>JACOSO010000086.1 GCA_016178785.1 Bacteroidota bacterium | reverse complement strand
TTCGTAAGCCCGAAGATTTGCCTTAAGCTTCCTTCAGATTCGCAGTCGCCCGCGACACCCTTGCTCTTAGCTAATGATACGTACTACAACGCTCATTCGGGACTTCCACCCTATAGCCAGTAAACATGCCTGACGCACAAAGAAAAAAGGGGACTCGCTGTCCCCCCTTTTTTCATGGCGTCTTTATTAATTCAGATTTTCTTTTTCAATTCAGCCACTTTAGCGACAGCCTCCTCTTTGCCACACACAACGGCCAACTGATACATATCCAGCGCTTGCTTATTGGTATTCCTCTTTTTACGCGGGGCTAACTTTGTGCGTCTCGCTGTTTCTTCAAGGATTTCTCCTTTGATAAAATAGAATTCAGCCTGGTCTACTTTTGACTGTGTGATCAATTGACTGACTTGCTCTTCAAGCTTGGCAGTTTCGACTTTCTTTGATTCGATCTGCGCGAGTTTGTCTTCAATCTCAGCTCGTTGAAGATCTACCGTATGAACAAGGTTGCTGTTCTCATTTTGATACTCTGAGACTTTTTCCTGCAATGCTGTGAGCTCATGATTCCGTACATCCAATTCCTCCTTCATTTTTTTTAGCGAAAGAGCGTATTGCCTGCGCGAAGTTGTTGCCGTACTCAATCTATTTTCGAGCGCATTGATTTTCTTTTCTGTTTCCTTTACGTAAAGATTAATGTCGCGCATGCTGCTTTTGAAATCATCAAGTGAGGTCCCTTCCACCATTCGTGTATGCAGCACATGCCGATTCTGATCAATTGAATCAATCATGGCGCCAACATCCTGAAGAGCTTGGGAAATTTTAGCATTATTTTCCAACTCCACCTTTAAAGAATCCACTTGGTGATTAAGTTTTGACATTTCCGATCTGCGCAAATCGCATGCACTTGCTATCGCCACTAAAGACATTGCTAACAAAAGATTTTTGTGTGTCATAAGGATTTATTTGGTTCCGTATATAGCAACGGAAAAGGCACCGAATAAATTTGACCCGGCCGGTTCAACGGGCGTATTTTACGGTAACCTGTAAAATAGGTAGTTGAAAAATCGGAAATCTCAGTTGACGATTTTTCGTATTCTTGTGGAATAAATATTTGGGGAGGGTATAAGTGTACGCCATTGTTGACATCGAGACGACCGGGGGCTATGCAGCCCATCACCGTATTACGGAAATCGCAATTTATCATCACGATGGCCACAACATTACTGATCATTATCGATCGTTAATCAATCCTGGAAGAACAATTCCCTATTTCATCACTGGCCTCACAGGAATCAATTATGAAATGGTGAAGGAAGCGCCCGCTTTCGCTAATATCGCCAAGGAAGTGCATGGCTGGCTTGAGGGCCGAGTATTTGTAGCGCACAATGCTCACTTCGATTACAGTTTTCTAAAAAAAGAATTCGAGGATGTTGGTATTTCGTGGAACACCAGGAAGCTTTGTACCGTGCGGTTGGCCAGAAAAATTATTCCAGGCCTCCATTCATACGGGTTGGGAAGATTGGCCGAAAGCCTAGGAATAAAAATTCACGATCGTCACCGCGCAAGTGGCGATGCATTTGCCACGGCAAAGATTTTTGATCAGCTGCTTAAGCGCGACAACTTAGGCGCAATCGAGAAAGCGCTGAAGAGAAATTCGGGCGAAACCATTTTGCCGCCAAATCTGCCTAAAGAAGAATTTGAAATGCTACCTGCTAAGGCAGGTGTATATTATTTTCTCGATGCACACGGACAAGTGATTTATGTAGGCAAAGCAATCAACATTAAAAAAAGGATTGCCGGTCATTTCACGGGTGAGGCACGCGAATGGAGCCGGTCAAATATTCGAAACGAAATTCATCGCATCACTTTCGAACTTACTGGCACGGAATTGATCGCCCTTATTTTTGAATCGCAAGAAATCCGCAGACTATGGCCGAAGTATAACCTTGCACAGAAATTCAAAGCGGAAGAGTGGGGCGTCTACGATTACGAAGATCGAAACGGTTACCTGCGCTTTTGTGTGAACACAGTGAGCAAAGGGACTCAGCCACTAATCACTTTCAGTTCGAAAGGCGATGCTTGGAATTTTTGGTGGGAGAAAGTAAGAGAGTTTGACCTATGCCCCAAACTCAGCGGGCTTCAAATTGCTAAAGGACTTTGCTTTAGTTTTCAATCGGGCACGTGCCATGGTGCGTGCCAGGGGATTGAATCGGTGAAAAAATACAACAAACGAGCACAGAAGGCTGTTGATTCATTTTACGAACAAGGGAATTCTTTGGCGATCATTGGGCGAGGGAGAACCACGCATGAAAATTCGCTCGTGCTCTTGGAGAGCGGAAATTATCTTGGCTTTGGGTTTTTCGATAAACAAGAAAAAATTAGTGACTTCGAGTCGGCACGAAATTTTGTAAAGGCAGGAAAGGATAACCGCACCGTTCAAAATCTCATCAATTCATTTTTGGTAAACCCGAGAGATGCGGAGGTTGTTCTGTTTTAGGGTCCACAGTAGGCTCATCAAGGATTTTTCTGGTTTTTGAAACATGCTTTCGATTGGCTTCGTATAATTTTGCGTATTTGTAAAAAGTATGATTTGCTTCAGCCATCGCCACCATCAAGCCCTCGAAACCATCAAAGATTCCCTTCTTAATAATATAGCTTTTAAAAAAAGTGAAACTTGCCCGGAAAATGATTTTTAGAACGGAGCTTGATTCGTGTCCCGCGTTTTGCTTTGCATAGATATCGGAATAAGACTGGACTTTTTGAAGCGTTTCTGCAGAATCTTCGTAAGCTTGGTGAAGTATATCACCGTTAAGGTGAAAGAGCTTCACTCCTCTTTTTAATATCACTTGGTCATGCGGGTTTTTTCCCCCCCACATCCCTAAATTCTTATTCCACAGCCTGACTTTTTTGTCGGGATACCAATTGCCCCTTTTTATCCACTTTTTTCCATAAGTTGATAGCCGATTCATTTGGTAGGCATCGTAGGGCCAGGTCTTTTTTACCGTTGCAATGGATTGAATTAATTCATCTGATAAATATTCATCTGCATCCAAAGAAATCACATTTTCAAATCTAGCTTGGGCCAAAGCAAAATTCTTTTGCTCAATGTGACCATTGAAAACGTGTTCGATGAACCTTACACCTCTTTCCTCGCAAATCTTTTTAGTAAAATCCTTGGAATACGAATCAACCACCACAATCTCATCGGCCACTTGTTTTAGTGAGTCAATACATCTGGAGATGCTCTTCTCTTCGTTATAGGTGATTATTATAGCGCTGATTTTCGGCATTAGATCTTTGATGGTCTAGATTTTACCAAATATAAAATTTCCTTTTGGCTAGTTCTTGGTTGAGTCTTGAGAATTAACAAGCTTTTTTGATTTTCCCATTCTAAACGGCATTTTGGATCATAATCTTAATACCAAAATAAAAGGACCAATTCCCAGCATAAAATCTATCTAATTTATTCTATTCCAAAAAAACACTCAGTTTCTTGGGGTGCATTAAAAAAATTAGTCTGTAAAAAAAATAATTGAAGAACCGATTCTGGCATTTACCTGATTCCTCAATTTACAATTGAAATTTTATGGCCCGCTTCCGGTTGGAGTCACTCAATTTACTACGATGAGGGAAGCTGTGCAGTCCAAAATGCTCAAACTTTCCCTTTATCCAATTATCTCCCACAGACTTCCTGTAAGGAGGAACAATGGATGAATACTCCAAAGAGAACGGTCACCAAATGATCGCGCGTTTGAAACGCCTTATAGTAACTGATTATGTCGGTCGTAATGCTTAAAAACAACACTAGAATCGATTAGTTCAATCAAAACTGTCCTAAAACCGATTGGCCGAAAAAGTGCCTACTTTTTATCATTTAGTTTTAGTTGATTGTTAAACCTACTACAAAAGGAAGGGCTTTTTCATGCTCCTATGATCGTGCTCTTTTCAAAATTTATTTCGGACAATAGTGATTTATTTCTTTATTTTATAATAATCCAAATACCAGTCAATGAATTTTCCAATCCCCACTTCAATCGGTGTGGACGGCCTGAAGCCGACACTATTGATCAAATCATCCACGTCAGCGAACGTTTCGGGGACATCACCATCTTGCATTGGTAAAAAATTTTTTTTGGCCCTCATCCCTAATTTTAGTTCAATTGTTTCGATAAAATGCAAAAGTTCTATCGGCTCGTTGTTTCCTATGTTGTACAGCTTATACGGAGCAAAACTACTGGACGGATCAGGATCCTTGCCGCTCCATTCTGCATTACCAGAGGGTACATTTGACAAAATCCTTTTGATGCCTTCTACAATGTCATCAACGTACGTGAAGTCGCGTTTCATTTTGCCGTAGTTATACACATCAATTGGTTTCCCTTCAAGAATTGCTTTCGTAAATAGAAATATTGCCATATCTGGTCGGCCATAGGGCCCATAAACAGTAAAGAAACGAAGTCCTGTTGTAGGTATTTTATATAGCGCTGAGTACGTGTGCGCCATCAATTCATTTGTTTTTTTTGATGCCGCATAAAGTGATATCGGGTGATCCACATTGTGGTGTACCGAAAAAGGCATTTGCTTATTGGCGCCATACACTGAACTAGATGAGGCATATACTAAATGATTCGGCATACGGTGACGGCAAGCTTCCAAGATGTTTAGGAATCCATGAATATTGCTTTCCAAATAGGCATATGGATTTTGAATGGAGTAGCGCACGCCAGCTTGGGCCGCAAGATGGATCACATAGTCAAATTTAAAATCATTGAAGGTTTTTTTTAAAAGAGAACGATTTTGCAGGTCGCCATTGATGAAGTTAAAGCATGGATGTTTTTGTAATAATGTGAGCCTCGATTCTTTTAGTGAAACCTCGTAGTAATCATTCAGGTTATCGAATCCAACTACTTCATAATTTTGTGCAAGCAATTTTTGTGAAAGGTGAAACCCAATGAAGCCTGCCGAACCAGTTACTAATACAATTTTTGAAGGCATTTTTTAACGTAAAGTGGGCAAAAGTACTACTTATAAATATTTTATGTATCCTAAGTTTAATAAATGACGTGGTTGAACTTTGAATAAAGAAAAACTAGTAAGCTTTTTCACTTCCACGTAACAAACTAATAATCGTTATGTAAATAACTTTTAGATCGAGAAAAAAGGACCAATTTTCTATATAGTATCGATCCATTCGGACGCGGTTTCGGATGTCCGTAATATCTCTGATTTCACCACGGTATCCCAAGCATTGGGCCAATCCTGTTATTCCGGGTTTTACGTAGTGCCTCCCCATAAATTCTTCAATAAGCTTTCTATACTCTTCTGTATGCTTCAACATATGTGGTCGAGGTCCCACAATAGACATATTACCCAAAAAAACATTAATAAATTGAGGCAGCTCGTCTATACTTGTTTTCCTAAGAATAGCACCCAATTTGGTCACTCGAGTATCGTTTTTAGAGGCTTGGTGGGTATCAGATTTGCTATTGATCACCATAGTTCTAAACTTAAAACATTTAAACGGCCTGTTGTTCTTTCCACTTCGCAGCTGACGAAAAAAAACCGGTCCTTTAGAATCAAGCTTGATAAGTAGCGCTATTATTGGCAGAAGCCAAGACATTATGAAAATTAGAAACAAGGAAGAGAAAACAATATCAAAGAGTCGTTTTATAAATTGGTTTCTTGATTCATCTATAGGTATAGTTACACTCGAAATTGGTTCACGATCGAATCTATCCAATTGTATCGCACGCTGCAAGGACTCATTGAAATCAGTAACAATTTTTACCCTAATTAAAGAATCAAGGCCCAAATTGATTAATTGCTTAAGGGAATAGTCTTGTCCAGAACTACAGCAATAGATTTCATGAATTTCATTTGTTTCACTGAAGACTCTTATCTTTTCAACTAATGCTTCCGTCTCATCTATGCTAAAGTAGCCTTTGAATTTGTATCCCAATTGTGGATTGAGGAGGTAATACTTTCTTATTTCTTTAGAAATAGAATTATTGCCAACTAAAATGTAGTTTTTAAAAGATACAGCAGGAGTAAGAATTTTACGCATATAATAAATGACCATTTTCCAACTAAAAAACATAGTGACAAAAATCAAATACATTAGTCCGATTTGTAAAGTGGAGTAGCTCCGCTTTAAAAAAAATATTAATGCTGCAACAACCAACAAATGAATAAAAATGAAAGCAAGCTGACTTTTAATAACTTTAGAAACCGACCATCCTTTGCTTAAGTTGTACGGGTTGGAAACCATTGTCAAAAAAAGCCAAGCAAGATTGCTGAAAATAAAGAGATAGACTTTGTTGCTTGCGTTGGTTTCATCCGAATTGCCAGTGGTGAGGACGGTAGACAGAAAGATCGACAAGTTCAGGAAAAACACATCGCCCAGAAAGAACAAGATTTTAATGAGATTAGGCATTTTATTTTCATGCTGTAATAAGCTGCAAATATTGAAAGAAATTATACACTTTGTAGAGGTAAAGTTGATTTTATTGACATATAATAAATAATGAGAAGTTGATGCGCAAGAGAGAAAAATGCGACCCCCTGATATCTGCCTAGGAAGACTTCTGTCATGCCATAAATTATGAAAGGAAAGAAAATAAGTATTCCGAATGCGTCATCTTTTTTAAAGGCCAAAAATAAAGGCCGAGCAATTAATAAAAGTAAGGCAATCAAACCAAGGATACCGTTAGCGAAAAGAATCTGGACAAATTGATTGTGCGAATTGAAATTATTTTTTGCGAAGTCCTCCATTCCATGAGCTCTGTAATATTCATTCAAGACGATTTTGTAATCACCCGTTCCTTCACCTAAAAGAATATTTGAACTGGCTTTTAATGCCGATTTCCATACGACCATTCGATCCCATGAATCATTTAGTTTTTCCCTTTCATTATTATTGTCGAACGAGCTAAAGACAAGCATTGATGCTGTCATAGCCGATGTTAATACAAAAATCAACTTGCGAGATTTTGTTCTCTTTTCCAGGAAGAACTTTAGGATAAAAAAAGAAAACACCAGCAAGACGCTTACAAAGGTAGTTTGTCCGCCTGTTAGTAGGAGCATTAAAAAGAAAAAAAGAACAAGCGATGAAAGTACAAATGCATGTTGAAAACCATTTTCAAGATCCAACAGATACAAACAGAAAGTAATCGAGAAAATTAGATAGTAAGCTAAATAAGTTGGATGCGAATCGATTATGCGAGTGAGTTCGTAAAAGAAAAATACATTGGGGCTTCCAGATTTAAAATAACTAACAAAGGCGTTGATCAGGCATAACACACATGCAACAAATAGTCCGAGAGTAAAACTGTATAAAAGTTTTTTTAATCTGGATATTCCAAAATCTTTATAGCTATTCAATATTATCGGAATTCCTATAAAACTGAAACTTGTCTCTAAAACGCGCATACCCGTGTCAATGTCTTCCGAATAAAGAAGTCCGAAAATCAACACAAGAAGATATATTCCGATATCCCATGTTTTGGAAAGGAAATTGCTTTTAAAACCATAAAACACATTCAAAATGATTGCCAACCCTATTGCAAGAATCTGAACTCTTACACTCGCAAAAGGCGAGACGGGGATTAAAAAAATAAATAATGCAACTAACCAATCAAATATTCTTTTCAGGCTCATACTTACAACCAAAAGTAGTTATTTTGCGTCCATGGCAAATGATCTCGTAATTAGGTACATCTATTGAAACCAAAAAAGACTGCTATACTCCAATCAAATTACATTCCTTGGAGGGGGTATTTTGATATTATTGCCAGCGTAGACGAGTTTATCATTTATGATGAAGTGCAATACACCAAAAATGACTGGCGAAATCGCAACAGAATAAAAACGCCCGAGGGGTTAAAATGGATTACCATACCCGTGTATCAAAAGAGGCTTTCGCAAAAAATCGCTGAAACGGAAATCAGCGATCAAAAATGGAATGTCAAACATTGGAATCTCATTAAATCGAATTACGCAAAAGCATCTCATTTTGATAATTACTGTAAAATTTTTGAGCTGTTTTATCAAAATATTAATACTGTGTTTTTGAGTGAAGTAAACGAGTCAATGCTAAGGTTAATTTGCAATTTGGTTGGCATCAAGACTAAAATCACTAATTCAAGCGCATATCAGTTGAACGGGAATCCCACGGAACGTCTTGTAAATTTGTGTAAGCAAACAGGAGCAGAAATTTATGTTTCAGGACCAGCCGCTAAGAATTATCTTCAGGAAGATTTATTTGTGCAAGAGAACATAAAAATCGAATGGATGGATTATTCTGGATATCCTGAATATCCCCAGCTTTCCCCCCCGTTTGATCATAGGGTGAGCATAATCGATTTATTATTCAATACTGGTGCCATGGCATCCAGATACATGAAAATAGGCACGCGATGAAGCTTAGCATAGTTACTACGATGTATTATTCCCGTAACTACTTACCGGAATTTTATAAACGGACACTTTCAGTCACTCAATTGTTAAACCTCCCTTACGAATTTATTTTTGTTGATGATGGTTCACCCGATGATTCGCTGCAAATCGCGCTTCAATTGCAAAATGATGACCCCAATATCAAAATCATCGAACTATCTAAAAATTTTGGTCATCAAAAAGCCATAATGACCGGCTTGCAATTTGCAGAGGGCGATTTTGTGTATTTGATTGATTGTGATCTCGAAGAAGAGCCTGAGTTATTAAAAGAATTTTGGAGTAAGATTCAAAATGCAAGAGATGTAGACGTAGTGTATGGGGTCCAAACCAAAAGAAAGGGCAGTTGGTTTGAGCGATTTAGCGGTCGATTGTTTTATAAAATGCTCTCCTCTCTTTCTTCAGTAAAATACCCAACCGATACCATGACCGCCCGCATCATGTCTCGAAATTATGTCGACTCACTTCTGCAATTTCGAGAAAAAGAACTTGATCTGTGGAGCATCTTTGCTATAGCTGGGTTTCGACAGATTCCGGTAGCTGCCACCAAAGGGTATAAAGGAGTTTCCACCTTTACGTTTAAGAAAAAAATTAAACGAGCTGTTGAAGTGATTACATCATTCAGTCATCGACCTCTGTATCTCACTTTTATATTAGGCATTTTATCGTTTGTGATCGCTCTGATAAATGTTGGTATCATTGTTTATGACAAAATAATTTTAGAGGTCAATGTAGAAGGTTGGGCGAGTATTCTGGCTAGCGTATGGTTGGTGGGTGGTATGATTCTTCTTGTGCTAGGAATTTTTGGAATATACCTATCAAAAATGTTTTTAGAGATAAAAAGTAGACCCTTAACAATAGTGCGTAATGTCTACACCAAATAAACCGATATACTCCAGCGCTGAAATCATTGATTTTTACTCAGAAAGATTAAAAGAATTCGGGGACTCATCGCGGGGTGTGGGTTGGAAAAATGATCGTGCTCAGATCATCCGCTTTTTGCAACTTGCAAGAGTTTTTCAAAAGCGTGAACATTTTTCTGTGAATGATTTTGGTTGCGGCACAGGCGAATTTTATAAGTTTCTGTTGTCTCAAAATTTTAATGAGGTGACCTACAATGGCTATGATATTTTGCCTGATATGGTGGCAGCAGCTACTGAAAAAATTGGACAACACAGTAATGTACGATTGTATAAAATCGATTCACCGGCAGATTTAGTTTCAGCCGATTATTCAGTAGCCAGCGGAGTCTTTAATGTAAAATATGAAGCAACCGATTCTGAATGGCTGTCCCATATTTTATCTGCGCTTAATGTGCTGAATGCCAAAAGTATTATGGGCTTTTCGGTTAACTTTCTCACGCTTTACTCAGACAAAGAATTCAAGCAATCGTATTTGTATTATGCAGATCCGTTATTCATATTTGATCATTGTCTAAAGAATTTTTCTAAAAATGTCGCTTTGCTTCACGATTATGATCAATTTGATTTCACAATCATAGTTAGGAAAAATTAAAATGCAACGATTTTCGAACATGACAAACACGGTTTAAGTTAAATGAAATGCACAGAAAGTGACTCTTTTTTCATTGAAAAAAAACATTGAGCAGATCAGGCCACATCATTTGCTTTTCGGTATTGTAATCCTTGGTGCTTTTTTTCGGTTATACAAAATCGATTATCAGAGTTTATGGCTGGATGAACTGTATTCGATAATTCCAACAGCCCCCGAAAATTCAATCCAATCAATTATTGAGCACTGTAAAACAGACCAACCTCCATTTTTCTTCTTATTTATTCATTCAGTTTTTCGATTTTTTCCATATAATGAGATTACTGGCAGAATAGCGTGCGCTATCATTGGCCTTATCTCAATAGTAGTGATCTATTTTCTTGGAAGCGAAATTAAGAATAGAGAAGCTGGCTTATTTGCATCTTTTCTTTGTGCTATAAATTTTTTTCACATTTTTTACTCTCAAGAGTTAAGATTTTATTCAATGGCATTCTTATTGTCATCAGTGTCTTACTTGTTCTTCATAAAAGCGTGCAGGAATCCCAAAACCCGAAATTTATTTCTCTACGCTGTGAGTACTGTAGCACTTCTTTATACCCATTACTTTGGGTTACTCATTTTTGGTGCGCAAGGGTTCACTTTTATTTATCTGATAATTAAAGACAAGAACTATCAACTTGCTCGTTTTGGAATAATAACAGGACTCCTAGTGCTACTTGCTTTCTCTCCATGGATACCAACTTTAATTGCGGATTCTAAAGTTAACAGTTTTTGGATCAAGGCACCGAAGATCTATTTCCTTGCCGAGTATTTTTATGATTATACAGGAAAAGACGCAGCTACTACAATCATATTTATTTTTTTAATTGTGCTTTTCTTTAAAAATTTCACTTTTAATAAATCAGACAGTAATTCATTTATCGTTCTTATGTTATGGATGATTATAAGTTACGCAGTACCTTATCTATGGTCAATCGCTCGTGTGCCCATTTTACACGATAGATACACAATAGTAGTACTGCCAGCGTGGTTTTTATTGACATCGCTAGGATGGGAGAAGCTTAAAAGTGTGCCCTTAAAATACACGTTGACATCGGCTCTATTTGTTTCATTATTAATCAATCTTACTTTTTTTAAGAAACACTACACACGAATTACCAAAGACCAATACCGAGAATGCAGCCTTTTCGTCATTAATAATAATAAACAGCATTATCCCATTTACGCACCCGATCCCTTGTCTTGGCATTTTAATTATTATTTCCGAAACGAAACAAACAAGGTGACCTCTATTGATGAGAGAAAATCATCAGGCAACTGCTGGCTATTGCAAAGTCACTTTTCAGTCAAAGAAAGAGAGACTAGTTTAAAAATGCTCAGCAATGAATATATAATTCTCGAAAAACATACTTTCTTTAAGGCTGAAGCTATCCTGATGCAACACAAGTAATTATTTACGGCTCCGATACTATTCAGGCCTCTCATTTGGCACTAAGGAATAAAATAAGTTTTCGTGTTGCGCTACAATGGCATCCCAGTTATAAAGTTCTATGATTTTATTCAGATTTTCCTTTATCATTGCCTCACTCCGCTCTGAACCTATATTTTCAATTATTTTTTTGACGTCATTTTTATCATCAAAATAGAGCCCAGAATTTCCAAGAATACTTTCATTGAAGGGGTTTTTATGAGCAATGATAAAGCACTGGCTAGCCATCGCCTCAAGCAATGATGGATTTGTGCCTCCTACGGAATGCCCATGGAAATAAGCTATTGAATAATGTCTAATGGAGTCAAGTTGAACTTTATTGTAGATGCCTCCCAGAAAACGCACATAAGGGTTCTCATAGGTTTCTTTTAAGTATTTCCCAAACGCAGTATTGTAATTACCGACTATAAGTAAAGGGAATTTTAATTTTGAAAGGACGTGACCTTCGATTATCGGTTCAATGTTATTTTCGGGTTCAAGACGAGCAACTAAAATGAAGTATTTTTTTTCTTTTACCTCATACTCAGTCAAACAAGAAGTATCAAACTGCTCAATTGGATCGGCACCATAGGGTATAAAAAAGGATTTTGCCTTGAATTTATCCTCCAAATATTTTTGAATTCCTAGATTGTCTGATATTAGATATGGAGACTCAGCAACTGCAATCTTCTCAAGTTTCCTGATAATTTGTCGAGCCATTTTACTCCATTTGGACCTCTTCCATTCGAGACCATCCATGTTTGTAAGAATAATCGGCCTTTTCCTCTTAATAACCCTTAACCATTTATACGACAGAGCAACACTATGATAACCAGCTTCATAAATAATATCAAAATCTTTTTTCAAGGCATCTTTTAAGCAGAGGTAATCGAAGATTATATTGGCTGCTCCACCAATTAATTTCTCTGGACTGTATTTTCTTACGATTTTTACTCCATTAAAATCATTTCCCTTGAAATCATGATAATGTGGATTATATACGGTTATCGAGTGTCCTCGCTCAACCAATCGGACAGAAATAAACTCGGTAAACTGTTCAAATCCACCGTAATTATTAGGAATTCCCTTGGTTCCTAAAATGGCAATCTTCATTCTACTGTTCGCTTTAAGTTTTGTAAATGGTAAAAGTAAATAAAATTACCTCTCTCAAGTCCCCCGACCTTTTGATCTGGTTAATTTGTGCCTTGTACGTTGGTCTTTTTTTTTCAATAGCGGTTAATAATATTTTATTAACCATACTTATTCTTTTCTGTGTTGCAAACGTCAAAGTCAAAGGGATCCTTCCCGCCATAAAAAGCAGTGTTTTCTCCCAACTAATTATCGGAATGTATTTGGTCCAAATTTTAGGTCTACTTTATACCAGTAATTTTAAAACTGGTTTTTTCATACTCGAGAAAAAAATTTGTTTTTTCTTGATCCCAATTTTCCTGCTTCCATTTCTTCAACAGGTTGGAACTGACCGGCTCACTCATCTGAAGAAAAAACTTGGATTTATTACACTGCTAAGCAGTGTTGTTTTGCTTGGTATTGCTATGTACAGATACTACGTTTTAGGCTACGTTAATGCTTTTTCTTTTGAAAGCTTTCGGAGTTTTGAAGGGTTCTCTTCGATTCATTACGTTTACTACTCGATGTACTTTGCTTGCGGATCTTTAATTCTCCTTGATAGTTTATTTGATACCTTCCATCAAAAAAAATACAGTCTCTGGGTAATTTTTAGTTTATTCATATACAGCCTCGGAATTATAACCTTAGTTGCATCCAAGACTGGCATGGTCGCATTCATCATAGCTTCCATGCTCCTAGCCTACCATAAAACAAAGAATAAAAAATATTTCGTTGTCTTTTTGGGGTTAACTTTATTGGCAGTCGCCTCTTTTCTCTATTTTAACGAGACCACACGCAGCAGATTTACAGGTTTGGCAGAAAATCTTGCCATTCTAAAGAAGGACGAATTAATTGAGCCAATTGAGTTCAATGACCTTAACGTGAGACTGGTGTTCTGGAAAATTTCTCTTACTCACCTGGTTAAAGAAAATTTATTTCTTGTGGGAGTCGGCACGGGTGACGCTCAAGACTATATTAATTCGCTTTATAATTTGCCTATATATCAAATGTATGGATATGTTGGATGGGATAGTCATAATCAATGGGTATTCTCTTTCATACAACTAGGCTTACCGGGCATATTGCTGATGGGCTTTCTATATCTGCGCTATTTTAAAGAGGCCATTTTCGCTAAGAATTCTGGTCTTCTAATTTTTCTGATAATTACTTTTTTATTTAGCATCACAGAGTCGATATTAGAATCGAATAAAGGGATAATCTTCTTTGTGCTATTCTTCACGATATTTAGCATTCCAATTAATAAAAATCAACGCCTAATGTAATGCCTTGCGTATGAGTCTGTGAAGTTGACGGTTTCTGCCAGGTCAAATTCTGCTTCAAGTTCTTGCTGCTGCTTTTGAGAAAGTCCCTTATCAGGAAATCTAGTAGAAGTCAAAACCCATATTGAACGGGCGCTACTTAGAGTAGCCTTAAAATTTGCATACCTCGGTTCCAAAGGTTGATTAATTCCTTTATAGATTTTAAAGTAATATCTAAAGTACCAGGCATATTCACTAAAAACCCATTGAGTGTCTTTATCAGACTTCATGATTTCTCTGGTAACTTCTCTCCATTGTTCAGGCGGGTTGGATATTTGGTAAAGCCGCTTGAAGAAAAGAGCATTGAAAAATAAGCTAAAAATAAGGACGGGTATTAAATAAAAACTCCATTCTTTAAATTGAATAATATCGAAGCCCAAAGCAACAATCAATAGTATTGCCGGAAGCACAACAAATGTATACTTAGACTCCAACATGGGTATTTTTAACCAAGAATAAATTAAAGGAATTAAAAAACCCATCACAATCCAGCCCACCAGAACAACGTCCTCAATAGTGTGAGATCGTGATTTGAAACGCAAAATAATTATACGGACTGCAAGCAGAAACAATATGCCGAAAATGATGCTCGAAACCGGATCACCAAAATAAACATAGAAGTACTGTATTAAAAAATACCACTTGACCGATGCTATATGAAATGCGTTAATCTGCAAGTCGGAAACAATTACCGGTAACCAATGAAGAAAGGAAAGCCCGGCAAAGATTCCTGAAACTGAAGATTGCAAAATAAATTTGATGTCAGTAATTTTTTTCCAAATTATTATGAAAAGGAAAAGTAAAAACTGAGAAAGAAATACAACCATCCCAAAATAGTGTGTGTTCAGCAATAAAGATGTAAAAAGGGTATACCAAAGAAAGTCTATGCTCCTTTTATTTTTAAGGCATCTTATAAAAAATAGAAATGATAACAGTGCGAAAAGAAATAGGAAGGGATAAAATCTCACTTGCCTAGAGTGATCGATATGAAAATAATTGATTGCCGTAAAAAAGGCGGCTACAATCCCTAGTTTATGGTCTTTAAATTCCTTTCCTAAAAAATACATTGCGAGGATTCCCAGTAATCCGATAATTACACTCAAAAGCCGGCCGTCAAAATCACCGTATGAAGTCATCTTGTACCATTCATGAAGCACTATAAAATAAACGGGCGGCTGATCGGCCTCTGCATGCTTTATTACGCCAGCTAGGGTGTGGTCAGGATCTGCTGCTACTGCGCTGTGAATTTCATCCAACCATAGGCCCTTTGTTTCCAGATCAAACATGCGAAGCAAAAAACCAACGAGTAAGATCACTAGAATTACATGAAAAGTCCTCATGTGTTTTGATGGAACCTGGTTCATTATTAAAGCCCTTAAATTTTTTGAATCATTTCTAGGCGAGATATCCTGGGCTTGATTACTCTGGCAGGGCTACCAGCAACCACCGAGTTTTCAGGAACGGATCTGGTCACAATTGAGCCTGCAGCTACAACACATCCATGTGATATTGTTACTCCGTCAAGTATGATTGCACCCGCCCCGATCCAACAATTGTCACCAATGACCACTCCTTTTCTAGATTCCCCTTGCTTTCTGATGATATTGGTATCTTGATCGTAAATATGATTTTCAGAAAAAATTTTCACTTGAGGCCCCATAATTACATCTTTACCAATGCTGATTCCTCCTTGCCCGCCTAAGAAGGATTGTGCTCCCACGGCCGAATTATCACCAATTATGATTCCAACGCCCTTATTAGCAATCACACCAGTACACGTAAGCACGGCATATTTTGCAAGTGTCACATTGTTTCCCAAAACTATTCCAGTATCGGATAAAGCGCTGATATGCACTCCATCTTCAATGATAAGGCTTTTCCCGGCCTTCACCTGATAGGCATGCTGTACAATAATCTTGCGCCCGCAAAATATTATGCCGGATGAAGATATCCTTAGCTTAAGAAAAAGGCCACGCAATATCTGAAAGAGTCGGTACCAAACAATGAAAAATAACTGTCTGAACGTGTAACTGTTGTCCAGCCTGTATGACTGATCGCTTTTAAGTATGGCGATTATTTTTTCTAATATCTTTTTCAAACCTATGGCATTTTAACATTAGAAATCATGCTGTCAATGACTGTTTTTGCAGCATGGTCCCAGGTAAATTTCTTTGCTTGTATCAGCCCTCGCTGTTTTTGTTGGGCATAGTAGTCACTGTCATTCAACAGCTTGTCAATTCCAGCCGCAATTTCTTCAGGCCTATTTGGATGAATATAATGTCCAGCATCTCCGCAGATTTCAGGAAGGGAGGTAGCATTCGAAACAACAATGGGTACCCCGCTTGCCATAGCTTCCAATGGCGGCAACCCGAAACTTTCAGCATAAGATGGGAAACAGAATATGGTAGCCATGGAATAAATGATTCCTAGTTCCCGATAGACAGCTCCGGTAAAGTGGATGCGGCCTGTAATATTTAGTTCCTCAATAATGTGGTTGTGATTTGATTTTTTCCAGTCATTCGCGCCCACAATTACCAATTGAATAGTTTTGTTTTTTAATAAAGGTATTGCACGGAGCAGATGTTCTACATTTTTCCTAAGGTTTAATCGGCCAACGTAAAGCAAGAAATTGTCAGGCAAATTAAATTTTTTTCTCACCTCGTCAAGAATGGCCGCAGAATAATTTTCGCGCGGTTTAAAAATAGTATCAACGCCATGGTAGGCTACAACTATATCCTCACTTTTTTTGCTGAAGTCAAAACTCAACAAACGTTTTTTCTCTTCTTCCTAAACGGTTATGATCAAGTGAGACCTCTTGGTGAGAAATTTCAGCGGAGTAAAATAGAGACGTTCGTAAATAGTGTAGTATTCAGGGTTCGATAAAAAAAGAACGTCATGAATGTAAGCAACACGTTTTCCCTTATCGAAAGGTGAGATAAATGTTTGATAGAGGAGGCAATCCAGCGAATAGCGATTGGAGAAAAAGGGGAGCACAAAAACAGTGGACAAAAAATTATTTCCTGCCCATACATAACAAAGGGTCACTTTTTTTTTGCCCTGTGTCGAAAATTCTTCGGATTTGTGTCTTCGATTCAGAAAGATGTAATAGTGATTATCATCATCCATTGTCAAAATGGAGTCAACAAGCCCACGTACTACCCTTTTACCGCTAGGTGGCCCTTCGAAATACCATTTTGCATCAATGCCAATTTTCATAGAACGGTATTGCTATTTTTTTCTGTCTTAGGCCAAGTCATTCGGGTAATTAACAAGAATAATAATGGCCTCTTAATTAGAAGCTCTTGGGCTTAACTTGATATTGGGGCAATTTACCCTGGATTTTTTGATTCTTATCAAACTCTGGGAAAACATTGGTAAACGCCAATATCCATATCACGTACTCAGCAATGTTAGTGGTATAGCTTCCCGTAAACTGATAAACAAAAATGTAAAAGAATAATAGGGTTCGGAAATAATTTTTCAACACCTTGGTTCTGAAAAAGAGATATAATTCTATAAGTAACCGGAGGATCGCACCAACAATTCCAAATAATGCAACAGTTTCAGCAAAAGCATTGGGGATGCTCACTTGGCCGTAGCCTGGTGGATAGTGATAAAATTCTCTGATGATTGGATCTCCTATAATTTTAAGCTGCCCCGGTCCTACCCCCCACCAAATACTTTTTGCATCAGCAATAAGGTAAGCGAGTTGAAAAGCCTCGGAAGTTCTTCCTCTGCCGGACTGATCATTCCCACTTAAAAAAGAAGTAACCCTTATAAACAATGGATTATCTTGGTAGAAAACGAAAAGAATAATTAGAATTAGCAAAGAAGACAGTGCCAATATTGAAAGGGAATAAAAAAGTCTTTTGCTAGATAAGAATTTAGAAAAGTTAACTAGGAATAATACTGCAATAGCCAATGCCAATCCGGAAATTACACCGAGTGAGAAAGAAAAAACTAAAGGCAGAATAATCATTGTTAAAGTAATGAGAACATTTCCATTTAGCTGTTTTAACAGATATTTTACGAAATAAAAAGCAAAAATGGGCACAAATAAAGTCGAATAATAAGAAGGTTCATAGGTAAGCATTTGTAATCTTGGCAGGCCTATTACTCCACCTGTCAGGTACGACCAATCAGACCAAAAAAGAAAACGATAAGGCGTCAATACTAAAAACAAAGCTAGGATGGTCAGCGCAAAATTATATAAGAGTATTTTTTTAAAGATATCTTCAATGTCTCCATATGTTCTGATTAAAGTGTGAAAGGCGAGGCAAAAAATGTAAACAGTTAGATACAACAGAATCGATCTTTCGTAGAAATAGATATCCACTCCATTAATTAAGTGATTTATAATAAATGGGGCTAAAAGAAAGAAAAATGGTAAAACTACCAGCGCCTTTCCTTTCAAGGAAATCCATAAATAAAAAATTGGAGTGAGTATCGTTGTATAAAGTACTCCAAACGGAAGCCCAACAGCATTTACGAAAAAATAAATAAATGCAAATGGAAGGTATTTATTGAGTTTCATGTCCATTTGTAATATGGCCTTCCTGTTAACATCTATTGTTTAGATTGCTAGCGTTCTTGCAATAAAATTTAGTTTGAAACTGGGTTTCTTTTTTGAAATAACCAATCTATTGCCTAAACTGACTTGTGTAAAAATAGAATAGCTTAGAACAGACTTTTCAAAATATGTGCCGTGCAGCAGGCGCTCCACAAAAAAAAGTAATTTAAAGACGGGTTTAAGTATCAAATACCACTTAGGGAGAGTTTTATTAAACCGTTTCTTTTCGATTGCAGAAATTGGATTCAGACTTAGATTGTTACCAGAATAAGTAAAGGCAGCAAAATATTTTCTAACATGCTGGCCTTTGTATCCTTTTTTGATCACACTGTAAAGGAAAATAACATCAGCAATTGATTTGTATGATTCGTCAAAATTGCAGTCAACAAAAATCTTCCTCCTGTAAAATAATGAGCAAGTAGTTGTGTACAGATAGTTACTGAAAAAATATACCCATCGAGGCTGGAAAGACTTTCGATAAGCCATAAACTCTCCAGAAGGATTTGTCACAATGAAATCGGCAGCTAAAAAGTCAACTTCGGGATGATTTTTAAAAAAATCTATCACATAACTCAATACTCCAGGTAAGTACTGTTCATCACAATTCAAATGTCCAATAATTTCACCTTTTGATTTTGCGATAGCTTTATTTAACGCGTTATACATGCCGCTATCTTTCTCAGAAAACCAAGTTAGCTTTTGCGTGGCGAGCCATTCTACAGTTCCATCTTTCGATCCTCCATCCATAACCAAATGCTCAACCTCTATATTTTGATCTGCCACGGAGGCGCAACAAAGTTTTAGGTTTTCCACCATGTTGTAACTGGGAGTTACTATTGAAATTACTGGCTTTTGATTACTCATGATTCAAAAAATCAGAAACCCTGACTGCTTGGTTAGAACTAGATAATTGAAATCCGCTAAACTTTTTCAAGTTTTTTTGATTGGTGTACCAGTATTATTTTAAAATGACGAGCCATAAGATTGAGATAAATTCGCTACTTCAGAACTTATTCATCACTTCAACCACACGCAACACATCGTTTTCAGAATGCATAAATGAAATCGGCAGGCTAAGCGTAGTAGAGTGAATCTCTTCTGAAATAGGATACGATTTCTTATCAAAAACTTCTTTCATCGCTATTTGCTGATGAGGCGGTACCGGATAATGCACTTCAGTCTTGACCCCATGCCTAAGTAAATACTCTTTAAGGTTATCTCTTCTGGGGTGGCGGATATTGTAAATATGGTACACGTCATAATAATCCTTATTCATAGCGGGCTTAATAAAATCCTGCTTCAACTCCTGGTTATATATTCTTGCCAGGTTCTGTTTGTGTGTATTAATGTCTTCAAGCGTTCTAAGCTTTATCGACAAGAATGCAGCTTGCAGTTCATCAAGCCTTGAGTTAACACCGATTAGCTCATTATAGTATTTTTTCTCTGAACCGTAATTTCGAAGCAAACTGATTTTTTTCTTTAAACCTTCATTATCTGTTGTTACGCAACCACCGTCACCTAAGGCACCCAAATTTTTTGTAGGATAAAAACTAAAGGCTCCAAAATCTCCGAAGGTTCCGGCTTTTTTCCCTTTAAATTTTGCGCCATGGGCCTGGGCGCAATCCTCTATCAGTCTTAAATTAAATTTTGTTGCGAGTTTATTAATCTCATCCATTGCGCAGCACTTGCCGTAAAGATGAACCACCATAATAGCAACTGTCTTTTTAGTAATTGCTTCTTCAATACGCCATGGATCTATATTATATGTCGAAGGGTCCGGCTCAACGAGAACTGGTTTAAGATTGCAATTCAATATTGAAAGGATTGTTGCGATGTAGGTATTCGCAGGTACAATAACTTCGGAGCCTTCCTTAAAAGAAAAAGATCTCAGCGCAAGTATCAAGGCATCCAATCCATTTGCTACTCCAATGCAAAAATTTGAGCCGCAGTAATGCGCAAAAGCATTTTCAAATTCCTTGACTTGGTCTCCTAAGATAAACCATCCACTGTTCAGCACTCGTTCGAATGCATCTCTGTAGTCATTAATGAATGGTTTATTCAGGCCATAAAGGTTCTCGTATTCAATCATGGATAGGGTTCAAATATATAATCATCGGGGTTATAAAATTCTGAGGCGAATACCATAAGAATAGCATTCTTTGAGAAGTCATACATTTGATGCCAGTCCTTTGGCTCAAGGATCAAACATTTTCCCGGGTGGTCTAAAACAAATTCTTCAATATGAGCCCCATCGTGATTTCGGATTATACAGTGACCTTGAAGACAAACAGCTGCCTGAATAGTCTTGTGATGCCTGTGGCCTCCGCGAACTGAATTGTCAACCCCGTAGATATAAAATATTCTTTTAATATCGAATGGAATTACTTTTTCGATGACGGTGAGATTTCCACGAACATCGGTGAAAGTCTTTAAATCTATCAGGTGAGCCATTTTTCAATAAAAGATTTCTGTTCAAATACATTATAAACACCTTTCCATTCTCTTTTCAATTTATCTAAAGGGGTTAACCAAGTTCTTTTTGTCCGAAAAGGTTGAGGGGAGGTAATTAAATCAAATTCGGATAGCGTGGCATTGACTTGTTTTATTCTAACAAGATAATCTGCATATAAAGAAAATACAGCCGAATGGCTGATTTGATAATCACTGATATCCACTTTATTCTTCTTTAAAAACCTCACGTAATGAAAATGATAAAAAACTAATTTTTCTTTTTTTGATGTCGTCTTTTCGGTAGCCCACCAGATATCGCTCTGGTCCTTTGTCAATTCATATTGTTGAACATTCCAAGGCGCCACACCACCGCCAATATGCTGCAACACGTGAACTCCTTTAAATCTCGATGTCCAGTCATCCAAATATTTTTGATCACCAAACTTTCCGGCTTCTAGGCGATTATAACACCATTCAAGGCACTTGTCTCTCCACCAATGTAATGCCCTTAATCCGTCCACGTTATTCTTGATCGATAAAAATTGAACGCAATAAATCCCATGGGTTTTTGAGACATCGTATTGTTTAGAATATCGGTGCTCGGTAATTAAAACCGAGGTGTCGCCCATTTCATCAAGCAATTCCTGAGGATCACTATAGAAACAAAGATCGGCATCAATGTAGGTGCATTGCGAAAGGTTAAAATTTTCTATTGCACAATCAATGATATATGGCGTACAAGTCCAGCAATATTCTCCTTTCGAGCGCGAAGATTTAATCCTTAAAAGATCCTTATTTTCAAATTCCAAAAGTGGTATTAGCGTGACATTTTCAAGATTAAGCTTTTGAAGAATCTGAAGAGCTACTTCATCAAAAGGGAAAATATAAAGATGGAAATTTGGGCAATGCTTCTTTAACGACTCGTACATAACGAGTGCCCGATTCAGAAAAAAAGAATCAAATAGAGTACAGAAGTTTTGCATTATCTAAAAATAGCATCAAAGACCTTGTCTAATTTATTCTTAACTGCAAAGAAAGGCCATTTAAATTGAATATTCGATATTCGTTTTAATGCATGATTTTTAAGATCATTAAAAAAGACATCACCCGTTTTCTTTGCGCCCTTTTCTGCGATCTCCAGCGCAAATCCATACTGTTTTTCTATTAAAGCAAAAACATAAGCAAGCAGATATGAGCGTTTGTCCATGATTTCATTCTCCATACTATTCATGTAGCATACTTCGCCCCAGCCAGGAGATATTTTATGAGAACCACGGAAAGCCCTTTGCTGTAATCTCGAAAATTGTGCAATCGTATTTTGGTCAATTCGCTGCACTCCTTTTATGTCGATGCTAGACATATAAAAACCCGATTTAGACATAAACCCTATTACCTCATACAATTTGTCTTCCCCTTTATACGCATCTATTATTCCTGGCTCGAATTCCGCAATC
Source organism: Bacteroidota bacterium (assembly GCA_016178785.1). Taxonomy (GTDB): domain Bacteria; phylum Bacteroidota; class Bacteroidia; order Cytophagales; family Cyclobacteriaceae; genus ELB16-189. Next base: position 266,827 of record JACOSO010000086.1, on the reverse strand, counting down.
AAAGTATTATTCCGTATTATTTCTGGGAGCGATTTGAAAAGCCTGAGATCAGTGCCCTGCGTATCAATCTTAAGCCAATCGATACCGTTGATACCTGCATTTTTGAGGGCATCCACCAATTGCACAGCTTTTAGTTTTATTTTTTTCTCTACTGTGAATAAATTCTGAAAGGGCCATTTTGATAGTTTACCCAAATCCGGTTCAAGAGTGCTGGAACAAAAAGGGGATTGTGTAAGGAAGAAATCAACTTCACCATCGATTCGATCGGTCACGATTCTGTTTATGGTGATCAGTTTTTTAAAGCCACTAGAGATATTTTCTGTGAAATTCATCTCGCGGTCATCTGCATCGAATGCAATACAAATCGCATATTTTGCTATTTTCTTCCACTTGTGATGAATCTCACCCGATGCTCCAATATCTACTAATACCGGAGGATTATTTTGAAACTCATTTCTTTGAAGTATATGATCAATCATCTTGAACATCCTAATTTTTTTGAAAAACAACAAGATGAGTTTGTCCTTTGATATGATTTCTATCGCTTACGAAGAACAGCGGAGAAAAGAAATTGAAAATTAAGGATTTCATTTTTTTTATGAGTTTAATTTTAATGCCGTTTCCGAAAAGAGATGTATTATAGCCAATAATGGAATTCATGTATAGTTGGTAATGAACATAGCGCAACGGCTCTAAATCGTACTCAATCATTTTCAAGTCATATTTCTTAGCAATAAATTCAAAAGTCCTTTTTGAAAACCCCAAATTATGATGAGGCGGTAAATCTAGCAACACAGTGTCCAGTTCTTTAAAGTACCCATCGGGATTGGGAACAGCTATCAGTAAAAGTCCATTACTTGACAATTTGCTGATACTGTTTGTCACGAAATAAGATACGTCATCCAAGTGTTCAAACACTTCGAAAGATGCTATCATTTCGAATTTCTTTTCAACTTCAGTAAGCTTTTTTGATGACACATTGAGCTTCTTAGATCGACATTTCTCTATAGCGGCTTTATTAATTTCTAACCCTTCTGAATACTCTACTGCAGTAGATACTTTCTCTAAAAATCCACCATCGCCAGAACCTATTTCTAATAAAGAGTTTGGTGTGTGTTGACTAATCAGTTCAATAGCTCTATCAAACTCCCATTTATTTTCCTCGTAATACCAATTGTTATTGGATATTTTTTCATAAAAATCAGTATCACCAAAAAATCCGGGATTGTAAAAAATCAGATCACAATGCCTACACTTAAGCTTTTGCAATTTTTGATTTGTATCGAAATTAACAAACGGGTTATAGCTAAAAGTCTTTATCCATTGCTGCTCGAGTATTTTGAAATCATATTTTCTAACGATAAAGAACTTATCGTGTTTACAAAGGGGGCATTTCATAACTTGCTATGTTTAGAATACTTATATATAAATCCTTTATTGGAAATTTTAGTCCCATCCGCAAGTTGAATCTTTAATTCAGATTCAAAATCTGAAATCAGATCATATTCTCTCTTCATGAATTTAGTAAAAGATGATTCATTAAATATATGCGTAGGAATTGTTGCCGGATATACTGTAGGGTCTACTTTGTGTATTGTTATTCTACTTGGTGTATTATCTTCAAAGAACGGCATACGATCAAAAAGTATAAATTCGAATTTATATTGTAAAATCATTTCAAGCAATTCATAGGGATTTTCTACATAGGGCAAGACACAAGAAAGAAGTATCACATTTATCCGATTTTCATTTAAACATAAATCAATGTTTTCGTAGAACTTCAATTTGTCATCTTCAAAATACTTCTTTCCGTATTCAACAAATTTGTCTTGTTCCACGATGTTCCATTTGACATCCATTAAATCGGATAAAAATTTCTGGTTTTGAAAATAAGTGCTTCCCAAAGAACCACCAAAATCAAGGACATTTAACTTTCCATTATCCTGATTAGCGATCCACATCAACGTGGCTAGGACCGGCCATGAGTATTCGATCTTATCAAATAACACCGAATCACGTTCATAGACAGCCTCTCCATTCTTTACTTTTAATAAAGCCTCCTTCACTTTTTCAACAATAGTAAGTGAATCATAGCCAGTAGAGTCATTTTGAGCTTCTTGCCAAGAGGTGTAGTTTCCAAACCATCCATATTTACTCGTAGCCTTTTTATACAAATTGGTAAGTATGGGGGGGACGAATTGTTTTATTATTTTCGACATAAGTAGTGACAATGAGAAGTAGCTCTCTAAGATAGATTATGCAGATACTTCAGTCTTTCATTTAATTTGATAGCATGTGGTGCTAGACTTTTAGCCCAAATGTTCAAGTTCTTATTTTCCAAAATCGACAACATCTCCTCCCCTTCTACCCCGCGCTCACTTCTCCAAATAGTGTATCTTGTTTTTCGAAGTGATTTTTCATTTCCTTTAATGTTAACTACAGGTGAATCTTTTTCGATGGCAGACAATATGTCGGAATTAATCACTTGCAACCATAATGAAATATCTTTAACCGAAAGGTTTGCTAAATTATTTTCAATGCTTTTTATTTTATTTATAAAGCCTAACATTCTGAATTCCTTGACCCATGCCGTAAATGAATGAACCGGGTAATAGTGATATTGTTTTTCAATTAGTATATCATTTGAAATGAAATTGGTTTTTGGAATGCACTCTCCTAAAAACAGACGATTGATCCTTTTGCTTTCTTTTTTCAGCCATGTATTTTCTCTTTCATTCCCATCGGGAACAAAAAAAGAACTTTCTCCATCTCTCCACGAGTAAATATCACTTATTCTGGATTTTTCAATTATTTTATTCCATTCTTTACATTCAAAGAAGTGAAGGGAGTTCAAATAAGCAGCGGTCAGGCCCTCAAAAAATGGAATGCATTTCATCTCAACGTCAAACACTCCTTTGATTATATACGGCTTTGACGGAAGGCGGAGTTTCATTTCTTTTTTAAACCTGACCGGATTGATGAATACACCTTCCACTTTTGATTGTGTCAATACTTGTATTTGCTCATTGGTGAGCATAAATTCTGGCGGGAGGAAATAGTTGGCGAAAGATCCAAATTCTTTCTTCAGCACCTTTATCCCAAATTCAAGATTTTTTTCAAATCCGAGCTTTGTTCTTAGCAGACCAATATCATGTGAATAAGGACGCAGGACAATTTCAAAAATCTGTTTGTTTTTATTTATTAAGTCTATTGATTCAGGATTAAAATTAGCAATATCGCTGACTGTTGCTCCTGTAATGCCCAAGGATACTTTTTTGGAATTGTTAATGTAAATGGACAGCCATTGATATAAATAAGAGGATTTCCCTCCTCTAAGAATTTCAAGCCACCACTTTGATGACAGACAAGAAGCATCAGCATTTAAATTTACTACATCAATTAGGTTTTTCACTTCAAGGCAGTTTTGAAATCCGGAGATAAAGAAAGGAATTCTTCGAATTTTATTTCATCCATCGGAATACCTGAGACTTCTCTTTCTTTCACACAGTTCTTTTCAGGATCACCGGCTACCATTAACTCCTGGCTCTCATCCGATTTACGAAGAGATCGAATCCTATCGACCATACTTTGAAGATCCCTAGTGAAGGCATCTAATGAATTGAATTTGCTAATATTTATTGCCATAAAAAAATGGCCAATCTTTCTTTGGGCCTCAATAGGAGACGTGTACATAGCTAGTAAATCCTTGCTTATCAACCCTCCAAAAAGAACTGCGCAAAGTACATCTACCATCATGCCTAATCCAAAACCCTTATACTCTCCGATTGGACTTAAACTTTTGGCCAAGTGAGGATCAATAACTGGCTTTCCTTCTTTGTCAAAAGCCCAATGAGCAGGAATTGGCTGATTCATTCTTCTATAATTATTGATCTTATTCCATGAAACCAGTGAAGTTGCCATATCTAAACAGAAAGGGGATTCATTTGCAAGCGGGGCTGCAAAACAAATCGGATTGGTTCCAAAAAAAGGATCTTTACTTGAGTGAGCTTTCACTAAAGCATCAGCATTGGTAAATGAAAAACCGATATAACCTTTCGTGGCAGCCCTTAAGGCAAAATAAGCAGCTGCACCAAAATGACTTGAGTTTTTAACTCCTATAGCAGCAATACCGGTCTTACTGGCTAATTCAACGGCCAGGTCTATGGCCAAGGCTCCAACATGATGACCAAAAGCATGGCCCGCATCAATGACTGCAGAAGACTCGGCCGTTTTATTAATTTTTATTTCAGGATTTCTTACGACTCTTCCGGCATCTACCGCTCTGCAATAATGAGGGAAAAGATTTATCCCATGTGAGTCAACTCCTCTCATTGAGGTTTGAATTAATGATTCTGTCACGTGTAAAATAGCTTCATCTGTTACCTTCCTATCAGAAAGCGATTTCTGCATCAATTTTTTTAACCTGCTGTCGTCAAGATGTTTCATTGCGCTAAAATATTAAGCCATTCTCCTTTTTTTTCTAAACTCTTATTTACCGTTTCAATTACGTTAGTTGAGATCAATGAACTTGAGAATGTTGGCCTGCTTTTTTCTAATTTTTCGAGAGATGTTTTTCCCTCTTTTAGAGCCTCAACATCCAGCACAAATTGTTCTATGCTTCGATGACCATAACCAGAGAATTTCAGATTCCCATTTTCATTCGGTAGATAGTCTGAAAAATAAGGGTTGATCTGCTGAATACCGGTTTTTTCAGTAACTAACTCTACGCCTCGGTTTTTTTGATCACATTCAATTCTTCCCAAGGTTCCTATAACTTTATATTTTTGATCAGATAAGGCACTGGTTATGTTAGGATCAATCCAATTGGTATTAAAGGAGGATATAAATTCATCTGTGCCCTGAGCTTCTCGCCAGATAATCTGAGCATGCACGGAGTCATAACTATCCACTCCCTTACTTTTTAAAATTCCGTTTGTCCCAATAGCATTGACACGTATAGGAATAAATCCGGTTAAAAAATAGATTAGGTCTACGTAGTGAACGCCCAAATACTGGAAGATATTTGTTTTATCAGACCAGCCGGAAAATATGGTTAGCGGGATTTTTATCCTTTGGCTATAGTCTACCGTAAAATAGAGGAGCTTTCCTAAACTCTTTTCTGCGAGGGTTTTTTTAATATATAAATTGGTTTCATCATATCGCTTATGAAACTCTACAGCGCCATATACTTGGTTGCTCTTTTGAATCTTTATCAGTCTTAGTGCTTCGCTTGTTGTGGGCGTAAAGGGTTTTACTACTAAACAGTTTATTCTGTTTTCTAATAATATCTGAGTGTTTTCAAAATGAAGGTGATCGGGTACAGATATGATAGCTAAATCATATTTCTCTGTAGCACAAAGGGCATTAAGCTTGACAAGCGGCTCAGCCCCTAAAGGTTCGAATTCTATAACAACATTAGTTCCAAGAATTTTATTAATTCTCTTTTGAGCTTCTTCAACATCGTTCCGGCTTGATTCGCTCTTGCTTACTACGGTGATCTTCTCAAAACGTATCTTTTTTGACAGCTCAGCCAGGGAAGACAAAACAGTACCGGTTCCGGTGTTATTCCTTCCGGTGACGTACATGCCCGCTCCAATGATCACAATTTTCATAGCCTGTCTTTAAATAAAACCTCCAGAATTTTCAAATCATCCGGAGCGTCAATGTCGATCACGTCATCCGGGTCGATAACAAACGGTAATAACCTATCTCCCGTCATGGATCTCTTTTCCAGTATCGTTTTAGGCCTTGTCACATCGATCACACAATTGTAATAATACATTTTAGGCAAATCCTGTCTTCTTAATAAATAAGGAAGCGGATGTTCGTGGAGCATAACCGGTAATAGCATACCGTTTTGATCTATCGTAAATACACGATAAGGATGCTGCTTGACTTCCGAGACAGATCGCAACGAGTCAGCTTCCGGATTTTGAATCAGCCTCTCTACACATTGGTCAATCCATTCGGGCTTGCGGAAAGGACAGGTTGGTCTCAGGTGCACGACAACATCGGGTTCATAGTTTTCTTTCTCCTTTAAAAAATTTAAAGCGTGTTCAAAAACAGGAAAATCCAGCACATGGTCTTCCGCTAATTCTTTAGGTCTTTTAAAAGGAACTTCAGCACCGTATTGAACTGCGGCAGCAAGAATTTCATCATCCTCGCTAGAAACAATCACGCGATTAATATGCTTGGAATTTAAGGCATGCTCGATAGAATAGGCGATTAGCGGTTTGCCCTTAATTGAGATTAAGTTTTTTCTTTTAATTCCTTTCGACCCGCCACGAGCGGGAATTATTGCGAGAATATTCATAATTTATTTGACAGCATCCATATGAAGGGAGACGTATCTGCGCTCCGCATCGTCCAAATCAATATTCAACATCGGATCGACACTTTGCCGATAGGCGGATTTTTTAATTTCTCTGAACTTGTTTTTGACCAAGTAATGATGCATGGTTTCATAATCCCAGCATGCCACATGCAAATATTCTTGTGTAACAAAACTTATGGCACTCATTTTAGAGACCAGCTTCCTTTTTGATCGCTCGCTGTCTGTGCTTGAAGTGAACATTAAGTACTCCCAACGATCAAACCATTCTTTATTGTTTTTTGCATAATTCTCAACAAAAAGCGAAACGTCAGGAACAATAATTCTCATTGTACCTCCGGGTTTTAAAATCCTATAGCATTCAGCTAAGAGCTGATCAACGTTTTTATAAGTTAGGTGTTCTAAGGTATGCTCACAGAATATGCCGTCTAGAGAATTGTCATCAATTAACAGGGGGTAGCGTAAGTCGGCCCCATAATCAACCCCTGTTTCTTTCCCCCCGAAGAAATCAACATTGATAAACCCTTTATAGCGCAAGGCACCTGATCCTAGATTGATATAATTTTTTTCTGAAGGATTAAGTTTTAGTCTTTTTGCTAGTAACCTTCCACGCATCGATCGATACTCGAAATAAGCAAAATCCTTTACGTTAGTTGGCAGGAAAAAAAAAACGAAATCGAATAGTTTTCTTAACATTTTTACCTTGTTTTATTTTGCGATAATAGATTCATAATTACCTCTTTCAAATACATCCAGCAGTCCACCATTGGTTGCGTTTATGATTTTGATGTTCCGACTTTCTGCTTCAAGTTTAAGTAAGTTTAGCTGATGCCATATTGTCCACATATTGAACCAGTCCATCCCACTGGCGCCCAGTTCCTTTTCAAACTTTTTTTCCGACTGATTTGCAGTTATAGGTGAATTGCCATAGAACCTCACTTTGTCTCTATCCACCAGCCTAACGACTTGGTCCAGATCAAAACCCAGTAAATACATTTCACTAAAGCCCATATAAATAGCAATGGTCAAACATTGGGTAATTACGGTAGGAACGTGCATTATTAAATGGCTAATATCTACTTTGGCCCTACTCATTAAATGAGACCAATAACCAGGCTCTATATAGTATGATCTTGAAGACAGATTAGTACGCTCATCTATAAGGTACTTCGTATTGGTACCTAAAAAGAATTTCGTGTCAGGAGGCAAATTCTTTTCCATGGTGTCTAACCAAGCATTCCAATCGCCATCGTATTCTTTCGGCTGATATTTAGGGATCAAGACGTGGTACTTGGGGTTGATTGTTTTTATATCATTATGGGCGTGGAAATGATTCTGAGTCATTACAATTTCCCCTGAAAGCCTTGTCAGGTCTTGGGTTAGAATAGAATGTCCACTGCCGAGTATAAAGCATCGCTCTCCCTTATGAATGTCTTTAAACTTAATGTTCCTGCTTAACAGAGAATTGGGGAACAAATCGTAAAAATGACTTCTGGTGTTTAATGCATGTTCTTTAAATACCTGATACGTTAGATTCATGATTCGACTCCTAGGGTTTAAGTATGGGAAATAATAAAAGAGACTTTAATTGGATATTGAAAATTTCTTTAGTCTTCGAAAATAAGAGGTTCAATAAAAATAAAGAGAAAAATTGTGTTACCGCAGTTGCTATAGCAGCGCCAATGGTCTTGTACAACGGAATTAAGAAAAAGTTAAGAAGTACATTCAAGACAGCTGACAAAATTGCTGTTATCATAATAATCTTCTGATTGGAGGTAATAGTGAGGTACGAACTCCTTAAACCAGCGTTAAACAGGAAAAACATACCAATAATTTGAATGCTCAAAATCGGGAATGCCTCAACATATTCTTTTCCAAAAAGTAGATTAATTAAAAAAGAACCAAAGGCTAAAACAAAAATTAAAACTCCATAACCGATAAGGGTATATAAACCTGTGATCTGACTATATCTTTTGTAGAATAAAACTTTGTCTTTTTCATAAAAAGATACTAGAGAAGGAAAGACAGATGAAGAAAAAATCAAAACAATAAAAAATGGTATTTCATAAAGTTTGGTTGATGCTGCGAAAAGTCCGGCAGGTTTGTCCCCGAGCATCGTGCCTATCATAATTTGATCGATTTTCATGTAAATAAATGACGCAATATAAGCAAGATAAAATGGCCAGCTTTGAGCTAATAAACTTTGAGCTATGCTTTTATCAAATTTCCATTGGCTCAAATAATTCTCCTTCCTTTGATAGATATACATCAGTGCAACTCCGTTAAGAACGAGTTCAAGCAAACTCACCACAGCAAATAAATCGACTGAGGCGTTTAATAAAATGAATACAACTTTAGCGCCACTTAGCATTAAGAACATGCTTGTTTTTGCCCAAACCGTATATTTCGATTTTGTCTGAGATTGAAAATAATAATCGATTACATCAAGAGATTGAAAAATAATTCCTGCTGAAATCAAGTAGACCAAAAATCTATCGATCTGATCTTCGTCACCCGGCTTCAACAACATAATGCTGATGATCGCAAAAACATAAGTGATCGAGCCAGCAATTAACTTCAAATAAAATGCTGTCCCCAAAATGGATAATCTTTTTGCTGGGCTTTTTATTACGTCTTGTATGACAAAACTCTCAAGACCAAGGGTAGCGAAAGCTCCGAATAATGTGGCAAAGGCAATTGCATTGTTTAGCATGCCAAAACGCGCAGGGCCTAAATACCGGGCAACCCACAGCCCCACCACCAAGCTCAGCCCCATTCGGACCATTTTATCAAAAAATAGCCACCAGGTATTTCCTATTATCTTCTTTAAGTTTGGCCTTCCCTCAATCTTCTGCTCAATCCACTGCTTTACCATTTTCTTTGTACTTCCTCCAAGCAGATATTTTCAAGGCCCTCTCTTAAGTCGATAGATGGTTGCCAGCCCAATTTTTTAAGTTTTGTACTATCCATCAATTTTCTCGGTGTCCCATCTGGCTTCGAAGAATCGAATTTTACTTCACCGGCATATCCTATTATGCCTTTAATCAAAAGTGCCAATTCATGAATAGTTAACTCATGCCCGGTTCCAACATTAATAAATTCATTATCTGAGTAATTCAACATCAGAAACAAGCATGCGTCTGCCAGATCATCAACATGCAGAAATTCGCGCAACGGTGCCCCTGTTCCCCACACTTCAACAAAAGGTATACTGGATGATTGGGCTTCACGAAACTTTCGGATCAGCGCGGGGATAACGTGCGAATTTTTTAAATCGTAGTTATCATTAGGGCCGTAAAGATTCGTAGGCATTGCGCTGATAAAATCGCAACCATACTGTCTTCGGTAACTCTCACAAAGCTTTATACCTGCTATTTTTGCAATGGCATAAGGTTCATTCGTTTCTTCGAGGTATCCTGATAACAAAGCTTCTTCTTTCAAAGGCTGAGGTGCTAGCTTAGGGTAAATGCAAGAGGAGCCGAGAAAAAGAAGTTTTTTCACCCCTTGGACATAGCTTTGATGAATGACATTCGATTCAATCATCAGGTTCTCGTATATAAAATCCGCGCGATAAATATTATTTGCCAAAATACCCCCTACCTTGGCCGCAGCTAAAAAAACATATTCAGGTTTTTCTTTGGAAAAGAAATTCTCAACTTCAATCTGCTTTCTTAAGTCTAGTTCGCTGGAAGTGGGCGATAATATATTGTCAAAACCCTCGGCTCTTAATTTTCGAATAATTGCCGAACCAACCATGCCTCGACCCCCGGCAACATAAATTTTTGAATGTTTTTCCATCATTCGTGATACTGAAATATTTTATGTCCACCTTCTTTTAAATAATGGTCGCGTTTGAAAAGTTCCAGGTCGCTACTAACCATCTCTTTTACTAAGGCATCTAGATTGTACTTTGGTTCCCACCCAAGTTTAGTTTTTGCTTTAGTAGGATCTCCAATTAAGAGTTCAACTTCTGTTGGACGGAAGTATTTTGGATCAATCTTAACTACTTCTTGTCCGCGCTTAACCAAAAATTCTGCATGTTCAGACTTAATGACAACAGCTTTTTCGGTTAATCCTTTGCCCGAAAACTCAATGGTGATTCCAAGCTGATTAAATGTTTTTATAACGAACTCCCGTACTGTTGTGGTTATTCCGGTAGCTATAACGAAGTCCTCGGGGACATTCTGCTGTAACATCAGCCACATGGCTTCAACATAATCTTTGGCATGACCCCAGTCGCGTTTTGCATCAATATTACCCATGAACATGGTTTGCTGTAACCCTAAAGCAATCCTGCATGCAGCACGGGTGATCTTGCGCGTTACAAAGGTTTCTCCCCTTAGGGGTGATTCATGATTAAATAAGATGCCATTGCAGGCAAACAGGTCATAAGCCTCCCGATAATTAACTGTGATCCAATAACTGTATAATTTAGCTACTGCATAGGGTGATCTTGGGTAAAACGGAGTCTTCTCACTCTGTGGCACTTCCTGAACAAGTCCATATAATTCTGATGTAGATGCCTGGTAAAACCTCGTTTTCTTTTCCAGGCCTAGTATTCTGATCGCCTCTAATATTCTTAGAGTGCCAAGCCCATCCACATTTGCAGTATACTCAGGTGTATCAAAACTCACTTTTACATGAGACATCGCACCCAGGTTATATATTTCATCCGGTTGAATCTCCTGAACAATTCGAATCAAATTTCCAGTGTCTGCAAGGTCTCCGTAGTGGAGCTTTAATTTCAGATTTTTTTCATGCGGGTCCTGATAAAGGTGGTCTATTCGATCCGTATTAAAGAGCGAACTTCTCCTTTTGATACCGTGAACTTCATATCCTTTAGCGATCAACAACTCAGCCAGATAAGCACCATCTTGTCCCGTAATTCCCGTAATAAGAGCTTTTTTCATTTCTAACACTGAATAAGCTGCAAAAATAGCAATTTTAGGGACAACGAAATCTGCACGCTTGTGAAAAGTGAGCAAGGAACTGATGCCTCGGAACCCGAAATATTCTTTTCAGCAAATGCTTATAATGCCAAGGCTAAATGGAAGTAAAATCTGACCTGGCAGATTATATTTTTTTGAAAACGATGAGCTTTCTCGTCACAAAATTCCAGATCACAACGAGTGCTATTGCTATGATTTTTGAGATTTCGTAATTCATCCCAAGCTTGTCTGTAAAAAACCAGAGCCCTGTTTGATTTATAAGAAACCCACAAATCACAAAAAACATGGAAATAGGAAATTCTATTCTCTTCTTGCTCCCCTTAGTCTGAAAAACCCAATGACGACTTAGGATGTAATTGATCATCTGAATAACAAAGAAAGCCGCGATATTCCCCCTCAAATAGGGAATACCAAAAACCTCAACAAGCAGGATGAGCAAACTTAGTTCAAGTACAGCTGAAAGAACTCCGACAATAATGTATCTGGTAAATTGCCATTTTAATAATTCTCCAATTGGCTGGGCCAGTTTCCCAAAAATAGTTTCGGTTTTATACTGCAATTTCTTTTCTATTTAGACTAGAACAATCAATTCCCTTCAAAGACTAAAGTGAGCCTTGAAAATCTTTTTGCTTAATCTTTCGCAAAGTTATTAATTTCTCAAAAACTGAGTTCCCTACTTTTGAGATCAAATCTGCAGTAACCCATCAAGATTAGAAGCTATGCCATGAAGGCTCCCTTCTGACCTGTGGTTTCAAATTAATTAAGAACATTTGGACGCATGGATCACTTGGTGGTCTCTGGGTTCAAAGAGCGGGCGACTAATTCGAAAATTTGGGTGGATGAATTCAGAGAGTGAATTTCGTCCTTGTTGGGGCCACGAAAGGCAAGAAATACCGTGTTCGACTCTTTCTCAGCGCTTTTTCCAGCTAAATACCTGTAGCCATGATCGCCCATAATTATAATAATCGCATTGGGCGAACCTTTAATTATTTTATCAACAGAATTAAGTAGGAGTTTATTAAGTCCCTCTACTTCCTTGGTGTAAGCAATTTTGTTGTTAAAACTCTCTGACTGATCAAAAAAGTTGATTTCATTTCCATTCTCATCGATAACAAAAGGCGGATGAGGTGCCAGGATATGGGCATAAAAAAAACGCGGATGAGATTTCTTTTTTCCCGCCTCATCAGATACGCTCCTAAGTATGTTCAAATGTGTCTGGAACAACGTGACTTTTAGCCTGACGTCAAAAATAGTCATATTTAATATTGAGCATTCAAGGATACGTTGCATTATGGAGAATGAGAATGATGGAGTTAATCCATAATGCGGCCCTTTGCCATCAATATCAAACAACGAATAGTTGTGTACTTCATACCCTGCTTTCTTGAATGAACTGACGACAGCGCTATTTTGTAACGCATAGGCCACTGACGTGTATTGGTTGAGGTTGGGTATCTGATCAAAATTCAATGTAGCAGACATCGAATACCCGGTTAGGGTATAAGGGGAAAATGCCTGATCAGCCACCCGAAAACCACGATTTTCCAGGGACGCTGAGAACTTGGAGTTGTCGTAATGGAAGTAGTCTTGCAGACTTTGATTACTGGTGTGAGCATCAAGTACAAAAAGAAAAACGTCAGGGCATTCTTTGCACTGGAAATTGCGTGTAGGTGGAACTTGAGTGAGTGGTTTTGGGAGGCTATTACTAAATTTCATCGCGACAATGAACGCCATGTAAAAGACCAATACTGCCGAAACGATGTTAAGGTATTGGTTAACCGTAATAAGAGCTCTTTTGGTTTTGATCAGCCAAAAGAAGATCATTATCAGGCCGACTAAAAAAACAGGCAGGCCCCAGCGGGCTCTCAGTCCTGCAATCATCAGATCCTTTAATGATAGAAATACGTCTTGAAAGAAAAAAAAAGGAAGCATGATCATGTTAGAGAGAATAGAACTTTTAACCGGATTAAACTTTAAAGAAAAGATTCTATATGTCGCCCACGAAAATGAATAACAAATAATACCAGCAAGCATGAAATTGAAAACCCAGTAGCCAGGTGAACTTATTTTCAGGGCATCTTTTGGCGTAACGATCGAAAAAAAGTGATTAAGGATGAAGAGCAATGGAAACAAAAAAAGATGCAGGGGTTTTTCCCGCGGAAGCAAAAAGCTCATACCGTTTTTCTTAATAACAACAATCTCCTATCAGATCCTTCAATCTTATGATCAGCAATCAGTTTGTAATAGTGAAGAAGGCCTCTATCAAAATTTTCGCGATTATAGGTTCTTTTACCGGCAGTATTAGGTAGTGATAATATCTTGTCGTCATCGGCAGGCACAAACTCGATAATCAGCCACTCTGCAATGCTTGAAAAATATTTGGCTACCTCTATAAACGGGACATTGTGAGTAATGACAATATGATGGATTAACGCTAATGCCATGATTAAGTCCGGCTTGGAGCGATTAGTTAATTTCTCTCGCTCCTTGTTTGCCCAACCAATTGATGGCGTTGGATTAGTCAAAGCAAAAATCAACGGATAAACATTGCTGTTGATTTCCTTTACATATCCGTAATTCTTTTCAACTGCAAGCGGATCTATGTCCAATGATAGTACATGTCTGCGCTCATCAGCGATCAACCTGCTAAAAAAGCCATCGTTCGCTCCGATGTCCCAAACTGCCCTTGGAGCAACCTGTGCCACCAATTCCTTCACAAGAGTTGCTTTGTTATTCCTGCTTTTTTCTGAGTAGTGTGTTTCCTTGTCGTAATCCTGCCATTGTGTTTTGGTTTTTTTATTAATATTTAAGCCAGTTACAAAACTGCTTAACTGGTCGACCATGGCTACTAAATTCCGCTTGGATATTTTTCCTTCCTTCTCAGTTTGAGGTTTTCGTTTACTTGAATAAAACTCAACTGTTTTTGAATGCAAATGAATATGCATAAAAGTGGAAGGTAGTAAGTTTGTATACCAAGGCAATAGTTGCGATGCCATCGGAAGAGATACTCCGTCCAAAGACGATTTCCACAGCGACAAATACTCAACGCCTAGAAACGAGCCTAAGCTAAGAGGCGCTAAAAAATGCTCGCAAAATTGCTTGTAACCTGCCCAGGTTTGGCCTTCCTTATAAATAGTAAATGAAAGGGTATCTATGAAGATTGGATTACCTCCATTTCGGAACTGCACATTGAATGCAGAAGCATCTTTCAAGATCATTCCATGATCAAGGGCGACTTTCAAAACATTTAAAGTGAGAAGGGCAGCATCCTTTAATTGACCAAAACACCATTCATATGGGTAGCTAATCAAAGGGAGCCTTTGTGGTTGTATGACTTTGTATGAATTGCTGTTGTTTTGTTGGATAAACTCGACCTCATCATGAGGTACCAGCGAATAGTTTGCAAATAATGTTTGAGCTAATCCAGAACTAAGTAAAAAATTGTAGTCATCCGCGCAAATGGCATTGATGTTTCTGTATAAGACGCCCTCCGATTCGAAGATATAACCACTTGGATCACGGAAAGAAGCGGGATGATTCTGAGGTTCAATTTTTATTGGGCTCATCCTTTTTGCGCTTAAAAAGCGACTTAATCCGGGCACCGTAAAGTTTAATAGTATAAAATACACCGATTGTGCCAGCGATGATTGCCTGAATGATTGCGCTTCCTATTCCTGGATCTAAATACAACAGAATCATCTATAAAATAGGGATAAATGTTTATTGGTAGCCTTTATTGCGGGCAACCAAGATGTAAAATTAGCAGAAAGATTTTGAATAAGGTAGGCTTATTCGAAGTCTAATTCTGACATCCATCTTACGAAAAATTTTGTGAAGGTAGAGGCACTGTGTACTTTTAGGTTCATTTTTTAAATTTCAAAACAAATTAAAATGGAACAGCAAAAATCTGACGAAATAGACTTAGGACAACTTTTCAACAAGATTGGCGATTTTTTTAAAAGTTTAGGGTATAGGGCGTTAAAGTTTCTGGCTGTTCTGCGAAATGTTCCATTAAACAACAAGGTTTTATTTATAGCTCTGATACTTGCTGGTGGAACTTTAGGGTTTTATTACTCTTCCTTTGTCAAGAAAAAATTTTATGAATCATCAATGATTCTTAGTTCAGATTACTTTAATAAAAGAATTGTTGACAGCTCGATAGATAAACTTAATTTGCTTGCTGCCGAGGCGAGCTCAAAAGGTCTTGCTCAAGTGCTCCACATTTCTGACGCCCTTGCTAGTAATATAATTTCGTTTGAAGCAGAACCTTTTATATCAGAAAAAGACTTGGTTGAAATGGAGGTTTTAAAGGAACAACTAAAAAATGCTCAGCTAAATAGTAAGAATCAAAATGTAATCGATCAGGTAATTAAGAGGATTGAAATCGAAAACAGACATGCTTTCGAATTTACAGTCAGAACTTTAAGTCCAACTGCGATAACGTCTCTTCAAGGGGCCTTTGTAAACTATTTCAAGAACAATGACTACATAAAAAATAGAATTCGGATAAATCATGATCTTTTAGTTTCTAGAAAAGATAAGCTAAAGCGAGACTCACAAAAACTTGACAGCTTGAAAAGAATTATATATTCGAATTACCAAACGATGGCCCAGCAAAGCAGGCAAGGCTCAAACAATGTTATACTTAGTGATAAATCAGTTACAAACCCAGTTGAAGTTTATCAGCAAGACTTGATTATTTATAATCAACTAATGTTTGTAGAGCGCGATGTCTTTCTTCAACCTGACTTTGAAGTAGTGGATGGCTTTACGGAATTTGATTCACCAGCAAGTGCAGGTAGAGCCAAGATAGTTGTTACAGCTATTCTCCTTGCTTTTATGCTTGGTTATGTAATTGTGGCTTTTCGAGAATTCAACAAATATCTTTCAACTATTAGTTGATTGACCATCAAAATGGGAGCATAAAAAGTACTTTAATTCCCGATAGGTGCCTTTTTGCCAACTATACACTAAACAATTCAAAACTTCATTCTTAATAATTATACTTGTAGTTTGATTTTCAAAAATTATGGCATTTGCAGTAGAAACTGAGCAACAACAGGCTCATAAAGAAAAAATTAGAAAAGTCTATTCCGAAGTAGGCAAAGTGGTGGTGGGGCAGGAATACATGGTCAACCGATTGTTGGTTGGGCTGTTTACCAATGGTCATATTTTACTGGAAGGCGTTCCCGGCTTGGCAAAAACGCTTACTATAAGCACTCTCGCCAAAGTATTGCATTTGGATTTTCAACGCATTCAATTTACTCCGGATTTGTTGCCTGCCGATTTGATTGGCACGATGATCTACAATCAGAAAGAAGGAAAATTTGAGGTGAAGAAGGGCCCGATATTCGCCAATATTATCTTAGCTGATGAGATCAATCGTTCGCCAGCCAAAGTGCAGTCGGCTCTTCTAGAATCGATGCAGGAGAAGCAAGTGACAATTGGTGAGACAACTTTCAAACTCGACAAGCCATTCCTGGTCTTGGCTACACAAAATCCGGTTGATCAGGAGGGAACATATCCGTTGCCCGAAGCACAGGTCGATCGCTTCATGATGAAAGTATTTGTGGATTATCCTACCAAAGACGAAGAGTTGGAGATCATGCGCAGGATTTCCAATATGCATTTCTCACTTGAAGTAAACACAGTACTTACGAAAGAAGATGTTTTTTTGATTCGCGATGAGGTGAACAAAGTAAAAATCTCTGAATCACTCGAGAAATACATAATTGAATTGGTCACTGCTACTCGCAAGCCAAAAGAATATAAACTCGATAAGGAAGCCCAATATATTCAGTTTGGTGCTTCACCACGTGCAAGCATAAATCTTAATCTTTCCGCCAAGGCAGTAGCTTATATGGATGGCCGCGATTATGTTTTACCTGAAGACATCAAGGAAGTGGCACTCGATGTGATGAATCACCGTATTTTGTTGAACTATGAAGCCGAAGCCGACAATGTGAAAACAGCCGACATCATTAAAGTGCTTCTAAGCAAAGTGCCCATAAACAAATAATCGACTTAGTTTATTTTCCTCAATCGCTCTTGGTGAGTAGTCATTACTTTTTTGATTTGCTCACCTACATTGGTCAGCGAGTCTTGAGCCTTTTTGTTGCGCTCTAATTTTATCAGCAGCGCTTCGTGCTCTAGTTTATTTGCATCGACCGCCTTATCCAAATGAGTTTTTTCTTGCTCGTTGTTGCCAAGCTGAATGGTCATGTCTTTGTTCTGATTGACCAAACGCTGCTTTTGTTTCTCTACTGCATTGGCTGCTTCGCTGGTCTCATCAATTTGCGATTGCACTTTCGAGCGATGGAATTGAATTCCGAATTGATAAGTCATTTTTTCTAATTGCTTATTGACAAATTCAACGTCCTTTTCATCCCATTCTTTGGGTTGAATACCAAGCCACACTCTTGTAATACTTCCGTTTTCAAAAATATGAGCGTACAAAATCCCTTTGGGATAAACAGTGCCATTGAAGTTGGGCTCCGTGATCACCACTGGTTCGGAAGAAAATAATTTCACTCGCCCTATTTCTTTTAGGAACTTATTCCATTGTGAATTGATATCACTGTGCCTTCCTTCGAGTTCAGTTGAGAACCCGTCCAGTTTGTCTCCCTTTACTTTTTCATTTGTGCTCTTAACCGTAACCGTCTGTGCCCATGAGGTTGTGCAAAAAAAAGTAAGTGCGAGAATGTAAAACTTCTTCATTGTAGAATTGCTATTTTGTAGTAAAGCTATCAATTATGGCAAAAATAATCCTCATCACAGGGGCAACTGGATTGATTGGCTCAAGACTTTCGGAGATGCTGTCCAAAAATCATTCCATAGTTCAGCTCGGCCGATCGAAAAGGGAAGGCAAGATTTCCTCTTTCGTTTGGGATATTTCGAAAAGTGAAATCGATCTCAATGCTTTTGATGAGGTTGATACAATTGTTCACCTATCGGGTGCAAGCGTGGGTGACAAACGATGGACAGTTTCATGGAAAAAAGAAATTCTCGACAGCCGTGTTCAATCAACAAAACTTTTGTTTGATACCCTTACGGAAAACAAACATTCCGTAAAAACTTTCGTCTCTGCTTCAGCCATTGGTTACTACGGATTTGAATGCGATTCAATTTTTGAGGAACAAGGTGATTCAGGAAAAGATTTTTTAGCCCAGGTAACGAAAAGATGGGAGGATGAAGTCGATAAAGTCAGTTCGCTCGGAATTCGTGTAGTAAAAATCCGCATTGGAATTGTGCTGAGCGCAAAGGGTGGGGCATTAAAAAAAATGGTGCTACCCATTAAATGCGGAATTGGATCACCGTTAGGTTCAGGGCAACAATATTTATCATGGATTCACATCGATGATCTTTGTGGAATTTTTGTCAAAGCAATTGAAGATGAAAAAATGGATGGCGCTTACAATGCAGTTACTGATTGGGTCACAAATGAAGGGATGACAAAGGCAATTGCAAAAATATTAAAACGACACTTATGGCTTCCGAAAGTTCCTTCGTTTGCTCTAAAAGTAATTTTGGGTGAAATGGCTGACATCGTTTTGAATGGGAGCAAAGTTTCCTCTGAAAAGATCAGACAGGCAGGGTTTAGATTTCAATATCCTGTTTTGGAAGACGCATTGAAAAACCTTCTTGGCTGATTCCAGGTTGAATAATGAAAATCATTTTTTCAAGGCCGCTACTGCTATTTGAGAGTCTGCTGTGCCGTAGTAGAGATACCAGGTTTCTTTGAAATGTACCATCCCTTCAATAAAACAAACCTGGTTCACTTGCCCCAGAGTTTCATAGTTTTTATCCGGGCGTAAAAAGTTTTTTTCAAGCCTATTAATCAGACGTGTTGGGTCATTCAAGTCGAAGAGGGCTTGGCCCGCGCAGTATGCCCCTTTTGCTATCGCTGTGTCCCCATTCATCCCATTATAAAGCAACAGCACACCCTGATCGGTGATCAATCCGTAAGGTCCACTCTCCACTAACCGGCTATCAAAATAACCCGGCCTTGGTTTTAGTACGCTTTTCAAGTTCCCCTGCCCGTCCGGCAGGCGGGCATTATCTTCAACCGGCTGCCAGTGAATCAGGTCCTCAGAATTGGCGATGAACAAATCAGTGTCACCGAAATACATCCAATATTTGCCTTCCAATTTTGTCGCAATTATTTTTTCGCCAACACGCTTACCTACGATTGCACCCGACTTACTCCACTGGTCTTTATACTTTCCATTTAAAACTAAACCTTGTTTTGTCCAATGAATCAAGTCCGCTGAAGTGGCAACGCAGAGTCGAGCGATTTTTCCATCGTAAGCCGTGTAGGTAAGAATGTAAAGGCCGTCTTCACGCTCTATGATTCGTGGGTCCTCGATGCCTCCTTCCCATTCGTATTCTTTCATGAAATCTTCATCTGGAAAAAGTACGGGTTCAGTTCTTCTTTTAAAGTGAATACCATCCAAACTAAATGCGAGGCCAATCCGTGAAGTGCCTGCAAATTTTCCAATCACATCCTCGGCACGATAAAGAAGAAAAACAGTATCATGCCGCACAGTAGCCGCAGGATTAAAAACATCTTTCTCTTCCCACTTTACTTTTGTTTTTAGAAGAGGACAGAGAAACTCGCCAACTCCGGGGGACAAAATCGGGTTTACAGAATCTATTTTTGTGAACGGAAGCATTGCCCACGAATTCGTATCATTTGCATTTTTGCAACCAATGGTTAATAAAAGAACTGAGAAGAAAACCGGGATGGAATTTTGTCGTTTCATTTCCTTAATTTGATGGGCATTTAATTCGAAAAATTAAAAAGTATGGGAACAAGAAGTAAAGACAAGGTAGTAAAAATTCAAGATGCCCTGGAAGAAGAGCATCGCATTCGTCAAGCGTTTAAAGATAAAAACTGGTCAGAGATCAAGAGCTCCGATTCGTGGGTGATCTTCAAGGTGATGAGTGAGTTTGTGGAGGGTTTTGAAAAACTTGCAAAGATCGGCCCTTGTGTCACCATTTTTGGCTCAGCCCGTGTAAAACCAAATAATCCGTATTACAAAATGGCTGAAGATATTGCTGAACAATTAGTGCAGCAAGGTTACGGGGTGATTACGGGCGGTGGCCCTGGAATAATGGAAGCGGGCAACAAGGGTGCCCATAAAGCCGGAGGAAAATCTGTGGGTTTGAATATCTATTTACCACACGAACAAAAGGGCAACATTTACATCGATGCAGACAAGCTGATCACGTTCGATTATTTCTTCGTTCGAAAGGTGATGTTCGTTAAGTATTCGCAAGGGTTTATTGTGATGCCGGGAGGATTTGGAACAATGGACGAACTTTCAGAAGCTTTGACGCTGATTCAAACCAAAAAAATCGGACGCTTCCCAATTGTTATGGTAGGTAAGAAATTCTGGTCAGGAATGATGGAGTGGATCAAAACAACTTTGGTCTCAGAAAAAATGATCCACGAAGAGGACCTTGATCTGATCAACATTGTAGATACTCCCGAGGAAGCGGTAGCTGTGATTGATGAGTTCTACGGCAAGTACTTATTGTCGCCTAACTTTTAACTGTGATCTTTCTGCAGAAATGTTCGGCTTTGACATCTAAAATTATTTCACCGCCAAAATCTATGATTAAAATGATTTCCATGATGATCTTCATTGTTTGGTACAAAAGAAATCATGGTAATCAAGTTAATCAGTAAATTTAGATCAAGAGCTATTCTGTATTTTGACCACGTTGTTTTATACATAAATATCACAGTTAAAAATGATTCGTCCTTACATTCTTGCTGAGTCAAACTGGAAAGCAAATAAGAAAACCAAGTTTGAGGTTGCTGTTCTTCCGTGGGGCGCGTCCGAAGCCCACAATTATCATTTGCCTTACGGAACTGACATCATTGAAGCTGAATGTATTGCTGCTGAGGCTGCACGCGTGGTTTGGGAACGTGGAGAGAAAATAGTTGTGCTGCCTGCCATTCCATTCGGAGTAAATACTGGTCAGCATGATGTAACTCTTGATATGAACATGAACCCGAGCACACAGTTGACCGTGCTTCGCGATGTGATCGAAACGTTAAATCGACAAGGAATATACAAACTCATCATTTTAAACAGCCACGGTGGAAATGATTTCAAGACAATGATCCGCGAGCTGGGATTGAAATTTCCAAAAATGTTTTTGGCCTCATGTGATTGGTTTAAGATGGGAGATCAAAAAGATTTTTTTGAAAACAAAGATGACCATGCCGGTGAAATGGAAACGAGTTTGATGATGCATTTGCGTCCCCATCTGGTTTTACCTTTAAGCGAAGCAGCTGATGGGGCTGCAAAAAAATTCAAATACCGGGCCATTCAACAAGGTTGGGCATGGGCCGAGCGCCAGTGGACAAAAGTGACTGAATCAACAGGAGTTGGCGATCCGCGAAAAGCTACTGCAGAAAAAGGGGAGAGATATTTCAAGGCGGTGACTCAAAAAGTGGCTCAGTTTTTTTTGGAGGTTGCTCTGACAAAGAATGACGAGCATTACATCTGAAAAACGCAATTTGTATTAAAGAAATTTCTACTTTTAGCAACCTTTAAACCAATTAAACTATGACCTTCAACATCAAACATGCAGAAAGTCTCTCACGCGGAGAGCTTTTGCTGCGTACAATCTTTGGCGTGATTTACATTTATCTTCCCCATGGTTTTCTATTGATCTTTGTCAGTCTGTGGGGCGCCATACTCGGATTTATTTCGTGGTGGGTAATTCTTTTTACAGGCCGCTACCCGCAAAGTTTTTTCGAATATCAGGTAGGGTTACTTCGCTGGACAACGCGTGTGCGTGCCAGACAATTCAATTTGACGGATGGCTACCCGGCTTTTGGTATTGGTTCAAAAGATGAAGCAATTACTATTGATGTTGAATATCCGGCAAGTTTAAGTCGCGGGCTCTTGTTGTTAAGGGCATTTTTTGGATGGCTTTATGTAGGTATCCCACATGGGTTTTGTTTGTTCTTCATCGCGATGGCTGCTTTTCTTGCGAACTTCATTGGCTTCTGGGTAATTCTTTTCACCGGAAAACTTCCCGAAGGCATTCACAATTTCGTTGTTGGGTTTTTCCGTTGGAGCACCCGCGTGAATTTATATCTCACGAACATGACCGATACTTATCCACCTTTTTCGTTAGACTAATTTTATTCATCGAATGGAGTTTTACCCTTTACAGCAGCCCGAAGAAATTGCAGAGCGCGAGAAAGAAGATGCGATGGGCGCATACCTCATGATGTTTGCAGCGGTAGCCATTGGGCTACCGCTTCCAATTATAAACTTGATCGCATCTGTCATTTATTATTTTATCAACCGAAAGAAAAGCAAGTTCATTCACTTTCATAGTTTGCAGGCATTACTTTCAAATATTCCGACAACACTTATCAACTGGGTTGCTGTAATTTGGGGGGTCACCATTTTTCTCCGCGAGGATTGGGTAATCACGCAAGAGTTTTGGGCATACCTGATTTTTGCTGGTGCATGTACGTTTCTCTATTTCATCATCAGCATTATTGCAGCGTACAAAGCCCGTCAAGGAAAGATGTACTACTTTTTACTTTTTGGGAAGATCGCTTATGAAGTTGCCTATCGTGTTAAGCCAGCTGACGCGCAATCGACAGAGCCAGTAAACAAACCTCCGTTTTAATTTATGCGTACGAGTACTTTTCGCGATCTGTTTATTTTATTGGTTATCGGGGTTGGGCTTTTTCTTGGAGGATATTTGCTTGTAAAAAAAATAGGACGGAGCGATTTTGATCTGAGCTTCAAAGTGTCTTATGAGCAGGAAGAAAAACTCGGAAATCTTTTTAAGGATTTAATTTGGGACCAATTCCCAACCGAAAAAGACAATGCGGCTGACTCAGCATTGCAACAAATCAAAGACAGGTTGATCAAAGCTCTGGATACCACAGCTTACCGCTATCAGTTTACGATCATCAAAAACGAACAGATCAATGCCTTCACTATTCCCGGAGGCAACATCTATGTTTATTCGGGATTGATGAAAGCTGCCGAGTCTCCCGAAGAAGTAGCCGCTGTGTTGGCGCACGAAATGGGTCACGCAGAAAAGCGACATGTAGTGACAAAGTTGATGAAGGAGCTTTCAGTTACTGCCATCGTCACAATACTTTCGGGTGGCGACCCAAGTACGCTCACGCAAATTCTGAGGAGTATAATTGGCAATACTTTTGATCGTGAGCAAGAGAGCAAAGCCGATCAGTTTGCGCTCGAACTTTTAGAGAAAGCGAAAATATCTCCGAAAAGCCTCGGTCGTTTCTTCGAACGTCTGAACGAAAAAAACCTCGACTACGATGAGAATCTTGAAATCTTAATGACCCATCCGCACAACGACAAGCGCATAGACCAAGTGCGCAAATACAAAACGAAGAATGATTTTAAACCTGAACCTTTTCAAATCGACTGGAAGAAGGTGCAGGGGTCATTGTAGCAGATTCACTACACCTAATCCTCTTTCAATATGGGGATATTGATTCGAAAAAAATATTCAATTAGTGCTTTCTTGTTGTCTATTGTAATCGCCATAGCAGAAAACATTTTTTGTCTTTCCCCTTTAGCCTATCAACAAATTGGGATAGGCTAAATATGGATTTTTTGTGAGAGGAAGGCTGAGAAATCATGTTAATCAAATTAATCAGTAGCCTGAACCAAAGAGAATAAATAATTTATAACCAATCAGCTGGCTAATGCATAATCCGGGTTTAAAATGTTCAAATAAATAAGCCTTCACATTCATCATATTAGTTATAGAAATCATAGTTTTGACTATGCTAAATCAGATCAACGAAGCTGTTAGGTTTATTCAAAGTCACGGCATCACACAACCGGAAGTTGGAGTTATTCTTGGAACGGGATTGGGAAATCGTTTTGTAAAGGAGATGAAGAATACTGTTGTAATCAACTACAATTCGATCCCTCACTTTCCAATTTCTACGGTTGAATCTCACAAAGGGAAACTGATCTATGGCGAACTAAAAGGCAAGCGAATACTTGCTATGCAGGGTCGGTTTCATTACTACGAAGGATACGATATGTCTCAGATCACATTGCCTGTGCGGGTGATGAAATTTTTGGGTATTGACTACTTGCTTATCTCAAATGCGGCTGGAACGATGAATTTAAAATGGAAAAAAGGCGAACTGATGTTGATCGATGACCACATCAATCTGCAAGGTGATAATCCGTTGCGGGGAGAAAATTTTGAAGTGCTCGGTCCGCGATTTCCTGACATGAGCAGACCCTATTCTCAAAAGCTGAACAATCTCTTAATTGCGATTGCAAAAAAGAAGAAGATAAAACTCCACCAAGGCGTTTATGTGGCGGTGCAAGGTCCAAACCTTGAGACGCGTGCTGAATACAGATTTCTTCATCGCATTGGGGGTGACGCGGTGGGTATGAGCACGGTTCCAGAAGTTTTGGTGGCCAATCATATGGGCCTCGCTTGCTGCGCCATTTCTGTGATCACCGATGAATGCGATCCGGATAATCTGAAGCCTGTTAACATTTCTCATATCATAAAAACGGCCGAAGCTTCTGAAGCTAAACTGACCGAACTTTATGTGGATTTGATAAGTAAACTTTAACCACAATATTCCCTTGTGAAGCTTTTTTTATTTAAAAGCCAAATTCAACCCTTGTTCAAAATGAATGATTAAATTGATTC
Source organism: Bacteroidota bacterium (assembly GCA_016178785.1). Classification (GTDB taxonomy): domain Bacteria; phylum Bacteroidota; class Bacteroidia; order Cytophagales; family Cyclobacteriaceae; genus ELB16-189. Next base: position 241,849 of record JACOSO010000086.1, on the reverse strand, counting down.
AAATGATACTTGCCTACTGCTTACTGCCTACTATCAACAAACTACCTTTAATTTTTAAACCACATTAAAATGCTGCTCAACCTTGAAACCATCCCGCATTTTTACAAGAACTACGTGAAGCAAATCGATGAGCCCGATATGCTCCAAGCTCTTCGAATTTCAGGCCACCGCATGTCAGAGCTGATTCACTCCATTCCTTCGAGCAAAGCAGACTTTGCTTACGCTCAAGGCAAGTGGACCATCCGCGAATTACTTTGTCATATTATGGATGCCGAGCGGATATTTTGTTATCGGGCTCTTCGCTTTGCGCGAAATGATAAAACACCGTTGTCTGGGTTTGAAGAAAACGATTATGCGCCTCAAGCAAATGCATCTGGTCGTTCTCTCCAGAAAATTGCGACAGAGATGGCGAACTTGCGAAGCGCCACCATCGATTTATTTGAAAGTTTTACTCCCGAAATGCTCAATCGCAAAGGTACAGCCAATAAAAATGAACTCTCTGTAATCGCATTAGGCTTCATTATCTCAGGCCACGAAACTCACCATCGCAAAATTTTGATGGAGCGCTATCTCACTGAAAAAGCATGAGGTCAGCTTTTGTCCTTTTCTTTTTTCTTGTTGGTTGTTCTGCGCGATTCATAAAAAAAGAAATCAAGGAAACCGAAAACCAACTACACGAGCACGTTGGTTTTTATTTGTATGACTTGGCCAAAAAGAAAGTTAAAGTTGATTATAACGGCTCCAAATATTTCACCCCGGCTTCGAATACAAAAATTTTTACCTTCTACACCTCACTCAGATTGCTGAGTGATTCGGTCTCATCATTAAAATATATCAAGCGGGGGGATTCGTTGATTTTTCAGGGGATGGGAGATCCTTCTTTCTTCTACAAGAATGTTTTTGATAATGAAAGAGCTTTTCGATTTTTAAAAGAACATCAAGGCAAACTTTTCTTTTCATCAGATAATTTTCAAACTCAGTCTTTTGGAGCAGGCTGGGCCTGGGACGACTACAACGATTATTATTCGGCCGAGCGATCCCCCTTTCCTGTTTATGGTAATTTGATTTCAATTCGTAAGTACGTGGAGGAAGTATTGATATTTCGTCCTGCGCTCTTTGAATATGATTTTGTAAAGTCGGATGCAGAACACCCGGCTGAGGAAATAATACGGGATTACAATTCAAATCGTCTTGTCTATTTCAATGGAAAGAAAAAATCAAAAGAGTGGACAATTCCCTTTCTTTCCAGCGATAGTTTAACGCTAAGACTTTTGAGCGATACCCTTCACAGAGAGGTGAATCAAATTTTATGGCCAAAGCTCGACAGCGCAAAAATTTTAAAAAGCATTCCAACGGATAGCCTTTACCGAGTGATGATGCAAGACAGTGACAACTTTATTGCTGAGCAGCTGTTGTTACAGTGCGCAGCTATAGTGAGTGACACGCTCAAACCAGAGATTGCCATTAAATATTCACTAGAGAATTTTCTTTCTGATTTGCCTGATGAGCCGCAATGGGTAGATGGCTCCGGTCTTTCGCGATACAATCTTTTTACTCCTCGTTCGATTGTTTCTCTTTGGAGGAAAACTTACGAAACAGTTCCACAAGATCGCCTCTTCAAACTCCTTGCCATTGGCGGAATGAATGGTACACTGAAAAATTATTACAAATCAGATGTACCTTTTGTATTTGGTAAAACCGGGTCGCTCGGGAACAATCATAGCCTGAGTGGATTTCTCATTACCCGAAAAGGAAAGATTTTTATTTTCAGTTTTATGAACAACAATTTTATTGTTCCGGGTATCGAAGTGAGGAAAAGAATGGAAAAAATCATAAATCGCATTCGCGAAAAATATTAATCAATGAAAAAAATCTTCTTGTACTTCTTCATTTTCTCTTTTGTACAAGCACACGCACAACGAGACAGTCTCGATATCAAAATCGGGCAAATGATTTTGATCGGCATGCCCAAAGCCGAAGTTGACTCTGTTGTACTCGAAAAAGTGAAGCAGGGAAAAGTAGGGTCTCTGATTTATTTTGAAAAAAATATTCCCAAATCAACAAGTGCTTTCGCGGCATTCAAAAAAATGAGCTGGACTTATCAAAAGGCAGCACCAATTCCATTATTCATTTGTATCGATCAGGAAGGAGGAAAGGTCAATCGCTTGAAAGAAAAATACGGCTTTGCCAGATCGATCACTGCAGAATCCATCGGTAAATCAAAATCAATTGACTCCGTTCGCTTTTATGCTGAAGCAACGGCAGCCACACTTGCAGGGCTTGGTATCAATGTAAACTTTGCCCCGTGTGTTGACCTCGCTGTAAACCCCACCAATCCTGTGATCGTAAAAAATGGGAGAGCATACTCAGCGAATGAAGACAGCGTAACTCTCTTCGCCAAAGAAGTAGTGAAGCAACATAGGAGGTTTGGCATTGTAACCGCACTCAAACATTTTCCCGGTCATGGCAGCTCTCAAGACGATACGCATTTAGGTTTGGCGGACGTAACCAACACATGGACTTCACGTGAATTAAAACCTTACCAGGCAATGATTGACTCTGACTATGTAGACGGGGTGATGAGCAGCCACATTGTGAATAAAAATTTGGATTCGAATGCATTGCCGGGAACATTGTCAAAGCCAATTCTCGATAGTATGCTTCGCAAAAAAATGCATTACAATGGAGTCGTTTTCTCTGACGATATGCAGATGCGGGCAATCGTCAACAATTATGGGTTTGAAGAAGCTATTAAAATGACCATCAACGCGGGTGTAGATATTGTATGCTTCGCCAACAATGTTCCAAAAACAGAATTGCACTCGGTTGACGAAATCCATGCGATCATAAAAAAATTTGTTGCTTCGGGTGAAATCCCGAGGGCAAGAATTGATGAGTCGTTCGGAAGGGTTATGAAATTGAAAAAAACGATTTCAATGCAAAAGGTGGAAATCGAAAGAATAGAAAAAAATACCCAAAAAATGACTCAGCTCCAGCTGGAGTTGAAGCATTCAGAAGAAGCTAGAAAGAAAATGGAGCAGATGCTGACTAAAAAGCAAAAGAGAAAATTAGACTCTAAAAAATAATTATGGAAACAGAGAAAGATTTGATGATAAACAATCTCAGCAAAAGCAACCTTCGCATGAAGATGGCAATTGGAGTGCTTATCGTTGGCTGTTTTATTTCTGTCGTTTACTCCCTTGTTCAACAAGGAATCGCTCAAGAGAATCAACGCGTGGCTTACGAGTATACATTGAAACTTAATGAGTGCGAAAAAGAAGCTATGCATCAAAGAGATTTGGCCCAAGATGCTGCCGATCAAGCTGCTCATCAACAAAAAATAGCAGAAGAGACACTGCGAAAAGCATTAAAGAAATGAATTATACCATTCATTCCTCTCAAGGGAACGAAATTCCCATTCTCATCAGTGTTCCTCACTGTGGCACCGAGTTTCCAGATGAACTAAAAGAACAGTACAATCCTGAGCTCATCAAAGCTCCCGATGACACGGATTGGTTTGTTCATCAGCTTTACGACTTTGCTCCCGCTATGGGCATGACAATGATTTCAGCGAAGTATAGTCGCTGGGTAATTGACCTTAACCGCGACCCGCAAAGCAAACCACTTTATACCGATGGACGAATCATCACAGCGCTTTGCCCTACAACTACGTTTCTTGGAGAACCCTTGTATCGCGATAAGCGAACTGAAATTAAATCAGAAGAAGTAAACCGAAGATTGGAAAAATATTATTGGCCATACCACAAACTGCTTGAGGAAAATCTAAACCGGTTGAAGAAGAAATTCGGAAAAGTTTTGCTGTGGGATTGTCACTCCATCAGGCAGGTTGTGCCAACTATTCAAAAAGAAAAATTCCCTGACATGATTTTGGGCGATGCCGATGGCACTTCAGCTTCGATAGGGTTGATTGAAACGGCATTGACTAATTTAGATCATGCAGATTATTCAGTAAATCACAATCATCCTTTTAAAGGTGGCTTCATTACGAGAAATTTCGGAAACCCTTCAGAGAACATACATGCCCTGCAACTTGAAATGACGAAAGTCAATTACATGGATGACTCAGAGACTCGGTATGATAAATCACGTGCCAATAAAATGAGGGCATTGCTCCAGGGAACTTTTTCGAAACTGATCGAGCAATTTATTTGAGCTATTTTATTTTATTCAATTTCGACCCAGTGAAATATCCTTCTTTAATCAATGTCATCAACTGAGCAGGCGTTGGATTGATTTGATAAAAGGTGTCATCTTTTTTCTTGAATTCTGTCACTTTCAGTTTCTTTGAAAGCTTTTTAAGCAAGTCTTTCTTCTTCGGATCATTGTTCTGCAAATCGATTGACAAAAATTCAAAAGAGCCATTGGGATGCTGCTTGATAAGCCGAAGCACCCACTGATTGTTGAATTTAAAGTTGACGAAATAGTAGTTTTCATAAAATTTTAGCACAAGGGTATCACTCAAAGTTCCCCGGCCGAGCCAATCTTTATCTTTTTTGTCTTTCATGTGATAGCCCCATGATTCAATGATCAGTGTGTCAGAGAAATCGCCAGTGGCCTGATCGTACGCCTGATAAATACCGCGAAGATTGGGCGGCACCTCTTTGAGTGAGGGCACTCCCCCAGGCTGAGCTTCTTTATACGACACTTCTTTACATGAGGCGAGCAATAAGGCCCAGGCGAATATCAAAATGAAAAGGCGCATACAATAAATTTTTACTAAAACGAGAGGATTGTTCGAATGTTGCCGATCGTATTTTTCTTTTACCAAGTTAGAAGTATTTTTGAAACCATGATTTACAGTTTTCTACTTTCATTGCTTTCATGCCTGCCTGCCGAAACTGCAATGAAGCATGAGGTGCACCCTATACACATTTCTGTTAGTGAAATCACTTACAACGAGAAATCGAAATCCTTGCAGATCACCACGCGCATTTTTGCCGATGAACTTGAGCTCGGTGTTCGCGCGCAAAGAAAAGAGCCAGAGCTGGATATGCTAGAGCCGAAAAACGGTGTTACTACAAAGCAACTTATTCAAAGCTATCTTGATGCCCATTTCAAAATAAAGATCGATGGCAAGCCCGCGAAAATGAATTTCCTGGGCTTTGAAAAGGAAGACATCTCCATTGTTTCATACATCGAAATCGAAAATGTAAAAAAACTGAAAACGATCGAAGTGTTCAACGACATCATCACCGAGATTCATGACGACCAATCGAACCTGGTGCATGTCACTTACAAAAGCCCGGTCAAAAGTGCCCGACTAACAAGAGAAAATACGGTAGAGGTCTTTACATTCAACATCAAAAAATAATTATTCCCAAACAACGATCAACGAATAACTAACAACTAAAAAGATGCGTCAAAAAATTGTAGCGGGCAACTGGAAAATGAACAAGACATTGGAGGAAGCCAAAATTCTCACAGCTGAGGTGATGGGCATGGTTGCCGATGAAGTGAAAGGAAACACAAGCGTGGTTTTGTGTGTGCCTTCTCCCTATCTCCTTCCTTTAAAAAATCAATTGGGAAATTCTTCCGTAAAAATCGGTGCGCAAAATTGCAGTGAGCATGATTGGGGCGCTTACACTGGTGAAATATCTGCATTGATGCTGAAGTCGATGGAAATTCCATACGTGATCCTCGGTCATAGCGAACGCAGGCAATATTTTGGGGAAGACGGAAAACTATTGGCCAAAAAAATTGATAAGGCTTTGGCAGCAAGTCTCACTCCTATATTTTGTTGCGGTGAACCTCTGGAAATCCGCGAAGCCGGCACACATGAAAAATTAGTTAAGCAACAGGTAGAAGAAGCCTTGTTTCATTTGAGCACAGATGCTTTGAAGAAAATAGTAATTGCTTATGAGCCAGTTTGGGCAATTGGCACAGGAAAGACCGCAACTTCACAACAAGCTCAAGACATGCACGCTGTTATTCGTATGCATCTTGCTTCAAAATACGGAGAGCAAGTGGCATCTGAAATTTCGATTCTCTATGGTGGAAGTGTTAAGGCAGATAACGCCCAAGAACTTTTCTCTTGCCCCGATGTTGATGGCGGACTTGTTGGAGGAGCCTCGCTTAAGTCAAGGGAGTTTGTCGATATTGTGAAGGGGATGAAGTGAAAAAATTGACGAAGTACGATTGACGAGGTACGATTTAAAATCAAAGAAAATCGTACCTCGTACTTCTAAAATCGTACGTAATCAGTATGCCCTCGCAAACAATACCCTCCTGCTTGAAGGCTTGCCAGAATAAATGCACTTTCCGTTTTCCTCAGGCGAATCCAAAGGAATACAACGGATCGTTGCTTTTGTTTCTTCTTTGATGGAGGCTTCGGATTCTTTGGTACCATCCCAATGCGCTAAAACAAATCCTGGCTTTTCATCCAATATTTTTTTGAATTCATCGTACGAATCTACTTTCAACGTATTGTCATTCCTAAATTTCAACGCTTTTTGATAAATGTTTAGCTGAATCGCGTCAAGCAGCTTCGGGATTTCGTTCACTACATCATCCATCTTCATCACTTGTTTCTCTTTCGTATCCCTTCGTGCAACCTCTACGGTTCCGTTTTCCAAATCACGAGGGCCTATAGCTATTCGTACAGGCACACCTCGCATTTCATGTTCAGCAAACTTGAAACCTGGCTTGTAATTGTCGCGATTATCGAACTTCACTGCGTACCCTAATTTTCTTAAAGCAGAAGTAATCACATCTACTTTGGCCGAAATTTTATTTAGCTCTTCTTCTGTTTTGAAGATTGGAACAATGACAACATGAATCGGAGCGAGCTTGGGAGGAAGAACAAGGCCATCATCATCAGAATGAGCCATGATGAGTGCGCCCATCAATCGTGTGCTTACTCCCCACGAAGTGCCCCACACCAATTCAAGCTTGCCTTCTTTGTTGGTGAACTGAACATCAAATGCTTTTGCAAAATTTTGCCCCAGAAAATGTGAAGTGCCGGCTTGCAGGGCTTTCCCATCTTGCATCAATGCTTCAATACAATAGGTGTCAATTGCACCAGGAAATTTTTCGCCTTCCGATTTCTTGCCTTTGATCACAGGCACCGCCATAAAATTTTCTGCAAAGTCGGCATAGACATCAAGCATTTGCCTTGTCTCTTTCACCGCTTCATCGGCAGTGGCATGAGCGGTATGTCCTTCTTGCCATAAAAACTCTGCCGTGCGCAAAAACAAACGCGTGCGCATTTCCCAACGCACTACATTGCACCACTGATTGATCAAAATTGGCAAATCGCGATACGACTGAATCCATTTTTTGTAGCTATTCCAAATAACCGTTTCCGAAGTTGGACGAATGATCAACTCTTCTTCAAGCTTAGCATCCGGATCGACAATTACACCGTTTCCGTCAGGAGCATTTTTTAACCTATAATGCGTTACAATGGCACACTCTTTGGCGAACCCTTCGACATGACTTGCTTCTTTAGCGAGAAAAGATTTTGGAATGAATAATGGAAAGTAAGCATTGGAGTGCCCCGTGTCCTTAAACATTTTATCAAGCGCTTGCTGCATTTTTTCCCAAATGCCATAGCCATACGGTTTGATAACCATGCAACCGCGCACATCAGAATTCTCTGCCAAATCGGCCTTTTTCACCAAATCAATGTACCATTGTGAATAATCTTCTGAGCGACTAGTGATCTCTTTTCCCATTTTTATTGTTATTCTAATATCTGGACCACAAATATATTCAGAGCATTGAGTGTGGCATTCTCTTTGTGAAGAAATCTGTATAATAAAGTACCCTAATTGATTAGATTTACGTTATTAACTGCAGGAGCAATCCGTATGAATATGAAAACAAAATCAATCTTATTATCCCTCGTTGCTGTTGCTTCAGGGATGTGCGCCATGGCGCAAGAGAATGATGATATGTACTTCTCATCAAAAGACAGGGCGAAAATTAACCTGCGAAGCCGCGAAGAAATGGTGTTGGCATCGGCCAAGAGCAGTGGCACAACGCAAACTATCAATCCTTCCGATAGCTATTCGGCAAGAAATGAAAACCCCGATTTTGTAGCAGGCGCAAAAGCCGGATCAAATGCATCGACAAACTCTTCTTATTTCAATCCAAACTATCAACCGAATGTAAATCAGAGCTTGTATAGCAATAACTGCAATTGTGGTTATAACAATTACGCATACAACAATCCTTATTATGGATACAACCGCTATGGATTTGGAAGCCCATATTCAAGCTTCTATCCTTATGGGGGCATGGGCTATGGAATGAGCTCATTTGGCATGAGCTATGGATTAGGTTACTACGGAATGGGATATGGCCTTTCGGGAATGTATGGCTATCCTTACATGGGCTATGGTTATAATCCATTTGGCTACGGATACGGAGGTTATGGATACGGTTACGGTTATACACCAACAGTGGTTGTTACTGGCAATTCAAATGATCACGTGGGGCCGGTTTATGGGAGACATCCTTCAAGAAGTTCAGTGAACAGTAGCTACTACACTTCTTCCGGAAGATCGAACGGTGGCAACGCAGCCTATTATAACGGAGGACGCTCTATATCGGGGGCGAGAAGCATGTCATCGAACCAAACTTCACAGTACTACAACAATGCTTGGAAGCAGAGTGCAGCAAACAATCGTGGCAGTTCCTGGAATAACGGATCGAATTCGCGCAGTTCATTTTGGGGCAATTCTAACTCAGGATGGAACAACTCCAATCAAGGTGCCAGGCAAGGATGGAGCAATCCTTCTAGCAACTGGGGCGGAGGAACACGCAGCAGTGGCTTCTCTGGTGGAGGTGGCTTTAGCGGAGGTGGCGGTGGTGGCCACGTAGGCGGAGGTGGCGGTGGTCATGGAAGACGATAACCTATTTCTTATTCGTCTTTCTATCTGATTAAATCTTATTTTATGAAAAAAAATGTTGGCCTTGGGCTGAGCGGAATTTTCATGTTCTTTTCGATTGGCACCATCGCACAATCATATGCTGACGAAGCATTGATTTTTGGGCGCACAAACACCGGGGGAAGCGCTCGTATACAAGGCATGGGTGGCGCTCAGGTGGCGCTGGGAGGAGATTACAGTGCGGCATTTTCAAACCCTGCCGGCCTTGGATTCTTTAATCGGTCGGAAGCCACGCTTTCGCTCGGCCAAAATTTTTACAAATCTTCAGCAGATTATTTTGGAGCTAACTCAAAAGACTCACGTGCGAATTTTAATGTGCCCGGATTCAGTGTTGTATTCCATAGCGACAAAAACGATGGAAAGTTGATCAGTGGAAATTTTGCAATCTCACTGACACGCACAAATAATTTCAATCAGAATTTTACGTACCAAACTGATCAAAATGGGAATCCATATAATTCATTGATTGATTATTTTCTTCAGCAGAGCTATGGAAGTTACCCTAAGGATTTTTATAATAACGGGAATTCCTATTACTCCTTACAAAGACTGGCTTATAACAGTTACCTTATTGGTCCGCAAAATGAAATTCTTCCAAAAGCTGATTCTTCTATTTGGCATACCTATATAAAAGAACCAATTCCTCTTCAACATGAGCGCAGGCAAGTAAGTGGTGCACAGAACCAAGTCAACTTTGCTTATGGATTAAATTTTAATGACAGAGTTTATTTGGGAGGAGGAATTGGTCTTCCAAGTTTCAATTATCATTCTAAAAGTACTTATTCTGAATCTTTTTCTACCGGGCCGCTTTTTGGATTTGATCTCTCAGAAGACTACTCCATCAAGGCTTCGGGAATCAATGCAACCATTGGAACGATAATCCGGGCACAAGACTTTGTGCAGTTCGGATTTTCAATAGCAACACCAACTTATTTCTACGATGTCAACGACAACTATAATGCTACTCTTACAGCCGGCTGGGACAATTATCGATATGTTGACACTACTTATCAAAGCCACACTACGGTTTTTAAGGTTGGGAAGAACAATGTCGTAAGAGACTCGATTAGTCAATTGGTTGCTAATTATGCATTGACGACTCCATGGAGAATCAAAGGAGGCGCGACAATTTTCATAAAGAAACATGGACTAATCACAGCAGAAGTGGAGAAGGTTAATTACAGCAAAGGGCATTTGACTTCAAACACTGAAGGATTGGATTTTGCAGCTGATAACAGTGACATCAAAAGCCTGTATCGAAACGTTTTTAACATTCGATTGGGCGGAGAGTACCGATACAATAAATTTCGGATAAGAGCAGGTTACAGTTACATGCCTGATCCGTATGCGGCCATTCAAAACAACGTTGATAATAGCATTACAGGTTACACGGGAGGGCTTGGTTACAGATCAGACAAATTTTTTGTGGATTTAGGTGTTTCATTGACGCAATGGAATTCTACTTACGTGCCTTATCACATTATTGTCAATACTCCAGTTGTAAAGGTGCAACACTCTTCAACGGCAGTAATGGTAACGGTTGGATTCAATCTTTAATCTTACGCAGAATTTCGTCCAGCGAATTCTCAAGAATCACAATATTTGATTGCCTGTAAAAATGGATTCGCTGCGAACGTAGCCATTCGATTTTGTCTTTCAATTGCTCTGAACTTAGTTTTGAGAACAGCGGTCTTTCAGTAAGGTTTGTTTTTTGCAAGCGCAAGGCGATTTCTGAGGCAGGCACGTCCAGAAAAATAGTCTTGCCTGCGTGATTCATAACCTCCATGTTATTGAAGAAGCAAGGAGCGCCCCCACCGGTGGCCATCACGAAGTCAGTTTTAGTTGAGCAAAACTTTTTCAATGTCTTCGACTCCATTTCCCTGAAGTAATTTTCCTTTTTTTCTGCAAAAATCTCCTGAATAGTTTTGCCTTCCGTTTTTTCAATTTCTAAGTCAAGGTCAACGAATGGCAATTTCATTTTTTCTGCCAACTGTTTTCCAAGTGTAGTCTTGCCGCTACCGGGTAATCCGATCAGAAAAAATTTCATTTTGAAGAGAGTTTCAAAACTTCGTCAGCCGATGGCGTGTCATTATAATGCCAGTTGCCGAGCACCGTTCCATTCTTCCACAAAGCAATTCCAGGATTGGAACGGATAATGGTTTTCAACACAGTAGCATCTACAAAATAATAGGGCACAGCCAACTGATTTTCGTGACGGAATTTTTCTATGGTCTCATTCGTAGAACCGGTAAGAATCATGCATTCCACTTTGCCCTCTAACTTTTGAGTCAATTCGCGAACAGTCGCAATATTTTTCGCTGACGCTTTGTCGGCATTGTAAATAACAATCATCAATTTATCTCCCTCAAAGCTATATGCAGTTTTATCTTCGCCTTCGGGAGAGGTTATACTGTAATCAGTTATCTTCGGTTTGATTTTATCTTCATTGATCACGCGCGAAGAAATGTATTTGTATCCATCTTCAATCAAATATTTCTGCGACTTGATTTCCTTTCCGTTCTTTTCAAAAACATACTCAATGATTGGCTGCTCTAGTGGTTGCATTTGCTGAGGAATGTTATTGCCTACCCGATAAGCTCTAAAATCAATAAACGGTAAATGCCGAATTGCATAAACGCCCAGGAACAGACTCAAGGCAGCCACTCCGATGATCAGTGCATCTCCTTCGCGTGTTCGTAGCGCAGGTACGTAGCGATGTTTGTACCAAAACAGGTGCAACACAAAAACCATGAGCATTACATCTTTAGTAAATGATTGCCAGGGTGTGAGTTTAATGGCATCGCCAAAGCATCCGCAGTCAGTGACTTTGTTAAAGTAAGCTGAGTAAAAAGTAAGAAAAGTAAAAAATACCATCAGCAAGAGCAATGTCCAGCCCGTCCATTTCATGCGCCAGAAAACCAAGATGGCGACTCCGAGAGCCAATTCAAGAATGATCATCACCATTCCTATCTCCAACGACCATGGAATGAAATGATTGAAGACTGAGCCAAAGTCATCAGCGAAGACTTCAAAATATTCCTCCATTTTGATTTGCGTGCCTACAGGATCATTAAGCTTGATCAAGCCTGAGAAAATGAAAAGCGCCCCGACAAAGAAGCGAGAGAATTGGTCAAGAAATTTTTGCATAAAATTTAGTCAATAGTCCGTGGTCCATAGTCGATAGTAAAGCAGCAATGGACTATCGTCCATCGACTATGGACAACTTAATCATACAAAACACCGCATAGTTGATCATATCCTGGTAATTGGCCTTCACTCCTTCGCTTGCAAGTGTTTTACCCTGATTGTCTTCAATTTGTTTTACCCTTAACAATTTCATAAGAATAATGTCAGTCATTGAGCTCACACGCATGTCGCGCCAGGCTTCATCATAGTCGTGGTTCTTGTTTTGGAGCAAATCGAAAGTTTCCTTTACAGATTTGTCATAGAGTGGTTCAAGTTCTTTAAAATCCATTTCGGTTTTATCGGAACCAGTCAAGTTCATTTGGATCATTGCGATTAAGCAGTAGTTGATAATGCCGACAAACTCATCTTTAATATCATCTTCTACTTTTTGCGTGCCCTTTTCCTGAATGCTGCGAATTCGTTGTGCTTTAATAAAAATCTGGTCAGTGATCGAAGGCAATCGCAGCACGCGCCAGGCCGTGCCATAATCGTGCGTTTTCTTTGCGAACAACTTTTTGCAGCCAGCAATCACCTCTTTATATTCGTGTGCAGTTTTTTCATTCATAAGCATGCAAAGTAAAATATTTTCGGTCAACAAAACACTGAATCTGCGGGGCAAGCTTATCGATCTTTCGCAGCCCAGGGTGATGGGCATACTCAATGTCACGCCCGATAGCTTTTATGATGGGAATAAGTTCAATGGCGAGATGGAGATTTTGAACCAAGTCGAAAAAATGCTGAAGGAGGGAGCCGACTTCATTGATGTGGGCGGTTGTTCATCAAGGCCGGGCGCGGAAGAGATTTCTCTTGATGAAGAACTGAATCGGCTCATTCCGGCCATTAAATCGATTGTAAAAAATTTTCCAGAAGCAATTATTTCTGTTGACACATTCAGGTCTTCGGTTGTGAAGGAAGCCGTGGAGGTTGGAGCAGCGATGGTCAATGATATTTCTGGAGGTGCTCTTGATGAAAAAATGTTTTCAACCATAGCTGCACTTAAGGTACCATATATTTTGATGCACATGCGCGGCACGCCACAGACAATGACTCAGCAAACAACTTATGACAATCTGATCAAAGATGTCGTTGATTATTTTCATTCAAAGATTTTTCAGTTGCAAACTCTCGGTGTGAAGGATATCGTCATTGATCCTGGGTTTGGTTTTGCAAAAACAGCAGAGCAAAATTTTGAGATATTAAATGAACTGTCTCAGTTTCAAATCTTAGGCAAGCCAATTTTGGTCGGTCTTTCGCGCAAGTCAACGATTTGGAAGACGCTTAAGACTAATCCGGAAGAGGCGCTGAATGGCACAACAGTTCTAAATACTGTCGCCTTGTTGAATGGAGCCTCGATTTTACGTGTGCATGATGTGCGTGAAGCCAAAGAAACGATTACTTTGCTCCAACAAATGGATCTCAAGTGAAGAAACTCAAACTCGAGGAACTCGGGCGCATTTCTGTAGATCAGTTTAAAGAAGCTGAGAAAATTCCAGTCTCTATTTTATTGGACAACGTGCGCAGCTTGCATAATGTAGGTTCTGCTTTTCGAACAGCCGATGCTTTTCGAATCGAAAAAATTTTCCTGACGGGGATTACGGGCACTCCACCTCATCGGGAAATTCACAAGACCGCACTCGGTTCTACGGACTCAGTGGCATGGGAATATTTTGAAAAACCAGAGGTGGCAGTTCGAAAAATAAAAGAAAATGATTATCAGATAGTAATTGTGGAGCAAACTACTGAGAGTGTTCCACTTCAGAAATTCATCCCTGAAAAAGGAAAAAAATATTGCCTGGTGTTTGGTAACGAGGTACACGGAGTAAGTGAGCCAGTCATTGAGCTTGGCGACATTGCGCTGGAAATTCCACAAACCGGTACGAAGCATTCACTCAATATTTCGGTGTGTCTTGGCATCATAGTTTGGGATATTTTTTACAAGCTGAAATTGCGTTGAGTGTTTTGACGACTAATGCAGTTTTAATTTTTAATTTTGAAGCTCAATTTCAGAGTTATGCCTAAAGTCTTTTTCTTTTTTCTTGTTTTGCTTTCCGCGAATGCGTTTGCTCAAAAAAATATAAAAGAGAGTGTTTCATTTGAGAAACCCCCGAAGATTGACGGAGACGTGAGCGATTGGCCATGCGATTGGTGGATAGACCCTGATGGAAAATTTTTTTGCAACGTAGCAAATGATGCTGAAAATCTATACGTCCGCTTGAAAGTAGCTGAAGATCTTACACAGCAAAAAATTGGATTGTTTGGTCTTTCGCTAAAACTGAACCCAAAAGGAAAGAGAAAGGGAAAAGTTGGATTGAAATACCCTGTGGGCAAGGATGCCAGTGAATTTAAAAAAAATGAACCTCAGGCGTTGGATAAAGGTACCAATGCCATTTCTATGGTTCAAATGAAGAAAGAGTTAATAAGCGATGTAGAGGTGGTTGAACTTATTGGACTGGCGAAAGAAAACATTGTCTCCAGTCGTCTCGGGTTGGCCAATGGTATCGAAGCAATTATCGTGGCGCAAGATGATGGCGCTTATCTTTATGAAGCGAAGATTCCGTTCAAGGCTTTTAGGATCAACAAAAGCGAAGTAAGTGTTTTGGGCGTAGAGTTTGAGACCGGGCGATACCTGCCACAAAATAAAAATACAAATGCAAATACAGGGTACAGTCCAACCTCGAGGCCAGGGGCTTACGGACAACAGCCTCGTATGTATTACAACAACTACCAATACAACGCATTCTCGACCCCCGGCTATTATTTCGTTGGCGTAACGTTGAAGTAGAATTTTTAACGAAACACATTGAATACAGATCGCTATTCGCAGCGCGGAGTTTCCGCCAGCAAGGAAGATGTACATCAGGCCATCAAAAATCTTGATAAAGGACTTTTCCCCAAAGCCTTTTGCAAGATCGTTCCTGATATCCTTGGAGGCAATCCTGATTTTTGCAGTGTGATGCATGCCGATGGCGCTGGGACAAAATCTTCGCTGGCCTATATCTACTGGAAGGAAACGGGCGACCTGAGTGTGTGGAAGGGAATTGCGCAAGATGCGGTCATCATGAATGTGGATGATCTGTTGTGCGTGGGTGCTACCGGTCCAATTGCACTTTCATCTACTATCGGGAGGAATAAAAATCTGATTCCTGGCGAAGTAATTTCCACAATCATTGAAGGAACGGAAGAAGTTTTGGAAATGCTTCGTCAGCATGGAATGCAAATTCATAGTACCGGTGGCGAAACTGCCGATGTTGGTGATTTAGTCAGAACCATCATTGTTGACAGTACAGTTGCTGCAAGAATGAAACGGGTTGAGGTGATCGATAATAGTAAAATTCAGCATGGAGACGTAATTGTAGGACTCGCTTCATTTGGCCAGGCTAGTTATGAACAAGAATACAATGGTGGCATGGGAAGCAATGGTCTCACCTCCGCAAGACACGATGTCTTCCATAAAGAATATTCAAAAAAATATCCGGAGTCTTTTGACGCTAATGTTCCATTGGATTTAGTCTATTCAGGAAAATACAAAGTGACCGATACTATTCAAGGCGCACCTGTGAATGTTGGCAAATTGGTGCTTTCACCTACACGTACATACGCTCCCATCGTCATCGAAGTGTTGAAAGAATTGCAATCACAAATTCATGGCATGGTGCATTGCAGTGGGGGTGCGCAAACCAAAGTGCTTCACTTCATTGATCAACTTCATGTAATAAAAGATAATTTGTTTGAAATTCCGCCTTTGTTCCAATTGATTCATGAGTGCAGCAGCACTGATTGGAAGGAGATGTACAAAGTATTTAATATGGGTCATCGCATGGAAATCTATCTTGATGAGAAATATGCTGACACTGTAATCAAGATTTCCAAAGGGTTTGGTGTTGAAGCGAAGGTGATAGGTAGAGTGGAGAATTCCTCGAATAAAAAAGTGACTCTAAGAACCGCGCAGGGAGAGTTTCAATATTAATTCAATGCAAAGGCAAATAAAGTATTTATAAGATGGAGCTCACTGAAGGGAAATATCAAATCCAAGGCATTGACGTGTCTGCTATCGCCAAAGAATTTGGCACACCAGTTTATGTTTATGATGGAAAGAAAATTGTAGATCAGCTTCAAAATCTGAAAAATGCTTTCTCAGAAAATCCGCTCAAGATAAAGTTTGCCATGAAAGCCCTGAGCAACGTTTCAATATTGAAATTGTTAAAGAAATTCGGGGCCGGGGTTGATGCGGTGTCAATACAAGAAGCCCAGCTGGCCATTGGTGCCGGTTTTGAAAACAACGAAATTCAATTCACTCCAAACAGTGTTGACTTTAGTGAAATCGTTGAGGGTGTTGAACTTGGCCTCACCGTCAACCTCGACAACCTTACGATGCTCGAGAAATTTGGAAAGAAATTCGGAAGCAGTTATCCATGTGGCCTTCGATTGAACCCGCACATCATGGCTGGAGGCAATTACAAAATCTCGACAGGTCATGGCAATTCAAAGTTTGGGATTTCTGTTTTTCAGTTGCCTGATGTAATGCGATTGGTTGAGCAATACAAGATTGTAGTGAATGGCCTTCACATTCATACGGGTTCTGAAATCACTGAGACTGATGTGTATTTGAAAATGGCTGAAATTCTCTTTGGGGTTGCCCGCGATTTTCCTGCGCTAAAGTTCATTGATTTTGGAAGTGGATTTAAAGTGGCATACAAGGATGGTGATCATATCACAAACATCTATGACCTCGGATTAAGGCTGGGTAAAAATTTCAAAGAATTTTATCATAGTTATGGAAAACAACTTGAGCTTTGGATCGAGCCGGGAAAATATTTGGTAAGTGAAGCTGGTTATCTGGTAGTAAATGTAAATGTGGTGAAGGCAACCCCTTCAGTGACCTTTGCAGGGGTTGACAGCGGATTGAATCATCTCATCCGCCCGATGATGTACGATGCATATCATGAAATCGTGAACATCTCTAATCTCACGGGCGATCAAAAAATCTATACAGTCGTTGGCAATATTTGCGAAACTGATACTTTGGGGGCCGACCGAAAATTAAATGAAGTGCGTGAAGGAGATTTGCTCGCCATTAAAAATGCGGGAGCCTATGGCTACTCGATGGCCTCGAATTACAACTCACGATTTCGTCCGGCAGAGGTTTTAGTATGGAACGGTAAAGCCCAGCTTATCCGCAAGCGTGATACATTGGATGATCTGTTACGAAATCAAGTAGTGATTGAAATCTGATTTATGGTTTTGGGAGCCTTTTATTCACTATAAAATACATACTTGTGCTCTGTGGTGCCATCGGTGTTCAAATCAATCAGCGTGTATGCATTAGGAAATTCATCCAATACGCCTTCCCACCAATTGCTTGATGCTGCACCTGAACATATGTATTTTACCCCAAGATATTCTACGGCATCTATGTAATGGATGTGGCCGCTTAGACAGAGTTTTACCTTATTGAATTTGTAAAACAAATCCTTCAGGGCTTTAGCATCTTTATGCTGGTCACCAGGGTAACGAATCTCTTTTGGGTCACTTCTATTGACGGAATACAGCAGAGGGGCAACAGATATTATCGGGACATGACTGAAAAGGCAGCTGAACGTGTTTGTATTCAATTCGGAAATCAGCCAGTTTGTTTGAACATCGCCCAGGCCGTACCAACTTCCCATGCTATTGAGGGAAATGAATTTCCATCCCTTCTTTTCAAAACTATAATAGGGCGCGGCCGTTTTAGAGCGGGAGAGATAAAGCCCTAGATCATAGTTTGGATTTTCTGCCTTCGCTTTTTCCAACACATTTTTATCGTTTGATTCGGGCCACCAATAATCATGATTACCGGGACAATAGTGAATCGGTATATCATTGTCCTTACTTAAATCAAACCATAAGTCCCAGAGTTTGTTTGCATGATTCAAGTCTTTGTAGTTCGCATCCATGAT
Organism: Bacteroidota bacterium; assembly: GCA_016178785.1. Lineage (GTDB taxonomy): Bacteria > Bacteroidota > Bacteroidia > Cytophagales > Cyclobacteriaceae > ELB16-189. The sequence goes on along the minus strand of JACOSO010000086.1, from coordinate 223,815 downwards.
AATGTCACCGGAATTGATAATGATCTCCGGTTTGTCTTCCATGGCATTCAGTTGCTCATAGACTCTCTTCATACTGTTAATGCAAGCCGCATTATCGATCACATGACAATCAGTAATATGTGCTATGCGCAAGGCTCTTTTCTTTTTTTGATCAAATGGTTCTTTTAATATCGTATTATGTGCACCTACAGCATTAGGGAATAATAATGTGGAGCCCGCAGCTATTGCAGATTTTTGTAAAAAATTTCTCCGGCTATTTTTCATTTACCAATGGATTTGAATGATTAAGACAGTTGGAGTGAATTTGATATGGTCACAAGTAGAAAAATTCAGGTCACTTTCGGAAGAATGCAGGTTAAAGCAAACTTCCATTTTAGTTAACCACCCAAACATTTGCATAATGGTGAGGAGCTTTTACCAGGATTTTGTAAAAGTTTGAATTGTTTTTGACGGCAAAGCTGAATGTTTCCTGTTGAAGTTCTGGTTCACCAACTTTCTGATAAATATCAGACTTGCCCTCTTTAAAATTATTCGTTTCAGTTATGTAAATAACAATTTTGTCTTTTTCGTTTTTACAAAGATTTTTCCAGTTCAGGGTTATCTGATCTTGTTTTTTTTCTGCTTTGAGATCTGTCACGTCTGCTTTGCCAATGAAAGGAATCCCATCTGTCTCCTCCAATATTTTTTCAGGAACCCGCAAATTCATATGATTGCAAATTGACGGCATGATGTCGACAATACCCGGATTGTCTTTAAAATGATCGTTGAGTTGATGGCTGTTGGTCGCTATCCAAGTCGACCTTTCACGATCTGACTGTCCTCCATGGCCATGTCCGGAGGCTCCTCGTCCATGATCGGTAGTAATAACGATAAGCCAATCTTCACTAAAGTTTCTCTCACGATGCTTGATTGCATTCCAGATTTTTCCGATTTGCTCATCTGCCGTTTTGATGGCATCATAGAATTGCGGACTGTCGCCATACCGATGCCCCATGTCATCGGTATATTCAAGATAGACCCATGACAGGTCAGGGCTGTCTGCTGATATATACCGGGCCGCCTCATCTGAGACAGCTTCATCTATCCGATGAATGTAATGACTGTCCTTGTCGTGTGGAAATTTTACAGTATCGTATTCCAGCCCATCAAATTTATAATCCAGTGTGATGGCGCCCGCTTGATCAAGTCCTTCACCAATTAGTTTTGTGCGGTTGTCTTTCCAGGTCGAAAATATTGCGGTTTTGATTTTGGGGTTATTTTTCTCTGCTATTCTGAAAATATTCCAATACTCATAGTTAGGCGCGGCAATGTCATTGTCCCAAACGTTGTGTTTGTTCACCCATGTTCCGGTAAGCAAACTATTATAGCCCACAGCAGATATGGTTGGGGTTTGGCTGTATGTTCCTTTTTGGCCGCCAACATGAGCGCTCGCAAAACCACCAACCTTTGAAATTTCACTTAATGTTGGCGGATTTAATTTTTCAATCAAGTCGGCAGGAATTCCGTCAACAATAATGAAAACTGTTTTAGGGATTTTGCTTTCTGTTTTTTGAGTTTGCGATTTAAGATTCCCTGCGGTAAAAAGAGTAATCAATCCCACAGCTAAAATTTTTTGTTGCTTCATTTGTTAATATTGTTTTGTTTAAACCAATAGCAGATGACTATCGATGACCGACTGAATATTCCTTACGTCATTAGAGGCACGCAGAAATTTTAACCTCCTCCCATTGAACCCTAAATTACAACAGGAAGATTATGAGTTTCTGCGTGACTCCAACTACAAATCCTCAGGGAGTTGCGAATACATTGGTTACTGTATACCAGTACACCCAACCTCCGTCTTGATAATAAATGTCATAGGTTGTGCGTATGGTGCCACTGCAAACATCGTATGACCCCTTGCCTACTTCTATGAATTTGTAAGCATATCCATCGTTATCCGTTCCCGTTTCCTGGTCACCGAAAGTAGCTGCGCCTTTGGGTGCTCCCGGGCTTGAGGGTGTTAGCGTTAGCGTTAACGATGCTCCTGAAAATGGTGCGTAATCGATCAGGTTTCCTGTAACTTTAATTTGGTTGCCACTCACCACACCAGCAACAGTCTTCTTGGCATCTGTTTTATCATCCCCATCCCAATCTATATCATTGATAAGACCTGGAGTATTAAAAATTGAAATGGTTTTGCTGCACTCATCGTCAAGGATTTTAAAAGTAATAGACCCATTTTTCGGTTCGGTAATACCCAGACCAATCTTTATTTCAGCTTTATTGACGGCCTTGATTCTGATATCAAATCTTCTTTCACCGTTGCTTACACTATTGTCAATAGTCTTAATCCAAAGAGTATCAGAGATCAGTTTGCCTGCATGGATTTTAAGAGCATCATGAGGGGTGAAAATGAAATCTACATTTTCTTGGGCATTGACGGTTGTAACTTCAAGTGTCAAATCGATATCCTGGGTGTGCGGCTCGAACGCGAGTAGTTGAGCCACTAACGGATAAGCATTGCTGCTGTTTTGGTATTCACTAAGATTAACTGATTCGCTTCCCTTGAAAGAAACGAATTCGTATACCGGATCAACAACTGCACTTTCATCTTTACACGAAAATGCGCCCGCGATCAGACTGGTAATTAATAGTATTGCTTTTGTTTTCATGATTTTAGCTTTTGAATCTATTCCGTTTTTAATAACCACATGACGCCATTGATGCCGTCTCCATCCGGATACTGCCGCTGAATAGCATCGCGAACGTTCTCTGAATTATATTGCAGCTCGTCCTGAGGGTACATCCATCGCTTTGGCACTTGCTGATTATTCAGCACTCCTCCTCCATTAACTTTGAAAATCGGAAACCCAGTGCGAAGGTTATTGTAGAAAGACTCCCATCCCCCATTCATGAAATAGTTAATGTATTTCTGTGTGATAATCATTTCTATTCCATTCGCAGGATCATAGGCAACCTTACTTTCGAGCAGATACTGGCTTTGATTAGAAACTGATATGCCATAAAAATCCATCGATGCAAGGACTCCCTTCTTATAGTGATTTTCAGGATTGTCTGAGATCCATCCTCGTGCGGCAGCTTCTGCCAAAGTAAACTCCACTTCCGCATAACCCAGTGCTACGCTGGCCTCATTGACAGGATTGTTGTAATAGCGAGAGTCAATAGGTGAGGCTTCTCCGTTGAGCAACCGAATTGTATTGTCTGCGAGTGGGGCGCTTCCATCCAAGCCATCGTAGGCATTAAAATCTGTGTCCGGCAAACCACTTCCTTGAGGCCTGCGATTGGCAAAGGCAAACAGTCTTGGATCTTTTCGGTCTTTCAACAAATTAACAAAGGACTGTTCCAAATAATAGGCTGTCTTTAGTCCGTTACTATTAAAATACGGATAGCGATTGCCGGTTAAGTCGTAAAATTTAAGTGCAGCATTGTCAGCATTAGAGGTGAAGATTGGGTACTGACCAGGGTTACTCACAATCTCACTAAAACGACTGATGACATTGAGTTTGGTATTACCCGGTTTAGAAGAGAGACTGATCAAAATCCGCAGCGAGAGAGAATTGATAAGCTTTTTCCATTTTGTGACATCTCCATTGTAAATAATGTCTCCGGTAATAGTTCCCTTCGAGGGATCCAGGTTATTGTTTGCAGTTTTGAGACCTTCAAGAACCTTTATATAAATGTCTTCCTGCCTATCGTAAACAGGAGCATAAGTACCAGAAGTCGCTTTTAAGGATTCACTGTAGGGCACATCGCCAAAAACTTTAGTGATGTCGATGATAAGGAACGACTTGAAAAACAAAGCCAATGTTTTATAATTCTCAAGGCTAAGGCGATTGGCCTCTTCCTCCATTTTTGCCACTTGCCGTAAAGTTCCGTATCCTCCAAAACCGGACCTCTGCCATCCATAGTATTGTTCATTGGAGGCTCCATCGGTGTAAACCATCATTCGGGAAGCCAATGCTGAGTTAAGGCTGATTGCATTAAAGGCAGATACCTCGATGTTAGTGAGTAGCATGCCCGGATGAGTCTTAGTAGCTCGGTTTGGATCAGTTTGCAGTTCATTAAAGTCTTTGCATGAACTTACCCAGAGCAAAAGGGATATCAGTGCGACCATTTTTATTTTTTTCATAATGCAGTTCGGTTTGGGTTAGAAAATAAAATTCACATTGAAGCCCATATTTCGAGTAGACGGGGTTTGCAAATTGTCTGCCCCAGGATCAGGATCTACATTCGGCATCTTTGTCCACACTGCGAGGTTTCTTCCTACGAGCGAAACAGATGCCTTGCTAATAAATGATTTGGCAAGCCACTGTTTAGGAAGATTACAGCTAAGGGTAATTTCTCTTAGTTTAACAAAAGTCTGATCATAGTAGTGGTTCAGAAAAGCATTGCTGGTATTGATGTTCCAGGAAATGTAATTGACCGGTGTTGTATTAGGAGCATACACCCGTGTATCGCTCAGGATATTTCCTTCTTCATCATATTGAACCGCTCCCTCAACTACAGTTACTCCTCTGGCCACATAAGTAGCGAGACCACGATTGGCGTCATCCCTGTATTGATTTACAGTACCGGGGTGCGTTCCACCCCACCACATTTTCTGATTTGTGGCCGAGTACATCAATCCACCCACTCTTCCGTCAAAAGAAATGTTGAGTGTGAGATTTTTGTAAGAGAATGTATTATGAAGACCGAAAATAAAATTCGCATTTGAGTAGCCAAGCTTGCGTGTATATGGATCATCGATGGGAAATCCGTTACTATTTAGAAGGAGTTGTCCGCCAGGCGTATGTTGGTAAGCGAATCCATAAATCTGATCTGTTCGTGTACCTGTTTTTATATATCCCAATTTATTTGATCCGTCATAAACCGATTGAAGAAACCGGTTATAACGGCTCCAGTTAGCAGTAATGTTCCAGGAAAATACCTCGGTCTTTATCGGAGTCCCGGTGAGCGTGATCTCCAGACCTTTTCTCAGAAAAGCACCACCGTTTTCAAGACGCGAATTGTATCCGCTGCTGGATGAAATGGGAACACTAGTGATGTTATCAAAATCCCTGATTTGATAGAGAGCTACATCCAATCCAAGCTTTCCATCAAGAAACCGGATATCGGTACCTACTTCATATGTGTCAGATGTTTCAGGCCGGATGTCCTGGTTAAGAAGGGTGCTTGGGAAAGAGAGGGAAGGATTATTGTTCCAATTAACTCCGGTGTTATAAGCTTGAACCTGCGAATAAGAATACGACCCTACGCGGCCATCTGAAACACGAGACCAAGAGCCACGCAATTTCAAAAATGAAATTCTATAAGATGACAGATTAACAAAATCGGAAATGACTCCTGCCACCGATACCGATGGATAAAAAAAACTATTATTCTTTACCGGTAAGGTTGAGACCCAATCTTTCCGGCCTGTCACTCCCAGAAAGAGGCCGCCCAAAAATTCTACATCCAATGTTCCGTAGAGGCTGTTTACTTTTTCCTCTTGAAGCGTATTAGACCCGCGCACCGGATTTTGTGAATTGCTGACAGTGTACAATTGAGGGATTACCAATCCATCGGTGCTCAAACTTTGCGATCTGTATGTCTGCCAACGGTTTGCTCCACCTGCACTTACTCTGATCGTGAAATTTTTGCTTAGCGCCTTCGAATATCTGGCCAGGAAATCGGTGTTCAAATTCAACTGGCTTGTATTAGATAATGAGAAATTTCCTTTAGACACATTGTTGTACCCAACATAACTTTTGGGTTCTTTCCAGGATTGGTTAAGACCGTATTCATTAATCCCAGTTCGTACGGTCAGATCCAGCCCTGGCAATATTGTATAATCCAATTTTAACTGGCCGAAAATATTATCCTTGTAATAACCATGTAGGGATTCATAGGCCTGGAAGTAAGGATTATTATACCACGATTTGTTATAATGTCTTTGCTGAACTCCCTCTTGACCTTTTACCCAATAATCCTTCAAGTCTCGAACGTCAATATCCGGCCCGGTCCACAAAATGAGATTGTACAAATAATTGGGTGGCCCATACCCTACATCAGGAAAGTTATCTGTGTATTGCCTGTTGTAGGTAAGCGATGCATCAGTTTTAAGTCCTTTCGCCAATTTATACCCACCTGATACACTGAAGGAAGTATTATTTAACTGAGAGTTAGGAACAATTCCTTTTTGGTAAGAATTAGAAACAGATACGCGAAAGTTACTGTTGCTGCTTCCCCCGCTCACACTGATGTTGTTGGTTGAAATAGCTCCGGTCCTAAAGAAGTTTTTTACATTGTCTTTTCCTCGGGAGAGGAATGGAATCGGAATCAACTTACCGGTAGTTGGATCAATCGGACTATTGAACTGAGTGGTCTCCCAATATCCACTTGGTGTGGACGGATCAAGCTGATCAAGTTTTGGGCCCCAGACCCAGCCACCGCCCTCAAGGCCGCTACCTGAACCATCGACATAAGCATACTGACCATTATTACCGTTGCCATAAGTAGTTTGAACTGTTGGAATGCGGATGAAGCTTGGTTGAAACATTGTGCTTGAATTCACTTCAACCGTGGTCTTTTGATCACTTCCTCTTTTTGTTGTGATCATGATCACTCCATTGCGGCCAATAGATCCATACAAAGCAGACGCGGTTGCTCCTTTCAGCACATTGTAGCTCTCAATATCATCTGCATTAATTTTCCAGATATCGGCATCAACACTTGGTACGCCATCGATCACGATCAAAGGCGCTGCACCGCGCAGACGGATCCCCGGGTTCTGGAATAAATCGGTTTGATTACGTATCTCAAGGCCAGCTACTCTTCCGGTCAGCGAATTGATAATGTTAGGTTCGCGCGCTTTAGTCATGGCTTTGCCTTCCACTTTTTGCACAGCATAACCCAACGACTTGGTTTCTTTTTGCACACCCAATGCCGTAACCACTACCTCGCTGAGCGAAGTTGCATCCTCTTCCATAGTAACTTCAAGCACGCTGCGGTTGCTGACATTTAGCTCCTGTGTTTTATAGCCAATGAAACTAAACACCAGAATGGACGAGGGCGATGAAACCACCAAATTGAATTTTCCATCAGAGTCAGTGGCAGTTCCATTAGGGGTCCCTTTCTCATAAATGCTGACCCCCGACAATGAATTTCCAGACTCTTTCACCACGCCAGAAATGGCCATTTGTTGGCTTCGAGCGGCAAATTCGACAAGTACTAAAAGAGCTAAAACACTCATTCTGATAAGTATTTTGGCCTCATAGATCAGTTCCGTAGTTTTTTTTCTCATAGCAGTTTTTTATTTTTTATTAATTGAACATTCATTCAATTTATAAAGTAAATAAAAAACTTTTTTTTGAATTAAAAAATGCTTCTGTGTTACTTTAGTATTATCATACTACAATGCTATGGGCAGGAAAAGCTTAAAACCGATTCGTCAAAAGGGAATTATCCAGGCCTTTTATAAAGTTGCCCGTAAAGAAGGCCTCGAAAATGCCTCTATTGCTAAGGTCGCTTCAGTGCTTGATGTGAACCCTAGCCTTGTTATGCACTACTTTAAGACCAAACAAGACTTAACACATGGTTTGATTGAATATATATTGGAGCGTTATCGATTGATCTATAACCCACAAAACGGCACGGCCAATCCAAAAGAGCGGCTAGAGAAAACAATACAGAATCTCTTTTCAAGAAAATGGAATAAGCTTTTTGATGACGGGGTTTTCTACAGTAGTTTCTCGCTCATTTTCAGAGATCCGAAAACAAAAATTCATTACAAAAAACTCCATGACCATCTGCGCGAAATGTTAACAGGAGCTTTGATGGAAGCAAAAACCAGTGGAGTGATCGCGGTGGAGGATGTTGAAAAAACGGCAGACCTCGTGTTTATATTTGTAGAGGGAGCCTATTACTATCTCAGTATGGTTTCGGATAAATCTGAATATCAGAACAGAATTGAGTTGTATGAAAAGACGGTGCTCTCAATGCTAAATTTTGTTTGAAGAGTCATTTTTGGATTGAGATGATACGGGAAGCATTCACCTGTTGTGTCGATTATAATAAATAGCAAAAAGACCAATGGATGCCCACACCAAATTGGTAAAAAGACTTGGGTAGTCTTCTTGATGTAAAGAATTTACAACCAGGCAAATCCCTCCAAGAATATTCATTAATTGGAATGTCAGCTTGTCTGCATGAAGCCTTTTCGTGCTTAGAAGAAAATAGGCAGTTATGTAAAGAGAAGCACCGATCCAGCCGATGATTTGATGCATAGAATAGGGAGTTGCAATTCGCGAAAAGTAAAATTCATTTTGCTCGCAACCAAATAGGAGAGCGACTTTACTTCAAATCCAGGCTGTTCGAAAAATGCCACGGGATACACTTGGAATTTTCCCGATTTCCGCGGCAGTCAAAAAAATTACTTCATCCTCTCTTTCAAAAACTCAACTGAATTCTTGTAGGCATCTGCAGTTGCTTCTTTGTTATGCTGGGGGTTGCTGGGGTTTGCAAAAGCATGATCTGCATCGTAGGATTTAACCGTCAACTTCTTTCCTGCTGACTCCATGTTCTTTTCAAATTTGGTAGTCACATCTTTATTGATCCACTGATCCTTTGCGGCAAAGATGTCGAGCACATCGCAATTCAAATTCTTTAGTCTGTCAAGATTTTCTTCTGGCATTCCATAATAAATCACGCATGCAGCGGCTTGCTTACCAGCCGTCAGTGCAGCTTGCATCGACTGTCCTCCGCCAAAACACCAGCCGATTGTTCCTACTTTTGCATTTGATCCTACATAAGCGAGTGCACCTTTCACTATCGCATTGCCGCGGTCTTGCTTAAACTCTCCCATGTATTTCCCGGCATCATCACGATTGGTCGCTAATTTTCCATCATACATGTCGAGTGCAAGCACATTTACGTTTCCCAAATCATTGTAAAGATTTTCGGCTTCGCGCTTGATGTTATCGTTGAGTCCCCACCATTCCTGAAAAACAAAAATCCAGTTGTTCGTTTTCTTTTTAGCTTCAAGAAGATAGGCATTCGCCTCAGCGCCATCGGTCATAATCTTGATCATTTTACCTCCGACCTCGCTGACATGAGTGTACGTTGATGGAGTAAGATGCATACTATTGAATTTTTTGTTTGAGGCAAACATTGCAAACTTCTCTGTAGACGAAGTATGACAGATTGCTGCGTCATTTTGGGCAAAAACTTTCAGTCCGATGAAAGCTGTTACGAATACGAAGGAAATTTTTTTCATAGGATCATATTTATGTTATAGAAATAATGACAGACTAATTTACATCAATTTGCCAATTGTCCACGCACTACTCGGTCGTATGTAATAAAATCAGTGTTCACTGGCTCAAAACCATTTTGACGAAGCAGCATGGCCACTTGTGCCCGGTGGTAACTGGCATGATTGGCCGTATGAATCATGATCATCTCAACATTGTTAGTGAATGGATCGCCTGTATAATTGGTGTAGCTCAACTCACGATCAAAACTTTCGTTCGCCTCAACATATTCAAGCCACTGGTGATCTATTCTTTCCAACATTGCTTCCAGCTCAGCAAGGGAATAACTGCCCCACAATTGCACACTGGGTTTGGGCAAACTTTTTACGCGGTGAAGCCACAACGTTTCTGCAGCCCCAATATGGCCCATTAGTGAAAGTATTTTTTCATGAGTTACATTTTGTTGCTGGAGACAATGGAGGACACGCTGATTGGCCCACGCATTGTATTGAAAGAGTTTTAAGAAATATTTTTTCATAGTATGATGTCGCGAAATTACAAACGGTTTAACTGATTTTTAAAACCCGATTCATCTTTTCTTGAAGATGTCTGCAAATTGACTCGATAATTTCTGTCGATGGTATTTTTCTTCGGCCAATTTTCGTGAAGCTTGCTGATGCAGTACGAGTTTCTTTCTGTCACTGAGGAATGGTTCAATCTTTTTTACAAAGTCGGTAGGATGCCTTGGATCGACCGAAATACCACATTGCATTTTTGCGATTTCGTCTTTGATCCATCCACCAAAATTGGTGATGATCAGCTTGCCGGAAGCAAGCGCATCGAAATATTTATTAGGCGATCCTGTTTCTAGTATCGGCACATTTTTATAGCAGACAAAGACGGAATCTGTGATGTTCATAATCTCCTTCACCGTGTTGCGGTCAATAAAACCCGTGAAAGAAATATTTTTCAATTTTAATTTCTGGGCAGAAGATTTTAGATGATTAAGCATTGCCCCCTCACCGCAAAGAATAAAATGAATTGGGAGCTTAGCCTTGCGCGATGCGTTGGCACACTCAATGAGATAATCGAGGCCATTAGCTACACCAATTGCTCCAATATAAGACACAATAAATTTTCCCGTCACAGAATATTTTTCTTCAAGAGCTGGATTTCTGATTTCAGGTTTATAAAAATCAATGTCGGCAAAATTCGGAAGGATGTGAATTTTCTTTCCGGAGATTTTCTTTTCAATCGCCTCCTTTATGGGTTGCGAAAGCGCAACAATTGAATCAGCATCTTTATAAATCGCTCTTTCCATTCGGAAGAGAATCGATGAAAGAAAATAGTTTTTTACAAATCCCATTTGCACAGGTGCATCTGGCCAGAGGTCACCAACTTCAAAAATGTAAGGCAGATTAAATTTGCTTTTTAGCCTGATTGCCGCAAGACCTACAGTTAGCGGAGTAGAGATTGCATAGCAAATACTCACGTCCGGAATTTTTTTTGCGAGCTGAATGCTTTTCCAAATGTAGATCAGAAATGAAATGCTTCGCTTGGCAAACCCAAATGAATTCTCATAAGCGATTGGCAAATGGTGAACTTCAATGCCGTCCAAAACTTCTGAGCGATACTTTTTTTCATTGCTTCCCGTGATCACAACTGCCTGAATTCCATGGTCAACAAGTGCTTTTGCCAGATAATAAGATCGAATTGCTCCGCCTTTCTGAGGGCTTTTAAAATGCTGGTGTAAGATCAAAACTTTCACAACGCAAAGAAAAAAGGAAACCTTATCAATCCAAACACGTAAAAGCATTTTGTAAATTAGATACCGATCGGTATCTTTGTGCCATGCGCAATCCTGATGAAACCATTGGAGTGATCTTGAAACAAGCCGGCCGACTGTTTAATTCGCACGGGTACAAAGCGACTTCCATTAGTCATATTACTAAAGCAACAGGCTATACCAAGGGTGCAGTATACAGACACTTCAAAAGTAAAGAAAGGCTTGAAGCAGAAACATTGGCTTACCTCACTTCCCTACTCAATGAAAATTTGGGCAAGCGAATCAAGATCGAAAAAAATGCCGGTGGCAAACTAAAGGCAGTACTAAGCTATTTTGAATCATATATTTCTAAGCCGCCTATTCAAGGCGGATGCCCTTTGCTAAATGCCGCCATTGAAGCCGATGACGGCAATCCGTTGCTTCGTAAAAAAGCTCACGCTGTCTTGAATTCCTTGAAAGAATCAATCATCCATATTTTGGAGCGAGGCATAGAATTCAAACAGATCAAAAAATCTGTTGATAAAAACTATTTTGCTACCGTTATGATCGCCAGTTTGGAAGGGGCAATTATGATGAGTAAACTATCGAAGACGGACCACGACATAAGAATTGTTATCAGTCACCTGGAAAAAATGATCGATGAAATAGAAGTTTAAAAAAATTTGAACACCAAGATACCGACCGGTATCATTAAAAAACAAAGTCATGAAAAAAGCATTATTGATTTTTTCGATCCGCGTGTACTTCAACACTCTAGCATGGATCGCGCCTGCAAAAGCCGGACGAGAAGGTTTCTATCTTTTTTGCAAACCGCGAAGAAGATCAGTAAAACCTCATCACATGGAATTTTTAGATACTTCTGAAAAATTCACGATCGATTATGCCGGCAAAAAAGTGCAGGGTTACAAGTGGGGTACTGGAGAAAAGAAATTACTTCTAGTGCATGGATGGGAAAGCCACAGTTATTGGTGGAAAAACATTGTGAGTGCGTTATCCAAGGAAAAATTTACTATCTATGCCATCGATGCACCCGGTCACGGATTGTCTGAGGGCAATTACATCAACATTCCTCACTACAGCGCGCTGATTGAGAAAATCATTTTAGAACATAAAAACATCTATGCCATTCTGAGTCATTCACTTGGTTCTTTTTCATCAATTTATACTTTGCATCGCGCTCCTCATCTGCCTGTTTCGAAATTAGTGATGATGGCCGCACCGGGCGAGGTAACAGAATTCGTTGATTTTTACAAAAAGTTCTTAGGTCTATCTTCTCGAACAATGAATGAAATCAGCAAATACTTTATCCAAAAAATCGGTCGCGGTCCTGAATACTTTTCATTGAAAGAATTTGCAAAATCGATGAATCTTCCCGGGCTGATCATCCATGACACGGAAGATCAGGAAGCTCCCTATCAGTATGCATTAGCTGCACACCAGAATTGGCCCAACTCTGAAATGATCACTACTTCCGGACTCGGGCATAATTTGAAATCGATGGAGTTAGTGAAAAATGTTGAAGAGTTCTTAGGGCAAGAGGTCTTACAAGCAGAGACGCAAAGCCGATAGGGTGAACCGCTGGGCTATTAGATTTTGACCTTCATACCGAAATAGAAATTACGTGCTGCTGCGGCATTGAAATACCGTCCGCCTGTCGAGTTCAAATCATTACCGAGGCTGTAACGTTGATCTAAAGCGTTATCAACTCCTCCAAAGATTTCTACCGATGTTTTAGACGAGAAATTATTTTTAAACCCCACTCTGGATCCAACCAAAAAATAGCTGGCTGCATAAATCGAATTTGCATCGTTCAGTGGAATACAGTCAACATAATTTGTTGTCAGATTCCAATAGAATTTTTTAAAGATGCTTAGGTCAACTCCGGTCACCAGTGCATTTAAAGGTGAGCCTGTCCATCGGTTTGCAGAATAATCTACACCATCATGTTGAAAGTTGGTGAACTTATAGTTGGTGAAAGTGTACGACACCCAAGCTCTCAAATAAGAAATAAATTGAGGGGCACTTACCGTTTGATAAGAGAGAAATGTTTCAACTCCTTTTTGCGAGGTACTTCCTGCGTTGATGAAGTAGTCGACATTGAAAATATTTTTTTGACTTACTATTGCTTGCGCCAATTCAAAATCATAAGCCACAACATCAAACGAAAAGTTTTTCCAAATAGATCCGCGCAAACCAACTTCATAGTTGATTCCCTGCTCGGGTGAAAGCGTATTGTTATAAACGCCCGTTGATGGACGTACTTCTGCCTGGGTCGGTGGCGAAAATCCTTTACTCACAGATCCAAATGCTGAAAATGACTCGTTGATTTTTTTTATCAATGCAAATCTCGGAGAAAGTTCCGGATCAAAATTTCTTCGATAATTTCCGGCAGGCAAGCCAGATAGGCGATTGAACTTATATTTCAAAAAATTTGTGCTGCCTCCGATTGTCGCATAAAAATTATTAGGGAGATCAAATTCTGCTTGAACAAAAGCAAGAAGTGAATTTGATGTCAACCTATCATCTGTTTGAATAGTGTCCCGAACACCATTCCTGTTCCCATAATCTGCCAGTGGAGAATAAAAATATTGATACTCAACTCCGACAGTTAATTTCCCTTTCCAACTTTGTTTTTCAAACTCGTATCGGGTGTCTGTGCGTCCACCTAAATTTTGTTCAGTTCTTCTCTCATAATTGAGAATCGATGGATTTGTAAAATCCGTATATGATCCATATGCCCCAATTCGTGATGACCAATGCGAATTCCATTGACGTTCATAAGTTGACGATCCATAAATTGTTTTGTTATAAATGGCAGCCTGCTGTTGAATAGCTCCTCCGAATGCCCCGGGCGGGCGCGCTTGTCGAGGGTCAGAATTATATTGAGTCAAAGTTAAACCGCCAGGGGTTTGATAATAGAGATCAGCATAAAAAAGAGAAACCCGTAATCCACTTTTTTCAGTCAGAGAAAATTTTCCTTCCACATTCAAAGCATCTCGCTTCATCGCAGATTGCTGGCGATAGCCATCCAATTGTTGATGCGCATAATTCACAAAGATTCTTCTTTTAGAATTACCAAAAGTTCCACTCGTCTGATAACGCTGAAGCCCGAAACTTCCACCACTTGTCGACAATTGAATTTGATTTTGCCTGGCAAATGGATTATTCAGCAAAACAACTCCTCCAGTTCCCGCTCCATATAAACTCGCGCCCGGCCCTTTGATAATTTCAGCACGGCCGAAGGCATCAAAGTCGAGCAAATTGAGATAGGTATTGCCTCCGCCATCCGTGAGCGGCAAACCGTTCCAATAAAATTTTACATTACGAACACCGAAGGGTGAGCGAAGCGTGCTTCCGCGAATAGAAAATCGATAACTTCCAGGCGAGCGTTCCTCCATTCGCACACCAGGAATGGTATTCATGGTTGAAACTACCGATGAATTGTTGAACCGGTTAAAATCCTTTTCAGTGGCGATACCCAATGCAACGGGCGACTCCTTAAGCGAGCGATTGTATTGATAAGCTTTAACAACGACTTCATCTAAAATTTTTGTTGAATCTTTTTGAATTTGCTGAGCCGATAACTGAAAACTTAAAAGCAAGCAAACGAAGAACAAGTACCTTTTCATAAACTAAAATGCAGAAATGATTTCTTCGACCGTTTTTGAATTCGGAAAATAACCTAATAGTTTAAGCAAAACACGATCCACCAATGTGTCAGGACAGGACGCGCCACTGGTAAGAACGATCTTCACAGGCTTTTTGTCGGGAAGAAAATTGAGGTTTGATTTTTTTTCCTTCGTATGATAATTGAAATGATGAATCTCTTGCGAAGATTTTATTTCGCTCTCGGAATTAATAAAATAGGTTGGAAAATTTCGTTCGCAGAGTTCTACGATGTGCGAAGTATTTGAGCTGTTATATCCGCCTACAACGATGGCAAGATCTGCCTCAGTCCTGAGCAACTCGTAAGTTGAATCCTGATTGTCGTTTGTGGCATAACAAAGGGTGTCACGCGTGTCCGCAAAATGATCTTTCAAATTCGATTCCCCGTATTTTTTGATCATGGTTTGCTTGAAAAAATCTGCAATAGCTTGTGTTTCGGTGGCCAGCATAGTGGTTTGATTGACAACACCCACCCGTTTCAAATCTTTTTCAATATCAAGCCCTTTTGAAAACTTTCCATCGAATTCTTTATCAAATTCTTCCCTTGACTTTTCGCCCATTACATATTGAGCAAGTCGTTCGGCATCGTCCATATCTTGCACGATCACCGAAGCACCATTTTTTGCTCCATGCGAAAAAGTAGCGCGTGTTTCCTCGTGCCGTGATTTTCCATGAATAATGATCGTATAATTTTCCTTTCCAAGTTTCTCGGCACGCGTCCAAACTTTCTCTACAAACGGACAGGTGGTGTTGTACTTCTGCACCTCCACATTCTTATCCAGAAGAAAGTGCTCGATCTCCAACGTTGTTCCAAAAGCAGGAATGATCACCACATCATCTTTGCCAATGTTCTCCCATGGAATAAACTGAGTTCCATCAGTATCAGCGATGAATTTTATTCCGCGGCTTTTCAGATCGGCATTCACCTCCTGGTTGTGTATCATCTGACTTAACAGATAAACATTCTTTTCCGGGTTTTCCTCCAGCGCTCTGTAGCTTATTTCAATAGCATTTTCGACCCCATAACAGAAACCAAAATGACGAGCCAGAAAAAATTGCACAGGGCCAAAGTCAAGAAGTGTTGGGGAAAAATCTTGCTTGCGATGATCTTTAGCTCTTCGCTCTTCTTTTATTCTTCCCGTAATGGAAGAACGGTAATAGGCAGGGATTTCAAATTTTTTGATAAAACGTGTATTAAGGTTTCAAAGTTAACGGCAATGTTACTAAACAAAAAACCCTGGCGGTTCCGTCAGGGTTTTCATTTTTATGCCGCTTTCGATAGCTTGTCTTCCTTTATTTTATTGATTCGCATTTCCTTTGCGCTTAGGTCGAACCATTTTACTTCCACCACTTTGTTTTTAATGTACTTCAACACCTCTACTACTTTGCCATCGATTTTGCTGCGAACGCGCTCGCCTTTTTTGAATAACCTTTTCATATAAATTGATTTGGTTGGATTATCCCTCTAGATTTCAAGCTTGCAGGGTTTCTTTACTAATTTTTAAAACCGGAATGCATATAGATACTCCCGAGGTACCTCCGGGTAAACACCCGCAAGGATTACCTGGTCGCCTGACTTTTTCTTTTTAAGAAGCTCATTGACCTCCCTGGCAGACTTTACAGGTGCGCTATCAATATGCGTGATGATAAAACCTTCATGCATGTCTGTGTATTTTTCAACCTTTCCATTGGCCAACGATTTTACCTCAACTCCATAGGTAAGATCAAGAGCTTTCAACTTTTTTGCATCGATGTCTTGCAGCTCCATTCCCAATGAAGTCACCGCGTCTTTCTCTTCGCGCTTTACTGTTCCGTATTTGCCGTCTTTGTTTCGAAGAGTGACCGGGATCACCAGTGATTTTCCCTTGCGATCAATGGTGATATTGATTTTATCGCCCGGCCTCTTACGCCCCACATACTCAATCAACGCTGTGCTCGATTTGATCGGAGTCTCATCAATTTTGACAACAACATCCCCAATGTTGATGCCTGCATCTTTGGCAGCGCTTTTTCCGTCTTTCGCAAAGCCTGAAACATAAGCGCCTTCCGCTACATCTAATCCTTCACTCTTGGCAAGTTCGCTGTTCACACTCCCTACCTGAATTCCTAACCATCCGCGCTGCACGGTGCCGAAAGCAAGAAGATCCTCCACTACCTTGCTAACGATGTTTGCAGGAACAGCAAATCCGTATCCTGAATACGAACCCGTTGGACTTGCAATTGCAGTGTTGATTCCGAGAAGGCCTCCATCCAAATTTACTAACGCACCTCCACTGTTGCCGGGATTAATTGCTGCATCGGTTTGAATAAACGATTCAATGGCAGTGCTTCCTTGCTCAGTGTTTCGAGATGAATTATTGGAATTGATGATGTTAATATTTCTTCCCTTGGCACTGATGATACCTGCCGTTACCGTAGAATTCAAATTAAACGGATTGCCTACGGCCAATACCCACTCGCCAACTTTTGAATTATCTGAATTGACAAAGGAGAGATAGGGCAGGTCCTTTTGATTGATTTTGATCAAAGCTAAGTCTGTGTCCGGATCAGTACCTACTACTTCCGCTTTGAACGACCGGTTGTCATGCAGAGTCACATCAACCACATCTGCATCTTGCACCACGTGATTGTTGGTAACGATATAGCCTTCGGCATTAATAATCACGCCAGAGCCGGAACTCACACTCGGGCCTTGCTGAGGACCGTTAGGTCCAAAAAAGAACTGCTGAAGAGGGTCGTTTGATTGACGTGTGTTATTACCGGTTTGAGTCGAGCGGATGTGCACAACTGCATTTGTCACTTTCTCTGCAGTTGCCGTGAAATCAAGAGGAACAGCTTCACCCCTTTCGTTGATGCGATAGGCCACTTGCGAGGTTGGCATTCCATCGATATGTTCTATGGTTACACTATTTTTTTCTTTTGCAATCCATTGGTAGGTGGCCATTGTAATCAAGCTGCCCAAGATTGCAGCTAACACAAGAGATCCGAAATTTTTCATACTCATACAATATTTAATTTTTCCATTTGCAAATGGAGATGAACTACGGCCTAAAAAAGTTGATTTTTATAGGAATCTGAAACTGCACGGTTCACCGCCATTGAGGCAATATGTGTCTTTAGTGGTGTCCTATTTACGAAAAATATGCCAAACGGGTTGTGTCTAAATAAAGTCTGCCATTTTTTCATTACTGATTCCCGGTGAATCTCAGTTCTGAGTCAATTTTTGGGATTTTCTGCTTAAATTTTTCGCGGGGATAATTGGTTAATTTTACTTCCCTTTAAATGAAAATTTATGAAGTCCGTCTTACTTGTTTTAATGCTAATTTCAACCTATTCGCTTGTACGACAAAAGGAATTCTCCTGGCTGGTTGGCACTTGGCAAGAAGAGGGTAAGCAATCGTTCGAGGTCTGGAAATGGGATGACAATTTTTTGTCGGCTGAATCATATAAAATGAAAGAAGGAAGTAAGATCATTACCGAAGAAATCAAACTGATCAAAAAAGGAAATGAGTTTTATTATGTGACTGACGTGGCCGGTCCACAAGGTCCTGTTGAATTCAAAATCACTTCATTTGGACTGGGTCTTTTTACAGCTGAAAACCCCGCACACGACTTTCCAAAAAAAATCAGTTACGAAAAAATTGACGACACCCATCTCAAGGCCACCATTGGCGATGCGAACAAAACAATCGGGTATACATTTATCAAAATCAAATGATAAAAACGACTGGAACTATTTATTTAAAACGCGGTCGTGAGGCTTCGGTAAAACGATTTCATCCTTGGGTTTTTTCCGGAGCTATTCAAACGCTTGAAGGCAATCCTGAAGAAGGTGATTGGGTTGAGGTAAAAGATTCGCAAAAAGAAACTCTTGGGTTTGGGCATTATCAGAAAGGAACCATCACTGTAAGGCTGCTTTCATTTTCAAAAAATATTCCTGACAAAAAGATTTACATTGATAAAATTGTAAATGCTTTCAACCAGCGAGTTTTTAGCAAGGTGATCAACGAGCACACGAATAGTTATCGCCTGGTTCATGGCGAAGGCGATGGATTGCCTGCCCTGATTGTCGATGTTTATAATGGAGTTGCCGTGATGCAGGCACATAGTATAGGCATGCACAACGATAGACAAGTTATAGCAGAGGCGATCAAAGAAACATTGTTCGATGCTGTGCACTCCATTTATTACAAAAGCCAAAATACACTAGGGATAAAGAGTGAAAATGAATATCTGGTTGGAATGGGTGTAGTCCCGCACGTGATCACTGAGCACAGCAATAAATTTTATGTGGACTGGGAGGACGGACAGAAGACTGGTTTTTTTCTAGACCAGCGGGAGAACAGAAAACTGCTTGGTCAAATGACAAAAGGAGTTTCTGTGCTCAATACATTTTGTTATACTGGCGGCTTTTCAGTTTACGCGCTAAATGCAGGGGCAACGCTCGTTCACTCTGTTGATGCCTCCGAAAAAGCAATCGACCTAACGCGAAAAAATATTGAGCTCAATGGTTTTGATGCCCAACAACACGAATGCTTCGCTGCAGACACATTTGATTTTCTGAAAGACAAGAAAAATCAATATGACCTCATCATACTTGACCCGCCTGCTTTCGCGAAACACAAAGAGGCTCGCCATCAGGCCATGAAAGGCTACCAACGATTGAATGCCGAAGCAATGCGCGTGATCAAACCCAATGGAATCATTTTCACATTCTCTTGCTCACAAGTAGTCGATAAGCAATTGTTTTACAATACGGTTGTTTCATCTGCAATTCAGGCAGGAAGAGAAATCAAGGTACTTCAACATCTTGGTCAGCCTGCTGATCATCCCGTTTCGATTTATCATCCCGAGGGAGAATACTTAAAAGGGTTGATGCTTTACGTTTTGTAAGCTACTGTTGATCAAATTATTTTCTTGAACCTTTGCGTTCATGAAATGCTCCTCCATATTCAGGGTCTTCTCTTCTTTTCTGACGATCGATTTCGCGAGCCATTTCCTGAGCTTCTTCTGAAGGAGTTTCCTCGATTATGATTGAACTCGGTAGCTTCTTGACGGGAATTTTTTCGCGAATCAGTTTTTCAATTTTTCCGATGCGGTATAATTCTGCTTTTGTTACAAATGTGATTGCCTTGCCCTCTTGAAAAGCCCTGCCTGTCCTTCCAATACGATGCACGTAGTCCTCATATAAAGAGGGCACATCAAAATTGATGACGTGCGAAACCTTCTCCACATCAATGCCGCGCGAAGCTACATCAGTAGAAACAAGTATTCGCAGTTGCCCTAGCTTGAATTCATTCATGGCATTGATGCGCGTGTTTTGTCCTTTGTTGGAATGGATTACCCGCACCGGCCCGATTTTCTTCCGCTCCAAATACTTAAAAACATTGTCCGCATTTTCTTTGGTGCGGGCAAAAATCATTACACGATTAAATTCATCTGAGCTCGTTAATAAGTATTCAAGGAAATTAATCTTTGTTCTCAGGTTTGGAATATGATAGACCTCTTGCTCCACTTGTTTTGCTGTGGTGGCTTGTGGTGTGATCTCTATTTTGATTGGAAACTCTAAAAATTCCTGTGAAAGCTTTTCTACACGCTCAGAAAATGTTGCTGAGAAAAGAAGGTTTTGCCTTTTGGAGGGAACGACTTCAAAAATCCTTCTAAGCTGTGGCATAAAGCCCATATCCATAATGCGGTCGGCTTCATCAATCACTAGTGTCTTTATTTGCTTCGTTACAATTTCATTGCGTAAGTAAAGTTCCATAAATCGACCCGGAGTTGAAATCAGGATGTCTACTCCTTTTTTCATTTCTTCTATTTGTGTTTTAGGTCCAACGCCTCCATACAACGCAGCGATTCGAAGGTCAGTGTATTTTGAAAGTTGTTGAGCGTGTGCAAGAATTTGAACTGCCAGTTCTTTAGTTGGCACCAAAATCAGAGCTCGAGGTTCTTTGCCTTGGGCGAATTTTATTTTCATCAGCAAAGGCAAGACATAAGCAGCAGTTTTACCGGTGCCGGTTTGTGCAATGCCAATCACGTGCTGTCCTCCTAAAACTAGCGGAATACATTTTTGCTGGATTTCGGTAGGCGCTGAAAATCCCGCCTCCTCAATCGCCTGAAAGAGCTGTTTGTTTAATTTAAAATCTGTCCACTTGATCACTGATGTTTTGGAAAAGCTTTTTGTAGTAATCAATTTATCTAAACTTCATCATATGATTTATCTGATCTCCGAGATTGAAGAAAAATTGGAGAGAAAAACTGTCAGAGTGATAAATAATCAGGGGAATCATGTAATCAGTAGTATATTTCAAAGCAATGATAGAATTTTTTCGACTTCAACTTGTCAAAGTATGATCGTGGTTATCTTTGCAAGGTAATGAACTCAACTCTTATTCTTAATGTGAAAATCGTTAACGAAGGCAAAGTCTTCGAAAGCGATGTTTTGATCAAGGACCAGCGAATCGAAAAAATTGGAAAAGATTTGCTTTCGATTCAAGCCGATCGAGTCGTTGATGCTAAAGGGAAATATTTACTGCCCGGTGTGATTGACGATCAAGTCCATTTTCGCGAACCGGGTTTAACTCACAAAGGCAATATTTTTTCCGAATCGCGCTCTGCAGTAGCCGGTGGTGTGACAAGTTTTATGGAAATGCCCAACACCGTTCCCCCAACTTTTACACAGGAATTGTTGGAACAAAAATACCAGATCGCTTCGAAAAATTCACTGGCGAATTATTCTTTTTTCATCGGAGCATCAAATGACAATCTTGAAGAGGTTTTAAAAACGGATACGAAGAAAGTCTGCGGACTTAAGATTTTCATGGGATCCTCCACAGGGAATCTTTTAGTGGACAATGAAAAAACGCTGGAAGGTTTCTTTTCAAGATTTCCTTCATTGATTGCCACACATTGCGAGCATGAGCCCACGATCAGAAAAAACACGGAAGATTGGAAGAACAAATTTGGAGAAGAGGTTCCCATTAGGGAGCACATGAATATCCGAAGTGAAGCGGCCTGCTATCGTTCTTCATCTTTTGCTGTGGGTTTGGCAAAAAAGTACGGAACAAAACTGCACATTCTTCACATTTCTACTGCCAAAGAAATTTCTTTGTTCGATAATTCTATTCCATTAGAAAAAAAGAAAATCACAGCCGAAGCTTGTGTTCATCACCTTTGGTTCAATGATTCGGATTACGAAAAGCTGGGAACGAAAATAAAATGGAACCCAGCCATTAAGACCTCAGCTGATCAAAAAGCAATTTTGAAGGCCGTGCTTGATAATCATATTGATGTTATTGCAACTGATCATGCCCCCCATACGATCGAAGAAAAAGACAATTCTTACTTTAAGGCACCTTCTGGCGGGCCACTTGTGCAGCATAGCTTGATAGCAATGCTTGAATTTTATCATCGCGGAAAAATCTCGCTGGAGAAAATCGTAGAAAAAATGAGCCACCATCCTGCAATTCTTTTTCAAATTGAAAGCCGCGGCTTCATCCGCGAAGGGTATTATGCTGACTTGGTTTTAGTTGACCTAAACAAACCGTGGACGGTTAGTAAAGAGAACATTTTGGCACATTGTAAATGGTCGCCTTTTGAGGGGCAAAAGTTTAACTCATCGATTGAGAAGACTTGGGTTTCGGGCAATCTTGTCTATGATGAGGGGCAGATAGTAGAGGGTAAATCCGGTAAGCGGTTGCTCTTTTCGAGGTAAGAGTTTGCATTTTCATTCGGCCTCGCTACCTTTGCCCTCCCTAATCCCGATAGCAATCGGGGGGAAACGGTGAATGTAGTTCAGTTGGTTAGAACGCCAGATTGTGATTCTGGAGGTCGCGGGTTCGAGCCCCGTCTTTCACCCTAAAAATTCAAAAGCCTCTTCGTGAGGTTTTTTTATTGCTTTGGAATTTTACGTTTACATCCTTCAGTCTGAAAAAGATGGCTCATTCTACATTGGTCAAACTAATGATTTGATCAAACGATTGGCAAGGCATAATGCTGGTTCTGAAAAATACACGAGTAAAAAGACTCCCTGGAAAATATTTTGGAATATGAAAGTCGATTCTCGAAGCGCAGCCATGAAACTGGAGAAGAAACTAAAGAACTTGAAATCTTCGAAAAGGATGATGGAATTCATTCAGAAATTGGAAGCGGGTCCCGTGGCATAGCCACGAGGATGTTCGTCCTGAAGGACGGCATTCGAGCCCCGTCTTTCGCTCTAAAAATTCAAAAGCCTTCCGTGAGGTTTTTTGTTTTTTTGTATCTTCGATTCATGATTTCTTGGGCTGAGTTGCGAAAATATCCTTTAGATGAAAAAGTTCATAAACTTTATCAGCACGCCACCTTTGTTACTGCCATCCGGTACTACCGCCACAAAGTAAATTTGTATTTATTGGGTAATGACTACGTGGAAGTTTTTGTCAACCACAAAAAAGCTATGATCGACAAAATCGATTTGCTTGATCGTTCGCATTCGAGAATGAAATTTTATTCTGATCAAATCAAATTGAGTCTATAAACAAAAAAGTCCTCTTTCGAGGACTTCATTTTAAATTCTTTGTTGGATTACTTTTGCGGATTTGGAGTTCCACTTCCCTTGCCTGAACCTGAAATCGACTGACGCATTTCAGTATCGGCTTGTACGTTTTGCATTTTGTAATAATCCATCACACCCAAATTCCCATTTAAAAACGCTTGTGCAATTGCTTTGGGAATCTCAGCTTCAGCTTCGATCACTTTAGCGCGCGCTTCCTGCGCTTTGGCCTTCATTTCTTGTTCAACTGCCACTGCCATCGCTCTGCGCTCTTCTGCTTTTGCTTCTGCCACTCTCAAATCGGCAGCAGCTTGGTCAGTCTGAAGTTTCGCACCGATGTTTGCACCAACGTCAACATCAGCAATATCGATCGAAAGAATTTCAAACGCAGTTCCCGCGTCCAATCCGCGTGATAATACAAGCTTCGAAATCTTATCAGGGTTTTCCAACACTTCCTTGTGCGACTTGGCTGAACCGATTGAGGTAACAATACCTTCACCCACACGAGCTAAAATTGTTTCTTCACCGGCACCACCTACTAATTGAGCAATGCTGGCGCGAACAGTAACTCTCGCTACTGCAATCAGCTGAATACCATCAGAGGCCACCCCAGCTACTTTAGGTGTGTTAATTACTTTGGGGTTTACAGAAATTTGCACAGCTTCAAACACATCGCGACCAGCCAGGTTGATGGCAGTTGCTTGTTTGAAACTTAAACTGATATTGGCTTTGTCGGCCGAAATAAGTGCGCGGATTACATTAGGCACATCACCTCCAGCTAAATAGTGTGTTTCAAGTTCGCGAGTGGTTACTTGCAATCCCGCTTTTGTGGCCGTGATAAGTGAATTCACAATAACACTTGGTGGCACTTTGCGTATGCGCATCCCGATCAGCTCACCGATCGTGACTTTTACTCCGGCAAAAATCGCAGTGATCCACAAACCTACAGGCACGAAATACATGAACATGAAGAATGCGATGATCGAAATGAACACAATGAAAATAAAGAATAGACCTTCCATAGTTTTAGTTTATAGGTTCTACAAAAATTTGATTTGATAAAATTTTAATTATACGAATGCGCTTACCGGTGTCTAAATATTCGCCTAAAGTTTTTACTTCGTATGTTTTGTTATTGATCTCTGCCTTGCCGATTGGCCGAAGTGTTGACGTTGTCTGCCCTTCCGTTCCAACAGAAAGCTGATCAAGTTCGCCCTCATTTACTTTGCCTTTGTTGGACGTTTTCAAAGAGAATTTTCCCCAAACGTTAGCAGAAAAGGAATAATATAATATGACCGCTGAAGAAATTGTTGTACTACCAACAGTAATCCACCCGATTGTGCTTCCAAAATAGCGGAAACTCAAACCCGTGCCCAGAATCAAAAATCCAAAGCCCAGGACACCAACCAGGGTAGTACCAGGCACAAAAATAATTTCTGCCACAATCAGCGCAAGGCCAAACACTATCAGCGATATCACAATCACCCACTCGATCATTCGGTAAAAGTAGTCAATTCGCTGCTAATGCATCGATCGTCCGCAGTACTGTAATGCGAATTTTATTTTTTCAGTCTTCTTAAAAGAATTACTTTCGAAAGTAGAACGTCAAGCAAATCAACCTATGAAAAAACTTTTGATCCTTACCTTGTTTTTGGTGGCCGCATTCGCCATCAATACAAAAGCACAGACCGTTTATGCCTCCTCTAAAGGTGAAAAATACCACACAGCCGATTGCAAACTTTCAGGGGATGCCAGCGGTATGGAATTAGCCGATGCAAAGAAAACTAAGAGGACAGCCTGCGCCATGTGCAAACCTGATGAACATTTGAAAGACAAGAAGGCCCAATGCACAGGCACAACTGCCGATGGCACGCAATGCAAACGCATGACGAGCAACAAAAACGGAAAATGCTTTCAACACCAGTCTAAATAATCGTGGAGAAAAGAAAGACTCACGCGCAAGGACCAACGTTTTCACGGGTCATTGCGGGCGCATGGCGATGGCAGAATGTCTCGTCAGAAACAGTAGAACGATTGACACAAGTTTCCTTAGAGCAGGGCATCACCAGCTTTGATCATGCCGATATTTATGGTGATCACAGCAATGAAGAAAGATTCGGGCAATTGCTTGCAAAAAATTCTTCGCTTCGAAACAAGATCGAATTGATCACCAAGTGTGGAATTAAATTCCCATCGACAAAAAGACCTGCGTCAAGAATTCAGCATTACGACACTTCAAAAGAGCACATCATTTGGTCTGCAGAGAATTCGCTGAAGATGTTGCACACCGACAGGATCGATCTGTTACTCATTCATCGGCCCGACCCTTTGCTTAATCCACACGAAGTTGCGGAGGCTTTTGGTCAACTGAGGCAACAAGGCAAAGTGCTACATTTTGGTGTTTCGAATTTCACTCCAAGTCAGTTTACGATGTTGCAAAAACATTTGTCTTTTCCTTTGGTGACAAATCAAATTGAAATCTCACTTTCGCGGATTGATCCTTTTTTCAATGGCGATCTAGATCTAATGCTTGAACTTGGTGTTTCGCCCATGGCGTGGTCACCTTTAGCCGGTGGAAAATTAATGGCAGGTGAACGAGAAGTTTTTAGCGTGGCAACAAAATACGATGCTTCATACAGTCAGTTGGCATTGGCGTGGTTGCTTAAACATCCTTCGAATATTTTCCCGATCGTTGGTACTACAAAGCCCGAGCGAATTATTGAGGCTGCGAAGTCAGTCAATGTAAACCTTGACCGACAAGATTGGTTTGAGATGCTGAAGTGGGTGAGAGGAAAAGATGTGGATTGATCAAATGCCAATAAAAATTCCTTCTTCACTTTCGCAGATCGGAAAACTTTCTAAGTCCGCACTACGCTGATCAACCTCACGGCCTGTTTTCAGATTGTATTGGTGTTGATGCAGCGGACAAACCAAATCACCTAACAAATTTACCTTGCCCAGATGTAGTGAACCTTCGCTGTGTGTGCAATTATTTTGTACAGCAAAAATTTTTCCGTTTTGTTTTACTAAACATATGCTTCTTCCATTCACCCTCAAAAGTTTCGGCTTGTTTTCGGTCAAAACTTTTTCAGCATCAGAGGTGCTTTCAAAAATTTTAATCCAATCCATAGTTCGTTAATCGTTAAACGTTAATTGCAAGTGAATTTAATTTTAAAATGCATCAGCAACAAAGGAATCCCGATTAACGATTAACTAATAACGATTAACTACCGTTGGTACTTCCAGTTTCTTCCTTTTCCTTCGGCAATCCATTTCAGAGCCTGGACCATTCTTTTGCTGCGAGTCTCCTCCGTTTTAGCTTCTTCAAACCATTCGATGTAGTCTTTCTTGTTCGTATAACTGAAGTTTTTAAAAACTTCGTTCGCGAGTTTGTCTTTGTTTAAGACTTTTTGAAAATAGGGTGGCGTAGAAATAGTCTTTGAGCCTTTCGCAGTGACTTTTACAGGCCGTTTGATTTCCTTGTCGTTCAGTTCTACTGCCTGCTTGATGAAAACCAAAAGAATTTTATCCGAGGGCAAATCTTTCAATGAGGTAATTCTGTCGAAGTTGCCCATACTCCCGCCATCATTTCTTGCAGTGAGGATTCCCTTCGGGTCATTCATCAGCAAATATTTCCAAAAACCGAATGAGCAATGCTGTTTGAAAGCGGCCATTCCGCACATCACACCTTTGTATTCAAAGCTCGGCATTCCCCATTTTATTTTTTCCTCTACTTCGGGACATCCCTTGTGCACAAGTGCACGCAAGTGCGTGAGGATAGGTTTTGCAAACTCAGCCGACTTAGCGATATAAGCATCTACGCGTTTATCTTTCTTCCCCATAATTCAATTTGATTTCGAAATCAAATTTGAAACAAAATAAACCTGATCGCTTCTTTAAAATTGCTATTTACTTTCATTAAAAAGAAATTATTTCAATAAAACGCATCTTCAATATGCACAATCTCTCGTTCACCCTGCTGCTCGAGAATGGAAACAATATCATACCTCACATTGCCTTGCCAGTTTTGCTGATAGGTGTATTCTTCTGCTCCGTCAATGATGTTTTTTGCTTTTTTGTAGTCCACAAAATCTTCGGGGTAGCCGTAAGCATCTGAGCTGCGCATTTTCACCTCCACAAAAATCAGCCAGTTGTTTTTCTTCACAATTAAATCGATTTCGGAGCGCTTGTGTCTGTAGTTTCGTGCAATGATTTCAAACCCTTTGCCCACTAAAAAATCGGCTGCAAGCATTTCGCCTTCCTTTCCCTTTTTAATTTTATCGCTCACGGGTTTTATTTTACCTTTGGCACTCAATTTAAAATAAAGAATGAAGAAACTCATTGAAGGCTTTACGCAGCAACTCTCACACGCACTAAAGCTTGGTCAAAGTATGGACTTGGTTCGCCCGGGCAGTGACATTCGAAACATTCTTATTACGGGCATGGGTGGCTCAGGCATCGGTGCGAACTTGGTCGAGTCTCTTACCTTTGGCCGCGTGCCAATTCCAATTGCCGTTTCAAAAGGATATAACATTCCGCAGTTTGTAAGTCCGCATACACTTTTCATTGCATGTTCATATAGTGGCAATACCGAGGAAACTTTAGCTGCAGTGCAAAAAGGGTTACTCAAACGCGCGCACATTATTTGTGTGACATCAGGAGGAAAAATGCTTGAGCTGGCCAAAGAATACAATTTGTTTTATATCCAGTTGCCGGGGGGCTCGCCCAGCCCACGGGCGCAGCTCGGCTATATGATGACTTCGTTGCTTTATGCGCTTTATCATACCAACTTGATTGGTGCTGCATTCATCAAAGAGACTGAAAATGCAATTGAATATTTGGATCGAGGTGAAAAAGCAATTCAATCGGAGGCCGAATTGATCGCAAAAAAATTGCGCGGCAAACTACCTATCATTTATTGCGATGAACGATTGAAGGCGATGGCTATTCGTTTTCAAAATCAGATCAATGAGAACTCGAAGCAGATGGTGCACGTGAATACTTTTCCTGAGATGAACCACAACGAAATCGTGGGCTGGCACTTTCCTGAAAATATTTTACAGCAATCGCAAGTAGTCTATTTGTATTCCGATCATGATCATGAACGGGTGGAGAAGCGCATGGAGATCTGCCGCGACATTTTTGAGAAGCGTTCCAACCCGATCATTGACATTGTAGCTGAGGGGGCTTCATTACTTGAACAATACTATTATCTCATTCACCTCACCGATTGGATTTCATATTTCCTGGCAAAGGAAAACAACGTTGATGCCGATTCGATTGACAATATTAATTTCCTGAAAGACGAGTTGTTGAAACTGAAGTGAAACCAATTTGATCCAAAGTGAGTTTGTGATTGAGGTATTTCACAAATGAATTCTAATCTCAACAAACGAACCACATTTATCGATCTTGGTCTGATTGATTATCAACAGGCGTGGGATTATCAAACGGATTTGTTTAACAAAATTCTTGCGGTCAAATCTGAAAACCGAAATCGACCAAACAACGAACAACTAGCAACGAACAACTATTTAGTTTTCTGTGAGCATCCGCACGTGTATACGCTTGGCAAAAGCGGAGATGAAAAAAATCTAATCATCCCTGGAACAGATTTGGCATCCATCGGGGCAAGTTTCTATAACATCAATCGCGGTGGCGACATCACTTATCATGGCCCGGGGCAAATAGTGGTTTATCCGATTGTCGATCTTGAAAATTTTTTCACTGACATTCACCAATACATGCGCACACTGGAGGAAGCGGTGATCCAAACATTAAATGAATTCAACATCGAAGCTGGAAGGATAAAAGGATTAACGGGTGTATGGCTGGACGTTGAAAATCCAATAAAATCAAGAAAAATCTGCGCGATGGGCGTGAAAACCAGCCGCTGGGTAACTATGCACGGGCTTGCATTGAACGTGAATACGGATTTAAGTTATTTCAATAACATCGTGCCTTGTGGGATCAGCGACAAAGCTGTTACTTCGATAGAAAAAGAATTAAATTCAACTCAGGATTTGCAGCAAGTAAAAAAAATTCTGAAAGGCAAACTCGCTTCTCTTTTCGAAATGCAACTGACTGAATGAAGAAAGACATTGAAATGCCCGAAGTAAAAAATGTAACGCTGGCGGTAGTGCGAGAAAAAAACCTGCTTAATCAAGACGAGTGGAAAATTTACCTGATCAATAACAACGATTTTCCAATAGAAAATACATTAGTAGCCAGTCGCGGCTATGGTGAAAAAGATGGCGAAGAACAACGCACCTCTACGCTACGGCATTTTTTAGAAACGGTAAAGGCAAAAAGTTCTGCGGTAGTGGAGTCCATCGATCCGAAAGTTTTCCATCTCAACAATGAATATTGGGTGAGTTATTACATCGGGCGCGAGATTTACGACAAGCGTTTTGTATTTGTGCCTGATACTATCTGCGAAGAGAATTTGGTCTTTATAAAAGAGATAGAAAAAGAAGGGGTTCTCCACTCCTGATTTTTTTCATCACTGAAGCGGCTGAGCAGAGGTTGTCAAGAAAATTTTAGTTGAAAGGCGTTAGAAAAAATTAATTGCGTTGCATTGAAGCAATCTTTGCCATCCGAGTTTTCGCGTTACTTCATCGCTGTACTTCCTCCATCGCCAGTTTATGAGGAAATCTTTTCCATGAAAAACTATTTCAGAGAAAAGTATAATTCAAAGGCTTCGCTTAATTCTCCTCCGCACATCACGTTGCACATGCCTTTTCTGTGGAAAGAGAAAAAAGAAAATGATCTTGTTAACTCATTGGACGTCTTTGCAAAGGGGAAAGAGCAATTCAACATTGAGCTTTTGGGATTTGGAGCTTTCCCTCCTCAGGTGATTTTTATTTCGGTAAAGGAAAACGAACAATTAAATCAGCTTCAATATCAGTTTCAGAAATTCTGCAAGACAGAATTGAATCTATTCAACGCTCAATATAAAGACCAACCCTTTCATCCTCATGTCACGCTCGCTTTTCGCGATTTAAAAAAACCGATGTTCGTCTCAGCATGGAACGAATTCAAAGAAAAATCCTTCTCATCGTCTTTTGTATTAGAGAAAATCACGCTGCTAAAACACAATGGGAAACATTGGCAGTCGTTTCATCATTCTCATTTTTAAATCGAGGGCAGATTCACTACTTTGTATGATTGTTTCGTCTATGAAAAAACTGTTGGCTTTCATTTTTCTTTCCTTTGCTGCTAAGGCTTTCAGTCAGGCAGGGTCTGAGATTTTTATTTTTGATCTTCATGTGAGAAGAGACAACGTTTCGATTGATAACCCAAAGAACATTACGAATCACAAAGGCTACGACAATCAACCCTCTTTTCATACCGACAAGCCATTGATCTATTATGCTTCTTTCAATGACGATGGCCGGTCGGATATCAAATTTTACAATTACAAAACCGAAGAAACCAAATGGCTCACTCAAACTTCGGAAAAGGAATACTCGCCCACGCTTACACTCGACAGACAGTATATTTCTTGTATCATTCAGCGAGACAACGGTGCGCAGGATCTTGGAAAATATCCCATTGAGGGCGGAGAGCCAATCATCATCATCGATAATCTGACGGTCGGTTATCATGTCTGGGCAGACAACAGTCATCTTGGTTTATTTGTACTTGGCCAGGGAGGCGAGCCCAATGAACTCCATTATCTGCGATTGCCCACGAAATCAGATACCATTCTTGCCCAAAACATTGGGCGATCGCTTCACAAAATTCCTGAAGAAACTGCCATCAGCTTCGTACATAAGATCTCTGAAAAAGAATGGACGATAAAAAAATTCAACACTTCGAACCGCGAGATCTCAAACATCGCCACCACCCTTCCGGGCAATGAAGACATGTGCTGGACTATAGACGGGAAAATTTTAATGAGCGGCAACTCCAAAATTTACTGGATTGATCCTAAAACCGATGTAGTCTGGAAAGAAGTGAAGATTGAATCCGCGCTGCCCTTAAAGGGGATAACAAGACTTGCGGTGAGTGCCACAGGAAACAAGCTGGCAGTTGTGCTTGCCGAATAATAGCCTATCTCGAAGCTTTGGGACTATCTGGACTCGCCAAACGCACCTTTGGCCACGAACCATTTTTTAATGTCAAAGTCGAGAAGCCCTTCGCGTACGGCTGGGTCTGATTCAATTACTTTTTTATCAAGATCACCGTTAATGATGAGGATACCTCCATCAGTATCATTGAAAATCCCCTCAGCTACTATATTCCCTGATTTTTTTATTTCAGCGAGATAATCATCGTGCTTCTTCATTAACTCAGGCACGTCATTTACATTAAATTTAGCTATGTAAGAGCTAAACCGAATGAATTGGTAGGTGGTCATTTGGATTGGCTCACTCACCAATCTTGGTAAGCCGGTACGCGGTCGATAAGGTTGCAGTTCCACATTCCATCGGTTGTTTTGCACCCCCGGATCGTCTTTGAGCCAGCCCTCCACTTCATCTAACGAAGTAGAATTAAAAATAAAAATCCCTCCTCCTCCTTCAAATGGACCAGCCACCAAAAGCTTACGCTCATTAGCCAACTTCTTTATGTTGGCAAAATGGCCTTCCATTATTTTATCAATTTGCTCTTTGGCCAGTTCTGGTTTGTCGGGTTTATGGTGTAAAAACACAATCACCATCTGTTGGGCGGTCGCAGCTTTACCCCATAGAAAAATGAAAAGAAGCATTGCTCTCATGATTGCCTTTTAGGTGAAGTTACCAAACTTGAGAATTTTTCGATCGCCTTTTCATTAAAGCCAGACAATTGTAACTTCGCGCGGTTAAATTACACTCAAACGAACAAATCTCTTCATGGTCATCATTGCCGATAGCGGAGGCTCAAAGATTGACTGGCGGCTTTTAAAAAAAGACGGTACCATTGGCCAGGCGAGCAGCTCCGGTTTCAATCCTTATTACCAGCCTATAGATCACTTGAAAAAGATTATATCTGAGGCTCTGCTTCCGCAAGTAAGCGAAAGGGTCTCCAAGATATTTTACTATGGCACAGGGGTCTCATCCGACAAAAATGTTCAGAGCATCCAATCCGTTTTTGCCGAGCATTTTCCCCAAGCCGAAAGTGAAGTTGGCTGGGATCTGCTTGCAGCAGCGCGCGCACTGTGCGGGCATGAACCCGGCATTGCCTGCATCCTCGGTACAGGATCAAATTCATGCTTGTACGATGGAGAAAAAATAACAGGCAACGTAGCCAACCTTGGCTGGATTTTAGCCGATGAAGGTTCAGGAACTTACTTGGGCAAGCAATTGATCTTTGATTATTTCCGAAAGGAAATGCCGGAATCATTGGCCAAACAATTTCATGCGCGCTTTCCCTGGAGCCGCGAAGAGGTTCTTGAAAAAGTTTATCAGCAGGAAAAGCCTGGAGCGTTTCTGGCCAGCTTCGCCAAATTTATCTTCCAACATCTGAAAGAACCTTATTGCTATAAATTGGCGTACAAAGGCCTTTCTGATTTCTTTGAAAATAATGTGATGAAGTACGAGAACTATAAAAACCTGAAGGTGCATTTTACAGGCTCGATCGGTTTTTATTTTAGCGATGTTTTACGGCAAGTTGCCAATGACAAAGGCATCACGGTAAAAAATATTCTGGAAGGCCCAATTGCAGGGCTTACTTTATATCATCAGAAGGATTTGTAAGGTTTGTGACTACCACCGAATCTACTTCCCGTTATAACAATCTCGAAGCAATGAGTGTTCGCAAATTGCTCGTCAATATCAATCGGGAAGATGCTAAAGTTCCAGTGGCAATTGCAAAAAAAATACCGCAGATCGAAGCTTTGGTAAAGGTGATAGCTGAGAAGATGAAAGAAGGCGGTCGATTATTTTACATCGGTGCAGGAACAAGCGGACGGTTAGCGATTGTTGATGCTTCTGAAATTCCGCCCACGTATGGTATGCCGGCAGATAAAGTCATCGGGCTGATTGCTGGCGGAGATAAAGCCATTCGTAAAGCGGTTGAACATGCCGAAGACGATTCAAGACAAGCGTGGAAAGATTTGAAAAAGCATAAGATCAACATAAATGATGTTTTGATCGGGATAGCTGCATCAGGTAGAACACCTTATGTTATAGGCGGAGTAAAAGACGCTCGCAAAAATAAAATTATCACAGGCTGTGTCACCTGCAATGAAGGAAGTGAACTGGCATTGAACGTTGATTATCCAATAGAAGTAGTAGTTGGCCCTG
The DNA here is from genome assembly GCA_016178785.1 of Bacteroidota bacterium. Taxonomy (GTDB): domain Bacteria; phylum Bacteroidota; class Bacteroidia; order Cytophagales; family Cyclobacteriaceae; genus ELB16-189. Next base: position 190,374 of record JACOSO010000086.1, on the reverse strand, counting down.
AGTTTGTCACCGGGAGCACACGAATGAAAGCAGGCACTGCACAAAAGCTTTGCCTTAACATGATCTCCACCTCCGTAATGATTCAGCTCGGGCGTGTAAAAGGAAATAAGATGGTTGACATGCAGCTCACTAATAATAAACTGATTGATCGCGGAGTAAGAATGATTATGGGTGAACTTAATGTGAATCAGATCAAAGCCGAAAGGTTGCTGAAAAAATTTGGCAGCGTACGCAAGGCAATCAACAATGCAAAACCCCTCTCTTAAGCTGAGAATCCACAAAAATCTGTAAACAAAAAAGCCCGGACGATACTACCGGGGCTTTTCACTTATCTCAGATAGAAATTATTTTTTTGTGATGGTATATTCTGCTTCAGTAGTAATCTCCATTTGCATGGGCATGTCTTCGGGAATCTGACCACCCGCCAGCAAAATCATTTTTCCTTTTATTTCAGAATAGGATTTGCATGTTTGAGGCCATCCATGTGATGTTGAAATTGTGCTTTTTATTACTTGGCGTCCTTTCAGGTTGGCGGTGGCTTTGAAAGCTCCCATCATAGGGATAACTTTCGTGGTGTCGGTTGTTGTAATTTCACCATCGCTTATAACAACAGCTGTTGGCTCAGTAACAGATTCGAGTTTCCAATTGTTAGCAGTCTGCAAAGGCAATTCCGAGCCTCCCACAACATTGTGTTTCCAGGTTGATCCTGCTTTCACTTTTTCTTCAGGGTAATAAACAAGACTGCTCTCGATGCTTCGCTTAAATGCGTTTTTTCCGAATGAACGCTCCATTGCGCCTTTCATCTGTGCCGCTTGAGGGTCTTGTGTTAGCTTGGCCATTCCTGACCAAAGATTTTCAATGTTATCGACTGATTCAACAAGTCCGTATTTTGACAAAGTGAATTGGAATTTCTTTCCCTTCATGCTTCTCATAATTTTATTGAAGACATTGGACGTGTCGCCCTCAGAGTCCATGAGCTGATCTCCCATACCTGATTTCAACTTCATAGAAATGTTGAGGTATTCGATCTCAAATTTTGCGTTAGCACCAGACACCTCGATGGTCTTCATCAGTGTTGTTCCTTTGATGCCTGTTTCAACATTTTGTTCTTGTCCAGCCACAGTAATATGCTGGGTTACCATCGCGGTCTGTGACCATTCAAATGTTTCTCCCTTCTTAAAAACATAATGTAGCTGTAATTCTTTGGGGGGATTAGTAAATGCGCACGTGATTGCAATCACTATAAACGCTAAAATTTTTTTCATTTGGGTTTGATTTTTAAGGTTGCGTCAAAGGTAGATGTAACCTCCTGAAATAAAAATGGCGCCCTTTGCAAAGCGCCATTTCATTCAAAAACTCCAATTTTTTATTTAATGCCTGGAATGTTTTCGGGTTTAGCTTGTTCGTTTGCAAAAGACGGAGCCTTATGCTGATTTGGATAAACTTCGTCTAAGGTATTTCCGTCATAGAGCCTTCCGTTTTTCATGACTTGGTAAACCGAATTAGAATTGCGCAAGTTTTCCAAAGGGTTTTTGTCCATGATAATCAAATCTGCAAGCTTTCCTGGCTCAATGCTACCCACATCGCCATCCAATCCGATGGCTCTGGCTCCATGAATGGTTGCTACTTTCAATGCATCGTGATTACTCATGCCGCCTGAAGCGATGCTCCACAATTCCCAGTGATACCCCAGCCCTTGTAACTGACCGTGTGAACCAATGCCCGCGTTTCCACCAGCTTTCACAAGATCATTTACAAAACGGGCATGATCTGGAAATACATGCTCTTCATACATAAACCAGCTCCCTCTTCTGCGCGATTTTTGGTCGAGCTCTGATTTTGCCGTGAAGTGATTCAGTTTGGGGTCGCTATTCACTTTCTCTGTAGCATAGTAATAGTTCTCCGCCCACGGGCCACCATAAGCCACCAGCAATGTTGGAGTGTAGGTCATCTTCGCATCAGCGATGGCCGTAGTCACATCTTTGTATAAAGGATAGATCGGAAGTGCATGTTCATGCCCCGGATACCCATCAATCAAATTGGTGAGGTTGAGTTTGAAGTCTAGGCCACCTTCGGTGGTTGGCATTAGCTGCTGTTCTTTCGCTGCCTGAATTATCCATTGACGATGCTGACGATTTCCCGTCAAATACATTTTGATCGTCTTTGTATTGTAATATTCAGAGTACTGTTTCAAAATATCTTTGGCCTGATCAAAATCTTTAAGGTTGTAAGCCCAAAATCCAACACCCGGACCCGTTGAATAAATGCGCGGTCCGATGATCTGGCCCGTCTCCACCATATCACTATAAGTCAATACATCAGTTGTTGCTGTTTGCGGATCACGGGTGGTTGTTACTCCATAAGCAAGGTTGGCAGCATACATCCACACTTGACTTTTGTGAATTCCCCACGAAGGCCACATGTGTGCGTGCGTATCGACAAACCCAGGTGTGATTGTCTTGCCTGCGAGGTCAATTTTCTTCACAGAAGCATCTGCGTTTATTGTTCCTGCAGCACCTACTTGCTTGATACGTGCATTTTCGATAAGCACATCTCCTTTTTCAAATACTTCATCGCCTTTCATTGAAATGATTCGTGCGTTTTGTAAAAGAACTTTTCCTTGAGGGATGTCTTTTTGAACAACGACTTTGATTCTTATTTCATTTGGCTTGTATCCTTCGTCCTTTTTTCCTGCCTGTCCGGCAGGCAGGTCATCTTTCTTATCGTCATCCTTTTTATCACCCTCTTTTTTTTCGTCTTTCTTGTCGTTGCCTTCTTCTTTCAATTTTTCTTCTTCAGCTTTCTTTTTCCTCAATTGATCCTCTTTGGCTTTTGCGGAATCCAAATTGTAAGTGAAGAATGCATTGCCTAACGTGAAGTAAACTGTCTTGGCATTGCTTGCCCAAGTTGCAAACTCACCACCAAGCTTGGTTAGCTTGCGAGCCGGGAACTGCGCTTTGTCAGCCTCTGCAACAGAAATTTTTGGGACCTCGCCCCCGGTCTTGGGAACAGTAACAACATAAATCTCATTGTTGATTTGCGCAAGGGCTTGCTCGCCTTCAGGCGCCATGCGAATGACATCCGCATTAGACGGCTCGCGTTGCGGTTCTGTAGCAGACTCAACCAACATGCAATTGTTTTCTACTATCGATCCGTAAGTCATGATGCCAGAAACTTTCAAATGAACTTTCTCATCAGTTCCATCCCAACGAATAGAAAGCAAACCTTTCTGGCCGCTGTACAAATAAATCCGGTCATTTGATTTCACAAAGTGCGGAGCACCTCGACCTTTCGACCGTGCAATTAGTGTAACATTTCCGCCATCACCACTCACCCAAACAATTTCTTCCTGACTTGCAAAAGTTACCGGATCTGGATCTTCTTTAAAGTTGTTTGAGGTGCCACGAAGGAATACAATTTTGTTTCCCTGTGCAGACCAAGCAGGTTCGGTGTAAAGTGCTGCCTCATTGACTAATCGCTGAGGCTTAGCACCCTTCAACTTGAAATTCATTTTATACAAATAGCCACCGTTACCCTCCCACGTTACCCATGCAAGTTGAGATCCATCGGGGCTCCATGCAGGTTGTGCTTCGGTGAAATTAGCTGAAGTGACGCGCACAGGGTTTCCGTTGGGCAAATCAACCGTGTACAATTTATTCAAAGCGGTAAATGCTACTTTTTTCCCGTCAGGAGAAACAACAGCATCGCGTATTTGCGTCACCACTATGTCTTTGTCATCCTTGATCGGAAATTTAAAATCTACACGAGGGCCGAGAAGAAGTTCGGTTTCCATTTGGAAAGGAATGTTGATTGCATCTCCGCCAGCTACCGGAATGCGATAAAATTTCCCGCCATACGATGCCACTACTTCCTTGCTGTCGGGAGTGAATGACATTGCCGGCAGCACACCAAGCGGTGCGATTGACTCTTGCTCATCTCTCTGGACGGGGTAGGCCAACCATTTTTCATCCCCCGTTTTTAAATTCCGAATCAATAAACCTGTTTGATCATTAAATCGAGAACCATAAACTAAAAGTTTTCCATCGGGAGAAAGTGTAGGAGTGAAGGCGGAACCGTACCGTTGAGACATGACTTCAATTTCACCGTTGTCTCGATCGTAAGTTGCAATTTGATATTGCGGAAGTTGGGCGTTGTAGTTCCACGCAGAAATCCGCTGTGCAAACCACACATACCGGCCATCATTGCCAAAAGCAGGTTCTACGGTTTTTAAATTGTCCGGCTTGCTGATCAACTGAAGGCCTGATCCGCCATCTTTATGAAACAGCCACAATTTCAAATTTCGTGTGCCGCGCGAACCAACAATATAATTACCATCAGGCGTCCATTCAGCTGATTGATAATGGTCCGTATTTCCTTTGGTCACTTGCAGTGAATCTTTTCTGTCAAATGAAAACCACCAAATGTTTTCTCCACCACTACGGTCGGAAAGGAATAAGAGTTTAGAACCGTCTGGAGAAAATTTAGGATGAGAATCGAATGCCATTCCTTTCGTGAATTGCGTTGGCTTCCCTCCGGTGATTGGCATGGTAAAAATATCTCCCAGAAAATCGAAGGCAATAGTTTTTCCATCTGGGCTCACATCAAGCGACATCCATGTACCTTCAGAGGTTTTGATGGGCACACGCCTGCCCACTTCAAGCGGCAGGTCTTTTTTCTTTTTCGATTTTTCTTTTTTGACCGTGTCGGCCTTGACTTCTTTCTTAGGTTCTTGGGCCAGGGCAAAGACGGCAATCGCCATCACCCACAATAGGGTAAAAGTTTTTTTCATGTGTTTGTGTTTTATCAATTAGCCAAAAATGATGGCCAATCTAACTGATTTCTTTCAGTTGGGTTGCGGATTTTTTTTGGCTGACCTCTTGTGAGATTGAACGGCTTTATCTGTTGTTGCCGGTCGAGATGTGGCCGAGTAATTTTTTTTCCAGCAAATGCAATGCAACAATAAAAACTGTTCCAAAAACGAAAAGCGTTGAATAACTTTCAAAGAAACGGAACACGCCTGCAGAAAAAGTAAATTGTGTGACAGCTATCGCATATACCAATACTGCTAAAAATAAAACCATTCCGCCAATGAGGAAAAATTTGTCCCAATCAAAAGTTTTTGCGGGTGCATGGGCCCTTGCCGCAACTCTCGAAGCGAAATCGGGAGAAAGCTTATATGCCGGCTCTTTTTTAAGGGAATTGAACACCACTCGATAAGCCTCTGCATCAACACCCGAAGGGTTGCTCCCTTCTTCCATTTGCTTTTGTATTAGTTCATCGATATTCATACTTCATTGCCAAGATACGTTTTTACTTTTTCCTTTAACAACTGCCGTGCACGAAATAAATAATTTTTGACCGTGCCATCGGGCATACCTGTTGCTTCACCAATCTCTGCGTAATTCATGTTCTCTAAATGATAAAGTGTGAGCACAGCTCGGTATTGAGGTGGAAGTTTTTCAATCATTTTCATCACCAAGGCCTCCATTTCATTTTCTTCAACCGCATCGAACGGGTCTTCATCTGCAATAAATCGTTCAGCAAATTTTTCATCTGCAGGCAAGTCAGCAATTTCAATTTTCTTTTTTCGCAAATGGTTAATGGCATGACGATAAGCAATGGTGGCGATCCAAGTACTCAACTTCGATTGAAAATTAAATTCAGAAATCTTTTCAAACACTTTTAAAAAAACATCCTGACAGATTTCTTCCAAATCCTCAGAATTATTGATCAGACGACCAACCATGTGCGTCACCAGCCGCTCGTGCTTACGTATGAGTAGCTCAAAAGCATGTTTGTTGCCTTGGGCCACATACGAGGCCAACGCCTGATCATCATTCATTTCGGGGTGAGACACATAACGAAGGTAGAATGTTGCAGACCAGTTTAAAATAGTAGGCAGTAAGCAGTCACCCTCTTCCCCTGCCTACTGCATTCTGCCTACTGCTGACTATTCATATTATAATTAGATACGGAGAAAAAATAGAAGAGTTTCTGCAACATCTGAGAGCGGACAAGTGTCTCACGCGGTAGAATCAAATTCAAAACTTTAAAACATAAAATTTATGGATCACAATTTAATGGAGGTACTAATGCCGATTGCCATCTTAGGAAGTTTTGGCACCGCTATATATTTCTTCGCCCGTATCATGACTGATTACATCTTGAAAAAGAAAATGATCGAAAAAGGATTTGTAAACGATGAGACCCAGGCTATTTTTAAAAATCACGCTGCAGAAAACAAGTACTCATCATTAAAATGGGGGTTACTTGCCTTTTTTGGTGGGCTTTCATTGATTATTATGGAGTACATCCCTGTTAGACCGGAGTCGCCTCTTCCTTACGGCTTGTTTTCGGTTTCAGTTTCAGTGGGATTCTTAATCTATTATTTCTTCGTGAAGAAGGAGAGCGAGAAACGACTGTAACAACTTTTCCTCAAGGCCGTCTTTTGCACGGCCTTTATCTCTAAACCCAATTATTATGTTCAAAAATTATGTAAAGACTGCCGTTCGCAGTCTGCTCAGGCATCGTTTTTTTTCTGCAATCAACATCTTTGGCCTTGCAGTAGCCATGGCTTTGTCTATGGTCATTATCATGCTGGTAGCCGACCAGATGATGTACGACCGGTACAATACCAAACGCGATCGAATTTATCGTATTAACAGTATACCCAAAAATGAAGCTGGCGCTGAGCGAAGCGAGACGGCAACTACCACGATGCCTTTGCGTGATGAGCTGCTGGACAAATATACCGGCATAGAAAAAGCCGTGCGCATAGTACGAGGTTTTGGTAATCTATGGCTTGAGATTGAACAGAATGTGAACATTCCGGTCGCTGGATACTATGTCGATCCCGAAACGCTTGATCTCTTTGAATATGAATTAGAATACGGTGACAAACGTACAGCTCTAGTAGATCCCTATTCCGTTGTATTAACCAAGAAGACTGCAAAGAAATTATTCCGTCAGGAAAACCCCGTAGGCGAAAGTTTCAAAGTAGGCGATGAAGGCCCTTACAAAGTCACCGGTGTTTTGAAAGAAACTTCCCATAAGTCTCATATTGTGTTCGATGCCCTTGCCAGTATTTCTACTGTAAAAAAATTGGGTAACAAACGCACCAGAGATTTAGATAATTGGTATCAATACACCGGAGGCTGGGTTTATGTTTTGCTTGAAAGGGGAAAAACACCGGCAGACATTCACGCTCATCTTGAAAAGATCCAGAAAGATCATTTTACAGTACTCCCTAAACCCGAGAGTCAGTCGAAAATAAAATACTCCATGCAAAATCTGATGAGCATTACGCCCGGGCCATTCATTAATAATCCAATAGGGCCTTTTTTGCCATGGGTCTTTGTTTATTTTTTCATTGGCCTTGCTGCAGTGGTGATGCTAACCTCATGTTTTAACTTTACCAATCTTTCAATCGCCAGATCGCTTACGCGCGCACGTGAAATCGGTGTTCGCAAAGTTACCGGAGCAAGACGATGGCAGATCTTTAGCCAGTTTATATCAGAGTCGATCATTGTTTCTCTCCTTGCGCTGGTGGTCGCGGTTGTTTTATTAATTTGTTTAAAGCCACTGATGCTTGAATTGAGCTTTGCTCGAATGATGAAATGGGATCTGGAAGCAAACTACCTTGTGTACGCGGTCTTTGTGGTCTTTGCGCTGGTAGTCGGAATTTTGGCGGGATTATTCCCTGCTGTGGTGATGAGCGGGTTTCAACCGGTAAAAGTGCTAAAAGGCGTCACCAACATAAAACTTTTTTCACGCATCGGCTTGCGCAAAAGTCTGCTGGTGGCACAATTTTCTTTCTCCCTGATTTTCATCCTTTCAGTGATTGTTGTATTCAATCAACTGCAAATGTTTTTGAAGGCCGATCATGGCTTTAACATGGATAAAAAAGCAACAGTCTCGTTGAGTAGCACCGCACCCGAAGCCCTGAAGACTGAACTGCTTACATATAGTAATATTGAAAGTGTGACCGCGACTTCACACCTTCCTGCGGCCGGTAGCTCTTATGGAGAAAATTACAAGCGCTCGCTTGATGAAAAGGAGTGGACTGATATGTATTACTTCTCCGTTGACGAAGATTATCTCAAAAACATTGAAGTGCCGCTAGTCGCGGGCCGCTTTTATGAGGCCAATGCCGGTGAAGCAAATAAGAAATTCGTTGTGATTAGTGAAAAGGCAGTAGAGAAATTTCATTTTAAAAATCCGGCTGATGCATTGGGTCAGGAAATTATTGTACAAAAAGATTCATCCAAACTTCAAATCATTGGTGTAATGAAAAATTACAACCATCAAATGCTGGTGGATAAATTGGAAGCATTGGCACTGATCTATAATCCGAAAGAATTCAATTTACTCCAGGTGAAATACACGGGCACTTATGAAGAAGCCGGTAAATCCATTGAGGCAGCGTGGGCAAAAGTAAATCCAGGTCTGAAAGTAGACTACAAAGATTTTTATGAGGAGATGCACAAAATATACGACATCTTTTTTGGCGATCTCGTAAGCATACTCGGTGTGATTTCCATACTGGCTGTGCTTATTTCTTGTCTCGGGTTACTTGGTATGGCCACCTACTCTACCGAAACCCGCATTAAAGAAATTTCCATTCGCAAAGTGTTAGGCAGCAGCGATAGTTCCATAGTGTATTTGTTATCTAAAGGCTTTTTTGTTGTGCTGCTGATCGCCATTCTAATTGCGGTTCCTGCAGCCTACTTCATCAACAATTTATGGTTGGAGCAATTGGCTTATCACGTGTCAGTAGACTTTTCCGTGATTATATTAGGGATAGCCGTTTTGATTTTATTTGGAACGTTGACTATCGGCTCCCAAACTTACCGCGCAGTGTTTATTAAACCAGTTGATAATTTGAAAAACGAGTAGCCGGAAACTGTTAGGCATCACTTGAAAAATTGCGCTATACTTGTGGCGCAATTTTTTTATTTAATGAGCGAGTTTGGACTTTATTTTGGATTAGGCCGTGAGCATATTCTCGATTACATCAATGGATACGATCATATTTTATTTGTGTTGGCACTATGTGCGGTTTACCTGGTTCGCGACTGGAAAAAAATTTTAATTCTCGTTACCGCTTTCACCATAGGTCATTCGATCACGCTGGCTTTGGCTACGATGCAAATCGTTTCGGTTAAAACTCAATTGATCGAGTTTTTGATTCCCCTTACTATTTTTGTCACCGCCTGCTCTAATCTTTTTCGTAAAGAAGAAAACATTGACAAGAAGAATATTCAAATCAACTATTTTTTTGCGCTCTTCTTCGGCCTGATTCATGGCATGGGCTTTTCCAATTACCTTCGAGCTCTATTGGGCAAGAGCCATAGTATTTTGTCACCCTTATTGGCCTTTAATCTGGGGCTTGAATTGGGCCAAATAATAGTTGTAACTATTTTTCTAGTTATCAGTTATATTTTGGTCGATTGGCTGAAAGTGTCGCGCAGAGATTGGAAGATGGTTCTTTCTTCCGCAATTGGGGGTATCGCTTTTATACTGATGAAGGATAGGATGATCTTTTAAACTCTTTTAATTTCAAATTTTTAAACCCAATCAATTATTTAATGAAACGACTATTACTCCTCGCGCTTGTTGTAGTTAGCTTGAATGCAATTGCACAAGAGCAACCGAAGACTGAAGCCATTCAGTGGAAGGGCAAGTTTGAGCAGCTCGACCAAATGCTGCCTACGCCAAACGAATATCGTACGGGATCGGGTTCACCCGGCCCAAAATATTGGCAACAGCAAGCCGATTATGATATCGCTGCCGAGTTAAACGATGACAACCAAAGCCTGACAGGCTTTGAAACCATTACTTATACCAACAATTCACCCGATGTTTTAAAATATTTGTGGATGCAGCTCGATCAAAACCTTTTTGAAAAAGAGAGCAACACGGCAAAGACATCAACCAGCAGTGTGCGCGACTCTTCAGCAGCTAAACAATTTCTCGCCCCGCTTAATATTTTTGATTACGATGGCGGCTACAAAATCAAATCGGTGAAAGATGCTACCGGAAAAGACTTGAAGTACACAATCAACAAGACCATGATGCGTGTCGATCTGCCTCTACCGTTGAAGTCAGGCGCTAAATATTCTTTTAAAGTAGAATGGTCTTTCAACATCCTTGATCGCATGCTGACTTTAGCGCGTGGCGGTTATGAGTATTTCCCTGAAGACAACAATTATGTTTACACAGTGGCGCAATGGTTCCCTCGGATGTGTGTGTATGACGATGTTGTAGGTTGGCAAAACAAGCAGTTTCTGGGTAGGGGCGAATTCACGCTTCCTTTCGGGAATTACAAAGTTGCTCTCACTGTTCCTGCCGATCATATTATTGCAGCAACAGGCATGGTCAAAAATCCCCAGCAAGTTTTAACTAGCGAGCAAATCGCACGTTTCGAGAAAGCAAAGACCGCATACGATAAACCTGTTGTTATTGTAACTCAGGCCGAAGCCATCGAAAAGGAAAAAACAAAATCGAAAGAAAAAAAGACCTGGCAGTTTGAAGCGACCAATGTTCGCGATTTTGCTTTTGCCTCTTCAAGGAAATTTATTTGGGATGCGATGGCTGTAAAAATCGCTAACAGCAGCCCATTGGCAATGTCGTATTATCCAAAGGAGGGGAATCCGCTTTGGGAAAAAGAATCTACCAACGCGGTGAAGAACACACTCGAGGTTTATTCAAAGTACACGGTAGACTATCCGTATCCGCAAGCGACTTCCGTTCACGGAGCAAGTATCGGAATGGAGTACCCGATGATCTGTTTCAACTTCGGTCGTCCGAAAAAAGATGGGACGTATGATAACGCATTGCTTCAGCGAATGCTAGGTGTCGTGATTCACGAAGTCGGGCACAACTTCTTCCCTATGATCATCAACAATGATGAGCGACAAACCACGTGGATGGATGAAGGCATCAACAGCTTTGTGCAATTACTTACCGAACTTGAACGATATCCTAACTTGGATTTCAATCGAGGCAAACCAGCGGGCCTTGTTCCTTATATGAAGGGTGATAAAAATACAATGCGCCCATTGATGGTGAATTCAGAGCAGGTAATTCAATTTGGCGCTGAACAATATCAGAAAGCAGCTACTGCGTTATACATTTTGCGCGAAACTGTAATGGGCCACGAACTTTTCGATAAATCATTTAAAGAATATGCGCAGCGTTGGGCATTCCGCCATCCGAAGCCTTCTGACTTCTTCCGTACCATGGAAGATGCTTCAGCGGTAGACTTGGATTGGTTCTGGAGAGGCTGGTTCTATTCCACCGATAATGTGGACCTGTCACTCGACAAAGTGAAGTGGTTCAAACTGCGCACCGAAAAAACAAATATTGAAGGCAAAGAGAAAACGGTAGCATCAGGAGACTTGGCAAATAAAGATGGCGACAAAAAAGCAGAAGATTTCAGCAATGGCCCAACCATGATTACAGTGCTGCCTACAAACGATCGCTTCTATGGGGAATTCCAAAATAAAGTTGACGACAAAGCCATCGTAAGTAAGCTTGAGAATAAAAACATTTACGAAATCACATTGTCAAATAAAGGTGGATTGGTAATGCCTGTGATCATCGAGTGGACTTACAAGGACGGAACCAAAGAGACAGACCGCATACCGGCAGAAATCTGGCGCGTGAATGAAAACAAGGTGACTAAAGTTTTTGCAAAAGAAAAAGAAGTGGCGAGCGTCACCGTTGACCCCTTGAAGGAAACTTCCGATATCACTACGGACGACAATGTATTTCCCCGCGTGGCACAGCCTTCGAAGTTTGATGAAATGAAAAAGAAAACCAATTAAATTTTTCACCGCAGAGACGCAAAGACGCAGAGGAAATACAAAGAAATCTAACTTTGTGCCTCGCGCGTCTTTGCGGTTCTATGTATTCTTAACCATTTATAATCCAATGAAAAATATTTTGAGTATTAGTTTATTGTTCTGCTCCCTTATAGTAGCGGCACAAGACAAAAAGTGGGCTGGCAAGTTCGAGCAGCTTGACCAAATGTTACCTACGCCAAACACGTATCGTACGGCTTCAGGTGCTCCTGGCGCTAACTACTGGCAGCAGCGTGCAGATTACGATATTGATGTAGAAATCAATGACGAAACGCAAGTACTTACAGGCAAAGAGACCATTACCTATTTTAACAACGCCCCCGAGGTAATGAAGTATGTATGGTTGCAGTTAGATCAGAATAATCTTTCCAGCGGTAATATGACCGCCAAGACAAAAAACAACAGCATACGCGATTCAACTGCTGCAAAGTTTTTCCCATTAGCAAGCGAAACTTACGATTACAAAGGAGGTTTCACCATCAAGTCGGTGAAAGATGCTGCCACCGGTAAGGACCTTACGTTCCTAGTGAATTACACCATGATGAGAATTGATCTACCCGCGCCATTAAAGACGGGAGAAAAATACAATTTCAAAATTGAATGGAGCTACGTTGAAAAAGACAGAATGAAATTCGGTGAACGTGGAGGCTATGAATATTTCCCTGAAGACGGAAACTACCTTTATACTGAAGCACAATGGTTTCCACGGATGTGCGTGTTTGATGACTATGAAGGCTGGCAAAACAAGCAGTTTCTTGGGCAAGGCGAGTTTGCTTTGACTTTTGGAAACTACAGAGTAAGAATCACGGTACCTTCAGATCATATTATTGGTGCAAGTGGGACTTTGCAAAACGCGAAAGCAGTACTCACTCCTTCTCAACTTGAACGCTTTGAAAAAGCAAAGAAGACTTTTGACCAACCTGTACTGATCGTTACCCAAGAAGAAGCTGTTGCAAAAGAAAAAGAACGTTCAAGCAAAAAAAGCACGTGGGAGTTTTATGCAGAAAATGTTCGTGACTTTGCGTTTGCCACATCACGCAAGTTCATTTGGGATGCGATGGCTGTAAAAGTTGGCGACAAAACTCCTCTTGCTCAATCTCTTTATCCGAAAGAGGGCAATCCACTTTGGGGCAAGGAGTCTACCAAAGCAATTAAGAACACGCTTGAAGTTTATTCATCGCGAACCCTTGACTATCCTTACCCCGTTGCCTATTCGGTTCATACTGCCAATCAGGGAATGGAATACCCAATGATTTGCTTTAACTACGGTCGTCCTAAAAAAGATGGAACCTATTCACATGGTCTTTATGAGGGAATGATTGGCGTAATTGTTCATGAAGTGGGCCATAACTTTTTCCCGATGATTGTCAACTCAGATGAACGTCAGTGGAGCTGGATGGATGAAGGATTGAATTCATTCCTGGAACGCGAAACCAAACGCGAGCGGTATTCTGATGTGAATATCAATTGGGGATCCCCAAAAGGCCTCTCTGGATATATGAAAGGTGACAAAAATAAAATGCGCCCCATCATGTGGGACTCTGACAACATTCCTGGTGGAGATTTTGGTCCTAACGCTTACGGAAAACCAGCGGCAGCATTAACATTGCTTCGCGAGACTGTAATGGGTCCGGAATTATTTGACAAAGCGTTTAAAGAATATGCACAGCGCTGGGCTTTCAAACAGCCAAAGCCTGCCGATTTTTTCCGTACCATGGAAGATGCATCTGCAGTCGATCTCGATTGGTTCTGGCGTGGGTGGTTTTACACTGTTGATAATGTCGATGTTGAGCTTGACAATGTGAAATGGTTCCGCGTAAAATCCGAGCAAAAAGATTTGGAAAACAAGACTGTAAAAACGGCTCAAGGCGATTTGACTGCTTCTGCAAAAGGGAAAGAGAAAGCAAGTGACTTTAGCCAAGGCGCCCAGGAAATCACAGTCGTTGACACTAAAGACAATATGTACGGTGAGTTCAAAAACAAAATCAACGATGCCGACATCCGGGCCAAATTGCAAGGCAAAAATCTGTATGAATTAACCTTGAAAAATAAGGGCGGCCTTGTCACGCCACTTATTATCGAATGGACGTTTGCCGATGGAAGTAAAGAGATTGAAAAAGTCCCGGCAGAAATCTGGCGCGTGAATGAAAACGAAGTGAAAAAGGTTTTTATGAAAGAAAAAGAGGTGACCAACATCGTGATCGATCCGAACAACGACACGGGTGACTCCAACCTTGGTGATAATGTTTTTCCCAAGAAAGCAGCGAGCGAAAGCAAATTCGATCAGTTGAAGAAAAACTGATCCAAAAAATCCATTTCAAACGAGAGGCCTTCGGGCCTCTTGTTTTAGGCTTCGACCACATCACTCCAATCAACTACCTGTTTTTGAATCTTTGAATTTTAAATCTTAAATTATCTAAGAGTTACTAATATTTTGCATGACGAATTAACCTCTAACCCTCAAGCCTATTATCCGTCTTGCATTATATACGACCATTTCCTTTTTGATCTCGTTTCTCATCTTTCCGGTGTTGATCAAGTTGGTCACACAATGGCGTCTATTTGATTCACCGGGATCACACAAAATTCACTCTGACTATAAGCCTTCTATCGGGGGAATTGCAGTGCTTGTAGGGGCATGCTTTTCATTGGTGTTGGGTCTTCCGCTGAACGAATGGATATCGCATAAATACTTTTTCACCGCTGTGATTCTGATGGCTCTCGTTGGCCTTCGCGATGATGCATTGGCGCTTACCCCAATTCAAAAATTACTCAGCCAGATTCTTCCCGTTATACTTTTGGTTTTTTTCAATAAGACCATACTCAACTCTTCTTACGGATTGTTTGATTTGCCCCAAGTGCCTATGACAATTGTTTGGGCTCTCAGTATTTTTACTATTGTTATCCTAACCAATGCATTTAATTTAATTGACGGTATTGACGGATTGGCAGGTTCAATTGGTATGATAGGCCTGGTAACATTTGGCATTTGGTTTCAATTGGCGGGAAACAACACGATCAGCCTGATTTCGCTCTCTTTTGCAGGTGCACTTTTTGCCTTTTTGTTTTTCAATTGGGAGCCTTCCAAAATTTTTATGGGCGACACGGGAGCGCTGATGATTGGATTGATGCTTTCATTTCTGGCTGTTTTATTTATTAATACCAATTACCTATTGCCAGAAGGGCATCCCTATAAAATGCACGCCTCTATCGCAAGTGCCATTTGCATCGTCATAATTCCCGTATTCGATACATTCCGTGTGATTCTTTTGCGGTTGCGGCAGGGGCTTTCTCCGTTTCATGCCGACCGTAATCACCTCCATCATCAATTTATAAAGTTAGGGTTCAGTCACTCCAAAGCTGTACTCGCTATTGCGGGCATAAATATTACCATGATAGTTTTGGCATGGCTCTTACGAAAACAAAATGATCTGTTAATTTTGGGGATTGTAATTACGCTGTGCCTCGTGGTAAATTTCATTTTAAAGCGAGCTCAACAGAAGTTAAATCCCAATGGAGCAGAAAATAAAATCAATTGAACACGAAGTAAATTCGTTTCTCGTCTCTTCAAAAGAAGCACTGGAAAATTTCCGGTTGAAGTTCATCAGCAAAAAAGGAATGATCCCTTCCTTGTTTGATGAAATGAAACAAGCCTCTGGAGAGGAAAAGAAGAAGGTCGGAAAATTACTGAACGACCTGAAACAATTGGCCGAAGGCAAGTTCAAGGCAGCACAAGAAGAACTTGACAATTCATCCATTGAGCCTGCTGACCAAATTGATTTGTCGCTTCCGGTCGTCCCAAACAAACTGGGCAATCAACATCCGCTGAGTCTTACACGTCATCGCATTATTGAAGTTTTTGAAAAGTTGGGGTTCAATGTGGCCGATGGCCCGGAGATTGAAGATGATTGGCACAATTTCACTGCACTGAATTTTCCTCCCAATCACCCTGCCCGAGAAATGCAGGATACTTTCTTTATCGAAAAAAATCCGGACATCCTTTTGCGCACGCACACCTCGAATGTTCAGATCAGATTGATGAAGCAGCAAAAGCCCCCGATCAGATCGATCATGCCCGGCCGGGTTTATCGAAATGAAGCCATTTCAGCCCGTGCCCATTGTTTCTTCCATCAAGTGGAAGGATTATATGTAGATAAAAACGTAGGCTTCGCTGATTTGAAGCAGACCCTATATCATTTCGCTCAAGAAATGTACGGTAAAGACATCAAGATCAGGTACAGACCATCATTCTTTCCGTTCACAGAGCCAAGTGCAGAGATCGACATTTCTTGTTTAATCTGTAAAGGAGCAGGCTGCAACATTTGTAAACACAGCGGCTGGGTGGAGATTGCAGGTTCGGGAATGGTGCATCCAAACGTTCTAAAAAATTGCGGCATCGATCCGGAAGAATATACCGGCTTTGCTTTTGGAATGGGGATCGAGCGCGTAACTCAATTGCTTTTCCGGGTAAACGACCTTCGCCTTTATTCCGAAAATGATATTCGCTTTCTCAAGCAATTCAAAACAGTGATTTGATGAAGTCAATCAAAGCAGTTGGTGTTGTTGGTGCGGGCTCCATGGGGCAAGGCATCGCGCAGTCATGTGCGATGGCCGGCTACGAAGTTTTGCTATGCGATGTCAAATCTGAAATTATTGAAAAGGGAATTCAAACCATTGGCAAAAATTTAGATCAGGCAATAGCCAAAGGGAAATACACCACTGAAAAGAAAGCCATTGCCCTCGAGAAAATAAAATCATCATCACCAGAAAATCTGAAAGCTGATTTGATCATCGAAGCAGTGATCGAAAAACTAGAGTTGAAGCAAAGAATCTTTGCTGATCTTGAAAAGATTAATGATCTAGATTCGGTTTTTGCCACCAATACTTCGTCACTTTCAGTTTCAAAGATTGCAGCAGAATTAAAGTATCCACAGCGATTTGTTGGCCTTCATTTTTTCAACCCAGCTCACCTGATGAAATTGGTAGAAGTTGTCGCAGGAGAAAAGACCGATGAAAAGCTGATGCGCGCAATGATCAGTTTCGTTAAATCGCTTGATAAAACTCCTGTGGCGGTGAAAGATTCGCCCGGTTTCATCGTTAATCGCGTAGCAAGGCACTATTATTTGGAATCATTGAAATTGCTAGAAGAAAATACCGCAGACATTGGCACAATTGATGCCCTTACAAAATCGGCTGGATTCAAGCTCGGTCCATTTGAACTGATGGATTTGATAGGGAATGATGTAAACCTTGAGGTAAGCCGCCAGATGTATGAAGCTTTTGAAAAGGTAAAGCGCTTCAAACCAAGTCCCATTCAGGAAGAAAAAGTTCGTTTGGGAAATTTGGGTAAGAAAACCGGAAAGGGATATTATGATTATGAAAAAAAATAGCTTCCACTTAGTCCTCTCCTCAGTCTTTGTGCTGGCATGCAGCGCTGTTTATTCTCAGGCACCATTTTCTACTGTGACTATCAACCTCAATTTTCCCCAGTATCAAAAATTAAAATTGGATGGAGGATTTGTTTACATCGAAGGGGCCGGTATGAAAGGGCTCATTCTTTACCGCGCAAGTGAAAACTCTTATCTAGCCTTTGAGCGTGCGTGCCCACACCATCCGGGTGCGAGTTGTGCAATTGTACAAGTTGATGGCTCATCGCTATTCATGATAGATCGCTGCTGCAATTCCAGTTTTAATTTTTCAGACGGTCAGCCTACCGGAGGTCCGGCAGAACGCGCACTCATCCAATATCGAGTGGATATGGAAGGATCTGTACTAAAAATTTCTGATGAGATAATTAATTGAGTCTTTAACGGGGTTATTCTCTTTAGATCCAAAATAACCAAGCCCTGCTCCTAATCAATCTACAGGGAGATTAAGAGCAAGCACTAATGAAAATATCAAACAACCTTACTTGTTGCCGTTGCGCAAGGCACTATTCTTTCTGCTGTAGCTGAAATAAATCACCAGTCCAATCAGCAACCAAACGAAAGCAACTACTTGAGTCATTGTATCCAATGAAACAATTAGCGCTGTGCAAACGATCATCCCAAGAATTGGAACTAGCGGCACAAGCGGTGTGCGGAACGGTCTCTCGGTGGTCGGGTCTGTTTTACGCATAACCCAAATACCTGCGCACACCAACACGAATGCAAACAGTGTACCTATGCTAGTAAGGTTACCGGTAAGGCTTTCAGGAACAAAACCGGCAATCGCACCAGTGAATACCAACAAGATAAGATTTGACTTATAAGGAGTACTGAATGAAGAGTGAAGATCTGAAAATATTCTCGGCAGCAATTTGTCATTAGACATGGAGAAAAATACTCGCGATTGCCCATACAACATCGCTAAGATTACAGTTGAAAATCCGGCAAGGATAGCGGCACTCACCAGTGTAGCAAGCCATCCGTATCCGGGCATATATTGGGTGATTGCGTAAGCTACAGAAGCCTCTTTTCCTTCCTTAATAAAATCAGTATAGGGAGCTACACCTGTAAGAACATGCGAGAATAATACATAGAGAATCGTGCAGATAACAAGCGAGCCAAGAATACCGATAGGCATATCGCGCTTTGGGTTTTTTGTCTCTTGCGCAGCCGTAGAAACAGCATCAAAGCCAATGAAGGCAAAGAATACAATAGCAGCTCCATGCATTACACCAGTCCATCCATGATTAAATAATGGGGCATAAGAGTGAACCTCACCATTGGCAGCCGTTACACTTGGGGCATCGGCCGGGATAAGAAAAGGAACATAGTTCGCAGGATCAATGAATTTCCATCCCAATGCTATGAAAACAAGGACAATCGAAACTTTAATCACTACAATAATCGCATTTACGATAGCAGACTCTTGAGTGCCTTTGATCAAAATCAAAGTTATGATGGTGAGAATAACCAAAGCTGGTGCGTTAATAATTCCATGAACACCAGTGGCCGACATCTCCATTGGCGAATGACACCACTCGTAGGGTATGGATCCCCCCAATAAATTATTTAAATATTGACTCCAGGAGATCGCAACCGTTGCTGCGCCCAAAGCATATTCCAAAACCAAAGACCAACCAATTGCCCACGCTACCAATTCACCAAGTGTAGCATAGGCATAAGTGTATGCACTACCTGCCACAGGGATCATTGAAGCAAACTCAGCATAACATAATCCCGCAAACGCACAGCCTACTGCTGCTACCACAAAAGAAATAACCACGGCAGGACCAGCTGCTCCACCGGCAGCTGCGGCAGTACGAACAAAAAGACCTGCGCCTATGATTGCGCCTACGCCCAGCGCCACTAAATTCCCTGCCCCTAAAGTTCTTTTTAACGTATGTTTCGAATCGGCTACTTGAGCCAAAAGTTGCGCAAGTGGTTTCTTGATAAATAAACTCATGAAATTATGTTAAGCCTAAGTTGCGCAAAAGTATAAATAATAATTAAAGTAAAAAGGAACTTTTTATTTGGTATTTACCTACCTGATTTTGCGGGATCGAACTTTACGCCTATGCGAACTTTGCTCTCAACAGGTTGACCATTTTCGGTAGTGGGCGACCACTTTGGGCCCTCTTTAATCAAGCGAATTACTTCTTCATCACAACCATAGCCCAGACTTTTAACAACTTTGTATTCGTCAAAACTTCCATCGGGATGGACGGCAAATTCAACCCTGACTTTCCCTTTTATATTATTTTTCAGCGCCTCATCAGGATAGTGGACGTTGGTTTCTAAATATTTGTCATAGGCTTTCCTTCCGCCAAACGGATTTGCAAGATGAATAACCGGCTCCTCATTGTCATCTCTTGCAATCCCTAATCCGGTAACAACTACTTCGCTGAGTTGAGTAACATCCGCATTCATCTCCACGTCCATTTTATCTTTTCCTTTAACTTCTATCTCTTTTGTTTGAAGCCCTATAAAAGAAAAGGCCAAACGCTGATTTTCATTTGGTATCTGCAACGTAAAGTTTCCGTTTGAATCGGTAACCGTTCCTTGAGCTGTTCCTTCGATTACCACATTTACTCCTGAAAGCGGCTGGCCATCTTCCGCAGAAATTACCTTTCCCGAAATTGGTTTCAAATTAATTTGGGTTCTCCCGGCAAGCCCTGCTCCGCTCATGGCTTCCGATTTGTATTTTGCTTTCTTTGTCCTTCCCACTGCCCTACTATCATTTTTTAAGTCCTGCTGTTCCGTTACTTCCTTAACCGGCTCCATAGCAACGGCCACAGGTGCTTGATCTAGAACTTCCCCTTTTGCTTCATCCGATTTTTTCTCTGGCCCAATTTCTTTGTGCTCAGCAACGGTTGGTTGAGTTTCAATTTTCGGCTTTGCTGTTGCACTTATCCTTTCATGATCTGCTGCCTTCAATTTTTCATTCTCAGTCATGGCCAACTCAGTCTTAGCCTTTTCAGGTTTCAACTTCTCAACTTCTCCCAGATTTGATTTTGTTGCGACATTATCTTTTGCCTCCGTTTTTTCCACTGGCTTTTGAGCTTCTGTTTTTGGAGATGAGGGCAGAATATTTTTTTCTGCTTTCAAGGCAATCGTTTCATGCTTCGGCTTCAATTGATAAAAAACAAAAACAGATGCCATAACCAAAATCACCCCCGCAGCAATCCGCAGTGGGGTGAACAAAGCTGTTTTCTTGTCTTTTAGAAGTTTTTGATTAAGTTCTTTGACATCGTCTACCAAATCAGTTTCAGAAATATTTTGTAATCCCTCCAAAGCTTCGGCCAAAAATGGATCATTTAGCGCCTTCTTCTCAAGGGCATGCATTTCCTTCGAGCTCAACTCTCCCTTCTTGTATTTGATAATATTGTCTTCGAGATTACCCATTTCCCTCCATACAAATTTTCAAGTTCCTTTTTCCGTTTTGAATAAAGCTTTTGACGTGATTCATATCAAGGCCAGTCATCGTAGCAATGTCTTTATAACATTTTTCTTCCAAATAGAATAACCGTACACACCGCTGTTGCCCGTCTACCAGTTTGTTGATGCAGTCTTCCATCTTTCTTAAATCCTCTTCTTGCTCCTCATCTACTTCCAGATGCAACAAGAACTCACTTTCCACAAAATTGGATGAGATTTCTTCCATGAATTTACCCTTTTTGTGGCGCAGCTCCATCAAACAATGATTACGAGCAGTGACATAAAGCCAACCTTTGAAATTTTCGACCTCGTGGCTTTTCAATGAAGAAATGAGTTTTTCAAAAACCTGCATCACGGCATCTTTGGCCGATTCGCGATCTTTTAAATATTTCAGGCAAACACCATAGACCAAAGAAGTGTAGCGAGTGAAAAGTTTCCCAATCAATGAAAGATCACCTGATTTTTTATAATGCTGAAGGATTTCGCTATCGGTTTGAGGCTCGGCCATCGCTGGTCAAGTTAAACTATGATTCAATCATCAGAAAAAAATTTTCTGACTTGCTACTCAAATTTTTGGCTCTATACTAAATGAATGATTAATGTGATTCCCTTGATATGGGCTAATTCCTTATGAATATCGGGCTTAGACCACATGTGAGTGCATCATAGGAATCAAATCGATCATAAAATCAAATTTTTTTTCCGGGTTTATGGAAATTGATCGGGCAGCGCATCCTGATACAAAATTCAAATGTCATGAAAACAAAAATTGTTGCACTGGCTGTGGTATTTGTTATCCTGGCCGGTTTTAGGCCTGTTGTTGAACGGTCCATTATGGGCAAAGTTACTTCAGCAGATGATGGCTCGGCTTTGCCGGGAGTCAATGTTGTTTTGAAAGGAACTTCAAATGGTACTGTTACCGATGGGCAAGGTAATTATGTGATTACCGCTCCTGATCAAGGTGGTATATTGGTTTTTTCATTCATTGGAATGAAAACCAGAGAAGTTCCTATCGGATCAAAGAATCGAATTGATGTAAGCCTTCAAATGGATGTCACACAGTTGAGTGAGTCTGTAGTAACCGGCCGTGAAAAAACAAATAAACGTCACGAGGCCGCTCCAATTTCTACGGGCCAAGGCGCCTACAAAATGAAAGCTGCTGGCGATGTGGCGTATCAGTATGCACCGAAACAAGTTTATAAAGAAGAGGGCGAACAATTCAATACTGAGGAATACGATGGCATAACTGAAAATATCTTTCACGATGCGGTTCACAGTCCTCTTTCTACTTTTTCAATTGATGTCGATGCAGCTTCCTACAGCAATATCCGCAGGTTCATTCAGGGTGGGCAGCGTCCTCCGCAAGATGCTGTGCGCATTGAAGAGATGGTGAATTATTTTCATTACGTATATCCGCAGCCTGACGGAGAAGATCCTTTTTCAATCAATACCGAAATCTCTACAGCTCCCTGGAACGAAAAACACAAGCTTGTACTGATCGGATTGCAAGGCAAAAAAATCTCAACTGAAAAATTGCCTCCATCAAATCTGGTCTTCTTGATTGACGTATCTGGCTCGATGAGTGATCAAAACAAATTGCCCTTGCTTAAATCCTCATTCAAATTATTGGTTCAACAATTGCGCGAACAAGATCACGTAGCGATTGTAGTCTATGCAGGGGCTGCAGGCTTGGTGCTCCCATCGACTTCTGGTGCGGACAAGAAAAAAATAATTGAAGCTCTTGACAATTTACAATCAGGCGGATCAACTGCCGGTGGCGCGGGCATTCGGTTGGCTTATCAGGTGGCTAAAGAGAATTTCAACAAAGAAGGTAACAACAGGGTGATCCTTGCCACTGATGGTGATTTCAATATTGGTGAATCGAGTAACGGTGCGATGGAGCATTTAATTGAAGAGAAAAGGCAAGACGGTATATTCATTACTGTAATGGGATTTGGTATGGGCAATTACAAAGATTCCAAAATGGAAACCATTGCCGACAAAGGCAACGGAAACTATTTGTACATCGATTCCATCCTCGAAGCTCAAAAAGCATTGGTCAATGAATTTGGCGGCACGCTCTTCACCATTGCGAAAGATGTAAAACTTCAAATTGAATTTAATCCTGCCAAAGTGCAAGCTTATCGATTGATCGGTTACGAAAACCGGATGCTAAAAAGTGAAGACTTCAACAACGACAAAAAGGACGCTGGTGAACTTGGTTCTGGCCACACCGTCACTGCACTCTATGAAATAATTCCAGTAGGTGTAGAAAGTAAGTTTTTCAAAGTTGATGAGCTAAAATATCAAACCACAAAACTTGATACGAAAAATTCGAAGTCCAATGAATTAATGACTGTAAAGTTTCGCTACAAAAGACCCGATGGCAATGTGAGCAAATTAATGGTTCACCCGTTGATCGAAAATAATATTTCACTTCAAAAAACTTCCGACAATTTTCGCTGGGCTGCATCTGTTGCCTCGTTTGGAATGTTATTGAGAAATTCCGAGTACCTGAACGGGTTTTCTGAAGAAGGAATTCTCCATCTCGCCCAAGGTGCTCAGGGCGAAGATAAGGATGGTTACCGCGCAGAGTTTATCAGTATGGTGAAGGCCGATCGATTGGTGGTCGCAAAATAATTCTTCTCTGTAAGAATGGAAGAGGTTGACAGATGGTCAACCTCTTTTTGTTCTTTGACGATTAAATCGAACTTTGCGGAAATTTTCATTCGCTTGAATCAACCCTCGCCCTTAGTATCAATTGTTTTGGCAACTTACAACGGTGCACGTTTTTTGCGTGAGCAGGTGGAAAGTCTTCTGGCGCAAACCTATCAAGCCATTGAAATTGTAGCTGTGGACGATTGCTCCTCAGACGAAACTGTCGCTATCCTTAAAGAATATGCTACAAAATATTCCAATTTCAAGGTTGAAGTAAATGAACAAAATTTAGGGCCAACGAAAACAATTGAACGTGGTATTTCTTTAAGCAAAGGCAAATTCATTACTCTTTGTGATCAGGATGATATTTGGGACGCAGATAAAATAGCAATCACATTGAAGGAAATGAAAGAAGGGGTGACGCTCGCGTATTGTGATTCGCTATTTATCGATGAAGCGGGCAAAAGCTTGAACAGAAAAATCTCCGATCTCAAAAATATGGCCAGCTTCGATTCAGCCATGCCCTTTCTGATTGGCAATTGCGTAGCGGGTCACGCTGCTATTTTTGAAAAAGATTTTGCGATGAAAGCCATGCCTTTCCCTGAAAATATTATTCATGACTGGTGGCTCGCCTATGTGGCAACACTTCAGGGGCGGCTTGCTTTTGTAGATAAAGCTCTCGTGCTGTATAGACAGCATAGCAATAATGTAATTGGCGCTATCCGGGTGAAGGGGAGGGCAAAAAAAAAGGAGATAGATCAAAATCTGATCGTCCGAAACAGAATTAAACTTTTTCTTGAAAAATGTCCAGAATCAAATAAAGAAGTAAAAGATGTTTTAGCCAATTTGCAGAAAAGTTACTCGAGCTTTTCTTTGACCAATAATTTTGCGCGGATGTTCGCTTTTTTTAAACATCAAGCGGGTTTGCTGGCCTTGAAGAAAAGATCTCCACTCAGAAAATGGATGTTCTGCATTAAAATGTTTTTTAAAATTATTTAGATGGCTGTTTCAGGAGTTCAACGCTATTTCAAATTGCTGCAAAATGTAAGCAACCCGTGGAATTATTGGCAAGACAAAATCAGCCCTTCTAGTGAAATCACTTTCACTACCCGACCTAATCACATTATGGTTAGAGTCCCGAAAAGGTTGATGCTTATTTTCAAGGAGATTTTCCTTTCAGATGTTTATAACATCAGCGATTTAAAAAAAAACCTCTCAGAAAATTCAATTGTTGTTGACATTGGAGCGAATGTGGGCTTCTTCTCAATGCTTGTACTTTCAAAAGTGAAAGTGAAAAAAATACTTGCCTTCGAGCCAATTCCTTCTAATCTGGAAATTTTTCAAAGAACTATTTCTGACAATCAGATCGTGAAAGACTCCCTTGTATTAACTCAAGCAGCTGTTACAGGCAACCCACAACCCCATTTGGAATTACACTTGGATGGGAACAATGAACTGACAGAAAATGCTTCTGTGTTTTCAGGGTTTGAATCAACCCACTCGGTGAAAATCACCGTACCCTCAATCACTTTTAATGAGATTATACAGAAACATCAACTCGAACAAATTGATTTTTTGAAAATGGATTGTGAGGGAAGCGAGTTTGACATCATCTACAATACCGACTCTTCACTACTTAAGCGCATCAAGCGAATGATGGTAGAAGTGCACGACATTGAAGGCGATGAAAAAAACAATGTCAACTATTTTAACAATTACCTCAGGTCACTCGGATTTACTACAAGTTTCGAAAGGCTCAGCAAACGATCACATGTGCTGATCGCGCACCGATGATAAACCATTATTATATTGCCTAATTAATACTTTAGCGGCATGACCGATTTTCCAAAAACAAGTTTGCTAATTTCAACCTATAACTGGCCGAAGGCGTTAGAGCTTTGCCTCAAGAGTGTTTTCTATCAGATCTACATGCCCAATGAAATTTTAATTGCCGATGACGGCTCTACCGAAGACACTAAACAATTAATTGACTCCTACCGACCGCTGATCAATGTTCCGATTAAACACATTTGGCACGAAGACCATGGATTCCGAAAAACCATCATTCTCAATGAAGCCATCCGTCAAAGCAGTTATGATTACATTATCCAGACAGACGGTGATATCATTTTGCATCCCGATTTTATTGTAGACCACTTGCGTAATTCCAGGGCCGGATATTTCGTGCGCGGCAGCAGGGCGTTAATAAGCGCCAAAAAAACGGCTCGCTTGATTGAGGCAAAGAACAACCACATCGGTTGGAACGACAACGGAATAGAAAATAAATACAATGCTTTTCGACATGCTTTGCTGAGCTCTTTATTCACTTTGTTCAACAATAAGTATTCAATTGAAGGAGTGAAGGGTTGCAATTTCTCGTTCTGGAAAAAAGACTTCGTCAACGTAAATGGATTTAACAACGACTTTGTGGGCTGGGGCCGTGAAGACAGCGAGCTCGCAGTACGCTTAATAAATAGCGGAGTGTTCAAAATCCATTTAAAGTTTAAAGGTATTTGTTTCCACCTTCACCATGAGATCTTCTCTCGCGAACGCGATGAAAAGAATTTGCAGATGCTTGCCAATGCCATCCGCAGCAAAACCAAGTTCGCGCCAAATGGTTATGCGCAGGTTCATCCCTCCCGATTGTTGTGACGTGGTTAAGAAAAAGCCCTTCGTCACAAGAAAAAACCAAGGATTAAAATTCTGTCAAAAAAATTGATTCATCTTCTCTACTTTTAAGGCGATGAAAGTAAGCGGGTTCACAATTATCAGAAATGCGATCAAGTATGATTATCCAATTGTTGAATCCATCTCTTCAGTCCTTCCACTGTGTGATGAATTTGTCGTGGCCGTTGGGAATTCCTCAGACAATACGCTGGGATTGATACGAAATATCAATTCGCCAAAAATAAAAATCATCGAAACCATCTGGGATGACACCGTACGTGAAGGCGGGCGAACTTTTGCGTTAGAAACTGATAAAGCTCTCCGAGCCGTTTCATCCGATAGCGATTGGGCTTTTTACATTCAAGCTGATGAGGCTGTCCATGAAAAATACCATCCCTCTATTCGCGAAGCGATGGAAAAATTTAAAGATGATAGCTCGGTTGATGGATTGCTTTTTCATTACAAACATTTCTATGGTTCGTATGATTACGTGGGCGAATCATGGCGTTGGTATCGAAGGGAAATTCGGATTGTGAGAAATGACCCAACCATCTTCTCTTACCGAGATGCTCAGGGGTTCCGAAAGCAACCCAATGAAAAATTAAAGGTGAAATTGATTGATGCCTTCATTTATCATTATGGCTGGGTGAAAGATCCCCGAGCTATGCAGTACAAACAACAAGATTGGAATAAATTTTATCATGACGACCAGTGGATCGAAGCTAACATAGCAAAAGCCGAAGAATTTGATTACAGCAACGTAGATTCCCTTGCCCTTTTTGATAGCACTCATCCTAAAACGTTGCTTGATCGCATCTCCAGGAAAAACTGGAAATTCAACTACGACATTTCAAAAAAGAAGTATTCCCTCAAAGAAAAATTTAAACGGTTCGTCCATTCCATCACAGGCTATCGCGTTGGCGAATACAAGAATTATAAAATTGTCTGATCCCTACTTTTTGCTGTTTTTATAATCGGGAAAGACGCTATTTTTGCGGTCTTTATTACAGAAATATATGATCGTAAAGACGAAAAACTATCGGTTAGAGAAAAAGACGTACATAAAACTTGCGTTTACCGGCATTTTGAAGCAGCAGTGGTGGGTAGGCTTGATTGTAGTGGCCATTTGCCTGGGGTATTTGTGGTTGCCGAGCTGGTGGTGGTTTTTCGGGGCATTCATGGGAGCTGGCTTCTATCTGCTCTTCTGGTGGCTGCAGTTTTATGGAGTTACACAATTAGAGCAGGGAAAAATGCTGTTTGAGCGCTACTCCTACGAAATCAGTAGCCAACAATTAGTAATGAAACTCAACCCCCGTGAAGGCATGCCTATGAAGTGGGATCAGTTCAAAAGCGCAAAAGTCGGCAAGGATTATTTTGCACTTTTCATCAAT
Organism: Bacteroidota bacterium; assembly: GCA_016178785.1. Lineage (GTDB taxonomy): Bacteria > Bacteroidota > Bacteroidia > Cytophagales > Cyclobacteriaceae > ELB16-189. Next base: position 162,933 of record JACOSO010000086.1, on the reverse strand, counting down.
AAGGCGCAGATGGTTTATCTCCCTTTTAAAATCTTCAACTCAGATAATGAACGGAAATTTGTGGCGAGTATTTTGAAGACAAAGGGCTTGGTGAAGTAAAAACCGGTTGTCAGTTTCTGGTTAGCGGAGGCAACTCGTTGTTATGAAAAAATCTAAACTTCCATCGGGAAACCGGAAACCGGAAATCGGGAACTTGCAGGAAGCTCTTTCAAAAATTTACCGCTATTGCGCCTATCAAGAGCGTTCGCACAGGGAAGTAAAAGGCAAGTTGTTTGAATACGGACTTCCTTCTTCTGAAGTCGATGAAATTCTTGCTCGCCTGATCACGGAAGGTTTCCTCAATGAAGAACGATACGCCAAAGCATTTGCGGGCGGAAAGTTTCGAATGATGAAATGGGGGAAACTCAAAATTCAACGGGAGTTGGAAATGGAAGGCCTTACTTCAAAATGCGTTTCGCGAGGGTTGGCCGAGATCGATCCAAAAGACTATTCCAAAACATTACTTAGCCTCGTCAAAAAGAAATCGATTCAAATCGTTGAATCCGATCCATTCAAAAAGAAAAACAAAATAGCCCGTTTTGCTATTGGAAAAGGCTATGAACCCGAATTGGTTTGGGAATTACTCAATAAACTTTATTCTTAGCCTGGGCATTAACACAGCCTAACTTCCTCATTCCAAGATTTAAGAACCTATTCAGCGAAAGCTTCTTAATCATGAGAATCACATTAATCATTTTAATCCTGGTCAAAAATCACGTATTTGGTTTTTGCAACCTTCACGACATTTCGATTAGGTTAGCGAACCTATCTTTGATCTCTTTACGTATCTTAGTTATATGAAAAAATCTGGGGCGCTATTTCTTTTTATCTTCTCGCAAGTAGTATTTGCCCAAACCGATGATGCCCGCAAAAAAAATTTCAACATTAAAAAAAATGTGGCTATTGAGGCTTACGACCCCGTAAGTTATTTCGATGGTAAACCGTCTGAAGGTGACTCGAAATTCATGGCCACTCACAAGGGTGTAACTTATTACTTCAGTACCGCTGCCAATCTCTCTAAATTTAAAGTAAGTCCTGAAAAATACGAGCCTGCTTATGGCGGTTGGTGCGCTTATGCAATGGGTGAAAACGGGGAGAAGGTGAAGATTGACCCGGAAACGTTTAAAATCGTAGAAGGCAAGCTTTACCTATTTTACAATTTCTGGGGTAACAACACTCTTACCGATTGGAATAAAAATGAGAAATCGTTGAAAGTTAAAGCGGATCAAAACTGGAAGAAATTTTTACCCTGATCTAAAACCAAATTAATTTACAAACAGAATTCTATCATGAGTCAACTTATAAATGCCAGCCAAGCTATTTTAGATCAGATGTCTGGTGTGCTACGGCAATTGTCCGAAGCAGAATTTATCAAACCTTCAAAGACACTGAGCGGATCTTCAATTGGTCAGCACTTGCGTCATACGCTTGAATTTTTCATTTGCCTCGAGCAAGGTTATCAGCAAGGCTTGATTAACTACGACAAACGTTCGCACGACAAAATGATTGAGACGGACAAAGAAATTGCATTAGAAGTTATTCAGCGAATCCGTTCTTTTGTAACTGATCAAACTTCAGACAAATCGTTAACGCTGGAGGTTGGCTACGATCTTAATTCAAGTGAAAACGTTTCCGTACAAACCAACTATTTTCGCGAGCTTACCTACAATATCGAGCATGCCGTGCACCACATGGCCATCATGAAAATCGGAATCCAAGAAGTGGCCGATCATGTAAGGCTTTCTTCCGATTTTGGTGTGGCCGCTTCGACAATCCGCTACCGCGAAGAGAGCTTGATTGAAGTGCGTTGACATTTGAATGAACCTTTCGTTGCGAAATTTCTTTATTAAACTTTTTCATTGGGAGTACTGGCCATTCGGCATCATTCAATTGCCGTTGATGGTCTTGTGGCTTTGGTATTCACTCAAAGAACGATCGTTGTTTTATTTCTCTGCTTCCAACCCTGGCATTCTCACAGGAGGTATGTTAGGCGAATCAAAGTTTGAAGTACATTCCCTTTTGCCGGAAGAAGTCAAACCAAAAACTTTACTGATAAAATTTCCCTCTGCGCTTGATGAAGTGACAAAAAAGATGAGTGAATCTTCTCTTCATTTTCCCATCATTTTCAAGCCTGATCTGGGTGAACGTGGTTGGATGGTGAAACGAATCAACAATGACAACGAAGTCGAACAATATCTTTCTGAAATTAAAATCGATTTCATTATTCAGGAATTAGTTGACCTTCCATTGGAGTTCGGTGTTTACTACGTTCGTTACCCAAATGAAGATCACGGTTTTGTCAACTCCATTACCGGAAAAGAATTTCTACATGTGCAGGGCGATGGAAAGAAAACGTTACAACAATTGATTTTTGAAAAGGATCGCGCACGATTGCAATGGGGAACTCTAAAGGAAAAATACCATTCAAGACTAAATGAAATTATTCCATCAGGAGAAAAAGTGGAACTTGTTTCAATTGGTAACCATTGCCTCGGCACTTTGTTTTTGAATTCCAATCACCTGATCACCGAAAAACTTTCGGCTTCTTTTGACCGGATAAGCAAACAAGTAAAGGGATTTTATTTTGGTCGATACGATTTACGATGCGCGTCTACTGAAGATCTTGAGAATGGCAAAGTAAAAATAGTTGAACTCAACGGATGTGGTGCCGAGCCATCTCACATCTATCATCCAAATGCTTCATTCTGGAAAGGCGTTCGCGATTTGATCACGCATTGGAAAAATATGTATCTCATCAGCAAAGCGAATCATAAGCGCGGGGTTGAGTATATTTCGTTTCGGGAGGGGTTTGCGATATATAAAAAATTCAGTACACTGAAATCTTGACCATTTTTGAATGTATTACCTGTACGTTTTTTTTTTTCGGATTCTTTTTCAGTTTTATAGGCTCGATTCCACCGGGCTCTTTGAATGTTTCTATTCTTCAGTTGTCATTAGAAAAGAAAATTGCCATTGCCACCCGGTTTGCATTTGCGGTAGCCATCATTGAATATCCTTATGCGTGGATCGGTGTTCAATTCGAGTATTGGATCACTTCAGTACCAATGGTGGTCGGAAATTTTCAACTGATAGCTGCTATCGTGATGACTGCTCTGGCGATTTTCAATCTTTGGCCAACAAATCAATCACCTACAGGTTTTGCAAAAAGGTTCAATGAGAGTGGATTTCGAAGAGGTATTGCGCTGAGCATTCTCAATCCCATGGCCATTCCCTATTGGATGGGGTTTACAGCTTATCTCAAAGCGGAAGGATGGGTTAGTCTATCATCCACAGGTCTGCTACACACTTATGTTTTGGGTACTTCGGTAGGGGCACTGGCGTTGCTCTTGTTACTTATCAACTTCGCGCAGCGATTAGCACCTTATGTGCAGGGGAGCAGATGGATAAAAATCATTCCCGGATTAGTGCTCTTAGCGCTTGGGCTTTATGCTTTTGCGAAATTCTTTTTTGGATAAAAAAAGCCCGACAACTTTTTAGCTATCGGGCAACTTGTATAAATTCAGTCAATCTTTCTAAAGCGATTTCTTCACTTCGCGCATTTCATAACTCTCGATCACATCACCCATTTTCATATCGTTAAAGTTATCGATGCCCATACCGCAGTCAAAACCGGACTTCACTTCGCTTGCATCGTCCTTGTGACGCTTCAATGAAGTAAGCTTACCGGCAAAAACAACAATACCATCGCGGATAAGTCGGATAGGGTTATTGCGTTTGATGTACCCATCGGTCACCATTGTTCCGGCAATAGTTCCCACTTTAGAAATCTTGAATACCTCGCGCACTTCAGCATTGCCCACAATCACCTCTTCCATTTCCTTCTCGAGCATACCTTCCATCGCGGCCTTCACTTCGTTGATCGCATCGTAGATGATTGAGTACAAGCGAATTTCGATTTCTTCATTGTCTGCAATTCTGCGTGCAGATGCTGAAGGACGAACCTGGAAGCCAACGATGATTGCATCAGATGCTGACGCCAACAATACATCAGATTCTGAAATCTGACCAACGGCTTTATGAATTATACTCACAGCAACTTTCTGAGTCGAAAGTTTCAAGAGGGAGTCAGACAGCGCTTCAACTGAACCATCCACATCACCTTTTACAATCACATTCAATTGCTTGAATGAACCGATAGCCAAACGTCTTCCAATTTCATCAAGTGTAATGTGCTTCTTCGTGCGGATACTTTGTTCGCGTAAAATCTGGCTGCGCTTATTAGCTACTTCACGTGCTTCACGATCAGTTTCATATACTTGAAACTTCTCACCTGCTTGAGGTGCACCATCCAAACCCAAAACCTGAACAGGTGTTGATGGCCCTGCTTCATTTACTTTTTTACCGGTGTCATCAAACATGGCTTTCACACGACCATGATTTGAACCTGCCACCATGATATCCCCTACTTTCAAAGTGCCTGCTTGTACCATTAGTGTTGTCACATATCCGCGGCCCTTATCAAGCTCAGCTTCAATGATCGATCCTACCGCAGTCTTATTAGGATTTGCTCTAAGATTTAGTAATTCTGCTTCAAGTAAAACTTTTTCCAAAAGGTCATCTATGCCTTGGCCTGTCTTTGCCGAGATGGCCTGGCTCTGGTATTTTCCACCCCAGTCTTCGACCAGAATATTTAGTTTAGAAAGTGATTCTTTAACTTTTTCAGGGTTTGCGCCTGGCTTATCAATTTTATTAATCGCAAAAATTAAAGGAACACCTGCCACCTGTGCGTGATTGATCGCTTCTTTTGTTTGAGGCATTACATCATCATCGGCAGCTACTACAATAATTGCAATGTCCGTAAGTTTTGCTCCTCGAGCACGCATAGCAGTAAACGCTTCGTGACCTGGTGTATCAAGGAAAGCAATCTTTTGTCCGCTCTGGGTTGTTACATCATATGCACCGATGTGCTGCGTAATACCCCCAGCCTCAGATGCTACCACTTTTGTTTTACGAATGTAATCGAGTAGCGAAGTTTTGCCATGGTCAACGTGACCCATGATTGTAACAATTGGTGCACGTGATTGTAATTCTTCTTCAGATTCAACTTCTTTTACAGATTCCTCAGCAGCTTCGGTAGTAGAGAACTGAACTTCGTAACCAAATTCATCGGCAATGATCGTGATCGCTTCAGCATCCAATCGCTGATTGATGGAAACGAACATTCCCAATCCCATACAAGTTGAGATTACTTCATTCACTGAAACATTCATCAGCGAAGCCAAATCATTGGCAGAGATAAATTCAGTGACCTTCAGTGTTTTTGAAAGTTCTTGTTCCTGTTGCAAACGCTCTTCTTCAGCTTCAGAAACAGCCTGACGTTTTTCTTTACGATACTTCGCTCCTGTAAATTTCTTCTGACCGCTGCTCAACTTTGCAAGTGTAGCACGGATTTGATCTTGAATTTCTTTATCGGTAGGCTCAACCTTTTGTACACGTGGCGCAGGGCGTTGTCCTTTACTTGGCCCGCCTCCTGCAGGTCGAGCACCTTTTGAATCATTGAAATTTGGAATTCGCTTGCGCGGACGCTTTTGCTGCTGGGCAGCTGTATTCTTATTTTCTGATGGAGGAGGAGCCGCTGGCAGGTTTATTTTGTCCAAAACTTTCAGCCCCTGAAGTTTACCCGCCTTCGCTTTGATCAGCTCAAGTTCAACCTCTGGGGTTTTTTCAACTTCTGTCTTAACTTCCGGAGTCTGTTCTTTAGGAACTTCCTTTACTTCTTCCTCTACTTCTTTTTTCTTTTTGCCAAGATCCAGCTTGCCAAGAACTTTGATGCCTTCGAGTTTAGGCTTTTCAATCTCAACTTTATCAGGCTTTGCCTCTTCCTTGTGTTTAACAATTTCTTTGGAGCCCAAATTTTTAATGAGCATGCTCTCCTCTTCTTCCGTTTTCTTGCGGTGAACTTCAGGCTCTGATACTTTCACTACAGGTTCTCCATGTTTTCCACCGATAGTAAGGCCGGAGGCTTCGAGTTTTTCTGAAGCTGAAGATGCATATTCTTTGGCGAGCATGGTAAACTGCTCGGCTGTCAGTTTGGCGTTCGGATTATTTTCAACGGCAAAGCCTTTTTTTGCCAAAAAATCCAAAATGGTATTATGGCCCACATTGAGTTTGCGCGATGCTTGTCCTAATCGTATTCCTTTTTCTTCAGCCATGCTCAAATATCTGGTATTTTATTGATTTCTTGGTTTTACTATTCTGTAAACTGTCGCTTATTGCTGTTGTTGTTCAAACTCCTTTTTGAGCACATTCAACACCTGTTCGATAGTCTCTTCTTCCAGGTCAGTTCTACGTACAAGTTCTTCTTTATTTAAAGAGAGTACACTTTTGGCAGTATCCAAACCAATGCGCTTAAGTTCATCGATCACCCAGCTTTCAACTTCGTCACCGAATTCATCCAGATCAACGTCTTCCTCTGCTGCAGTGCCATCCGTTTCACGGAATACATCGATTTCCATTCCAACCAATCGGCTTGCAAGCTTTATGTTCAACCCGCCTTTTCCTATCGCCAAAGACACCTGATCGGGTTTCAAGAACACGGCAACGCGACCATTTTCTTTATCAATCTTAATGCTTACAATTTTTGCAGGGCTTAACGCGCGCTGAATATACAGCTCAAGGTTTTCGGTGTAGTTGATGACATCGATGTTTTCGTTCTGCAATTCACGAACGATAGCGTGAATGCGTGAACCTTTCATGCCTACGCAAGCACCCACAGGATCGATGCGGTCATCATAAGATTCTACCGCCACCTTTGCGCGCTCACCTGGTTCACGAACAACTTTTTTAATGGTGATCAGTCCATCATAAACTTCCGGAACCTCCTGCTCGAACAAACGCTCGAGGAAAACCGGAGACGTACGTGACAAAATAATTTTGGGGCTGCCATTCACCATATCCACCCTATGAACTATTGATCGGACAGTTTCGCCTTTGCGATAACGGTCTTTAGGAATTTGCTCACCTCGAGGAATAGAAATTTCATTTCCTTCAGCATCAGTCAACAAGACTTCGCGGCTCAACACCTGGTACACCTCACCACTGATGATCTCACCAACGATGTCTTTATATTTTTGATAGAGAATATCCTTCTCCAGGTCTTTCACTTTCTGCATCAAAGCCTGGCGCGCAGTTGTTACTGCTCTGCGGCCAAAATCTTCCAGGTGAATTTCTTCGGCCACTTCTTCGCCTACTTCAAAATCAGGCTCAATTTTTTGAGCTTCTGTCAGGCTGATTTTATCGTGATCCCAAATGTCTTCTGATTCATCGTCCACGATTTCGCGGAAGCGCCAGATTTCCAAATCTCCTTTGTCGGCATTCACAATGATATCAAAGTTGTCGTCTTGCACATACTTCTTACGAATCATGTTGCGAAACACATCTTCTAAGATGCGTATCATAGTTGGCCTGTCGATGTTCTTCTGCTTGGCAAAATCAGCAAACGATTCAATTAACGTTGATGCGTCCATAGTTCTGTCTATTTAAAAGATACGGTTACAAATGCTTTTTCTATTTCTGCGAATGGAATTTCCATCGCCCTGGTTTCTATTTTCTTTCCTGCCTGTCCGGCAGGCAGGCCTTCCTTAAGTTCTGCTTCGATCACGATTTTCTCTTCTTCCACTTGTTGCAGCACACCTAACACGATCGATTTATTTGTCAAGTGCACTTTCAGCTTGCGGCCTTTATTTTTTTCGTACTGCCGCTTCAGCTTAAGGGGATGATCTAGGCCGGGTGTTGAGATTTCAAGGGAATATTGAACTTCTATCAAGTTTTCTAAAGCACTGTTTACTCCACGGCTTACAAGGGCGCAATCGTCAATGGTGATGCCGCTGTCGCCATCCAGTATTACCGTGAATTTCATTGGTTTATGCTTGCTCACAATCACATCCACCAGAAAGTGGGCGGGGTTGGAGAGGCTTGCCAATGTCAATTCCTTTATTTTTTCCTTCAAATCCATAAAATCCAGAGAACGAAAGAGGGGACTTGCGGTCCCCTCTAAACAATATTCTTTAAGAAGTGGTGCAAAGGTAAATGATTTTTTGGGAAGTGCAATATCCTTTCAGAAAGAAAGCTTTTAGAAGCTTCACCAAAAAATCTACATTTGAAAAATGAGAAAAATTATTCTGCTTTCTTTTGTGTGTATTTCCTCACACTTGCTTGCCCAAAAATCTTTTTTTGGTGTGGATGCCGGGGTTAATGTGGCGAATCAACGGTTTGTAACAATTCAGACACCTCCATCTTTTAATTTCAGGTCTACGGTTTTTTTTGAGAATTCAATCAGACCAGCCTTTGGTCTCTTCTTTCAACACAATTTTTCGGAGTTAATTGGCATTCGATTTAATGCTCAATTTATGGGCATGGGATACACGGATAAAAATCAAGGACGAGGCAGCATTAACATTGACTATCTTACTTTTCCGGTTATTCTTAAATATTATGTCAACAAGCATCTGAGTCTAGATGCTGGCACTTTCTTAAGTTTTACATTAGGAGGGACTAGGATCAACAATCAAATTATTACCAAAACGTACCATGAGAATGATTCAGGCCTAAGCATAGGCGGAGAGCAGGACATCTATAAAAATTTCTCACTAGGAGTGAATTATTTTATTGGGCTTAAGAACATTTTGTTGGCTGATACAAACGGATTTGGAACTAGCTACAAATACAGCAATCGCGCACTTCAATTCACTCTCATTTATAAATTCAAAAAAAACGCTTAACACTATGAACATCGCCATGCTCGGCTCGGGCTTTATCGGCCGCTTTTATGCTGATTCGCTGCAAGGCTATCGCAGCAAAGACAAAATCGTGAGTATCTATTCACGCAAAGAAGAAAGTGTAAAAAAATTCGCTGCCGATTATAAGGTTGCTTTTGCAACAACGAATATGGAAGAGGCCATTGCCCGGCCTGAAGTGCAAGTCGTTTGCATTTCCCTTCCCAATAATTTGCATGAAGAAGCTGTGATGCTTTGCTGCAAGCACAAAAAAGCAGTGATTACTACTAAGCCGCTCGGTCGCAACGCAACTGAAGCTCAACGCATGCTGGAAGCAGTGGAAAAAGCGGGCATCTTCAATGGATACCTTGAAGATTTAGTTTACACTCCGAAGTTTTTAAAAGCGGTCGAAAGTGTAAGGAGTGGTTCGCTTGGTAGAATACTTTGGGCAAAATCAAGGGAGACGCATCCAGGCCCGCACAGTGATTGGTTTTGGGATATCGAGCAAGCTGGAGGAGGTTGTATTTTAGATCTTGGTTGTCACTGCGTGGAGATTGCGCGGAGCTACATCGGAAAAGACATTAAGCCCATGGAAGTGATGTGCTGGGCAGATACTCAAGTAAAGCCTATAGATGCAGAAGATCATGCGATCGGCTTAGTGAAATATGAAAATGGGGCGATTGGGCAATTTGAAGTTAGTTGGACTTTCCGTGGAGGCCTTGACTTGCGCGATGAAGTGATGGGAACCGAGGGCACCATATGGATAAACAATTTTTTACGAACAGGTTTTGAAATGTTTACCAGCGGCAAAGGCGCAGACTATGTTGCCGAAAAAGCAGAGAGCAATTCTGGCTGGCTTTTCCCTGTGGGTGATGAGCTGAATGAACTCGGTTACAACCACATGTTCATGGACATGTTCAATGCGATGGAAAAAGGAATTCCACCCAAGGAAACTTTTTATGATGGTTATGTAGTGAATGCAATTTTGGATGCGGCCTACAAATCTGCGAAGAGCAAACTGTGGGAGCCCGTTCAATTAACTATTTGGCGCGGAAAAACGGGTGTAAGTAAAGACAGTCATCTACAATCTTATGATGCCGATCATTATTTAGTAAAAGAAGAAGTGACACACTATGGAGCTAAGAAAGTGATTCTAAAAAATAAGAAGACCGGGAAGATTACAGAGCGAGTAAATTAAAAGCATGAAATCGATTTTATTTTTTGCGGTTGGTTTCTTTCTATTCACATCCTGTTCTGAAAAAGAGAAAAAACACGAGAAATTCACAGAAGAAACATCCTCGCTTTATCATGGGGACTTAAAACCATTCTATCACGGGGTGGCTTCAGGTGACCCGCTACAAGACCGCGTTATCTTGTGGACGCGTGTTACTCCTGAAGATTCATCAGCAACCGTGAATGTGACGTGGGAAATTTCTACTTCACCGAATTTTTCTTCGATCGTAAAATCGGATTCTGTTTCAACTTCGGCATCTCGAGACTTTACAGTGAAAGTAGATGTAACCGAGTTGAGTCCTTCGACAAAATATTTTTATCGCTTTACGGCACTTGGCCAAATTTCTGAGACAGGAGAAACCAAAACTTTACCTCAAAAACCCGACAGCTTAAAATTAGCTGTCGTAAGCTGCGCGAATTGGGAATGGGGATTTTTTAATCCGTATGAAAAAATTTCGTTACGGCCCGATGTGGATGTAGTTGTTCATTTGGGCGACTTTATTTATGAATATGGCATTGGCAAATATGGTGATACAACCATTGGGCGTTTCAATATTCCAAAGCACGAAATCATTTCGCTCAAAGATTATCGATTGCGCTATTCGCAATACAGGCTTGACAAAGGATTGCATGATATAAGTATGAAACATCCGATGATTGCGATTTGGGATGATCATGAAATTGCGAACAACAGTTATGCCGGAGGCGCGCAAAATCATCAGCCCAATGAAGGCGACTACGAAAAAAGAAAAGCAGCAGCGCGCAAGGCTTATTATGAATGGATTCCGATCCGCGAAAGTGAAAATCATTACCGAACATTTTCGTTTGGCAAACTTGCCGACATGATCATGCTCGATGAGCGCCTGGCCGGCAGACAAAAGCAGGTTGACAGCATCCGTGATCCGTCATTTCAAAACGAAAATCGCACCATGTTGGGCAAAGAGCAGTTCGAGTGGTTTGAAAGTCAGTTGAAGAATTCGCAAGCCACATGGAAGATCATCGGCAATCAGGTGATCTTCTCTGACATGAACACGCAACCACTTTATTCTCAAATGCCCACTAATTTCGATAGTTTGGACGGTTACCCTGCAGAAAAAAGAAAATTGAAAAATTTCATTCTTCAAAACAAAATTAAGGACTTGATCTTCATTACAGGCGATGCACACTCCTCATGGGCCATTGAAGTGCCCATCGATACAAAGAAAAACTATTCACCATTTGCAATTGAACTGGTAACAACGAGTGTTTCCTCAGCCAACGGCAACGAAAAATATCCTGACGAAACCGTTAAGGCAAAAGAAGCTGAGATGATTAAAGTAAATCCTCACTTGAAGTATCTCAACAACCGCGATCATGGCTACCTGTTGCTTACCCTTACTCAGCAAAAGGCCAAAGCGGAATGGTGGTTTGTAAACACCGTGCGCTTACCCGAAACGGGGGAATTCATGGGCAAATCGATTGAAGTAAGGAAAGGTTCAGTGAAATTCAATCCGTAGATTTAGTATCTTCGGTTTATGATAAAATGGATTGCCACCTGCTTTTTTTTCGTTTGCTTTTTGCTATCAGCCAAGTCCCAAATCGTAGGCAAGCAATTCCCCGACATGGTAGCAGAAACTGTTGAGGACAAGAAGGTGAGTTTACCGTGGGATGTCAAAGGAAAATATACATTGTTAGGCCTCGCTTATTCTAAAAAATCGGAAGAGCAGTTGAATACGTGGTTCAATCCTGTGTTTACCACCTTCATTCAAAAAAACACAGGCCAGATGGCGACTTTTAATTACGATGTGAATGTCTTTTTTGTGCCGATGTTTACCGGCATTAATGCAGCAGCCACAGGCACAGCAAAGCGAAAAGCAATGAAGAACATAAATCCTCAATTATTGCCGCACATTTTGTTTTACAAAGGAGAATTAAAAAAATACAAAGAAGAGCTGGACTTCGAGAAGAAAGATATTCCGTACTTTTTTATTCTCGATGCCGATGGCAAGATCGTATTCGCAACCAATGGCACATACAGTGATGCTAAAATGGAGTCTATTGAAGCTGTGCTTGAAAATTAAATTTTATTAATGGAAACCCTGCTCCTACTTGCGCTTGCTTTGGCTCCGGGCGCGGTCATTGGCCTTTACATCTACCTCAAAGATAAATATGAACGTGAACCCATTCGATTGGTGGTGCTGAGTTTTTTTCTTGGAGTAGCCAGTACCATAGTTACACTAGTCATTAGTATTCCAATTAATCTCTTCATTCCCATTGATGAAAGAAGTCTAAGCGAGCAAGCTATTCATGCTTTTTTGCTGGTTGCCCTTATTGAGGAGTTCAGTAAATTCATTTTTGTGCGGTGGGTGCTCTATCCAAACAAAAATTTCAATGAGCCTTTTGATGGTATTGTCTATGCTGTGAGCGTGAGTCTTGGTTTCGCAGGGTTCGAAAATATTTTGTATGTGATGAACAGCGATAATGGTGTTGCCATCGGTATTATGCGAATGTTTACTGCTGTGCCTGCCCACGCCACCTTTGCTGTGCTTATGGGTTATTTTCTTGGCCGTGCTAAGCACGAGAAAGGGAAATCATACTTCGCTTGGTATGGATTGGGGGCCGCGGCTCTTTTTCATGGAGCCTATGATTATTTCTGGTTCATTTCATTTGTGCCGGGATTGTGGACAGGTGCAATTGCCTCATTGGTTACAGGGATACTTCTTTCTCGTAAAGCAATACGAATGCACCAGGAAGCTTCGCCCTTTATTTCAGCATCGCCAAATGATTCACCAAATCAGGGAAATCAAAGCTGAAACCATTTTTTCGTCTGCCAACTATGGCATAATTTTGGTGTAATTATATCGAAATGAAAAAGCTAGTTGTGATCTGGATTTTGTTGCTGACGGGTTTGCAGAGCAGATCGCAGAATATTTTTGAGCCCATGAAAAACGCTCTCAAAACAGGAGATGCAAAAGAGTTGGTAAAATATTTCAATACTTCCATCGACTTGAATCTTGAAGGCGAGCTGAACACTTACAGCAAAGCGCAAGCGGAATTTGTACTTCGTGATTTTTTCAAAAAACATTCTCCTTCCGATTTTAATATTGACCACACCGGCTCATCAAAGGCAGGTCTGCAATTCGCTATTGGCAAGTACCAGAGTGGCAATGACAGCTACTATGTGCTTATGCGCGCTCGTGAGGTGGAAAAAAACTATCTCATTCATGAGATGAGCTTCACCAAGGAATGAAGCGTCCGGATTATCTCACAGAAGAAGCTATCAAAGAGTTTATTCGTTCTGCTTTGGCGGAAGATATTGGCGAAGGTGATCACTCTACGTTAGCCACCATTCCATCAAATAAAATTTCGAAAGCTAAACTATTTGTCAAAGCAGATGGAATTATTGCGGGAGTTGAATTAGCCGAAAAAATTTTCAAAGAAATTGATCCATCTCTACAAATTACTTTTTTTAAAAAAGATGCCGAGATGATGACCAAAGGCGACATAGCTTTTGAAGTTCATGGTATCGCGCAATCCATACTTTCTGGCGAACGACTTGTGCTTAATTGTATGCAGCGAATGAGCGGCATAGCAACCTACACCCATCGCTTGAGCAAACTTATTGAGGGCACAGGGGCTCAATTGATGGATACCCGAAAGACAACACCCAATTTTCGCTTGATGGAAAAATGGGCTGTAGTTATCGGTGGCGGAAGAAACCATCGCTTCGCGTTGTATGATATGATCATGCTCAAAGACAATCATATCGATGTAGCTGGAGGAATTACCGCGGCAGTCACCAATGCAGTAAAGTATCTAAAAGAGAAAAACAAAAAACTCAAGATCGAAGTAGAGACGCGCAACCTAAATGAAGTGAAAGAAGCATTGGCCACCCATACCGTTGATGTAATCATGCTCGACAACATGGGGTTGGATGAAATGAGGGAAGCCGTGAAGCTCATCAACGGAAAATGCAAATCAGAAGCAAGCGGTGGAATCACTGAATCAACCCTTCGCTCTGTAGCCGAATGTGGTGTTGATTACATTTCGATGGGTGCACTCACTCATTCAGCAAAGAGTTTAGATTTGAGCTTGAAGATTATTGAGTGACCTCGAGGAAATCGAAATTCTATAGCTGCTCTTTTTCCCGTTTGCTACCCGCATACAATTCGTATTCTAACAATCTGCAATCCAGCTTGGCAGAATAAAATTCAATTCTTCGTTTTGCTTTCAAGCCTATTTTTTTTGCTAAATCAAGATTTCCTGTAAAAATATAGCCAGTGTATCCCTGACATTTCTTTTTCAAAAAATCGCCAATACGACCATAGGTAATCTCCAATTCACTCACTTCGCCCATACGCTCTCCGTACTCAGGGTTTAAAAAAACTACTCCAGCTCCTTCGGGGATTTCAGTTTCTTCGAAATCACAGACTTTAAATTCGATGAAGTTTTCTACCCCGGCAATGGTCGCATTTACTTTAGAAATATCGATGGCGTCTTGATTAATATCTGTCGCAATCACTTTCAGATTAGGTACTTCAATGATTTGATTGTTTAACTTTTCAAGTTCAGTTTGATATTTTTTTTCATCATAGCCAAGAACATGCATGAACGAATAATTTTTTCGGAATAGCCCCGGTCTTCTGTTCGTAGCCATCAGCACAGCTTCAATCGCTACAGTGGATGATCCGCACATCGGATTTACAAATGGGGAGCGCATGTCCCATTTAGTTGCCATCAACGTTGCACTTGCCAGTGCCTCAAGCATTGGCGCGCGACCAGGAATTTTACGATAGCCGTGCTTGGCCAACGTCTCTCCTGATGTATCTAAAAAAACTTCGGCTCTTTCATCTTTCCAATACAAATGAATGACAGCCTTGCTTAAATCAGAACCAGAGTCTGGCCTGCGACCCGCCTCTCTACGCATGCGGTCAACGATAGCATCTTTCACTTTCACGTTAACAAACATCTCGTTATTGACCGTGAAGTGTTCGGCATGGTTCGTCACCGAGAAATAGCCATCGGGTGAAATTATTTTCTCCCACTCCACATGAAGCAATTTGTCATAAAGGTCCTGGGGGCCATCGCATCTGAATGAAGTGATCGAATACAGCACCTGGCTGGCGCATCTCAAATTCAAATTGAGTATGATGCAGTCATCAAGTGATCCTGTGAGCTCAACCCCCGTCACGAAAGCCTTTTTGATTTTGAACCCAAGGTCTGTTACTTCCTTTTCCAGATAAGGAGAGAGTCGTTTGTTACAGGTAATGACTATATGCGATGTTGAATTCATTTTTGTTTATCTAATTCAGCAATTTGTTTTCTGTCAGGCGAAAGCATTGATGAAGGAATATGCCGGATGATTTCATTTTTCAGAAGTTCAATCAGATTGTATTTCACAAAATAACGATAAGTAACGATACTGATTTCGCGAACGGGCGCAGGCGCTTTAAAATAACGAATATTCTTTTTTTGCTTAAGGCTAAGATCGCGTAAAGCAAGCTCGGGCAGGATGGTGATTCCATTGTTCATGTCCACCATTTTACGAAGGGTTTCAATACTGCCTGCCTGGTAGTCGAGGTTTTGCAAAAGAGTTTCTTTTCTTTTCAGCTCACACAAATTCACCACTTGCTCACGCAGACAATGCCCCTCTTCCAGCAACCAAAGATGGTTTACATTAATATCCTCCGCCAGCAGATATTTCTTTTTCATCATCTTTTCTTCAGCCGAAGCATAAACTACAAACTGTTCATAGAACAACGGTTGCTCTTTTACGGATGACATTTTTAAGGGTGTCGCTAATATTCCAGCATCCATCTGCTGTTTTTCCAAATGCGAAATTATTTGATCCGTTGTGAGTTCGGAGATTTTAAGTTGGATGTTTGGATACTTCTTTAAGAAATCATTTAAAAACAACGGTAAAAGGTAAGGCGCCACTGTTGGAATGATTCCGATGTGCAGTTGACCATGGGCTTCACCTTTCTGACTACGCACCAAATTCTTCATTTGACTGGCCTCGCTCAAAATAGTGCGCGCTTGTTCAATCACTTTGCTTCCAATCGAGGTCGTGACTACAGGTTGTTTGCTCCGGTCAAATATTTTTACATCCAACTCTTCTTCCAGTCGTTGGATCATCATGCTGAGCGTGGGCTGGGTGACATTGCATTTCTCAGCCGCTGCCGAAAAGTGCCGCCATGTATCCACTGCCACAATGTACTCCAATTGCTGAAGGTTCATAGACAAAATCTATTGCAAGATAGAAAATATCAGTTTGATCAATAATAACAAATAGAAGAACATTGTCATTCCTTTAAAAATCGAATCACATGAACAACGGAAAAGAAAAAACCCAAAAGCTCACTACGGCCTCAGGCAGACCGTACGTTGAGAATGAAAACACACAGAGTGTGGGCCCACGCGGGCCTCTCTTGTTGCAAGATTATATCCTCCATGAGAAGATGGCCCACTTCAACCGCGAACGCATACCTGAGCGCGTTGTGCACGCGAAGGGATCTGGTGCTTACGGAACGTTTACGGTAACGCATGATATTTCAAAGTATACCAAGGCCAAAGTGTTCAATAAAATCGGCAAAGAGACAAAAGTGTTCTTACGTTTCTCAACTGTGGGTGGTGAGAAAGGAAGTGCCGACACTGAGCGCGATCCGCGTGGCTTTGCTATGAAGTTTTATACCGAAGATGGAAACTGGGATCTCGTAGGAAACAACACACCTGTCTTCTTTATCAAAGACCCTAAAAAATTCGGTGACTTTATTCACACACAAAAGCGTGATCCTTATACCAATTGCAAGAGCCCGACAATGATGTGGGACTATTGGAGTTTGAATCCGGAGAGTTTGCACCAGGTGATGATACTTATGAGTGACCGCGGCACCCCAATCGGGTATCGGTTTATGAATGGATATGGAAGCCATACTTTCTCCATGATCAATGCAAAGAATGAAAGAGTGTGGGTGAAATTCCATTTCAAGACCATGCAAGGCATTAAAAATTTTAATGATGCGGAAGCGGCCGAGATGAAATCTAAAGACATGGATTTCTCTCAACGTGATTTAGTAGAATCTATTGACAATGGCCATTTTCCAAAGTGGGCATTGAAAATTCAGGTAATGACTAACGATCAGGCAAAGAAATTCAAATGGAATCCGTTTGACCTGACCAAGATTTGGCCGCATAAAGATTTTCCGTTGATCGATGTAGGTGTGATGGAATTGAATGAAAATCCAAAAAACTATTTTGCTGAAGTTGAACAATCTGCTTTTGCGCCAGCACATATAATTGATGGTATCAGCTATTCACCCGATAAAATGTTGCAGGGCCGTTTGCTCTCTTACCCGGATGCTCACCGTTATCGCTTAGGCGGAAATTATGAACAGATTCCTGTGAATCGTTGCCCCTATATGGTAAACAACTATCAACGCGATGGACACATGGCCGTGAGTGGAAACGGAGGAAGCGCACCAAATTACTGGCCGAATAGTTTTGATGGAGTTTATGCCGATCAGTCTTATAAAGAACCAGCCTGGGATCTAGAACATTCAATTGCCGATTGGTATGACCGCAATGCCGAAGGAGAGAACGATCACTACACTCAACCCGGTAATCTCTTCCGCGATGTGATGGATGAAGAGCAAAAGAAAAGCACGATCAGCAACATTGTGGGTGCGATGAAAGGAATTTCAGGCCCGAAGAAAGATCAGATCATTTATCGTCAGCTTTGTCATTTCTTCCGTGCAGATGTGAATTTAGGAACAGGGATAGCAAAAGGGCTTGGCGTGAACGTTGATGAAGTGATGAAACATTTGAAACACGAACCTGCTAAAATCTAAACTTAGCAGCGAAATAGATCAATCATCAGGCTCTCGTAAGGGAGCCTGAATTTTTTTATCCCTATTTTTGAAATTGTTCGTTATGGATCTGCGCTTACAAACCGGCTACAAACAAATCATGGCAATGGCCATGCCTATTTCACTCGCCATTCTTGTGCCGCAGATCAATTTCATCACCAACAATATTTTTCTTGGCGGGCTTGGCGAGCAAGCGTTAGCAAGCGCAGGCATCACTGGCGTTTATTATTTAATTTTTGCAGTAATCGGCAATGGACTTAATAATGGACTTCAAACTCTGATCGCCAGAAAGGCAGGCGAGAATAATGCGAAGGGAATTGGTCATCTATTTTTTCATGGCGTTTGGGTTTCGCTTGCTATCTCTTTCATAGGAATTTCGCTCACCTACACTATTGCTCCTGTCATTTTGCGTGCAACTATTCATAACGCTGCTACTGCTCAGCAAGTAATTGATTTTACGTTGATAAGAATCTGGGGGCTGCCATTGCTCTATTTGTACGTGATGCGCAACGCGTTGCTCGTAGGAATTAATCAAACCAAGCTTTTGGTTTGGGGAACTCTTGCCGAGACGGTTGTTAACATTTTTTTTGATTACGGATTAATCTATGGCCATTTTGGTTTGCCAGCGGTTGGTTTTAATGGAGCGGCTTATGCATCGATCATCGCAGAGGGTTCAGGCCTGTTGGTAATTTTTGTGGTGATCCATTTCAAAGGGATCAACCGTGCGTTTTCTCTTTTCGAAAATTGGAAAATCGATTTTGAAACGATCCGTCACATTTTGTACAAATCATCACCATTGATTTTGCAGTACGCGATCAGCATTATCACGTGGGAATATTTTTACATTTTGATCGAACATCACGGTGATCGCGCTCTTGCAATCTCAAATACGATGCGAAATATTTTCGGGATCTTCGGGGTGTTTTCATGGGCATTTGCTGCTACCGCAAACACGATGGTGAGCAATGTAATCGGCCAGCAAAAATCTGATGAAGTTTTGCCTCTCATCAGGCGAATCGTGATTTTGAGTTTATCATGCTCAGCCGTGCTTACCGTTTTATTGAATATAGGCCCGAAAATTTTTCTTTCGCTTTATGGGCAGGATGAATCGTTCATTGTAGAAGCAATTCCTGTAATTCGGATTGTATCTGTGGCTTTATTGATGATGTCATTTTCTGCTGTGTGGCTTAATTCGGTTACCGGAACAGGCAACACCATGGTTAACCTGATCATTGAGTCAATCACGATCACAGTCTACACCATTTACGTCTATCTTGTTCTTGAAACCTGGAATCTCCCGATCACATGGGGCTGGGTAAGCGAGTGGGTATATTGGGTTGGAATGTTCTCGATGTCATTCTGGTATATGAGATCAGGACGATGGAAGAAAAAACTTTAACCATTTTATCTTTACAGAATGGATTTAAACCTTAAAGGCAAGCACGCTCTGGTCTGTGGAAGTACACAGGGCATTGGGAAAGCATCGGCTATTGAACTGGCACATCTTGGTGCAAGGGTGACTCTTCTTGCACGGGACGAAAACAAATTGAAATCGACTTTGCGAGAACTGTCTTCTGCTCAAGGTCAAAAACATGATTTCATCATTGCTGATTTTGGTTTTCCTGATCAGGTGAAAGCTTCCATTGGAAAATTTGTTTCATCTAATGAGATTCATATCCTCATCAATAACACCGGTGGCCCGCCCGCAGGCCAGGCAATTGATGCAAATCCTGAAGATTTTTTGAGCGCCATTAACGCCCATTTGATTTGTAGTCAAATTCTGGTTCAGGCTTGTTTGCCTTCGATGAAAAAAAATAAATATGGAAGAATCATCAACATCATTTCTACTTCAGTGAAAATTCCGATTAAAGGGCTGGGAGTATCAAATACCGTGCGCGGTGCAATGGCCAGTTGGTCTAAAACGCTTTCACTTGAGCTCGCTCCATTTGGTATAACGGTCAACAATGTTTTGCCGGGCAGTACAAAGACTGGACGGATAGAATCGATTATTCAAACGAGAGCCCAAAAATCCGGAAGAGCACCCGAGGAGATAAGGCAAGAAATGATCGATGAAGTTCCCGCAGGCAGAATGGCCGAACCAAGTGAAGTGGCAGCGGCAGTAGCTTTTCTCTCTTCACCCGCTGCAGGTTACATCAATGGCGTTAACTTGCCGGTGGATGGAGGACGCACAGGAAGTCTTTAGAAGAAAAATATCTACGAAAGACCCAGTTTAATTTTTGAAAGTGATGAAATACGTGGTGAGGTTCTTCCTATTTTGCGGGCTTATACTATTGAATTTTAGGGCACAGGCTCAATACGGCTATGTAAAACTGGAAACAGATTCTTTTATAAGAGGATTTATCAGGCCTTTCAGAGATGTGGTAACTGCCGAAGAGGGTCTTGAAATTTGGAAAACAAAAAATGATAGAAAACCCACAAGAATTTTTAAAGAGTCAATACTGGAATATGCTATTAAGAAAGACACAATAAAGATTCTTCACAAGTTTACTCCTTTCCTTGATGATGATTTGTTTTTCGACAAAGTTGATGCCCGATATATTCAAAGAGGGAAAATCAATTTATTGAAGGTCCGAAATCCTCAATACCGCGCGCAAGGGTTGATGATCCCTAGCCAGCCAAGTATGGCTCCGGCAATGATGGTAGTTATTCCTACAAAATTTGGAGAATACCCATTCATCTACATCCTGGAAGACCCAAAGAATGATAAATTCGTTGCAATGCCTCCAAAAAAGAAAGATTTTAGAGAATCCCTACTTATTTTTTTTTCCGAAAGTTTTTTATCCCGGTATGAGCAGAAATATGGAAAAATAAAGCACAAGACCATTCAGAAATTTGTTGAATTCTGTAACTCCAAATAGCAATGGAAAAAATTCTCAATTACATTGGAGGAAAACTAGTAGAACCCTCCTCAGGAAAATACCTAGATAACTTCAATCCTTCTGAAGGAAAAGTTTACAGTCTAGTTGCCGATTCTGACGAAAACGATGTCAATGAAGCCGTTAGAGCAGCAAAACAAGCTTTCCCTTCATGGTCAACAATGCCAACAGAAGAACGCTGTAAAATTCTTTTGCGAGTAGCAGACCTCATCGATCGTGATTTGGAAAAGTTGGCATTGGCTGAAAGCATTGACAACGGCAAGACAGTAAAACTTGCAAAGGCAGTTGATATTTATCGGGCATCGGCCAACATGAAATTCTATGCCACTGCTGCTATGCACTTTGCTTCGGAAGCGCATGTCAACGATGGAGATTCTATAAACTACACCACTCGAATGCCAATCGGTGTGGTAGGTTGTATCTCTCCGTGGAATTTGCCCTTGTATTTATTCACATGGAAAATCGCTCCAGCATTGGCTGCCGGCTGCACTGTAATTGGCAAACCATCAGAGCTCACACCGATGACGGCTTTTTTATTTTCAAAACTGTGCATTGAAGCAGGGCTGCCCGCTGGAGTTCTAAATATTATTCACGGACTTGGTGGTAAGGCCGGTCAAGCGATTATCGAGCATACGGAAATAACTGCAATCTCTTTTACCGGTGGAACAGTGACCGGGAAAAAAATTGCCGCAACAGCAGCACCTATGTTCAAAAAACTTTCTCTTGAGCTTGGTGGAAAAAACCCAAATATCGTTTTCGCAGATTGTGATTTTGAACAGACGATTAAAACATCGCTCCTCTCTTCATTTACTAACCAGGGAGAAATTTGCTTATGCGGCTCACGAATTTTTGTCGAGCGCAGTTTGCTCGATCGGTTTGTAAGTGAATTTGTCAAGCGAACTAAAGAACTTAAAGTGGGCGACCCATTAGATTCTTCTACTCAACTTGGCGCCCTCGTGTCTGAGGCTCACTTGAAAAAAGTGTTGGGGTATGTTTCTCTGGCGAAGGAGGAAGGAGGGAAAATTCTGGCAGGAGGAAATCAACTAAAAATTGATGGGCGATGTGCAAACGGTTATTTCATGGAGCCAACTGTTATAGTCGGTCTCGATGAAAAATGCAGGACGAACCAGGAAGAGATTTTTGGGCCTGTTGTTACGATCATGCCTTTTGATACTGAAGAAGAAGCGCTTGCATTGGCCAACAGTACACTTTATGGCTTGAGTGCAACCATCTGGACAGAAAATTTAAAACGAGCACATCGAGTTGCTCATCAAATCAAAAGCGGAATCATTTGGATCAACTGCTGGCTTCACCGCGATTTGCGCACAGCATTTGGTGGGATGAAACAAAGCGGTGTGGGTAGAGAAGGCGGATGGGAAGCAATAAAATTCTTTACAGAAGCCAAGAACGTTTGCGTTAAGCTCTGATCAGTGGATTTTTTCAGTATCAACAAAATTTTCTTTACTGCTCTCGGCTACCCGATGAGCTATCTCGAGTTTGTTGGAACAGTCGCAGGCGCAATCGCAGTTTGGCTTTCTGCTAGAGCCAATATTTGGAGTTGGCCAATCGGGTTGATCAACGTAACCCTTTTCTTCTTTCTGTTTTATCAAGTGCAATTGTACCCGGACATGTTCTTGCAAGTATTTTTCTTCGTGACCAACTTGATTGGTTGGTGGCGGTGGAAAAATCCAAGCCAATCGGAAGAAGACAAGAAGCATGAATTGAGAGTAAGCTTCGTGTCGCGGAGAGGGCTTTCTATTTTTATGATGGTTGGAGTTGTTGGAACATTTGTTTTCGGAATGCTGGCAAAAAATCTCCATGAATTCTTTCCTATGTTGTTCCATAAGCCAAGTGCTTTCCCTTATGCAGATTCGTTTGTGACCGTGATGAGCATTGTTGCCACCTATCTGATGGTGCAAAAGAAAGTGGAGTGTTGGGCGGTCTGGATTTTGGTCGATGCCATCGCCTGCTATTTGTATTTTGCGAAGGAGATCAAATTTGTGGGCATTGAGTATTTGATCTTCTGCTTCATTGCAGGGTTTGGTTTGTGGAATTGGACAGAGGAGGCCAGGGACGTTCAGTGATCAATTCTCTTTGAAACATCCTGACGCCCATCCCAAAATGAAAGAATGGCAATTGCATTCGAATACACTTCGTAAAAAATCAGGAACTTGTCTTTAACAATTACACGGGTTTGTCCGTTGTCTGAAATTTTCCCCAGATATGGAAAAGACGAGAGTAAGCCAGTTGCCTTCTCAACCTCATTGAGCAGCCTCAAACTGTACTTATTGCTTTGATTTCTGTCGATATAAAATTCAAGCACTTTGACGTAATTCGGTCTCGGCTCTCCTTGACCAGACTACTTTCTTTCATCCATGCTCTCAGGTCAGAAATAACGGAATGACTATCTCTGAATTTGCCGGCTTTAATTTGTTTTCTGCTAATTTAAATACTTCTCTTTTGAGGAGTGGTGAGAAGAAACGGGGATTCTTCTTTAATGCTTATCAGTTTCAAAGAAGCCAAGTCATCTAAAATTCTTTTGGCTTTAGGATTAAGAACTTTTACTTGCAGCATTCTACTCATATTTTTATAAAATTACATTTTTTACACGAAAACCTTTTGAAAGAAATTAAACTCATTTGCTTCTATGGCCCCGAAAGCACGGGCAAGTCAACCATGGCGAAGCGCTTGGCCGAGTTTTATAAAACCGGGTTTGTTCCTGAAGTTGCGCGCGAAATGATTACCTCAAATGACTTTACCATGGATGATATCATTCGGATAGGTCAGGCGCAAAACCAGCGAATAAAAGAGAAACTAAAAACCGCCAATCAAATTCTCTTCTGCGATACCGATTTAATTACCACACAAATCTATTCCCGACAATATCTGAATGAAGTTCCCAAAATCTTGTTCGATCTTGAAGAACAAATCCATTACGACAAATATTTCTTATTCGACATTGATGTGCCTTGGGTAGCTGATGGTTTGCGTGATCTTAATGATCAGCGAGAATCAATGATGAAAATTTTTGAAGGGGAATTAGCGAAAAGAAATATTCAACCGGTTCGCGTGAAAGGAAATTGGGACGAGCGGGAAACAAGTATTAAAAAAGAAGTCGATTTGTTGCTTCTTAAATAATCAGAATTCAATCAACACCTGCCCCTTTTCAACTGTATCGCCTTTTTTGGCTTTCACATTTTTTATAGTGGCATCGCCTGGCGATTTGATAATGTTTTCCATCTTCATGGCTTCGAGTATGAGCAATGGATCCCCCGTTTTCACAATGTCTCCAGCCTTTACTTTCATATCGATGACCAAACCAGGCATAGGTGCCTTGATATTGTTCACTTTGTTTGCAGCTCCATTGGCCATTCCCATTTTTTCCAACAGTAGATCGAATTTGTCCTTCACCTCAACAGTGTGAAGTTTGTTATTGATCTTTAGTTGAAAAGTTTTTGTTGAACTATCGAACTTCACTACTTCTGCCCGATAGCTTTTGTTTTTATAAAGAATGTGAAAATTTCCCTCCGAAATTTTTGTTAAATCCCATTCAAAGGGCTTTCCGTTGATTGTGAATTTGTCATCGTTGGAAATGACCTCAAAATTTTTGTCGTTTATTTTGGACTGATGCATCGCTCAAAAATAGAATTTAGAAATCAGAAGTCAGGAGTTGGAGAGTTATATTTTTTCTCAATGGAAAACATTCTGGCTCCTAAATTCTGTATTCTAAATTCTTTTCATCTAAATTTGCACCGTCTTGGAAAATCTAAGACAAGGGGTGCCTAAAAACAACGGGCTGAGATTATACCCACAGAACCTGATGCCGGTAATGCGGCCGAAGGGAGGCAGATCCGATAGCGATCGGATAAAAAACTTACGCACCACATTCCCCTGTGTGCTCTGCAAAGTTTAAACAAAAACAATATGTCAAAATTTATGATGACTGCGCTGAGTTGCATACTCACACTCAATGCTTTTGCGCAGTTCAAAATCTCGGGCGCGGTTCGAGATGCAAAAACAAACAACCCATTGATTGGCGCAAGCATTCAGCTTGAAAATGCGCGAGGCACAACAACTGATGAGCAAGGTTACTTCGAACTGAAAAATGTGTCGACCGGTAAGCAGACCTTAGTTGTACGATTCCTCGGTTATGTAGAAGAGAAAAAGGAAGTTGATATAACAGCGGATCTCTCACTGGATTTTATGATGAACGAAAGCGCTCAACTTACAGACGAAGTTGTAGTGTATGCAACTCGTGCAAAAGACAATAGCCCCACTGCATTCTCAAACATAACCAAAACCGCGATCCAAAAGCAAAATTTCGGGCAAGACATGCCCCTCGTTCTGAACTGGACTCCTTCTTTGGTCACCACTTCCGATGCTGGAGCTGGCATCGGTTACACAGGTGTTCGCATTCGCGGAAGCGATGCTACCCGGATCAACGTCACAATCAATGGAATTGTGCTCAATGATGCCGAAGAGCAAGGCGTGTATTGGGTAGATGTACCCGACATCGCCACTTCCACTCAGAATATTCAGATTCAACGTGGAGTTGGTACCTCGACCAATGGAGCCGGAGCATTTGGCGCCTCTATCAATTTGCAAACCAACACTCGTAGAGATCAACCATATGCCGATGTAATCAATTCTTTCGGGTCGTTTGGCACTCACAGGCACACTGTGGGATTTGGCACGGGATTGAAAAACAAATTTGCCTTTGACGGACGAATGTCGTTGATCGGGTCTGACGGATATATTGACCGTGCTACTTCAGACCTGAAATCCTACTATTTATCGGGTGGTTATTACGGCAACAAGACAATGGTAAAAGCGATTGTATTTGGCGGAAAGGAAATCACCTATCAATCGTGGTACGGTGTGCCTCAATCTCGTTTGAACAATGACCCCGTTGCCTTGCAAGCTACCGTTGATGCCGAAGGATGGAATACGCAGCAAGCTCAAAATCTTCTCAATAGCGGTCGTACGTTTAATGCTTACACCTACCCCAACCAAATCGACAACTACGCTCAAGATCATTACCAATTGCATTTGTCTCATCAATTAAATGATCGACTGACTGTCAATGCAGCGGTTCACTATACCTACGGGCGGGGTTATTATGAAGAGTACAAATACAATCGGAAGTTTTCTGATTATGGAATTGCCAACCCAATTTTTACAAATGATACCGTGAAAACTTCCGATTTGGTCCGCAGACTATGGCTCGACAATCGTTTTTACGGAATGACCTGGTCTCTGAACTATCAAAAAGAAAAATGGAATTCGGTTTTGGGCGGTGCAATCAACAAATATGATGGCGATCATTATGGAGAAGTGATTTGGGCACAGGTGGCCACCACAATTCCTCCTTTCTATCGCTACTATCTCAACAACGGGAAGAAAGAGGATTTTAATATTTTTTGGAAAAACAGTCATGAGCTTGTGGATAATCTTTTCGCGTTTGTTGACTTGCAATACAGGCGTGTGGACTATAAAGCAAATGGATTTGAAGATGGAGGAGTACCTGTTGATTTCAAAGTGAACTATAATTTTTTCAATCCTAAAGTGGGGTTGAACTATTCATTAACTCCCGAACAACAAATTTACGGTTCATACAGCGTGGGCAATCGCGAGCCAGTGCGCAGTGATTTTGTTCAGGCCATCGCTGGCCAGCAACCTCAACATGAAACGTTAAATGACATTGAAGCTGGGTGGCGTTTAAGAAAAAACAGATTCGCTCTTAACGTGAACTATTATTTTATGGATTACAAAAACCAGCTTGTGCTTACGGGCAAACTCAATGATGTTGGCTCTCCTATTCGAACTAATGTTGCATCAAGCTATCGTACTGGTTTGGAAATAGACGGAGGCATTCAATTCAATAAGCATTTCACCTGGAATGCCAACCTTACCTTAAGCCAAAACAAGATTAAGGATTTTACTGAGGTGCTTTACGACTACGGAGTCAATTATGATCAATACAGTGAGGTAGATCGTCAGCATAAAAATACTGACATCGCTTTCTCTCCCAACGCAATTGCGGGCTCTGTTTTTCTTTATCACCCTATTAAGAACGTTGAGTTCGGATTGCTGACAAAATATGTAGGGCTGCAGTACTTGGATAACTCGTCAAATAAATCCAGGTCTATTGATCCTTATTTTATAAATGACTTGAGATTGACTTACACATACAAACCTTACTGGATGCGCGAGTTCTCGGTGAGCTTGTTATTGAACAATTTCACGGATGTGAAATACTCAAGCAATGGCTATACCTGGGGATACCTGGGGGGAGGATCTGAGGCGCGTCAAAATTATTATTACCCGCAGGCCGGAAGAAACTATTTGCTGATGGTGGCGATGAGGTTTTAGAAAAGATACCAGATTCCGGTTACCGGTAACTGGCAACCGGAATCTGATAACTATCTTTACCGAATGCCATCGCAGCAATTTTCAGTCAAAGGTTTTTTAAAACTCACACGTTTTTGGAATTTGCTCATCATCGCTTTTGCCCAATATTTTACTGCCACATTTCTAATTGACGCTGAAAAAATTTGGGATCTAAAACTGCTCCTTCTTTCCGGATCGACCATCATCATCGCGGCAGCGGGTTACATTATCAATGATTATTACGATGTAAAAATCGACCTGATCAACAAACCAGAGCGTGTGGTGATCGGTAAGGAAGTGGCTCGTAGATATGCCATTTTATTTCATTCTATTCTTTCGATGATCGGAACGGCAATCGGTTTCTTGTTGAATTGGAAAATCGGTGTCATCAACTTTCTCTCAGCTTTTCTTTTGTGGTGGTACTCCAACGACCTCAAGCGCCAGCCGTTCATCGGTAATTTTGTAGTGGCTTTGCTCACCGGGCTTTCTATTCTTTTGATCAATATACTTTACCATACAAATCAGCCGCTAGTTGGCATCTATTCCATTTTTGCATTTGCCATGACATTAATCCGTGAGATCGTAAAAGATATGGAAGACTTAAAAGGCGACAACACTTTTGGCTGTAAGACGCTGCCTATCATTTGGGGAGCTCGCAAAACAAAATTCTTTATTTATCTATTGATGGCGGTTCTCTTTGGCTCGGTTATTTACATCAACGAACTATACAAGCAATTGCCTCTGCTCTATTTCTTCGCCTTTCTTTTCGTGCCCCTGGTTTTTCTTTTCGCAAGGTTGGTTCGTGCCGACACCAAAAAAGATTTTTATTATTTGAGCCAGTGGTGTAAAGTAATTATGATCCTCGGTATTGTAAGCATGGTTTTCATTTAGTTTTGCATGATGGAAAAAATAAGACTTGCCGTTTTTGCTTCGGGCAATGGCTCCAATGCCGAGGCAATCATGAAGTATTTTCAGAATCATCCAAAAATTGAAGTAGCGGGCTTGTTGAGCAACAATCCTGAAGCATATGCCCTTGAACGAGCAAAGAAATTTCAAGTGCCAACCAAAGTTTTGGATAAAAATCAATTCCGCGAATGCGATGAAGTTTTAAAGTGGCTGAACACAAACAAAATCACTCACATTGTTCTTGCAGGATTCCTTCTTTTGATTCCTGAAAAACTGATTAATGCATTTCCCGACAGAATTATCAATATACATCCATCATTACTCCCCAAATTTGGTGGCAAGGGAATGTATGGAATGAAAGTTCATGAAGCGGTTGTTACGGCTGGAGAAAAAGAAACAGGCATCACCATTCATTTGGTTAATGCACACTACGATGATGGTAAAATCTTAGCTCAGATAAAATGTTCTGTCTTGCCAGCAGACAATGCAAAGTCAATTGCCGAAAGGGTTTTGCAACTTGAACATGAGGACTATCCCAAAGTGATTGAGCAATGGGCCTCCCCCGCCCCATCCCCTCTTCCCTGGGAGAGGGGTGTCTGAGGCCGAAGAGGAAGGCCGTTATTTTTTCAACGGATCAACCCACTCAAAATTTTCGGATTTAGGAAAGTCGGCAAATATCTTTTGAATGAAAGGGTCTGGTACCGCTAATTTTCTTTTGGCAATGTTAATCCATGCTCCATCTAAATTGAGAATTGCCGCCAGTGTTTTATCTTCTTTGTAAATATGATGACGGATGCTCCAGCGGGAAAAGTCTGGTAGCGACTTCAGCAATTGAAGATCAACTGAAATCTTGTCTTCATATTTGATTTCACGTTTGAAAATGGCCTCCTCCCGAAAAAGAATTGGGCCAATATTAAGCTCTTCCAACTTCATCGTGGTAAGGCCTTGCTCTGTAAAACAAGAGATACGCACCATTGCTCCGTAATCATAATAAGCTGAATGCCGAAGATGACGGTTCTGGTCAATATCAGACCATCGGATTTGAATTGGAATATTAAAATTTTCCATGCGCTATTGAATTATCTCTCGAATTACAGACAGCGATTTTAGTTCACCGAAATTTGCAGAATGCAATACATAAAATCGAAGAAGCAGATCCAGGATATTTTTTCTTTGAACATTCGTCATTGTAATTGAGTCAGTATAATTCGTTGTGAGTAATTTAGAAAGAATTTTTTCTTCCTGCTCATCTGCCATCCATCCACCCGAAAGTTCGCCTACTTCGGAAGGACGAAACCCTAAATGCTGACTTAATCGAATCAGGAAAATTAAATGAAAATTTTCAACATTCGATTGAAGCAGATCAAGGCTGATAAACGATTGAATCAAAAACTCACACAATTCTTTCGCGTGAGATTGCTCTTTCACTGTTCTGTTTACAACTTCGTTAAGAAATAAAGCAATAGTTGACTTACGAAAATCATTCGTGATGCTTTGATATGGGTGAATACACTTCACATCTTTGATGCGCATGATCGAGGCATTCTCTCGATGGTAAACTACCAGATCAAGCAGGGTGAGTGGTTGATAAAGGGCAAGGTTTGTTTTTTTTGATCGGCCGCGAACGCCATTCACAATATAGCTCTGCAAACCAAACGCGCTCGTAAAAATATTTACAATGATAGAAGTCTCGCCATAATTTGTAAGTCGGAAAACAATGCCGTTTGTTTTATAAAGCATGTCTGAAACTGTGATAAAGCTTTGACGGATTTGTTTAGAAGGCAACTAACGAGTACTTCAAACGAAGCTAATGATTAATTGATTCCCATGATATTTTGCTGAAGCAATCAGTGGGATCAAATTAATCAGTCGTCTTGAAAAAGTGATAGCTTTAATTGCCAGAGCAAAACCTCGACAATCGATCAAGGTTTAAAATTTGCTGCGATCTAATTCAGGGATGTGATCAAATAATTTGTTTCTAATCACCTGCTGCAGCACTTCATTGCTTTCATTAAAAACGGGATAGAACCTGGGGTTACCCCAAACTCTTCTTGCAATCTCTGCCTTCAAATAAATTTGAAACACGCTTTTGTTGCGAGCCAAATCGGAAGGGTTTGGTTTCACTTTTTCCTTTTGACCCATGGCCACCATTCTCGACAGCATTCTGTCATCGACAACAAATTTCTTTCTGTAAACATCAAAGGTCATTTTCTCAAGGCGAGCCTTATTTTCCTCTGCATAATTAAAAGCAAACTCGCGGATCGTATTCACAGCAAAAAGTTCATTGAAATATTTGCTCGAGTGCGAAGTATCAAGCGGCACGAAATAATCCGGCATAATGCCACCACCACCATAAACCGTGCGGCCGTTGAGCGTATGGTATTTCAGAGAGTCATTGAAGTGAATGCTGTCGGCATGGAAAAATTCTCCATGCTTGTATCGCTTCACTATATCTTTATCGTATGCATCCAAATCTCCATATGGCTTTTGAATGGAGCGACCACTTGGAGTGTAATAGCGAGAAATAGTAAGCCTTACCTCAGAGCCATCGTTCAACTCAAATGGCCTTTGCACCAGTCCTTTGCCATACGATCTGCGGCCCGCCACTAATGCGCGATCGTTGTCTTGCAATGCGCCACTCACAATTTCCGCTGCGGAAGCACTTCCTTCATTTATCAACACAATCAGGTCACCTTTCTCAAAATCACCTTTGTCGGTTGCAATTGCATTTTCGTTGTAGCGCGATTCCTGTCCTTGAGTGAAAACAATTTTCTCTCCTTTCGGCAAAAATTCATCAGCAACATCGATTGCTTGATCCATATATCCACCAGGATTGCCTTGCAGATCGAGAACCAGTTTTTTCATTCCATCATTCTTCAGCTGATCGAGGGCCTTTTTGAATTCCTCATAGGTAGTCTGTGAAAAGCGACTTATTTTGACATAGCCGATTTCCGAATCGATCATATAAGAAGCATCCACTGAGGTCTGCGGGATTTTATCGCGGATGATCGAGAAGGCTAATGGTGTTTTTGATTTTTTGCGAAGCACCTCGATTTTTACTTCCGTTCCCTTCGGGCCTTTTAAGTATTTTTGAACCTCGAGATTGGTGAGCTTGGTATTGGCGATGATCTTACCATCGACTTTTATGATTTTATCGCCAGGCCTCAAACCGACTGATTCGGAGGGCCCGCCACTTATGGCGGCAACAACTACAAGGGTATCGTGAAAAATATTAAATTCGATGCCGATGCCTTCAAAATTTCCTTTCAAGTCTTCGTTTGCTTCGATTTTTTCGCGAGCAGGAATGTATGCTGAGTGTGGGTCAAGCTTACCGAGAATATGATTAATGGCATCTTCAACTACCACATCGGTTTTGCCTTTGTCGACATATTCATTTTGCACCAGCGACAAGACTTCGCGTAATTTTTCGATTTCAGAATCATCTCCTTTTGTTGGAGACCTTGAGTTAATACTTGCCCCGATAAGGAGCCCCGCAGCGAGTCCAATACACAAAATCAAGGGAAGACTGATCTGATACTTCGAGTTTTTAGGCTGATCCATAGTTTTCTGAACTGTATAAGTAAAGACTTAACGGAATTTTAAGGCGCAAAGTTTTCTTTGCAAATGAAACTGAAAAATGACTGACTGGCAATTTTCTTGCTCACATTAGTATATTCGTTGGGTTAGGGTATTCTTATATTCTTCTCCTGTTTCTTTAATTGGACTATTAATATTCTTAACGGCCGTTTCTACAGTCTTTGCATTATTCAGATACTTGAGAATATCCTTTTTTCGAGAAGGTGTTAAATTATTAAAGTCTGATACAAGTTTATTCTTGTCAAGGGCTTTGAGAAGTAAATTGGGGGTAGGGTATTCTTTAACCACCCTGACAAGGTCTTGCTCAATTACAAATGTTGCTGTTTCACCCACCGCTGTTTTACCACCCTTCATCATCTCCTTATTTACAAAAAGCCTGTATGGTGAGTTCTTGACTGGCACCAGGTTTTTAGTAAAGTCAAACTTATTTATTCGCCCTTTTATTTTAATATATCCCTTATGAGCTTTCATTTTTTGCGAAATCTCGATGGGAACATCCACGCACCAATTAATTCCTGTTTTGTAAATTTTTGATTTGAATGAATGTTTCATTTCGCCATTTTAGCTCTACAAAAATATCATTCGATTTTTATTTACATAGTAAATTTGGAAATGATCAAGTTCAGTACCATAATTTTAAAATTCGATAAGCAAGGAGAGAAAACCGGCTGGACGTACATTGAGATCAGTCCGGCTCACGCTAAGAAAATAAATCCGGGTGTGAAAGTTTCTTACCGTGTTAAAGGCAAATTTGATCAGTTTTCATTTGAAAAATTAGCATTGTTGCCTATGGGCGAAGGCGGATTCATAATTCCCCTCAACGGAAAAATTCGTAAAGCGATTGGAAAGAAAATGGGAGATAAGCTCACTGTTGAAATGGAACTGGACAATCGCCAAATCACTCCCTCAGCTGATTTTATGGCTTGCCTGAAAGAAGACCCTTTGGCAATGAAATTTTTCAAAAGCCTTCCCGGCTCGCATCAAAGGTATTATAGCAAATGGATCGATGATGCGAAGACTATGCAAACCAAAACCAAACGCATTGTTATGGCTCTTACCGCTTTTTCTAAGAAACAGGGATTTTCCGAAATGATGCGCGCCAATCGAAAGACAATTTGAAAATTTGAGATGACCTAATTCGAGAATCAGGAGAAAACCATCTTCAAATTTTCAAATCATCTAACTATCAAATTAAATAGCTCCAAATTGCTTCAGGAATTTTTCAGAATTCGCTTTCACATTAGCGGGTGGATTAAGGCTTAACGATTTTTTGAAACTCTTGATCGCATTTTCTTTATCTCCTTTGGTGGCGTAGCCTTCACCTAAACTATCCCACGCATTGGGGCTTTTTGGAAACCGTTCGGTGTTGGTCACAAATATTTGGATTGCTTTATCATGTTGGCCATTGCCTAGCAGCTGGTATCCATAAGCATTAATTTCGGTTTCGGAAGCGCTTGCCATTGCATCTTTCATCATTTTATCGGCTTCTGCAGTCTTCCCCATTTTTGTAAGTATTCCTGACTTGACGTTTAAAGCGTTAAAATTGGTTGGGCCTTGCGCAAGCGCCTGGTCAATCCATTTTAATCCCTGTTCAAGGTCAATGTTGTTGCTGAGAGAATATCTTGCTGCGCTGATAAATCCTTGAGGAGTAAATCCCGTAGTTCCTCTCAACTCTTCTTTCGCATTGGCCATAACTATATCGTCAACAGCAAATTCAATTTTTACCGGGAATTGTTTTTTCTCCCAATTCAAAACCAACTCAGCAGAATTTTTGGTAAGGTTGATGAAATCATACGTCAGCAATTCGGTAGAATAAGAGTTGTCTCTTAGTTGAATTTTTGCCCTCATTTGATCTTCGGATTGATTGTAGAAAAAACTTCCCCATGATCTGCTGTTTTTTGACAGGATCACTTCGCCACTGTTGTCTTGGTTGATAACAAAGAACAATGCGTAAGTTCCCGCGGGAATATTATTGCCCTCCACTTTTGCGTCATGAGAAAATGTAACTGTTGTGTTTTCATTTGCACCTGCGCGCCAGGGAGCAGAATTGCCAGCGCCAAATCCCTGCACATTCCAACCATAGGGCACGAGTTCGCCCCATACCTTTCTGTTTTTCACAGATGGTCTTGAGTATTTAATCGTGATAGTAGAAATGCCAATAGTTTGTGATGCCACCGCAGCAGGACTCGGTGTACGAGGAGTTGTGACTTGCGCCAAGCATTGACCAATAGTCAATGATACAAGCAGCATGGATGAAAGTAATTTTGATTGGGGCTTCATATAATTAGTTTGTTTAGAACTATTCAGTACGAAGATTTTAGATGCGGGATAAGAAAAATTGAGTGAATTACATCAAAATACCTCACCATGCGGTAAGAATCATTCCTCCTTCAGGATTTTAATATCTTCAATTAACTGGTGCACATCTAATTCGAGTGTGCCATTATAAATTCCGCGAATGCGTTTGCTCTTATCAACCAGCAAAAAATGTTCGGTGTGCAAAAATTCGGTGCTGTCTTTGGTGAACCCTAATTCCTCTTCAGCAAAATAAGATTGCCGTGCCAATTGATAGATCAATGCTTTGTTGCCTGTCAGTAAATGCCAATTAGACGAGGTTATTTCATTTAAGCTAGCATACTCGTTTAGTTTGGTAGCACTATCAATCCACGGAGTAACGCTAAATGAAAGAATTGCTACGTTAATGTCATTTTTGAATTCCTGCTGGACCAACTTCATGTTATTGGTCATCTTCGGACAAATCAATCCACAACTCGTGAAGAAAAAATTTGCTACATGAATTTTCCCTTCAATTTCTTTTTGAGAGAACCACCGGTTATGCTGATCTGTAAACGAAAAATCATTGATCAGATGATCAATCTTAATCCCTGCTTCTCTTTCAGAAAGAAATTGGGGGGAGAAATCTGGTGAGTTGTAGTATGGCAAATGATGATTGTCACTGCATGAAAACAACAGTACACTAACGATTAAAAACCCTATCCGAAACATTTTTACAATTTTTTGTGCCGAGCAATCCAAATCTCCTTCCATTGACGATGATATAGTTCGATTTTATTTTTCCGTTGGCGTACCAAGCCCGCTGCAATCCTTCTTCGTGGCCATTGATATAATTCGCTTCGTGTGCGAGTTGCCCGTTTTCATCCCATTCGTAGCAAGTGCCGCTGTATTCATCATCTTCGAAATGAAAAATAAATTTTTTTGACCCGCGTTCCCACCAACCCGTGTATTCTCCTTGTTTTTTTCCGTTTTCAAAGTAGCGTATCTCTTTAATCGCACCGTTGGGATGGAATTGCTTCCAGGCTCCATGTTCACGGCCATTCAAAAACGAAGAAAGCTCGAGCGTGTCTTGTTGATCCTGAAAGAGAGAGTATAGAACTCCCGTGAAGATGGAGTCATTTACATAAACAATCCCACTGGAATGTTTCACTACAACTTGATCACGATTAGCAAATCTCAAACTTGCTTTTCCATCCGAACAAGAATTTAGAAAGAGTAAAAAAAATAAAATACTACTGAGAAACTGTTCCGGGCGTTCCATAAAATCCGTTGCCGTTGATATAAGGTGCTGCGCTTGTGGTGTGATAATGATAAATGCCCGAAGGATAATCGGCTGTAGCTGCCGTATGCCCGTGATAAGCGTCAAGGTTGGAGTTGGAAATCGCAGTTCCGTTTTCGAATGGCCCGTAAACGGGGAACCCATCCAACAGAAATCCAAGCAAACTCGATTCCCCTTTTTGTGCAGTCAAATAAAATGGCTCAGCGTGATAATGATAGGCTCCTTGCTGTTGAGGATGCCCATCGTATTGATCGAATGAGTTGATTTCGTTAGTTAAAGGCTGATTTGGTCCTGCATATTGATTATAAAACGGAACGCCATTCAAAGAAACACCAATCGCGCCAAGCGGAGTTGCAGCATGTGATGATGCAACTGCAGGGTTTTTCGGAATTTTGAATGTATACGTGAAAGATGAAATCTTATTAGGGTTCTGACTCCAATTAGCATTCGTGCCATTATAGGCTTCATACAGATTGCTCCACTGTGTACTCTGATAATAGGGGCTTTTATGGTCTGGCAATCCCGTTGATTTAATAACGATATAATCGCCATCGACATAAACATCAGTGACGCCATAAATTTTCTTATAAACATCAGGAACGGTAGAAGTAGATGGGGTAACGCTAGATTTGGTGCAACTGAACAAAGTCAGAATCGCTAAAACAGAAAGGCGAATAATAATTTTTACACTCGTCATATTTATTGGTTTCTTATTTAGATGACTAAATGTTCTTAAAACTTGCGGGCAGGCTTAAAATTTTTTCTAGAAATAATTTTTAACCGCAAGATATTCCCCGAAAGAGCATCTAATGATTAGAGCTAGCAATTGAATCAGGGGAATCATGAAAATCATGAGTATCCTGGTTAAATTCCCGAAAAGAAAGTCCTTGAGCGAGGAACAACTCATCGGGTTATTGGTTGAAAAAAACGAAATAGCGTTTCGGCATCTAGTCCATCTGTATGAAAATAAAATTTACAACACCGTGATTAGTTTTCTGCGGTCAGAAGAATACGCTGACGATGTGACGCAAGAGGTTTTCATTTCGATTTATCAATCGATCGAAAGCTTTAGAAAGGAATCTTCGCTTTCAACCTGGATTCATAGGATTGCAGTTACGAAGACACTCGAGTTTTTGCGAAAGCAAAACAGAAAAAAGAGATGGGGAGCTTTGTATTCGTTGTGGGGCGATGATTTATCGCCAAAATTTGAAGCTGTAAGTTACGATCATCCCGGTGTTGCTCTAGAAAACAAACAAACCAGTGAAGCTTTGTTCAAAGCGTTGGATCGATTGCCCACAACACAGCGAACTGCCTTTACACTTCACAAAATTGACGGACACAGTTATGATGAGACAGCTCAGATCATGAATAACTCGATTTCAGCAATTGAGTCACTCGTACATCGGGCTACAAGCAACTTGAGAAAGTATTTAGCCGACTATTATAAAAACCTTTGATAATGGAAAAGGACATTCAAAAACGAATTGAAGAAACCTTAGATGCAAACAGATACATCAAACCTGTTTCGCCAAAGCCTTTTTTTTACACGCGAGTGAAGGCAAGGATGGAGTGGAAGCCCTCAGATTCGTTCATTCAGCTAATTCCTGTTTCACTGCGCGTAGTTTGTTTTCTGATTCTAATCATTAACACAGCATTTTTCCTCTCTTCCTCACTTCGGTCAGGAACTGAAAATATGAGTGACCAATTGGCTTCATTCTATCAATTCAATTCTACTTCTGTTTATTCAAATCAATAATCATGGACAAACAGATCAAAGCATATCAATACATCATTGCAGGACTCGTAGTAATTAACGTATTGACGATAAGTTGGCAATGGTTTGGTCCGCGCAAGCATCCACCCAGGCCAGAAGATATTTTAAGGAAAGAACTTCAGCTGACTGATTCTCAAATGGAAGCTTATCGCGAACTAATTCACGAGCATCGTCTGATTGCCGATCCTTTAGAGGGCGACATTACCGATTTACGAAAACAACTTTTGAATTACGAAGTTATTGGTTCAAGCAGCCAAGTCATTGTCGATGCTATTGGGAAAAAGCAAGCTGAATTTGAGATGAGCCTCTACGAACATTTTAAAAAAGTGCGAGCACTCTGCAATGACAAGCAACAGAAAAAATTTGATGCCGTGCTACTTCATGCACTTGCTTCCGGAAGGCCACCAAGACTGAGAAGAGACTAACTAAGCTCCATTTTCAAAAACTTCCCAGTATAACTCGCAGGGTTTTTGGAAACTTGCTCGGGTGTTCCGGTTGCAATTATCCTTCCTCCACCCGCGCCACCTTCAGGCCCAAGGTCGATGATATGATCAGCAGATTTGATCACGTCCATGTTATGTTCAATGACAAGCACCGTGTTTCCTTTGTCCACCAGTTTTTGAAGGACATCAAGCAAATGGCTGATGTCTTGAAAATGCAAGCCAGTGGTGGGTTCATCTAAAATGTACAATGTTTTTCCGGTATCACGCTTACTGAGCTCCGTTGCAAGCTTTACGCGTTGAGCTTCTCCCCCAGAAAGGGTTGTTGCGTGTTGTCCGAGTGAAATGTATCCAAGGCCTACTTCATTGAGCGTTTCAATCTTGCGCAAAATCCTGGGTTGATTTTCGAAGAAAGTCACAGCTTCCTCTACAGTCATGTCGAGCACATCGCTGATGGATTTTCCTTTGAAGCGTACCTCTAATGTTTCGCGATTATAGCGTTTGCCTTTGCACGTTTCACAAGGCACGTAAACATCAGGCAAAAATTCCATTTCGATCAAACGCAAGCCGGCTCCTTCACAAGTTTCGCAACGGCCTCCTTTTACATTAAAAGAAAACCTCCCTGTTTTGTACCCGCGGATTTTTGCCTCAGGCATTTGAGAGAACAAATCGCGGATGTCAGTGAAAACGCCTGTGTATGTCGCAGGGTTTGATCGCGGTGTTCTGCCGATAGGTGATTGATCAACTTCAATCACTTTGTCGATCAGTTTTAATCCATCCACTTTTTTGTAAGCTAGGGGCTCAGTCCTTGAGTTAAAAAAATGCTGATTTAAAATCGGGAAAAGAGTTTCATGGATCAACGTTGACTTTCCACTTCCCGAAACTCCTGTGATACAGGTAAGCTTACCTAAAGCTATTTCGAGATCAACGTTTTTCAGATTGTTACCAGTGGCTCCAAGCAACGAAAGTTTTTCACCGGTTCCTTTTCTGCGGTCTTTCGAATAATTAATTGAAAGCTCGCCATTTAAATATTTTGCCGTAGTACTCTTGTTCTTTAAAAATTCTTTGGGCGTTCCTTCACCTACAATATTTCCACCGTGCCGTCCGGCACCAGGGCCAATATCGATGAGGTAGTCGCACTCAAGCATCATCTCTTTGTCGTGCTCAACAACAATTACAGAATTACCAAGGTCACGCAGGTCTTTCAAAGCTTTAATTAGTTTTACATTGTCGCGGGCATGAAGGCCAATACTGGGCTCATCCAAAATGTAAAGCACCCCTACAAGCTGCGTTCCGATTTGAGT
The DNA here is from genome assembly GCA_016178785.1 of Bacteroidota bacterium. Classification (GTDB taxonomy): domain Bacteria; phylum Bacteroidota; class Bacteroidia; order Cytophagales; family Cyclobacteriaceae; genus ELB16-189. The sequence continues at coordinate 124,200 of JACOSO010000086.1, read as the reverse complement.
GGCAAGCCTGATGCGCTGCGCTTCACCCCCACTTAAAGTTCTTAACGGCCGATTGAGATGCAGATAATCTAAACCGACATCCAACAGAAAACCGATCCGCTTTCGAATCTCCTTCAAAATTTCAGCGGCAATTACTTTTTGCTTTTCATTGAGCCGTTTTTCTAATCCGTCAAACCATTTTTTAAGAGCATCAATATTCAGTTCAGAGAGCTGAGCAATGTTTTTTTCATCGATTTTAAAATGAAGTGATTCTTTTTTCAAGCGCGCTCCGTGACACTCAGGGCAAACTTTGGTGACGGTAAAATCCTCAACCCACCTTTTCATGTTCTCTGTACTTTCCTCCTTTAATTTTTGTAGAAAGCTGATGATGCCTTCAAATTTGGTGTTCCACTCGGTATCCGGATATTTTACTGAAGGAACGGCAACCGGCACGTCATCGCCATACAGCAAAATGTGCATCACTTCTTTCGGAATTTCCTTGATGGGAGTAGTGAGCGTAAGTTTATACCGCTTAAGTATGGCTTCTACCTTTTTGAAAATCCAGATGTCTCGGTATTCACCCAAAGGCAAAATTCCTCCACGGCTGATACTCAATTTTTTATCCGGAATGATTGACTCCTCCGTGATTTCTTCGATTACTCCTAAACCAGTACATACGGGGCAAGCGCCATAGGGAGAGTTGAAAGAGAAATTATTTGGAGCCGGTTCATCATACGATAACCCGGTCTTCGGGTCCATTAAAAATTTGGAAAAGTGATGTGTCCTTCCGTGTTCCTCTAAGGCAATAATAACTCCTTTGCCTTCTTTCAAAGCGGTAGTCAAAGATTGCCCGATGCGATGCCTGTCCTTTGAATCCGGAACAATTCGATCAATCACAATTTCAATGTCATGTATTTTGAAACGATCCACCTGCATTTTTGCCACAATGTCTTGCACAACTCCATCCACACGCACTTTGGTGTAGCCTTGCTTCCTGATCTGTACAAACAATTCGCGATAATGGCCTTTGCGACCCTTAACAACCGGGGCGAGGAGCGTCAACTTCTTTCCTGAGAAATTTGAAATGATCGAATCGAGAATTTGGTCTTCTGATTGACGGATCATCCGTTCGCCTGTGAGATAGGAGAACGCTTCGCCCGCACGGGCAAAAAGCAGACGCATGAAATCATAGATCTCAGTTACTGTCCCAACAGTTGATCGTGGATTGCGCGAAGTCGTTTTCTGCTCGATGGAAATAACAGGGCTGAGACCGTTAATCTTATCAACATCCGGTCTTTCAAGATTGCCAATGAAGCTTCTTGCGTAAGCTGAAAAGCTCTCCATGTACCTACGTTGGCCTTCGGCATAAATAGTATCAAAAGCTAAAGATGATTTGCCACTTCCACTGATGCCTGTGATCACGATGAACTGATTGCGCGGCAGAGCCACACTGATGTTTTTCAGGTTGTGCTCACGAGCGCCAATCACTTCGATGAACTCGTGACCTGAGTAATCAATACTTTTTTTTGCTGACGTGGAAGACATGAGTTGGATAAGAGTACAAAAATGTAATGCTAAAGGTTTCAGTACAAATAAAAACTATTAAATGAATTTTAGCTCTTTGATTTATTGAGAACGGTACAAAGTTTTGCCACTTTTGTGAAGAAGCAACCAATATCCTTTGAAAAAATCCGTTCCAGCAACAAACTTAATCGTGCGGCTACCACTTTTCATTTTTCTTTTCTCGATTTCTGCGTTCTGCGCTGCGCAGCCATCTTCAGAAGAAGATAATCTTACATCCCGACTAAATTTTGGCTCCTCCCTCCCTAAGGGGATACTTTCTCAGCGATCAATTGTGTTGTACGAGATCGCCTACACAAACGAAGAACTTCAGGAAGTGCAAAAACATTTTCAGCAGGCGGGTATTGATGCAGTATCTTATCTCGATGTAGACTATGTACTTTCAGGAATCGACCCTTCACGCGTACTTTCAAATTATTTCAATACGCGAGCAATTAAATTTCTTATTCTTCTTCAAAAAGAAAAAGACAGGTATCAGATTATCATTACTGAATACAACAATACAAGAAATCTTGCAGACAAAGAGCACACTTCATGGAAACAGAGCAATGCTTCACTCCGAGAACTGTTGCGCACGGTTTATCGGTTTGCCGTTAGCTCAGAGAGGAAGGCTAATTTTTTGATCAGCGATCTTCCCGAGGCAGGTGCTTCACTAAATTTTTACAGGGGAAAACGAGACGAACGTTTTTCGCCCGATGTGCGTCAGTTTAAAACAGCGATTCCTCGTTTTGGTAATGAATCTGACGACAAAGAACTTGAGGTTTTTCTGAAAGAAACGCTGCCAACGAAGTATGATTTGGTAGACCCGGATTTAACAGATTCAGAATTGGAAGAGAAAGGATATCGATTGGTGCTTCGGTTTGTTCACACTCGCGGTGATGTGGCACGAGAGATTTTGGGATATGATGTCACACAAACTGCAAGCTCACTTTCAACGAATTATTTTGAAAACGATGAACAGAAAATCAAAACCATCCGAGCTAAAAAAATGATTTACAAATTCTATTTTAAGAACACGGAGTACGGAAATATTTTCTTAGGAACGAAGTGGGATGCCGATGAATCATGGCAAGATGGGCTTAGGAATCACATACTTGCGCTTCGGTCTGAGTTAAAAATTTGATCTATTTCCTTCTTTGTGAAATCGCTATGATCAAAATAACCAAAGCGGCAAAAACAAAACCATTGAAATGCCAGTGCCATGGGTGAAACCCAAAGTGGGAGTGCCCTCCAAACAAAAGGTGCATCATCGAGCTAAAAATCCATCCGATGAATTCAAATATTCCTCCGATTATCCCAAAAATTAAGCCGATCACTCCACCAATTAACCCAAAGATTAATCCAAATATTCCTCCAGCAATTCCGATACATATCGGCACGGCTATCAAAAGTAAGAGGCTGATAATCAAAAATGAGAATGCCTTGACCATGTGATTTCGTTTTAGGGGCAGTCACAAAAACCGTTCTGAATTTTAAAACTTAGAAATCCGTGAAAAAAGGAGCTTTAAATTTGACAGGTGTCGAAAAATGAACAGTCGTTTTAAAAAAAGTGAACAGTGACCGACCACCAATGATTTACTAACTTGCGCCTCATTTTAAACCAGGATATGCATCTGCCACTGTTTTGCTTAAAAATACTGAAAGCAACTCGATCGAAACCAATGATTAATCTGATTCACATGACTTATTGCTCATGGGCTTCATCGATCTTGTTTCTAGATCTATCACGCATATTCTAAATCGTCATTTTATCAGGGAAATCAGAATAATCATTCCGTTTAATGTGATAGAGAAACTTAGTTATCATGGAATGAGCTTTAATAATGAATAATCAAGGTTATGATTGAGAAGTTAGTAGAAATAAAGAACCGATTCGAAGAAGTAGGAATGCTGCTGGTTCAACCCGAGACCGTGAAGGATCAGAAAAGATTCCAGCAGTTGAGCAAGGAATATCGCGACCTGGAAAAAGTGGTAATCAAATACGATCTGTATCAATCTGCTTTGGATGGAATTAAACACGCCAAAGAAGTTCTCCAAAAAGAGAAAGATCCCGAGATGCGTGAACTAGCCAAAATGGAAATTGATGAGCTCGAACCCAAGCGTGATGCCGTTGAAATCGAAATCAAAGAATTGCTGATGCCTAAAGACCCGAACGATGAAAAGAATGCCATTCTTGAAATCCGCGCGGGAACAGGTGGTGATGAGGCCGCGATTTTTGCCGGAGACCTCTGGAGAATGTATCAGCGCTTTTGCGAAAGGAGGGGCTACAAGTTTTTAGTGATGGACGTAACTGAAGGAACCGCAGGAGGCTACAAAGAAGTGATCACCAGTGTGGAAGGTGAAGGCGCTTATGGTTTGTTGAAATATGAATCAGGGGTTCATCGGGTACAGCGTGTGCCAGCCACAGAACAGCAAGGAAGAGTGCATACATCGGCCGCATCTGTAGTTGTGTTGCCGGAAGCTGAAGAGGTAGATGTTGAACTTAATCCTGCCGATCTTGAATTTCAAACCGCAAGATCAAGCGGAGCAGGAGGTCAGAATGTAAACAAAGTAGAAACCAAAGTGCAACTCACGCACAAGCCGACCGGCATCGTGATCACTTGCCAGGTTGAGCGTTCACAACACGGCAACCGCGAACGCGCCTTACAAATGCTCCGCACGAAGCTCTATGAAATGGAGGTGGAGAAACAACAGGCAGAAATTGGCGCATCACGCAGAAGTCAGGTACGCAGTGGCGATCGCTCAGAAAAAATCAGAACATACAATTATCCTCAGAGCCGTGTGACTGATCACCGTATTGGGTACACGCAACACAACCTTCCAGCCATAATGAATGGTGAGGTGGACGATTTCATTGAGCAATTGAAGATCGCAGAAACAGCAGAGAAGATGGCTGAGGGCCAGAAGTAAAATTATTTTGTAAGAAGAAGAGGCCGCCCACGAAATGGGCGGCCTCTTCTAGTTAGAGCTATTTTAAAATCAAGGCTCTTTTATATACTCATCGTATGATTTCATTGGCACCGATCCGAATTTGTTTTCAGGAGTAAGCAATGAAGTTAATTTTTTCAGTTCCTTATCCTTGATCTTTTTGAATTCCGTTTTAGAATTATTGAATCTGGTTTCAAGGGCTTGAAGGTTTCCTAATTCGGCTGTGTTTGGCTTGTAGTAACTACTTGCAACTTTGCTATAGAGATCAGACAATTTTTCGCGAAGCTGTGGCTCGGCAGCACCCACGTAGTTGTCTCCTTTCATAACCACAAGAGTCTCTTTCAGTTTTGTGAGTTCAGTGATTAAAGGAGTTATTGATTTAGCAGCAGCAGCATTTTTTGATTTTACGCCTTCTGCATATTTAACCGTCTCATCAATCTCGTAAACCATGTAAGCCAATTCCTGTGACATGTTATAGAGCTTCTTGGTTGTTTCCTCCTGAAGCTTGCGATCCGCCAAAGGAACCTCTGATTTAGGGTCATATTCAATTACGAGATTATTGGTGTATGTGTCCTTGCCTTTTTGAATGACCACTTTATAAGTGCCCGCAGGAACACGTTGCGAAGTAAATCCGCCAAACGAGAACGTCTTGCCTGTCGCAACTTTTGGCGGTTTGATGTTGTAATTCCACTCTACCACGTTGATGCCTTTCGATTTTCCTGGAGTGAGTTCCATGACTTTATTTCCGGTGGCATCCTGAATTTCCATGGTCATCTTTCCAAGCGTATGTCTTTTCTTCAGGTAATAAATTATCCTTGCTGCCGTGCTTGGATTCTCTCCGACAAATTGTGTCTCTGTGCTTGCACCACCAAAGCCATTAGTTTCTGAAATGTGTGTTGGTTTAGTTGTGAAAAAGAAGAGATCTTTATTCATGGCTTCCTCAGTCAACTGACGCAACGGACTAATATCATCGATGATAATTATTCCACGACCATGAGTTGCAATAACGAGATCATTTGTCTTCTTATGCAGCTCGATAAAATGCACATTGGCAGCGGGCATGTTGTTGGTGAACTTGTACCAACTTCCACCGCCATTCAGTGTGACGTATAATCCGAACTCCGTTCCCAAAAACAGAAGGTTTTCATTGGCATAATCTTCCTGAATATTCCTGGCGAAACCATAGATATCCGGGGTGGCGATTGACTTCCAGGTTGTTCCAAAATCTGTCGTTTTGTACACGTAGGTGTTCTTATCCCCGATTTGATAGCCTGTGAAAACAGCGTACGCATTACCCTTTCCGAAAACGCTGGCTTCAATATGATAGACCATTGTGCTTTTGGGGAGACCCGGAACATTCGCAATCACGTTCGTCCATGTTTTTCCTCCATCTTTCGTCAATTGCAAATTGCCATCATCGGTTCCGGCCCAAATAATGTTTTCATCCAGCGGGGATTCGGCAATCGTGAAAACAGTACAGTGATTTTCGGCACCCGAATTGTCTTTTGACAACCCTCCAGAATTTTCTTGATTCTGTTTATTAGGATCATTAGTTGTAAGATCCGGGGAAATTTTTGTCCACGTTTCGCCCATATCTTCCGAACGATGAACAAACTGACTGCCCATGTAAAAACGGTCAGGCTTATGCACACTGATTGCCATCGCTGCATTCCAGTTGAAACGCAGTTTGTGTTTAGCATCAGTTTCTCCTGCACCGGCTAAAGGCTGAATAGTCTTTGCCTGATCTTTTGCTGGGTCAAAACGCCAAACGTTTTCAGCACCCTGCATTTCAGAGTAAATTAATTTCTTCGTTGGATGAGGATAAACGCGGTAGCCATCACCAAAGCCAACACGTCTCCAATCCTTTGCTTCCACACCTCCAGGTGATTGCGAAGGACCAAACCAGCAGCCGTTGTCCTGAAGGCCTCCATACACATTGTATGGCTCTTCATTATCAACGCTGACGTGATAGAATTGACAGACAGGCATGTTCTCTACTATTTCCAACGTTGTGCCTCCATCCCATGAGCGATAAATGCCACCGTCAGTGGCCGCATACAAGTGATCAGAATTATGGATATCAAAAACAATGTCATGCACATCGGAATGATTGGGGCCCAAATTTTTGAAAGTTTTCCCTCCATCACGCGAAATGGAACCGAGCAGCCCCGCTTTTACCACCACTTCAGGGTTTCTTGGGTCGACTTCAATGCGTGAGAAATAGAATGGGCGCACTACAATTCCAAAGTCATTATTGAGTTGCTTCCAGCTCGCTCCGGCATCATCACTCCGGTATAGCCCCTTGTCCTTATCTTGTTCCGATTCAATTACGGTATACAAAATTTTTGAATTAGAGGGAGCAACAGCTATAGCCATACGTCCGAGTTTTCCTTTCGGAAATCCATTGTGAATTTTATTGAAAGTCTTTCCAGCGTCAGTTGATTTGTACAATCCACTGTTCTCTCCGCCCGACCTGAACGCCCATGGCTGTCTTCTAAAATCCCAGAAGGTTGCATAAACAATATTGGGATCTTTAGGATCAAGGGTTAGATCGCTGCAGCCGGTGGTTTGGTTGACGTACAAAATTTTATTCCAGGTTTTTCCCCCATCCATAGTCTTGTATAGACCACGCTCTTCACTGTCACTCCAAAGTGGACCGAGTACCGCAACGTATACTTCATCCGGATTTTTCGGATTCACCTGAACACCGGCTATGCGCTCCGATTTGTCGAATCCCATTTTCACCCAGTTGCTGCCACCATCAACGGTTTTGTATAAGCCATCGCCAATGGAGACACTGTTTCTCGTCCATGTCTCGCCTGTGCCTACCCAGATCACATTGTCAGGATTGGAGGGATCAATTTCCACTGCCCCAATCGATTGACAATAGTCATCAAAGATGGAATTGAATGTGGCTCCGCCATTAGTGCTCTTCCAAACACCTCCACCGGCAGTGCCTGCTAAAATTATTCGATCATTGGTAGGATGCAATTCGAGATCAGAGATGCGGCCGCTCATTAAAGCAGGGCCTATGTGACGCGCTCGAAGATCTCCAAACAGCTCTTTTCCTTTGGCCACTGCGTCCTGACCAAAAGATGAAGTTGCCTGAAGAAAAAGCAATTGTGTGATGAGAAAATAGATTTTTTTCATTCTGGTATTTTTTATGGTAAAAAAAATACTTCAAATCTTTTGAAGTATTTAAAATCCTATTGATTCATGATTTTTAGTTCTCAGTGGGGAAGGCAAAATCCTTGTCGTCTACTTTTACATTGACCTCAACCTTGGATGCTGTCATCGAAAACCCGCTAGGCTGACCTTTTAAACCTTGAGCAAAAGAAAACGGAAACATAAGCCCACTTGCTTCCTGGTAGTCGCTCATCTTATTTTGAGATATTTGACCTTTAGCGGGTCCAGATTTAATTTCTGATTCAGTCATGATCGGCACAAAATTTTCTGCATCAAAATAATAGAAGACAACATTATCGGTGGGTGTTCCGTCAACTTTGATGGGCTTCTTTGTCAACTTTATTTTAAATGTTTCAGTGCCATCTATTTTTTCCTTGCCAATTAGTTCTGCTTTTAAGCCTCTCTCCTTGTAATTCAAAAATGGGTCTGGGAACTCGCCAATATCTTGTTTATAATTCTCAGTAGCCTCGGCATCACTTTTTTCAGCCTTCATATTTGTAAAATTGTGAGACCATAGTGTAGAGCCATCATAAACTCCTTGCTTTATTACTTTGCCTTGAAAGGTAACCGCGGACATTTGCCTGCCGTCTTTTAACTGTACGATTGTCATTGGGAACTCAAGCGCTCCCTGTTTTCCGGTTGCAGTCATCTTCATGTTCTGAAGGGATTTCCATTTGTCGATGCCGCCTGTATTCTCAAAGTATTTGGAGATGATTTCATCGACCGTTTGAGCTTGTGCAACATGAGAGCCAACAAAGGCAATTAAAACTAGTAATAGTTTATTTTTCATAGGGTTTGATTATTTGATTTACTCAAAGACGTTAACTGTGGGAATTAGTTTCAAAAAAGGAACTGAAAGTACCTGTTTTTTAGGAGAAACTGAAATCAAAATCCCTTAAAGCTGCTGAGCAGAATACGATCGCGAAGCAAGTGATGCCGGATAAAATGAAATCAAAAATGTAATCGCAACGATTACTGAAGCTACCAAAAAAAAATCTGCAACTCTCATCTCAACCGGATAGGCGTTGACAAGCGAGCTCTCCATACCCATACCCACAAGTCCGAATTGATCCTGAGCCCAGCAAATAATTCCGCCCAACAATAATCCGAATGCCGCACCGCTGAATGCAATGAGGGCACCTTCACCCAAAAATATTTTCTTGATCAAACCAGGCTGAGCGCCAACCGCTGCGAGAATAGAAATGTCCTTTTTCTTATCAATAGCAAGCATCATTAACGAAAAGAAAATATTGATCGATGCGATGATGATCAGTAGAGTAAGTGAGATAAAAGTAAAAAGCTTTTCAAGATTGAGCAGTCGGTAAAGGTCTTTATGTTGCTCATCGTTCGTGAGCACTTGAAATTTTTCTCCCAGTTCTTTTCGAATGGCAGCTTGTACCCTTTTGGGGTCAACCCTTGCCTCAATCTTTATTTCAAGTGAAGTGCGTTTGTTCTCATAGCCCATTAAATCAGTTACAAAATCCAGCGGAAGGAAAATATTATTCTCATCTACATTTTTTTCGATAGAGAAGACCGCGCCAGGCATAATATTCCTTGAACTATAAAGCTTAGAGGGGTCAATCACGGATGCCTTCGCATTTTTGATATAAAAGACTTGTAGCGGATAAATTGTTTCTGTAACAGGAACAGAAAGCATATACCTGACTCCCCGACCTATGATTGCATAATTACCAAGTGAATCGTGAAGTTTCAATTCACCTTCTACAATACTGTTATCCAGTCGATGTTGATCAATAAAATTGGGGCTTACTCCTTTCATGGTCACAACCATATCAGCATCGCGGTAACGAAGTAGCGCGTAGTCTTCAACCACCTCAGTAACAACTTCTACTCCTTTTACAGACTTGATCCGATTCAAAAAAGCATTATCAATCTCAAACGATTTTCCTTTAACAGCTTCGATTTTTATTTCCGGGTCGAAGGAATTATTCAGAGACCTTAGCAGTCCTTCCAATCCATTAAACACTGAAAGCACGATCACCAAAGCAGCCGTTGAAAAAGCTACGCCTACCATTGACAGTCCGGAAATGACGTTGATGAAATTTGTTTTACGCCTGGAGAAAAAATAGCGCCTGGCAATGAAGAGAGGTAAATTCATCAGCAAAGAAGCAGATTATTTTTCTTCCTTAGGAATATTCAGGCTTTTGATCAGGTCTTCAATGCGCTGGGCATTCTCTTCTACTTCATCGATCACAAACACCAACTCTGGCACAATGCGTGCCTGGTTACGGATGCGGTCGCCCAATGCTTTTCGGATTTCACTTTTATGAGAATTGATGCTGGCCAATACCACATTTTTATTTTTTGCCAAAGTCATGCTCAAAAAAACCTTGGCCACGCTCAGATCGGGGCTCATTTTTACTTCGGCAATAGTGATGAAGGCATTATCAAGGATGCTTCGCTTGTCGCGAAAAAAAATGTCACTTAACTCTTTTTGGATCAACCGCCCGTATTTTTGCTGCCTCACGCTCATGCTGTAAAGATAACCTTGATTATTCACAGGAAAAATTTTTTGGGCTTGATTGTTAGTTTGCTTCTTAAGAGAAACGAATGATTTACTCGATTTGCATGATTAAACTGAAGGGTTAATTGATATTGCGAAGGTACAATGCTGACGCTTACATGATTTTGAAGAAAAATCAGTGGACCAATTTTTTACTCAATCCCAAGCCCTTTGGAAGACCACAGGGTTAAAAGTTTTCTTTAGCGTCATGTAGTCAGTGCAATCACAGTTAAATTTTTGATTTATTTGCAGCTAAGAAAATTTCCAAGTGCTACGATTTTTCAGAGTCAATGATCCATATCGCCTCTTGGGCGTTCTAGGGTTGATGGTAATTGTCTCACTTCCGTTTTTAATTAATCATGAAGTAATTACTCTTCAAGAATTGAAGGACATGGTGTTGGGCGAAGCACTTAATGATGGAAAATCGATGTACGCGCAAGTGGTAGACGACACACCCTGGCTTGCCTCACAGTTTGCCAAGTGGATTGAGTTGATTTTTGGCAGATCGCTGATATCAAGACATGTACTCGCATTACTGATTCTTTTTTTTCAAGCCGCATTTTTTTCGTTCGTCCTCATTCGCAACAAAGCCTATAACGAGAACAATTACTTCCCCGCACTGATTTTTGGTGTGCTTTGCTTCTTTTCGTTTGACCTGCTTTCGTTATCAGACGAGCTTTGGGCTTCCACATTTTTATTGTTCGCCCTCAACAATCTATTTAAAGAGATCGAATTCAGGGTGCAACGCGATGAAATAATTCTCAACCTTGGGGTGTACCTCGGCATAGCATCGATGTTTGTGTTCAGTTATTCGATTTTCCTGATCGGTGCTTACGTGATTCTACTTTCATATACACGAATAGATTTAAGAAAGTCTCTGCTGTTATTGTTTGGATTTCTGTTTCCGCATTCTTTGTTAGTAATGTTTTATTACTTCAAAGGTGGGCTTTCTGAACTGGGCGGTTTTTTTTACGGAGCAAACTTTACCATTAATTCAACTGTCCTCATATCCTGGCAATCTCTTTTTTGGCTTGGCTTGACCGTTCTCATCTATTTTTTCTTTTCAATGGTGATGTTAAGTCGTGAGGCGAGGTTTACCCGCTATCAATCGCAGCTTTTGCAGGTGATGTTGATTTGGTTGCTGATCGCATTATTAAACGTGTTTATTGCGCGTGAACGTACCCCTCATAGTTTTATAACGTTCCTTCCTTCTGTGGCCTATTTTATCAGTCATTATCTGCTGCTCATTCGTAGAAAATGGATTGCCGAGGCAATGCTATGGATCTTCATCATTGGCATCATCGGAATAAGTTTCGCTGCAAAAGAGAAAAAAATGACTGGGATTGATTATACAAATATGTACGTAGAAAATTCCGATCAAAAAACAGCGATCAAAGACAAACGAATTCTTGTCTTATCGAACAATATTGGCTTGTACGAAAACAATAAAATGGCTTCCTATTTTTTGAATTGGAATTTGTCGGTCAAAATTTTTGAGTTGCACGATTATTTCAAAGATCTGGTCTGGATCAACGAATCATTCCAAAAAGATCCGCCCGATATAATTGTCGATGAAAAAAACAAGATGAAGGAAATATTTTCAAGACTGCCCTTAACAGGGAAACATTACCAGCGAAATGGCGTTCTTTACGAACGGAAAAAAGTAATTCAAGAATAGGCTAATGATCGACAAAAAATCAATTCTGATTGGGGCCTCAATTTTATTTGCATTAAGCTCATGTACCTCTAAGAAAAAATCGGTGGAAGAAAAGCCCGCACGAATAATTCAAGTACCTCAATTTAATGCTGACTCCGCCTATTTCTTTGTAGAACAACAAGTAAAGTTTGGCCCGCGCGTACCCAATACGAAGCCGCACCAACAAGCTGCTGACTATTTCATCAATCAGTTTAAAAAATTCGGAGCTACCGTTATTACTCAGGATTTTGATGCCACTACCTGGGATAACCAAAAAGTGCAATTGAAAAACATCATTGCGAGCTATAACCCACAAGCACAAAAAAGAATTTTACTGGCAGCGCATTGGGATACAAGACCATATGCAGACAAAGATGGAGAGAAAAAAGATGCCCCCTTTGACGGAGCTAATGACGGAGCAAGTGGCGTGGGCGTTTTACTTGAAGTAGCACGCGTTCTTTCAAAAAGTAATTCTCCAACAGTTGGTGTTGACTTGATATTATTTGATGGCGAAGATTGGGGCGAAAAAATAAATGAAGAGAGCAAGTTAAAATTGCCCGATGGTTATGAAGACTGGTGGTGCCTGGGGTCGCAATACTGGGCGAAGCATAAGCATAAGAAAAACTATACAGCTTATTTTGGGATTTTACTTGACATGGTTGGCGCTAAGCACGCGCAATTTTTTCGGGAATGGACTTCGTTGGAATTTGCCCCGACTGTGGTAGAAAAAGTTTGGAACACTGCTTCGCGATTGGGTTATACGGATTACTTCGTGAAAGCAAACGTTGCAGGCATCATCACCGATGATCATGTGTTTGTCAATAAGATTGGCAAAATCCCAATGATTGATATTGTACACTATCAAACAGGCGTTGGTTTTTTTGGTGATTACCATCACTCGCGCAAAGACAACCTTTCAATTATAAGCAAAGAAACGTTAGGCGCTGTGGGTACTACGTTGTTGAATGTCGTGTATTTTGAGGAGTAGCAAATTTGAAAATTTGTAGTTGAGAGTAGCATTTTCAAATTAGCAAATCAACTCATTTTCAAATCAGTCGCCTTCCTTATCAGCCTTCTTTAACTCTTCATCCAAAATTTTCTGGATCACTTCCTGTTGCCGTTCGTCAATTTGTTGGTTGGTCTTCGCCTGCTTTTTCATGAAACGAAACATTGCATTCTTTTTTATTTCGTAGGCAATGAAAACAGTGTACTTATTTTCTTTTTTGTTGAAATATTTCTGTTCACCAATCTTGCGCAGATCTGCAATGTTGGTATTCATTACCTCGCGAGAAAGTGTTTGAAATTTATCAGCCACATCGGCTGCTCGATCGTTTTGAGTTTGACCGAGGTATTGATCAGCAACTTGCTTCATAGTGGTATTCACCTGGCCTGCCAAAATGGTTTTTGCTTCAATATCTGCTTTGCCACGAGCAATATTATCAGCTGAGCTTTCGCCCTTGCCAGTTCCACGAAAGAAACGATTGTTTGATTCATAAGCGCTTCCCCGAAAAGGTTCTTTTACTTTTTGTCCAAATGGACTTGAACCACACGATGATAAAACCGCAAGCAATGACAAACACCAAATGATCTTTTTCATAACCTGATTTTTGTTAGCTAATGAACTGATTTAAAATAAAACTAAAATTATTAAAAATTGTGCCAAAAGTCTTCCGTCAAAAATTTTATTGGGCGTTTGATTACATTAGTTCTAAGAAAGATTGATTGGGCCCTGTTTTGTTATGTTATTAGGTTGTGTAACCACATAAATTGCGTAAAACCATTGCACTAAATTTGTCGTAAAGGAAGGTACGCAGAGGTAAGTTTTAGCGACTTCTGATTTTTTAAGCTATGCAAACTATATATATCGTTGGAAACCCTGGATTCGTTGAACTGCACCATAAGCGCTTGGATGACAATTCAAGATTTCTTCGCGGACAGGTAACTGTGGAGATTCCTCATAAAGAAGTACAGTTATTTTGGGTGCATAACCGCAGTGACTTGAAAGAACTAAAGAAGGCCATTGGCGCAGATTTGATATGGAAATACCGACTGCGTTTTTATTTTGATTTGGAGTCCTTCACAAATCATCCGGAAGAAAAAGTTGAATTGAGTGCGGATGAAAAGACATTGATGAAAAAAGTGATGCTGTCATTGACATAAATTTTATTCTTTAAGGGTAAGCAGTATCTTCAACTGCAATTACCGCAAATGCTATCCACCCTACTCCACTTAAGAATTTCGTTTTCTTATTTTCTTCTACCCGTCTATCTTTTTGCCCTCGGGATCTCGCCAAATTTTAATGAAAGTCGGCTGCTGTGGTCGTTTGTAATTATTCATCTGTTGTTGTATCCCGCAAGCAATGGATATAATAGTTATTTTGATAAAGACGAAAAGAGTATAGGTGGATTGAAGAATCCTCCACCTGTAAATAAGAGTCTTTATTATGTTTCTCTCTTGTTTGATTCAATGGCGATAGCTCTCGCCTACTTAAAAATCAATTTGCTTTTTGCTGCACTGATTTTGATTTACGGACTTATATCAAAAGCTTACAGCCACCCTTCTATTCGATTAAAAAAATATCCGGTGATCGGTTGGCTCACCGTTGGCCTTTTTCAAGGTTGCTTCACGTTCATGATGAGCTACATCGCCATCAATAATTTTGAAATTGATAATTTGATGAAAGCTAAAGTTATATTGCCTGCGTTGCTCACTACAATTATGCTGCTCGGTAATTACCCGATGACTCAAGTATATCAGCACGAAGAAGATGCTAAACATGGTGATAAAACGATGAGCATGCTTCTCGGTATTCGGGGCACCTTTATTTTTGTTCAACTCGTTTTTGCGTTGGCATCGCTCGGATTCATTCTTTATTTCAATACCTATTTTTCCTCCGAGTATAGTTTTGCATTTGTGGTTGCATTAGCCCCAGTGATTCTTTTTTTTATGATTTGGTTCGTGAGGGTGTGGAATGATCCTGTAAAAGCAAATTTTTCAAACACGATGGGCCTTAACTTCATTTCAGCTACCTGTTTGAATGGATTTTTTATTTATTTCTTTTTCGCCAACAGTCATGTTGGGCAGTACTTCTAGCCCTCACCCCTTCCCTCTCCCTGGGGGAGAGGGTGTCCAAGGAACGAGGACGGGTGAGGGCTATTCCCATACAACAGGTCCCTCAATCGTGTACCACATCGGGTACTTTGGCAAATGAATTTTCTCGACTTCGTTACGCTTGATTTTTAGGGTCGGTGTCATTAATCCATTTGTAATCGTCCAATCCTCTTTCATGATGACAGCTTTCTTTAATTTCTCATAATCTTCCACCGTATTGTTTACTTCAGCGATAGAAGCTGACAGGCTTTTGATGATCTCTCCCTTTGATCTTGCTTTACCAACTTCCGACAAATTGATGAGTGCAATAGGCTGAGGTATTCCCATACCTACGACACACACTTGCCCTATGTCGCTGTTTTTTGACAATCGCAATTCCATTGGCAAGGGTGACACATATTTTCCCTTATCCGTTTTGAAATTGTCTTTCATACGCCCGGTGATGGTGAGAAATCCGTCTTTGTCCAGGGATCCGATATCACCAGTTTTCAAAAAACCATCCGATGCAAAAACTTCGGCAGTCATAACAGGTTCTTTGTAGTAGCCCATCATCAAAGCTTTATGACGAGTAAGTATTTCTCCTTCGTTTGAAAATTTTGCTTCGACCGACTTCATCAATTTGCCAACTGTACCGTGGCGTCTTTCTTCCTGATTGCCATGCGATAGTGCGCAATTCTCTGTCATTCCGTATATCTCGTGTACTTCAATTCCTAACTGATCAAGCCACGTGAGAAGCGAAGCGGGCATCGGAGCAGCACCTGAAGCATTGATTACACTTCGTGACAGCCCGAGCTTTTTTGACAGTATTTTTTTTATGAAAGAATTCAGCAAAGGAATTTTCAAATAGATATCCAATTTCTTGGGAGGAAGTTTTTCCAATATTTTTTCCTGAAAACGCGCCCATATCCTAGGCACACCAAAAAATAAATGGGGTCGAACCGAAGCCAGATCTCGTGCGAAGGTATCAAGCGACTCAACAAAAGAAATCGAAGCACCGGTTTCGCAGCCCAACGCTTCCGTAAGATGGCGTTCGGCAATGTGACACAGTGGCAAGTACGAAAATAAAACAGGATGTGGAGGGAGAGGTTTCACGCGATCGAGATAATCCATGACAACTTTTATAGCATGACCGAAAGCTTGAGGATTGAACATTACTCCTTTGGGTTTACCCGTTGTTCCCGAAGTGTACATGATTGTCAGTAACTCATCCGGATTCCATTCGGCAATTTTTTCAAGCGGTTTTTGATTAGATAACCATTCGCTGACCAATTCACCCTCTGCAATTCCGAAAAAATCGATACTGATCTTTTTTACGGATGATGGAATTCCTTCTTTCTGCTTTTCATAATCATCCAGCTTGCCAATGAAGATTGCTTTGGACTCGCTGTGCTCTAAAATTTGTCTGATAGAGGCGTCACTGATGTTAGCATAAAGCGGAACCGAAACATAGCCTGCCATAATAATAGCGAGATCTGCCATCAGCCAATGAGCACAGTTTTTTGAAAGGATGGCGATGTTGCTCCGATTGGGCAAGCCCATCGACTGAAGGCCCGAAGCAATTTTTCTAATCTCTTGCCCTGCGCTTTTGTATGACCACTCGTGCCATTTGCCTTGCACGGGTTGACGAAGAAAAATAAGATCGGGTTTTTCTTTTTCCCACTTCAAAAAAGAATTCAATACGGAGATGTTTGACATGGACTTACATTATTCGGCAATGAAAGTAATAAAAGAAATGCGAAAGGCTTAAACACCCAGTGAGTCAAAGACGCAGTAGTCGGATTCGTAAACGCGAAAAGGTGCAATCAAATTAAGTCAGCTACTTTTCTTTTTTTTCTGTGACTTCCATCGGCAATTCTTTGATGCGGCTCCACTCCTGCATTGAGCCGTCATACAATTTCATGGGGTAGCCCAAGATTCTTCCGGCCATATAAACCACACTCGCGGTCTGACCGATGAAACAATAAACCACCATCGGTTTTTTTGCTTCACTTACGGGAGTGAAATAAGCTTGAAGTTGTTCATCTGATTTGAAAACGTTGGTCGCGTCAATCATTTCTGTATACGGAATGTTTTTCGCCCCGGCAATGTGACCATCACGAGGATTGCCTGTTGATTCTCCGTCATAGAACCTTTTCATGCGGGCATCGACAATAGTAACTGAATCTGAATGTAAATGCTTCAACACATAATTCTTGTCCACAACCAATGCTCCCTTGTTTATTTTGAATTTTCCTTTTTTAAAAGTTGGGACATCCTTGGTCACAGGATACCCAGCTTTCTTCCATGCATCAACACCACCATTGAGAAATGAAACGTGACCCTTTAATCCGAAATTCTCTAATGTCAAAAACATTCGCGCTGTTGGAGAGACTTCTCCGCGCACATGGCAAAGAACAACATGAGAGTCATTTGAAATGCCCAGAGATTCAATTACTTCTTTTGCTTTGACGGGATCGGGATCATTCATCGCACCGACCGGAGAATCAGGCGCAAGCCAGCCTGGCCATAAATAACGGGCACCGGCAATGTGCTCGTCATCATAATCGATTTTTAAAAAATTCACTTGGAGCAGAACAAGGTTTGCATCCGACTTGTGCTCAGACAGCCACTGAGGACTTACTAGAACAGTGATGTCTTGCGCTTGCGAATAGTTGATTTGAAGAATGCCAAAAAGGAACAGAGCTATCTTTTTCATAGACTTTGATTTTGAGGTTTTGAAATACCTTTTCCTATGTGCAAACAACGGTTAAACGGATGCAAAGCCAAAAAGGCCGGGTAGGAAAACGATTAACAAAAAAATAACCCTCAAATGCGTCAAGAAATTCGCTGGCCCTCGCCTTTGAGTGGCAAAGTAAACCAGAATGTTGCGCCTTCGCTACCTTCGCTCTCGGCTCCAAGGCGGCCTCCATTTTTATTTACAAAATCAATGCATAACTGAAGTCCAAGGCCAGTCCCCACTTCATTAGCAGTACCTTTGGTTGTCATTATTTCTCCGGAAATAAGTTTGTCGAGAAAAATTTTCGGTATCCCTTGTCCTTCATCTTTTACAAAACACTTTAACTCATGATTTTCAACACTGGAGCCGATAGTAATGGTACTACCCTTAAAAGAAAATTTAATCGCATTCGAAAGAATATTCCTTAGCACTACGCTGATCATGTCAGCGTCTGCCCATGCTTGTTGATCTGTTACTTGGTTAACGATCTTGATATCTTTCTCTCGCACCGGGCTTTCGTATAACAAAATCACCTCATTCACTACGGATTTAATATTGAATTTAACTGGCCGGGCTTTATCTATTTTTAGTTGGGCAGTACTCCACAGCAAAAGATTGTTCAATAGTTCTTTTGTTCGAAACGTATTCTTAGAAAGTTCTTCTATATGTTTTTTGAAATCACCTTCATTGATATATCCCTTTTCATTCATGTGCAGCAGGCCGCTGAGAGAATTGAATGGGCCGCGAAGATCGTGTGAGATAATGGAAAAAAGTTTGTCTTTAGTGGCATTGAGCCGCGAAAGTTCTTCGTCATGGGCCAGTATCTCGGTATTTTTTTGTTCGAGTTGTTGATTTGTCGATTTGATCTTCTGATTGCTTCTATACAATAGGGTTGCCAGCGCAATAAATAACATCAGCACGATTACAGCTACTACGGAAGTCAATCGCTGTGTTTTGATTTCCTTGTCCTTTAATTCACTTTCTTTAGTAAGCAAATCTATTTTCGATTGCTGAAGCTGCGATTTGTATCTGTCTTCCTGCATTGCCAACTGCTTTACCGTTGTTTCATTATAAAGCGAGTCGTTAAGGGAAATAAATTTCTCATAGTAACTGGTAGCCTTACCAAAGTCTGAGTTGCCCTTGTAAAGAAGGGCTAGTAGTTTATAGGTATTCACTAGCTCATTTCTGAAATGAAATTTGCTGCAAAGTTCTTCATTTGCTTTCAGGACGTATTCCGCTTTTGTTGATTGCCCGTGGTTAAGATACATCTTGCCCAGACGATGTGCCGTAGAGACACGAAGTGTATAATTCTTATTCGAATCAGCGACTGCGATTGACTTTAAATAATTTTTTTCGGCCGCAGGGATTTTATTTTGTTTTTCATAGATGTCTCCCAAAGTACGCCAGGCAAAACCAGCCGAATAACCCTGCGTAGCGATCACTCCGGACTCTGCATAGCGTTTGGATGAATCGAGTTGATTGGTGAGGAAGAAAACATAAGCAATGTTATTGTAGCTGCGACCAATGGTGTACTTGTTTTTAGTTTTTTTACCCCAGGCAAGTGCCTGCTTGAAATTGCTCAAAGCCTTTGTGTAATCCTTTTGCTCTACATAAATAGAAGCGAGATTGTTGAGACCCCTGCCTAGTTCATCATAATCCTTAATTGATTCAGAAATAGCGAGTGACTGCGTGGCCTGCTCGAGTGCAGCCGGGAATTCACCTCTCCTGTAATGGATCCAACCAATGTTGCCCAAGACGCCAGCCAGCCCTCTTTTGTAATTTAGTTTTTCAGAAAGATCGCGGGCTTGTTCAGCATACTGCATTGCCTCAACATTGTTGCCTTCACGCAAGTGAATAACTAACTGATTGAGGATATCAACTTTCACAGAATCTTCTTTTCTGTCAAGCAGCCCTTTTAGGCTATCCGCACTTTCGATTGTTTGCGCAAAATCAAGCTTAGTTGAAAGGATAAAAAAGAAAAAAGAAAAAACAAGGACCCACTTAAACATAGTAATGCAAAATACTAATCAGATTCCATTAATGTGAACAAAATCCACAAGCCTTGTAAGGTCAATCAGCCTTGGCGCGCAAGTAGTTAGAAGGATAAAGAGAGGGTAAACAATATGTTCATTCTTTAATGGTCGTGGACCACAAAAGATTTCTTTAGGCAATCATTGCTTTGCTGATCAATGGTTGAGACCCCTCCCTTCATATTTTTCACATTTGTAAAACCATGGGTGCTTAGAAAATAGCTTGCTACTGCACTTCGGTGCGCATGGCTGCAGTAAACCAAGACCTCTTTTGCCTTGTATTTCTCCAACTCCTTCACCCGATTTTCTAAATCAGTGACATTCACATTAATCGCATTTTTAAAATGCCCGAAAGTGGGTACTTCTTTTGATGATCCGCCAAATTCTCCAGCAGAGCGAACATCAAGGAGTATTGCATCAGGATTGGATTTTATTTGATTACAAAGTTCATTAACCGAGATGTTTTTAAAGTGAATGGAGGATTTTTCCACCATTTTCATGTTGCATGAAGGGCAGTTTCCTGGTTTAGAATAGACTTGATTATCGCATTCGCGTCCGCAAGGGAGGCATACAAGTTCTTTGTCCTTCTGATTCTGAAAAGTAAAGCCCAACGCACCTAAAACTAAGAATAGAATAATTTTCATAAATGGTTTTATTTTATGAAGGTAAGAAATCGTCTTTGAATGCTTTGGCGTCAGGTCGCAAAAAAAATTTAACAAATAGTATGCGTGCATAACAAATTTTTATACCTTCGTCATCCTATAATGAAGCGCGAAGAAACCATCGATCATCACGTACGCACGGCTTGGCACGGCATTTCACGCTTTTATAATCAACAGGCTGCGAAATTCGGTGGCACAATGTCCATTGGGTTTGCTTTGCTTACCATTCATGGCGATGACGGAACACCTGCTACGAAAATAGCACCGCAAATGGGATTGGAACCCAGGAGTCTTACCCGATTGTTAAAATCGATGGAAGACAAGAAATTGATTATCCGCAAAACGGATAAAAAAGATAAGCGCTCAGTCCGGATTTTTTTGACAAGAGAAGGAAGAAAGCAAAGAGAGAACGCGAAGGAAATCGTTATCAAGTTCAATGAATTAGTTCGTGAAGAAATTCCGCTGCAGAAGCTGAATACGTTTTTCGATGTGATTCAGCAGATTCAGGCACTCTCAAAGCGAACGGACATTTATAAAAAACAATTAACTGATTAGTCAATGATTCAACTGGCCGATTTTTTTAAATTGGCTAATTGAGAATTGGAAAATTGAAAATTAATTTATGAACAGAACCATCAAGAAAGTAGCCGTCCTTGGCTCGGGTATCATGGGCTCGCGCATTGCTTGCCATTTTGCAAATATCGGCTGCGAAGTTTTACTGCTTGACATCGCCCCCAAAGATCTTACCGATGACGAGAAGAAAAAGAATCTGACGCTCGATCATCCTGCTGTTAAGAATCGCATCGTGCAGAGCTCATTCGATGCAACTTTGAAATCCAACCCCGCTTCACTCTTCAGCAAGAAGCTTGCTTCCAGGGTAAAGCTTGGCAACTTCACGGATGATATGCCTAAAATCAAAAGCATGGATTGGATCATCGAGGTTGTGGTTGAAAATCTCGATATCAAAAAGAAAGTTTACGAAGAAGTAGAGAAACATAGAACACCGGGCACACTGATTACTTCTAACACATCAGGAATTCCAATTCATTTGATGGCCGAAGGAAGAAGTGAAGATTTTCAGAAACATTTTGCGGGCACACACTTTTTCAATCCTCCCCGTTATTTAAAACTTCTGGAGATTATTCCGACACCTAAGACCGACCCGGAAGTCACTAAATTCTTATTGCATTATGGTGACCTCTTCCTTGGCAAAACAACCGTACTCTGCAAGGACACTCCGGCTTTCATTGGCAATCGTGTAGGTGTTTGGGGGCTTTTGAAAGTGATCGATTCCATGAAAAAATTTGACCTCAACGTTGACGAGATCGACAAACTCACGGGGCCAGTAATCGGAAGACCAAAGTCTGCAACATTCAGAACTTCGGATGTAGTTGGCCTTGACACACTTGTGAAGGTTGCCAATAACCTATACGCGGGCTTAGTAAATGATGAGGGCCGCGAAATGTTTAAACTTCCGGAAGTTGTAGGCAGGCTTGATCAAAACAAATGGCTGGGAGATAAAACAGGTCAGGGCTTTTATAAGAAATCCAAGAGCGCCAAAGGCGAAACTGAAATCCTCACGCTCGATCTTAAGACATTAGAATATAAACCCAAGACGAAAATCAAATTTGCTACACTCGAAACCACGAAAACGATCGACAACCTGAAAGATCGCTTCAAAGTTTTGCTTGGAGGTAAAGACAAGGCCGGTGATTTCTATCGTGATTGTTTTTTCGACCTGTTTAAATATGTAAGTAATCGAATTCCGGAAATCAGCGATGAACTTTTCAGAATAGATGATGCCGTGTGTGGAGGTTTTGGCTGGGAACTCGGCCCATACGAAACATGGGATGCGGTGGGTGCCGAAAAAAGTCTTCCTCTCATGGAAGCTGCCGGCTACAAACCCGCACAATGGGTTTATGACATGATTGCTTCGGGCAACAAATCATTTTACAAAAGTGAAGGTGGCCAGAAAAAATATTATGACATACCCACAAAGTCATACAAAGCCATTCCCGGCAAGGAGAGCTTCATCATTCTTGAAAACAAAAGTGAAAACATCGTTTGGAAAAATGCTGACTCCAGAATTTACGACACCGGAGATGGTGTGCTCGACTTCGCGTGGCACAGCAAAAGCTATACGCTGGGAAGTGCGGTGATCGAGGGAATGAACAAGGCAATAGACCTTGCAGAAAAAAATTATCGTGGATTGGTGATCGGTCACCAGGGGCCAGATTTTTCATTGGGTGCTAACCTTGGTCTTGTATTCATGTACGCCATCGAGCAAGAATATGACGAGATCGATTTTATGATCAAGGCATTTCAGAATTCGGTGATGCGCATTCGTTATTCGTCAGTTCCGGTGGTGGTTTGTCCGCAAGGGCGCACGCTGGGTGGAGGCTGTGAAATGACAATGCATGCCGACATAGCACAGGCCGCTGCTGAAACTTATATCGGCTTGGTTGAAGTAGGTGTGGGGCTTATCCCTGGTGGTGGTGGCACCAAAGAATTCACCAAGCGCGTCAGCGATGCGATGGAGGAAGGTGACGTAGAATTGAATGCGCTGCAAAATGCATTCATGACCATTGCGACAGCAAAAGTTGCAACATCAGCTGAAGAAGCCCGTGAACTTGGAATCTTGAAAAAGCTGGATCGTGTTTCAATGAACAAAGACCGTCAGCTCGCAGATGCGAAAGAGGCAGTAATAGAACTTGCCGATGCAGGCTACACCATGTTGCCGCAAGCAAAAAATATAAAAGTATTAGGTCGCACAGGTCAGGCGCTCTTCCTCGCAGGCTTGCAAGGCATGCGCATGGGAAATTATATTTCCGATCATGATGCCAAAGTAGCGAAGTGGATTGCTAACGTAATGTGCGGAGGCGACCTGACTTCTCCCCAGGAAGTAAGCGAACAATATTTACTTGACCTCGAGCGCGAAGCATTTTTATCGCTCACCGGGGAGAAGAAAACATTGGAAAGGATTCAGGCAATATTGACAGGAGGGAAACCATTGAGAAACTAAAAGTAGCAGTAGGCAGTTTCCAGTAGGCAGTAATCAGGCTGCCGCTGCATTCTGCAGACTGCCAACTTTTCAAATTATGAAAGGCAGTATGACAAAGTCAAAGGGATATAGAGATTTAATTGTTTATCAAAAGGCATTTGCTTTGGCAATGAAAATATTCCATATCACAAAGGCTTTTCCGCCTGAAGAAAAATATTCTTTGACAGATCAAATTCGAAGGTCATCTCGTTCTGTTTGCACTTGCATTGCCGAAGCTTATAGGAAACGAAAATACCAAGGATATTTTGTCAATAAGATCTCTGATGCTGATGGCGAAAACAGTGAAACTATAGTTTGGCTAGAATTTTCAATTGAGAGTTCTTATATCGAGCACGAAAAATTTTTGGAATTAGAACAAGATGCAGAAGAGGTGGGCAGAATGCTCAACGGCATGTTAGAAAACCCAGAAAAATTTTTGCCGAAAGAAAAAATAAAAGTTGAAGTGTAAGTGACTGCTGACTTTAGATTTTAGTAAACAAATTAATTAGTAGTGAGACTGCCAATTGCCGTCTGCCTACTGCCAACTTAAAATAACAACTTATGGATGCATATATAGTTGCCGGCTTTCGCACCGGAGTAGGTAAAGCAAAGAAGGGAGGATTCAGATTTACGCGCCCTGACGACTTGGCGGCTGACGTGATCAAACATTTGGTCAAATCAATTCCGGGATTGGAAAATAAAATGGTCGATGACCTCATCGTAGGTAATGCCGTGCCCGAAGCTGAGCAAGGTATGCAGATGGGAAGAATCATCGCCCTTCTTGCACTCGGTACAGATGTGCCGGGTATGATAGTGAATCGCTACTGCGGATCAGGAGTTGAAACAATTGCTATAGCAAGTCAGCGTATTCAGGCGGGCCAGGCAGAAATAATTATTGCCGGAGGCACCGAGTCAATGTCGCTCGTGCCGGTGATGGGTTTTAAGACAGCATTGAATTATAGTATTGCTAAAGATAATCCTACGTACTACACCAGCATGGGTTTGACTGCTGAAGAAGTTTCGAAGCAGTACAAAATTTCGCGCGAAGAGCAGGATCAGTTTTCATACGAATCGCATATGAAAGCAGCCGCAGCATGGAAAGAAGGAAAATTTAAAGATGAAATTGTTCCCATCACGGTAAAAGAAACTTACGTGGATGAGAATATGAAAAAGAAAACCAAGGAGTTTGTTGTCGCTACGGACGAAGGTATTCGCTCAGATACTACTGTCGAAGGGTTATCAAAATTAAAGCCTGTGTTTGCTGTTGGCGGAACAGTGACAGCAGGAAACTCTTCACAAACTTCTGATGGCGCTGCCTTTGTAGCGGTGATGAGCGAGAGAATGGTAAAGCAATTAAACCTCAAACCAATCGCAAGAATGGTGAGCTATGCTACTGCAGGTGTTGATCCTAGAATTATGGGCATTGGTCCTGTAGCAGCGATTCCGAAGGCATTGAAAAATGCAAACCTGAAATTGAATGACATTGACTTAATCGAGTTGAATGAAGCTTTCGCTGCCCAGTCATTGGCAGTAGCCAAAGAATTAAACATTGATCGCAAAAAATTAAATGTGAATGGCGGAGCCATTGCGGTAGGTCATCCACTCGGTTCTTCAGGCGCTCGTTTGTCAGTCCAACTCTTCAATGAATTGAGAAGGCAAAAGAAAAAGTACGGAATGGTGACAGCGTGTGTTGGAGGTGGGCAGGGAGTTGCGGGGATTTATGAGCTATTAAATTAAAAGTCAGCAGTAGGCAGGTAGCAGTAGGCAGAAATTTTTTAGAACTGTCAACTGCATCCTGCCGACTGCCTACTATTGACTGAATCACTCCAAATCAAGAAATATGCAAACAACGGTAGAAACAAAAAAAGCAATCAAGGGAGGCGAGTTCCTCATTCGCGAAACTCAGGCACAGGACATCTTCATTCCTGAAGAATTCAATGAAGAGCAAAAGATGATCATGCAGCAATGCAAAGATTTTCTTTTGAAAGAAGTTTATCCCAAGCTGGATGAAATCGATTCGATGAAAGACCCGAAGTTGATGCCACATATTTTGGACAAGGCGGGCGAACTTGGTTTGCTCGGCACATCAGTGCCGCAAGAACTCGGGGGCTTTGGCATGGACTTCAATACAACCATGCTCGTAGCTGAGGTGATTGGAGGTGGTCACTCCGTTGCGGTTGCTCTTTCTGCACACACCGGCATCGGCACCCTTCCGATTTTATACTATGGTAGCGATGCTCAGAAGAAAAAATATATTCCTAAACTGGCTACAGGAGAATGGAAAGCTGCTTACTGCTTAACCGAACCAGATTCTGGGTCGGACGCCAACAGCGGAAAAACCAAAGCTGTATTGACTCCCGATGGAAAGCACTATGTGATCACCGGACAAAAGATGTGGATCACCAATGGCGGCTTTGCCGACATCTATGTAGTCTTTGCGAAAATTGATAACGACAAAAATTTGAGCGCGTTCATCGTTGAGAAAGCTTTCGGTGGAATTACCATGAATGAAGAAGAAAAGAAGATGGGCATCAAAGGCTCGTCTACCCGCCAGATTTTCTTCAACGACTGCAAAGTGCCTGTCGAAAATTTGTTGAGCGAACGTGAGAATGGGTTTAAGATCGCAGTAAACATTTTGAATATTGGCCGAATCAAATTAGGAGTGGCGGCTGTGGGCGGAAGTAAGATGGCGATTTCAAAGGCGATCAAATATTCAACCGAGCGCAAGCAGTTTGGAACACCGATATCAAATTTCGGTGCGATCAAACACAAGATTGCCGAGGCTGTAACTAGAATTTTTGCAAGCGAATCTGCGCACTATCGTGCTTCACAAAACATCGATGATGCTTATCATGCTTTGGTTGCCGGAGGAATGGATTCAGCTAAAGCACGTTTAAAGGCGCTGGAAGATTTTGCCATTGAATGTGCCATCCTGAAAGTGCATGGCTCTGAAGTATTGGATTTTACTGTAGACGAAGGCGTTCAGATATATGGTGGCATGGGCTTCTCGGCCGAAGGCCCTATGGACCGTGCCTATCGCGATGCGCGCATCAACAGAATTTTTGAAGGGACAAACGAGATCAACCGTTTGCTTACTATCGACATGCTGATGAAGCGTGCCATGAAAGGCTCTATTGACTTAATGAGTCCGGCTATGGCGGTGCAAAAAGAATTGATGTCCATACCTGACTTTGGAGCAAGCGATGAAGAAGGAATTTTTGTGAAAGAGAAAAAGGCATTGGCGAATTTGAAAAAGGCGGGGCTTGTAGTAGCGGGCGCAGCAGTTCAAAAATTCATGATGAAACTTTCAGATGAACAGGAAGTGCTCATGAACCTGGCTGATATGCTCATCGAAATTTATGTCGCTGAGTCTGTTTTGCTTCGCGTAGAAAAGCTGATTAGCCAGAGAGGTGAGAAGGCGTGTGAGATTCAGAAAGAAATGGCGCTTATCTATTTGCATTCAGCTGTAGAGAAAGCTGCCTCTGCAGGTAAGCAAGCGGTCTATGCTTTTGCTGAAGGCGATGAGCTTCGTCTGATGATGCTTGGCCTGAAACGCTTCGCTAAAATCGATCCCTACAACTTGAAAAATGCCAGACGCAAAGTAGCAAACTATGCGATTGAAAAAGGCGAGTATCCTTTTTAGACAAAAAATTCAAGACATAAGTAAGTGGTAAGATAAAACCCGGAGATTCCGGGTTTTTTTATTCTGATCAATTCGATTTTCCCAACAATAATTTAAAATCGTCTTCAAGAGCAGGATTGCTCGGGCGTTTGCCATTTGAATCGAACACTTCGCCACTTCGGGATATTAGAATAAAGGCGGGAGGGTCAGCAACCCTAAAGAATTTCTGTATTTCCGAATATTCTCCAATTCGATAGTTGATAATTCCATCTGCATACAAAGCGTACTTTGAAACTGTTTGTTGCCATTGCATTTCATCTTCGTCCAAAGAGAGGAAGACAAAAGCAATTCTATTCCGGTATTTTTTATTGAGTTGTTTGGCAAGCTCCAAATCTGTCAAGTACAATTTACAATCACTCGACCAAAAGAAGAGGTAAAGAATGCGCTTACCCTTACTTTCCTTTTTAAACCAGTTAAATTTTTCGACTCCATTTTTACCGCCATCGCGCAAGTTTGCTTCGTACTGGCGATACATATAAAATTGCTTATTTAGTGAGATACCTTCACCTAAATCGCGAATGATTTCATCTTCGAGGGGCGTGGTTTTCAAAACTGCATTGTTGCTCCAAAAAACAGAATCATAAGGAATGTTCAGCAACTCTTCTCTTCCTGGTTCATGACCAACAAATTTTTCTTTTGCGTCAGTTCGTATTTCCACCGACATAAGATCGATATGAAAGGAATGAATGCCGTTATCCGAGAGATAATTTTCTCCTTCGCGGATCAATTGATAGGGATAATACCGGTTGTTGTATTTCCGGTAATAAGTCGAAGATCGAATGGTATTTCGCTCAAACTGTTTTGCTTCTTCAGTTTTAACAAAGGCATAGGTATCGGTGGTAATAAATAAAGAGCCGGTAGCTTGAGTTAGAGTCAGGTATTGCCCCGATGTAGTGAGGGCAGAATCTTTTTTATACGCATAACTAATTTCATAAACCTCCTGGCCATCATAAGTAGTTATACCTTCAAATGTGAAAGAATAACTATCGAGATCAGTTTTGAGATTGCTTACTTCCGTGTAAAAAGACATGTGGTCGCTTTTTATTGCGGTTTGATATGCTACGATATCAGTTTGTAAAATATTTTTAACAGAGATTGGCTCATGCCCCTGAGCCAAAGTTGTTCTATCTAAACTTCTTCTGAGCTGCGTAACCCGAATTTCCTCTTTGTCAACCGCTGACTTTTGACGTGAATGATAGCCTTCATTTTTCCACACATCCACAAATGCCTCGATCAACCGTCCGTAAGCCGAATCATCTTTGCAATAATGCCTGTAAAAGAATTTTTGCATGAAAGAATGATCGATATAGTTCTGATCAATACTGGCAAAAGCCCTGCGCACAATTTTTTTCGGATTAACGGCCTTATTAAAAACAACAACCGCATTCAGGAGTATGGCGATTGGTTTCATTTGAATCAGTTGGTTTCCTGCCGCTCCATTGATCTCGACAGATTCGTAACCAACACAGGTTATTTTTAAAGAAACAGATTCTGAAACGGGCAAGGTGAACTCGCCATTGAGATTGGAACTCGTGCCTTTGGAAGTTCCGACTATACTGACAGAAGCAAATGAAATTGGCTTGCCGGTTTCTGCATCAACAATTTTTCCGCTGATTATCTGTTGGGCAAATGCCAACTGAGAGAATGTCAAAAAAATAATGAGCCACTTAGTCATACTTACTCCCCGCTAGTTATTCAATCACAGTTTGTCTAAAGTCTATGCACGCAATGTTGAGAAAGGTATTTATTGATTAGATCATTAATTCTTATTTCTTCCCAAAAGACTCCATTAACTTCACTCCGTTTGCACCGATATTTGCATAAAGCATTTTCTTGTAGTCATCTGATTTTAGAAATTCGGCAGTTAAAAATTTATTCATGAGTGGTGCCCAGTCGTTGCTCTTAGGCATGATAATACCAAACTCCTCCGAGGATTCATCTCCTACAGGGTGTCGTTTGATTGGGAAGCCTAGGCGTTGTGCATTCAAGTAAAATGTGAAGTCGGTGTTAGTGAATGCCTGCTTATCTTTCACTATTGCATCAACTGCTTCCTGGTTACTCTCCACGCGCTGGATAACTGCGGTCGGAATATATTTTGCTTTTAGGTTCATTACCGCCTTTTCATTAGTAGATCCAGCCACTGCAATGCCTTTAAAGTTAGCGAATGCCGTTGCGGCTTTATCCAAACTTTCCAGTGTTGGCACATCCTTGTGTGTGCAGAGCAAGGAAATGTTTTTTATAAAGGAAGGGCTGAATTGATATTCTTTCTTTCTGGCTTCGGTGATCGTGATATTTCCCAATCCAAAAACGCCTCCTTTGCTGGCTTTAACTTCCTCCAGAAAACCCTTGAAGTCTGCCGGATCTTTCCCTTTAAATTCGTAAACCACTTTGATACCTTCTGTTTGCTGAACGTAGTCGGCAAACTTTTTCATCACCTCAACAGCCAGACCTTGTATTGATCCATTCGTTTGCTTGCTTGCAAAACCAGGGGTTTCCGTATAATCAAAAGTCCATATTGCTGTTTTTGATTTTTGAGCTTCGGCATAAGTAGTACCTGTTAGTTGTGCGTACATATTAACACTTGCCATGAAGCAAATCGCAAGTGAAACTTTTCGTTGAATGATTGCTCTCATAATGGTTTAGGTATGGTTATCCGTTTGATCAATTCCAAAGATTGTAAAAAAATTGAACTACTGAAATGAAGAGGCGTATTTCAATGTGCCACGGCATCAAAAAATTTTATAATAGATGCAAGTGGGTAGAGACGATCATATGAAAGGAAACTGGGTAGTTGAGTGAATTGGTACAACTGAAAAATGCACGACAAAGATTGAAAACTTTCCTTCCTCAGAAATAACCTCAACCCGGGCGTTAATTTTTTCAAGTGCACTTTTTAGCATATAAAGGCCAAGGCCGTTTCCTGTTGATAACTCGTGACCCCGATAAAACATTTGGAAAATTTTCTCTTTCTGTTCCGGATTTATTCCGGCACCAAAATCCTTCACTTCAAGAATGCATCCGTTAGTAGATTCTTTCATTACGAGCATTACTTTTTTATTCGATGATGAGGCGCTGAAAAAAAATGCATTCTCCAACAAACTGACCAAAATTGTTTTCAATATAAGGCGGTCCGTAGAGAGCCGGACATGCTCCTCTATTTTCATTTCAAAATCATCAATTCTAAAGGAAGGAATCTCCGGCAGAATATTTTTGATGAATTTTTCTAATTCCGCTTTTGAAAAAATTTCGCTTACAACCTTCTTTCTCTCAAGGGTATGTTTCAGTAAAAGTTTCGTAAGGGTGTTATCCAGTTTTAAAACTGTCTTGCGAAAAAGCCCTGAATACACGGTGTTCAGTTGACCCTGGTCTTCAAGCGCGCCTGCATTCAGTAATCCAAGCATGCTTGAAATAGGGCCGCGTAAATCATGGGAAGCCCGATAAAGGAAAGTTTCCAGTTCTCTCAACGTGTTGGAAAGTTTTTGTGTTCTCTTCTCCACCAGCAACTCAAGGTTAGAGTTGATTTCTTGCATTTTTTGATGTGCTTTCTCAAGTTCAACACTTTTCAGCTCAAGCACATCGCGCTGTTGAACAACGGCATCATTGGTTTGCTTAAGTTCATGGTTCTGCTCCTCAATCTGGTGTTTTTGTTCGGCCGATTCTCTCAGCAAAAGTTGAATCTCATTATTTGATTTTTTCAGATCACTCGTTCTTTTTAGAACTAATGTTTCCAATTTTTCTTTTTGTCTTTTTAATAACTTCACTCTTCCCAGGTAAATGCTATAAAGAAGCAGACCTGCTAATGCAATCGCAAGTGCTTTAACAACTGTCGTTTCCCACCAGGGCGGGGTTACGATAATCTGAAGTTGTTTTAATTCCTTCCAATGTTTTCCATCGAATGAGGTCCTGATTTTTAAATTGTAGTTACCAGGGTCCAAACTGGTGTAGTGCAAATACCTCCCTTGCGTACTGATGTATTGCCAGTCGGGGTCGAAATTTTCTAGTTGGTAACTGTAGCGAATATTGCTCTGCCAGTTGTAAACTAAAGGTGAAAAGGAAAGAGTGAAGGAATTGTCCTGATAGCTTAATATGATTTTTTCTGCTACGGAAATGGACTCGTCCAATATTTTTCTGCCCTTGTAAACTTGGCCGGGCTTGATTTCTTCGCTTTGGATCTTTAGTGAAGTGAAAACGATTTTAGTAATGGTCGGATTAACGATGAGACTGTCTGGATGGAACAAATTAAAGCCATTGACACCGCCAAAAAGCAACCTTCCGTCATTGGTCTTCAAGGCAGACCTCGCAATAAATTCTTTTCCTTGTAGCCCTGCGGCTTGGGGCACTTCCTCAATAACAAAATCTTTCAAATCAATTTTCACCAAACCTCTATAGGTAGTCACCCATAAATTATTTTTTTCATCGGGCAGAATTGCACAAATGGTTGAACTGGGAAGGCCGTCTTTCTCTGTGATCATTTTCAAAATGTGCAATTTCTTGTCTATCAGAATAATCCCACCACCGTTTGTACCTATCCATATTCGTTTGAGCCGGTCTTCATAAAAACAAAGCGCATTCGCGATGCTGTCCTTCTTTTGCCGGTTTACAAATTTTTTGCTTCCCGGATAAAGGACGCTCAGTCCGTCTGCTGTTCCAATCCACAAAATATTTTCAGAATCAAGGAAGATGGTTAAAACGTCATTGTTAACTAAAGAAGTTGAATCGCCCGGGTCACTTTTATAATATGTGTATGATTTTGTTTTAAGATTAAAGTGGCAGAGTCCATCGCGCAAAGTTGCGATCCACAAATCTCCGTTTGAATCACCTTGAAAATCCCAAACGTGTCTGCTGGCAAAGTTTTTTTTCTCCAGACTGAAAATCTCAACAGCGCCTGTCAATGAATTGTATTTCATCATCCCCCCATCCCATGTTCCAATCCAAAAATTGCCCGACCCATCCTTATACATGCACTTGATCACTTGGGAAGTGAAATTGTTGCTACCAAAGGCCGGCTCAAAACCTGACATATCACGTTTTAATTTAAAGAGTCCACCACCATCAGTACCCACCCAAATTCCGGAGTTGTTATCTTGAACAAAAGAAAGCACCTGGTTATTCTTGATGCTGCCATTGCCCTGATCGGAATGGTAGTGAAGTATTTGTGCTGCTTGTAAGTTATACTTTAGAGTGCCCAGTCTGAACGTTCCAAACCATACGTTGTGTTCGGCATCCTCAAAAATCGAGAGCACCGGGTTTTTGTTTTCAGCATTATTGAGCACACCGCGCTCGTTGTAAGTCAACAGGTCATTGTTCTTTTTTTCAAAAATATAAATTGCCTCTCCCCCAATCCATACGTTTCCCCTGGAGTCTTCTAGTACAGCCGGAACATTATTATTAAAAAGTAAGGAGCTATTTTTCGTATTGAAATTTTTAGCGGAATTGCTCTGAAGATTCACCCAATAAAAACCTTTTGACTCGGTGCCAACCCAAAGGTTTTTTTTGTTTGATGAAACAGAGATGCACTTGACTGAAGGATCAATTTCATCTTTCCAGGGAAATTTTTTCCTTGCCACTTCAGTTGGCATCAAGTTTCCATCTGCTCCGATAAAAACCAAACCACTGCGCGTACCTACTACTGTCTCACCCATTTCTAAAAATTCAAGAGAGGTGATGTAATCATCAGGGAGTCTTTGCGGATCGTTTGCCTCGCGGTGAGTGGTGTAATGAAGAATTATTTTTTCTCCCGGTTTAAATACATCTATTCCGCTCCCCAAATATCCTATCCAAATATTTCCGTTCTTGTCTTCTTTAATAACATTTACACCTGTGCCATTGGGCTTAGTAACATCGAGGAAGTCAACCTGCAAATTTTCAAACGATTCTGTGATCGGGTTATATTTGCTTATGCCATTGTTAGTGCCAATCCATAAAATTCCGGTGTGGTCTACCAACAATGAATGAATCGAATTATCAACGATTGACGTTGAGTCTTGAGGCGAGTGTCTGAATACTTTAAACTCGTATCCATCAAAACGGTTGAGACCTTCGTCCGTTCCAAACCACAGAAATCCTTGTTTATCCTGGGCGATTGAATAGACTAAGTTTTGAGACAATCCAGCCTCTGTATTAAAGTTTTCAAGTCGGAGGTTCGAAGGTTGACCCCAACCGATTGTTGAAATACAAAGAATGAGAACTGTGGAAACGCTTTTGCGCATCTTTATAAAATCATTTCTACACGATTGCTGCTTAAAATGGACAACGTTCACTTCGATGCTCACAGGAGCCTAAGTATTTTGTTAATTTACAAAGAGGGGATAAGATTTCAAATCAGGAGGAGCAACCACGAAGTCCTGATGAAGAAGTCATAGATGGGTTTTCCACCTTAATTAAATTTAATCGTTGTTGCGGGCCAATGGTTGATCCTCTAAATTGAAAGTTTATTAACCAAACGTCTATATGTCGCAGGCAATCAGACCGCTTGTTCCGAAAACCGATGTTGTACTGATGGGTGCGGGAATCATGAGTGCCACACTCGGGATGATTCTCAAAGAACTTAATCCTGAAATCACGATTCAGATTTTTGAACGGCTAGAAGTGGCGGGTACAGAGAGCTCTGATGCATGGAACAACGCAGGCACTGGCCATTCGGCTTTCTGTGAACTGAATTACACGCCCCAAAAAGCCGATGGATCAATAGATATTTCTAAGGCCGTAAAAATTGCCGAGCAATTTGAAGTCTCGCGAGAGTTTTGGGCGTATCTCGTTCAAAAAAAATATTTGCCCAATTCATCTGAATTCATTTCAGCCGTTCCTCATCTGAGTTTTGTCTGGGGAAATGACAATGTGAATTTTTTGCGCAAGCGATATGAATTACTAAAGGCCAGCCCGCTTTTTAAAGACATGGTTTACGCTGAAGACAAAAACCAGATTTCCAATTGGGCCCCACTAGTGATGCAAGGACGCGATGATCAACCTATTGCTGCGACAAGAATGGAGATGGGAACAGACGTGAACTTCGGGGCGCTCACCAGAAGCATGATCCGATGTCTTGAAAAAATGAAAGGCGTTACTATTCACTACAATGTTGAAGCACTTGATCTTGATCCTGATGGAAAAGGCGGGTGGAATGTGTTTGTGAAAAATTTACTTAGCGGAGAAAAAGATAAATCGAATACCAAATTTGTTTTTATCGGTGCTGGTGGTGCAACCCTTCATCTTTTGAAAAGAGCCGAAATTAAAGAACGAAAAGGCTATGGCGGGTTTCCGGTGAGTGGATTGTGGCTTAAGTGCTTAAATGAAAAGATCATTAAGCAACATGATGCCAAAGTATATGGCAAGGCATCTGTTGGCTCTCCACCCATGTCAGTGCCGCACATCGACACGCGGATGATTGATGGAAAAAAAGAATTGCTGTTTGGACCTTTCGCAGGATTTTCTACCAAGTTTTTGAAAAACGGATCGCTGATGGATCTTCCTAAGTCCATCAAGTTTGATAATCTCATCCCGATGGTCTTTGCGGGTATTCGCAACGTGCCGCTCACGAAATACCTCATCGAGCAATTGCGACTAACTCATGAAGACCGTGTTGCTGCACTTCGCGAATATGTTCCCAATGCGCAATCAAAAGATTGGGAGTTGAAGGAAGCGGGTCAGCGAGTGCAAGTTATCAAGAAAGACAAAAAGGAAGGTGGCATCCTTGAATTCGGAACGGAGGTAGTTGTCTCTGAGGACGGAACTGTTGCAGCGTTGCTTGGTGCATCGCCCGGGGCATCAACTGCTGTTGCTGCGATGTTGGGGCTACTTCCAAAATGTTTTACGAAGGAAAGCAAATCTGAAGCTTGGCAAAGGAAGTTGAAAGAGATGACGCCATCGTTTGGAGTTTCCTTATCAAAAGAGGAGAAACTTCTGAAAGAAACTCGTCAGCGGACATCGAAAGTTTTGGATCTTACTATTTGAGGAGTTATTTTCTGATCCGAACGAAATTCTCTCTTACAACTGTGAAAGCATTTAGAAGCTCTTCGCCATGTTGTTCGATAATTTTGATTAGGATTTCTGCTTTGACTTCAGAAGTTAACTCTTCCAATCGCAGCAAAATTATTCCAGCATGTATTTTCTGAAGACGAAAGACGAGTTCACCAAAGTCTTTATCCAGTGTTATAAGAATTCTATTTTCTTCATTTGCAAGACCCAAAACAAGATCGTCAGCAGAAGCTGGAAATTCTTCTAATATCGATTTGACATCGTGGCCATTTTCTCTAAGTCGAACTATAACAGGAAAGTCAACGCCTTCAACAGCGAGAAAATTCATTTTGAGACAGGATAAACGGCATCTCCATTAAGTAACTCAGCTGCAAAGGCCAGAGCCGCTTTAATTTTCTCCTCTGTGAGATTGGGGTATGCCTTTAAAATTTCAGAGAAACCAAAACCATGCGACAATTTCTCGAGAATGATCTCTACCGTAACCCTTGTGCCCTTGATCACTGGCTTACCCATCATCACTTTTGGATTGATCTCAATGAAATCTGATGCGTTCATAATGTAAATATAAATATTTCAGATGGTAGCTTTACTAACAATCGTTATCCGATCATTTCAAATCTTTCAACTGAACCAACTCAAAGCCTGCGGAATCATCAATCAAGTCCTGAAGAATTTTCGAATGACCTGCTCCGAATAAAATAAAGAAGCGGTCTTCAGGCTTGCGATCTATGTTTAAGATGTTCCGATAGATTCGAAGGTTGCGCTCATACCAATCGGCCACCAAATCCGCACCGGCATAATTATCGTCTTTCCCAACGGCCGCAGTGCTCAAATAAAATCCATGCCCTTTGCGAACATTCTCGGGAGTATTTAAATACTGATAGTACTGAGTTATGGTCTTGGAATAAAGCTTTTGATTTTCCTCCTCGAGCCAACCAGGAAGTTTTCCCAAAAATTCTAGAAAAGAAAAAAACTGATATTTCTGCGCAACAGTTACTACAGTATCAAATTCGAAGGGCGCTTCCTTGTCAACAGCAAAGACTTCTTTCAATCCCAGCTTTTTGGCAAGGCGAAAGCCGATCTGATCAATTTCATTTTTCCTCAACTCATACTTGCCGTTGAGGTAGGCGGCATAATTCTCATTTAATTTTTGTCTTTTAGCATAGGGATATTCCAAACAAATTTTTGTCGGTTTAAAAGAAGCGAGATGATTAACAAATGCCTCCACTTCATCCTGGCGCTTAAGTGTACCGATGTCATCTGCCTTCATATTGAATTTGTCTAGCCCCGGATTTTCCATGTGGTAAGTGCCGAGCACGAGCGCCTTTGATTTAGTTTGAGCATTTAGCGATGTGAAGATTATCACTGCAAATAATAGAGAAAATACTTGCTTCATATTTTACAATTTGTTGCCCTTGGACGCAGGTTCTTCAGTCTGGGTTACATTCGAAATCCGATGTTTCAATCGTTTGCAAGTATTCTCTTATCTTGCGCCCGATTTTCATAAATCCTAAACCTATGACGCAAGAAGAAATCTTATCCCTTGTAAAAAAACGCAACCCCAACGAGCCGGAATTCATTCAGGCAGTAGATGAAGTATTGATGTCGGTTATGCCTGTGCTTGATCGTCATTCGGACTTTCGCAACTTGAAATTGTTCGAACGTATGACAGAACCTGAACGCTTGATTTACTTCCGCGTGACCTGGCTTGATGACAAGGGGCAAGTGCAGTACAATCGCGGTTACCGTGTGCAAATGAACAGCGCCATCGGCCCATATAAAGGTGGTCTTCGATTTCACCCATCAGTTACTGCAAGCGTTTTGAAGTTTCTGGCCTTCGAACAGATTTTTAAAAATGCTTTGACCGGTTTGCCAATGGGCGGAGGTAAAGGTGGAAGTGATTTTGACCCCAAAGGAAAAAGCGATAACGAAGTAATGAAGTTTTGCCAAGCCTTCATGGGCGAACTAGCTCGCCATATCGATGATCGTACCGATGTTCCTGCCGGAGATATTGGCGTAGGCGGAAGAGAAATCGGTTATTTGTTTGGTGCATACAAAAAAATCAAGAATGAATTTTCTGGAATCCTCACCGGCAAAGGGATTGGCTGGGGAGGAAGCTTGATTCGCACCGAAGCAACTGGCTACGGCCTGATCTATTTTGCCGAGAATATGATGCAGGCAAACAAAGATTCACTGAAAGGAAAAACATGTTTGGTTTCGGGCTCTGGAAATGTTGCGCAATACGCTATCGAAAAAATAATTCACTTGGGCGGAAAAGTGGTGACTGCCTCCGATTCAAGCGGATTTATTTATGACGAAGCCGGGTTCACCATGGAAAAACTCGCTTTCTTAAAAGACCTCAAAGATGTTCGAAGAGGGCGCATCAAAGAATATGCAGACAAATACAATTGCAAGTTTGTAGCAGTCAATGCTAACGAATCATCTAATCCGTTGTGGGCTGTAAAAGCTGATTGCGCTTTCCCTTGTGCCACTCAAAATGAATTGAACGATAAAGACGCTAATAACTTAGTGAAGAACAAAGTGAAGTTGGTAGCCGAAGGGGCTAATATGCCAACAACTCCTGAAGCAATTAATATTTTAATCGACAATGGTGTAATGTATGCTCCTGGCAAAGCATCAAATGCAGGTGGCGTTGCAACCTCAGGTTTGGAGATGACTCAAAACTACATGGGTCAAAACTGGACGCGCGAAGAAGTGGATGCCAAGTTGTTGAACATTATGAGAAACATTCACGATACTTCACTCGCTGCAGCAAAAGAATACGGCAAGCCAGGCAACTATATGATTGGTGCAAACATTGCGGGCTTTTTGAAAGTAGCGAAAGCAATGCAGGCACAGGGAGTGATTTAAAATTTATTAGCTACCACGAGAAGCGTCAGTCGAATTATTCACTGACGCTTTTTTTATTTCCTTTAATTGCCATTCAAATAAAAATCCATTCGCTGGAAAGATTTCCGTAAAATCGATTCGTCTTTTCATTAAATTTCATTTCTAAATTTTAGATAAGAATGAAGAGAAGAGATTTCATTGGCTTAACAGGAATGAGTATCGCAGGAATGTCATTGCCTTTGATGGGTAATACT
Organism: Bacteroidota bacterium; assembly: GCA_016178785.1. GTDB lineage: Bacteria > Bacteroidota > Bacteroidia > Cytophagales > Cyclobacteriaceae > ELB16-189. Next base: position 85,987 of record JACOSO010000086.1, on the reverse strand, counting down.
GTTCCTCTCGAATCTTTGTTAGCGCCATCTTTACCAGCTGCTGTAAAAAAACAATTAGCCGATATAGCTCTCAATACTGCCAAATCATTAGGCGCAACCTACACCGATGTTCGCATCGGGCGTTACTTAAATCAATTCATTAGCACTCGCGAAAACAAAGTGCAGAATATTGCCAACACCGAGTCGTTTGGCGTGGGCGTTCGTGTGATTGCTAAAGGTACTTGGGGATTTGCTGCGACTAATGATGTATCGGCAGACGGAATTAAAAAAATCACTGAACGCGCCATTGCGATTGCAAAGGCAAATTCAAAATTCCAAAAGGAACCGGTCACGCTCGCAGCAAACACAGGACATGGCGAAGTCGTGTGGAATACTCCGATTCAAAAAAATTCATTCGAAGTTCCTGTTTCAGAAAAAGTTGATTTGCTGCTTCGCACCAACGCTGGGGCTTTAAAGAATGGAGCAAGCTTTGCCAGCTCCAATCTATTTCAAGTAAACGAACAAAAGTATTTTGCTTCAACCGATGGATCATACATCGATCAGGATATTCACCGCATCTGGCCAACGTTTACGGTTTCTGTTATTGATCGTGCGTCAGGTAAATTCAAAACGCGCGATGCCATGAGTGCGCCCATGGGCATGGGCTATGAATACATGATCCCGAAAAACGAAGACAAACTCTCCGGCCCGGCTGGAATGAATTTGTATCGCAATAGTTATGATATTGTTGAAGATGCATCTATCGCTGCGAAGCAGGCGAAGGAGATGATCACAGCAAAGTCGGTTGAGCCAGGAAAATATGATTTAGTACTCGAACCAAATCATTTGGGATTAACCATTCACGAATCGATAGGTCATCCGCTTGAACTTGATCGCATTTTGGGCTACGAAGCTAATTACGCTGGAACAAGTTTCGCAACGTTAGACAAACTCAAGTCGGGCACATTTAATTATGGAAGCAAACAGGTTAACATCTTTGCAGACAAAACTCAAGTGGGCTCGCTTGGTGCAGTTGGTTATGACGATGAAGGAGTGAAAAGCAAAAGATGGGATTTGATCAAAGATGGAATTTTCGTCAACGTTGAAGCAATCCGGGATCAGGTTCATATTGTCGGGCAAAAGGAATCTCACGGTTGTTGTTACGCGCAAAGTTGGAGCGATGTTCAGTTTCAGCGAATGCCAAATGTTTCTCTTGCCCCCGGCAAAGAGCCCTACAGCAGCGAACAGATGATTAAGGATGTGGAGAAAGGAATTTACATCGCAGGCCGAGGTTCGTACTCAATCGATCAGCAGCGTTACAACTTTCAGTTTGGCGGTACCACCTTCTATGAAATTAAAAACGGAGAGATCGCGGGCATGCTCGTTGATGTTGCCTATCAATCAAACACGCAAGAATTTTGGAATAGCTGTGCCAAGATTTGTGATGAGAAGGATTACCGCATGTTTGGCTCCTTCTTCGATGGCAAAGGTCAGCCCTCACAAGTGAGTGCAGTATCACATGGAAGCTCGACTTCACGATTTAACGGAGTGAATGTGATTAATACGGGAAGAACTATTTAGAAAAAAATGTTAATCGTTATCCGTTAAAAGGATGGACAACGATTAACTAATAACGCATAACCATTAACTAATTTTAGCGAATGAAAAGACGAGATTTTATTCAACTCACGGGGATGAGCGCGGGCGCGATGATGCTTCCGTTCACATCGTTTTCCAATTCGGTAGAGGTGTCAAGGCTTCTTGATCCTCTGCTTGATCCTTCTCAGAAAAAACAATTGGCAGATGTTGCGCTCAACACAACCAAAAGTCTCGGTGCTACCTACACTGACGTACGGATCGGTCGCTACCTCAACCAATTCATAATTACCCGAGAGAAGAAAGTGCAGAATATTGTCAACACAGAATCATTCGGTGTTGGTATTCGGGTGATCGTTAATGGTACGTGGGGATTTGCCGCAAGCAACAGCGTAACTCCTGAAGGAGTCAAAAAGACAGCCGAGCGAGCGGTTGCCATTGCGAAAGCGAATTCCAAATTCCAAAAAGAGCCGGTAAAACTTGCCCCAACAGCATCGTTTGGAGAAGTGACCTGGAAAACCCCGATCGTAAAAAACGGATTTGAAGTTCCGATAAAAGATAAAGTTGATCTTCTGCTTTCCGCGAATGCGAAAGCTTTAGAAAAGGGAGCCAGCTTTGTAAACAGCCAGATTTTTTTGGTGAATGAACAAAAATATTTTGCCTCGTCTGAAGGCTCATACATTGATCAGGACATCCACCGCATATTACCTGGCTTTAATGTTAACGCGGTTGACCGCGCTTCAGGTCAGTTCAAAAGCAGGCCTGCGTTTAGTTCACCAGTAGGAATGGGTTATGAATACCTTGACGGTAAGGCCGAAGATAAAGTCAAAGGCCCGGGGGGAATTACTTTGTACAACAAATCTTACGACATCATTGAAGACGCAACGATGGCGGCAGAACAAGTGAAGCAAATGATTGCAGCAAAATCCGTTGAGCCTGGTAAATATGATTTGGTACTTGAGCCTTCACATTTGTGGCTCACCATTCATGAATCAGTTGGTCACCCAACCGAACTCGATCGTGTACTTGGGTACGAAGCAAACTATGCCGGGACAAGCTTCCTCACACTCGATAAATGGCAAACGAAGAAATTCAATTTTGGAAGCAAGATCGTAAACGTGATAGCCGATAAAACACAAGTTGGTTCGCTCGGGGCAGTTGGTTATGACGATGAAGGAGTGAAGTGTAAGAAATGGGATTTAGTTAAAGATGGAATTTTGGTAAACTATCAGGCCATTCGTGATCAAGTGAATATCATCGGGCAAAAAGAATCACATGGTTGCTGCTATTCCCAGAGTTGGGCCGATGTGCAGTTCCAGCGTATGGCAAATGTGTCTCTGCAGCCTGGTAAAGAACAGCTTACTCCCGATCAAATGGTGGCTGGGGTTGAGAAAGGAATTTACATTGTTAAAGACGGTTCATTCTCAATAGATCAGCAGCGTTACAATTTTCAGTTTGGAGGTGTGCTTTTCTTCGAAATCAAAAACGGAAAAATAGAGGGCATGTTGAAGGATGTGGCGTACCAGGCCAACACACAGGAGTTCTGGAATTCGTGCACACAAATCTGTGACGAGCGTGACTACCGACTTGGTGGTGCGTTCAATGATGGCAAAGGACAACCCGGCCAATCAAATGCGGTATCACACGGATCAGCAACGGCACGATTCAATGGAATCAATGTCATCAACACAGGAAGATCAATATAGAAAACGTTAATCGTTATCCGTTAATAGCTAATAGGCGGAAACGATTAATCAATACTCACGAATAACAAATAACGATTAACCATTAACGAACAAATATGGCAATACTTTCAAAAGACGAAGCCGAGCAAATCCTCAAGAAGGTGATCGGTTTTTCTAAAGCAGATGGAATCCAGGCCACGCTCAACGGAAATGACGGAGGCAACATTCGCTATGCGCGAAACAGCGTCTCTACTTCAGGCGAAGACAGCAATGTGAGCCTGGCCGTGAACTCTTATTACGGGAAAAAATCAGGAACAGCAACGATCAATGAATTCGATGACGCTTCGCTCGAGAAATGCGTGAGGCGAGCAGAAGAGCTTGCGCAGCTTGCGCCTGAAAATCCGGAATTCATGGAGCCGCTTCCACAACAAACATATGGAGGTGAATCGAAGACATTTTCAGAATCCACGGCAAACATTACTCCCGATTTTCGAGCACAGGTAGCGGCAGACAGTATCAACCCTGCATCGAAAAAAGATGTTACTGCGGCTGGCTTTCTCGAAGACAATCGCGGCTTCAGCGCGTTGATGAATAGCAAAGGGTTATACGCCTACAACAAAGCAACAAATGTGAATTTCACGGTGACCATGCGCACCAACGATGGCACAGGCTCGGGTTGGGCAGCAGGCACGAATAATGACGTTAGCAAAATAAAAATGGCCGAAGCCTCGAGGATTGCCATTGACAAAGCACTGATGTCGAGAAATGCAAAGGCTCTTGAACCGGGAAAATATACAGTTGTTCTGGAGTCTTCTGCTGCTGCTGATCTTGTTCGATTGATGTTAAACATGAATGCCCGACAAGCCGATGAAGGAAGAAGCTTTTATGCCAAAAAAGGTGGCGGCACTAAGATCGGAGAAAAAATTGTGGATGAGCGAGTAAATATTTACACCGATCCGTGGCATGATGAAGCACCAGCCTCTCCCTGGTCTGGCGATGGACAGGGGCGAAAGAAAATGGATTTAATAAAAAATGGTGTTGTCTCAAATCTGTTTTATGATCGCTACTGGGCTTCGCAAAAAAATGTAGCACCAGTTCCGTTCGCGGGTAACGCAATCATGGAAGGTGGAACTGCGTCTATTGAAGATATGATCAAAGACACAAAAAAAGGCGTGCTCGTTACGCGCTTTTGGTACATACGCCCTGTTGATCCGCAGACTCTCTTGTTCACAGGGCTTACCCGCGATGGAACTTTCTATATCGAAAACGGAAAGATCAAACACCCGATCAAAAATTTTCGCTTCAATGAAAGCCCGATTATCATGCTGAATAATTTGGAGACCTTAGGGAAACAAGAGCGCGTGGTAACAAGTGAAGGTAACCCTAACGGCTATATCCCCGCAATGAAAATCCGCGACTTTACTTTCTCGAGTTTATCGGATGCTGTGTAGGTACGGCCACTAAAACAAAAAAAATCCCTCGGCAAAGTCCAGGGATTTTTTTGTTTTAGGAAGTGAATTGCAATTACTTCATTTCTCTTGACTAAGGAATTCCTGATTTTTCTAAGGATAACCTTACCAAAGATTTTAGTAAAAAGACAAAAACATGAATTTCCGTCAGAAATTCATGAGAAGGCGTTTACCATTACTCTTCTCTTCATTGGGCTCCAATGACCTCACTTGCTTTTTTTACTGAATTTCACCGAATTCACTTTGAAGAATTGGCAATAAATATTCGGATACCATTGCATAAATCGGGAATAAACAGTTAAATTGACTAACGTGGATAGTTAACACATGTTAAAAAAATCGAATGTCAGTTTACTTCTGATCACTATCTGTCATTAACATGTCTTTTCAGGTAATGTCTCGCTGGCTTAGGCAGTCTCTTTTCTTTTACGCGATAGATAATTAGAATTTATCATATGCAAAAAATTTACCTCATGCTTCTTTTTAGCCGGTGCTTCTTGAAAGGTATTCGGCCAAGGGAATACCCCTAATGCGATTACAGAAAATCGTATGATTAATATTCTAAAATCAAAAATCACACAACCCAAAATATGTTCAATAAAATAACGAGACACGCTTTGGCAATGACGTTGGTCCTTATGGGGGTCTTCTCATTGCAAGTTTCAGCGCAGTTCTCTGTCGGTGCAAAGCTGGGCGGAAACCTTAACCAGTTTACGCAGCCCGGCACAACGATAGGGTTTTCTGCAGGCGGTTATGCCGCTTACAAGGCTTTGCCTTTTCTAACGGCAAAGGTTGAACCGCAATATTCGATGCAAGGTGGAGCTCGCCAGAGCTATTACATCGACTACAGTGCCATTGAAGGCAATGTAGCTGCCATTGGATTTATCAATCCAAGTGTAATCATGCATAACATCGAGGTGCCAATATTGGCAGAACTGACGCTACCCGAATTCACTGATGAAACTATGATACCAAAGTTGATCCTTGGGGGGTCTTATACATTCATGGTAAAGGCTACTGAGACCTCAACGCATAGGTATATTTTTAATGATGGCGGTTCGGGAGTTCCTCCTACGCCATCTGTTGATGTAGGGTATCAGCGCGAGAATGTAACAGACAATTATACAAGGAATCAATTTAGCCTTATAGTAGGTTTTGGCATGATGTTCAAGACGGATAAGCGAGACTTCCAGTTTGATATCCGTTATCGTCAGGGAATAACACAGGTGAACCTCATTAAATATCCCGATGCTATAAATAAGTCTACATCTTCCAGTTCATTCCCTGCAGCTAACGGGATAGGGGGAAACCTTTATACCTCATCCCTGAGTTTCAATTTCTCAATGACCATTTTTAACTTTTAATACACCAAACACACCAACATGAAAAAATTATTTTCTATTATAACGGTGATTGCGATAATCGCAGTTGTCATCGTTGCCTGTAAAGACAACTTCAATGAAAGTGACTTCTTAAAACTTCAGTCTCAACTCAAGACACAGCAAGACACAGCAAAACTAAATCAGCAATTGAAGCAATTGAATGATGCAGGTGCATTGCTATCCGTTACAATACAAGTGGTAGAAGATCGCACACCTTTGACAGGTGTCGATGTCACTATTTCGAATGATGTTTCGAGTGGAACAACTAAGGTAACTACCGATGCAAACGGAAATGCGGTGTTCACTAAAGTAAGAGTAGGCGCTAATACAGTTATCCTTAGCAAAACGGGTTATGCGCCAGCAACAGCTGTGCTTGACTTTGGCTCAGTAGGCGCTACCTATTTCCAAACTGTAGTTGGAGCGAATGGAACGACAAATATTGTACCCTTGAAGCAATCCCGCTCTGCCATATTGCCAATATATTCAAATGGAGGAACCGGCAGTTTTGCAACCATTACCGGTAAAGTGACTATTGAGAATGACTTAAGCACAAGTGCTCTCGAGGTTCCTCAGGGCCTTACCATTCTCGCCAATTTAAATAATATAACACCTCCCACTGTCGGTGGTATCGTAGTATCATATACATTCAACCAGGCAGGTATGGGTACAGGTGCGGTGGATAACACTACCGGGGTTTTCACGATGAAAGTTCCTGCTACTGCCGTTGGCTTACCTATTAATTTGATCGTCCCTAATATAACTGGTACGAAGAAAATGGCTGTTAATGGAATTAACGGAGTGAACTTTGCAGCCCCTCAATATTTTAATGTACCCACTGTATGGGGACCTACAGCGACTGGATTGGCAACCAATATCCCTGCAATACCTGGTGCCATCGCAGTTTTTGCAAATCCTCCAGCAGTTGGTTCAGGATTGGATAAAGCTTTTGTCTTCTCAGCAACTGGTTATCCAAGAACTTTGCAATTCGGTAATCAGGCCTTTGCCAGTCAATCAACGACATTCACCACAGGTAATGCCACCTATCAATTTGATAGAGGTACTGGTAACTTCTCGTCTTCTCCAATAGTCACTTTAAGCGGTGGTGGTGCATCTACTCAAGCCGTATTAAAAACACAACTAACTGGGACAATGTCGGGTTTTTCGGCTATTACGGCAGGATCTGGGTACACTGGTACCATCACGCTTACCTTTCAGTACACAAATGGAGCGGGTGCGTTGGTACCAATCGCTGACTACACGTTTAACAATGTAACTGGAGGGTTGCCTACGACTTCTACCATAGACCCAAGCAGTCCTAATTACAATCTGGTAAGTAGGGTTGCTTATGCGGGCGCTGCGTTTAATGGCGCACTAGGTGTGGATAATACCGTTACCTTCACCACAGCAACTGATGTACAATCATTTAGTGTCGTCTCCAGCGGTGCTGGTGGAACAACCAGTGCAGGAGGTACCCCTGTTTATTCTTCTTCAGTGGGAGGTATTTTTGTATCTAATCTAGGCGTGGGCTATACATCGGCTCCGACAATCTCTGCATTCACTGGTGGTGGCTCCCCGGTAGCCCAACCTGTGCTCAAGATCCTTGATTTTGGATTTCAGTGGCCATTCACATTTAATAATGCTAATATCACCAGTGCATATTCGGTATTGCCAACAAATGTTCAATTTAATATTGCTAATTCGAACGCATACCCGATATCAAATACAGTTTCGACAAGCGTTACGGATCAAAACGGAGCTGCCACTACATTGCTAAACGATCTTTCTATCTCTGGTACAACTGTCACTTTGAATGATCCTTCAGGTGGTGTATTGTCGTTACGTACCTCTTTGTATTCAGCAACTGCGCCTGCGGTTGTAATCACAGACATTACACCTTCGCCTTCTAAAATGACAACTTTAACCATTTCAGGTTTAGCTGCAACACCAGCCGGTGCAATAACCGCTGTGGGTGGGATAACACCTGGAGTGGGATACAATACTATCTATGGGGTCACTATTCAACCTACTGTTGTTGGTGCCCCAGGGGCAGGAGCAACTGTATTACTGTCCGGATTTACTCATAATACCAGTGGAGCTCAGGTATGGAACGGAACTGCTACCATTACTAACCAGGGAAGCGGATATCTTCAAAACTTGAATATGCCGCAAGGTGGTTCTCCTGTTGCATTCTCGATAACTCAGGCTAATCCGCTTACAGCACAAAGTGGTCAAACATATACTGTAAACATCACTTACGGAACCGGTACTCACCAGATAACTGTTAACTAAGATTATCTCTTTAAGATTAAAAAGAGGCTCAAAATTTTGAGCCTCTTTTTTTGTCCCTGATCCTTACGTCAAAGGTTCTCTAACGATACAGCGCGCAACTTTTTTTTAACTTACTCGTCTGAATTAAAATCACTAACCCAAAAAAAAATTGAAACGTAGAGACTTTCTTTACCTCACGGGCATGGGTGCAACAGCTGCCATGATCCCCGGCATTCCGGTAATCGGTCGACCGATCGATCCTGAACGAATGCTTGAAAGCGTTGATCCCGCTTTGAAAAAACAAATGGCTGATGTTGCCCTCAACGCAGCCCGTTCTCAAGGTGCAACATATACCGATGTGCGCATTGGTCGTTACCTCAACCAGTTTGTTGTGACGCGCGAAGACAAAGTGCAAAACATTGTCAACACCGAATCGTATGGCATGGGCATCCGTGTGATTGCCAACGGAGGTTGGGGCTTTGCCGCTACCGATAAACTCGACAATGATAGCATCGCGCAAGCCGCTAAACTTGCCGTGTCCATTGCCAAGGAAAATTCACGTTTGCTCACCGAGCCTGTGCAACTCGCTCCACAAAAAGGGTATGGTGAAGTGAGCTGGAAAGCTCCCATTGAGAAAAATGCTTTCGAAGTGCCCATTAAAGAAAAAGCAGACTTGCTTTTGGGCGTAAATGCTGCCGCCATGAAATCAGGGGCGAACTACATTACTTCTCTTCTCTTCCTGGTAAACGAACAAAAATATTTCGCCTCGACCGATGGCTCCTACATTGATCAGGATATTCACCGGATATGGCCTGCATTTTTTATTACCACAATTGACCAGGCGTCAGGAAAATTTGAGACACGCAATTCGTTGAGCACACCTATTGGTATGGGCTATGAATATTTGAATGCACGGCCTCAAGATAAAATTCAAAGCGTGACATCTCTTTACAAGGGACGCTACGACATGCTTGAAGATGCGAAGGCAGCAGGAGCGCAGGCGGGCGAAAAACTAAAAGCTAAGTCCGTAGAGCCAGGAAAATATGATTTGATCTTGGATCCATCTCATTTGTGGTTGACAATCCATGAATCAGTAGGACATCCTTCTGAACTGGATCGTGTGCTGGGCTACGAAGCTAATTTTGCAGGCACCAGTTTCCTAACACTCGACAAATGGCAGTCGAAGAATTTCAACTTCGGAAGCAAGCTCGTTAACATTGTTGCTGATAAGACACAAGTGGGTTCGCTTGGTGCTGTCGGATATGATGACGAAGGTGTGCGGTGCGGCCAGTGGGACATTATCAAGGATGGAGTTCTTGTCAACTACCAGGCCATTCGCGATCAGGCCCACATACTCGGGCTCAATGCATCACAAGGATGCTGCTATGCCGACAACTGGAGCAGTGTTCAATTTCAGCGGATGCCAAACGTTTCTCTTCAACCAGGAAAAGAAAAGAAAAGTCCTGACGATTTGATCAAAGGTGTGGAGAAAGGAATTTTCATTGTAGGTGATGGCTCTTTCTCGATCGATCAGCAGCGATACAATTTCCAGTTTGGCGGGCAATTGTTTTACGAAATCAAGAATGGAAAAATTGTGGGCATGCTGAGAGATGTGGCATACCAATCGAACACGCAAGAGTTTTGGAATTCATGCGTGGGTATTGCCGATGCCAATGATTACCGCCTGGGCGGATCATTCTTTGACGGGAAGGGACAACCTTCGCAGAGCAGTGCAGTTTCTCACGGATCATCCACTGCGCGTTTTAATGGAGTCAATGTAATAAACACCTCACGGAAGATTTAATTCAAAATCCAAAATCAAGATTTAAAAATTGAAGAGCAACTTTTCTAAAAATTTAAATCTCTGAATGGAATGAATCCAATCTGAATGTGAAATTTTAAATTTTGAATCTTTATGACATTACTAACAAAAGACGAAGCCTTTGCTTTATTGAAAAAAGTATTGGCCTATTCAAAAGCGGAAGAGTGCGAGGTGAATTTGAGCGGTACCAATAGCAGCAATATTCGCTATGCTCGCAATGCAGTTTCTACCAGCGGAAGCATCAGCCAATATCAATTGGTAGTTCAATCAGCATACGGAAAAAAGTCTGGCGTTGCCACCATCAATGAATTTGATGATGTATCTCTTGAAAAAGTGGTGCGCAGATCAGAAGAACTTGCTCAGTTGGCTCCGGAAAACCCAGAGTATGTTTCTATTCTTGGGCCTCAGACTTATGCTGAACCCAAAACATTTGTACCGGCTACTGCAGCGATCACGCCAAAAATGAGAGCTGATTTAGTAGCCGAAAGTTTACAAGTAGCAAAAGATGCTAAAGCCATTGCAGCGGGTTTTCTTGAAGACAACAACGGCTTCTCGGCTATGATGAATTCTAAGGGACTATTTGCCTACAACACGTCTACTGATACCAAATTTTCAGTGACCGTTCGTACAGAGGATGGCAAAGGTTCTGGTTATGCAATTCGCGGTTATAACGATATAACTAAATTCAATGCGAAAGAAGCCACGCGCATTGCAACAGAAAAAGCAGTGAAGTCTGCTGCAGCGAAAGGAATTGAGCCCGGCAAATACACCGTGATACTTGAATCTGCCGCTGCTGCTGTATTGATGGAGAGAATATTTTTCGGTCTGGACGCGCGTCAGGCAGATGAAGGAAGAAGCTTCTTAAGTAAAGCTGGTGGTGGCACTAAGCTGGGAGAAAAATTAGTTGATGAACGTGTCAACGTTTATTCTGATCCTCTCAACACAGACCTTCCTACAAGTACCTGGAATGGTGATGGTCGTCCACAGGAGAGAGTCACCTGGATAGAAAAAGGTGTAATCAAAAATCTTTCTTATTCACGCTACTGGGCTGAAAAGAAAGGAGTGAAGGCAGTGCCTGGGCCTGACGCAGCTATCATGGAAGGCGGAACCAAAACGTTGGAAGAGCTTATAGCCGGAACCAAAAAAGGAATACTTGTTACCAAATTGTGGTACATCCGTGATGTAGATCCGCAGACGTTGTTGCTCACAGGTTTGACTCGCGATGGAACTTTCTACATAGAAAACGGAAAGATTCAATATCCGATCAAAAATTTCAGATTCAACGAAAGCCCGATTATCATGCTCAACAATCTGGAAGAGCTTGGTAAAGTTGAGCGGACAGTAAGTACGGAGTCCAATCAAAACTATCTTCTTCCACCGATGAAGATCAGAGACTTTACCTTTTCGAGTTTATCAGATGCTGTTTAAGCTTCTTTGATAAGCAATTTTTTAAAATCCCTGGCGCGAAGTCAGGGATTTTTTATGTAAGTCGTAATCCCCGCCACACAACTGTCATGCCGGCCAGCATCAGAGTGAGAATGTGTGTGTGCCGGTATCCCATTGGGCGTGCTCTGTACCGGAGATCGCGGAAGTCGATTGAGATTCATTTCTTTAAATCACGTGCTCCTCCGCGATGACAGTCTAATTTTTTGTGATCTCCTAATCGTTGCCAATGACCCACGGTTTCCTTATGCACATCGAGCTCGCAACCGTGCTCAATCAAGTGGCTAAATTCCACAAGTCGTTTCAAGGTGATAAATGTTTTTATATCCTCTAACTTTCATCACCCATTGTGAATTCCTTAATTCATGAATGTTTTATTTAAACTCTATGCCCGCTAGTATAAATTCTTTTTAGAAATTAGTTGAGAAGTCAGAAATTTCGTTCACTCATTCATGCCCCCAGGAAACAAATTCTTTTTTACGCGTTTACAGTATGATTCGGGCGATTGGGATGTTGACCAGCGAATGCCTTCAAATGTGCTAAACTCATTAATTGAATACACGACTTTGGAAATTGAAACAAAAGAGAATATTGTGGCCCTTAGTAGTGATGAAATCTTTCGTTGCCCTTTTTGCTACCTCAGCGGTCACAAGTTGTTGGAGTTTACTTCCAAGGAAGAAAAGAATTTCTCAACCTATGTTAAAAACGGAGGCTTTGTGTTAGTGGACGATTGCAATCACGATATTGATGGACTGTTCGCTAAATCATTCGATGCGCAAATGGAAAAAACGTTTGGCATAGGGCAGCTAAAAAAAATTCCAAATAACCATGCTCTCTATTCTTCGTTTTTCAAATTCGATGGCCCACCCACCACTTCACAAGAGCTCAATGGCTGGGGTGACGACATTGTTCACAATTATTTGAAGGCAATAGAGATCAACAGAAAAATCGGAGTTTTGTACAGCAATAAGGATTACGGATGTGAATGGGATTATGATTTTCGCAACAAGCGGTTTTATAAAATTGATAATACCAGGTTCAGCGTCAATATCGTAATGTACGCGCTCATGAGTTAGACTTTTAGGAGTTAGGTATTGGGAGAAAAATACTTTCAATTTTAGTAAGGATCAAGGGAATCAGTTAAATCATGGTTTGATAGAGATAGTTTAGTTATCAACGTAAAAAAATTTTGTTAATGAATAATCCGGGTTTAAAATTGGTCGAGCAATCCGTTCAGGAAATTATCGCAAGCCTGAACGATCTGAAGCGTGAGATCGGAAATGTGATTGTGGGGCAAGAAGAAGTGATTGACCAACTGCTGATCACTTTTTTAGCTGGCGGTCATGCATTGCTCGAGGGCGTTCCAGGTTTAGCCAAAACGTTGATGGTGCGCAGCCTGGCTGAAGCAATTGATCTCCGCTTCAGGAGAATTCAATTCACACCCGACTTGATGCCGTCTGATATCGTTGGCACAGAAATTCTTGAAGAAGACCATACCACAGGAAAGCGAATTTTCAAATTCAATAAAGGACCGATCTTCGCTAACATCATTCTGGCCGATGAGATCAATCGCACTTCTCCCAAAACGCAATCTGCATTACTTGAAGCAATGCAGGAGTTTGAAGTGACTTACGCAGGAGTGACTTATTCCCTGGAGAGGCCATTTTTTATTCTCGCCACGCAAAATCCTATTGAGCAATCAGGAACATTCCCGTTGCCCGAAGCGCAGCTCGACCGTTTTCTGCTTTACATCAAGGTGGATTATCCTTCGGTCGAAGAAGAGCATTCCATTCTTGCCAACACAACAGGAAAACGAGGTGGCTCGATTAAAAAAGTAATTGAAGGCTCCAGGATTTTAGAAGCCCAAAAATTAGTACGCGAAGTTCATATCAACGATGACCTCATCGATTTGGTAAAACGAATTGTTCGCGGCACACGACCCAATCAAGACGAAAATAAGTTTGTTGACGAGTGGGTGCGCTGGGGGGCAGGCCCGCGCGCAGGGCAGGCTATGATCCTTACTGCAAAAGCAAGGGCTCTTCTTCAAGGGCGCTTCTCAGTTACGCAAGAAGACCTGAAACATGTTGCTTATCCTGTTTTGAGGCATCGCATACTCATGAATTTCAAAGCTGAAGCTGAGGGTGTAACTCCTCAGGATGTAACCAAACACCTGCTTGAAAACATTGGCGTTCGAAAAAATCCATAGTCGTGGATGTGCGAATCAAGGAATTATTAAAACCCGAAATCCTCAACACAGTAAATGGGCTGGAGTTGATCGCGCGAACTATCGTGGAAGGGTTTATGAGCGGTAGCAACAAAAGTCAATCCATTGGTGCCGGCCAGGAATTCAGTCAGTATAAAAACTACCAGGCAGGAGACGACTTGCGGCAACTTGACTGGAAAATGTTTGCCCGGTCTGAGCGTTATTATATCAAAGAAGCAGACATTGAAACCAACATCACCATCAGGTTTATTTTAGATGCCAGCAATTCCATGTCTTATGCCGAGGAAATTAGTAAGCTGCAATATGCCAAGGTAATCACTGCGGCTCTCGCCTATTTGGCTCGCAAGCAAAGTGATACGTTTGGGTTGTTTACCGTAAATGATAAAAATGTAGGCGTTCTACATCCGCGTTTTGAACAACAGCAGTTCATTCGTTTTCTGAATGAGCTCGTTCACCTGGAAAGTGAGGGCCGATGGAGTCACCGCGAAGAAACAAGTCGCTTGTTCGATCGGCAGGGAAAAGAGATGATTGTGTTTATCTCCGATTTGTATGACGATCATGAGGATCTTTTTCGTTTCATTTCAAGATTAAAAAATCCCCGCAACGAGGTGATTGTATTTCATCTGATGGGTAGGCACGAAGCTGAGTTTGATTTTAAAGGATCATTTACATTTGAAGATCTTGAAACCGGAGTTCGCACCAAAGCAAACACAATGGTTCAGCGAAAGGAATATTCTAATCGGATAAAAAATTGGCTGCAGCATTCGCGAAGCTGGATGCTGGAGAAACAGATCAATTATCAACTTATTTTCATTGATGAGCCGGTCGAACGAGTGCTCCGCGATTTTTTAACAGCAAGAAAAAAATTGATGCGATGATGTTGACCAATCCAATATTTCTTTGGTCGCTTCTGGGATTATCTGTTCCGATCGCAGTTCATTTGCTCAGTCGGAAGGAAGGAAAGGTCATTCGCATCGGCAGTATCAGGCATATTCAAGAAACAAGCACGCAGCAATTCAAGGGTATTAAGTTAAATGAACTTCTGCTTCTCGCTTTGCGCTGCGTTATGATTATCATCTTCGCTTTACTGTTAAGCGGATTGCAATGCACAAGTCTCCGAAATGAAAAGTGGGTAGTAGTTGAAAAAAGTTTGGAAAATCTGCCATCGATTAAAATTATTCTGGACAGTTTGAGAAAAGAGGGTTATGAACAACATCAATTGGCAGAAGGCTTTCCAATGACACTTAGTGATGACACTGTTTCTGAAATCAATTATTGGAAACTCGCAGAGCAACTCGAGTCAATGAATCTTTCTCACGCAGTAGTCTTTGCTTCAAATCGCTTAGAGAATTTTAAAGGGATGAGGATTCCTCTGATGCCAAACTTAAAATGGATAAGTGTGTCTTTGTCTCAAGAGGATTATCCATTGCAAGCAATTCAATTGGACAGTGATAGTATCTTTCTTCGAATGGGTCATTCAAATGGGGATGAGAGCTATTTTGAGACAGAAAAAACTAAGACGCTCACTCATACAATTTCTGTCTCTTCTCCCGATTCAATTCGGGTGTTGATTGTAAGCGATGATTCGTACGGTTACGATCGAGGAATAATCATTGCGGCTTTAAAAGGGATGGAGAACGCTTTTCCTATAAAGCTGAAAATCATCGAAACAAATTCTTTCACCTTTTCAACATCTAAAGTGGACTGGTGCATTTGGCTAAGTGATAAAAAACCTCACGAAAACAATTCTTTACGCTTGATTTCATTGCACCTAAGAAAATCTAATAATCTGTTGATTCATTTCAAATCAAATGAATGGGAGTTGACAAAACACCTCAACGAAGAAGTTGCTCTTGAGGGAAATCTAACGCTCCAATTTGCTGAACTTATTATTCCTTCGATGCAATTGCGCGAGATTGCTAACACTAAAGACAGACGAATGATGCCCGACTCGATGGTTTGGGCACAAGCTGATTCAAAAAAAACGGAAGCGGCAATTTTGCCTTCACCTGCAGATCACTTCCTTGTCATTTTACTTCTTATCATCCTGTTTGTTGAACGCGTCATTGCCTATAAACGAAATCAATGAGCGGGGAGCAAGCACGATATCATCTAGATAAGTTGAAATACCGCTACCTATTCTTGCGATGGATAGAAATCGCCCTCATTTCTTCGGCCCTTGCTTTACTTGCTTTCGCTATCCTTGGTTTTCTTTCAACCGATTTCTTGCTAAGAATTTTCTTGTCAGCCCTGTTTGCCATTGGAGCAATCACTTCGATGATTTTTTATTATGGGCTCCATCGACTGAACAATAATTTCTTTACCAGCTATCTAAATCAGCATTTCCCACAGATGAATGAAAGTGCCGATTTGTTATTGATTGACGAAAATGAGTTGTCGTCATTACAACAACTTCAGAAAAAGAAAACGCTTGAGCGCTTTGATACAATTTTTCCGGAAATAAAATTGCCACATCGAGTATTTCGATCCTTAGGTGTTTTTACAGCCTGCGTGGTGCTTTCCATGGCTTTATCTTCGCTCAATTTTCCCGGCACAAAAAGCTTAATGCAATTCCCGAAAGAGATAAGGCCGGATAAAAGTTCTGGTTCTGTTTTTATACGCTCTCTTTCAATTACTGTCTCACCGCCTCGATACACGAACCTTAAATCATTTGAGTCAGTTGATTTTAATTTGGTTTTGCCTGAAGGCAGCCTAGTACAGTGGCTTGCGCAATTTTCAGAACAGCCTTCTGACGTTAAAATTTTATTTTCGGGAAAAGACTCCGCAAATTTCTTGTTCGAAAAAAAGTCGAACTACCAACTGCAAAAAGTAATTACCGAATCAGGCTTCTATCAATTGCAGTGGGCAGATAAAAACAAAACCTATCGATCTGATTTTTATAAAATCGAGATGGTTAAGGATCAAAGTCCTAAAATTTCAATCAAAAATCTGGATCAATTCACCAGGTTAAAATTCACCGACAAGCTTACTGTAGAATTAAAATCTGATTTGAGTGACGATTATGGATTGAGCGATGCCCAAATTATCGCTACCGTTAGCAAGGGAAGTGGGGAAGGTGTAAAATTCAGAGAGGAAAAGTTAAGATTTAGTTCTCCTCAAAAAATTTCAGGCAACCGATTGGAAGCAAGGCGTGATCTCGATCTCAAAAAATTTGGCCTTGAGCCAGGAGATGAACTCTATTTTTATGTCGAAGTATTCGACAATAAAGTTCCAGTACCAAATCGAAGTCGCACCGAGACTTTTTTCATTGCCTTACAAGATACAGCAAGAGAAATCTCTTCAATGGATTCCGGGCTTGGTGTCGACTTGATGCCGGAATATTTTAGAAGCCAACGACAGATTATCATTGATACTGAAAAACTTTTGAGGGGGAAAAAGACTATTTCTCAATTTCAATTCAATTCAACCAGCAACGAACTGGGCTATGATCAAAAAGTTCTGCGCCTTCGTTACGGTCAATTTTTAGGCGAGGAAGACGAAGCCGGAATTGGGTTGGCGGAGAGTCCACAAAGTGAGGAGGAACGCGATGTAACGAAACAATACGGCCACCAACACGATACAAAGAACGAACACAACTTGGTTGAACAAAAAAACCTGAAACATGACCATGCCACAGAATCCAAAAGTGATGAAGAAAAAGAAGATCCGTTAAAAGCATTTGTGCACCAACATGACAATACCGAAGAGGCAACTTTTTTTATTCAATCATTAAAATCAAAACTGAAAGCTGCAATCACGCAGATGTGGGAAGCAGAACTTTACTTGCGGTTGTACCAACCCGAAAAATCCTTGCCCTATCAATACAAGGCATTGAATTTATTGAAGGAGATCAGCAGTGATTCAAGAATTTTTGTTCACCGCTCAGGTTTTGATCCGCCTCCACTTAAAGAAGATAAGCGGTTGACTGCAGATTTGTCAGAAATAAAGACGAATACCAATCTTCGAAAGCTTGACTTAGAAAAAGAATTTCCGGCTATCCGTGAGGCATTGATCGTCCTTGAGAAAATGATTGTCGAAAATGCTTCATCGGTTTCTTCTCAAAGTCAAAAAACATTTTCTAAGGCCGGACAGGAGTTATCTTCATTGGCAATTGAACAGCCTGTGGTTTATTTGAAGGGACTGTCGTTATTAAAATCATTGTCAGAAAATCAGAAGAAAATAGATCTAAATTCTTTGCGAGGACTTCAAGCTATTTTGTTAAAAGTCTTGCCTCAGCAAACTTCTTCACCTGTTCGCCATCAATTCGCGAATCACTCGCTAAATCAAAAGTTTTTACAAAGCCTCGATCAAGTAAAACATGAGTGATTTTAGAATGAGTTTTGATCCATTGTTCTCCTGGTGGGTAATTTTTGCTGTTTCCGCTTCGGCTTTTGCTTTTTTTGCATGGTTGGAGTTAAAAAGAAAACAGACGCTCTTCATTCCCAGAGTCATTGCCCTAATTCTTATTTTGATTTCCCTTCTTGCTTTGTTGCTCCGGCCATCATTTAAAGCAGAGAAAAAATCAGAAGCTATTCTTCTCACTCTCGGGTTCGAGAAAACAAAAGTGGACAGTTTGTTAAGGCTCGAGCCACAGTTAAAAATATTTAGATTAGCTGATACCGAATCATATCCTCATTCAGAAGTCCTTGGCTCCATTCAAAGTTTATCTGATAAGAGTATCAAATACATTTTTGGTGAAGGTGTTGCTGACTACATTTTCGATTTGATGGGCGCAAGAAACTTTCAATTTGTTCCGTGTCGCTTACCTTTTGGGATAGTTGAACTGACAGTGCCTAAAGTTTTTCCCAAGCGAAAAAATTCAATTTCAGGTTCATTTAATTCATCCGGATCCACCAAACTCAAATTAGTTGGCCCCTCGGGTGTAGAAGATTCTGTTAGGTTAAACAAAGGGAGTACTCCTTTTACTCTTTCATTTCGCCCCGAGCAATCGGGCCTATTCATATACAATTTAATGTACGAAGACCATCTTGGAAACAAATCATCAGAAAGATTACCGATAGAAGTTGTTGAGGAGCATGCACTAAAAATCTTATTCATTCAAAAGTTCCCTTCAGTCGAAATGCGTTTCCTTAAAAATTTTCTTACGGGCAAGGGTCACGCCATAGCTATTCGCACTCAGACATCAAAAAACAATTTTAATGAGGAGTTTATCAATTTCCCCAAAACGAGATTAAACCAATTCACCCACGAATTATTGGATTCATTCGATTTGCTTTTAATCGATTCAAAAACAACTGATGAGTTAACAGAAAACGAAAAATCTATCTTAAAGAAATCTGTTTTCGATGGTTTGGGGTTGGTTGTACTTCAAAACTCCGTTCCAATCAAACCCGATTTTTATTTCATAAAGGGGAAAAACATTTCAAATGATACAGTTCATCTTAGTATGCCCGGTATTCAGCGTACATTTTCTGTATTGCCGGTCAAAGTGATTGAGCAACCCTCTGTAGAGTCTGTGATTAAAAGCAAAGACAGGGTTTTAGCGGGCTACCGGTTTTACGGTGCAGGCAAAATTGCCTTTCAGTTTTTACAAGAAACTTATCGGCTTGAATTAGAAGGAAACAGCAATGATTATGCCTTCATCTGGACTCCTCTGATTGAAAAGTCTTCTCGAAAAAGGAATAAAAAATTTGAATTAAAGTTGATCAACCCCTTTCCTTACTACCCAAATGAGTCACTCAAACTGTCTGTACTTTCATCGGGAGAAAAACCCGCCATTCGTTCTGACGATATAAAAGTGCCTGCAAGTGAAGATGTATTACTGGATGATTATTGGAAAACAAAAAGTTGGGCGGGAAAATCGGGTTGGCATCGATTCACCGCCAACGATTCTACAACACTGAATTATTTTGTTTCTGAACCCAGCGAGTGGAAGTCCCTTCGTATCGCCAGTCAAGTGAAGAACACTTTACTGGCACAAAGTGCGCTTCAAACCCAAAGCTCAGTTCCTCAGTTTGAAAATGAAAAGATCTCACCTTTGATTTTTTACCTTACCTTCATTCTTGCGTCAGGATTTTTATGGCTTGCGCCCAAGATTTAATTCTACTGCCAAAGAGTTATTTTTACTGCATGAAATTTATTTTTGTCGTTTTAACTTTGGTTCTTTTCTCGTGCGGAGGTTCGCTTTCAAGCGAGCAGCGAAAAAAAATGCGCGAAAACATGGAATCTAAATCATTAAAAAAAGTCTCAGATGCTGAACTTACCGAGGCGGCCTTTGTTTACGCTCGCAAAATCACTAAAATCATTGAGGATAATAAAAGTAATGAGCGAAAGTTTATCGATTCGCTAGAAAAAGTTTATGCTGTTCAAATTCTTTTCATGCAGCCAAGCACTTCAGAACTGCGTGCCGTTGAGCGAAAGATTATTGAAGCGTACACTTCAGGAACAGGGTCAGTTGATCTAGGCGACAACCTGCAAAAAATGGGAAACGACTCGCTTCTTTACACTAAACCGGTAATGAAAGAGCGACCGGATGGATCACTGGAGTTTTATAAGGCACTCGGTATTAGACTTCACAAAAAGGCGGTGGTACTTTCTATGAAAGATTAGTTCTTTTCGCAGGTAATCCCCAGATTTTTTTGGTTTCTTTTCTTCGTAAATTATGTATCTATGTATAAACAAAAGTACAGTTTTACGAATAAATAATATTTGTAGCTTTAGCGTTTATTTGTGTCTTTAATCTGCTTCATGGGCGTATTGCTTTTCTCTCTTTTTCGAAACAACAGTCAGATCGAAACGATCTTGTTTGGGGTGTTTGCGTCCGTGATCGCCATTTTTTTGGTTATCGACTTAGGCGTTTTCAACAGAAAGGCTCACAAGATCTCTACACGCTCGGCTCTTTATCAATCCATCTTTTGGGTTTTTATAAGTTCGATCTTTGGCTACCTTGTTTATTACTTCGATGAAGGGGGCTTTACTTCTTCCATAGAGTTCTTCTCTGCTTATCTTACTGAATATGCCTTGTCGGTAGACAATATTTTTGTGATCCTTCTGATCTTAAAATATTTTACCGTAAAAGAAGAATACTACCACACCATTTTGTTCTGGGGTATTTTGGGGGCAGTGGTTTTCAGGGGGATTTTTATATTTGTTGGGGCGCTGCTTATCGCTCAGTTCCATTGGATACTTTATATTTTCGGTGTCTTCCTAATCTACTCAGGTATCAAAATTTATTTTGAAGACAGCGATGAAAAGATCGATCCGGAAAAAAATCCGATCCTTCGCTTATGCCGAAAGTATTTGCCCATGACGCAAGACGAAATGGGGGGAAAGTTCATGGGGGTCGTCAACGGCAAGTGGATGTTCACTCCCTTGTTTTTAGTGGTTGCCTTGGTTGAAACTACAGATTTGATTTTTGCTGTTGATTCAATTCCTGCTGCTTTTGCGATTACCCAAAATGAATTTCTGATTTATACATCCAATATTTTTGCTGTGATGGGGCTTCGCGCCATGTTCTTTTTACTGGCCGGCATCATCGACAAGTTTTACCTTTTGCAAAAAGGATTGTCGATCATTCTGTTTTTTATTGGATCAAAGATGTTGCTGGAAATATTTCAGTACGAGATCAGTCCTACGCTTTCATTCACAGTAATCATTGTTACGCTTACTTTCTCGATTATTTTATCTGTTGTGGTTCCGCAAAAAAATGAAGAAAGCGCTCAGGAAACCGAATAAGTTTACCGGCTGTTGACTTCAGCAAAAAAATTAGCAGGCAAAATTTTGAGAAGCATTGGCAATGTAAGAAAGCGCTGTGGCAACGAAATGATTGTAAAGGTGGGAATTGTCTTAAGAACTACAATCAAATGTTTGTGCATTTGCACTTTTTCTTCGTCAGTTAAATCTCCCGATTTTGATTTCTTCAGAAGCTGCATAAGTTCATCGCTCGCTTGAACTTCTTTCAGTAATCTGTTTTTATTGTTATCGGTGATCTTCGAAAGTCTTTTGATGAACTGTTCGCTCACCTGTTGAAAATCTTGTTTGTTCTGAAGGTAATCAAGTTCATTCCAATGCTCGAGGACAAAACCTTCGATAGCCATAAGGCTGTTCTCGAGGTCGTCTTCTCCAAAGCCCATATAAGCGCAAAGTCTCTTCAAAAAATCAAGCTCATCGCCCTCCACTTTTTTGTCAGACCAAATAGTGAGAATAGCGATCTCCAAAAAATACTTCTTTAAGATCCATGAATTGTTCGTGGGCAGGTTTATCTCTTCAATATCAATTCCATCTTCAAAAATTTTGACTGCTTCCTTTTTCCGCTCATTGGTAAGATCAGTGCTCTGCAAAAAATATTCTAAGAGTTTGCGTTCCTCCGGTTCAATAGTGGTGTTAGCATGAGCGGCAGCAGCCATCACTTTCACAACTGAAAACCGCAACTCTTCACGCTCATATTTAAAAAAGTCGGCCACGATTCGGTCTGCGTTGGTGTGGATCCACTGACCAAAAATGAAAATGTCGAGGAACAACAAACTGTTATGAAAAAATTGAACCCAAAAGTTTTGACTTAATTCTTCAGAATAATCAATCCGCTTGTCCAGTATTTTTTCGGCAAGTTCAATGGGTGTTTTTTTTCGTCCGAATAAAGTCTTAGTAGGCGTGGAGAGCTCCGGAAAAACGTGATTGTAAAAGTTGCCGATGTTTTCAAGCGTTTTCATGATAACACTCGAAAGTTCATCTTCATTTTTGATTGGTTTATCATGAAAGAGGAGCGAACTGCTAATCAGGCTTTCTGCGAGTAAAATTTTCATCCGATCCTTGATGGCCCAGGGTTGTGAATCATTGCCGTTATGATCAACCCCGATCGATTGTCCGTACATCAGTCCCGTAGGTTGAATTACCCGATAAAGTGATTGGTCAGGATGAGCTCCGTTTTTTATTTCTGACGTCAAATCCTTCAGCAGTTCCTTTCGAAACTCGAGGTACTTCATCAACCAACCTTTTTCAGAGAGCTTCATGGATCCAAAATGACCGAGAAGTTACGTTTTTTTTCAGAATTATAAAGACATATTCTGTAGATAACGGGGCCTATGTGCTCGCCTTTCGCCAACCCTTATCCTCGATTTCTTTGAAAGATTCCTCCACTTTCCTTTGAAGGGAGGCTTTATAATGATCTAATTTTTTTGCAATCGATTTGTCCGTTACACCGATTATCTGCGCAGCCAAAATTCCGGCATTTTTTGCACCATTGAGCGCAACTGTAGCCACCGGTACCCCTGAAGGCATTTGTAAAATAGACAAGACCGAGTCCCATCCATCGATTGAATTTGATGATTTGATTGGAACCCCAATCACAGGCAATGAGGTGAGTGATGCAACCATACCAGGCAAGTGCGCTGCTCCCCCCGCACCTGCAATAATTACTTTGAGTCCTCGGCCTCTTGCGGAAGATGCGTAATCCATCATTCGCTTAGGTGTGCGGTGGGCTGAAACAACTGTGAGTTCAAACGGAATCTTTATCTCATCCAAGAACTCAGCGGCCTCTTTCATCACTTTCAAATCAGACTGACTGCCCATGATTATGCCTATTACCGGATTGCTCATGTTGTTACTTTCAAGGTTTGTTTTACAAAATTGGCTTTCTTTTTCAAAAGCTCAATGTCATTATCAACCACCGTAACGTGACCCATTTTTCGAAAAGGCTTTGTCAATTTCTTTCCATATAAATGAATGTACACTCCAGACTGGTTTAATACTTCTTCCAATCCGTTGTACCTGGCCAAGCCTGAAAAACCTTCCTCACCCAAAATATTGACCATGGCGCTTGGTCGAATGATTGATGTATCGCCTAAGGGCAAATTTAAAATAGCACGAAGGTGCTGCTGATATTGCGAAGTGATATTTGCTTCAATGGTTTGATGACCACTGTTGTGAGGTCGAGGTGCAATTTCGTTCACTAAAACCTTCTGGTCTTTGGTTACAAACATCTCCACTGTCAAAAGGCCAACCATTTTCAAATCAGAAATTATTTTTTTTGCAATGAATTCTGCTTCTTCAGCAACGGGTTTTGAAATGCTTGCAGGAGAAAAAAGATACTCCACCAAATTGGCCTCCGGATGAAACACCATTTCAACGGCAGGAAAAGTCTTTGTTTCTCCTTTCTCGTTTCGAGCCACAATTACCGAAATCTCTCTTTCAAAGTCGATCAATTTCTCCAGTAAGCCCGGTGCATCGAATGCTCTTTCCAAATCTTTTTCAGTTCGAAGGATTTGTACCCCGCGACCATCGTAACCTTCGCGGCCAAGTTTGTTTACTGCCGGAAGAAATGATTTTTGTGCAACAACTTCTTGTTTGTTTTCGGTGAGGATAAAATCAGCGGTTGGAATTCTATTCTCCTTGTAAAAGAGTTTTTGTTTCTGCTTATCCTGAATAAGTTCAATGATTTCCGGCTGAGGAAAAACTTTTTTCCCTTGCACTGCTAATTCCTTTAACGCGGTAACATTTACGTTCTCTATTTCAATAGTGATCAAATCACATGATTGACCAAATTCCATTACGCTCTGATAGTCCGTAAGCTTTCCGGTTTTAAATTCACTAATAGATTTGCAAGGTGCGGAAGGATCGGGATCAAGAACCGTAAAATTAATATTCCAATCCATCCCGGATTGAATGAGCATTCTGCCCAGTTGGCCTCCTCCTAAAATTCCAAGTTTAAATTCCTGATAAAATTTCTGAGGCATGGTTTACTTCGGTAGCGACTTTGCTGCCTCCACCATTATCTCATTCAGATCAGCGTCTGTCATCTTAGAAGAGTATAACAGAAGTTTTACCTCCTTCACGTGAATACTACCATCTACCGCACATAACTTAAACAAGTGGGTAAACGCTTTCTTTTTCTCAGCCGCTGTACACTTGTTCATCATTTCAATGCCGCGTTGATAAATGGCGCTCAGTTTTTTGGTCTTTACATCACGCTGAAACTCATCAAAGAGTGGTGTGGGTATTTTCTCATCTTCTTTAAACTTAATCAATGCTTTTTCCTCTGCCTCATGAATAACACCATCGGCACTAATGAGGATATGAGACAGGTAAAGCAATCCCAATTGGAAATTTTTAGATGAGTCATTCGATGCCATCAGTAGATTTTTTTTAAAGATAAATGAATTGCTTTTGAATGAGAAACAAAACTTGATTAGTTAATTCAAGAACTGATAAACCGCGAAAGCAGATAGATAGGCGAGCATTGTCATGTAAGCTAATTGGATTAAAGGCCACTTCCAGCCTTTTGTTTCACGCTTCACAATAGCGAGTGTGCTCATGCACTGCATGGCAAAAGTATAAAACACCAAAAGCGATAAACCTACCGCTAAAGTATATCGTGGCCCACCAGTCTCCGGGTTGACTTCTGATTTTAATTTCTGTTTTATGGTAGATGGATCATCGGTATTGCCAATACTGTAAATCGTGGCAATCGTTCCCACAAAAACTTCACGTGCAGCAAATGAGGTCACCAGTGCGATCCCGATTTTCCAATCGTAACCCAGCGGTTTAATCACGGGTTCCAAAATTTTTCCCAAGCCTCCTGCGTAAGAATGCTCAAGTTTGTAGGAAGCGACACGCTCCTGAATTTCAGCCTCCGACAAATTCAAACCCGTAGTTTTTTTTCTTACCGTTTCTTTTGCCTCGTTCATCACATCGGGTGGGCCATAGCTGGCAAGCACATACAAAATAATCGAGATGGCAAGAATGGTTTTGCCTGCTTCGAATACAAATGCTTTTGTCTTTTCAATAATTTGATAACCTACGTTGCTCCACTTTGGCATTTTGTAAGTAGGCAATTCCATGATAAGATAACTCCGCTCTTTTACTTTGATCAGAAACTTCATTGCCAGTGCCGAGAGGATGGCCGCAAGAAAGCCCAAGAGGTACAAACCCATCAGCACCAAACCCTGGTAGTTAAAAAATCCTAAAACTTTATAATCAGGAATGATGAGCGCAACAAGTATTGTGTAAACCGGAAGACGTGCTGAACAACTCATCAAAGGGGTAACGAAGATGGTGATCAGGCGATCTTTCCAGTTTTCTATTGTGCGCGTAGCCATGATCGCGGGAATCGCACAAGCCCAACCTGACATCAGTGGTACTACGCTTTTTCCGTTGAGGCCAAATTTGCGCATGACTTTATCCATCAGAAAAACCACACGTGCCATGTAGCCGGTCTCTTCCAGAATAGAAATGAATGCAAACAAAATCGCTATTTGGGGAATGAAAATGACAATGCCGCCAATGCCCGGCACAATGCCGTGTGATATAAGTTCAAAAAATGGCCCCTCTGGGAATAACCGATCTAATCTCCAGCTCAACTGGGCGAATGTCGAATCAATAAAATCCATGGGGATTTGAGCCCACGCAAAAATGGACTGAAAGATCAGGAACAAGATCAAAAAGAAAATCACATAGCCCGCCACCTTGTGGGTGAGCACCCGATCGATGCCGTGTGAAACTTTTTTCCAACCCTCATCGGATGATCGCAAGATCACTTCATTCAGTAAATCCTGAATGAATCCATAGCGCATCACTGTTTCAGCTCCTTGATACTTGTGGGCAAAGAAATTATTTTCCTTCGCAGTCTGCCTGATAAATTCACGCTCTCCTTTGGGAAGAAAAACAAGATTATCAGATTGCTGAAGAAACTGATAAGCTTCATAGTCTGACGTAAGATTGAATTTGATTCTGATCTTTTCGATCAACGACTTGCTTTCTTCATCGGATTGGTAAATAGTTTTGCTGCTTGCCTTTAGCGGTCTAGCCAAAATATTTTTTAGTTCATCTATGCCAGTACCATTGCGCGCATTGATCATGACCACAGGCATGTCGAGTTTTCTTTCCAGTTTTTTTAAGTCGATACTCTGACCGGACTTTGCTGCGAGGTCAACCATGTTCAGCGCGAGAACTGTTGGTATTTTTAAATCGATGAGTTGAGTAAGCAGCAACAAGCAGTTTTTCAGATTGGTAGCGTCTGCAACAAGCACTATTTTGTCCGGATAAAATTTCCCTTTCTGGTCTGTGAAAACTTCAGCAACAACTTTTTCATCAAGCGTGCGAGGATACAAACTGTAAGTGCCTGGCAGATCAATTATCTCTGCCGCGCTCTTATCATCGAGTTGGCAAGTGCCTGTTCTTTTGTCGACTGTGACACCCGGAAAGTTTCCAATTTTCTGATTAAGTCCTGTGAGTTGATTGAAAAGAGAAGACTTACCCGAGTTGGGTTTGCCCGCCAGCGCAATCTTTATCTTTCGGTCATTCGCCATTAGTTGAGAATCGAAATTGTTGACGCCTCTTCTAACCGAAGCGAAAGATCATAACCCGACACACTGACGCAAACCGGATCGCCAAATGGCGCTGTAAAATTAAATCTCACAGCTGTGCCGGGCAGAAAACCCATTTCCAAAAGCTTCACTGAAAGTTGTTCATCAGTGAAGCCCGAAATGATAGCGGTTTCACCTTTTACCATATCAGCAACTGATTTTAACTTGGTTTGCACCCTTATTTAGATTAATTTTAAACAACCGCAAGATATGGTCAGTTCCTTCTAAAACAAAGATTTAAGTCAGCTAAAATCGTTTCAGATGAGAACAAATGGTGAGGCGAAAAGAGTCAAAAAGAGAAGAACTCAACAAAAAGAAAATCTGGATAAAAAACCGATTCAAGAAGGAGAGGTTGTCAAAAAACAGTTTGACTTTGGAGGCCTGCCGGATCGGGAATTCAAAAAAAATCTTGGATGCGGTTAGCGTTATTGCTTCGAAACGGATGTTAGAAAATAATTTTCTACTTTTACTTAATAAACCAACCTTATGCAATGATGAAAACTAAAGTTATTTTCCTCTGCCTGGCTTTAATTTTTTCCGGCATGCAAGTTTTCGCTCAGCTCTCCAAGGCTGAAAAAAAAGAATGGAAAAAGAAAGCCAAGGAATACTCAAAAAATCCTGCTGAACTGAAAAGCCTGATTGAATCAAAGCAAGCTGCAGAGACAGAAAGCA
Organism: Bacteroidota bacterium; assembly: GCA_016178785.1. Taxonomy (GTDB): domain Bacteria; phylum Bacteroidota; class Bacteroidia; order Cytophagales; family Cyclobacteriaceae; genus ELB16-189. The sequence goes on along the minus strand of JACOSO010000086.1, from coordinate 58,128 downwards.
GCTCACTTAAAGAACAGGTGGGTACACTCAACAGTCAGATCAGTGACAAGAACGCAAAGATTTCTGATCTCGAAGACCAGATTTCCAAAATGCGTAGTGATCTTACTTCAACTAAAGCAGAGTTGGCGCAGCTAAAAGAGGCTCCTCCTGCTGCCGTTGTAAACCCGATGGACTTCTCTAAGGGCGTCATCTTCAAAGTTCAGATTGGTGCCTTTAAAAATAAGGACCTCGCAAAATATTTTGATAACAATCCCAACTTTGGTGGTGAAGCAACGGAAAAAGGTGAGCAGAGATACACTATAGGTGTATTCCGCGACTACTGGGAAGCTGACAAGTTCAAGAAATACATGCGGGAAATGGGTGTAAAAGATGCCTGGATTGTTCCCTTTAAGGATGGGCAACGCGTAGAGATAAAAGACGTGCTTGAAGGCGTACTTGCTGAGAAAGCAGAAAATTCGCAAGGAGGAAAATAAAAAGATTTATAAATAGTTAAAGCCCCGAGGCCATCACTCGGGGTTTTTTGTTTCATGACGATGAAGTTGTTGGCTATTTTTGCCGGATGTTACGAGTTTTAATCCCTTTCATTTTTGTTTTCTGGGTTTCTACCGGTTATTCTCAAATAAGAGTGACCAAGCTTGTGCTTGATCCCGGAGAAAAGTTTGTCATTGAAAAATCCGATATTCTTGTTGTTGATACACTTGTTATGCAGGATTCATCTTCAATTCTTCTTAATCTTTCGAAAAAAGATAATTTTATTCACGCTAAAGAAGTTTTGATTGGAATGAATTGCTCTATTATCGGGCATGGCGCAAATGGGAAATCAGGAAGTGCAGGACAGAAAGGAAATACTTCACGCACACCATGCCGAAGCGGATTCCCCGGATCAAATGCGAATGAAGGCATAGCAGGGCAAAACGCTGCTAACTTGTCTTTGTATTTCGACAATATGAAAATATCCGGTTCAATCATAGTTAACCTTAATGGCGGAGATGGAGGCGATGGTGGAAAAGGTGGCATTGGTGGTGATGGCGGTTCAGGCACTCGCGTTTGCATAGCTGGAGACGGTGGAAGAGGAGGCAATGGCGCCAATGGAGGTACAGGTGGGCGCGGAGGAACTATAAATATCGCTTGCAAAAATTGTGACGATCTTCACGTGATCATGGGCAGCAAATTAATTGTCAAAAACTTTGGTGGCTTAGGCGGCATCGGTGGCGATGGCGGTTCGGGCGGGCGCGCAGGACTTGGTCCCATTGGTGACGGAAAAAACGGCCTTCGCGGGATTAATGGAGCCGGTGCAGCGCTGGGCAAAGATGGAGTTATAAACCTGAGTAGGGATTAATGGAAAAACGCTGGATAAACTACCCTCTTCCTCCACTTCAGGAAATAGCTGATCTGGGAAAAGAATTGAATATCAACTCGTACCTCACAGCCATTCTATTGCAGAGAGGTATTAGCGATTTTGAATCAGCCAAGAAATTCTTCAGACCATCGCTAGAACATCTTCATGATCCGTTTCTCATGCAGGATATGGAGAAAGCCGTGGTGCGATTAAAGGAAGCGATTGATAACAACGAGAAAATTTTAGTCTACGGTGATTATGATGTCGATGGAACCACTGCCGTGGCTGTTGTTTACAGTTACCTTAAAAGTTTTTATCCTCATTGCGAATTCTATATTCCTGATCGCTACGCTGAAGGTTATGGAGTTTCTGAGGCTGGAATTATTTGGGCTGAAGAAAATGGGTATTCTCTCATCATTTCGTTAGACCTTGGCATCAAAGCTGGTGACATGGTCACCATGGCCGCACATAAAGGAATTGATTTCATTATTTGCGATCATCACCTTCCGGGCGGTGAAATTCCAAATGCAGTTGCTGTGCTGGATCCTAAGCGGAATGACTGCGGTTATCCCTTCAACGAACTTAGTGGTTGCGGGCTCGGTTTAAAGTTGATCCACGCATTTGCAAAAAAATACAAAGATGAAAAAGAGGTTTTCGAATACCTCGATCTTGTGGCTGTGAGCATAGCTTCAGATATCGTTCCGATTAATGGAGAAAACAGAACTCTCGCTTTTTTTGGTTTACAAAAACTAAATCAAAATCCTCGTCCGGGTTTAAAATCATTAAAAGACCTTTCTGGCATCAAAATAGACCAAGATATATCAAGTGTAGTGTTTACCCTTGGCCCACGCATCAACGCAGCTGGCCGCGTGGCGCACGCAAAAGCAGCTGTCGAACTTTTGATCGCTAAGACAGAAGAAGAGGCAAGCGCACTTGCTGAAAAAGTGAATGTCAAAAATGATCTTCGAAGAGAATTTGATCTGAGCATTACTGAAGAAGCCGTGGCCATGATAGAAGGGAACGAAACTCTGCGCAAGGCAAAATCAACAGTGCTTTTTAAAAATACATGGCACAAGGGGGTGATTGGAATCGTGGCTGCCCGTTGTGTCGAGAAATATTACAGACCTACGGTGATTCTTACTGAATCAAATGATAAAGTAACGGGTTCTGCCCGAAGCGTTAAAGATTTTGATCTATACCAGGCGCTTGAAAATTGCAGCGACCTCCTCGAAAAATATGGCGGACACAAATATGCCGCTGGGCTCACACTTGATAGAAGCAATGTGGGTGCATTTCAGAAAAGATTTGAAGAGGTGGTTTCAGCATCCATCACGGAAGAGATGCAGACCCCGGTGGTTGAAATTGATATTGTCTTGCCACTGGATGCTATTACGTCAAAATTTATTAGCGTACTAAAACAGATGGCTCCTTTCGGGCCAGAAAACCCCAAGCCCACATTTGAGGCAAGGAATTTGTATGTAGCTAATTCGCTTTCAAGTTTTAAAGACAAACACGTGCGATTTTTAGTTGGTCAAAACGGTAGCGAAATTGTGTTTCAGACGGTAGGCTTTGATTTGGGCGAGAATTATTCGCGATTAGCCAGTGGAGATAATTTTAAAATGGCATTTACCATTGAGGAAAATTCGTACAACGGAATAACGTCTATTCAATTAAGAGCGAAAGACATCAAATTTGAGTAACATGATTTTGCGTGCCGAACACTTACTAAAGAAATACAAGAAGCGCACTGTAGTGAATAACGTTTCAGTAGAGGTGAAGCAAGGAGAAATCGTTGGGCTGCTCGGGCCAAACGGTGCCGGCAAGACGACTAGTTTTTATATGATCGTTGGCCTCATCAAGCCGAATGAAGGCAATATTTTTTTAGAAGATGAAAATATTACCGGATTGCCAATGTACAGACGTGCAAAATTGGGCATTGGCTACCTTGCACAGGAAGCTTCTGTTTTTAGACAATTAACAGTTGAAGAAAACATACTTGCTCCATTGGAGATGCGCGACATTCCAAAAAAAGACCGAAAAGAAAAAGTGGAGCAACTGCTTGAAGAGTTCAGCCTGACACATGTACGAAAAAATCTGGGAATGGTGTTGTCGGGGGGCGAAAGACGTAGAACGGAGATAGCGCGTGCACTTGCTGTTGATCCTAAATTCGTTTTGCTTGACGAACCCTTTGCAGGCGTTGACCCCATTGCCGTGGAAGAAATTCAAGGCATCGTAGCACGACTGAAAAGGAAAAACATCGGTATTCTTATCAGTGATCACAACGTAGATGAAACCCTCTCCATCACTGATCGAGCTTACCTGATGGTGGAAGGGAAACTCTTCAAAGTGGGAACAGCCGAAGAACTCGCCAACGACCCGCTCGTGCGCAAAGTCTATCTTGGCCAAAACTTCCAATTGCGTAGAGCAAAAGTGGAAACTGAGCTCTAAGTACTTTTTTCTTTCGAATAGCAATTTTTCCGTTTGGGTATTATTTCCCCTACCCGTTACTTTGAGGTTTATTCTTTATGCAAATCCTCAACTCCATCCTCACCTGGGTCATGAAAAAGCGGATTCATCAGATCGAGCTTTTCATGAAGTATCCTGATGAAGTGCAAGAGGAGGTCCTCAAGCGTTTATTGAGTACGGCAAGTTTTACTGAATTCGGAAGAAAATATTCGTTTGATGAAATTGTCAACTACGAAGATTTCAAGAGACGAGTGCCTGTGCACACGTACGAGCAACTTTTTCCGCACATCGAGCGGCTCATGCGGGGTGAGCAAAATATTCTCTGGCCAAGTGAAGTGAAATGGTTTGCCAAATCAAGTGGCACCACCAACGCGCGAAGCAAATTCATTCCCGTTTCTCCTGAAGCTCTTGAAGAATGTCATTTTAAGGGCGGAAAAGATTTGCTCTCCATTTATGTCAATAATTTTCCAGAGACAAAAATATTTGACGGCAAAGGCCTCGCCATTGGCGGAAGCTATCAAGTTAATGAGTTCGACCCTTCGGCCTCTTCGCATTATGGAGATGTCTCTGCGGTTATTTTACAAAATCTTCCGCCTTGGGCTGAGTTTATCCGCACACCAAGTTTAGATGTTGCTTTGATGGGCAACTGGGAAGAAAAAATTGATAGGATTGCAAGCAGCACTGCCAAGGTAAATGTAGCTCACATTTCGGGTGTGCCAACCTGGACCGTTCTGCTATTGCAACGTATTTTAGAGCTAGAAAATAAGAACAGTATTATAGAGGTTTGGCCCAATCTAGAAGTGTTCTTTCACGGTGCCGTAGCTTTCAAGCCATATAAAAATCTATTTAGGTCGATCATTCCATCAGATTCGATGCGCTATTGGGAAACCTACAATGCAAGTGAAGGGTTTTTTGGTATTCAAGATCGAAAAGATTCGGATGAATTGTTACTTATGCTCGACTACGGGGTGTTTTATGAATTCATTCCTATGGAGGAGTGGGATAAGGAATATCCCGATGCCATAAGTTTAGCCGATGTGGAGCTTGGAAAAAACTATGCAATGGTGATTACTACCAATGCCGGCCTATGGCGATATAACATAGGTGATACAGTGAAATTTACCAGCCTTTCTCCCTACCGAATAAAAATTTCCGGGCGCACCAAGCATTTCATCAATGCGTTTGGAGAAGAAGTAATTATTGAAAATGCTGACACCGCGATCTCTTATGCCTGCGAACAAACGAAAGCCGTAATCGACAACTACACAGCTGCCCCTATCTATCTTGAAAAATCAAAGCGCGGAGGGCACGAATGGATTATCGAGTTTAAAAAACAACCTGAGAATTTAGAAAAATTCACTGAAGCTCTTGATGAAATGCTCCGCAAAGTAAATTCTGACTATGATGCGAAGCGTGCACACAACATTGCACTGGTCGGCCCAAAAGTTCATTGTGTTGCTGAGGGCACGTTTTACAATTGGATGAAGAAACGCGGCAAGCTTGGTGGGCAAAACAAAGTGCCAAGACTTAGTAATTCAAGAGAGTATGTGGATGATATTTTACTGATGAATTCTTAAAATCTACATGAGCATATTCGCTTGCTTCCAAAGCATCAAATCCAACGCTAAGTCGATAAAATCTTAAAACCTTTTCTCTCATGAGTGATTAAATTTCGCTGATCAGTCGAAATTCTTTTTCGAGACTTTGAGTTCCTCTTAAGATATGCATCTTAATTTTTTTGCCTGGCTTAGTGTTGAAGTAATTATTGAGTTCACTCAAATCCATTTCACTAGTTGGATAGTTGTTTATAGCAATGATCTTGTCTCCAGGCTGGATTCCCGCTAAATAGCCTGCAGAATTTTTTCTCACCTCAGTAATCTCAAAATCGCGAAGCCTCTGACCGTCTGCCTTTACTATAAGGCCGCTCATATTAAAATAAGACTTCTTGCGAAAGCCGGATTTTGCCTTCAGGTAAATTTTTTCGCGTGGGAAATCAAATACTACCTCAAAGCGGCTGAGCACTTCTCCTCCCAAAGATCCATTTCTATACACTTTCCCTAAGCGCAAGGTATCTTTTATGCTCAAGGGATCGGGAAAATTAGCAATCATATCTGAAATCTCGTATTTGCCAATGCGCAGGCTATTAATGCGAGCTGTTCTTCCGGTAATCAATCCGCCTAATCCCCTGCCGATGACGGAAGCGATGCTCTTTTGAGGTACTACAATTTTGCTATTTGATTCGGTATCCAAAAATAATCCATGGCTTGCCCCGGTATCCACCATTAGCTTAGCGCTTATACTTGTGGTATCATTTATTTTAACCTCAGCAACGTAGTATGGTTTTGTATCTTCAACTGTAATAGGAAGGCGAGAATATTTTTTTGAAGGTCTGAATTTATTGGGGGCCATGAGGGTCAGTATTTTGCTATCATAATCTATTTTGACAACAAACCTGCTGAAAAGCTCATATCCTAAAATACCGTGCACATCAGACCCTAACGAATTGCGAAGTTCCAGGTAATCTGTTTCAAGGACGAGCATGGCATGGCCCCGCCCATGAACACCGGGCAGATCGAGTGTTACGTTATTTGTGATATAGGCATTGACCAAATTTACTCCACCTGCTCCGGCAATCGTATATTTTTTTGTGTACGCTAAATGCAAAATATCGCTGAATATTTTCTGAGTAAGTATAGTGGTGCGGACACCGGTATCTACAATGAATTTTAGTGGCAGTTGGTTATTGACGATCACTGGTACTACCACGAGATTATTATGAATCTCGATGGGGATTTGAACTTTAGTTGCCCCATCGGCCAGGGTAAAACCAAGCTGAGCAAATGCATTTGCTGAAGAAACAATAAGAATTAGCAGCAGTATCCGCTTCATAGGTAAATCCCTACTAAGCTAACGAAAAATAAAGTGAGACGATCGCCTTAAAATGATTTTACCCCCAGTAAGGTGAGCAGTTTTTGAGGGTTATCTGAAATTTTAATTGACTTAAAACTTGATTCAGCAAGAAAACCTTTTGCCACCATGATTTTCATTTGTTCAATTAATGAATCAAAAAAGAAATCGATGTTGAGAAGGCCAATGGGCTGATCGATCAAACGCAGTTGTTTCCAGGTTAGAATTTCTGCCAATTCATCTAATGTACCCCAGCCGCCAGGTATCGCTAAAAACACATCTGCAATTTCAGCCATTCTTTTCTTTCGTTCGTGCATTGATCCAACGATTTCGAGCTGCGTTATGCCCGAGTGCCCAACCTCACGCTTCATTAAAAAATCGGGGATGACCCCAATTACTTTTCCTTTTGAGGCCAATACCTCATCCGCCAGAATGCCCATGAGCCCAATATTGCCTCCTCCATAAACAAGAGACGATTCGCTTTTTGAAATGAGTTGTCCGAGTTCTTTAGCGGCTTTCGCATAGATCGGATCAGTGCCACTGCTTGATCCGCAAAAGACACAAATATTCATTCGAGATTTATCGCTTAGTGCTTCACATCGTGCTCATTGTCGCTCACCTTGCTGTTGGGAAACAGCCAGATCGAAACGATGGCGAGAATGAACAGGGCGATAACTACTGCAAAAACTGACATGGCTTAAATTTTATAGGTCAAAAATAGATTTTGCTTTCTAAATATTTGCAAATTGGGTAGAAAAAATAAAAGCTTGACCAAATAAATCTTACAATGAAAAAAACATTAATCATAATTGGAGTAGTGGTGGTGATAATTGCTGGTGTTTTGACTTACCTAAGATTTAAAGCTAAATCGTACAGCCCCGAGGGCAATGTTGAATTCAGTGATGGCAATCTCAAGATTCACGTATTTTATAACAGACCGTACAAAAAAGGTCGCATCATTTTTGGTGAGGGTAAACTTGTGCCTTATGGCAAAACCTGGCGAACAGGCGCTAATGAAGCAACCGTATTCGAGACTAATGCCGATCTCCAGTTCGGTGACAAAATACTAAAGTCAGGGAAATATAGCCTTTGGACGGTGCCTAATGAGCAAACTTGGCAAGTAGTATTCAATTCAGAAATTCCTTCGTGGGGAATAAATTTCAATGGGGAAGCTTTGCGCAATCCGCCCACCGATGCATTAATCGTTGAGGTTCCGGCAAATCATCCTAAAGACGACAAAGAGTTCGAGCAATTCACGATTTCAATTGAGAAGGGGAGCGATGGTTCGGAGCTAAACTTATTTTGGGACAAAACAATTGTGTCAGTTCCATTTTCTGTGAAATAACCTTTTCATATAACTCCTCTCTATAACTTTATTTTATCTAGTAAGTCATGATTCAGGTAATTCCATCCATTGCAATTCGAAAGGGACGAGTAGTGAAAATGCGTAAGGGCGACCCGAATAGCGAAAAGGCCTATGACGAAAACCCTCTTGACCTGGCCAAGCGTTTTGAAGACCACGGCATCGAAGTAGTTCATCTCGTAGATTTGGATGGGGCCGAAAAAGGCAGCCCAAAAAATTATCACGTACTTCAGCAAGTGGCTGGCTATTCCGAGATGAAAATCGATTTCACGGGCGGTGTTTCCACAGACGGAGACATCGGAAAAGCATTTGAGTACGGTGCAGACTATGTAACCGCATCGAGCATTGCGATAACGGAACCTGAAACATTTTCATCGTGGATCATTTCTTATGGCCGTGAAAAAGTTACGCTTGGCGCAGATGTTACCGACATCAAATCAAAAATTGTTGCTTTTCGTGGATGGCAAAAAAAGTCAGAAATGCATTTGTTCGATCACTTACAATATTTTTATGATCGTGGTCTTAAGTATGCAAAGTGTACGGACATTTCGCGTGATGGTGTACTTGAGGGGCCTGCGTTTGATTTCTATCAGGAGATTCTAAACAAGTTCCCCGATTTAAAAGTATTAGCCAGTGGTGGTGTGCGAGGCGTTGATGACATCAAGCGTCTTAATGACATGGGCATCTTCGCTGTAATATTCGGAAAAGCTTATTATGAGGGAATTCTCAACCTCAAAGACCTCGAACAATTTTTAGTAAAAAAAGAAAGCTGATTCTACAGCTTAGTCATCTACGATATCAGAAATCTTGAATTTCTGAATGATGAAATAAAGGAAGTTAAAAGAGAGGGGGTCTTCGGATTTGTCAACAGATGAACTCGATGGCTTTTGCTGTGTCTCTTGTTTCTTCACATTGTTCTGAGGCGTTGGTGAAGACTCTCGACCCGTTTGTGATGCTTTGGTCGGTTTCGCATCCGCATCCATTATCAGTGTTTTGTCTTCATTGAGGTTTAACTCGGGATGGCTGTTTAACTCCTGAACTTCAACGTTGCCCTGAGAATCCTCTTGCGCGGATGCCGGCACACTTATAAGCCAGGCAACCAATAAAACCGACACCGAAAAAATTAATTTAACGCGCATTTGAAAATGAAGTAACGTAACTACTTTCGAGTTGGTTGGGCAAGCTAATAAAAAAACACTATGATTTCTTTCGAAGACTTCAATAAAATCGACCTTCGGGCTGGAACAATCGTCAAATCGGAAATTTTTGACGGAACAAAAAAACCTGCGTACAAACTTTGGGTTGATCTTGGCCCAAATTGGGGGATAAAAAAATCGAGCGCACAGATCACTGCTCTTTACAAACCGGAAGAGTTGATTGGACGGCAAGTGGTTTGTGTCGTTAATTTTCCGACAAAGCAGATCGCAAATTTTATTTCGGAAGTTTTGGTGACTGGGTTTCCAAATGAAGATGGTCACGTAGTTCTTACGGCAATAGACAAACCTGTTCCCAACGGATCCAAACTTTTTTGAAAATGTTTTTTTCTGAAATAGAAAAAATTGCGAAGGGAAAAGTTCTTCAACTTCATCGAGACGCGAGCATTCAAAATTTAGTAGTCGACAGTCGTAAGGCGATCGTAGGTGAAGGTTCTGTCTTCTTCGCGATAAGCGGACCGCGCAATGACGGCCATCAATACGTTTCCGATTTGTATCACACAGGAATTCGACAGTTTATTGTTCAAAAAATTATTGACTATAAAAACTTTCCTGAAGCTAATATTCTTTTGGTTGATTCATCTATCGATGCGTTGCAGTCAATGGCTTGTGCTCATCGTTCTCATTTCAGCGTCCCTGTGATTGGTATAACCGGCAGCAACGGTAAAACAATTGTCAAGGAGTGGTTGTATCAATTGCTTTCACCTGACAGCACTATTGTTAAAAATCCTGGCAGTTATAATTCGCAGATTGGTGTGCCTTTATCAGTTTGGGCGATGCAGTCTTTTCATCAACTCGGGATTTTTGAAGCGGGGGTCTCAATACCCGGAGAAATGGAGAAGTTGGAAAAAATTATTATGCCTACCATTGGTGTTTTCACCAACATTGGCACTGCGCATGATGAGGGTTTTGAAAATATTCAGCAAAAAATAAATGAGAAGCTTAAGCTATTCACGAATGCAAAAGTCTTGATTTATTGTTCGGATCATTTTGAAATCGACCGGGCTGTTCGTCAAGCCGGGATTCCCTCGCTGAGTTGGGGAAGAACAGGAGGTGCTGAAATTAAGTTGACAGGAGATTCAGTGGTTGAGGTTAATTATCAGATGAAATCATTTAAGCTTTCATTTCCACTTGCGGATAAGGCTTCGCTGGAAAATTCCTTTCACTGTGTTGCTGTGATGTTGCATTTGGGTTACGATGTTGACGTAATTCAAAAGAGAGTTTCAAATCTGCAGCCGGTGTCAATGCGGCTGGAGCTCAAAGAGGGTATCAACAATTGTCAGATCATTGACGACACTTATAACAACGATTTAGCGGGGCTTCAAATCAGTTTGGATTTCTTAGCGAGTCAGCAGAAGAAAAAAAAGAGTGTCATTCTTTCTGATGTTTTGCAGTCAGGTATAAGTGAAGCTGATGTAGCTAAAAGCATTGCATCAATGCTCATGAAAAACGGGGTGACCAGGTTTATCGGGATCGGGTCAACATTGCATTCGCAAAAAAAAGTTTTTGGAAATACATCAGCGAATTCATTCTTTAAAACGGTAGAAGAGTTTATAAAACAATTCGACTTCAATTCAATCGAAAACGAAATCTTATTAGTAAAGGGGGCCAGGGTTTTTCAATTCGAAAAAATCGTTCAGCGACTTCAACGTAAAGCACACGGCACAGTAATGCAAATCGATTTGAGCAAAATGATTCATAACCTGAATTTTTTCAAATCGAAATTGAAGCCGGGGGTGAAAATCATGGCTATGGTGAAAGCCTTCGCCTACGGCAGTGGGAGCGAAGAGGTTGCCAACTTGTTGCAATATCATAAAGTAGACTATTTGGGTGTGGCTTATGCTGATGAGGGTGTTGAATTGAGAAGGAAGAATATCTCACTACCCATCATGGTGATGAACGCAACAGAGGAAAGTTTTGACTCCCTTCTGTCAAACAAACTAGAGCCTGCAATGTATTCCCTGAAAATGCTTAAGGCATTTGCTGTTTTTTTAAACAGCCGAAGCGCATCAGTCCACATAGAAGTCGAAACAGGAATGCAGCGTTTAGGCTTAAGTGAGAATGATATGGATGAGGTTTTAGAATTTTTAAAACATCAGAAGAATATTAAAGTAGCATCAGTATTTTCTCACTTAGCTGGATCTGATGAGTCTATTCACGATGGATTCTCCAAAGAGCAATTCGATCGATATCAAAAATTTTATAACCGACTTTCATCTGAATTAAATACTAAGCCCTTGCGACACCTCCTCAATTCCGCGGGCATTCTACGGCTTCCCGATTTTCAAATGGATATGGTGAGACTGGGAATTGGCTTGTATGGAGTAGATCCGACAGCCGAGAATTTTTCAGAATTGCAGCCGGTCGCTACTTTAAAAACAGTAATCTCTCAAATAAAAGAAATTAGAAAAGGAGAGACCGTTGGTTATGGTCGCAAAGGAAAAGCTGAGAAGGAGATGACGATTGCCACTATTGCCATTGGATATGCTGATGGCTTTAGCAGAAGTTTTAGTCGTGGCAAAGGTTTGGTTTTAGTGAATGGCAAGAAAGCCCCGGTCATCGGTAATGTTTGCATGGACATGACGATGATTGACATCACGGGGATAGCGGCAAGTGAAGGAGATGATGTAATTATTTTTGGTGATGATCTTCCCATTCATGAAGTGGCCGAAAGCATTGGCACCATTCCCTATGAAATCTTAACGAATACAAGCGCCCGCGTGAAGAGAGTATTTGTGGCGGAAGGAATTTAGAGCCTAAGTCCTCCGGTGTGGAGCATTACTATTTTAGAGCCCTTGGGAAAATAGTTTTTCGAAATCAAGTCGAAAACTCCGGCAACCATTTTTCCGGTGTAAACAAAATCAAGGGGCAATTTATGTTGTTGGCTCATTCGCAAGATGAATTGATCTAACTCATTGGTACGTTTCGCGTAGCCCCCGAAATGATAATCGGTTTCAATGTGCCAGTCCGGGAATTCTTTTCCAGAAAAATCTCTTGCCAATCTTTTTGTCTCTTCCTTCAGGAAATCGCCATTTTTCAAAACAGAAAACCCAATCACTGTTTTCTGCCCTTCAAGCCCTGCGACAATGCCTGCCATCGTTCCGCCTGTTCCAACCGGCAAGCAGAGAAAATCAAAGTCAATCCCTGAGAGTTTCTGGTGTGCAAACTCAACACAACCTTTTATCGCCAATTCATTTGTGCCACCTTCAGGGATCAAATAAAAATCTCCAAATCGTTTTTTGAGTTGATCTATAAATTCAGGATTTGTTTTGCTCCTGTATTCTTCGCGAGTAACATAATGCAACTTCATGCCACAACTTTCAGCGAAGGCGAGAGTTTCATTCAGTGGCAAAATTTCTTCACCCCTGATAATGGCAATGCTTTTAAATCCAAGTTCCCTGGCGGCCGCACCAGTAGCGAAAATGTGGTTTGAAAATGCTCCTCCAAAAGTGAGTAAGGTTTCGTGGCCAAGTTTTTTTGCTTCTTGCAAGTTGTATTTCAGTTTCCACCATTTGTTGCCAGAAACAAAGGGATGGTTCTGATCTTCACGTTTTACAAAAAGTTTTATTTCAGCCTTTTCTAAGACTGCATCAAAAATCTCGATAGTTGGTGTATCAATATATTTTAGCATTACTAATTTATTTAGTAATATTGTATGTGGATAATTCTTATTTCAAGGGCCGTGGCGCCCAGATAAAAACAGGGAACAAGTTTCTTCAGGCCGAATACGTAGCTCAGCATATCGAAGGTCTTGATGAGCCATTGCTTGAAAATCCTCACACCCAAATTTTCTTCGAAAATCCGAAAAAGATCATCAACAAAATTGAAAGCCCTGATTTGGCGGGAATGTATTCGATGAATCCATATCAGGGATGTGAACATGGATGCATCTATTGCTATGCAAGAAACACTCACGAGTATTATGGTTTTAGTGCAGGGTTGGACTTCGAAAGTAAGATTATCGTAAAGAAAAATGCACCCCAGGTTTTAGAGCAACAATTGCTAAATAAAAATTGGAATGCGGCACCCATTATGCTGAGTGGCAATACCGATTGTTATCAACCTCAAGAAAGAAAATTAGAGATCACAAGACAAATATTACAAGTGCTTGTGAAGTATCGGCATCCTGTAGGATTGATCAGCAAGAATAGTCTCATTACCCGCGACATCGATCTTCTTCAAGATTTGGCAAAAGACAGGCTTGTACATGTGATGATTTCAATTACAACTCTTAATGAAGAATTACGCAGACAGATGGAGCCACGCACCGCAAGCTCAATCAAGCGGTTAAAAACGGTAGAAGAATTATCGAAGGCAAATATTCCGGTTGGCATAATGAACGCTCCAATTATTCCGGGACTAAATCATCACGAAATTCCTGACATCCTCAAAGCCGCAGCCGATCACGGTGCGAGAACAGCCGGTATGACCATCGTTCGCTTGAATGGATCGATCGGCAAAATCTTTGAAGACTGGCTCCGCAAAAATTTTCCTGACCGATTCGATAAAGTATGGAATCAAATCTGTTCGATGCACGGAGGCAATGTAAACGATTCTCAATTTGGCAGGCGAATGCGAGGAGACGGAAACATTGCTGATGCCATTCATCAACTCTTTCGTGCATCTAAGAAAAAATATTTTGCGGGAAGAGAAATGCCGCCTTATGATTTGACCAGGTTCCGAAAAGGGGGGAGCTATCAGTTGTTTTAGTCCGTGTCAAACTTTTTTCCATAACTTTACGTTAGCTTGAATCTCGTGAAACGCATTTTGGCTATATCCCTTCTCGTCCTTTACATCAACTCCAACACCGAGTTGCACGAGGTGTTGCGTTTGCCTTTGCTCATTGAACACTTCACTGAACACAAAAAATTGGTTGGCGATATTTCCTTTTGGGAATTTTTGGTGATGCATTACAATACCAGTGCTTCTCACGATGCCGATGATAATCGACTTCCATTTAAAGATCCCGCTCATTCATTCAGCGCAACTACGCTGGCTGTTCCTATTCACAGAATAATCCTGAATGAGATCGTGTTGATCTCAGAAGTATCGCACATTTCTTCGTACAACGAAACTTTTATCGCATCACACCTTAGCGATATTTTCCAGCCCCCCCGAATCGCTTAAGGATTCGACTTTTTTAAATCAGGTTCGCCTGATCATCTTCCATTTTTCATTTTATTTTTTATTTCATGCTCGATAGCATTATTTCCTTTTCGATAAGGAACAAAGTATTCATTGGTATGCTCACGATCAGCTTGATCGTATGGGGCAGCTATTCACTTACTCAGTTACCGATTGATGCCGTTCCTGATATTACTAACAATCAAGTTCAGGTTTTAACCGTTTCGCCTTCACTTGCAGCCAATGAAATTGAGCGGCTGGTTACTTTCCCTGTAGAGCAAACCATGGCCACCATTCCTGACATCACCGAGATGCGTTCATTCTCTCGCTTTGGCTTATCGGTGGTAACGATTGTGTTCACAGATGAAACCGATGTGTACTGGGCAAGACAACAAGTAAGTGAGCGACTGCTCATTGCCAAAGCTCAGATACCTGCTGGGTCTGGCATTCCTGAACTAGCGCCTATTTCTACCGGATTAGGTGAAATCTATCAGTACACTATCCGACCCGAGAAGGGTTTTGAAAATAAATATGATGCGATGGAGTTGCGCACCATTCAAGACTGGATTGTACGGAGGCAGTTGTTAGGCACACCCGGAGTAGCAGAGGTAAGCAGTTGGGGTGGCAAGTTGAAGCAATATGAGATTGCCGTAAACACGGATAAGCTAAGGAGTATGAACGTTGGCGTCAACGAAATTTTTCTAGCTCTTCAAAAAAACAACCAAAATACCGGAGGTGCTTACATCGATCAGAAGCCGTATGCATTCTTCATTCGAAGTGAGGGCCTTGCCGAGGGGGCTGAAGACATCGAAAAAATTGTTGTCAGAAATAATCCAACGGGTTTGCCAATTCTGATCCGTGATGTGGCACAAGTACGGTTTGGTCATGCCATTCGCTATGGCGCAATGACCTATAATGATGAGGGTGAAAAAGTGGGCGCCATGGTGTTAATGCTAAAAGGCGCGAATTCCTCATTAGTAATCGAAAAAGTGAAAGAGCGAATCGAGCAGATCAAAAAGACTTTGCCTAAGGGCATAATCATCGAGCCTTATCTTGACAGAACCAAACTTGTAAATAATGCGATAGGCACAGTAACAAAAAATTTAGCCGAAGGTGCGCTTATTGTTGTTTTCGTTTTGGTGCTCATGCTGGGAAACCTGCGCGCAGGCTTAGTGGTTGCATCGGTTATTCCTCTGGCAATGCTATTCGCGATTAGCCTGATGAATTTATTTGGCGTGTCGGGCAACTTGATGAGTCTTGGAGCAATAGATTTTGGGTTGATCGTGGATGGCGCAGTGATCATTGTGGAGGCTACGTTGCATCATTTGGCCTCGGTGAATAGAAATGAAAAAATTCTGCAAGCTGAAATGGACAAAGAAGTAAAACATGCTGCGTCTTCTATGATGAATTCGGCTGCTTTCGGTCAAATCATAATCCTCATTGTTTATCTGCCCATTCTCACACTCGTGGGCATTGAAGGAAAAATGTTTAGGCCTATGGCACAAACAGTGGCATTCGCAATTCTGGGAGCGCTAATACTCTCGCTCACTTACGTTCCGATGGTATCATCATTATTCTTGAGCAAGAGAACAATGGGGATTAATAACATTTCAGACAGAATTATGAATTTCTTTTATCGGTTGAATAATCCTCTTATTTCCTTTGCCTTGAAAAAAAGGATCGCAGTCATCATCTCGTCCTTTATCCTTTTCATAATTAGCCTGTTTGTTTTTTTTGGATTAGGGGGAGAATTTATTCCTACGCTCGATGAAGGAGATTTTGCGGTGGAAACCAAAATTCTTACAGGCAGCTCTCTTTCTCAAATGGTAGAGACCACGCAAAAAAGCGCACGCATTCTCCTGAATAGTTTCCCTGAAGTGAAAAACGTCATTGGGAAAATCGGAACATCTGAAATCCCCACTGACCCTATGCCGATCGAAAATGGTGATTTAATTATCGTTCTTAAAGACCGCAGTGAGTGGACAAGCGCAGGTTCACGCGAAGAGCTTGCAGATAAAATGTCTGCAAAACTTCATGAATCAATGCCCGGAGTGCTTTTTGGATTTCAGCAGCCTATTCAAATGCGCTTCAATGAATTGATGACGGGCGCTCGCCAGGATGTCGTTGTAAAAATTTATGGGGAGGATCTGGATCTGTTAGTTTCCTATGCAGATCAGGTGGGGAAAATTGCAAGAACTGTAGATGGCGCTCAAGACATTTACATTGAGCCAGTTGGTGGCCTGCCTCAAATGGTCGTTCGCTTTGATCGAAGCAAACTCGCCATGTTTGGTTTGAGTATTGAAGAAGTTAACACGGTGCTCAGAACAGGTTTTGCAGGCGAATCAGCGGGAATGATTTACGAAAAGGAGAGGCGGTTTGATTTAGTGGTTCGCCTTAATCAACAAAATCGAAGAGGCATTGACGACATCAAGGGATTGTTTGTTACTGCAGCAGACGGAAGACAAATTCCCCTCGAACAACTTGCAAGTATCACTTTGGAGTCGGGCATCAATCAAATTCAGCGCGATGATGCCAAGCGCAGGATCGCCATCGGCTTCAACGTGCGCGGTCGCGATGTGGAAAGCATCGTAAAAGAATTGAATGAAAAACTGAACAAGAAATTGAAGATGGAAGCGGGTTATTTTCTCAAGTATGGTGGCGACTTCAAAAATCTACAGGAAGCAAAGCAGCGATTGATGATTGCCGTGCCCATTGCTCTCCTGCTCATTTTCGTTTTGCTCTATTTTACTTTTCATTCAATCAAAGAGTCCCTTCTTATTTTTTCTTCCATTCCGCTCGCATCAATTGGTGGGGTGTTTGCTTTGTGGATACGCGGAATGCCATTTAGCATTTCTGCAGGTGTTGGATTTATCGCGCTGTTTGGTGTGGCCGTCCTTAATGGAATTGTTCTCATCGCTGAATTCAATCGACTTAAAAAAGATGGTGATGAAAAGGATGTGGAGGAAATAGTCAGGAAAGGAACGAGCATTCGTCTTCGTCCTGTGCTGATGACTGCCTTGGTTGCTTCGCTCGGGTTTCTTCCAATGGCATTATCTCAATCTGCTGGCGCTGAAGTACAGCGCCCTTTGGCCACCGTTGTGATTGGCGGGCTGATAACTGCCACACTCCTGACGCTTGTGGTGCTGCCTGTGCTCTATACTTACTTTGAAAAAAATTTAATGAATAGCTCTCATGAAAGAATTTAGGCATTTCCTCGGGTCCCTGCGTCTTTGTGGTTTTAATTTTTACCGCGAAGGCGCAAAAGCGCAAAGATTGTTCGGCAAAATGGTTTTCGTTTTGTATGCAGTTTCTTGCGCTGATGCTCACGCTCAAAAACTTTCGCTCGATCAGGCGGTACAAACAGCATTGAAAAATAATCTCGGAATTAAATCGGCCGAATATCAAATCGAGTATTTCAAGCAACTTAAAAAAACAGGAAGTGATATCGGTAAGCTTTCTGCGGTTTGGACGCATGGACAGTTCAACTCCATTTATCAGGACAACAACTTAATACTTTCGCAAAGTATTCCTTTCCCAACAACTTTATCTAATCAGATCCGATTGGGAAAAGAACAGGTGATTGGTGCGCAACAGAATTTAATTGTTCAACAAAACAATTTGGCTCACGAAGTAAAATCGGCTTACTACCAATTACTTTATCAGAACGCGCTGAAAAAATTGCTTCTCTCACAAGACAGTCTGTATACTGACTTTGTTAAGGCTTCTTCGCTGCGATATAAAACAGGTGAAAGCAATTTGCTGGAAAAAACAACAGCCGAAACCCAATTGATGGATTTGGAAAACCAGGTAAAACAAAATGAGGCCGACATGCGCATTTCAAGTGCACATCTTCAAGCGCTGCTAAAAAGCGAGGCACCAATTGAAGCAGCGGATGAGTTCGGGAAGCGCAATCTTCCAACAGAATTGGATTCCGGGTTTATGTCAGGCAACCCTTCATTGCAACTCATGAAACAAGAAGTGAATATCAGCCAACAATTCAAGCGATTCGAGCGAAGTCGCATTATGCCTGATCTGGTCGTTGGCGGATTTATTCAAAGTTTGACAGGCATACAGAATGTAAACGGGCAAGACATTTATTACCCTCGGAGCAAACAATTCACCGGATTTGAGTTGGGCCTGGCTATTCCGTTATGGATCAAACCCAACCTTGCGAGAGCCAGAGCTGCATCCTTTCAAGAGGAAGTTTCAAGAAAAAATGCACAACATTTCGAAACAATGCTGAACGGAAATTATCAGCAAGCCCTTCGCGAATTGGATAAAAATACTTCCAACATTAATTACTACGAGACAAGCGCGTTGCAAAATGCGCGATTATTACTGTCACAAGCCAAGAAAGCCTATCAAGGTGGACAAATCGGCTATATCGAATATTTGCAAGCGCTGAAAAATTCGATCGCTATTCGCAGCAACTATCTTCAGGCGATTTATCAGTATGATCTGTCCGTAATAAAACTTGAGTTTCTATTGGGAAAATTTTGAATTAAAAAAAATGAAATATCTAGTTATAACATGCTTTGCTTTCTCGCTTTTCGCGTGCTCATCACGGTCTGACAAAAGTACTATGTCAAATTCCACAGGAAATACTGAACCATCAAAGACAAACGAAGTAACACTTTCCGATGAGCAATTTAAATCCATTGGAATCGAGCTAGGAAGCATTGAGACACGAAGCATGAGTGGCAACATCAAGGTTCATGGTGTACTTGATGTGCCTCCGCAAAATTTGGTTTCGGTGTCGGCCCCGTTGGGTGGATTCGTCAAATCAACTGATCTGCTGCAAGGAATGAGAATAAAGAAAGGCCAAACGGTTGTGGTGCTTGAGCATCCCGATTACATTCAACTTCAACAAGATTATCTTGAAAGCAAAAGTCAGCTGGAATTTTTGGAACAAGAGTACAATCGCCAGCTCGACTTATCGAAAGAAAATGTGAATGCCCTTAAATCTCTTCAACAGGCCAAATCAAATTATTTTGGAACGAAGGCAAGGGTTGAGGGGCTAAAAGCAAAATTGAAATTAATAAATATAGATCCTGTCGAAATTGAGAAAGGAGAAATTAAAAATACAATGAGCATTATTTCCCCAATTAATGGTTTTGTATCTCAGGTGAATGTCAATCTCGGGATGCATGTCAATCCTACTGACATCATGTTTCGCATCGTTGACACAGATCACGTGCATGCCGAAGCTCAGGTTTTTGAAAAGGATATTCCTAAGTTAAAAATAGGTCAGCTTGCCCGCATAACACTTACTAATGAAACAAAAGAACGCATTGCCAAAGTCTTTTTGATCGGTAAGGAAATCACGCCAGAGCGTACAGTTCGCGTCCACTGTCATCTTGAAGGAGAAGATCCTAATCTCATTCCCAATACCTACTTCAGTGCAGTAATCGAAACAGGATCGAATTCTGTCTCAGCTCTTCCCGAAAGTGCGATCGTCAATTTTGAGGGGAAACATTTTGTATTTGTTGAAAAGGATGCAACTAAGCATACATATGAATTGTTGAGCGTCACAACAGGTGCATCTGGTGACGGGTTTGTAGAAATCGAAGACCAGAAAAATACCTTTGAGGGTTGCAAAACCAAAATCGTAATCAGGGGTGCCTTTGAACTGCTGAATGTATTGAAGAATGTGGAAGAGTAACGCGTAACTTGCCGATCAAAATTTGAGTTGATGATTACACTGGTCTCTGGAAGTATTTTATTGAGTTTGTTGCATGCCATTATTCCGAATCACTGGTTGCCGATATTGGCCATCGGCCGAAAAGAAAATTGGACTCTAAGAGAAATCCTCTCTATCACCGCAATTGCAGGGTTTAGTCATGTTGCGAGTACGCTGATTATCGGATGGACTTTGGTTTTTTTTGGATGGGAACTAGCTCAAAGTTTTCATTCCATCGCACCATTCATTGCACCGGTGGTCTTGATTTTGATCGGAATCATTTTTATTTACAGACACCATAAACACAAACATTTTCACGTAGCTGATCAACAACATCAAAATTCAAAAACGAAAATGATCATAACGCTATCGGTGGCTATGTTTTTTTCTCCGTGTTTAGAAATTGAAGCCTATTTTCTTGCGGCCAGCATGCAAAGCATTTGGTGGACTACGTTCATGTCAGCTATTTACGCTGTGATCACTCTTTCAGGGATGATCATTTGGGTGAACGTGGCTTTTCATGGATTGAATAAATTGAACTGGCACACCCTTGAGCATAAGGCGGGGATCATTACGGGGAGTACTTTGATTGCAACAGGGATTCTTTCATTTTTTATTCATTGACGATGAACGCCCGGACCATGTTTAAAAATAGCGTGGTTGAATGTTATTGATTCGGTGTATCCGAAAAATCTCCTCTCAAAACCCTGTAACGCTTTCTAGCTTCAGCCGCATAGACACTTCCGGGAAATTTGTTCAAAAACTCGCGATAGATATCCATCGCTTTTTCTTTGTTTTTAAGTTGGTGTTCCTGGATATCGCCTTGCAGAAAATAAGCATCGTCAGCTAAAACATCCTCGGGATATTCGTCTAAAATTTTTTGAAGTTGCACAATTGACTCAGCAAACTTGCCCTGTTTCATCAACAAATTTGCATCAAGCCAGTACACATCATCGAGTATGCCTGGCGATGTTTCTGATTTAAATTCATTTAGCTTCTTTACTGCTTCATCTAATTTATTTTGATAAACCAAGAGCTCGATGTGGGAAAATTCTTTCAGAGCCGCACCTGTAGTGTCAAAAGTCGTGTTCTCTTTGATGCGCATACTCAGATCCATCGCATCGTTAGCTATCTCGCGGGTGGTGGCTTGCTTCAGAATATTCAGATGCTCTTCTGCCAATTTAAATTCGCCATTGAAGTACCAAAGCTTTGCATTGCGGAGTTTTGCCTCATAGCCCAGCGGGGATTCGTGTTGCGATTTTTCTACTTGTGAATAAAGCAAAGTGGATTCCCAGGGCTCGCCTTTCAGCAAATAGATGTCACCTAAATTAATTTTTGCCTGTGCCTTCAGTTGCGGGGAGACTTTCGTGCTTGATACCAAGTTTGATAAATCAGCAATTGCCGAGTCAAGTTCATCAAGGTAATAGGCATGAAGCATTGAGGCACTCAAATCCGCTTCATCTGAATTCGGATTTCCAAAATTTCGATTTTTAAAATGTCTGTATTCACCTATCAGGTATCGCACCGAATCGTGATTGACTGGGAAAGATTTTTTCACTTTCGCCTCACGTGCTTTAATGATGCCCAGCTCAGCCGGTAAAGAGTTTTCGGTACGGGCAAATTCTTTCGTCACAAAAGAAAAACTTTTGATCGCGTTTTCGTAATCTGAGTTATTCAAGGCTACCTGTCCGATCTCTAATGTTTTAGATTGATCTTTTCTAAATCGTTTGTCATACGCGCGAGCCTGCACAAATGCTCCATAGAAATTTTTCTGCTGAAGATTCACCCAAATAAGCAAGTCGGCAAAGACCTCCGACTGTTGGTTTTGTTGTACTCGTTCGTAGAGAACTCGTTCAAGTGCATCGAGTTCCTCTGGCTTTGTCAAAAGTACTTGTAAGAGATTTTTCGTATAAGAAATATTGGAAGGAATTTGTGTAACGTAATCTAAGTACACATTTATCATTTCTGATCTTTTACCTTGAAGTCGATAAAGATTGGCCAGCTCAAGATTGTACAGCATTGGCCCTCCCGTTGCCCGAGCTTGAAGAAGCGCCTCAGTTGCATAATTCAGTAGATTGTAAGACGATAAGTAATCTGCGGCCGTTTTCATTCGATAGATATCATCTGCATTGGCCTTTAAAAGCGCCTTGAAGTACTTATCCGCTTTGGCCTGATCTCCTTGCTTCATAAATAAAACACCAAGGTCGAGCCGATAGCCGAATTTGTTTTCACGCTTGATGAGCTTCTCTACATAGTCCTCCGCCTGCTTAAACTTGCCCATACTTATCAGCAAGTTGAAATAATTATTATGAATGGAAGGTATATTCAGAAAGTTTTTTGCCAAAGCCTGATAGGCCTCAAGTGCCTTCTCCTTTTCGCCAGCGGAAAAATATTCGTTAGCAATTTGAATTTCTTGTACTTCTTGCGCGGGCAAACAAGTTGGTAACAATAACAACAACGCTATTATGTATTTTATTCTATATATATAAAATAGTATTAAAGTCATTAGTGCTGTTGAATTGTGGAATTCCTACTAATCAACGTTGTCAAGTGAGCTTTGTTGAATAATTTAAAGTTAAGGTTTTGATTCCTGAATTATAGAGGAATTTCAACAAGTGGTTTGTGGATTGTTGATCAATTTTTGAACAATACCACATTGTGGAGTATCTCTTAAAAAACAGATAATTTTTGACTTGATTCATGACTAAAGAAATTGAGCTTAAGTTTTCCATATCTATCCACAACTTGTCAGAAGGTTATCACCAAGGGACCAACCTCCCAATTGGCCCTTATGGGAAACGTGAATTTGTTTTCAGAATTCTTATATAGAATAACTTTTTCAGGCTCAGCCTTTTTATAGATGGTTCCTGCATCCCATTTACCATTATTGTTGGTATCTACAATTACCGAAATTTTATATTCACCTGGAGCAAGATATTTGAAGGTATATTTTTTCAAATCACGGAAAGACTTGATTAGAGTTCCGTTTGAGCTTAGCAGTTGAACCTCGAAATGACTTTCTTTTGTATTTATCTCTAAAGAAAGTATGCCTGTATCTTTTGGTTTGGGAATATTGATTTTTATCTCTTGAGCTTTGGTAGAGTCGTTGTCAATGGAAACTATGGCTCCTTTGCCAAGAAGCAAGACTGGTTTCGGAATATTTTCCTTGTCTGCTATCTTCAATGTAGTGTTGATTTTCAAGAGTTTGTTTAGAGTATCAAATTTTATTTCACTTGGTTTAATAAGTTGAAAATTGGTAGTGTCGATTTGAATGTATGTACTGTCGAAATTGATGGATAGCAATAATTTGCTAAGTGTTGTTTGTGCTTCGAATTTTTTTGTCTCCGTATCAAAGGTGGTTTGCCAGTCGCTCAATTTAAATTTCTCGTCAAGTTTTTTGCTGTCTGTGTACTTGATGTAAACTGCTGTGTCAAGTTCCTGTTGCACACTGTCAAAGGCATGTACATTTATTAGCAAAGAGTCCCTTTTGTCAAATTCTTTGTAGAGTACAATTTCAGAATGAAGGTCACCGTAAGTATAAATTAATGGGGACGTTTCACTTTTTAACCGCACCGCATCGAGTTGTTTGTTGAATCTGATCATCGAGATCGAATTCGTGTTTCGCACACTAGTAATCTTTATCGGCCTTGCGTCAACGTGGAAGATTGCGATATGCAGAGAGTCTTTTTTTTCAGGAAGATTTATTTCCTGGTTAAGGAAGCCGAAGCGCTCTGACTTGCTATCTACTTTAAAGTTTTTGTTTTTGTCGTCAAAGGCATAGATGAAATACTTTCCAGCTTTCAGATTTTGCAATGAGAACGCGCCACTTTTATTTGTCTTGCTAAAGTAGGTAGGCTTATGCTTGAAAATGTCAAAAGTATCGGATTGGTAAACGGCAACCGTAATTTTTTCGGGAATTTTATCTCTGAATAATTCATAAACGGACCCAAGAATTTGGAGAGAGTCTATAGAGGGCCCTGTGCTAAAAGCAAGATGAAGATCCTCAACTGCGTTGCTCTCATTCACATCTTGAATGCCACTACGAAATGCGATGCTATACGTTGTGCTATCTTTCCAATTCCTCTCAGGTAAGATTACAATTTTATTTTTTTTGGCGTTAAATTTTGTTTTCGAGCCTACTGAAGGTGTTATAATAATTTCTTCCTGGGGATCTTTCAATTTTACCAACTCATCGAAGGTTAGCTCGATTGTTTTTCCCTTAAAATTCTTTTCACTATTTGATGGAATGGAGGATAGAAGTTCGGGGGGTGTTTTGTCTTGAGGGCCACCGGCCGGCATTGATTGACGTGCACATTGCCACAGGAAAATGACAATGAAAATAAAAATGAGCTTTTTCATCTCCTCGCAATATAAATCAGGCTGGAGTAGTTTGAGGATTTTTTTGCTTTCAAGTTTGAAACTAGCCCCCGATTAAATGCTTTGATCAGGTTAATGAATTTAGGTTGGTCAGGATGTTTGTAAGATTCACTCAAGAGTGAAACGTAATAGGAATCCATTTTCATAGGAATAACTCCTGAGAGTATAAAGCCATTATTTTCAAGGAGCTTCTTCATATTTTCCTGATTGAAATGCCACAAGTGTCTTGGTACATCATAACCAGCCCAAAACGATTTGTAAAATTGTGCATCGTAGGACTGCATGTTTGGAACTGCAATGAAAATTGTGCCAGACTCTTTTAACAAATCAAAAAACTTCCGCAACGAGCCGTTTAAATCATGAAGATGTTCCAGGACATGCCATAGCGTAATTACATCAAAGTTTGATTCCTGAATTTCAGAAAGTGATTTATATATTTTGTTGTTAGTGGTTAGAAATGCTTTCTCATTCGCCTTTTGCGAAGGCTCAACCCCTGCAATTCTCCATCCGTGATCCTTCATTTCTTTGAGGAATTCGCCTGTGCCACAGCCGAAATCAAGGACGGATTTTCCATTAAATTTTTCTTCTACGAGTCTGCGCTTGTTGGTGAGTGCAATTTTTCTGGCGAGTAAATAGATGGAATCAAGAAGTTTTTTTTGCCCTCCGGTGTGAGAAATGTATTTGTCCGACTGATAGTATTTACCGATTGACTGCTCGTCAGGTTTTGGATCTGTGAAGGTGAATTCACAAGTCCCACATTTTTTCAGAGAGAAATTTTCACACGAAGTGGTGTGATCTTTACAAATAAGGAAGTCAACGAAATTATTGCCTGAGCAGATCGGGCAAGTGGAAAGAGTAATCATTTGCCCAAATAAACACTTAATACTGAAACATCTGCAGGAGACACACCGCTAATGCGCGACATCTGCCCAATCGTTTCGGGTTTGATCTTTTTCAATTTTTCACGCGCTTCTGAAGACAAAGCTTTCACGCGGTCATAATCAAAGTCGGGTTTGATTTTGTAGTCTTCCAAGCTCTCAATTTTTTCAGCGAGCTTTTGCTCACGGTCTATGTATGGTTCGTACTTCACTATTATTTCTGCTTGCTCCAAGACTTCTTCGGAATATTTATTTAATGTTCTTCCGATATCAGTATTCAGGTTTTTCAATTCTTTAATTCCAACCTCAGGTCTTTTAAGAAGATTGATCAAGGGAATTTTTTCCTCTAAGGATGAGGTGTTCAAAGAAGTTAACCCCTCATTCACTTCTTGAGGAATTGCACGCAAGTTTTTAAGCTCGCCCAATAGGGCTTGAATTTCTTTTCTTTTGTTTTGAACACAATTGTATCTCTCTTCGCTAGCCAATCCAATTTTGGAGCCGAGCTCGGTCAATCGAAGATCTGCATTGTCCTGACGAAGCAGGATTCTATACTCAGCACGACTAGTAAACATTCTATAGGGCTCTTGAGTACCCTTATTGACAAGATCATCGATCAGTACGCCTATGTAAGCCTCCGATCTTTTTAAGACAAATGGCTCTTTATTATGCACTTTATTATGTGCATTGATGCCGGCCATCAGACCCTGGCAAGCAGCTTCTTCATAACCGGTTGTGCCATTAATTTGGCCTGCAAAATACAGATTATCAATTAGTTGTGTTTCTAAAGAAGTCTTTAATTGAGTTGGTGGAAAGAAATCATACTCAATAGCATAGCCTGGCCGGAACATCCTCACATTTTCGAACCCTGGTATCTTTTTAAGAGCGCTATACTGAATATTTTCAGGTAGTGAAGTGGAAAACCCATTTACATATACCTCGATCGTACTCCACCCCTCAGGTTCTACAAATATTTGATGTCTTTCACGATCAGCAAAGCGATTGATTTTATCCTCAATTGAAGGGCAGTACCTGGGTCCAAGCCCCTTGATTCTCCCTTGGAACATAGGTGATTTGTCAAACCCAGTTTCAAGGACAGAGTGGACTTCCTCATTGGTATATGTAATCCAACAGCTTTGTTGCTTTTCAAGAGGAGATGTAGAAGTATATGAAAACTTGCCTGGGTTTTCATCGCCAGGTTGTTCTGCCATTAATTGATAATTCAAAGACCTTCCATCCACCCTAGGAGGGGTTCCCGTCTTCATCCTTCCTGATTCGAACCCTATTTCGATTAACTGTTCGGTAATTCCTGTAGCGGCTTTTTCAGCTGTTCTGCCACCGCCAAAGTTTTTCTCGCCAATATGAATTTTGCCGTTTAAGAAAGTTCCGTTAGTAAGTACCACCGATTTTCCATTGATTTCCAAACCAAGGCCGGTTTTTACTCCGACTACTCTTCCATTTTTGATAACGAGACCAGAGACAATCTCTTGCCAGAAATCTACGTTTGGTGTTCTTTCAAGTGCCAATCGCCACTCTTCTGCAAATCTGGCCCTATCATTCTGAGTTCTTGGGCTCCACATGGCGGGCCCCTTGGAGCGATTAAGCATCCTAAATTGGATCATCGACTTATCTGAAACGATCCCAGAATATCCACCTAGTGCATCAATCTCTCTAACGATCTGCCCCTTAGCCACCCCTCCCATTGCAGGATTACATGACATTTGACCAATAGTCTGCATGTTCATTGTAACCAATAGAACCTTGGAACCCATATTAGCAGCAGCAGCAGCAGCTTCACAGCCAGCATGTCCAGCACCAACAACTATAACATCATATTCAGGAAACATTCGATTTTTTAGGTTTCACGTGGAACACAGAACCAAGCCATGCTTAGGATCGTTTCACGTGGAACACTTTTTTTCGTAAAGATAGGTAAGCATCTTCCTTTTTGCGCATTAGAGTTTTATCTGACGAGCTTTTGTCTTTGTATCCGCATAGGTGGAGGGCTCCATGTATCATAACTCTGTGCAACTCATCTTCAAATTCACAGCCAAATTTTGCAGAGTTTTCAGTCACTCTTTCAATACTCATGTAGATTTCACCAGAAACAGTTTTTCCCTCTGAATAATCAAACGTGATAATGTCTGTAAGGGTCTTATGATTTAGATATTGTTGATTGAGCTTAAGAAGATATTGGTCGGAACAAAAGACATAATTGATCTCCCCTATTTCCCTTCTTTCACGACTGGCAGATTGTCTTAGCCAATCTTTGACCTTCTTCGGGTTTGAAATTTTGAATTCGATTTCTTCGCAAAAGAATCGAATAGGCATTAGGCATTCATGTAAAAGCTTAGCTCAACCACCTTGCCATTTTCCTTGAAATCAACTTCGTCAGAAAGATGCTTCATTAGAAATATTCCTCTTCCTCCTGGTTTTGAAATGTTTTCGGGTGCGGTTGGGTCTGGGAGATGATGATAATTAAAGCCATCGCCTTCATCTTGAACCTTGAATTTTATGAGCCCATCTTCCAATGAAAGAGAAAGGGTAACGTTTTTAGAGGAGTTGTCTTTATTGCCGTGCCTAATGGCATTGTTTACCGCTTCTGTTACAGCGATCATAATGTTGCCATAGATATCGTCATTGAGCCGATACTTCTCCTTGGCATTGTCTATGAAGCTCTCAATAATCCGGATGTTTTCGGAAAGAGATGGAATTTGAATGCTGATGTTTTTCACTAATTCAGTTGATACGCTTGAAATAATCGGTCACTTCTTTCTTGTAATAAGGGAACAGCCTTGGTGGCAACGTTTTCAGCAATTCTACTTCTTTTTCCTTTAATCTTAAATATTCTTCAAAAGCAGGAGGAATTTCATGAGTGTAATCTCTGGCAGTCTCCCCTTTTCTTTCATTGTCTAGATCTCTCTCGCGCATTGATTTTTCTGCTTCCAGTAGCCTCGTTAGGATCTCGCTCTGACGTCTAATAGTTTGCTCGGTTATGTTTTTATTTACTAAGTCCATTTCAGTTTGCTCCATTTTGGAGGGGATGTCATTTCCAATCCCGGTTCCACCTTCCTTTTTCATTTTTTCAGACATTTCCTGAAGGGCCCTTCTGATTCGCTCCTGCTCTGCTGCTAATTTTGCGAGCTCTTCTGAATATTGTCGTCCAAGTTTCTGATTACCCTTCAACTTTTGAATTTGATCATTTAATTCTTTTTGCATCTGACCAAAGCCAGGCTTGGAGTCCTTACCTTTTTTTGGTTTGCCCTTTCCACCACTCGATGCCTTGGCAATCATGCTCATCATTGCCTCAAAGTGATCATCGAGCAGCAGTGCAAGGTTGTTAATCTTTGACATTGAAAATTGCATCTCTGAAGCTGCATTGCTTTTGTGTCGTTCTTTGATATGATTCACAGCTTTAGCCATGTGGTCGTTGAGTTCACCAATCTCTCGGGTTACAATATTACCCATAAACGGATCTTTTTTTGCAAGTACTAACAAGCTGTCTTCCAGTACTTTAGAGTCGTTTTGCAAGTTAATCTGACCTTGGGAAATCTGAAGGTATTTTGGATCGGACTGCTGAATGCTGTTGAAATCTTTCATCAAAGATTCTTGATCGTAAGAGAGTTTAATAAGCCCGTGCACAATTTGCCTCAGCGACTCTAAATTCTGTGCATCCATTTCCATTTGCATGGAACCCTGGGCTTGCTGAAGTTGCTTTTGCATTTTCTTCATCTGGTCAAGTGATTTTTTCTGCGGCTCGACCGATTGCTTAGGATTGTTCTGCTCGAGAGACTCCTTACTCTGCTCCTCTGAATTTTCTAGTTGATCGAAGTCTTCTTTGTTTGGAGCACTCTCATCTTTATCCAACTCATCTCCCAACTTCTTCAAATCCTCAATGGACTGCTCAAATTTTTTCAAATCCTCCTTTAACTCAGTTTGTTCTTTGGCCAAATCCTCATTTGTTTTCTTCTCTTTGGAGTCAGGACTACCTTCAGTTTTATTTTCGGTTTTTTGATCAGATTTTTCCCGGTTGGTCTTTTCAGATTTTTCGCCAGCTAGTTCCTTGGTATCGTTCAAAAGATTTTCTTGTTTCTCAGCCTGTTTCTGGATGTCGTTGATGGCCTGATCTAACTTGTATTCGTACTGAAGTTCTTTGAATAATTCTAATGTGCGCTCAAGTTCTTTTTCAAGATTGATCTCTTTGCGATCCATCTTTTCAAGTAATCTTTGCATTTGCTGGACATCGGAATTTTCTTTTAAAAGTTTCTCTAGTTCGTTAAAAAGTTTTTTAGTTTCATCATCAAGAAGTTCATCCATCAGCTTTTGTATCTGTTCTGATTTCTCTTTGATGCGTTCATTCTCTTCAGTGAAGGCCTCCTTTTTTTGCTCAAGCAACTTATTCTCCTTCTGAAGATCATTAATTGTCTTGTCCAGTTTCTCCTTTTGATTGAGCAGTTCTTCCAGCATTTTTTTGTCCTGCCAGTCCAGGCTTTGCTTGCCTCGCAATTTTTGCTGTGCTTCGCTTATTGATTCCTTAATTTCTTTAGCCTTCTGAACACTTTTATCAATTTTATTTTCTGTGGAATTTTGCTGAGTGGCAATATCCATTTTCAGATCTTCTTCGCTCGGCAAAGAAAAGAGATAGCTAGAGGATCGCGTTGATTTCCTCCCATTTACCCCATCGTTGTCCCAAACTTCAAAATAGTAAGTCAGTTTATCTCCTGCTTGCAGGTGAAGCGAATCAATATTCCACGAATGGAAAAAATTTTGTTGAGCCCTGCCAGAAGTTAAAGGAATTATGACGAATTGCTTTTTAGTTTGAGCATCATCTTGATTGATCATGTAAATCAACCTCAATTCACTTATTCCATAGTCGTCTTTGAGTTGGCCACCAAGCAGAATAGACTTGAACAAAACCGAATCGCGCAAAGTTTCAACGGAGATTTGCGGATATTCATCTTTAATTACCTCAATCGTATAAGAAATGCGGTCCTTGTTTTTACTCGATTCGTTTTCCAGCGATATAGTGTATTGATCATTGTTGCGGAAATTCTTTCCAAATGAAAAAAGATGATCATCTGTTTGCTGCATTGGTTCTGCGCCCCCGGTAGCAAAGTTGATTTGAGCTTGTGAAGTGTGTGCTGCTTTAATTTTCCAAATGACTCGTGTTCCCTCAGGGATTTCAATATTTCCTGCATTTGTGATCTCTTCAGCATTTTTACCAATGTATAGCGGAAAACCAAGTGAAATCTTGATTTGCGAGACTTCCGGCCTGTTGCTCAATTCAATTTGATAAGAGGGAGAATAAAATCCGGAGGCCTCAATCTGAAATTTGATTGGGTGCTGTAGCTTTTCAAAAACATATTGAAATTTTCCGCTGCCCATGTCTTCCATTTTCCATCGTTGATTGTCAGAAATAAGATATGCCGATTCAGGGACGGCATCTCCAATCAATGACACTTCCAAGGTAAAATCTTCATTGAAAAAAGCGCTAAGTGTTTTATTGGAGATGCCAAAATGAAATGGCGCTTGAGGAGAAAACTCCTGATTGAACTGCACGATGCGGTTCGTGCTTTTTGTGAAAATACTGCTGTCGACAAAGATTAAAATAAGAACCACAGCAGAAGGCACTAGTAAATAACGGAGATACTTTTTGTTTACAGATAGATCAACTGCTTTTTCGAACGAAACATTTTGAAGCAGTCCGGACTTCTGGTCGATGCTTGCATTCAACAGGGAATTTTTTTCCTTAGATGAAGACAACTGAATGATATTAAGCAATTTGTCTGCTACTGAAGGGAAATGATTGCCAATCATCCGCGCGCTTTCTTCCTCGCCCAATCCTTTTTTATAAAGCCACCATTGGATGGGTTTTTTAAAAAAGTATAAAATGGAAAATAGGACAAGACCAATAAACAAAACGAAAATTAAAAAGCGTGCAGGTTTCCCAAGCCAAAGATTGTACTCAAGCAAGACTGCAATAAGAAAATAGCCAAGAGCAAGCGCGGGTGCAAGAATGGCTCCGCGCGTTAAAAGGTTCAAATAATACTTCCTCTTGAAAGAAGAAATTTTTTGATTGATGCTTTTTATCCCCTCAGCCATGCCAATGTTTTACAACGTCTCCAGACAGAACAAAGTTTAAAACAACTAAGATAAGCTGACTTGAGAGCGATTCAAAACTCAATCGTGCAAAGAGGTCAGCTTGATCGGGGGACGGCAATGATCCAGCCCATTTCCTTTTCGAAATATTCAATCACATGCATCTTCAGGAGTTTTTCCTGCTCGAGTAAATCAAAATGGGGTAGTTTTTTCACAAGCTTCCAGTGCGGCCAGCCTCCCTCATCAATTCCTTCGAGTTTATAGTAGCCAGACAGACTCAGCACTTTGCAGATTGCGATATGCATTAAATCCTGCTTTTCTTCTTTGGAAAAATGTTTTGCCCCCCTTCCGAGTTCCTGCACCCCAATGGTAAAAAGAACCCCGTTCAAATCTTTTGGTTTTTTTCCTAACGATTTTTCTAACTCCACAAGCAATGCTTGCCAAAGTCGATCCAACTCCAGATCACGCTTAAACATTTACGATTTTGTTAACTCCTCCCAGTACTCAAAAGCTCTGCGAAGATGCGGTATTACGATTGTGCCTCCCACTAAAGTAGCTACACCCATTGCCTCGTGCACTTCTTCAGTTTTAAAACCAACTTCCTTGCATTTTCCTAAATGATAGCGAACACAATCATCGCACCTAAGAACCAGCGAACAGGTGAGCCCTATCAACTCTTTGGACCTTACGTCAAGTGCCCCTTCTTGGTAGGCATTGGTGTCTAAATTGAAAATTCGCTTGATGATTAGATTGTCAGCAGCGAGGATTTTTTCATTCATCTTGCTGCGGTATTCATTAAATTGCTTGACTAAGCTCATATTTGGAGTTTATTTCATACAAAGATGAGTTTGTTAACAGTGAAATCAAATGGAAGTTCGCTAGGCAATCTGTTTTCTGATTTCACGTCTTTGTTCTTTCCGGAATATTGCCTCGGCTGCTCTTCTGGATTATTGAAAGGAGAGGAAATACTCTGCACCAGGTGCCTAGTCAATCTTCCGAGAACGGGTTATCTCTCAGTTGAAGAAAACCCTGTCAAAGAAAAATTTATTGGAAGACTACCCATCAAGAACGCCTGGGCATTTTTAAGGTTTAGAAAAACAGGAATCGTTCAATACCTGCTTCATCAATTGAAATATAATCATCATCCTGAAGTCGGAATTCGATTGGGTAAATTGTTCGGAAAAGAACTTAAAGAACAGGGATTCAATTCCGAATTTGATACAATTGTTCCTCTCCCGCTTTTTGCCTCAAGGCAAAAGTTCAGAGGCTATAACCAAAGTGCAAAATTTGCGGAAGGGTTAAGTGATTCATTGGGGGTTCCTTTCAATTCTAATTGCTGCAGCCGCTTAAAGAACACGGAGACTCAAACCCGAAAGACAAGGGTTGAACGCTGGGAAAATGTTGAGTTGGCATTCTTTGTCAAAGACAAGAAGGCAATAGAGAACAAACGAGTGCTTCTGGTGGATGATGTCATTACAACGGGCGCCACAATTGAAGCTTGTGGGAGACAAATACTCAACTCGGGTTGTAAGGAATTGAGCGTAGTTTGTATCGCTGAAGCGCAATAAAAAAGCCCCGCAGTTCTTTGCGAGGCTTCTTCAAAATATGTTAAGTGACTTAGTAATTCGAACCAGCGCGGATCATTGCACAACGGAAACCGATTGTGGCCGTTGCTGAGTCTTCATCTAAAAACCTGCGCGTACCAGGTGACATCCAGTAAGCAACATCTTTCCATGATCCTCCTTTGTAAACACGCACCTTGTCAGAGATCAAAGAGATGAACCCCTGAGGATTTTTTTGGTACTCGAAGGTACGTATTCTCTTTTGAGTACCATCTGGCATTGTCACTGTAGAATCTTTTGCAGTTTTGGTATACTGGTTTCGGTATGAACCATGACTATCGATGAAATCATCTCTCCGAATAGGGTTTAGGTCATCGAAGTCCTGATGAGAAAGTGGACGATAAACATCCATTACCCACTCACTTACATTGCCCGCCATATTGTACAAACCATAATCATTTGGAGGATATTCGTAAATATATGCAGTGATAAGGGCACCATCATTCAGACGGCCAGCTATACCAGCATAATCTCCACGGCCTCGCTTGAAGTTGGCCAAGAAGTAGCCCATCTGTTTTCCATAAGGATTACGGAGTGCGTGACCATCCCAAGGATAAATCCGTTGGTGAGTTTGCATTTCTTCAAGCCACTGTGTACCGATCAAAGCTTGTGCAGCATATTCCCATTCTGCCTCTGTAGGAAGGCGATAAGCAGGAATTACAACGCCCGATTCTAATGGAATTCTTCCACCACCCTGTTCAGCCGGCTTTTCGATGCCCGCTTTTTCCGCAAGGTCAGCATTTACAACAGCAGTTCTCCACTTTGAATATTCATTTGCTTGCTTCCATTTGATGCCTACCACCGGAAAATAACGGAAGCCAGGGTATCTTAAATAATGATCTACATAAGGATCGTTGAAAGCGAGTTTCGATCTCCACACCAGGGTATCAGGCAGGGCGGCATAGTAAGCTTTGCCACCATCAACTTTTGTTGAGTCTGTTGTAAGGTGATACAAATATTCTAACCAGTGAATGTTAGCAATTTCAGTTTCGTCCATATAAAACGAAGCAACGGATACCGTTCTCTCCACATTATCACGATAAGACATTACATCTTCTTCAAAAGAGCCAAGTACAGTACGGCCACCCTCAATGAACACCATGTTAGGTGCATCGGGCTGCGAATTGTACGGCATGACTGCGAATCCTTCGGCAGGATCATTAGTGTATTTCAACCCTGTTGCAGTACTCATCTGACCAGGATTTTGGGCGGTAGGTTTACCACCTCCTTTGCGCAAGAAGCAAGAGGAAACCACCAAAGAAAGCCCAACGAGGATTAAAAATGACTTTAAATGCTTCATTTGCTTTTGGTTAAAAAATAAAAGTAACCGCTAATATAAACAGATAAATCCGAGTTTTCCAAAGTGCTGAGTTTTTACAAACAGTTTTGTTCTAACGAGGATGAGCCAATAATATTACTCAAAATCAATTTGGGAAAAAAATTCCTTTTTTGGGTCGAATGGGTGTGCTGGAACTAAGAAAAACAATAGAAAGCACCTTGGCATAATTTTTCCAATAGTTCGTGTGAGAATTTTTTAATTATATGATAACGCTCACAGATTTTCAGAAAGCCACGTTCGAAGAAAAGTGCGATTGGGTAACAGCAAGCTCTAACTATATGTTTGCTCGAAAACTTGGCGATGCAAAAGTTTACTTATATCATGGTGGAGATTTTTTTATTGAAGTGTATTATTCGCCCACGTATAAAAAAATCTTGATGATTAATGCCTTTAGCAGTACATCGGGTTTAGATCCATATTTAGAAAGTATTTCCCTTCGCGATTTAAAAGTCTAGGCTTCGGATAGTGGCCTCAAAAGATTTACCGCACCGTTTACAGTGCTTACATTTTCAATTGTCAAAGTAAGCTTACCGGCAGTGTCCTTCATCCGACTTGTTTTTGAAAATTGCTGCACAAATGCTAAAATTTTTCCAAACAGCTCAGATTTAAAGTATTCCTCATTGTCGGCAATAAATTGCATGCGCATCTTTCCATTTTTCAGACTGATTTTTTCAAAGCCTAATTTTTCCCCCAGCCACCGTAATCGTACAGAATTGATCAGCTGTTGCACAGGGTCTGGATATTGCCCGAAACGATCTTTCATTGAAGAAATAAATTTATCCAATCCATCTTCATCCGGAATGTTGTCTAGGGTTGAGTAGAGTTGAAGACGCTCCGTTGCGCTGCTGATATAATCATCTGGAATAAGGATCTCCAAATCGGTTTCTATCACGCAATCGGGCACAATCAATTTTGCTTTCTCAGAAAGCTCCTCAGCAAAAATGTCTTTGAAGTCCGTTTCTTTTAATTCCTGAATGGCATCATCCAGAATTTTGTGATAG
The DNA here is from genome assembly GCA_016178785.1 of Bacteroidota bacterium. GTDB lineage: Bacteria > Bacteroidota > Bacteroidia > Cytophagales > Cyclobacteriaceae > ELB16-189. Next base: position 22,722 of record JACOSO010000086.1, on the reverse strand, counting down.
GTATCAAAACCTAGATCCGTAATGAAGCCGCTTTGTTCTCCTCCTAATAAATTTCCAGCCCCGCGAATATCAAGATCGCGCATGGCTACCTTGAACCCGTCTCCCAATTCTGAAAATTCTTCAAGGGCGGCTAATCTTTTTCTTGAATCAGATGGAAGCACAGAAGTAGGTGGCGTAAGCAGGTAGCAATACGCTTTTTTGTTGGATCGACCCACACGACCTCTCATCTGATGAAGATCACTCAGTCCGAATAAATGGGCATTGTTGATGATGATCGTGTTTGCGTTAGGAATGTCAAGTCCTGATTCGATGATGTTGGTGGAAACGAGCACATCGTATTCTCCTTCGATAAATTTAATCATCACTTTTTCTAATTTATCGCCATCCATTTGGCCATGGGCGATCCCGATTCTCGAATCTGGAACCAGTTTGAAAATTACGTTGGCCACTTGCTCGATATCACTCACCCGATTGTGCACAAAAAACACTTGCCCACCTCTTCTTAATTCATGACTAACCGCATCCCTGATTTTTACTTCATCGAATGTATGGAGCTCTGTGGTGACGGGTTGGCGGTTGGGCGGTGGTGTAGAGATAATGCTCAAGTCGCGAGCACCCATCAATGAAAAATGTAAAGTGCGCGGAATCGGAGTTGCCGTGAGCGTGAGCACATCCACATTTAACTTTAATTCTTTCAAACGATCTTTGGTCTTCACACCAAACTTTTGCTCTTCATCAATGATAAGCAGTCCCAAATCTTTGAACTCAACATCTTTGCTTACCACCCGATGAGTGCCAATGATGATGTTGACTTTTCCTTCTTTCGTATCGGAAAGTGTCTGCTTAATTTCTTTATCTGATTTGAAGCGAGAAACATATTCAATTCTTACCGGAAAATTGGAAAGTCTTTCTGAAAATGTTCGTGCGTGTTGCATCGCGAGAATGGTGGTGGGCACTAAAACGGCAACTTGTTTTCCATCTGCAGTCGCTTTGAAAGCGGCACGAATTGCTACTTCGGTCTTTCCGAAACCCACATCGCCACAAACCAATCGATCCATGGGGTGTGGCTGATGCATGTCACGCTTCACATCTTCGGTGGCTTTGGCTTGATCGGGTGTGTCTTCGTAAATGAAGGACGTTTCAAGTTCGGCTTGCAAGAAACTGTCTTGGGCAAACGCAAAGCCCGGAGCTTGTTTTCTCTTTGCATAAAGAGTGATCAGCTCTTTCGCGATGTCTTTTACTTTTTTCTTGACCTTCGCTTTTTTGCTCTCCCATTCACCAGAACCGAGCTTACTGATCGCGGGCGGTGTTCCATCTTTGCCCGAGTATTTTGAAATTTTGTGAAGGGCGTGAATGCTTATATACATAAGATCATCATCACGAAAGACTAACCGAATAGCTTCTTGCTCCTTGCCGTTGACATCTTTCTTTTCAAGACCAGCAAACTTTGCTATGCCATAATCGATGTGCGTTACGAAATCACCAGGCTGCATTGCTTGGAGCTCTCTTAGCGAAAGTGCTTTTGATTTAGAAAATTTTTCTCGACTGCGGTATCGGTGGAAGCGTTCGAATATTTGGTGATCGGTATAGCAAACAACTTTTAGCTGTTGATCGATAAAACCTTGCCGCAAAGGAAAATCGAGTGACTGAAATTTTAGCTCAGGATGGATCTCTTCAAAGATTCCCTGCAACCGCTCGACTTGCCTTGGTTGTTCGGCCGCAATAAAATTTCCAAAACCCTGCTCCTGGTGCTTTAACAAATCCGCGGCAAGCAATTCAAAGTTTTTATTGAAGGATGGCTGAACCGCTGACTGAAATTCAAATTTCTTTTCGCACGTAAGATAGAAGCGATTGCCAAATTCGATGACGGTAAATTTTTCCAGCTGCGTTTTAAAATCCTCGCTTTTATCGAAAAGTTGATTTGGCTCCAACACAATTTTGGTTTGCCCACTTTCGCGAAGGATTTTGTCAAAACTTTCGGAGGCTTTTTCAAAACTTCTTTCCACTACATCTTGAGTGAGCTTGAAATCTTTGATCCAAACTTTTGTATTCAATGGGATGAATTCAAAAAAAGACTGACGCTCTTCTTGCACAAGTCGTGTTTGCACGTTGGGCATCAGACTTACCTTATCAAATGTTTCAACCGAAAGTTGTGAGCCGGGATCAAACGTTCGAATGCTGTCAATGTCATCTCCAAATAACTCTATACGGTAAGGTAATTCATTCGCAAATGAGTACACATCGATGATCCCTCCGCGTACAGCAAATTGCCCAGCTTCATAAACAAAATCCGTTTTTTCAAAATCGTAAGTGTGCAAAAACTCCTCGAGAAAATCCCTGTCGAGCTTTTCGCCCTTCATTACCAGGAAAGTATTTGATGCAAGTGATTTTTTATTGATCACTTTTTCAGAAAGCGCTTCGGGGTAAGTAACAATAATATTACTATCGGGATGACTGCCAATTCGGTTAAGCGTCTCCGCACGCATGAGTACATTGGCGTTTTCTATTTCATCATACTCGTAGGGCCGTTTGTATGACATCGGAAAAAAAAGAATCTCCGTTTTTCCTAATAGATTTTGCAGATCATTCAGAAAGTAAGAAGCTTCTTCACGATCATGCAAAATGACTACATGATTGGCTCTTGTGCTTTTGCAGACTGCAGCAAAAAGTGCTGCATCCAGACTGCCGTGAACATTTTTTAAATGAATGGGAATTGAAACAGACGTACGAATCCCCTCGGCCAGCGTTTGTACTAAACTGTCCGCACGGTACATGGAAACAAAATCGTGCGCCTTCAACTCAACAAAAAAAGAGCGGCAAAGATGATCAGGATTTCAGGATTTCCAAGATGGATCAACATGAAAAAAATTTTCAAGCTATACTGAGTGAAACAAGATTGAATAATTGAATAAGAAAGGAGAGATTTACGAAATGGAAAATGTGCGGTTGCTGTGTTTGCTGGTGAGCCTTGCTTCTATTTTGTTTTTATTGATTGGATTGATCAGGCCATGGATGATGCTTTGGTGGGAAGATGTCCAAAACCGAAGAAAGGTGATCAAGGTCTATGCCACGGTGGCCATCATTTTTTATTTGATTTACATTTGCCTTGGATTCATGCCAGTCGCTTAGCGAGCACGATCTGGATTTTAAGATTTTCTGTATGATTCAGGACTGTAGCGCTCGATTAATTCAGAGAAACTTTAAGGTGTGTACTTGCTGGTTGTGCCTGTTGGTGTGACGCCTGGCTAGTACGATGTACTTTTTCTTCAGTCCCGAAAAAGCAATCACAAATTTTTCTCCCCCATCATTGAGTTTGAGTTTTTTCTTCAGCTCCTCCGGACTTAAGGGATAATTGCGGGTAATGACGTTGGCCTTTTTCTCGGGCAACGATTTAGCCGCAAAACTTAATTGCTCAACTTCAAAAATCCTCCCCGGAAATTCTTTTAGAAAATCGTTCGAAGTATAAAGGTGAGTATTTGGATGAATTTTAGTTAGCCCGAATTTTTCCCCCACAGTTTTAAAAGCTCCTGATTTCAGAATCGATGCATTGGGTTCGTATAGAAATTTTAGAGGACCATTAAATTTCGAAAACACTTTGCCCTCGTCTGATGAGTAGAAATGGAACGAATGCTTGATTTTTCCTTCGACATCCAGATTATAAGTTTCAACCAGGGGCTCGCCAACAAAATCTTTTTGAATCAGAAAGAGAACCTCCTTGCATTCATTAGCAACTGAGAGTACAATTACTTTCTTTATCCCGGCCAACTCCCTCAAGCCCTGTTTGATGTCAAGAAGCGGAGAAGCTTTAAGTAGAATAAAGTCAGCTCTTTCAAGAAGAATAGGGAGTAACAGCGTTACATCCGGTGTGCAATCTGAAAGTGAAAAGACTTTTCTTGCTTTCGAATCTCTGCGCGAGGGATCGATGAAAATGAAATCATAATGTGCGGTGCTCTCGGCTAAAAAACGCTCGGCTGATTTGTTATGATGACTGATTTTTGTCTTGAGCAGTAAATGATTGTGGCGTGCGACATTCCATAATTCGACATCTTTCTCAACGTAATCAAATTGTTCAACAGCTTGACTCAAAAAAAAACTGTCAATGCCAAACCCACCTGTAAGATCAGCACCTCCTAATTTCTTACCTATTTCCTTTCGGATGATTTCTGATTTGAATTTGGCTGTTGCCTCTGACGAACTCTGTTCAAGGTTAAGTGATGGGGGATAAACGATTCCCTTCGTTTTGTAAAACAATGGAAGTTTAGTTTCTGCTTTTTTCCTTGCCGCAATTTGCTGCGCGATTAAGACAGAAAGAAGGTCGAGAATGAATTTGTGCTTTAACAGCAATTTCTTCTCATCCTCATCTGCATGAATGAAAATGTATTCTTGAACCTCATCACTAGCCAATCGTTCGATCTCTTCAGGCAACATCTTCCAAAGTTGCGAATTAGATACTGGATCTGGATACTTGATGCTAGCGTCTGGATTTCCGCAATCAGTAATTATCACTTCATTATCTAGAATTCAGTATCAAGAGTTACTCACTTCGCAGCGACTTCACTGGATTAGATGTTGCCGCGCGAATAGATTGATAGCCCATCGTGAGCCAAGCAATCAATAGGCAAAACAACCCCGCGAGGGCATAAACCATCACGCCAATTTCTGTTTTGAATGTATAGCCCTTGAGCCACCAATCTATTGCGAACCATGCGAGCGGAGCAGCAAGTGCAAATGCGATCACAATCAGTTTGCCGAACTCTTTCGAGAGCAAAACCACGATGCTGCTCACAGACGCACCCATCACTTTTCTGATTCCGATTTCTTTGGTGCGTTGTTCAGCCGTGAAGGCAGTGAGCGCAAACAATCCAAGGCACGCAATGATGATTGCAAGCGAAGCAAAGGCCGCGAAGATTTTTCCAAGCCGCTGCTCTGACGAGTACATCCTTCCGAAATCTTCGTCTAAAAAAGAATATTGGAAGGGTTGACCTGGGGCTAATTTCTTCCAAACATCTTCAATCGACTGAATCGCTTCTTGCGAATTATTTGAATTAAATCGGAAACTAATGCTTCCGTCACTCTTGCCAAGAAAAAGCCCAAGAGACGTGATATTTTCTTTTAATGACGAGAAATGAAAGTTTTCCATCACTCCAATGATCGTCCACGATTTTATTTTATTTGGATCAGGAGAACCATCAGGACGATTGCCATCAAAAGTGCTTATTTTTTTTCCAATGGGATCGGTAAATCCGAATTGTGCTGCTGCTGCTTGGTTGAGAACCACTGCATTTGAATCTGAAGGAAATTCATTTGAAAAGGCTCGTCCAAGTTTGACTTTCATTTCCAACGTTTTGATATAATCATAATCCACATTCCAGTTTTGCAAGCTCACCAGATTTTCAACCACCGGCTGATTGCCTTCTTTCCAAAAAGTATTATCGTTGCGCCAAGCATCAGCAGTTTCTACAGGCAAATAGCCTGAGATCGTTCCGCTTTCAACAGAACTTATTTTTAAAACTTCATTTTTGAACGACTCCACATTCGGCCGCAACGCATACGTGTCGTGAATGACGATCACCTGGTTCTTTTCGAAACCAAGCTTTTTGTTTTGAATGAAATTAAGTTGACGATTTACTGTGATCGCCCCGATGATAAGGAAAATGGAAATCACAAACTGAAAGACTACAAGCGAGCTTCGGATAAATCCGCTCTTCATACCGAGCGCTACTTGACCTTTCAAGACATTTACGGGCTGAAATGCGGACAGAAAAAAGGAAGGATAAACCCCGGCAAATGCACCAACGATCAAAGCTGAAGTAAAGAGGATCACATAAAAGAACGGGTCAGCAAAAGGAATAAAAAGTTGCTTCTGTGAAAGACTGTTGAATAACGGGAGAATCAAGTAAGCTAAACCTATTGCTACCAGGAAAGCAAAAATGGTAACGAGTGTGGATTCTGTTAAAAACTGACGGATCAAGTGCATGCGCAGGGAACCCATCACCTTGCGCACACCTACCTCCTTAGCCCGGTTGGCCGAGCGTGCCGTACTCAAATTCATAAAGTTTACACAGGCGATAGCGAGAATGAAAAAAGCAACGGTGCTGAAGAGATATACGTAAGTGATGCTTCCGTTGGGCTCGAGTTCTATTTTCAAGGCAGACTTGAGATGAATGTCCAGCAATGGAGTCAATGTAAATTCATATTTATTGCCGGCTGCATAATATTTCTCCATGGTGAAATCATTTCCCAGCGCAGCCAATATTTGGGGTGCAATATGTTTTGAAATGAATGATGGAAATTTTTTCTCAAAGGCTTTTGCGTCCGTTCCTTTTTTTAGCAAGAAATATGTATTGAAATTATTGCTTAGAAAATTTGTCGACTGAGCTTCCTTCGCTACCGGCCAATCGCCCACCATTGAAATCAATATGTCGAAATGAAAATGTGAGGAGGCAGGCATGTCTTCAAAAACAGCCGTGACTTTTGCCGTGCGCTTATTGTCGAGTGTCAGCATCTGGCCCAATGCACTGCTGTTGCGAAAGTATTTTTCGGCAGTTCGCTTGCTGATAGCAACACTTGCCGGCAGACTCAGTGCCTTGTCAGGATTTCCTTCCAGTACTTTTATAGAGAAAATTTTGAAAAATGTGCTGTCTGTCCAAATGACTTGTTGTTCTTTAATATTGTCAGTGCCGTTGGCCGGCTTGACTAAATAGGATCCGTAGTTGCGAAAGCGAACAGCAGATTCAACTTCAGGATAGTCTTGTAAAAAAGTTTGAGCGAGTGGTGCGGGGCTTACCGCCATTTTCATATGGTTCTCCCCAAATTTTATTTCAGAGTTCAATCGATAGATTCTATCAGCATTTGTGTTGAACTTGTCGTAACTAATCTCATCTATTACATAGAGTACAATGACCAGACAAGCAGCAATCCCGACAGCAAGCCCAGTGATATTGATGGCGGAGTAAAAACCCTGTTTGCGCAGATTGCGAAAGGCGATGGTTAAATGATTCTTAAGCATGACTGATTTAGTTTTATGAGAATCTTGTAAAACCTAAGACGCATGAACTCAATTGCAAGTTGCACTCCTTTCACAGGAAAAATAAAAAGCATTAAATTGGAGGTTAACTGGTTCAAATGAAAAGATACTATTGGTTCATTGTTTTGTTTTTCACGTGGTGCTCGGCAAGCGCATGGTGGTATATGTACGGAGTAAAGGGCGTTAAAACCGGCCCACAATTTTTTAGTCCAGAGGCATCAGTTATATCAATCATTGAAATATTGGTGATGCTCCTGATTGCATGTTTGCTGGGATACGCTATTGCCTGGGAAATTCGCGGAGGAGCAATTGAAGAGCAAATGGAAATTCGCGAAAAGATTCAGTCAGATAATTCATCACTCCATAACTCGAACAATGATTTGAAAGCACAGATCGAAATGTGGAGGAACAAATATCAGCAGGACCTCAATTACAGTCAACAGAAAATACACGAAGCCATTTCTGAAAAAGACAAACTGCAACGCCAATTCAACGAAATAGAATCTTCTGTGTGGTCCAGACAACAAGAATCATTGTCCTCTCAAGCCGAATTGCAAAGATTAGAGGCGGAGGCCGGCACTTTGCGCTACCGCATCAGACAACTCGAATTTCAAAACAAGGAGAATGAAGAGTCTTATGCGAAATTGAAACATGAATTAGAAATACTTCAGTCCGAGAGAAAGGAAAAATCCACCTTCTCTGAGCACCCTTTCGTAAGACCGGTTGAGCCCAATGAAAAAGATAATCTCACAGCGATAAAAGGTATTGGCCCCTTCATAGAGAAACGGTTGAATATGCTCGGCATCTACACATTTAAGCAACTCAGTGAACTTACGCCTGAATTGCTGGATCGTGTTGGAAACGCAATTGAATTTTTTCCCGGCCGCATCGAGCGTGAAAACTGGATTGGCCAAGCGCGAAATTTTGCGAAATCTTAGCCAAACAATTCTTTAAAAACTTCCGCGAGCTTTCCGAAAGATCGAATTTCAATTTTCGTTTTCTTCAGGTCAATTGACTTTTGACTGAACTTGGAAACATAGATTTTTTCAAAGCCTAATTTCTCTGCTTCAGAAATTCTTTGTTCAATACGATTGACAGCGCGCAACTCTCCGCCTAACCCGATTTCTGCTGCAAAGCAAATTTTATCACTGACCGGAATTTCCTCCATCGATGAGATGATTGAAGCACAAAGTGCTAGATCTATAGCCGGATCCTCCACGTAAATTCCTCCGGCCATATTTACGAAAACATCTTGCGATCCTACGCGAAAACCACATCGTTTTTCCAAGACAGCGAGCAGCATGTTCAATCTTTTTTGATCAAAGCCATTGGGTGTGCGCTGAGGAGTGCCATATGATGCCGGGCTCACGAGCGATTGAATCTCGATCAACAAAGGTCTGTTGCCTTCGATAGTTGCACCGATGGTTGCACCGCTTAACAATCCATCTTTTTGTGAAATAAGAATTTCAGAAGGATTGGAAACCTCGCGCAAACCATTGCCAAGCATTTCATATATCCCGATTTCTGAGGTTGAACCGAAACGGTTTTTAGTGGTACGCAAAATGCGATAAGCGAGATGACGATCACCCTCAAATTGGAGGACGGTATCAACCATGTGTTCTAAGACCTTCGGGCCGGCAAGTCCTCCATCTTTTGTTATATGGCCAACCAAAAAAACAGGGGTGTTGGTTTCTTTTGCAAACTTCATTAGTTCACCTGCACATTGACGCACTTGACCAACCGTTCCTGCAACGGAATCCATCACTGAAGAAAACAAAGTCTGAATGGAATCGATGATTACCATTTGAGGTTGCAGTGCCCCGATCGCAGCAAAAATGTTTTTTGTATTCGTTTCAGTGAGCGTAAAAAAATTCTCTGAAAATTTTTCTGGCGATAGCCGTACTGCGCGCATTTTTATTTGCTGCTCACTCTCCTCACCAGACACATAAAGTATTTTTACTTTTTTCAGAGCGAGCCCTATCTGCAACATCAATGTTGATTTACCAATACCAGGCTCACCACCAATTAAAATCAGAGAGCCTGGAACAATACCTCCACCGAGCACTCTATTGAGTTCATGATCTGGGGTTGGGAATCGCTCTTCTGTGGCAGTCTCAATTTCATTTAACGTCTTAGGGGAGATAATTTTTGAACGCGAATCTGACGTGCGCCATTCATTTTTGTTTGATTCTGTTTTTACAACGATCTCTTCAGCGAAAGTATTCCACGAATTGCACGAAGGGCATTTGCCCAGCCACTTGGCCGATTCATAGCCACAAGTCTGACAGAAGAAAACAGTTTTGGGTTTGGACATGATCGGTTCAAAGTTGAAATGTAATAATTAAGCCAGCTATTTATGAAAAAAGAACAATTCTCAAGGCAAGATGAGTTTGTGTAAGAAATAGAGGAAGAATTCCTAAATGGGTCGAAAAAGAAAATTTACTTTTGCGGCTTACTTAATCTTGTCTATGAAAAGAATCGCTTTAATCGCCCTCCTATTTATCGCATTCGCAACCTGGGGTCAAAAACCACCTGCAAAATTTGGCGATATCCCCATGGAAGATATGAAAATGACTGTTTATCCCAATGATTCTTCGGCAGAAGCTGTAATATTAGTTGATTATGCAGAGTCTGCCATTAAATATTCTGAGCATGATGGATTTCAAATTATTTTCGAACGTCTTCAGAGGATTAAGATTCTTACCAAGGAAGGGCTAAAGTGGGGCGATTTCAGCATTCCCCTTTATCACAATTATGATAACGAAGAAAAGATTAAGGGCCTTAAAGTCGTGACCTACAATCTCGAAAACGGGAAAATTGTCCAAACCAAAACAAAAAGTGAAACTTTTATTAGGGAAAAATACAATGCGAATCTAAACTTCACGAAAGTAACGTGGGCGAATGTAAAAGAAGGTTCAGTCCTGGAGATTGCATATACTATCACTTCTGATTTTCTTTTCAATTTTCAGGATTGGGAATTCCAGACCACTATACCTACCAGGTGGAGCGAGTATAGAGCCAGTATACCCGAATATTACAATTATGAAAAATTTATGCAGGGATATGTTGCTTTAAGTGTCAACGAAAATGAACAGGTGCAAAATTCTTTTACAATAAATTCCAGTGAGCGAAGTCCCATTGGAGGAGCCAGAACCACTACCACATCATTTAGCCAGGACAAAATTGAGTACCAGGAAAATCGTTTTAGATGGGCAGCTAAAGACGTGCCTGCTTTTAAGAAAGAGCCCTTCATGACAGGATCTCGCGACTACGTCTCTAAAATTAATTTTGAACTCGCTTTTACCAAATTTTCTGATCAATTTTCAAATCCGGGTATAAAACGGTACATGGGCACTTGGGAGGATATCAGCAAAACCTATTTGGATAGAGTCGGCAAAGAGATTACTGGAAATAATTCGTTGAAGAACAAAGTAGAAGAAATTTTAGCCGGAGTTTCTGATCCTGAACAAAAAGTAGCTACTGTTTTTAATTACGTCAGACAAAATATTTTGTGGGATGGGGCTAATAGAGAATATCCCGAAAATTCACCTAAGAAAACACTAGAGGAGAAAAAAGGAAACTCGGCAGAAATCAACTTTTTGCTAGCGTCATTATTAGAAAAAGCAGAGATCAATGTCAGCCCGGTTCTTTTAAGCACGCGTGATCATGGATTTGTTCGAGAAACAATGCCGGTGTCTACGCAATTCAACTATGTTGTTTGCTTAGCGAAGGTCGGCCAAAAATCGATTCTGCTGGATGCCACCGATAAATTCCTGCCCGTTGGGATGTTACCTGAGCGATGCTTAAACGGAAAAGGTCTTGTGGCTTCCGCAGAAGGGTTTCAGTGGGTTAGCCTCCAATCTCCTACAAAGACAAAAACTTTCTATAGTGCCGATTTAAAGTTGACTGATTCAGGAGAACTCAAAGGCTCTCTTAAAATAGATAAGACTGGATACAGTTCTGCAGATGCCAGAAAATCTTATTTGGCCAACGGAGAAAAAGATTATTTGAAGGCTTTTACGGAAGGCCGCTCATGGACATTATCAAAAAGCGAGTTTCAAAATGTAAATGAAATCCATCAACCATTTAAAGAAATTCATGAGTTGACGATTAACGAGCATATTACAGAGGCTGGAAGCACAATTTATTTGAGCCCTTTCATCTTAGCAAAAGCGAAAGAAAACCCATTCAAACTGGAAAAACGAACCTATCCTGTTGACTTTGCGCACGCCTTTGATGAAATGTACACTGCAAGAATAACCATTCCTGAAGGCTACGTAATTGATGAAATGCCAAAAAGCAAAGTGATTGCTTTGCCGGAAAACACTGCGAGGTATTCGTATAATGCTGCCCAGGCAGGGAACACGATAAGCATCACCAGCAGCCTGGTTATCAATAGGAGCCTGTTTACCCAGGAAGAGTATCCTAACCTACGCGAGTTTTACAGTCAACTTGTAGCGAAACAAGCTGAACAGATAGTGCTAAAGAAAAAACAATAGTTTGAAAGATGATAAGGATTTTGACTATTACCGGTTTACTCTTTTCGATTCAGCTTACAGCCAAAGATGATCCCAAATATCCTATTAGTGCTGTTCCTGCCGAATTAAAAGAGAACGCAAATGTAGTGGTGAGAGAAGATCACGTGAAGTTTAAAATTCTTGAGAAGAACAGGGCCACTCACTATGTTCATTATGTAGTCACAATTCTTAACGAAAAAGGGAAAGACTATGCCAGCCATGATGTTTGGTATGATAAGCTTACTAGAATTGTCAATTTAAGTGGAGCAGTCTACGATGCACAAGGCAATGTGGTAAAGAAATTAAAAGATAAGGAAGTATATGATCACGCCTCTTATGATGGCTTTACATTATTTAGTGACGACAGGATTAAATCGATAGACCTTTCGCAATCCATCTATCCTTATACTGTAGAATTTGAGTATGTGTTGGAATATAAATTTTTATACTACATACCAAGTTCCTGGTGGGGCGGTGAAAATATTTCTTACCAGCATGCTTCTTATGAGCTTTCCTACCCACCTGCGATAGCACCGAGATTTAAACTCTTTAACATTGAAGCGGCTCCAAGAAAATTATTAGGATCGGGTTTTGAAACTCTTACCTGGACATTTGAAAACATTAAGCCAATCAAATTAGAATCATTTGGCCCGCCCAGGTCTGAAATAATTCCTCATATAATTGCTGCGCCTTCCCAGTTTGAATTTGAAGGGTACGCAGGCAAAATGGATTCCTGGCAAGAGTTTGGTCAATGGATAATCTCTCTCAATAAGGGAAGAGATGTGTTACCCGATGAGACAAAAGCAAAAGTAAAGTCTATTACTTCAGTACTAAAAACCACCGAAGAAAAAGTTAAAGCGCTGTATGAATACATGCAGAATAAAACTCGATATGTTGGAATTCAATTGGGAATAGGAGGCTATCAACCATTTGAAGCCTCCGTTGTAGACAAAAATGGATATGGAGATTGCAAGGCACTTTCAAATTATATGGTTGCACTTTGCAAAGAGGCGGGCATAACAGCAAATTATGTTTTGATTAATGCTGGCGCTGGTACTTCTTTTAATATAGATTTTCCGAGCACTCAATTTAACCATGCCATAACTGCCGTACCCAACGGAAAAGATACACTTTGGTTGGAGTGCACAAGCCAGACAAACCCATTCGACTATCAGGGAAAATTTACCGGGGACAGAAAAGCGCTAATGATCACGAATGCTGGGGCAAGCGTTGTAAAAACTATTCGTTACAAACCTGAAGATAATTTACAAAGCAGAACTGCTTACATATACATTGACGCAACCGGAAATGCCAAAGCATTAATAAAAACAACCCATACAGGAATACAGTATGAAAATGGGGGTTTGAACTCCGCGTTAAGCAATACAGAAAATCAACGGAAGTGGATTGAGAGAAATACCGAAGTTCCGAACTTCAATATCAATTCATTTTCGATGACAGAAAAAAAGGACAAAATTCCGTCCGCAATTGTCAACCTTGATTTAACGCTTAGTCGCTACGCATCGGTTAGTGGAAAGCGGCTTTTTGTTTCTCCTAATTTGATGAACAAGAATTCATATGTTCCACCAAAGACGGAGGAAAGAAAAACGGATGTGGTTCTTCAATCAGATTATCTTGACCTAGATACAATTAAAATTTCCCTTCCAGAAAACATCTATCCCGAATTCTTACCCGAACCTATAAAAATAAATTCCAGGTTTGGCGAGTACGAGGCAAGTTTCAAATTTGATGCAGGAAAAGTTACTTACATCAGAAAAATGAAAGTATGGAAAGGTCGTTTCCCAAAGGAAACTTACAATGAACTTGTTGATTTTTACAAAAACGTGAGCAAGGCCGACAACACTAAACTTGTATTTCTAAACAAAACCTGATTTACTTCAAAGGCGAATCAGCCTCCTTCGCCATTGTTTTGTAAACGAGTTTATCAGCAAGCCTCGGGAAAAGTTTATTGATCCAGACTGCAGCTTTACCTTGTGCTGTTAAAATCAAAAAGTTTTTGCGCTTCACTGTTGCCCCATAAATGTGCTGCGCGCATTCTGCAGCTGTCATCATTTTTTCTTCATCGCTGGGAGATTCGCCTTGAGCGCTTCCGTCTTTAGTAAGCGCTTTTTTACGAATGTTTGATGACGTGAATCCGGGTGCGGCTGTAAGTACGTGCACTCCTTGGTGAAGCATTTCTGTGCGCAATACTTCGAGGAAGCCGTTCAGTGCAAACTTTGAAGCACAATATCCTGTTCGTTCAGGCAGACCACGAAAACCAGCGATGGATGAAATGCCAATAATGCTTCCGTTATTCTTCATGATCTCAGGAAGACAAGCTTGAGTAGCATAGAGCACACCGAAAAAATTAATATCCATCACCTTTTTCACTACGCTCAAATCCAATTCACTGAAAAGTGCACGCATGGTGATGCCAGCATTGTTGACGAGTACATCAATTCTTCCGAACAAACGCAACGCCTCGGTAGCCATTTTTTTATTGTCTTCCACAACACTTACATCGCCCTTGAAGCTTTCGACCAAAATCCCCTTTTGTTTTAAGTCTGCCACGGCCAGATCAAGATCTGCCTGGCTTCTTCCGGTGATTAAAATTTTAGATCCGTTTTTTCCAAATACTTCCGCCAATGCTTTGCCAATTCCCGAAGATCCACCGGTGATAACGATTACTTTATCCTTCATTATTTATTTTAAATTATTTTGAAAATAGAAATTTAATTCATCAGCATTTCAATATCCTCACGCGTCAAGGCCTTGATCACGCTTTCTTCACTTTGAATCAGATTTTCTGAGAGCCTGAGTTTATGTTTTTGAAGCTGAAGAATTTTTTCTTCAACCGTATTTCGTGTAATGAATTTATATGTGAAAACTTTTTTCTTTTGCCCGATGCGATGAGCACGGTCAGTTGCTTGCGCTTCTACCGCAGGGTTCCACCAAGGGTCGAGAATGAATACATAATCCGCTTCCGTCAAATTGAGACCAAGTCCACCGGCCTTAATAGAAATCAAGAATATTTTAAGGTCAGGATCTTTATTGAATTTCTCTACTTGTTCTTTGCGATCGGTGCTTGATCCATCCAAATAGGCAAAAGGGATTTTCCTGCCCTTTAAAAGTTCTCTTACAATATCAAGATGCTTTACAAACTGACTAAAGATCAAAAGCTTGTGACCTTCAAGCATGGCGTTCTCGATCATGAACGAAACATCTTCCAGCTTTCCAGATCCCCCTGAGTATTTTATATCAATCATTCGTGGGTGATTGGAAATTTGGCGAAGCTTGGTGAGACCCTCTAAAATCATCATCCGCGTATTATTGATCCCCTCTTTGTCGATCTGGTCAAGTATCTTGTGTCTATAAAACGATTTGACTTCCTCGTACTTCTGCTCTTGCTCAGTTGTCATATTGGTGTAGTGAATATTCTCCACCTTTTCAGGAAGATCCGTTGCCACTTGTGATTTCAATCTTCGAAGCACAAATGGCCTGATGATGCTGTTAAGCTTTTTTGTTTTCGCTTCATCCGCTTTTTTCTCAATCGGAATTTGATATTCATTTTTGAAAAAAGTTTGCCCACCAAGCAACCCCGGATTAATGAAAGTCATTTGCGACCACAAATCCATGGTGGTGTTTTCAAGTGGTGTGCCCGTCAACGTTAGCCTGAATCTGCTTTGTAATTGCAACACTGCTTTCGCAATGTTTGAAGTCGGGTTCTTGATTACCTGCGACTCGTCCAGGATGATATAGTTGAAATAAAATTTGAGAAGATTATCAATATCTAATCGAGTAATGCCATATGAAGTGAGTACTACATCGTATTTTTCAAACTGTGAAACATCTTTGTTGCGCAGGGTTCCGGTATAGGTAAAGATTTTTAAATCGGGCGTGAACTTGGCGGCTTCCATCTCCCAATTATAAATCAGCGAAGTGGGCATTATTAGCAAAGTGGTGCCTGCATTCTCTTTTTCTTTTTCAGACTGTAATAGAGCTAAAGTCTGCACGGTTTTACCCAAACCCATGTCATCGGCCAAGCATCCGCCCAAATGAAATTCATTTAAGAACCGAAGCCAGTTATAGCCGGCTTTTTGATAAGGGCGAAGGGTGCCCTGAAAGCCATTGGGCAAATCGTAATCGCGAATACCTGTAAACGATTGAAGGTTACGCAGGCGATCGCTCATGTGCACCTTCGCAAGCCTGCCCTCTTCCAGCTCCTGCAATAAACTGATGTGATGTTTCTTTAGAACGGGTTTTTCATTGGTGCCGTGGGTTTCGCTTAATGCGAAAAGGTCTCCGTACTTAATTAGCCATGCCTCCGGGATGATAGCGATCTCTCCGTTTGGCAATTTGAATTCAACTTTCTTTTTCAGAATGAGTTTGCGCAATTCTTTGAACGAGATTTCAAACTCACCAAAGCGGATCTTCGCGTGGATATCAAACCAATCAATGTTCTCCTTTACTTCCAGCTCGATCACTGCTTTACCTACAAAATATTTTTTGTCTTTGTTGTCGGGTTGGCTCACCTCAAAGCCAAGATTTAGTAAGTTCACCCGGTTTTCATTTAACCATGAGAAAGCATGAGCTTTGTCGACAGCCGTGCGAAACCCTCGCAATGGTAAACCGAGCTTCATCAAGGTTTGAGCATACTTTTTTTCTCCATCGATGTTTCTTTTGAAGCGATGGAAAACATAATCAGATTCTTTTTTTTCTACTGTTACACTAACACCCCCAAAAGCATCGCCACGAAATTTGTTTTTGCCATAACGAAACGAAAGATCAAAAACAATTTTTCCCGCTTCGTCATTGGCAGGAGTTTCGGCTTCGTTATGGTGATCAAATAGGGAAGGCGCCTCGGTTGCCATGGCAGGTGCCAACTCTGAAATGGTCAGTAATGGATGAGGATCGTATTCATGTTTTGCAATTTCGAAACCCGATGCCTCTATATCGTCAAACGATGCGATGAGGGGAGCAACAAAACGGTTGTAATAAGTTTCTTCCAGATTTTTTGGAATGACCACGGATTTTTTTGCAAGAAAAGGTTGCAGTTTTTTGCCGTCCACAAATTTTTCGAACCCGTACAATTTTCCCTTAAACACCATCCATGCGGGATGTCGGCAAATGAGATAAGCGGCAGGATCGGGAATCTCTACTTTTTTCCCTTTGTATGAAATCGTTGGGTAATAATTAGTAGAATCCTCACCCCTCATAAAGTGAAACTGAATGTTGGCACGCTCTTCGAGTACCTCTACTTTTCGCCACGTAGGCTCACCATCATTGCCCATCTCATAAAGCAACTTGCCCTTCATTTTTTCAAGAGCAGCGGCCCTCCTTTTTTCCATGTACGCCTCAATCTGCTCTTGCAGTAAGACATCTCCCTTTTGCTTGTGATAAACCTTGCTGAAAAACTCTTCGGGCTTCATCACTTTCTTTGAGAAATGCTTGAGTACGGCATCCTGGCCCATACTATCCATCAATTCGATCAGCTCAAAATCTCGCGTGTCAAGGCCTTTAGTGAACTCGCGTGCGTTTTTGGAAGAGATGCTTTGGTGCTGGTAAGTTAGTTTGCCCTTGTCATCAAGGTGCACGATAAAAGACTCAAATACGTAGCCCAAATACTCGTGCTGATAGAGCGAGTAAATAATTTGAAACGGCTGTGTAGCAGATACTTTCATTTCTTAAGCCTCAGCAAAAGGAAGCCTTTTGGCTAATTTTTCAACTTTTCGTAAAAAGCCGAATTGCAACTTAAGAATTTTCGATGAATTTTTTATTCCGATTTTGAAGCATTGTTATGCTATAAAGAGAATAGGATCAGAAAACTTCGCCCAGATTTACAAAAACCCCTTGTGACCCACCTTGCCCAAATCCATAGTCGATGGCAATATTAGTGCGGGAGTACTTATTGAATTTGGTTCGAAGGCCAAAGCCTGCTGCGGGAGCAATGTTTTGAAAAGCATTTGAAGGCCAATCAGTAAAACTTTGGGCATTGGCAAAGACTACGCCACCAAATAATCCATTTCGAGAAATTTTGAAACGGTACTCAGCTTCAAAATAAATCATGTTCTTGCTACGGTACCTGCCTTGAATATAGCCTCGGCCTGTGTTACTATAAGTGTCCCACCCTGTGCTAGGCAAATCGAGATAAGGAGGGTTGCCATTTAGCGTAACTGAATTCAAGGTCCAAAAGGCCAGGATGTTTTGACTCGATCTGGGGAACGGAACATATTGTCGCAAATCAATGGACAAGGATTGCCAATTGTTGTCACTCCCAAGTGCGGTTATGCTTTGACGGAAAACAATGTTGGCATAAGTTCCACCTGAAGGGTTGATTGAATTGAGACGATTATCGAAGAGCAAATTTGCAGTGATACCTGAAGACATTGATTTATCCGAAATTCCATAAGCATTGATATTCGAAATCACAGCAGAATCACCGTAAGGTGCGGTCAGCGAAGTGCCGGTGATATTCCAATGATAATCTAACCCATAGCCGATGCCTGCATATAAATTAGGTCTGATACTTCTCAACACGGTTTGATACAGACGCAAATACTTGAACTCTTGATTGGCATAATTATTTAGATCATTAAATCCGCCCAGACCGAATGTTTTTTGCGGATAGAGATAATATCTCCAGTCATTGACAATATTGAATCGGTTGCCCTTTGTCCACAGATTGCTTTGAATCTTAAAAATGAATTGATGGTTTTGAGTATAAAGGGCATCCGTGTAAATATTGGAGAGCTTGGCCCCTTTTTCTTCACTTGTGTAAAAAGCTCCGTTAGCAACAATAATTCCCGCGATTCCGCTCGATAAAGAATAACCGATAGAAGGCGCCCCCGAAAAATAGAGTCTCCCCGATTTCTTTGTAATTGTGTCGCGTTTCATCAAGGGCTTGCCGAGAATTTTCTCAACTACATCGATGATGTCTCTTTGTTTGGAATAATCGGTGGTGTCTTGTTGTGCGAGAACAGATTGGGCAATAACGCACAACACAAGTGGGAACAGGCGCAAGGTCATCTAAAAAATTATCTGGGTAAAGGTAACGTCAAAAGTGACCTTTTAGATTTGCTGATCGATGAATGGTTTAAATCTGCCTATGAAAATTTTGAATCGCGTTTTATTGAACTCGGGCGCTGGTCGAAGATTGACGTAAAACCGACATACTTCTCAGGCTTGATTTTTTAAAGAATCCGTTATATTTGATGTTTCCAGACTCAGATTTGTGCTTATGAGAATTTTCCTGGTCGAAGACGACAAAATCTATTCAGACTTCATCCGCAAGGCGCTCGGCCAAAATGCTGATTATAAAGTCACAGCGTTTTCCTCGGCTGAAGATGCGATAAAAGAAATAAATGGAGGACTTCCTGATGTTTTGATCATTGATTATAAACTTCCTGGCATGACCGGGATCAGCATGTATGAAAGCATCAAGTCGCGGGTTACGGATGCGAACAGGGTGATCATGCTGAGCGCGATTGACGATGGCAACATGGTTTTGAGCTTCATTCAAAAAGGCGTTCGTGATTACGTCATCAAAGACGAAAATGTAATTGAAGCGCTTGAAGCGATAATTGATGGCAAGGAAGATTACTTTTTTAGATAAGAAATTTCTCGGGCAGGCGTAGGATGAATTTTGCTCCGCGGCCCAACTCGCTCTCACAAATAATTTTCGCTCCCATTTTATCAATGATTGATTTGGCAATGAATAAGCCGAGGCCGGTTGAACTTTCTCCCCCCGTTGGTTTGGCAGAAAGAGATTGAAATCGCAGAAACAGTCTTTGCTGATCCTCTTTACTTATGCCCGGCCCCTCGTCTTTAACAGAAAATTCAATGAAATTATCTTTTCTAACAAGAGCACACTCAATCCTTTTATTTTCGGGGGAAAATTTGATAGCATTGGAGAGGAGGTTCTCTACGATCCGCCCCAAATAGGTTTTGTCACCTCGAATGTTTGTACCCCCTGAAATTATCAACTCGATTTCTATTTTCTTTTTTTCGGCAATAGTTTGGTAGTGCTTCACCAATGAAGTAACCACATGCGCAAAGTCAAGGTTACCTTCCTTCAGTTCAATTCCTTGCTCATCAAGTTTGCGGCTATCCAACAAATTGCGCACCATGCTCAGCCCATCAACCGATATTTGTTGAATTTTGCCAAGATATTCTTTTTGGTCGGCCGTTAAATTTTCCTTCGACATGTTCATCAATTGCACTAAAGCAAAAATGCGATTGAATGGCCCCTTCAAGTCGTGGGAGACCAAACTAATAAGCTGTGATTTTTCCTGATTGAGATCTTCGAGCTGTTGGTTGCTTTCTTCCAATTCAAGCATGTGCTTTTCGATCATCTGGCTTTGCATCTCCATCAGTTGCGCATCTTTTCGCGTACGCATTAAGGCATAAAACACAGCGAGTACCGCGGTGAGCAAAAATCCGATAAGAAGCACTTCAAGCATGAGCCTAAGATAACGGCTAATGTTTTAGGTTTCGATGTCAGCGCAATTTTATTTCCTGTTTTTGCGAAACAGGCACCTTGATGCTAATGCGGTGAACACCTATTCGGATATAACCTGTAAAAACAACTTCGTATTTCTTTCCACCAAGCAAACCAAAAACGGTATTGAGAAGCCCGCCTTCTTTTAAAGTAAGGGTTGCAGTAATCGGCACTGAAAAATCTGATTGTGCAGGGATCGGCAAATTCAAATGCTGTTTAACCTCGGCTGACTTTGCTCCATCAACAAGTACTACCACATCCACATCCTTCAACTTCATCTTTAATTTATTGGGATTAAAGAAATAAACATCGCCCTTCAAGACGGGTTTGCCATCGCTGCCTAAATCAACAACAATATTTTTTACACCTTTAAAGATTACCTGCTCCTTTGGCGTACAACACAACATCGATAAAGCGATAAGCACTATCAACGGAGGGATAAAAATTGTTCTTTTCTGGATTTTCATGGGTTGCAAAAATAACTTTGATTATGTCATTAGAAAATTTTTCACTTGATAGTTCAATTTACCTTCATTAAAAAAGGATGGTTTATACGAATCCTATGATGTGCTGCTGGTTATTCAAGACACTACGCTGAATAAGTCTTACTTCCAATCAGGGGAATCAGAAAGTAAATTGAAATACCATAAAGTTTTTTAGTAGAAAAATCGTGCCTTAAATAATCACAGTTAGATTTGAGTATGGATGAAAATCTTCTTTTCAAATTTAATGCCATTGCTGACGGACTTGCGGAAGACGGCATTGCTGTTGTTGACAGTTTTTTAAATAGCGATGAAGTAAAGTCCATTGGTGAGGAGGACGAATTCAAGGATGGATTGTTACAATTCAAGAAAGCGGGCATTGGGCAAGCTCAAGAAAGACAAATTAATGAAAGTATTCGCGGAGATTATATTCAGTGGATCGATCCAGCCTCAGCTTCAGCCCCTATTCAAATCTATCTGGAAAAACTTTCACGGTTGAGGACATTTCTGAATCAGTCTCTTTTTCTCAGCCTGAAAGATGTTGAGGTGCACAAAACCATTTACCCTCCCCAAAGTTATTACAAACGCCACCTCGATCAATTTAAGAAGGATGACCACCGCAAGCTTTCAGTGATCTGTTATTTGAATGAAGAATGGAAAGAAAGTGATGGTGGCCAACTCCGTGTTTATTTTCCTGATGGGTCCAAGGATTTTTTTCCGATAGCAGGAAGATTGGTGTGCTTTCGAAGTGACCTATTGGAGCATGAAGTACTCCCCACAGAGCGGCCCCGCATGAGCCTTACTGGATGGATGCTCGACAGATAATGTGTTGAGGCGCTAATGTGTTGAAGTGAGTCTTTAATAAATATTGCCTTGATAATGCAGTCTGTGACAAAACTTTATTCCGTGGCCATCTGTGCAATCTGTGGCAAACTTCTAATTTTGCTCACCTAAAAACAAAAAGCCATGAACTACCGCATTGAGAAAGATACCATGGGCGAAGTGCAAGTACCTGCCGATAAATACTGGGGAGCACAAACCGAACGCTCGCGCAATAATTTTAAAATCGGGCCCGAAGCAAGTATGCCACGCGAAATAATTTATGCCTTTGCTTATCTTAAAAAAGCGGCAGCCATGGCCAATAACGAGCTCGGTGTTTTGGCCTCTGATAAAAAAGATATGATAGCCAAAGTATGCGATGAAATCCTTACGGGAAAATTGGATGGAGAATTTCCCCTGGTGATCTGGCAAACAGGCTCTGGCACCCAGAGCAACATGAACGTAAATGAAGTGGTGGCTTATCGGGCACATGTGATCAGTGGAGGCAAGCTGACGGACGAGAAAAAAGTGTTGCACCCGAATGATGATGTGAACAAATCCCAATCGAGCAATGATACCTTCCCCACGGCCATGCATATTGCTGCATATAAGCAAGTGGCAGAGATCACTTTGCCGGGAATGAAAAAACTTCGTGACACACTCGCGAAGAAATCAGAAGAGTATAAAAAAGTAGTGAAGACAGGCCGCACGCATTTTATGGATGCAACCCCGCTCACACTCGGTCAGGAATTTTCAGGCTATGTTCAGCAAATTGATAACAGCATGCGCGCTATCAAAAATGCACAAGAAGCTGTTAGCGAACTGGCATTGGGCGGAACAGCTGTTGGTACCGGATTGAATACACCGCAAGGCTATGATGTTTTAGTGGCAAAGAAAATTGCCGAACTAACTGGGCTGCCTTTCATAACTGCGCCAAATAAATTTGAAGCGCTCGCTGCCCACGATGCCATGGTAGAACTTTCCGGAGCATTAAAACGTGCTGCGGTCTCACTGATGAAGATCGCCAACGATATTCGGATGCTAAGTTCTGGTCCGCGTTCGGGTATAGGTGAAATTATTATTCCTGATAACGAACCGGGCTCATCTATTATGCCTGGTAAAGTAAATCCGACTCAACCCGAAGCACTTACAATGGTGTGTGCACAAGTGATGGGTAATGATGTGGCCGTTTCAATTGGAGGATCGATGGGGCATTTTGAATTGAATGTGTTCAAACCTGTGATTGCATCTAATGTTTTGCAAAGCGCACGATTGATTGGCGATGCCTGTGTTTCGTTCAATGATAAATGCGCAGTTGGCATTGAGCCGAACTTACCTATTATCAAACAACACATGGAAAATTCGCTGATGCTGGTGACC
>JACOSO010000083.1 GCA_016178785.1 Bacteroidota bacterium | reverse complement strand
GCACCTTAAGAAAATTTGAGTCAGGAGGGTTGGGTCTTGCATTCACGCATACCCCATCCTCTCCCATCAAAAGGCTTTACCACAATGTCATTCTGAGGCGCCAGCAGAAGAATCTTGACTCCTATTCCAGGTTTTTTCTGGCCAGCAAAATATCCGGACCAATGTTTTTTAGATTACTTAATTTTAATTATTTTTATTGGAAGGTTGGGTATATTTAATAGCTTTTAGGCGAAAAAAACAAGGGATTTTTTGAGAAAACGTGATAGAACCGGGAAAACGGGAAAAGACCGAGGGACGTGAACGGACCGGAAGACGTGAGCGCGTGAAAAGACGAAAAGAAGGACCCGTAAACACGTGATAAAACCGGGAAAAGACCAAAGGACGTGAACAGACCGGAAGACGTAAGGCGTGAGAAGACCGGGAAAACGTGAAGAGACAAAAAGACGGGAGGGGTAAGGGGTGAGGCGTTAGGGGGAAGGTGATAGCCGGATTTAATAATTGCATCGAGTTCAAGAAAAAAAGAAATACTATTTTCTTCTAATTCTGATTTTGCCAGGATCTATAATAATCAAATTACCCTTAAAATCTTCTTCACTTAATTCTTTAAACCTTTCTACGAGTTGGCGATTTATCTCGTTGGTTGTCGTTTCGTTAGGGAACCGAGCAACAACAATACCAGAATAACTTCCGATTGGAAAATGAAGGATATTACCAAAACCCAAATCTCCTGTAATCAATACAGCTTGATTGCCTTGGGCGAATCGAAAAATCATTTCGTCATCCGCTCCACGAAGGCCGTGATCCCGGATATCTTTAACCTCGTACCCGCAATCTTTTAGAACTCTGCCCGTGGAACGTGGCATATCCTCGTCAATGACAAACCTTGGCATATTAACCTACTGCCCTGATCTCTTCGCTTGATAAAGTCTTGGATGCATAATCAAGAACTGCCAAGATATCCTTTCGGGTGATTTCGTACTCAGCCGTCACCTCTTCGTACGACATTCCTCCTGCAAGTTTTCCAAGGATGAGATCCACCGGTATTCGGGTTCCTGTGATCACGGGTTTACCAAACCGAACCTTCTCATCAACGCTAATTCTTGGCGCTATTTCCATTGCCCACCTCCTTGCTTAGTTCTATTTTAACAACTATATTTTATAATGAATTGATTTTAATCAAGGGAAATGAAAATGTAAAGGCAAGAAACGGTTCGGAATCTGTAATTCCCATGCTTCTCTGTTTAATTCTTCCACCCGGTGCTTTAAAAGCTCCCGCATCGAAATAGGCGATCCGCTTCTTTTGTTTGATTACTTCATTTTAATTATTTCTTGCTGGAAGGCTGGATATATTTAATCGCTTTCAGGTGAAAAAAACAAGGGATTTTTTGAGAAAACGGGAAAAGATCAAAAGACGGGAACAGACCGGAAGACGTGAGCGCGTGAGAAGACCAAGAAAACGTGAAGAGACAAAAAGACGGGAGGGGTAAGGGGTGAGGCGTTAGAGGGAAGATGGAAAACACGGGAAAAGACCAAAGGACGTAACACGTGAAAAGATGAAAATAAAAACCCGGGAACGCGTGATAAAATCGAAAAAACCTCCTCACAATGACAGAGGACAACTAAAAACTTGAGACTGAAGCAAACGACTGAATCAAGGGGTTTGGATTGGAGGGGTGGTTGAGGAGGGGAAAAAGGGAGGATTTAAAGAAATTGCAAAGAAAAACAAACAGCTTTTATGGTTCTATGACCTGCAATCCTTCAATACGCGTAAAATGTTTTTTGTCATAGGTAAATATCTTTTTTAAGTGACTGTATTTCATATAGGTCGCATTATAGGCATCTATCCAATCGATATTTTTACCAACATAGATGGCCAGAGCCTCCGAAATAAGGGAGTTTTGCTGGATTTCCAGACAGGGCGTATTGAGAATCATCGCTATTTTAGAAGCAATGTCCTCTTTTTCTAAACCATAATAGGAGTCTAAAGTCCAGACTATTTCCGCAATAACCAGGTGATTTGTTGTAAGCTGGATTTTTCCTGAAATTGCTTTCTGGAATAAAGCCTCTATTCGGAGAGCTTTTTTAGGATCATCGTTCGTCAAGAATCGCAAAAAAATATTTGTGTCAATGAAAAATTGATTCATTCTCTTGCGGAACGCCTTGCCACAATTTCTTTCTTTACTTTTTTCCGGATTATATTAAAATCTTCGGGGTAGTTTTTGGGGACCACACTCCCCTTTAAATCCAGAAGATTTCCTTTTAGGGGTTTTAAAACAACTTTTTCCCCTTGATGAATAAATAAGACTCGGTCATGTTCCTTTAAACCTAAGAGTTCCCGAATTTCTTTTGGAATTGTTACCTGTCCTTTTTTAGTAAGCGAAGAACCTACCATTCACACCTCTCATAACAAAGTATTACTTTATTATAATAAGTAATACTTTGTTTGTCAATTCTTTGCAAAAATATAATAATAAAGGGTAGAGTAGAGCAGTGGCGCAGTTTTATAGAGAGAAATCCTTGTCTGTCTCCACCGTTTCCAGTTTCGTGCCCGATTAGGATTTTCCACTAACCTGTTTCCACCGCCCCCTCATCAAACCGGACGTTCGGTTCTCCCGAATACGGCTTTCCAATAACCTTCTTCTTAAGGCTTTCGCATGGCTTGTGTCCAAGGGGCTGTTGTAGGAATCCGATACAATCCCAAAACCTCATACAGGTACCGGTTGGGATAGGTTTGATACCCCCTCCCTTTAATCCGATGCTTTCGCCTCAGGTAGACCCGCAATCTCTCTTTGAGATATTCGTTTAGGTGGGAGAAGTCTTGACTACAATGACGGTAGTAAAAGTATCCTACCCATCCTCTGACGATCTCATTGAGTTTGTGAACAACCCTCCCCGTAGGCATGGCCAGTTGATCCCTGCGGGTATTCGCCTTAATGGCTTTCCGCACCTGCTTCAACGATTTGATGGATGGCCGTGTCAGGGCAAAGTCTTTTCCATTCCGGCGGCTTCTCGCTACCCGCAGGGTAAATCCAAGGAAATTAAATG
>JACOSO010000001.1 GCA_016178785.1 Bacteroidota bacterium | reverse complement strand
TTTGATTGATTCAAGTGTAGGAAGAGTGTAGTTCTTTTCAAAGACATAGTCGGGCCAGGGGTTGGTGGCGATTACATTCACTTCGCGCGCGCCTATTTTTCCTTCTACGGCAAGTTTGTAAGTGCCAGGGTTGGTAGTTCCAATGCCGACACTTCCACTAACTGTCAAACCTCCATTGTTAATAGCAGCAGTTCCTGTCGTTCCATTGAGGGTCATCAATTCGTTAACCGGACCATCATAGTTGTAGAACACAAGGTTCTTTCCTGCAATGCCTGTCTGCAAACCAATTACTCCGTATGAACCTCCGTTATAGGCGTTCGCAACAGTGAAATTCATCCTTGCGGCAACTTTCACATCGCCTGCGACATCAAGCTTCGCCTGGGGAGCGGTCGTACCTATGCCTACGTTGCCGCCATTTAATATCGTCAAATATTCATTGGAACTTCCAACGCCAACACCAAGTGAAAATCGGCCGGCTGTTGACGGTCCTATAATTGTACGTTTTGTGGCTGCTCCTATTGCTGAAACCCTAACATTGAAGTCCTGGTCAGAAAGGTTGGTGGCGTTGAAAAGGGTCTCTTCAACTGTGGCGGAGCCAGAACTAGACAATTTGTTGGATTGAAACGAGCCAGCTATCTGCATATTCCCCAAAGTATTGATGGCGGCAACCGGAGTTGATCCGGCAATTCCCCAGGTCCAGCCCCTGCCCGGAATACCGCTGCTCATATTTGTCTTTATGCTATAGTCGGTGACAGGACCGTAACTATATTCGGTTCCGATGCCCATGTGTATCTTATAATTGTCGCTCGCATCCCAAAAGCGTAATCCGTTTCCATTCCCTGGATTCACTAAATAGTTATTTTGCTGAGCAGTGGCCAAAATCGCCATTGGTAACAGGAGTAGAATGAGGCTAAGTTTTTTCATAATGGCATATTTTCTTAGGGATTGATTTATTAAATGGGAAGGGTCTTTCTTTTTTCGAAGCCGCAAAAATAATGTTTCGGCCCCTTTGAACAAGTAATAATGATCTGCATAGGTTAATTATTCCTCTTGCATTTGTCTTAAATTATACACGTGTTAAAGTTTTGCTTTCGGT
>JACOSO010000082.1 GCA_016178785.1 Bacteroidota bacterium | reverse complement strand
TTCCTGACTTCCGCGGTTTTTTGAGATTGGATCGAAAAACCTTGAATGCGCTTTCAGGACGAAGTTTTTTATTTGATTTTGGGTGTCCCAGCGATGGGTCTATTAGCTTTGGCGGATGTTCATCCGTCAAAAAAAGAACAAGAGTGGAAAAGTCAGTATACAGGTTATTGACAAGGCTAATGGCAAATACACCTTAGCTAAAACTATCGGCAGTTCATCGGATGTGAGTACGCTATCCAAATTGATGAAAGAAGCTGAGTTTTGGATAGAGCAAAAACTTGGTATGAAGGAGTTGGATTTCACTCAAAGCGATTTACTGCTTGAACAACTCATCGACAGCATCCAACAAATCAAAATCGTAGGCACAGAGTTATTGTTAGGTACGCTCTTTGATGAGATTGGTTTCAATGTCATTGAAGATGAACTGTTTCGAAAACTTGTTTTAGCAAGGCTCTGTTACCCGGTAAGCAAACTTAAGACAGTAGATTACCTGCGCAGGTACGAAGGCTATCAAACTAATGAAGATGATATCTACAGGTACTTGGACAAGTTGAACAAAACACAGAAGCGTACCGTAGAGCAAATCAGTTATGCGCACACACTGAAAGTATTAAACAACACTATTCAAATTGTTTTCTACGATGTGACCACGCTTTACTTCGAGATACAACAAGAAGACACTTTACGGAAGACAGGCTTTTCGAAAGAAGGCAAACATCAAAATCCACAGATCGTACTCGGCTTGTTAGTCAGCACAAACGGTTATCCATTGGCGTATGAAATTTACGAGGGCAAAAAATTTGAAGGCGATACATTGCTTCCCGTTATCAATTTATTCAAGCGCAAATACAAGCTGGACGATCTTGTGATTGTAGCTGATGCGGGATTATTATCCAATAAAAACATCACCTCCCTGGAACGCAATAACTACCGATATATTTTAGGGGCACGGATAAAAAACGAAAAACAATCCATTACAACCAAGATACTTTCACTTAACCTCAAGGATGGAGAAAGCGAAGTCATCGAGAAAAGTGAACAGCTAAGGCTTATCATCAATTACTCACAGGCCAGAGCCAGGAAAGACAAAGCCAATCGAGAAAAAGGTATAGCCAAATTGGAGAAGCAAATCAAAACCAACAAGCTCACCAAAGCACAGATCAACAATAAAGGGTACAATAAATTTTTAAAGATGGATGGTGCTGTTAAAATCTCATTAGACCAAACGAAAATTGACGCTGATAAAAAGTGGGACGGATTAAAAGGATACCTCACCAATACCGCTTTAGACAAAGCACAAGTGATTGAGAACTACCGTCATTTGTGGCGAATTGAGAAAGCGTTCCGCGTAACAAAAACCGATCTTAAAATCCGGCCGATATTTCACTTTGCCAAGAGGAGAATTGAAGCACACATCTGCATAACCTTTGTGGCCTACAAAATTTACAAAGAGTTGGACAGGCGGTTGAAAGAGCTCCAGTCAACGCTAAGCCCAGAGAAAGCAATTGAAATCGCCAAGACCATTTACGGCATCACAGCAACAAAACCACATTCAAAACAGGTCTTCGAAAAAACTTTAATCACCAATGAAGAGCAACGTAACCTAGCCCGCCTGTTTAACCTCGTTTAATTCCTGAAAATGGGTGTCCCAGCGCGGAAGTCAGGTGGCACAAAGGGTCAGCTGATCATGCAATATCAATTCTTCTTTTAGAACTGTTCTAGTTTAGTTTAGTTTAGTTTAGTTTTAGTTTAGTCGGAAACGGGCGCTCGAAAGGCGCCTGTTTCTTTTTAACCCGGATTGTTATTAGGATACATTGCTCTTGATAACAAAATTATCTCTCCTCCAAAACGAATGATTAAACTGATTAGCAAGATAAAACCATTTCGTCTTTGATCCACTGCCCTCACCAATTTAGTGGAAAGCAAAATATGGTATTTTGTAAGCAGTAGGCTTAGAAATCATGCTAATCAATTTAATCCGTAATATGGATCAAAGAGAATAAATAATTTATAGCTAATCAAGTTGCTATTGCATAATCCAGGTTAAATTTGAAATCAAACCCGAACGTCATGGACATCAAAGAAATTTTTTCGGTTACGCTAATTCTCTTCTCTGTAATAGACATTATCGGTTCCGTTCCATTCATCATTCTTATCAAACAACGCGAAGGAAAAATCCAAACTGAAAAAGCTACGATCATATCGGCTGCACTAATGGTTGGATTTCTTTATTTAGGGCAATCCATCCTGACTCTTTTTGGGCTGGATGTCGCCTCATTTGCTGTGGCTGGTGCTATCGTAATCTTCATTGTAGCAATGGAAATGATTTTGGGAATTACTTTAATCAAAGACGATCCGGAGGCGAAAGGATCGGGGTCAATTGTACCTCTGGCATTTCCGCTCATTGCAGGCGCGGGAACACTCACTACTATTTTGTCACTTCGGGCAGTATATGAAGAGACCAATGTGCTTATCGGTATTCTTCTCAACCTCGTTTTTGTTTACATCGTTTTACGGTCAGCTTCATGGCTTGAGCGTGTAGTTGGTAAATCCGGTTTTGCCGTTTTACGCAGGGTCTTTGGGGTGATTCTCCTGGCCATTTCAGTTAAGATTTTTAAGAGTAATCTCGGCTTTTGAGATGATCATTTGTAAATTTGAATCATGAAAACGGTTACTCTCAATTTCCCTGATTCAATTGATCTCTCTGAGTTTGATGTCAAAATGATATTAGCTGGGCAACTTTATCAGCAGGCCAAATTATCTTCTGGCCAAGCTGCTGGTTTGGTCGGCATCAGCAAAAGAGAATTCATTGAATTGATGGGCAAGTTCGGATTCTCTGTTTTTAGCGAATCTTTGGGGGACCTCCGCAGAGATATTTCGCATGCCTAAAATTGTCATTTCGGATGCAAGCTGTCTTATCGTATTGGATAAAATCAATGAATTAAATATTCTCAAAGGAATTTATTCGGAGGTAATAACCACTCCCGAAGTAAAATCCGAATTTAGAAATTCATTGCCTGATTGGATCAGAATTTTATCCCCAAAAGCATCCGCGATAGCTCTCGGAGTCGAAACTGAGGATTGTGTAGTCATACTTGATGATCTCAAGGCAAGAAGAATTGCTGAAACCCTCACCTTAATTTTACCGGAACATTAGGCCTTATGGTGAAAGCAAAAGAAGTCGGAATTATTGTCTCTGTAAAACCATTGTTAGCAAAATTGGAGTCAGTTGGGTTAAGGTTTTCAAAAGAGGTTGAGCGGGAAATTCTAACCCAATCAGGCGAATGATCCGCATCTATACTGATGGTGCCGCACAAGGCAACCCGGGCCCTGGTGGCTACGGAGCTATTTTAAAATTCAATCATGCGGTAAAGGAGTTATCTGAAGGATTCCGCCTCACAACAAATAATCGAATGGAGCTGCTTGCCGTGATCAAAGGATTGGAAGCGATAAAGAAAAGCGGAATACCGATCACGATCTACTCCGACTCAAAATATGTAGTTGAAGCAGTAGAAAAAGGATGGCTTTGGAATTGGGAGAAGAAAAATTTCAAAGACAAAGCCAATCCGGATCTTTGGCTGCAGTATATTCCACTTCACCAAAAGTTAAAACCAAAATTTGTTTGGATTAAGGGGCATGCAGGTCATCCTGAAAATGAGCGATGTGATTTCTTGGCTGTGCAGGCTGCATCCAGCACGAATCTCAAAATTGATAAAGAGTACGAATCGAGTAAGAAGTAGGCAGTTAGCAGTCGGCAGTTCTTTTTTAAAGATACTGCCAACTGCATTCTGCTGACTGTTGACTTTTATTTGGCGGCTTTTAATTTATCAAGCTCACCCTGATATGTCTTTATAAAAGGTTTTTGATTTTCCGGAATGTTCTTAATCGCTTCTTCCCAATATTTTATTGCACTTTTTGTATCGCCCATGGCAGTGTAGCCTCTTGCCAGGCCAACATTCGGAGTGAATTTATCGGTGGCAAGATTTTTCTTAGCATTGAGCTGGAAGACCTCCAAAGCCTTTTCTTTTTTGCCCGCGTTCAAAAGAGACCGTCCGTATTGGTGAATAATTTGAGATGTGGCATCGGGCAAATTAATGGCTTTCTGCATAATTGCATCAGCCTCAGCATCGTTCCCCTTCGCTGCAAGCACTGCGGACTTTGCCCGTAATGTTCCAAACTCTTCCCGTCCACCAAAAGTAGGGTCAATTGCCTGGTTGGCCCATGTCATCGCTTCATCCAAATTGATTTTATTCTGCGCACAAAATATGGCTGCATTTGAAAAGTTACGATAGTCAAAACCCACTGTTGATCTCAACTGGTTACGCATCATCGAGACGTAAAGGTTATTCACATCTTTCACTTCGATTTTAAGAGGTACGCGTTTCTTTTCCCATTGCAAGTACGCCACTGCTGAGCTTGGCTGACGCTCATCAAATCCATACATCAGGTATTCAGTAAAGGGCGCATCGGTGGGTGTTGCGTCAACACGCAAAACATCTTCTTTGGGATCATAAGAGAAGCTGCCCCAGCTGGTAGAGTTGCTCGAAAGAATCCATGTCCAGACACCGTCTTTTGAGGGAGCCAAAAAAAGCGCATAGGTGCCTGCCCGCAAGTCTTTGCCCTCTACTTTTACATCATGAGAAAAACTAATCACTGTGTTTTCGTTTGCTCCTGCACGCCACGGAATAGATTTTCCTCCGCCTCCGTCAACAAAACCGTATGGTACCAGCTCTCCCCAAATGTGGCCTGTACGATCGTCACCTTGCGGAGTATGCACGTGTGGGCTGCTGTACGCTATCGAGACTTCAACGGGCCCGATGTTCTGAGTCACTTTTGCTTTTTGATTGTTGCCACTAGGCGGCTGCGCGAGCGTTTGCGCCTGAATGTAACCGGCACAAACCATCATGACCAAAGCTGTAACTATTTTTTTCATTGGAATTGGATTTAGTGAATGATTAATAGATCGTCATTCTAACGAAAAGCAACTTGATAAAGATTTCACCCTATATAGGGGATTTCCCCTTGCGGTTACTTGCAGACTTGATCGGTAGTAAAACCCTCAGTGAAACTGGTTTGATCACCGCTTCAAAGACATTTGTTGCTTCCATTGCTTCTCCATCGATATGAAATGCAACAGGCTCATTCAATTCAATTGATAGTTTTTGTGATTTATAGATTTCAACATAACGAGAGCGATCTAATTTTCCCGTGAACATTTTGCCGGCAAAGCCAGCAGCTTGTGCAAAGGGAATTTTCTGAATGAAACATATGTCGATGAGCTGATCACAAACGGAAGCTTGCGGAGCTACTTTCGCATTGTTGCCGAATTGAGAAGAGTTGGCCATTGCGATGATGAATGATTTTACTTGAAAAGTTTTCCCGTTCATCGTTATGGATGCCTCAAAGGGTTCGAACCTTCTGAATTCATTAAGTACCAATCTGGTGTAACCAATCAATCCACGTTTTGCTTTGTTGGCAAACATTCCCGCTATATGACCATCGAATCCTATTCCCGAAACATTGACTGAAAGTTTTCTATTGATTAACATGGTATCAATCATTTCGTGGCTGTGATGAGAAATGATGTCTAGAGATTTTTTGAAGGCCATTGGCATTTGCAGATGCCGCGCCAACCCGTTGCCCGATCCTTTGGGTAAAATCCCCATCGCCACATTCGATCCAACCAGCCCTTGTGCTACTTCATTCACCGTGCCATCACCACCCACAGCAAAAGTAAAATCCATTTTTTGTTCAACTGCCCACCTAGCAAGTTCGGTAGCGTGCCCACGGCTCTGAGTGAATT
The DNA here is from genome assembly GCA_016178785.1 of Bacteroidota bacterium. Classification (GTDB taxonomy): domain Bacteria; phylum Bacteroidota; class Bacteroidia; order Cytophagales; family Cyclobacteriaceae; genus ELB16-189. The sequence continues at coordinate 19,796 of JACOSO010000082.1, read as the reverse complement.
CAATTCGGCATTCGATGTTTGAATCTCTGCATTTCTCAATAATGCGTCCCTCAACGTCAGAACGATAACCTCCGCCCGAAAATTTATTCACTATAAAAAGCGCACTTTTACTCATCTTTAATCAGGGAGTATAGTCTTGACGTTGCCAAAGTTTTCCACGTACTTGTAACAGGATTCAAACCTAATCCAATTTATAAAACAGAACAAACGACTTCACACGCTCTTAACATGGCAGATCAACCCATTCAAGACTTCACTCCCCGAAAAATAAAATTCAAAGCTTGGGATCAAGAGCACAAACTTTTGATGCGTTTGAACAGCATTGAGTGCAGCAAGGGGGAACTCATCAAAAAAAATCATATCCTTTTGCAATTCACCGGTCTGCTCGACAAAGAAGGAGAAGAAATTTACGATATGGACGTGCTCTTCGTCTCCCTGGATAAATACATTGTCTTCTGGAATGAAACAAAAAACGGATGGTACTATTCTCCGCTTTCCAATCGAGAAAACCAATCTCCCTTTCTTATGAAAGATGCTGAGAAGATGAAACGCTTCGGAAATTTCTTTGAGCTATCGAAGGAAGCGCTCGATTTTAAGAAAACTACTTTTTAATCTTAGATTGAATGTAGGTAACCGCCTGACCTATGGTCTGCATCTTTTCAGCATCATCGTCAGGAATTTTAATGTCGAAGGTTTGTTCAAACTCCATTACCAGCTCGGCATAATCTAAAGAATCAATGCCCAAATCCTTAACAAAACTTGCATCTGAGGTGACTTGAGATTCGGGGATACCTAATTTTTCAGTGAGTATCGAGCTAATCTTATGTTGAACGTCTTGCATGAATGATGTAAATTTTTCAAAACTAATCCTTTTTGAGTCTTCTGCCAAAATTCTAAGAAACAGACAAATTTGACAATTCACATTGACAAATTGAGTGTAGCTGAATTTTATCAACTGTTCGTACCAATCGCCTTTTAAAAGCGCAGAACGAACTCAGTTCCCTCTCCCAATTTTGATTTAACAGAAATCTGTCCGCCATGCTGCCGCATGATTTGACGTGACAAACTCAGGCCAATGCCGGAACCGGTTTTTTTTGTGGTGAAGAAAGGAATGAAAATCTTTTCTAATGCGTCAGCATCAATACCATTTCCATTGTCTTTTACCGAAATGATCACGTGCCCCTCGTTTGTGTGGGCAGAAAGTAAAATCTTTTTCTCAAGTTGACTGTCAAATGCCTGAATTGCATTTTTAATCAAGTTGATCAGCACTTGCTCAATCATCGTTTTATCTGCCGAAACTTTCAGGTCGTTCGTTTGCAATTTTAGTTCGACTGTAATACCATGATCCGCCAATTCTTTTTTATGAAGCATAGCCAACTCTTCGAGCAAGCATTTCACCTCCACTTCAGCAAGTCGGGGTTTGGGCACATGTGTAAGGTTTTTGAATTCCTTTACAAAGCGAATTAACCCGGCACTGCGCTTGCTTATTGTCTGCAGTGACAAATGCATGTCTTCAGCCTCTTCTTTTTGCAGTTGCAACTCTGCTTTTTTTATTTTTGCATCGAGTTCACCTTCCACCACCGTGGCGAGGGAAGAAATTGGTGTCACTGAATTCATAATTTCATGAGTAAGTACACGAACCAAATCCTGCCATGCTTTCATCTCTTTTTCTTCCAACTCGGTTTGTATATTGCTCATCGAAATGAGTTTCATCGGTTTGCCTCTCAAAGTCAATTCAATGGCAAAGAAAGAGAGCTGCACCGTTTCGTCCCCCGTCTTTAGCTGAAGCAATTCACGCCCTCCCGTTTTTAACTTTTTAAATGATTCAACCAGCGATGAATCCACCTCAAGCAAGTCATCAAGCTTTTCAGCTCGCTCGACTTTCAGCAATCGTTTTGCAGCGGTGTTGATGATTTGAATTACGCCTTCATCATCGAACGTGAGAATACCGATCCCCACATGTTGCACAATGTTTTTAAAGAATTGGTGTTCTGAATCTTTTTCTCTTCGTGATAATTTTAACTTGTTCAACGACTCGTTCAGGTAACTACAAAAACGTTTCGCTCCTTCGTTGCCATTTTCTGTTTTGAAGCTTTGGGTAGTCTCATCAAATTTTATTTTCTCTGTTGATAAATCCTCTTGCGCATTGGGTTGTTCAAATATTTCCAAAAGTTGCTTCACTTGAAAAGCAATGGCGATAAGTAATGCGATACTAACTGTGAAGTTAAATCCATTTGCCAAAATGAAACCCAATGCAAAAACCGTGGCCGCAAGAATCGCAAGCCTTGTAAACATGGGCGATCGCCAATTAAAGTCCATATTTTTCCATCCTTCGATAGAGCGATGCACGCGTTAGACCCAATTCTTCTGCTGCTTTAGAAATATTTCCGTTATGAAGCTGAATGGCTTTTGTTACTGCCGATTTTTCAACTTCATCCAGGTTCAGTGAATCGTTCGCCACATCATTCCCTTTTCGACTAAACAGGAAATCGCTCTCTTGCAATGTGTTTGAATCAGCCATGATCACCGCTCGTTCTATTGAATGTTGAAGCTCACGCACATTGCCTGGCCACGGGTATTTTTTAAGTTTGCCCATAGCCTCAGGTGAAATTGACAAGACCTCTTTATGATATTTCTTCGAATAGTAACTCAAGAAATGGGCGGTAAGCATTGGGATGTCATCAATACGTTCGCACAAAGGCGGAATATTGATTTCTACAGTGTTGATCCGATAAAGCAGATCCTGTCTGAATTTTCCTTCGACCACCATCTGGTGGAGATTCAAGTTGGTAGCGCAAATTAACCTGATGTCAACATCGATAGGGCGGTTCGCTCCTACTCTCGTCACTTGGCGTGATTGCAGTGCGCTTAGCAATTTGCTTTGTAAGTTCATGCTCAGATTTCCGATCTCATCAAGGAAAAGCGTTCCGTGATTTGCTAATTCAAATCGGCCCAACCGGTCTTCTCGAGCATCGGTAAAGGAGCCTTTCTTGTGACCAAATAATTCGCTTTCAAAAAGAGTTTCGGTCACCGCGCCCATATCAACAGCCACGAAAGAGTTGTCTTTACGTAATGATTTTTGATGAATTGCACGGGCTACCAATTCCTTTCCAGTTCCGTTTTCTCCCAGGATTAAAATATTCGCGTCTGTTTTCGCCACTTTATCAATTAAAGCGAAAACTTCGTTTAGCGCTGTACTTTGTCCAATGATGTCTTTGAATGGTTGACTGATCTGTTCCTCGAACATCTGCTTGGCCTTGCGCAGTTTATCTACCTCGATGTAGGATTTCTTCAATTTAATCGCAGTGGAGATTGTGGCTACCAGTTTTTCGTTTTGCCAAGGCTTTAAAATAAAATCTGTAGCACCTTCTTTCAATGCACGCACCGCCATTTCCACATCACCAAATGCTGTGATCATAATTACCACTGCCTGCGGGTCTCTGTCTTTAATTTGCTTGAGCCACTCAAAACCTTCTTTGCCACTTGTAGTGTCTTTGCTAAAATTCATATCAAGCAAAATCACATCGTACGAGTCGTTGTTTAATAAGAAAGGAATTTTATTGGGGTTCTTTTCAATAATGACTTGATGATTGTATTTCTTTAGCAACATTTTGGCGGCCAACAGCACATCCTCATCGTCATCAATCATCAGAATTTTACCGGAGTCGTTCACAGATTTAGGTTTAAGAAAGCTTTTGATTTAGAAAAACTATGCCAATTCGATTCAGCCTTAAAAAACGATTTTTCAGCAGAACGAATGTGCTTATTCGCACAAAGATGTCCAAAATTGAACAGAAAGAAAATTCACTTCTCCTTCGGTTTCCCCTCTGATTCTTCTACAAGGAAATCATAAATGATGACCCGATCATTTTCCCTGACCACAAAAATCCGTTCGTCTGTAACGATTACAAATTTTCCGGTCTCAACTTTAACCTCTCGTGTGCTTTCAGAATAGAGGTCGTAAAAAATAATTCTGTCTTCCGACAAATAGAACAGCTCTTCGCCATAAAATCCGAAGTTCTGAATCTTGCAGGGAATGTGATTAATTTTCTTTCCGAGGTTACTGAAAATAAAAATGCCTGAATTTTTATCTAACAGAAAAATGAGGTTTTGATATTCGCGAATGTAACTGAACTCCGGCTTGGATGTTAGTCCAGTGGTATCAATGCTAAATTCTGATAATACTTTATTGGTATTAGGATTGACCTTCTTTATCGACCAATCAGCTTTATCAAGAACCAACAGTTTGTTATCATTTGTAGGGCAAGCGAAAAAAGGATCTACTGCTACTGCAGGATCAATCCTCTGTTGTTGTATCACTTTAAGATCGTGGTTGTAAAAAGTATACTGCTGCTGAGCACGGAAATAAGAAAAAACAGAAGGGTGAAACCACGGCTCGACCAACGTTGCCTTCATTCCTTTTTTTAAGGAAGCCAAAACTTTGCCATTCGCATCATATTTTTTTATGGAGCCATTTTTAAAAATCAAAAACAAATTTCCAAGCCGATCAACGGAAACACTTTCAATATTCTTCGCAGGAAATTCTTTTATTTTTTTTGGAGTTTGAGAATACGAGATCAGTGAAGTTAAACTAACTGCTAAGACACAGAGAGTATGAAAAATTTTTCGATTCATTTCGATTCAAAGGTTTTCAATTCCATGGAATCACCAGTAAGGACAGCGTACGTATTGAAATGAACCCATTCGCCCAAATTAATGTAACGGCTTCCTTCCCCTACTTTCAAGTCAAGTGGAAGATGTCGGTGGCCGAACACATAAAAATCGTGATGCGTTTTTTTCTCCAACTGCTTGCAATACTCTAAAAGGAATTCATTTTCCTCTCCATTGAATTTTTCTTCGCGTGCGTTGTTGCTTATCCTGCTTTGGCGGCTCCAGATTTTCGCAATCCAAATTCCTAAGTTCGGGTGAAGACGTGCAAACAACCATTGACAAATAGAGCTGTTAAAAAAATTCTTCAATAACTTGTAAGTGAAGTCGCCATCACCGAGTCCATCTCCATGGCCAATCAAGAGCTTCATTCCGTTGACAACTAGTTCTTGTGGTTCACGATAAATCACAATCCCCATTTCTTGTTTGAAGTAATCGAACATCCACATATCATGGTTACCTGTGAAAAAATAGATCGGTAAGCCTTGATCTCGAAGCTCGGCTAACTTTCCTTGAAGTCGAATGAATCCTTTCGGTATAGCGTGTTTGTATTCAAACCAGAAATCAAAAATATCGCCCAGCAAATAAATCGAGTGTGCATCATGCTTTACTTGGTCAAGCCAAGTCACCAATTTCTTTTCGCGTTGCAAACTGGAATCGTAATCGGGTACGCCCAAATGAAAATCGGAAGCGAAGTAGATTTTTTTTTCTATGGGAAGATCAATTTGCATTGGGTAAAAATAAAAAACCTGACAGGGTTTAAAACTGCCAGGCTACTAGTGTTCTATCAAATATCATTTAGGAACTGTCTCTTCTTTGGGTTCAGTCACATTTCCTGAATCCTTAGCTTCCTCCTTCTTCACAGGTTGAACAGCTCCATTGGTAAATTTTTCATAAGCCGTCTGATGCGCAAACGGTCGCTTACCAATCAATCGTTCCAAATCAGATTGGAACAAAATCTCTTTCTCCAGCAATTCCCTGGCGATGACTTCTAAATGGTCGCGATGCTCCATCAGCAGCTTCATTGTGCGTTCATATGCCGAATCGATAATCTTCTTTACCTCCTGATCAATCTTTTCGGCAGTAGCATCAGAATAGGGTTTATTGAACGAATACTCCGATTGCTTCGAATCGTAATATGACATGTTGCCAATGGCGGAATTCATGCCGTAAATTGTAACCATGCTGTACGCCATCTTCGTGATGCGCTCGAGGTCGCTCAAAGCACCTGTCGAAATTTTTCCGAACACAATCTCTTCTGCCGCACGACCCCCAAAGGCCATGCACATCTCATCGATCAACTGCTCAGTTTGATATAGAAATTGCTCTTTTGGCAAATACTGAGCATAACCTAATGCAGCAACACCACGTGGCACAATGCTAACCTTCACCAATGGATCGGCATGTTCTAAAAACCAACCCGATACCGCATGACCTGCTTCGTGATAGGCGACAATTCGTTTTTCTTCAGGAGAAATGATTTTATTTTTCTTTTCAAGCCCACCAATGACCCTATCAATGGCATCTTGAAAATCAATCATTTCTACCTCTTTCTTGTCCCTGCGAGCCGCAATGAGGGCCGCTTCGTTACACACATTGGCAATCTCTGCACCCGCAAAACCGGGAGTTTGAGCTGCCAACTTTTTAATATCAACATCTTTAGAAAGCTTGATGGGCTTAAGATGCACTTTAAAAATCTGCTCGCGACCGGCAATATCCGGCTTGTCTATGCTGATCTGACGATCGAAACGACCAGGACGAAGTAAGGCTGAATCCAACACATCGGGGCGGTTGGTCGCAGCAAGAATGATCACACCGCTGTCAGTGGCAAAACCGTCCATTTCAACCAATAGTGAGTTCAATGTATTTTCACGTTCATCATTTGCCCCGGGTAATTGCCCACGGCCGCGCGAACGACCGATGGCATCAATTTCATCAATGAAGACAATACAAGGTGCTTTCTCTTTTGCCTGCTTGAACAAATCGCGCACACGTGCAGCGCCCACACCCACAAACATCTCCACAAAGTCAGACCCTGAAAGCGAAAAGAACGGAACGGCCGCTTCACCAGCTACTGCCTTTGCAAGCAAAGTTTTTCCCGTTCCCGGAGGGCCAACAAGCAATGCTCCTTTCGGAATTTTTCCACCGAGCTTAGTAAACTTTCCAGGTGTCTTTAAGAAATCAACGATTTCTTTTACTTCTTCCTTTGCTTCTTCCAGTCCTGCAACATCTTCGAAGGTGATTTTTACTTTATTCTCTGCATCGAAAAGTGCAGCTTTTGATTTTCCAATGTTAAAAATCTGTCCGCCAGGTCCTGCTCCGCCTGTCATTCTTCGCATGAGCATCCAGAAGCCAACGAGTAACAATACAAATAGTCCCCAGCTGGTTACCCACTCGTAAGTACCGCCTTCTTCGTACTCCAAATCAGGGGCGTTAGGGTATTTATTTTTGAGTTCTTCGTACTGTCTAACGAAGCTGTCTATCGTTCCTATCTTAAAATAATAGTGAGGGCCGCTTGAGCCAAGACCCAACGGTCCGTTTTTCTCCAAATCAATTTTGTATTTGGCATTTTGCAGGGCCTCGGTTCTCAACGTGATGTGCACCACAGCATCTTTTTTAAGAAGCTGAACGCGTTTCACATCATTGCCGGAAATCATCGACTCAAAAGTGGACTTTTGAACTTCGACCATACCAGAAGTACTTTTCAATAAAGTGATGCCAAGCACCACTGCTGTGAGAATGAGAATCACCCACAGCTGATAATTTCCTCTTGGTACTTTTGGCGGAATCAGTTTCTTCTCCTTGTCTCTCCCCTTGTCTCTTTCTTTATCCATCGACATAAATAAATATTAAATAATTAACGCAGTTTTTCAATCTTCAACTATTGTGGTTTTAGCATCACCCCAAAGCTTCTCTAAAGAATAAAATTCTCTTCGGTCCTTTTTGAAAATATGTACCACCACACTGATATAGTCGAGAAGCATCCATTCTTTATTGTTTTTTCCTTCGCTGTGCCACGGATTTTCCTTTAAATCCTTGTAAACAACCTCATCAACTGAATCAGAAATTGCACTTAATTGCTTGTCTGAATTACCCGAACACAGTACAAAGAAATCGGCTACTGCATTTCTTACTTCGCGCAAGTCCATTACTACTATGTCTGTCGCTTTCTTCTCTTGCATTCCCTTCACCACGAGGTCGGCCAGTTTTTCAGAGTCCTGCTTTTTCTTTCTAGCCATTAAGTCGTTTATTTTACTGGAGCACCAGCCTGTTTAAATTCATTTTGATAAGTTGCGGAAAAAAAAGCCTCGCCACCCAATCTGCAAATCTAACCAAAATCTATTGTATAAATTCCTTGCCAAAACGCTTTTCGTGGGCCAAAGGTTGATTTTCGTGCCCGAATGTCAGTCAACCAATTCATTAGCGGTGGAATTGGCCTCAAAATCGGCATTGCCTGAGGGAACTGTTGTGATCACGTCCAACCAATTTGCGGGACGAGGACAGCGCGGCAACACTTGGCAGGCTACCGCTGGAATGAACCTTACGTTCTCAGTTTTGCTCAAGCCGTCATTCCTTTCAGTGAAAAGCCAGTTCGCTTTGACAATGGTAACATCGCTTTCAGTATTCGATTTTCTGGAAGAGAAAAAATTGGATGGCGTAAAAATCAAATGGCCAAATGACATCCTTGTCGGGAAGAAAAAAATTTGTGGAATGTTGATCGAAAACTCCATTCAAGGCGAAACGATCAATCAAAGTATTGTTGGCATTGGATTGAATATCAATCAAACTGAATTTTCGATTTCAACAGCGACATCACTTTCAATTATTTGCGGGAAGAATTTTGATTTGAATGACGAGTTGAATTTGCTTCTTGAGAAATTGGAGAAACGATACCTTCAGCTCCGATCTGGAAAGCAAGGCGAATTGAAAGAAGAATATCTTCAAAATCTTTTGAGCTTCAATCAAAAGCAAAAATTCATTTCCAACGAAATTGAATTTGAGGGAGTGATTAAAACAGTGAACGATTCAGGAGAGTTGATCCTGAATATGAGTGGTGATGAAAAATCTTTCTCGCTGAAGGAAGTTAATTTCGTTCTTTAATCTTTTATGTCTGTGGAACTCTATGATCTCTATTGCTAAAAAATCTGCCATAGAGATCACAGAGAAACTACAGAAAATCACAAAGATTACTTATTGGATTGAATCATCTCCTTCCCAAAAAACATATAATGCTGCTTGCGTGTGCTCCAATGGTAGCCCAAAGAAAACGGCAATGGCTGCGAACCTCTTTTGAAAGCAGAATCAAGATCGGCCTGATAAAGTCTGCGGCTGAAATCTTCCACGGGTGCTATGTAATCACCAAACAACTGCGCCTTCCATTCGGGCTTTTTATCAAAGAAGCGATAAGGTACTCCGGTGTCGTCCTGAAATAGCGTTACCGTATTTTCTAATACTATTGATCTTATAGAACTGAACGATTTACCGTCATGCATACAGTATGAAGCAGACTTCACAAACGTATTGAACGGTGCGCGAGCCTTTAAAAACTTCACAAGGCCCGGGCTCTTGGCGATACCATCATTCGATATGTCTGTAGAGAAATAATAAACAGTTTTAAGTTTTTTGGTTTCGAGGTTTCTCAAAACGAATTTTACCCCTTGTATTTTGTATTGGCTGATTTTCTTTGGCTCTACATCCTTCTCATTTCCTGCAGAGTCAACGGTCATGAATTTTTGTTGCATTAATTCATAACCTGAGCGCTCCATGAAGAAATAAAATAATGGAAGAACTCCTTTCACCTGCCAAAGGTCTTTCTGCATGTGCTTGGTGATGAAATAGCTTTTGTTGAAAATATCACGAAGAGAGTTTCCAAGACTGTCGAGAAAACGATCGCGGTCTTTTTCGGAAAGCTTGTCCAATGCCGGCACTTCACGTACGGGCTCCAGTGCTGCCATCACGTATTCTTTGGTGCGCGGATATAAAAAGTTTGCATGAAGGAAGTCAGGGCCTGAGAAGGGATAGAATAATTTCAATGAATCATTCACAGATTTAGAGAAAACGTCTTTCTCCCATTCCGACATTTTTGTCAAACGGGTTTCATACATTTTTTTCCAATTGGCATCCATTTGAGTGCGGAAGTCAATCCAGTATTTGTCTTTCTCCAAAGCTGAGAGTGGGTTGTTGTTCAATTGAGGTAAGCCTGCAATGAAGCGTGCGGTATTGTCGAGAGCGGTGTCTTTAGGAAAATTGAGTTCGGCCGCCTTTTGAAGTGAATCTACTTTGGTTAATGAGTCTATTCTGCGAAGGGAGTCAGTAACTCTCTTTGACGGACCATCTTTTTTGGCTGAACAGGCCGCAACCAACAATAAAGCTACTATGGGAACAAAAAGCAGGTGTTTCTTCATGGGGTTAAATTGTGCCGCAAAGATATTTTAAAATTCGATTCTATAGTGAAGCCTGGTTATTTCTTCTTCACCCACTGAAACATCAGTAGCCCGGAAAGGATTGTACCAACTGAGTACCAAATCACAGTCGGGTTTTTAGTAAACTCAAAGTAGATCATCCAGCAGGTAACCGCAATAAAAAAAATCGGGGGAAGAGGATACAATGGAAGTTTGAACGAACTATTCGGGAATCTTTTTCTAACAATGAATATTCCAATTACCGTAAGCATCGCAAAAATGGAAAGACTTACAGAAATGTATTGAATGATTTCTTTGAACGAACTAACCAATACCAGGAAAATAGACCAACCTCCTTGTACAATGATTGCCAGGTAAGGCATTTCGTATTTATTCGTAGCTGTAAATGGCTTCAATTTCGGGTAGTCTTCTCCCATTGCTTCGAGTACGCGAGGCCCTGCAATAGTCATCGCACTTAATGTTGATAGAAGTGCGGTGCTGAATAGTCCGGCAAATACAGATCCGATGGTCGAACCGAAAAGTTTAAAAGCTACCACATTGCCTATATCGTTTTTACCATCGAGTTCTGCAAAGTTAGATACGTAGAGAAAGGTGCCGTTCAAGAGAATATAAACAGTAACCACCACCAGCGTACCGATGATAAGTGAGCGGGGTAAGTTCTTTTCAGGGTTTTCAAGGTTGCCGGTGATGTAGGCTGCTGCGTTCCATCCCGAGTAAGCATAAACCACATACACCAATGAAATGGCAAAACCTGAACTAAGTATTAATTCACTGTCGATTGCATGAGGTAAAAAAGAAACCGAAGAAAACGAAACTCCTGATACAACAAATGGGGCAACACAAAATACGAAAATCAAAACGAGCTTGAGAGAGGTCAAAATGTTTTGAGCAAGCCCACCTGTCTTTACGCCAAACCAATGAATAGAGGAAACTAAAATAATAGCAACTATTGCAATTACCTTCACCGGAATACCCACCAGCTCATGTGCGTATTCGCCTATCGCTATCGCTACTGCAGAGATCGCCCCCGCAAAGCCTACAAGCAAGCTGATCCAGCCGGACGCAAAACCTAGGGCCGGATGAAAAATCTGTCCGAGGTAATAATACTCTCCCCCTGATTTTTTAAAACTAGCTGCAATCTCGGCATAGGTAAATGCTCCGCACAAGGCCACAACTCCGCCCAAAGCCCAAAGCAACAAAATTGAAAACCCCGAAGGCAGCGGCCCGACCTGATAACCGAGTGAAGTAAAAACCCCGGTGCCAATCATGTTGGCGATGACAAGGGTAATGCCTACGGTGAGTGTGTATTTTTTTTGTCCGGTCATGAGATAAAGCTTAGCTCTGTATTTTGTCTCTTATTCTAATTTTGATTTTTCCAGCGTAATTCTCTGCAACAATAATAAAAGGAGCGTTCAATTGAACATCCAATCGGATAAGAGCTTTTAATGTTTCAATGTGATGTAGCCCAGAGAAATGACCTGGACGCAAATAAACGATTGCATAGAAATCTAAATTCATAGTATGAATTAGACTTCCAAAGTCACCATCCTGAGTCAGGATTATTCCTTTAACTTTTAGCGCTTGCTGAAGAATTTCTTTATCTGAAGATCCAATCAAATCCAGTTCAAGTAAGCTGCTTGCTTTTATTGATTGGCTTCTCAAAAAATTGATTACTTCGGGATCAATGTTTTCATCGGCAATGAAGGAGAAATCCGTGAAAGTCATGCCGAGAATCAGTGTGTCTCAATAAGGATTTCGTTTTTCAAAGAGTGCGAAGCGTACAGAATGGCTTCGTTAACCGCTTCTTTCGACAATTGTGAATACTTGGCAACAATTTCTTCAACTGTAGCACCAGTAGCGAGCCATTCCAAAATCATCTCAACACTTATGCGCGTTCCTTTAATAATCGGCTTGCCTCCCAGTGTATCTGCTTTTGCAATAATGTAATTGAACCCCTTCATCCCTCAAATTTACAAAAGATTTACCGCTTAAAAGTGATCACCTGGTGCTGGAACACTTGGTTGTCTTTACCCCTGATTTGCAGTGTCACTTTGAAGTCTTTCATCCCCCAATCGATTTTGATGATACCGAAATTTTTCTGGATCACCAATTCACCAACTCTATAGCGGTTGGCTTCTACCCATTTCTCAGGCCAGGTGTGTGTGAGTCCACTTGAAGTAAAATCATACAAAGGATAATTCGCACCTGGCAAGTCGACTTTAGAAAACTCAGCGATGTGCCTATCGCCACTAATGATCAAAACATTTTTCTTTGATGCAGCCAGTACATCGAGCAGTCGCTGGCGTGCTTTGGGGAAATTCACCCACTTTTCAAAGCGGTGATCTTCAGCTAACGCCTGAATGCTGGAGTTAATAATGAAGAATGGTGCATCCGAATTTCTAAGTTCATCTTCAAGCCATTTCCACTGCACATCACCGAGTATGTCGCCTGTTTCGTTGACTTCATATTTGTATTCTTTCTTCTCGGAGCCCTCGGGTTTGTAGTAAACTTTAACAAGCGTATCGCGAAAATACCGGGTGTCGAGGTTTATAACCTTGATTTTGGTTTTTCCATCACCGTACGTCATCGAGTTATAAATTCCCGGACGACTCCATACAGCGTTATTTCGGGGGATATCCAAAAATTGAAGCTCAAACTTTTTAAACTCGTCTCGATGCGGCCAGAATTTTCCACCATCGTTGGTGCCATAATCGTGATCATCCCATGTGCCGGTGATAGGGCAAGTCTTCAAAAGTTGCTTATAGCCGGGATCAGATTTCTGTTTGGCATACATTGTTTTTAGAACAGTGGTGTCGCCAGTATCGGCATAGATATTGTCTCCGCCCCAAATCCACAATACGGGTTTTTGCTTTATGATTTCCTGCCAAAGCTCCTGGGGTTTCTCTTGATTATCACATGAGCCAAAAGCGATGATGGTTTGCTTCTTCTGCGCAAATGCACACATCGAAAAGAAGATCAATCCAAATGCGTAAAGTGTTTTTCCTTTTTTCATAAACCACAAACTTACAATTCCATTTTTAAAAGTCGTTTACCGCTCGACTAAATTTAACATTGACGATTTTAAAGGCTTTGCTATCTTTCATTGAAATCTAAAATCCGTCACATGAAAAAATTGTTCTTACTCTTTTGCCTGATAGGCTCATTCGCTTCGGCTCAGACTCCAGACTCCGTTCACATCAAAGCGAACTATGAAAAAATGGAGGTTCTTATACCCATGCGGGATGGCGTAAAACTTTTTACATCAATTTACATCCCGAAAGATAAAACCAAAACTTATCCTATGCTTATGCAGCGCACGTGTTATAGCGTTGCCCCCTATGGACCGACCAAGTTTAGGAGAAACCTTGGCCCTTCCAAGTATCTGATGAAAGATGGATACATTTTCGTTTACCAAGATGTACGTGGTCGCTGGATGAGCGAAGGTACTTTTGATAACATGAGGCCCAATATTCCCGGCAACGACAGAAAAAATAAAACCGCCATTGATGAAGCATCTGACACTTGGGATACGATCGACTGGCTGATAAAAAATATCAAAGGAAATAATGGTCGTGTAGGTCAGTGGGGAATTTCTTATCCCGGATTTTATACAGCCGCAGGAATCCCCGATGCACATCCGGCACTGAAAGCCTCCTCTCCTCAGGCGCCCATCAGCGATTTTTTCTTTGACGACTTTCATCATCAGGGGGCATTCTTACAAAGCTACATTGCAGCGTTTGCCGTATTTGGTTATCAGCACGACAAGCCCACCGATAAAAGCTGGTATGACGACAAGATCATGCGCTTTTATGGTAACCCTCCAAAAGATGGCTATGAGTTCAATCTTAATATTGGGCCATTGAAGAACGCTACCGAAAAATACCACAAAGACAATTTCTTCTGGCAACAGATTGTCGATCACCCCAACTACGATGAGTTTTGGCAGGAGCGGAGTTTATTGCCTCACCTCACCAATGTAAAACACGCAGTGATGGCTGTTGGTGGCTGGTATGATGCTGAAGATCTATTTGGCCCGCTCAACATTTACAAAAAAATTGAGAGTTCGAGTCCAGGCACTTACAACACCATTGTGATGGGTCCCTGGAGCCATGGCGACTGGGCACGCGAAAATGGTTTTCAGCAAGTGAACCACATTTATTTTGGCGACAGCATCTCTACGTTTTATCAAAAAGAGATCGAACGGAAATTTTTCAATTCAATTCTGAAAGAAGGTTCTCAGCCAGCGTTACCCGAGGCTTACATGTACGATTGCGGATTGAAAACGTGGAAACAATTTGCTGAATGGCCGCCTAAAGAAATTCCTCCGGTGAAATTATTCTTTGATGAGAAGGGAAAACTTTCCATCAATCAACCAACTAAATCGGAAGCCGTATTCGAATATACAAGTGATCCTGCAAAGCCAGTGCCTTACACCTCGCAAATTGAAGGACTTGTTTTCACACCACGCAGATTTATGACTGATGACCAACGCGAAGCATCGCGCAGACCTGATGTAATTACTTTTCAAACCGATCCATTGACGGATGATATCACTCTTGCTGGTGAAATCGCGGCAAAATTAAAAGTATCTATGACCGGAAGTGATGCCGATTTTGTAGTGAAGCTAATCGATGTCTACCCGAACGATACTCCCAATGACACTAAACACAACCCGGCAAACATTGTGATGGCGGGCTACGAGCAATTAGTTCGAAGTGAAGTTTTTCGTGGGCGCTTTAGAAATAGTTTTGAGAAGCCCGAACCCTTCACGCCAAATCAAATCACCGATGTGAACTTTGCTTTGCAAGATCTGCTGCACACATTCAAAAAAGGTCACCGCATGATGGTGCAAATTCACAGCACCTGGTTTCCTTATATCGACCGCAACCCGCAGAAATATGTGGACAATATTTACAAAGCCAACGAAGAAGATTTTATAAAGTCTACAATAAAAGTTTACGGTTCATCAGTTGTTGAGATTGGTGGAGGTGAAAAACTGAAAGCTAAGATCGAGCCTAAGAAATAGATTGTAAAAAAAATTCCTGCCCTGAAATCCAAGGCAGGAATTTTCCTTTTTGAATCAGCTCGCGATTTTTTTGATTTCATCTATAAACTGATCGATTTCATCTTTGGTATTATAATAGTGAGGCGATGCTCTTACTGCCCACGCCACTTTCTTTTCATCAAAGTCTATGACGGCAACATTTCTATAACTTGAAACCACGTTTATTTTTCGACTCAACAGTTTTTGAGTGATCAAAGCGGCATCTGAATTTTTAACATTAAATGTCACGAGCCCGCCAACCTCCGGCCCACGATCGAGAACTCTTACATTATTAATTGAAGATAACTGCAGTCGTGTGTAGTCGGCCAACTCTTTTACACGATTCCAGATTCTATCTTCGCCAATCTTGAGGCAGTATTCAATCGCAGATCGCGTGCCTTGAACCAGTGCATAAGCAAATTCCCAATCTTCAAACCGGATCGCTCCTTCTCTTGTTTGGTATTTGTCTTTTTCGATCCAATCGGCTCCGCGCATATCAATAAAAAGCGGCTCCAATCCCAAGGCAAGAGCTCTGTCAGATACGTAGAGAAGCCCGGTGCCACGTGGGCCTCTTAGGAATTTCCTATTAGTGGCGCTAAGAAAATCGCACTTCAATTCTTTCACATCTAATTTCATTTGCCCGATAGATTGGCATGCATCTAAAAGATAAATGGTATCGTATTTACTTACGATCTCTCCTATTTTCTTAACAGGCTGCACTAAACCTGAGTTGGTAGGAATGTGCGTGATCGACAGCAATCGCGGACGGAGCGATTTCAATTTGTTGTCAAGATCGTCCAGATCAACTCCTCCTTCTTTGGCATTTTGAATGCGCACGATTTTTACACCAACTCTTTTTTGAAGAGCCAGGAATTGAAGTTGGTTTGAAATAAAATCGTCATTCGATGTAAGTATAATATCGCCTGGATTAAATGCAATAGAAGAAAGTGCGCGGGTATAAGAATCAGTTGCACTCGAAGTGAATGCTATGTTTGATGCTTTGCAATTCAAGAGCAGGGCAGCCTGATTGTAAAACTCTTTTATCTCAACTGCCTTCAGTGTTGAGGCTTCATATCCCCCGATGTTTGCTTCGAGTTGGATGTGGTCAAGTACAGACTGCGTCACCACATTGGGCATCAGGCTCGCACCTGCATTGTTTAGGTGGATTACTGTTGAACATCCGGCTGTTTCTTTTCTAAGGGATTGAATTTCTTCAAGAGAAAATGTTTCTGATTTCATTTTGAGCTGTTATTAAAAATTGAGTTGATTTTTTGTCTTATCGTTCGTGAGGCTTAATGTTCTTATTTCGCAGCAACAGTGGTTCAAATTTCTTAAGGTCCACGGGCTTGAGGTATTCTTCAGTCTTAGCAGGATTTTTTATCAGTTTCTCTTTTGGTCTTATCGGCCTCTTTTCAAATCCACCACCGCAGTTGGGACACACATTGTGCAGCACATCATTCACGCACTCTTCACAAAAAGTGCATTCGAAAGTACAGATCATTGCTTCAGTACTTTTGTTGGGTAATTTCTTACCGCAGTTTTCACAAACAGGTCTGATCTCAAGCATATTTTTTTATTTAAATTCTGCAATACATTCTATCTCGACAAGTGCATTGTAAGGAAGTCCTTTTACAGCGACAGTTGTACGGGCAGGACGATGATCGCCAAACATGGCCGCATATTCCTTGCTCATTTTTTCGAACAAATTCATGTCTACAAGAAAAACATTGGTCTTCACTATGTTCGACAAAGACAGACCGGCTGCCCTAAGAACAATCTCAAGGCTTTTGAGTGCCCTTTGTGTCTGACTTTCGATATCAGCGGCCTCAATTTTCATTGTTGATGGATCTACGGGGGTTTGGCCCGAACAGTACAATAAGTTGCCTGTACGAATTGCCTGCGAATACGGACCGATGGCTTTCGGGGCATCGGGTGAGAAAATTGTTTGCATCGTTGGTTGTATTAAAATTTATTTTACAAACCTACGATTCCTCCGTTGCAGGATTTGTGCAAATGCAATCCATCGAAGGTTTTTTGCACTACTTTTGATCAGCTAAACGAATAAATTCCGCATGACACTGGATCAATTTGACAAGCACCTTCTCCGGTTGTTGCAGCAGAATAACCGGCTGACTTCTGATGAACTGGCCGAACAGGTAGGCCTAAGTCCTTCCTCTGTTCAGCGAAGATTGAAGAAACTACGCGATGAAAAAATCATTGAAGCCGATATTTCAATCATATCGCCTTCAGTTGCCGGCCTTGATTTAACATGCATTGTAGAAGTAGCACTTGAAAGAGGAAATTCTCAAGGTCTTGAGGGTTTTAAAGCGTCTATGCTGAAATGCACCGATGTGATGCAATGCTATTATGTCACGGGCAAATACGATTTTGTTTTGATAGTGCATGCGCCTACCATGCAGCAATATGAAGAGTTTACCAATATGTGGTTGCTCGACAACCCCAACGTAAAACATTTTTATACCCATGTGGTTATGGATAAAGTGAAAGTGGGCTACAGCGTAACGATTTGATTCACCTCCATCTCTGAAATAATTTTCCTTATTTTGCGCCCAAACTTTTACAATGCTCCGCTCCCTCCTAAGAAAAAAATCGCTTACTACCATTTTAAACGATACGCACCCCACGGATGCTCATGGTCATCATGCTCCGGAATTAAAAAAAGTGCTTAGTGTCCGCGACTTAACTTCGATGGGTATTGCCGCGGTTATTGGTGCCGGAATTTTTTCCACCATTGGTCAAGCAGCTTATGCAGGCGGACCCGGAGTTGTCTTTTTGTTTCTGATTATTGCAGTGACGTGTGGCTTCGTAGCCATGTGTTATGCTGAGTTTGCCTCTCGAATTCCCGCAGCAGGAAGCGCCTACACTTATACTTATATAACTGTTGGTGAGCTTGCCGCCTGGGGCATTGGATGGGCACTGATTTTGGAGTACGCTATCAGCAACGTAGTGGTATCCATTTCGTGGAGCAGTTACTTTGTGAATCTTCTTGAGGGCCTACACATCCATTTACCTACATGGATGACAACCGACCCGAAAACAGCACGGACATTATACGAGTCTGCTATTGCCAGTGGAAAATCGGTTGATGGTCTTGCATGGGCAACTGCCCCGGAAATTGGAGGCTTGAAAATGATTTTGAATGTACCCGCTTTTGTGATTGTAACCCTCATCACCATTCTTGCTTACATCGGCATTCGCGAAAGCAAGAAGGGGGCAAATCTGATGGTGGCCATCAAATTAGTGGTACTTGTCTTCATTGTCTTGCTCGGAATATTTTTTATAAACACTGACAACTGGACCCCCTTTATGCCCAACGGATTTACGGGAGTGCTTGGAGGGGTTTCAGCGATTTTCTTTGCTTACATCGGATTTGATTCGATCTCTACAACTGCCGAAGAGTGTCACAATCCTCAGCGCGATTTACCGCGAGGAATGATTTATTCGCTACTGATTTGCACTTTGATTTATGTTGTGGTTACGCTGGTTATCACGGGCATGGTCAACTACTCCGAGTTCAAAGATGTGGCCGATCCGCTGGCTTATGTTTTTGAAAAAATTCACATGCAAAAGATCGGTTACATTGTTTCAGCAGGAGCGGTAATAGCTGCAACAAGCGCCTTGCTCGTATATCAACTGGGGCAGCCACGTATTTGGATGAGCATGAGCCGCGATGGTTTGCTTCCAAAAAAATTTAGCATCATCCATCCTAAATTTCATACACCTTCATTTGCAACAATTGCCACCGGGGTTGCCGTGGCTATACCAGCATTGTTCATAGACATCGGGGTTGTAACAGACCTGACAAGCATCGGAACATTATTCGCTTTCATTTTGGTATGCGCTGGCGTTCTCAAACTTCCATATCGAGAAAAAATAGTAGGCGATAAGACTTTTCGCATGCCCCGTATCAACGGTCAGTGGATTGTACCCGTGTTTTTTTTAGTTTTTATTTTTGGATATGCCGAACGGATTGGAAACGCTTTCTCTAATCTTGAGACGAGCCAGGAAATCATGTTTCTGATTTTTCTTGCGATTGCCTCGGCCATTACCGCCCTCACATTCGTGAAAAAACTTTCGCTCATCCCGATACTCGGAATACTTTTTTGCCTTTACCTGATGATTGAGATCCCTCCTAAAAGTTGGTTGTTATTTTCGGGATGGATGACCGTTGGGGTCTCAATTTATTTTGGTTATGGAAGGAGTAGAAGCAAACTCAATCCCAATTAGTAGTCCCTTAAAAACTCATTTTTATTCTGATTAGGGCGAAAGCATTGTTCAAGTGCTGATCAGCCGCGCGACCCATGATGCGATTTTCATTGAAAGCTTGTAGTCGCGCAAAGAGTAGCTGATGCCGCTGCGCGGCATCAGCTGACATCAGCTTCTGCAGCCTGCGGCTGCAGAAGCATTAGGCGCGGACTGCTGCTTTTGAAAAAGATGCTCCTCCGGTGCCCGCGCATCTGCACAGATTTATCAAAAGAGCTTACGCGGCTTCAACTTCCAGCCGGTAGGATAAGTAGGCCATACTTGTTAAAAAACTGCAAGGGTTTCGGATAAATCCTCTCCTTTATGGCAAATTCTTTCAACTGTTTTTCGCTACTTTCTTTACAAATTGAAACCCGATCGGCTTTTTAAGGGACGAC
>JACOSO010000081.1 GCA_016178785.1 Bacteroidota bacterium | reverse complement strand
TTGTTCTTTTTTTGACGGATGAACATCCGCCAAAGCTAATAGACCCATCGCTGGGACACCCAAAATCAAATAAAAAACTTCGTCCTGAAAGCGCATTCAAGGTTTTTCGATCCAATCTCAAAAAACCGCGGAAGTCAGGAAAGAAACAGGCGCCTTTCGAGCGCCCGTTTCCGACTAAACTAAAACTAAACTAAACTAAACTAGAACAGTTCTAAAAGAAGAATTGATATTGCATGATCAGCTGACCCTTTGTGCCACTGTCTTGAATCAAATCGGGACCAACAGGACTGTAAGTTGGCCTAAGCTGATAGTCCAGTGTAAGCTTGGCGTTGTGACCTTTGATCAGCCAATTCACGCCCACATCATAAACATTCATTTGCTTGTCAAGTCGATCATACTTAGCGCTCTGCACTGTAAGGTATGGCATCAACGTGCCGTTACCTTCACCCAGCAAATCCTTTTTCATGAGGTAACCGACCTGCCCGTAAAACACGTTGCCAGTCCCAAACATAGGGAAAGCATTGCCAAAGCTATTTGAAGGGGCACCACCTATATTTGTTCCATTAGCAGGATTCATACTTCCGTTGTACCTCAAATATCTAGAGCCATAGTCGGTATGAAAATATCCAGCGTAAGCGTTCCATGCAGTTCCCCTTTCTAAGTTCCGTGGAGCATCATAGAATGCTGCCACTGACCACAAGTTCATATCATAGTATTGGCGGTTAGGGTCAGTTGTTGAAGCCCCGATCCACGTTGCATTGTGCTGTGTAATGAAACCAGCCTCAAGGTTAAGCACTTTCTTTTTACCTAAATAGGTACCAGTCATGTAAGGAGTAACATGAGATTCTTTGTCGAAAAAATTCCAGCTGAAGAATCCCTGATATTGCTTGTGATGTTGATCGCCAGCAAAGCCTGCGTTGATTGGCGAAATAGGAGCCAGGCTCGGTGCAGAGATTGTTCCGTTGCTCGTTACCGGAAATGGATCGCTCATAACTATCCGATAATCGAGTCGGCCGATTTGACCACGCGCATAAACACTCATCTTGCGCGAAAACTCATCCGTCTGGTCAACGGTAGCTTGCGCAAACACCGGCACGTCCAAACTCATGATGGTACTGATACTAGGCTGACTAAAGCGTGAGAGGCCATTTGTGATTGTCAGACCGCCACCGAGATAAAGCAGGTCACTTCCCTTCTTTATTTTGTATTCGCCTAAAGCATCATGAATGAAGAACTGGTTTTTTCTGTTACCTGTGTTACTCGTATTTTGACCGCCAAGAAAATTAAAATTGTTCTGTCCTAATTGAAAATAGAACGTGACATGATCCGTCAACAGCCCATACAGTTGAAAGCGTGTTCTGCGCAAGCCAATATCAAAAGTTTGAGAAGTTGCATCACCTAACACGGTGGTTCCGGGATTACTGTCATTGAAACGAACCCATGTTTGATTTGAGAATGTAGCTTTGATGTAATGACTTCCATCATCATTCAATTTCAGTCTCAACTCTTCAATCGCCTTCTTTTCGTCTTTCTTTGGTTCTTCTTTTTGTTCTTGAGCAAATCCTTTGACATATGCCAACGTCAGAAAGAATAAAAATATCTTTTTCATTAAATTAAAAAATCGATTTAAAAATTTATACCACTTCTTTTGTCCTTTGTGTTACCAAATTCACAAATGCTTCCCCAAATTTTACTGCCTCGTCAATTTCTGAAGAGTTCATCAGATCTCTCTTTTTGAAAATGAGTAGCCTATGCTTATGGCATTCAATGTGCATTTCTTCATGACTTTCGAGAAACTTGATTACGTTTCCAGAGAAGAAATCGCGGACTGCATGTTCATCATGGCTACGCAGATAATATCGTTTAGAAAAATCGGGATACTCATCAAAGTCGATGTCTTTGCCTCCTGTCATTTCGCTCAACTTGGTGTGCAGACCTTCCGGTTCTAGAGCAAAATCAGGAATATAGAAATCGAGGTCGGAGAAGTGAACGACAGTGATGTGAGTATCTTCTTTAGCGCTCATTAGAATCTCAGTGACGGTTATATCCGAAATTTCTATTTTGCTGGACTCAGAGTATTTCTCCAACAAATTCTCTTCGTAGCGTAGAGTACTGCCCTGCTGGATCGGGAAGTCGCGGTATTTAAGACCCGTTTTCACACGTTGCGGATAAAAATTAAATCCAAAAGTGCTGGCATAGCTGCTAAGTTCTGTTGCCCGTTCATCAAGCTCTATAGATTTGTTTCCTGCAGCACCCATGATCGGTTTACGAGTAGCTAGTGGGTGTTCAGAAAATGCGTGATGTTTGTCTAGACCTGTGAGGGTAACACTGCCTCCTGTGGAGTGATAATCTTCTTCGAAATGATGCAACGCTTCTTGAAACGTATGGTCGACCAATTTTGTAGATGCAAAATTGAAAATGATTTTTTTGCCCGGCTTTAAATTGTTCCACATCTTTTGAAAACCCAGGAGGTTGCTAAAGATGGCGGACTGCTTCACGGCCACGAGGTAACTGTCATTGGATTCTTTTACTTCATAGTGTGCCTTGAACAAACTGGTGATGGGAGCGCCATTGACGATATGGAAAATAAATTTGACTATGATGCCTGTTGCAACACCCATAAGCAAATCTTCAGCTACAGTTACATAAATGGTTGATAAGAATATCACCAATTGCTCCGGGCCAACTTTATAAGTACCGATGAATTCTTTAGGTGAGGCAAGTCGATACGCAACCATGATCAGCATGGCAGCCAACGCTGTGTTGGGGATCATCTCGATTACAGGAATGAGCACCAACATGGATACCAGCAAAAACAACCCATGAAAGAAATTAGCCCAGCGAGTACGTGCACCAAATCCCACGTTGGCTGAGCTACGAGCCACTTCAGAGATCATTGCCAAACCTCCAAGTGCGCCCGCTACTCCGTTACCTACAGCAAGAGCGCTCAAGTCTTTGTTGTAATCTGATTTACGTTTCCATGGGTCGAGTCCATCAATTGCTTTTACAGTAAGCAAGGATTCAAGACTGTTAACGAATAAAAACATGAATACATAATACCAGAATGAACCTATGCTAATAGCCGAAAAATCTGCGCTGAATTTCACCTCCTTCCAAAATTCACCAATGTGCACCAGGGCGAAAGGCTTTCCTGCTGAATCAACAAGTGAGTTGAGATTGAGGATTATTCCAACAGGAATAGTCAGTACCAAAACAACCATCGGAGCAGGTACTTTTTTGAAGAGTCCACCGATGGCGGGAAGGCCGAAGAGTATGATCAAACTTAGAATGCCAATTGAAGCAATCTCGATGTTTGCGTTAGCAATAAATTTTGGAATATGGGTGTACAATTCGATAGGTGTCAGGCCCTTTGTTAGTGATGCATCTACTCCCAACAAAACAGGAAATTGTTTAGCGAAAATGAGAATGCCAATAGCTGCCAACATTCCGTGCACAGCAGAATGAGGAAAGAAGTCGCTGAATGACCCGAATTTCAAGAAGCCGAGTATGATTTGAATTACGGCCATGATCACAATAGCACCGCAGGCAAGATGTACACCACTGATGTGGTTACCGGCAGCATCGCTTAAGTTTAAGCCATCGAGCCCCGCAACAGCACCTGAACAAACTGTGATCAAACCTGCAGCAGGGCCTTTAATAGTCAAACGACCACCCATAAATATACTGACCACAAGTCCCCCCACCATAGCCGTAAGTACACCCATAGCTGCGGGAAATCCGCTGGCCTTGGCAATACCTAAGCTCAAAGGCATTGCTAATAAAAATACGAGAAAGCCAGAGAGGGCATCTTTAGTCCAGTTTTGTTTGAGCCCTTCTAATCCGTCTTTCGGAATTTCAAGAGTTTTCATTTTTTAAAAAGATTTGTGTAAAAAGTGCTTTGCTTTTGTTGATCCTATTCCGGTGCAAAGCGTTTAATCCGGAAACTTTTGGGCCAATTAAAATAGATACGCGAACGTACTATGGGCTGTGCAAACCTGATTTACACAGCTACAGAAATGAGAAATTGATTAAATAAGGAAAAGCCGATTCAGCAAAAACAGCGGGCGCTGCGATGCTATACCTGACGTATGTTGAACAAATGCCCACGATGTTGCAGCTGATTCAACGAAGTGTAAATTAAAAACGGAAACAAGATCAAAATCAAACAGGGGGACGAACTCTTTATGCCCTTCACCATCCTCTTCGTTAGCTCCAAATTCTTCAGCGATTAAACAACAAAGTTGATTTTGAGAATTTGAAGTGGCATTGATGATATGCGTTGCCGTCTCTTTTTTGTTCATTGCTATTCCCTGCACAAAAGCAGGGGCAAGCATCTCAAAAGAGAACACAAGAAGGGCAAAAAACTTCATCGACTGATAAATTCTTTGGCTCATGTTTACGGGCTGCAAGCCGCAAAGGTTGGAAGAATTGACCCACATTTCAAAATTTTTATGTAAACGAGCCACGAAATCGTTTGCAAAAACGCGAATGGAGGCATTGAAATTCAAGTAATTGTAGTGGCCACGTCAAGTTACTTTACTTGATTTTCTTCGCACCAATTCCAAAACGCCATTTACAAAAGTGAGCGGGTGAGGCGGGTTTCCCGGAACATATAGGTCCACCTGGTGAGTGTCGAGGAAGGTTCTGTTAAGTGCACCGCTGCCCGCAAAGATCCCACCGCTAATAGCGTCCGTACCCACGAGGATAATCATTTTTGGTGCGGGTACAGCGTCATAACAAGTTTGCAGAGGGCCAGCCATGTTTTCTGAAATCGGACCGGTGATCACAATACCATCACAATGGCGAGGTGAGGCAAGGAATTCTATTCCAAAACGCCCCATGTCAAAGTTCGGATTGCCGCATGCATTAAGTTCGGCTTCGTCAGCATTACTACCTGCCGCTGAAATTTCGCGAAGCTTTAATGACCGGCCAAACAAAGAGCGAATTTCACTTCGAATTTTGGTTTCATCTAAAGTGATGGGCTGAAGATCGCCTTCTTTCACAACTAATCGCTCGCGTACATTAGTCGCAATTTTATAGTCGGTAGTGAATTTGATTTTATTGGGAAACGCGAATGAACATTCTCCACACATGACACATTTGCCCATATCAATACTTATCGGTGCTCGGCCTATTGCTTGCGTAGGGCACAAGGCGACTAATGCATCTTCGTTTATTTTCTCTGAGGAGATCTCTGGTCTTCCTTTAAAAGGCCCAGGCAATGACGGCTTCGTTACATCCGGAATGTATTGCTTGCCGAGCCTATTTAGAATTTTGATGTCTTCAATAAACATAATTCAGTTTTCAATGTTAACTCAAACTGCATTCACCCTCTCCTGTGGAGAGGGCAGGGTGAGGCCTTACTTTGGCAACACTTGTATCGCCTGTTTAATAATCGAAATCAAAAAATCAGGACTCACTACTCCGAAAATCAAAACTACACCAATCAACATAAGGGGCGGAACTGATTCTAACGGATTAACGGTTTGCCTTATCATCGCCTGTGGATTGTCGATGAATATCAAATTGAAGAAGTTCCTGACCATTGCGTATACAAAAAAGCAAAGCAGAATCATTACGATGAAAACGATCCACCATTTGCCCGAAATCATCAGCGATTTGAAAAGCATAAACTCAGTCATGAACAAACCCGATGGTGGCATTGCCACAATGGCCAACAGTCCTGCCAGTAATGTGATGCTTCCTGTAGGACTCACTTTAAAATAGCCACCACAACTTTCTACAGCCTTGCTGCTGAATACCCTATGCACTTGTCCGATCTGAATGAACAATCCCGCTTTCGCGAATGCGTGAAGAATAAGATGAAGTATCGCCACCAAATAGCCATTGACTCCTGTAGAAAATGCAACAAGTATCAAACCTGCGTGCTCCATGCTGGAATAGGCAAGCATCCGTTTGTAATTGTTCGTTTTTAAGATAAACACAGCAGCTAAAAACAAACTCAATACTCCGGTGAATAACAAAAGATTATTCATCCATTCGAGAATGGACGTGTGACAATAGATTTGGTAGAAGCGATAGATGGCCAGGAAACCCACACTCATCAATGGCCCGGAAAACATTGCACCAACAGGCGAAGGAGAGCTGTCTTTGGCATCGATATCGATGGTAAAGAGTGGTACGATCCCCATCTTCACACTAAAACCCGTTAATACAAAAATGAACGAGGTCTTGATCCAGCCCACATTCATCTGCGGGGCGATTTCAACTAGATTGCTGATGTAGTTAGGTGTGTTGTGTGCCGCGATACTTAAAAACATGATCCCTGCAAAACCGAGTGTTACACCAATCGAACTGACAAATAAATATTTCCACGTTGCTTCAAGTGATAATCGATCACGATCATGATAGATTAATGATGCACCACTTAATGTTGAGGCCTCCAAAAACGCCCACAACATACCGATGTGCGTTGAAAGAAGAGCTCCCGAAATGGCAGTCACAAAAATGACAAACGATCCATTGTGAATCGAAATCGCCCGAGCCCCCTGATTTCTTTTTTGTGCATAGATGATATAATGCATTGCCGAAAAAAAAGTGACGATCAGCGTCACAAACAAAAACAAAACCCCGAGCGCATCGGCATGAAGTAATCCGCTTACGTTCTGATCAAGCAATTGCCATTCGCTGATACAGAGCCATCCAAGAAATGCGATGTAAATAAAAACAAGTGTATGACTAACGGTAGTGCTGCGAACAGCAAACAAAGTGATGATGATGATGCCTGAAGCGATGAAATAAATTTCAGCCATGCTAATCTTTTAGTTCTTTGAGTTGATCAACATCCAATGAGCTGAAATTATCCAGGCGATTGATGAAAATGCCGAGTATGAGCACGGAAGAAAATACATCAAGCAGCACAGCTAAGTTTACCGTCAGAGGCATTTCATTGCCAATGGCAAGTGAAAGTAAAAAAATTCCATTCTCAATGATGAGGTAGCCCATCATGTGGGTGAATACTTGCTTGTGCACAATGATGAGGTAAAGCCCTGTGAAAATCGCGGCTATGGCTCCGGTGAAATACTTGACTTGTATCTGCTGGTCGTGGAGCATATACGAAAGCAGAAAACTGAAGAAGATAATTACGGAAACCACGGTGAGTGAAATGTAACCGGGCACCACCAGTGACACGGGGCGGTCGCCACTTTTTTTGATCAACGACCGATAAATAAAATAGGGGAGCACAATTACTTTGATGATGAGAGTTTCCAGAAGGATGAGAATGAGGTGCCATACGTCAAGGCTTTTCAGCTCGATGTATGTAATGAAGAAAAGCAGTAACCCCTGCACTGCGATCAATGCATTGTACGTCTTCATGCGCTCGGCCACTGCGAGGTAGATCAAAGTAATGCCAAAGATTATGATGAGCAGGCTAATCATAACAGTTTATTTGAAATGATAAGAGCAACCAAAAAAGCAATTGCAGCAATAGATGATAGCGTCAGGATGAATTGGGGATTTTTTTCCATTTTCAATCTGGCGCGGAACGACTCCATCAAGCCGACTATAACAGCAAACAAGAATATCACGCCAATGAATATCAACGCACGTATCCACAGCAATTGATGTTCGGGCAAAATGAAATTCGCAATGAGAGCGCCAAAGATTCCAAACTTGAATGCATTTGCCAGCAGCATTAACCCTAAATCAAATCCACTGTTGTCGAGAACGATTACTTCGTGCACCATCGTTAGTTCTAAATGGGTCTTCGGATCGTCTACAGGCAAGCGGCTATTTTCAATCATGGCGATTTGAATCAATATGTACGCAGCGAGCAGCGACAAAACAAAATACGAACCTGAAGTCAAATGCCAGTGTGCGAAGATGCCATAAAACGAATCGTACCCAGCCATCATCGAAAATGTTCCAAAGAGAATAATGAACGCTGGCTCGACCAACATAGAGTACAGCGCTTCACGATTGGCACCCATGCCTTCGAAACCACTGCCGGCATCGAGTGCATTGAGGATCAGGAAAAATTTTCCGAGACCAAGCAAATAAATAAAGAGCAACAGATCGCCATGAAAAGAGATCAGACCTGATGTATCCCCGAAAGGAATGAAGAACATGCAGAATAAAATCGTTGCAAAGTAAATGGTAGGGCCGATTTGAAAAATTGAACTCGTTGTATTGCTGTACACATTTCCCTTTCGCAGCAAGCGAATGATATCCAAAATGGGTTGCAACAATCCCGGCCCTTTGCGTCCGCTTACCAGGGCTTTAACTTTTACAACGATGCCAGGAAAAAGGAGGGATGTCAGCAAGATGAGCGCAACGGGGATCATATGGCGTTGATGATGGTTAAGAATGCAACGATTAAAATAAAACCAAGGCCATATAAAATGTAATGCTGGATTTTGCCACTTCGCAATACCGTAAACTTCAGCATGACCGTCATGAGCAAGTGCGATGGCTTTAAGATCAGCATTTTTTCCAATTCATCTTCCTGATGTGTTTCGTACTGCCTTTTTTCAGAAGGGAAAATATCGTCCTTATCGATTGGATGATAATGTGTTTTTACTCCGGAGATAGAAAGCGAAAGATTTTTGAGACTGTCGGCAAAAGTTGTTGAGGTATATTGATGTTCCGGAGTAAGTGCCGGATAGCCGCATCCCCATGTTGGACCGCGTGCAATAGAAACACTTTTTTGTTGCTGAGCTCGCCATGCGAGCAAAACGATGAGGAGTAAAATAAAAACACCCAAAGTTAAACTCAATGGTTGAAGGAGGGGGCTCACCAAATTTGTAGGGGCAACAGCGCCTGTTGGCAAATACATCCGCGCTATCCCCTCAATTATTGGCATCAGCGCAAAAGAACCAAAACCAATAACAACAATGGGAATTGCAATGAGAAATTTAGGCAGCAACATCGATGAAGCTACTTCATGTGCATTTATTGTTTTCTTGGAGCGGGCAGCGCCAAGAAAAACAATCCCAAAAGCTTTGGTGAAACAGAAGACTGCCAGACCGCCTGTAAGCGTTAGCCCGAAGATCCCGCCAAGGAACAAAATCGATGTGTAAATATTTTGATCCAGTCCGGAGAGGAACCCTTTGTAGATAAGGAACTCAGATATGAATCCATTCAAGGGTGGTAATCCGCATATCGCAACAGAAGCAAATAAAAACAGCATTGACGTGGCAGGCATTTTTTTGATCAGGCCCCCAAGTTCATTTACATCGCGTGTGTGGCATTGGTTGTAAACTGAACCTGCACAGTAAAATAGCAGCGATTTAAACAGGCTGTGGTTGATCACGTGAAGAATCGCTCCACTGAAACCCAGCAAACAAATCATTGAATTATCAAGAGCTTTACCCAGTAGTCCAATACCTATGCCAATGCCAATGATGCCGATGTTCTCGATGCTGTGATAAGCCAGCATTTTTTTGAGATCGTGTTGGAAGATGGCGAAGAACACACCGAACACAGACGAAATTGTTGATACAATCAGAACGATTGTGCCGATCTCCATGAAGTTGTCAGTCAAAAAACTTGTTACCCGTAAAATTCCGTAGATGCCCATCTTTATCATTGTGCCTGACATGATCCCTGAAATATGTGAGGGTGCCGCTGGGTGCGCATGTGGCAGCCAACTGTGCAAAGGAATGAACCCCGCCTTGATTCCAAAGCCAGCGAAGAAAAGCAGGTACATCGGGATGGGTGGGTAGATTTTAAAGTATTCCACAAGTCCATCAAAACCAGAGATGCCTGTTTTCGCCTCCACCAATGCAAAAGCAGCCAGCACAAAAAAGAGTGCCACGTGCATTTGAATAAGATAGTAAATGCCCGTGTTGAGGATTTCTTTTTTCTCACTTTCAAAAATCACCAGCATGAATGAGGAGATCGACATGATCTCCCAAGCCACTAAGAATGGCAGGCCTTCATGCAACGAAACAACCAAGATCATGGCAATCTGCAACCAAATCAAAAAGAAATAGTGAAGTGAAAAATCCTGACTGGCTTTCGATTCATACATTTTCAAATAACCTCTGCTGTACAGGATGCTGGTGAGTGAACCGAAGTTGATCACGATCAGGAAGAAAGCCGAGAGTTTATCGATTTCAAGCAACGAGCTATGAAACCAGAATGGCATAGAGAGATGATGAACAACTACCTCACCCTGGAAACTCTCGACTGCCCACGATGTGGTAACAGCGGAAAGCAAGAGTGAAAGCATAAGACAAAGGGGTTGCTTCCACTTCACAGGGATGAAATAGATCAAAACTGTTAAGACCGTGATCGCTTCGAAGATGTTAACAGCTTTCATATCATTTCGGATTACAGATTACACATTTCAGATTTTTGGGAGCCAATCTGCAATTTGAAATCTGCGATCTGCAATCTGCAATTTGTAATATCTTATAAGTCATGTCCACAATAACTCAAATTATAACTCTTATTGTTGATCGGAAAATCGGATATCTCTAAATCGCGCAATGAAAGTGCAAGTGCAAACCAATTATGCAAAGAAGGATCTTTGATCTTGTAATGAATGATTTTTCCTTCACGGTCTGTGATTGCACAATGGCAGATTTCACCCCGCCAACCTTCCGTAAGCGATAGGCAAAACGAATCAGGTGCGAGTGACAGCTCATTTTCTGATTTTGGTTTTGGTATCACTTCATTGAAATCTTTTAATCTTGCAAGCAGGTCTCTGATATATTCGATCGAATTTTTGATTTCCAGTTTTCTCAAATAAGCACGAGCCCACACATCACCATTCTCCAAGAGGTCTGACGTTATATTGAAATGCTTGTATCCTGCAAAAGGGTGAGAGAGGCGAACATCCCGCTCGATGCCGGCCATGCGTGCTGTCATGCCCACGGCTCCGATCAATTCCATTTGTTTTTTGGACACCTTGCCAATGTTCTCAAAGCGCATCAATGCAGATGGCAAAGAAAACAGGTGAGCACACATTGGTTCAAAGCTCTCTTCAAACTTAATCAGGAACTTCTCGAGTTTATCAATTAATTCAGTTGTTAATGCATAGTGACTTCCGCCAATGCGGATAAGCCCTTTACCAAATCTATTGCCGCACCAAGTTTGTGTATAATTGATTGCTGGTGTGCGCAAAGTGCCAAAAACTGAAGCAGCCAATTGATAAGCTGTGCCGATGTTCATGTTTCCTAAATCACCAACGTGCATAGCAATGCGTTCTAATTCTAAACCAATGGATCGCTCAAGTTCAAGACGAGTATTTACTTTTGTGTCAGAAAGAGATTCCATCACACCGGCAAAAGCAAGGCAATGCCCAATGGCTGTGTCGCCAGCGATTGACTCGGTCAAAACAAGTCGTTGGATCAACGAAGTCTTTTTAAGAAATAAATCTTCGATGCCCCGATGCTGCCAGCCCAATTGAATTTCCAGGTGCAGTACATTTTCTCCATTACAAGTAAAGCGGAAGTGTCCCGGTTCAATCACGCCCGCATGAATCGGCCCGACACCCACCTGATGCAATTCCTGGCTTTCTATTTTGTAAAACGGATAAGTAGAAATGACTTTGCTTTTGTCACTCCGATTGTAAGCATAACGTACCGGCTTTAACCACGGGTGGTCAGTGAAATTCACATTATGATTTTCATGTATCTCCCGCTCAAAAATGTGCATCGGGAAGAATTCCTTTGAGAGGGACTTCAATTCTCTTCTATCGTGCAAGGGCATTTCGTGTGAACCGACTGCAATCGTGCTGTCTTTATCATTGGCGATGCAGGCAATGAATTTTAACTGACCATCGATCGGATAAGCATAATAGTTCACACAATGATTTTCATTTTCGAGGAGCAGAGAAGAAACGGATTGATAAAACTGATCGTACTGCAGCACTGGCACATTCCGAAGTGCAATGGTCTCTTGGTTTCTGATTTTGACGAACCCCATTTGATCAGGTGTAATCATGTGAACGATACCAACGTCTCTAATTTAATGAAAAAACTTTCGTAGTTATGAAACTCAGATGTTGAGCGGGGCAAAAGTGGCGTGACTTTCCAAATTTAGTATTGTCATCTCGGAAGAAAGTCTTTACAGAATTAGGGTAATAATGTTGTTAAACTTTCGCCTATATGGAAAAGGGGGGATGAGCCGTTTGGTGATAGTACAATTGAACAAAAACATTTTGTCAATCATTCCGTAAAAATCATTCGCATAAATAATTTGGATTTTATTTACATTTGCCCTCTCATGAAACAGATAAAACAGATCGGCTCAATGATAAGCACACTGGCGGCTGTTTTTTTATTCACCTATTCTGTTTCACTTTCCCTTGCAGAGGTTAAGAACTGCCAGCAAAACCAAGATTGCTCCATTTCAAAACAAGGATCGCTGCCTGTTAATCCTGACTCCCAATTTCCATTTGAGGAAAAAGAAGAAGAGGCCAATGACGAATTTCAAAGCGGATTCTCATTGTTTTACATTCCTGCCGAAGCATTCGCGTTTGTTTCACTTCGCGACCAAATTTGGATTAATCATCAGACCTCGTATCCTGATGACATCCTTCAACCTGTTCCTATTTATTTAGCCCAGCGCTCTCTTATCATCTGATTTGTCGCCTTATTGGACAAACCTATCCTTTTGAGGACCTTTGTCCACTTCTTAATTCATTTTTCAAAAAGTTTATCCTACGATTTAAATGAACACTGAAAATAATTTATTTGATGAACATGAAGTGATTCACCAGCTGAAGCATTATTTACCTGAACAATCGGCACTAAAGGATTTCATTCACCAGAATACATTGCAGGCTTATCAGAAAATGAAATTTCACAAGGCCATTCGCCATGCTTCGCAGATGTTCGGCCATAGTGTTTCGCTGAAGATTGAAGAGTTTCGCACTTTGTACAAACAAGGCAAAATACGAGAAGACATTCTCGAAAGAATTGTAAAGGAAAGAAAAGGAGAAGAGCTGGCTGAGTTGTGGAAAGAGAAGGCACTCCATCGGAAATATCTTCCTGTGCCTTCTCCTCGTATTGGTGTGCTGCGCTCTAACTGGAAGAGGCATTATCGCATTGATATGGATTCATTAGTGCATCCAATCCTTTTCAGAATCCTTTGTAGTTATCTTGATCAGGGAATTTCCATTTGGAGTTTTCCGGTGAAAGGACTTGAGTTTCTGGATTCCCTTCGAGAGATGGAGAAAAACAGCCTCGCTAGTTTTTTCAGAAAAAAGAAAGCAAGAAAAATTTTACTTGAGGGCGATTGCACAATCAACGGCCTTTTGAAAATGCTGGTTGGCGATGAGTCGCTCTATAAGCAATATTTGTTTGATCAGCAGTTTGCACATCAGGGCTGGTCGGGCATGGTGTCGATTGTAGAAAGCAATCCTCAGACTTTGCTGGACACAAAAAAGATTTCGATGCGCGACTTGATTGTCTTTGAATTGCTGCTTGAGATCGATGCAATGGATTATCATTTTGGGAGTAACTGGACACCATTGGCCGATCATATCGAGAAAAAACCGGAAGATCTGTTTGCAGAAGTTAAAGAAACCGAAGTGCGCGAAGTGATTTCAATTTGGCAAGAAGCCTTTGAGTGGAGTTACTACGATCAGGTGCTGGCAGGAATTCGTTGGGCCCCGAAGGTGACAAATCATCAGTCATCAGCATCCAAAACTTTTCAGGCTTTCTTTTGCATCGATGATCGCGAGGATTCCTTCAGGCGCTATCTCGAAAAGGCTGATCCGCAATGTGAAACATTTGCTACTCCTGGATTTTTCAGCGTTGAGTTCTTTTACCAGCCCGAAGACGGAAAATTCTATACCAAAGTCTGCCCGGCACCCGTCAATCCAAAATACCTTATCAAGGAGATGGATAAAAAAGGTAAGCGCGGACAAGATGCTCATTTTTCAAAACATGCCACTTCGTTTTATTCTGGCTTTATTTTCTCTCAAGTACTTGGCTTCTGGTCGGCTTTGAAATTGGCAATCAACATTTTCAGGCCATCGATTAGTCCGGCCACGGCTTTGTCGTTTCAGCACCACGATAAATTTTCTCAACTCACTATTGAGAACAAAAATCCGGATGACAAAGAAAATGGCTTACAGATCGGATTCACCGTATCGGAAATGGCGCAACGTTTGGAAGGTTTGCTGATGAGCACCGGCCTCGTAAAAGATTTTGCACCGATTGTTTATTTGATTGGCCACGGTTCAAGCAGCGTCAACAACCCTCACTATGCTGCTTATGACTGCGGAGCGTGTTCTGGAAGACCAGGTTCAGTGAATGCGCGTGTTGCATGCTTCATGGCCAACCATCTTGAAGTGCGGAAGATATTAGCATCCAAAGGAATTGTAATTCCATCAAGCACTCAATTCGTGGGTGGGTTGCATGACACCACACGTGATGAAATCATGTTCTTCGATGAACACTCACTGACGCCAGCCAACCGCGAGCTTCATCATCGCAATGAAAAATTATTCCATTCGGCCCTTGACAATAACTCAAAAGAGAGATCGAGAAGATTTGTGTTGCTCGATTCGAAATTGAGCCCTGCTAAAGTTCATGACGAAGTGAAGAAACGCTCGGTTTCATTGTTCGAGCCGAGACCTGAATTGAATCACGCAACGAATGCGCTTTGCATTGTCGCTCGCAGATCTCTATCTAAGAATTTGTTTTTAGATAGAAGGGCCTTTCACAATTCTTACAATTATGCGATCGATCCTGATGGTAAATATTTGCTGAATATTCTAAAGCCTGCTGCTCCGGTTTGCGGAGGTATTAATCTCGAATATTTTTTCTCGCGTGTCGACAACCAAAAGTTAGGAGCGGGGACAAAGCTTCCTCACAACGTGATGGGGCTTTTCGGTGTTGCCAACGGAATTGATGGCGATTTGCGTCCGGGCCTTCCAAGTCAGATGATTGAAGTCCATGACCCGGTGCGCTTATTGATGATCGTTGAACATTTTCCGAATGTGCTGTTGGAAACAATTCAGCGCTCACCAGAAACTTATGAATGGTTCATCAACGAGTGGGTGCATTTGATTGCAGTCAATCCTGAGACCTACGAGTTATCGGTTTTCAAGGAAGGACAATTTTACCCTTATGAACCGCTGACGAAGAAAATCGACAAAGTGGCCGATGTAATGCCGCTTTTCGAAAAACATGAAGATAATTTACCCGTTTACGAGCTCGCCTAGTTATGGTTTCAATAGATATGTCAACGATTATCGAAATTTTTGTACTGATTCCGTTCATTGGGTTTGCCATCAGCATGATGATTTCCAAAAAGAATGAAGATGCTTTATCGGCAACCGCCTATTTAACGGTGGGCCTGCATTGGTTTAGCATCAGTGCGTTTATCGTTTATTGGTTGGTGGCGGGACGCCCAACATTCGATCATAAATACTTGACGCTATATCAAAACGAGGGTTATGAATTTTTCATCGACCTCTATTTTGACCAAATTACTGCGGTATATCTTTTTGTGGGATCGTTTCTCACTTTTCTTGTTACGATTTATAGCCGCTATTATTTGCATCGTGAGGTGGGCTACAAGCGTTTCTTCAACACGATCTTGTTTTTTTATCTTGGTTATAATATTGCAGTTCTTTCCGGAAACCTTGAAACACTTTTCATCGGATGGGAGGTGCTTGGTGTTTCGTCATTCCTGCTCATTGCCTTCTACAGAAACAGATATTTGCCTGTAAAGAATGCGGTAAAAGTCTTCTCAATTTATCGCGTGGCTGATGTCGGCTTGATCTTGGCGATGTGGATGAGCCATCACCTTTGGCATGAGAATGTAACTTTTGCCTCGTTGAGCAACTACACGGTAGTGCACGAGCACTTGCAAACACATACGCTTATTGGCGTATTTATTTCCCTGATGATTTTAATTTCGGCTGTTGCTAAGTCAGCGCAACTTCCGTTCTCATCGTGGCTGCCACGTGCGATGGAAGGGCCAACTCCTTCGAGCGCCATTTTTTACGGATCGCTTTCGGTGCATCTCGGTGTATTTCTTTTGCTCAGAACCTATCCGTTTTGGGAACAACAAACTTCCGTGCGCATACTCATCGCTGTTATAGGTTTTCTTACCGCCTTCATCACCACAGGAATTGCGCGCGTGCAGTCTTCCGTGAAAAGTCAGATTGCTTATGCTTCAGTGGGACAGATCGGTTTGATCTTTATCGAACTTGCGGCCGGGTTTGAAACACTCGCCCTCATTCACTTTGCAGGAAATGCATTCTTGCGTACGTACCAGTTGCTGGTTTCTCCTTCGGTGGTAACATACCTTATACGCGAACAATTTTATAACTTCTCTCCGCGGGCTCGCTCTATTGAATCCTATTTTCCGAAGAAAATGGCAAACACACTTTACATCTTGTGTGTAAAAGAATGGAATCTTGACTCGATGATGTATCGCTACA
Source organism: Bacteroidota bacterium (assembly GCA_016178785.1). Classification (GTDB taxonomy): domain Bacteria; phylum Bacteroidota; class Bacteroidia; order Cytophagales; family Cyclobacteriaceae; genus ELB16-189. Next base: position 31,565 of record JACOSO010000081.1, on the reverse strand, counting down.
TGTGGAATCCTCTAAAGTGGCTGGGAAACAAACTGAATTTTCTAACGGTAGATGGGGTAATCATATTTTTTGTGCCTGCCTACCTTGTCGGGATGTTCAGTTTTATGAACAAAGAATTCATTTCTCCTGAAATTGTTGAACGCCTGCCAATATTATTTTCATTGATCGCTTTAATTATGGTACTGAAAGCTTTTACAGAGAGAAAAATAACCCGTTTGAGCTGGCTATTGATCATCATGAACCACTTGTGGGTAGCTTTGGCTGTTTCCTTCAACGAGAATTTTAAATATGGCCAACCGATAATGTATCTGAGTGGCATCATGTTTTTCGGGATCATTGGGTATTTATGCCTAAGAAGATTGAAGCGGTTTGAAGGCAATATCAACCTCAACCAGTTTCATGGTCATGCTTACCGACATCCAAAAATCTCGTTAATGTTTTTGATTTGCTGTTTGGGTGTTTCGGGATTTCCAATTTCACCAACATTTATCGGTGAGGATTTAGTGTTCACACACATTCACGAAGATCAAGCACTCCTTGCGTTGTTTACGTCATTGAGTTTTATTTTGGATGGCCTGGCAATCATCCGAATTTACGCGCGTGTGTTCCTCGGGCCCCATGTGAAGTCGGTGTACGAGATGGCGTACCGCTCTTCTTAAAAGTCCATAGTCGATAGTCTATTGTCCATAGCAGAGGTAAGTTATAGACAATTGACTATCGAGTATTGACCAAATAATTCACAGCCATGGCGTAACCCTCGAGTCCAAAGCCTGTAATCAGACCTGCGCATTTGGAAGTGATCAAACTTAAGTGACGAAACTCTTCGCGAGCGTAGATGTTGCTGATGTGAACTTCTACTACGGGTGTTTTGACAGCAGCAATAGCATCGTGAATAGCAACGGAAGTATGCGTATAAGCTCCTGCATTTAAAACAATTCCTTGGTAATCAAAACCGACCTTGTGCAATTGATTGATGATCTCGCCTTCGACATTCGATTGGAAATAATGCAACTCAACTGTTGGAAAACGTTGTTTTAGTTTATCGAAGTATTTTTCAAATGGCTCGTTGCCATAAACATCTGTCTCTCGTTTGCCAAGTAAGTTGAGATTGGGGCCGTTGATGATCTGGATTTTCATAGGTGAGAGGTCTAAGTGCAAAGTTTAAGGTTGTCTAGAGTGTATTATGCATTTTTGACTTTAAACATTGAACCTTGAACCTTGAATTATTTACCTTGCAAGGTAACACGAATGGATCAATTTTGAATTGGAGTACTTACATCAAGCAATTTGGCCAGTACTTAAAATTGGAACGATCTCTTGCGCAAAATTCAATCGATGCTTATTTGCGTGATATCGAGAAGTTGCATCAATTCATTGAGTTATCAGGCTCGAAATCCAAACCACTTAAAATCACCACAAAAGAGCTTCAAAAATTTATTCATTATATCAATGAGCTTGGAATGAGCGCCTACTCGCAAGCACGAATTCTTTCGGGAGTTAAGGCCTTCTTTAAGTATTTAGCCTTTGAAGAATTGATAGACAACAATCCTGCTGTTCATCTTGAAGGCCCGAAGATTGGCCGCAAACTTCCGGACACTTTAGAGTATAACGACATTATAAAATTATTTGACGCTATTGATCTGTCGTCTCCTGAAGGCGCACGCAATCGCGCGATGCTCGAAACTCTTTACAGTTCAGGTTTGCGAGTAAGCGAGTTAGTCGATCTTCGCTTGTCAAATGTATATTTTGATATTGGGTTTCTGAGAGTGCTGGGCAAGGGCAACAAGGAACGGTTGGTGCCCATCGGAAGAGATGCCATGAAGTTTTTGAAAATTTATGTGGACGAAGTTCGCGTGCATGGGCCTGTACAAAAGAGTTTTGAAAATTATGTGTTTCTCAACCGAAGGGGCCGCAAGCTCACACGCGTGATGATTTTTTTGGTGATCAAAGGCCTGGCCGAAAAAATTGGATTAAAAAAAACAATAAGCCCTCACACATTTCGACATTCATTTGCAACACACTTGATCGAAGGTGGCGCTGACCTTCGTGCAGTGCAAGAAATGTTGGGGCATGCCTCGATTACTACAACAGAAATTTATACGCATCTTGATCGAGATTACTTAAGACAAGTGATTCAAGAGTTTCATCCGAGAGCTTAGCGGGTTATTGACTGCGTAATGCCTATTGCCTAATGCCTTCTTTTAGAATATCTTTAGACATGAAATTTTCTGTGATTGTTTTATTTTTTATCTCAATTTCCGCTTTCGGCCAGGAAATAAAAGTAGAGTACGACAAGAAGCATGACTTTACCAAATACAAAACTTTTTCTTTTGGCGAAAGCCAGGTGATCACACCGCAAGATCAGAAACAGGTGAGCGATGCTACCATAGATAAGTGGATTAAAAACGGAGTAACGCGTGAACTGGAATTTAAGGGACTGAAACGTGCTGAAGCTAACGCTGATTTAATTGTTACCTATGCCGTTGGAACCATGGCACGTTCAGATATGCAAGCGATTGGCCCGTTGGGTCAAACACCGGGATCTACCGCCACCACATGGTCGCGCAACTATAATCAAACCAGTTTAATTATTGACCTGAATGACAAAAGCAATTTTTTGGTGTGGCGCATCAATTCTGTAGCTGATGTGGTGGGAGCTGAGGGTGAGCGTACCATCGATATGATTGTTGAGCGGGGCTTTAAAAAGTTTGCAAAACCCGTAAGGAAGAAGAAGGGTTAGCTTCTCTCTACCAATTTCAGTTTCTTATAAATTCCCAGGCAAACCCACGCATCAGTGGCAGCATAAGTGATTTGCTTTTCGTTTAGCACAGAAGCTTCCCAATTGCTGGTTTGTGCAGTTTTTGAAACTCGAAATCCGAGCAAAAGCCCCGTAAGTTTTTTAACGCCTTCTTCCATAAGGCCGGCTTTCTTTGCCATATCGGCAAGTTCGATTACACCTTTCGGTGAAAATCTCTTTAACCGTTGGAGTGCTTTAATATCATCGCGGAGTGCAACTCCTGCTTTCAAGATGGCTTCGCTTTCCAGGAAGTTAATGATCTCCGGCTGAACTCCGGTCTTGTTAATCCGAATCAAAAAGACTTTATCAGGCAATGCCACTTGCATGAGCGCCACTTTGTTTTGATGCCCCCGCACAAACACGGGTTTTGTTTCAGTATCAAACCCAACAACTTCATGCCGATTGATCTCCGAAAAAATATTCGCAAGGTCTTCGACCTGATCAACTAAAAAAATTTTTCCCTCAAATGCACCCAACGGAAGCGCATTGATTTCTTCGTTAGTGATAGTGGTTTTTGAAAAAAGCTGATGCGACATTTAACTCTCTTTCTTTTTGTATAGTACACCGCGATCAGCCAAATATTTTACTACAAAATCAAAATCCGATTCTTTTTCGCCAACGTATTCGGGAGGACAAATTCCTTTGCGGTTGAATTGCCCATTTAGCACCAAATGCGAAACTGCCGTGCACGTGTAACCCGTAGTTCTCGCCATCGACAAAGTACCACTCGATTTTTCTGTTCGGTCGAGCAAATTGTATTCGTATTTTTTTGGCTTGCCATCCTCGGTTCCGTCCATACGAATACGCATCACTGTAAATTCCTCTTCGCCCGGTTTAAGCTTCCATTTTGGGAAGAGAAGTTTGGCAGTAACATCCACAGGTTTGATTTTTATTCCCTTTACTTCAATTTCTTCGTGTGAAAAGAAACCCGTTTCGCGAAGTACTCTCAAATATTCTACACATCCGGGATAGCGCAAAGTCTTTTCAATCATGTTTGGGATGTGTGGCATTGTTTTGATGAGAGACCGCAATCCGTCTGAATTCCAGGACTCAAGAGTGCCAACGCCATCGAAATGTATCAACTCCGTATCTGAAAGGGCTTCTTTCGTGATCATGGTATGATTTTGAACATAACGTGCAGGGCGAATGTATTCTTCAATTACATCGATGGGGGAGAATACCGCTTTGTATTCATAAGGCCATTCGCGGATAGCTGGAAGGCCGCCAACCAGACACTCATACGAATCGATTTTCATTCGCTTATCATGATAACCCAGAATGATATTTCCCATGCCGGGGGCAACACCACAATCAGTAATGATCGTTACATTTTTTTTCCTGGCCGCCTCATCCAATTGGAATGGATCTTCTGGAAAAAATGAAATATCAACCATATTTTTCCCTGCTTCAATAACAGCCTGGGCATTTTTTAGCCCCATAAATCCGGGTACAGAGCCCACTACTAGATCGAATGGCTGAAGGAGTGATTTCAGTCGGTCACGATCTGAAAGATCAGCTTTCAACGTTTTTATTCCATGGGCTTCCACGGCCTTGAGTGCATCTTCATTAATGTCGGCAGCAGTTACGTCAAAATTTTTAGAGAGGTCCTTAGCCATTACGTGACCCACAAGCCCTGCTCCGAGCACTATAATTTTCTTTTGCATTTTTTGTACGTTAATCGTTCTTAGTCAATTGTTGATTCGTGATTGGTTAATATTGTTACCTAATAATGGACAATCACTAACCAATAACGACACCATGAATCCCGCCAAGTTAATTGAAAAAGCAAAACATTCACGCTTTTATCTATGGCTTTTGAATACGGCTCTGAGCCGAATGATTCCCTTCAATCTGCCGCATGGTTTTGAGATCACCAGTATTTCGGACGCAGGTATCAAAACCCGGCTTCCCTACAAACGAAAAAACCTGAACCACGTACGCGGACTTCATGCTTGTGCGTTAGCAACACTCAGCGAGTTTACTACCGGGTTTTTACTGATCAGTCGACTTGGAATGGATCGCTATCGCTTAATTCTTCAAAAACTAGAAATTGATTTTCATTATCAAGGTAAAATGGATGGCGTTGCCGAATTTTTGGTTGACGAACAATGGCTCGATCAGAAAATAGTTAAACCTCTTCAAACCAGTGATTCGGTAGTTGTTCCGTGCCAGGTAAAAATTTTTGACACACAGGGCAATCATTTGACTACCGCCACAGCGTATTGGCAGCTCAAGGATTGGAAGAAGGTGAAAACAAAAGCATAGTTTTGAACTTGACAAGTTGACAAGTTTGAATTATCTTCGATGAATGAAAACAATTTCAGTAGGAGAGTTTAAGTCTAAATTCTCACAAATATTAGAATGGATTCAAAAGGGCGAGGAGGTTGTGGTTTCATATGGCCGAAAAAGGGAAGAGGTGGCTGTTTTGATTGATATTAAGAAATTCAGAAAACCAAAAAGAAGAAAACTGGGTCCTTTGGAAGGAAAAGGTAGCTTTAAGATACATAAGGATTTCGAAATGTCAGCTCAAGAACTTTTAGGCGAATGAAGTATTTGATGGACTCGCATATTCTTTTGTGGACATTGTTCAAGCCATCGCTATTATCTCAGCAAGTGCAAATAATTTTGAACAATACCACAAATACAGTTTATGTAAGCTCTGTATCCTATTTTGAGCTTTCACTAAAATATTCCTTGGGAAAGTTAGAATTGAAAAACTATAAACCTGTGGATTTATTATTTGAGGCGAATAAAATGGGATTTCAACATTTAAATTTGAACTCTGAAGATGCAGCTGGCATTTATTTATTGGAATTTAAAGAACACAAGGATCCGTTTGATAGGATGCTATTTTGGCAAGCCATCAAAAACAACTTAAAATTTATCACAAGAGACTCTAAGGCTGCGGCTTATGCTCAACAGGGTCTTGAAGTTATCTGGTAGAAAATAAAAAAATATGCGCAAAATTGATCAACTCCTTTCCGAATATGGCGAAAGCCACCAAAATGCTACCAACAAGACCATTCACTGGATTTGCGTGCCGCTGATTTTTTTTAGTGTTGTGGCTTTGATTGCATCCATCCCAAATGAGTTTTTAAGAAGTGTTTTTGGGAACCTACCAATGCTCAGTTGGGCAACAGTTGTGTTGATTTTGGTGATGATCTATTATGTTTCACTTTCTTTTCCGCTTTCTATTGGTATGTTGATTTTTTCTGTTGCTTGCCTTAGTGCGGTTAATGTTTTGATAAAACTATTTGCTGCTCCACTTTGGCTGATGGCATTGATCATTTTTGTTGCGGCATGGATCGGGCAATTCTATGGTCATAAGATCGAAGGGAAGAAACCTTCGTTCTTAAAGGATTTGCAGTTTTTGTTGATCGGCCCGGCATGGCTCATGCATTTTATTTACAAGCGATTGGGAATCCCTTACTGATTGAGCAAATACATTTTTCACGAAGGCCAACTAGCCAAAAATTTTAAACCTGTATTCGAGCGTTTTCTATTTAATGAAGAACGACACCTTCATTCTCAATCGTTGGATGGTTGGAAAACTTTTTCGTTGATTGATAACCGGTCAAAGCTCGTATTTGCTCAAGTCAATTTTCATATAGAAAATTCCACTGCATCCAGCCCATATAAAGCACCATTTGGTTCATTTGAATTTAATGAGTCTCTTTCAATTGAAGTCCTCTTCAATTTTCTTGTGGAAGTGGAAAATAAGCTCAAAGAACAAGGGGTGATTAAAGTCGCAATAAAAGATGTTCCTCACCTTTATCGTCCACAGGAGTCAGCAATACTTTCCGTTTTATTGATGGATTTGAATTTTGAAGTCGTTAAATCCGAAATTAATTCTTCCATCGTAGTTGATGAAGTTTTATGGCGAGATAAGATTTCTCAAGCTGAGCTTAAACGTTTAAGACGTTGTGAAAGAGAGCAGCTCATTTTTCAATCCCTCGGACTTTCAGAGTTGGAGGAGGTTTATAATTTCACCAGGGAATGCAGGCACGAGCGTGATGCAGAATTGAGCGTGACCTATGCATCACTGAAATATACGGTGGAGAAGTGCCCTGATGACTTTTTGCTTTTTGGTGTTTTTCAAAAAAAAGAATTGATTGCCTCTGCTATTTCTGTGCGCGTAACGAACTCCATCATATACAATTTTTACCATGCTCATCGAAAATCTTCTGACCAGCTCAGCCCGATTGTATTCCTACTTGATAATCAATACTCGTATTGTAGGCAAAATGGATTTCGACTTTTAGACCTGGGGACTTCCTCTCTGGAAAACAAAACCAATTTCAGTTTACTAAACTTTAAAACTCAGGTAGGGGGCATATTCTCAATGAAACTGACCTTCGAAAAAGAACTGCAATGAAGCCGCTCGTTTCTGTGGTTTGTTTGTGCTACAATCACGAACAGTTTGTTCGAGAAGCAATCGAGTCGGTGGTAAATCAAACGTATCCCAATATTCAATTGATAATAGTGGATGACTGCAGCCATGACGGAAGTGCCTCAATCATTCAACAATTAGTGGATCAAAATCCACGCATTACTTTTATTCAGCTCAAAGAAAATATCGGCAATTGTGCTGCCTTCAATAAGGGATTTGCTTTAGTGAAAGGAGATTTTGTAATCGATTTTGCAACAGATGATGTGATGCTGGGTGATCGAATTGAAAAGCAAGTAAATCAGTTTTTAAAATTGGATCAATCCTATGGAGTTGCGTTCACCAATGCTGATTACATTGATTCAAAGGGGGCCTTTTTGCGAAATCATGTCGAACACCTTCGCGGAAAAAAGTTGATTTCAAAAATTCCTGAAGGTTCGATTTTCCGAGATGTTCTAACGCGGTATTTCATTTGTGGCCCAACGATGATGGTACGGAAAAAAGTTTTTGACCTGCTTAATGGATACGATGAGAATCTCGCTTACGAAGATTTTGATTTTTGGGTGAGGTCCTCCAGGAATTTTAAATATGCCTACTTGGATGAAGTGCTAACAAAAGTTAGGCGTACAGGCAACTCCATGTCGTCAGGTTTGTATGAGCAAGGTGACAAGCAACTGCACTCTACTTTTCTGGTTTGTCAAAAAGGAATTTCACTTTGTAGTGATGAAGAAGACAGAAAATCTTTACTGATGCGTGTTCGCTATGAATTTAAGCAAGCCATTTTTTCCGGAAACAAAACTGAAGCCAAATTATTTGGCCAACTTGAAAAGGAAATTGATAGCCACAACTGGTGGTTTTACTTCTTTACTTTTCTTTCGTGGATACCATTGCCCTGGTCTTGGATCAGAAAGAAATACCATCGATTACTCTACAATTAAAGTTTTTTCCAGAGATGAAGGTCGATGGAACCACGCGTTTGAACCTAACCTAATCCAATGCCTAAGTTACTTTCTATTGTCCTTCCCCTCGGCCATTGCCACATAGCTTTCGTAGCGGCTCATGGCGATTTCCCCGCGCTCCACCGCGCTTTGAATAACACATCCGGGTTCGCTAAGGTGCAAACACTTTGAACCAAATTTGCATTGCAAACGCAAATCTCGCATTTCAGGAAAATAATCAGAGATTTCCTGGGGAGTCATGTCCACCAAACCCCACTCTTTTATTCCGGGTGTATCGATCACAAAAGTTTTTTCACCGACTGGAAACATTTCGGCAAAGGTAGTAGTGTGGGTTCCTTTTTCGCTGAATGCTGATATTTCACTTACGGTTTGTTTAATGGCCGGAGAAATCTGATTGAGTAAAGTTGATTTGCCCACACCTGAATGCCCGGCCACAAGTGAAATCTTTCCAAAAAGAATTTCTTTGAATTTCTCAGTGCCTTCATTTTTCAGTGCCGAGAGTAACATCACTTGCACTCCCACGCTTTCGTAACTTCTTCTGAGTTCATGAACCTGCACCAGATCATCGTTGTCGAGAAGATCTATTTTGTTGAAAATCAGGACCTGTGGGATGCGAAACGATTCAGCAGAAACCAGAAACCGATCGATAAAACCGAGAGATGTCCGGGGCTGTTGCACGGTTGCGATCAGAATTGCCTGATCGATATTGGCCGCCAGAATATTGGAGTGACCTGTTTTTTTCACGGATTGCCGGAGGATGTGATTTTTTCTGGGCAGGATTTCAGTAATGGCATGGGAGCCTTCTTCAACTTCTATTTTCACATGATCGCCCACAGCAACCGGGTTTGTTTCTTTGATTTCTTCAAGGCGTATTTTTCCTCGAATGCGGCATTCGTATATTTTTCCTTCCGAAAGCACATTGTACCATGAGCCCGTAGATTTGGTGACAACGCCTGTCATCTCTTAAGAATTGAAGTGCAGTAATCCATTATTTTTTTTGTAGCACCAAGGTTTTCTTCCACGTATGAACGTGTCACTTCGCAAGCAAGGATAAAATTCTCTGGGCGCTCCATCATCAATTCGTACTTCGTTTTTAGGTCAGAGTAACCACTCACTTCAAAGGCACCACCGCGCATGATCAAATCATTGGCTTCCTGGTATTTCTGGTAATTTTTGTTGCCAAAGAAAACGGGAATGCCGTAGCAGGCTGCTTCCAAAATATTGTGAAGCCCTTTGCCAAATGCACCACCCACATAAGCAAACTCTCCGTAACGGTAAAGTTTTGAAAGCATACCGATATTGTCGATGATAAGCACATTGAAGTCCTCCACCTTTGGATTCTGCTGTGAAAACCGAGCTGATTTTACTTCAAGAGATTTTTCGATGTCTCGTATGAATGACTCCGAGATTTCGTGCGGGGCAATAATAAACTTGAGCGAATTTTCTTTTTCATTAATGAAAGGCGCAAGTACGTCTATATCTTCTGGCCAACAGCTCCCTAGGACGAAGACCTTCTCATCATTCTTGAATTGCTTCGCTTGAGTGATTTCTTCTCCTTTTTGAATGATTTGCATCACGCGATCAAAGCGGGTATCACCTGCAACTTTAACTGAATCAATCCCGATAGATGAAAGCAGATTTTTAGTTTCACTGTTTTGGGTAAAAAAAAGATCAAAATTTTTCAAAAGTTTGCGAAACAAACCACCATAGCCTTTAAAAAAAATCTGATTTGGTCGCAGGATGCACGAAGCGGAGATGACGTTTGCACCTGATCTTTTGAGATTCACAGTGTAGTGATACCAAAATTCATACTTGATGAAAATGGCCAAAGAAGGTTTGGTGATCTCAACGAATTTTCTCGCTTGCGAAGGCGTGTCCCACGGTAGATAAAAAATATAATCAGCCAACTGATAATTTTTTCTGACCTCATAGCCCGAAGGCGAGAAGAACGTGAGTAAAATTTTAGCGCCTGGAATTTTTTCTTTAAGGGATTCGATGATCGGTCTGCCTTGCTCAAATTCACCTAGCGATGCACAATGAACCCACACCAGTTGTATTGAATCATTTTTTGCAAATGAGGATTTCAATTTCGAAAAGATCTGCCATCGGCCTGCTACAAACTGGCGTGCTTTTGCGGAAAAAAGAGATGCAACAATGAACACCAGCCGAAGCAAATGAATAGAGAGAGAGTATAAAAATTCTGACATGATGCTGTAAAAATACCAAAATGCTTCTCTGGATAGCTGATAATGACTTTTTTTACAAACTTGAAGTTTACCAAAATTGCTATCTTAGTATTAATAAGGAATTTAAAAACCAGTTCAACATGAATAAAATTCGACTGATTCTACACTTGGCAATTGTTATCACCTTTTTTGGAGTGTTGCCTGCATGGAGCCAAAGTTCCATTAACAAGTTAGTTGTTGGTACCCAACAAGATGCCAATACTTTAGTGAACGGATATCTTTCACCTGCGCTTTCTGTAATTGGGTACGGGCTGAATCAAGGTTGGTATAATACTGCACAACCACATAAAGTTTTGGGATTTGATTTGACTGCTACTTTTAATTTTATCAAGGTGCCAACCTCTGCGCTGACTTATTATGTAGATAATAGCAAGTTGAATAATATAGAATTGCTTGGATCTAGCGGTGCCCCTCAAAGTGGATATGTGCCTACGGTGTTTGGTTCTGATGTTGCCCCAACTTATCGGTATAAGAATCCACCCAATACTCAATTTTCCGGAGCACCTGGTGTGAATCTTAGTAAAGTCCCTGTGATCAGCAACTCTTTACCCGTTCCAATTGCACAAGTTGGCATTGGGCTGCCAAAAGGTTTTGAATTAAAAGTCAGGTTTGTTCCGGCTATCAAATTTGGTGACAACTCTGCTTCAAGTTTTAATCTATTTGGAGTAGGAGTCATGAATGATGTAAAGCAATACATTCCGGGTGTCAAGACGTTGCCTTTTGATCTTTCCGCCTTTGTTGGATATACAAAAATGGATATGAACGTAACATTTGATGCAAGTCACAGTCAAAAAGGAACTCTCTCGTCAAGTGCCACTACAATTCAAGGCATCATTTCCAAGAAATTTGCCGTTCTCACAGCTTATGCGGCTTTAGGTTATAACATTGCAAATACGAAGTCTTCGGTAACTGGCAATTACGATCTTACTGGTCTTGGCACTTATGTGCCGATCCAAGTAAATTTAAGTGGTGCCGCGACTGGCCCGCGTGCTACATTTGGCCTTAGGTTAAAACTAGCAGTGTTCACTTTCCACGGAGAGTACACAGCTCAGAAATACAGTTCTTTAGCGCTTGGATTTGGAATAGCAGTAAGATAATTCTCATAAATATGAATAGAAAGGCTGCACGATAGCCCTTTCTATTTTAAAGCAATTCCCCGTTTCTGTTAGTAGTGAGAACGTCACTCATGTAATTAAAAAACGGGCGGATGGTTTTGAATGTCTCATTCACTCGATGAAGAAAATCGGGTGAGAGAACTTCGTTGTCAGTGAATGAATGTTCAAACCAATATTGCTTGTAACGAAGCAATTCGATGGCTGGATTATCTATTGCAAAGCCCCGAGGCGAAGTTTTTACCTGATCGCCCTGCATTTCTCCAAAAGTAGCTCTCAGTTTTTTTCCTGATAGTAACTTGCGCCACTCCTGGCGATTGAGCTCAATGTCTTCGCGAATCCGTTTTAAATCTTCCGGTTTAGGGTGAGCGAATCCACACGCCACCCGAGACGCTCCTGGTTTAATCCAATAATAATATCCACCCCTTAACATAGGCTTTTCTCTTTTCAAGTAACCCGCAAAGCGAGGATTGTAAGGAGTCTTGTCTTCTGAAAAACGGACATCATTGTAAATTCGGTAAAGACTTTCTTTTCCGTTTACCGTTTGCAACTGATCATGCCTGTTCATTTCATGAATCAGTTGATTTACCCAGGTGGATACGTTGGCTTGTGCTTCGAGGTAAATTTTTTTATTCTTCTCAAACCACTCGCGATTGTTGTTGCGTTTTAATCCTTTAAGAAAATCAAACGTTGATTTCTCAATCACTATCTTCATGTGCTGAAGATAATTGAAATCTTTGCGAATCATTAGCGGAAAAATCAGTTTGTAATAACTGTGTTTAGCTTAGCCCACAGATCATTCTGAAAAGTAAAGGGCACCAGCGCATTGTCAGGTGCATTGCCAACTCGGATCACAACTAAATTTTTACTGGGTACAACGTTGATCAGCTGCCCGTTTTTTCCCATAGCCGCAAACATATCCGCTGGCGCGTTAGGTGACAGCGATTGTGAATATACATTCTGTGAGCCGGGTGCCATGAACGAACTTTTTCCGTTGAGCCAAGTGAGGTAGCCGTATGAGAGATTCAGATTTTGCGATGTGGCTTTCATGAGATTAATATAGGATGATGGAATAATAGTGGTGCCACTCCATTCGCCTTTGTTGAGTAATAGCAACCCATAACGCGCCATTGAGCGTGGTGTGCTGTAGAAGACATTGTTGTATCCGTTTTTTACATAGCTGCCATCCATTCCGATCTTGGAAAGAATTTGGTCGCTTAAATAAGCATTTAGGGTTTGTCCTGTTCCCGAAGCAACTACGCCATCCAACAAGGTGTAGGCTGCATTATGGTAAGCCCAGCGTGTGCCGGGGTCAGCTTTGTATACCAGGCATGAAGGGTCGGTACAGTCGCTATCGCCTGTGGCCCCACCGCTATAGTCGTCTAATCCGGTGGTCATGGTGAGTTGATGAAGAACGGTGATTTTATTTTCTTGATCGAGCGTGAGACTTGTCCAACCCCTGCCGAGATAGTCTGAGGATTTGGCAGTCAGACTTATTTTGCCATTGGCATTGGCAATGCCGACTACAGCTGAGGTAAGAGTCTTGCCGGCTGAGGCCCAATACCAAACACTCGAAGAAGTGAATGCAGCGCTTGAAGTGAGTTGTGCGCCCATGTATTGCTCTATGGCAATCTTGCCGTCTTTCAGTACGATAAACGCACGAGTGTTGGTGGTGTTCAAATACGAAACAAGATCGGGTATAGCTGCTTCATTCCATCCTAAGCTTGCAGGAGTTACACTTTCCCAAGTGCCAGAGGCAGGTGGAAAATAAAGAGTTGACGCAGGAGCCGGGTCACTTTTTTTGCTGCACGATAAACTGAATAGAAGTATGATGAGGACGAACCGAGATACTTTGATCATTTGTTTTATGGATTGTGTTCAAAAATAGGATGTGGATTTTTATTAGAAAAATTTGATTAGAAACTTCTCTGAGACAAACAATATCCCAGAAGGTTTAACGGCTACTTGCTTTCCAATCCCAAACCACAACAATCCATTCAGTCTTGTCGAAGTATGAATTTATTTCTTTGAAACCGATGCGTCTGTGTGCTTGAAGGGAGCGCGTATTTGTCGCTGCTATTTCAGTAATGGCAAAATCGTATCTGTCTTTATAGTATTCTTTGTAAGCGTCATAGCATTTATCAAAGATGCCTTGACCTCGAAAAGCTTTGTCAACACAAACCTGACCCACAACGATATAGTGGTACTCATTGATTTTTTGGCCGTTGAAGTTCATCTTGTCGAAGGAATCAAACATGGGAAACAATATAGGGATGTCAGACTTTGATTGCTGAGTCATTGCCAACACATAGCCCACTACTTTATCATGTTCTTTCGCTATGACATGTTTTTCAAAATCGTTAAGTTTTTTCAGTTGTTCGAGGGTATGATTGACAGTAACAAAACCCTGGCTTTGTATTTCATCGGGAGACAAACTTTGAACAAGATTAGCTTTTTGTAAAAGGAGTATTCCATCCAAATCGCTTTTTGAGTTTGCGGTGGTGAATGTTAGCATAAAAATTACCTTTTTGAAAGGTTACAACTGGGTGAGCTGAGGTGTTGGTTTATCTTTTGCGCCCATAATCAAAAGCCACAAGCATGTTCCTATTTCTCCAAAGTCTGCCGGTAGGGTTATAAAATTAGAAATTCCGGTTGCATCATAATTCGAGAAAATAAAACCGCCTATAAAATCGATGACATAACCAAAGGATCCGGCCATTAAAAGGATGCCCAGTAGCTTGGGCAGAACCCCGGATTTAAATACCAAATAGCCAAAAGGAAATAGCCAAAGCCCCCAAAATACGGAAGCGAGTTGATTTCCGTTGCGATAGTAATCCAGATGTAATAAAATTTGAGTCTGCAGGTCCTGAGCTTGAAATGAGCTTAGGTAACTGGCTTTGCTGATCAGTGTGAGTACAGCAAACTTGTTGAGCATGTTGACGAAAGAGATAGGAACACTCACCACAGCGAGTGTTACCATTAGTACTGAATAAGTTTTATTAACCGTGCTGAGTAACTTATATAAAACTAACGGCAAGAATAAAAAAGCTGTATAACAGATTAATCCGCCCAGAATACCGAGCCGGAAAAGTGTTTCAGAGGCGATGATATTGCTAATTGTTGCTGAAGCATCACCCTTCACGAATAGTTTGGAGGGAACATACATCAGATGAAAAATGCCGCTCAATACGACAACTAAATACAACAAACCAGCTACTCTTGCTGTCTTTTTGTTTGAATTCATTTTTTTGGATTAATAATGAATAATTATTGGGGCTGACTATTGCTTAGGCCACGTCCAGGCGTACCAAACAACTAGCGATGTAATCAGGATTTCAACAACGCCCAGGAAAATAAAAAAAATCATCCATTGGTCAATTGATGTCGCCACTACTAAAATCATGATCGCAGTAAAGAATATCCCCATCAATATGTTTATCCAACGGTTTACTTTCGGCTTTAATAGTAAGGATAGGAATACCATAACCGATGGAAGTGTCATTAGTATAGCGAACATTAGCAATTTTAACGGAGTAGTTGCCCCCATACCGGAGTTTCCATCCATCAGACTTTGAATGTGGCCTGGCACATAAAGTGAAAAATAGTCTCCATATATATAACAGAACATAACCGCTGCCCATAGTGCAGACAGCTTGAGCTTTACACCAACCTTAATGTCTTCTAAATTTTGCATGGAATTCATTTTTTGGGTTATAATTCCTGCCTATGACGATTAATGCATGAGTTTGTTACGTCTGACTCCACTCAACTCGTTATCTCAATACTGCAAATGCTTCACCGTAATTCCATTATTGATCAATTGCTTCAGTGAGTCAATACCAATTTTTAAATGAACATCAACGAAACTGGAGGTCACTTTATGGTCACTTGCTTCGGTCTTCACGCCATCAGGCACCATCGGCTGGTCAGACACGAGCAGTAATGCACCAGCAGGGATTTCATTATAAAATGCAGTAGAAAAAATCGTTGCAGTCTCCATGTCAATGGCCATGGCGCGTATCTTGATCAAATAGTCCTTAAACTCTTCATCCCACTCCCACACTCTTCGATTGGTGGTATATACTGTTCCTGTCCAGTAGTCTTGGTTGTAATCACGTATGGTTGTTGAGATTGCTTTCTGCAAAGCGAATGCCGGTAGCGATGGTACCTCTGGCGGAAAGTAGTCGTTCGAAGTTCCTTCACCACGGATTGCAGCAATAGGAAGAATAAGATCACCAAGTTCATTTTTCTTTTTTAATCCACCGCACTTACCGAGAAACAAACAAGCTTTGGGCATGATGGCTGTGAGACAGTCCATGATCGTTGCGGCATTGGGGCTGCCCATTCCAAAGTTGATGAACGTAATGCCTTCGGCTGTGGCGCTGAGCATCGCTTTGTCTTCGCCATCTACAGGCACGTTGTGCCACTCCGCAAATTTCCGAACATAGTTGTCGAAGTTGGTGAGAAGAATATATTCACCAAAATTTTTCAACGGCACACCCGTATAGCGCGGCAGCCAGTTGTCTACAATTTCTTTTTTCGTCTTCATATATTTAATTACAGATTCCAAATTCCAAATTATTTGGACTAATAACTATCAGATAGCAACAGTTAATTGTCCATTTTGTTGTTTCATTGGCTACTACTCTCTCCTGCTGACTGCATACTTTTCGCTACTTTTAGCCGATGTACCAACTCAATCTTCCACCATTCAATCCATCTCTGAAAAAGGAGGAAGGCAAAGTATGGATTTTTGACGGGATAAGAAAAAAATACCTTGTGCTCACGCCTGAAGAATGGGTGCGCCAGCATTTTATTAATTATTTGATAACGGAATTGAAATATCCTAAGTCACTTTTCCGAATTGAGGGAAGTCTCACTTACAACAAACTTCAGAAGCGCTCTGACATCCTGATTTTCGACCGTGCCGGAAAAGCTTGGATGCTTATCGAATGCAAATCGCCCACCATCAAATTAAATCAGAAAGCATTCAACCAAGTAGCAGTTTACAACATGACTTTAGGGGCAAAATATTTGGCAGTGACCAATGGCATGGCACATTTTTGCTTCGAAGCTGCTGCCACAGGCCTTGAATCTAAGCAGATGGAAAAATTTCCTGAGTTTGAATAGTATGGCAGATTACAAATTTCAGATTACAAGGTAAGGTAGTGGTCATGAATCTGCAATCTGTAATTTGCAATTTGAAATTCAAGCATGTCTTCTAAAGATAAACTAAAACATACCCACCAGCTTCTTCAACTCGAACGCCAAGCTGACCTTGAGCAGTATAGGCAGAAAGTTTTGATGCGGTCTCTTCATCAGCGAACCAAAGAAGGAGTGACTTGGTATCCGGTTAGATTGCTGCGCGATTACATTGGCACGGGTGAGCGGGTGATGATCGAGATTGAAAAGACAAACAATTTGGATCAACCGCATTCCTTTCAAAGTGGAAAAGTGGTGAGTCTTTTCACCAATGTATCGGGCAAACCGGAAAAACAACATGTCAATGGAGTGATCAACTACGTTCGCGAAAACATGATGACGATCACGTTAAACGGAGATGACGTTCCCGATTGGATTGAGGATGGTTCGCTGGGCGTTGATGTGATGTTTGATGAAATGACATACCGTGAGATGGATTATGCATTAAAGAAAGTGATGGAAGCGGAGGATAACAGGCTTGCAGAGTTAAGAGAAATACTTTTAGGTGATTACAAATTTCAAATTAAGGATTTCAAATCATCTGCCATTTTTAATCTGAAATCTGAAATAAACTATTTAAATGAAAGTCAGCAAGAGGCCGTAAAAAAAGTAGTTGAAGCACCTGATGTTGCTTTTATCCACGGCCCGCCTGGCACAGGAAAGACAACAACGATAGTTGAAGCAATTAAACTGACTATTCGGGAAGAGAAGCAAGTTCTTGTTAGTGCGCCAAGCAATGCAGCGGTTGATTTGTTGGTTGAGAAATTAAGTGCACAGGGATTAAATACACTACGCATCGGTCACCCTGCCCGAGTTACTGAACAATCACTTAGCAAAACATTGGATGTCAAAATTTCAGAACACAATCATTTTGGTGAACTGCGCGCATTGCGAAGGAAGATGGAACAGATGCGTCATCAGGCAGGGCAATACAAACGCAATTTTGGCCATCATGAACGTGAGCAGCGAAGATTGCTTCGTGATGAGGCCAAACTTTTAAAAGCTGATGCAGACACGCTTGAGTTTTACATCATCAACGATTTGCTGAATCATGCCGAAGCGATTTGTTGCACGTTGGTGGGCTCATCGCATCCCGTGTTGAAGGGAAGAAAATTCAAAACTGTTTTTATTGATGAAGCCGGTCAAGCACTCGAACCTGCTTGCTGGATTCCTTTGCTCAAATCCAATCGGGTAATTTTTGCCGGGGATCACTGTCAGCTGCCCCCAACAATAAAATCACGCGAAGCAGCGAATCAAGGATTAGCAAAGACGCTTTTTGAAAAAGGAATTGAAAAGTTTCCGGTACTTGCTTCGATGCTAAAGGTTCAATATCGAATGCATGAATCAATCATGGAATTTCCTTCGCATTATTTCTATAACGATGAATTGATTGCACATGAGTCAGTGAAACATGAACTGCTTCGTTCGCATGAACAACCGATAGAATTTATCGATACGGCCGGTTGTGGTTATTCGGAAAAACAAGATCCTGAAACACTCAGTCGATTTAATCAGGAAGAGGCCGAGATGTTAATTCGGCAGGTTGAAAAACTGGTGGAGTCAGTCGGTACTTCCACCTGGCTAGACGAGAAAATTACATTGGGAATTATCACACCCTACAGCGCCCAGGTTGACAGACTTCAACATCTTGCGGAGAATTCGGAAATTCTTGAACCATTGCATCGACTCATTTCAATAAATACGGTTGACGCATTTCAAGGGCAGGAACGAGATGTGATCGCGATCAGTTTTGTGAGAAGCAATGAAAAAAGTGAAGTTGGCTTTTTGGCGGATATTCGCAGAACAAATGTTGCTATCACACGAGCCAGAAAGAAGCTTGTTATGATTGGGGATAGCGCAACGCTTGCGGGTCATCCGTTTTACGCTGAACTTGTCGAATTCCTTCAGCAAAATGGATTTTATAAAAGCGCATATTCATTATAATGATCGCGGCATTATCTTTGTTCACCTAACTTGAATTTCTAATTTTTAAATCCTAAATAAAAGATCATGAAATCAATTTTGTTTCTTACACTTGTCCTAAACCTGGCGGTTAGCAAGCCCCTTCAGCTCTTCAATACTTCTTTAACCATAACCGTTCGCGATGAACTCGGAAATATTGTTGAGGGTGTTTCTGTGAAGTTGTTCACCAAAGAAGAGGATTATATTAAAGAAAAAAATCATATTCAGGAGGCGACAACCGATGCGAAAGGTGTGGTAAAGTTTAAGAAATTAAATCCTGAATCATACTTCGTTCTATGTCGAAAGGGGGATAAAGACAATACGAGCGGTGGCGAGAAAATCGGCCAACTAAAGAAGGGAGAATTCAATAAAGTAACCATCGTAATTCAGTAAGGTGGATCGAAAAAATTTAATCCATTCATTTCGATCTTATCAAACCAATTTTGAAGAAGAGAAAAGGTTCATCGATTCTTTCTTGGCTTTGTTAAATCACAAAGATTGCTTCCAACGCACACATTTGCCAGGCCACATTACAGGCTCGGCATGGATGGTGAATGGCGATAGAACAAAAACTCTGCTTGTGCATCACGCCAAACTTAACAAGTGGGTGCAGCCTGGTGGTCATGCCGATGGAGATGAAAATATTCTGAACGTAGCTTTGCGCGAAGCTGAAGAAGAAACGGGATTGAAGAATCTTAAACCATTCACGACCATTTTTGATGTAGACATCCATAAAATTCCAGCCCGAAAAGATTTTCCCGAGCATTTTCACTATGACATCCGATTTTTAACTGAAGCTGATGAAACGGAGAAAATTATTGTTAGTGATGAATCGCACGATGTGAAATGGGTTTCAATGAATGAACTAGAAAATTTTACAATGGAGCGATCGGTGCTACGAATGAAAGACAAACTTTTGCCTGATGGCTGAGATCGGAAAAGATATAGCCAAAGCAAAGGCCTTGCTTGAACAAGGAAAATTAGTTGCAATTCCAACTGAAACTGTCTATGGTCTTGCGGGCAATGCCCTTGATGCGTCTTCAGTCACAAAAATTTTCGCAGCCAAAGACAGGCCTTTTTTCGATCCACTGATAGTTCATGTACCTGACGTTGATGCGGTAAAAAAATATACTGAAGAAATTCCGGACAAGGCCTCGTCATTAATGAAAGAATTTTGGCCGGGACCGATTACGCTTCTTCTCAATAAAAAAGATATCATTCCCGATCTTGTTACATCCGGTTTGGACCGCGTGGGCGTTCGTTGCCCAAATCATGAGCTTACTCGCGAGCTACTCAAGTCACTTTCGTTTCCGTTGGCTGCACCTAGTGCCAATCCGTTTGGTTATGTAAGCCCGACAAAGCCTGAGCATGTGAATGAGCAACTTGGAGGCAAGATCGATTATATCTTAGATGGAGGCGAATGCAACATCGGCATCGAATCTACCATTGTTGGATTTGAAAATGATTCAGCTATCATTTATCGGGTGGGCGGATTGAGTGTGGAGAAAATTGAGTTGATCATTGGAGAAGTTGTGGTTAGCACACAACCGGTTTCAAATCCGCTTGTACCAGGTCAATTGCAGAGTCATTATGCACCAAGAAAGATTCTGAAAATTGGGAACATTGAGAAGTTACTTGAAGAATGCAAGCACATAAAAATCAGCGTGCTTTCTTTTCAAAAGAGATACGCATCCGATTCTATCGAAAAACAAATTGTGCTTTCTGCTTCTGGCGATTTAAATGAGGCTGCGCAAAAATTATTCTCTGCTTTGCGCGAATTGGATAAATCCACTGCTGAGATTATTCTGTCGGAAGAAGTTCCGGATATCGGCTTAGGTCGGGCAATCAATGACCGACTACGCAGAGCCTCAGTAAATTCAAAATTCCAGATTTAAAACTCCAAATTAGTTTCAAGCTCAGCTTTGAATCTTGAACTTGGAATTTTGATTGCAAAATGAAACCTGTAATTTGTAATCTATAATCAAAACAGGTTATGAAAAAGATTTTAATTCTGACGGGAGGTGGCGATTGCCCCGGCCTCAATGCCGTTATTCGCGGAGTTGCCAAAAGTGCCCGTAAAGAAAAATGGGAGGTGTATGGAAGCATCGAAGCATTCAATGGTGTACTCAACGAACCACAAGAGATCATCAGGCTTACCTCCAAACGCACTGCGGGCATTCATGTGAAGGGTGGAACAATTCTAAAGACTACCAATAAATCCAGTCCGATAAAATTTCCTGTTATGCAACAGGATGGCTCAATAAAATTTATTGACAGGTCAGACGAGTTGGTAGACAAACTGAAGAAATTAGACTTCGATGCTGTGATCAACATCGGTGGTGATGGTTCTCAACGGATTTCCAAAGTCTTGTTTGACAAAGGCATTCCGATCATTGGTGTTCCCAAAACAATTGACAACGATCTCTCGGCCACCGATATGACATTCGGTTTTCAAACAGCAGTGCAAATTGCTACGGATAGTTTTGATAAATTAGTCACCACAGCAGAGAGTCATCATCGGGTAATGATCATGGAAGTGATGGGCCGCGATGCCGGATGGATAGCGCTGCACACGGCCATTGCGGGTGGAGCAGAGATTTGTCTTATTCCTGAAATTCCATATGATGTAAATAAATTGGTGAAGAGGATTGAACTTCGTTACTCTAAGGGTCGTGGCTTTGTTAACATCGTTATTGCCGAAGGTGCGAGACCAAAAGCAGGAAGTGTTACCGCCAGCACTGCAGAGAAAGGCTCCGAGCATGTGCGTCTCGGTGGGGTTGCCTATCAGTTAACGAAACAATTAAAAGATGCCGGATGCAAAGCTGAGATTCGGGAGACCGTGCTCGGCCACGTGCAACGCGGAGGCACTCCTTCTGCTTTTGACCGCGTCTTGGCTTCTGCTTTTGGCGTGAAAGCTTTTGAACTTGCGAACGAAAATAAATTCGGGCGAATGGTAGCCTTAAGAAATAATACAATCACGTCCGTCACTCTCAAAGAGGCTACAAGCGAACCCAATTTTGTAAAGAAAGATACTTATTTGGTGAAGGCTGCAAAAGAATTGGGAATTAGCTTTGGAGATTAACTATTTAATCTAAAGAAAACCGATGGCATACAATGAACTGTTAGCCGAAAGGATGAGAGAAGCACTGGAAAACACGAAAGGTGTAATCGAGAAGAAAATGTTTGGAGGGGTTGCTTTCATGTGGAAAGACAAAATGTTCTGTGGTATCATCAAAGACGATATGATGGTGCGTGTGTTGGAAGAACGATATGATGAACTGGTAGAAAAGGATCATGCGCGCCCAATGGATTTTGTCAAAACAAGACCGATGCGCGGATTTATTTAAGTTTGGATGGATTGAGGACTGAAAAACAATTGTCTTCATGGATTGACCGCGGAAAAGAGTATGCTGAAAAATCTCCTCTTAAGAAAAAGGCAGCTAGGAAGAAAAAAATAAAATGACAGTAGAGGACATTCGCTCGATTGCTTTGAAACTTCCGCATACAACTGAAGATATTAAGTGGGGAAGTGATCTGTGCTTTTGTATTGCCGAAAAAATGTTTTGTGTTACATCAATGGAAGGCGATTGTAAGATATCTATCAAAGTTGAAGTGGCTGAATTTGAAGAGCTCTGTCAGCGGCAAGGGTTTACTCCTGCACCTTACATGGCCCGAAATAAGTGGGTGTTGATCGATGAGTCGGCAAGATTTTCCAAACAGGAGTTGGAAGCCTTTATCAAAAAATCTTATGAATTAGTGAAATCGAAGTTATCAAAGAAAATACAAGAGAAATTGGCGAAGTAATTCAGTTCCAAGTTTTTAAATTTTGAATGCCGAATATTGAATTATCCTTAGCTTTGCCCGAAATTAATTCTCATGCAAATCTCAAAGCACAAAGTAGCCGCTATTCATTATACACTCACCAACAATGAAGGTAAAGTTCTTGATTCAAGCGCAGGGCGTGAGCCACTGTATTATATTCAAGGCATCGGCAATTTGATTCCCGGAATGGAAGAAGGGCTTGAGGGAAAAAAGCAGGGGGATAAATTCAACCTCAAAGTGAGTCCTGAGAAAGGCTATGGAGTGAAAGATGATAAGATGGTTCAGCGAGTTCCGCGTTCAGCCTTTGGTGCAGGTGAAATAAAAAAAGGAATGCAGTTTCAAACTAATCAAGGACAAGTGGTAACAGTCACTGAAATTGGATTGAATGAAATTACCGTTGATGCTAATCATCCTCTTGCAGGTGTCGAATTGAATTTTGCAGTTGAAGTGATGATCATTCGCGAGGCCACTGCTGATGAACTTACTCACGGCCACGTGCATGGCCCAGGTGGTCATCACCATCATTGATAAAAACATTTTCCAGTATGATTGATACTGGGAACATTCTCCATTTTATTTTTAGTAGATCTCTGAAGGATATTATCTGGACATATCTGCGTTGCAACTCCTTTCATGCCACGCTTGTACATTCCTGAAAGTTCGGGTTACCGGATAACAGAGCCACACAAAAACTATAACATAAATCCAAATACGCTTTGTTAGATTGATAGGCTGCACTTTTTCTTGAACTAAAGAAATAATAAACAAATAGACTATCGGTGCAAGCACAGAAAAATAACGATCCATCTCAAAGATGTCCAGGTGCCCGGGCATAATTAAAAAGCCCATCATATATGCCAGAAAGACTATTCCCAAAAAATGGGCGTTCCGGTCGGACTTTTTGAATAAAATGAATTGAATAAAAATCGCTACAACAAGAAAGATACCTACAAGAATGCCGGCTATTCCGTCAAATGGCATTACCATTTTTCCAAGCGTGTTTAATGTGGATATCAAGTTATAAGGTGTATAGGCAAAAAAGTCATGTTTATAAAAATTGAAATCCGCGGGCAAGAAAAACGTGTTGTAAATATTCCATCCCCACAGGCCGGCTGTACACACTAAAAAACAGATCACGCTTTTTAAGACCCTAGCCTTCAAAGAAAATGGAGAATAAAGCAGCAACCACAGGCAAACCCCGCTGATCCAAAACAACCCTGCATTTCGCTGAATACAGGCTAAGAAGCCGGTGAGCAAAAGCCAATAAAAATTCGAGGGATGTTTATTCAGATGCAAAACAAAGTACGCATTCATAAAGACAAGTGTCATAAAAATCAATTCTGACCACACAAAAACTGAGATCATGGCCATGTGAACACTTATTAAAGAGGCTATCAAAAAAATAATTTTTAGAATTGCGTCATTGATAAACAAAGTCACGATATGGAGCAGTATCAAGGTCATCACCATTTTACAAGCAACATTAATCCATTCAAGGGCTATTTGAGGCTGCTTAAAAAAGGATAAAATGATCGGGAACAAGGGAGGCCAATAAGAATAATACGATCCGTCCGGACTTAAAAATTTTCCATTCTTACTGAAGCTATGCGCTGCCGACAAATATTGTAAAGAATCAGAGGTGACCAGGAATCCACAAGCATGGCCGTACCATTCAAGGCCAATCGAAACTAAAAGTACTATGAGACACACTGACCAAAAAAAAGGGCTCTTTATGGCAGATGGTCTCAATTAAATAGAATTAGAATGAGCATTAATTTTAAGCAAAAATCATGAATCCTTTGCTCATAAAGAAGGAGATGAATTTAGTCGTGTTATTTGATCAGCATCAACTTTCCACTTTGTGAAACTGTTTTTTCGTTCACTTTTATCGTGAGCCTGTATGCGAATAAGCCATTGGGCATGTTGGCCCCCGCTGTGCTCCAGTGCAATTCGTTTGTGCCTACAATAAAGGTGCTCACGTCATTCGATCCGAATTGTTGAACCAATTGGCCATCTAAGGAGAAAATTTGTAGAGAAAAATCATGGGGTAGTTCATTCCCTGAAAGGACAAAGCTGAAATTGAAAATATCATTTGAAGGATTTGGGTACACGGCCTTCAACGTCAATGCGGTTTCATTTTTGATTTGAAAGGTTACTTCATACGGATCTATCCCGCTCATGTTTCCACTGGCATCAGAGCCATTGACCTGCAGCGCATATAGGCCTTGTGGTAAATTGGTTGGATTAAAATTAAAAGTGAAATCACTGCCGGTGGAAGAGGAGGACCATTGCACATCGCTTCTACTGAAGTTGATTCGCTCGTAAGGGCATGGAGTCAAATCGCACGGATAGCTCAGGAAAGCATTGATATGCGTAGTGTCTGATATAAATAAAAAACGATTATCGTCATGCAGTTTAATTTGTATGGCAGGGCTCGAAGAAACAAAGTCACCATTTTTTAAATAACGCCTGTCCACAGTGACATCCAGCAAAGGCTTGGAGACATCTGTAAGCACGTCCAGATATCCGGCAAGATCTATCGCATTGTTTTCATAATACTGCTCCGGTTGAATTTTAGGGTTAACAAAAACATTCACGTCATTAAACCCTGATTTCCCTTGGCTATGTATGGTGACGGAAAATTTAGTAGTATCTCCAGGGGCAGGGGCTTTGATCTTGAAAGAACTGGTTTGTCGATATGCTTTTGCAACGGTATTGGTCTCTGCAAACACTTGCAATGAATCAGCAAAAGACTTTGAAGAAATATTAGTGAACCCATATTGCCCGGTGAATGATTGTCCTTCCTGCACAGTTTGGGTAGTCAGTGGTCCTTGATAGAATAACAAGCCGTCTGCCACAGATTCATAAAGTATAAACCATTTTTTTAATTGAACGGCCGTGAGATTCACATCATCCTTCATGTTCATAACCACTCGCAAGAGTGGATATTGAGCAGGGTCGATAAATGATAAATCCAATTGGCCTATGACACCGGATTGAATTAAAGTCTCTGCACCCTTAAGTGATACTCCATAAATTGAGTAACTGACTTGATCAGTAGATTCCACCTCTTTGGCTTGACCCAGGAATTTCACCCATTTTTTGGAAGGCCCGATCAATGGTGATTTTATGATTCCCGATACATATCGCCCTGTAATTGTAGAGGCAACAGTAACGTCTTGAGATGTAATGGGCGCTGTTGATGATCGATAAATTTTTGCGCTTCCGGCTACTGCGCCTTTCTTCGTAAAAATAATTACGGGCTCACCGTCTTGCAGTGAGGAAATCTGTGTACTGCTGATGCCCAGATCACCCAGCTTAGTGAGCACGTTCGATGACCAGGACGAAAAAAGTGGGTTGCCTACAGAGTACAATACCACTGAATCACTGGGACGAACGTTGTCAACGTACTGCAATAGATTATATCCATCACCGCTTTCCACTTCAGACGATAAGAAGCTGTTGATCACGTAAGGCAGAAGGCCGCACCCACGCAGGTCAACTCCGTAGACATTTAATCCGGGGTAGGGCGCTGCAGATGATTTATCAAAAGCAACCAGGTTGATCGTATTATTACGACATGGAAAATGTACTCCTACGTTGTACTCTACCCCTTTGATTTTTATAGAAGCGTTCGAATATGGCGAGGCACTGGTTGACCCTATTGACTTCACGTTCACAGTAGTAACTGTCTCTAAATACTTCATTTTATTTTGAGCCAAGTCCACTTCTAACCCGGTCAGTGAATTTGTTGCGACTTGAGGGAGTTTTGCCTGAGCCCAACCCTCTGGACTGTTTTTTATAAAGATGAAAGATGAAACAGACCAATTCGAACTATCAGTCGCGGTTGTCTTCACAGGTCTTGTACGCCAATAATAAACGATCGAATCGCTTTGCAATAAATTGGTCGCTGCTTTTGCCAATACTTTTCCGGAAACAGTTTGTTTCTGCAGAAAAGGGCTGTTGAAGGTACTGGCTGTATCAATCTGTATTAAAAAGTTTCTTTGCGCCCCAAGTAAATTTGCATCTTGAAAGATTAAACTGATTGAAGTTGAATTTACGATTCCAAAATTTGGAGGATAGAGGTTGATCGTGCCATTGGAAGGAATAAATAAATTCAGCGTCCCAATATTATTCGATTCGTTGAGCTCTTTGACTGTATTTAGCGGGTCGATGATGACTGTAAATAGATTGTTACCAAAGCCGTCAGTACTTTCCTTTCGCAATTTGAAAGTGAGTGTGTCAATGTAAAGAATTGGTGAGAAAGTCGAATCATATGATTTTGTTGAATTATCGTTGAAAGTTCTGATTACTCTCACCGTCATTGGTTTAGTGGAGTAAGCTCCCAAATTTTTAACAACGATTTTTAAAGCAAACGAATCGCTTAAAGAGGTCACAGGTTTGTTATCGAGAGAAGCCATCGAGATCGAGCCGTTATCAATGGCGTAATCCGGTTTGTTGGTTCCAAATAATTTCAGCGAAGGATCTCCGGCCAAAACCATTTGCTGTATTTGGGCAATTGAGTAAATATTGGTCGATATATTTTGCAAATATCTTTTTGATGCTTCCTTTTGAATGTCGCCAATCCCTTTGGCGATAAAAGTTGAATCAGCAAATCCCACCTGGTAGAGCAATGTGGAATAGTAGTTGAGATTTGCAGAATACCCAAAAGAAGTACCGGCAATGAAATTGCGCGAGCCTTTGTTGGCAGCTAGCATCCAATCTTCACCGAAGGTAACAGCGTTGGAGAAAATAGTTCCAGCGTTGCATCCGTTGATAAGAAACACCGGATACTTCCCCGGATTATTATAGCCCAGGGTGGGATTGCTCACAAAACCAATGTCAATGTCAAGCCCGAATGAATCGGAGTGGCCAAAAAAAGTGATCAGGTTTACCCCCTGATTTACGATAGTGGAGACATTAATTTGCTCAAGATCCACTGTTGCTTTAGACTCGGTGGCCACATGACCACCTAAATAAGGTCCTTCCGCAATTTTTTTAAATCCGTCAACAAAACTTCGGAAGATGGTAATTTCAAAAGCATCCTCCGGGTGATTGCCACCACCACCACTCAAATGCAATAATTCTTTATTCCAGGGTTGCGCAGGCTTACTCTCTAATTCTTTTACCTTATTGAGATAGGCAGCCACTTGTTCCGGGGTATTGGCGGTGAGCCTGCCCGTTGGCACAGATGGCTCGTATGTTGTCCCACTTAGCCCTGCAGTGAAAGCGATGTCACCGCCAGGATAGCCTGCCGATGGAACCAAGTCACGAAATTCAGTCGGTTGAACAGGCTTTCGCTGATAAGCCGAATATGAAATGTCTCTTCCCTTCCCGATCAAAAAAAGATATTTGACATTCCCCTGCGACATGAATTTCATAAAACTATAAATCGCGAGGGGAGACACTTCTCCATAATTGAATTGATTGTAAAGTTGATCAATGGTGATGACCAAGGTATCATAGCTTCCACCTGCCTGGGATGCGCGGTAATCTCCGTAGGCTTTCACCGGGTCAGCATATCCTGCAGCGGGCTTCATTAAAACCCTGTTTGTAATGATCAGAAAGTTTGCGCCCGAAGGATTGATCTGCCGAAATGAAGCAGGGATGATTGAAGGAGTTATTACTGTCGAGGATGTATATAATTTTTTTGAAGTAGATGTGGCAGGCACAATCGCGTTGAACGGATTTGAAGAAATCGGCTGAATGCGAGTGATGTTTTGCAGATCGGTAATATCCCACATTCGCAAATTAGGAGCAGGATTTGTAATTGATAAATAGGATTGACCTACTGGTTTTACCTCCAAACTGAAGTCTTTTTTCCTCTGCCCACTCCAATTAAAACTTTGTGGAAAAGTAATTTTTACAAAGGAAGCACTCGCTTGATACCGATTGGTCGAGGCACTTAGCGCTGTAATGCGCACTAGCATTTTTCCGTCAGAGCCAATGTCGCTCCAATTCAAATCACTGGACACTAGATAGGTGCTGAAGCCATTGAAACTTGGTGAGGCAAGCAATCGAAGGGCGGCCGAGTTAGCACCTACAAAAACTTGCAAGTCGTGATGAATAAAATCTCGGCCCACCAAAAGCAGTTCAAATTTTGGATTGCCAGCGCTCGTTGTTCCGTTAAACAAAGAATCAATAACATAGTCGATTGTTTGGCCTTGCTGAAGCGCATTGCCTGTCCATCCTTCGCCCTGATCGAACGTGGTGGCGTTAACCAAATCGCTTGCTGTGAGCCCGGCACTGTACTGCTCATGAAAAACAAAAAGCCGCTTGCTATATTGATAAGTTTCAACAGGAAGGTTATTGACATTCACCAGCTGAACGGAGTCCATACGCAAGCCACGCTGTGGAAGACCGTAGGTGAGAAAGTAAGTTGTAGTATCAGAGTAAAGGTTGTAATATTTATGAGGCTGCATGGATGACGGTCTGTACAATAAGCTGTCGAGTGCGCCATCGTTTTTTTGCCCATAAAATTCGATATAGTCACTGGAATTAAAAACTCCATCGCCTTGTCCTTTTACATAAATGGATTGCTCTTGCCCGCGATGAAAGAGCTGAATAAAACGCGGGTCAATGGCAGTGACTGGAAAACCCGAAGCCTGTAGATTTGAATAAGTAAGACGATAAATTCCTTCCTGAGCTACCGGGATTTTGTAATACTGCTGACTAAAGTTGATCCAGCTGTTGCTGTATTGCGCAGAAACAAACAAAGGCAGACCCAACAATAGAACAAAAACTAACCACTTTGCCCTCGCCATCATAATTGAAGGATAGATACGATTAGTAAAGATACGGTAACTTCCACGGATTGTACGTTTTCAAAGACGTCTACGATTGCTGATGCGCAATCTGGGGTTGCACTTCCTCTGTTTTTATTTTTTTTATCGGCAAAATAATTTTGAAAGTCGTTCCCTGATCCGGAGCGCTTTCGATGTGGGCCTCGCCACCCATCGCCTGGGCATGCGCCTTGACCAAATACAAACCAAGGCCTTTTCCTTCTATTTCCAGATTAAATCTTTTGTAGAGGCCAAACACTTTGTCTCCGTATTTTTTTAGGTCAATGCCCAATCCATTATCTGAAAACGAGAGTATAAATAAATCGCCACGAATTTCAGTGGATATTTTTATGATACATGCACGCTCTGGCGAGCGATATTTCAGCGCATTACTAAGCAGGTTGTAAAAAATACTTTCGATGTAGGAATTGTTGGCGTAGAGAATGTGTCCTCTTGAAAAATCTGAATCGATTTGCGCATGGCTCTCATCAATAATTTTGTCTAAAATCAATTTTGTTTTTTCCAGCTTAGCGTTTAGGTCAATAGGCTCATTGATTTCTTTAACCTGGTATTTCGAGTCAAGAATCATGCTCAGGTCTTTGATTACACCATCCAGATCGAATGAGCTTTCTTTTATTTTATCGAGAATGAATTTTCGCTCTTGCTCATTCGCATACTGAATGATGTTGATCAAGCCCAAAAGCCTTGCGATAGGTGCACGCAGGTTATGTGAAATAGCATAGGTAAACTGCTCCATTTGAGTATTCGATTTGACCAATTTAGCATTGGTATTCCTGATCTCATGCGTTCTGCGCTCAACTTCTTCTTCCAGATTTTTGCTGTGCGAAATCAGTTTCTCATGTTGTTCATGGATGATTTCTTGGGCTTCAAGGAGTCTGTCATTCTGTTGATGAAGTTCTTCTGTTTGCTCATTGAGTTTGTCATTCATCGACATCAGTTCTTCATTTTGCACGCTGATCTCCTGGTTCATTCGGCTGATCGTAGCATTTTGCCCTGTTAGAATTCTGTTTTTCCTATTGCGATAAAAGTAAAGATTGAGGGCGATGAGTAAGAGTAGAAAAAGCAGCGCACTTATTAATAAATTATAATTTCTGATCTCACGGTTTTGCTTTTTGTCGCGCTCGAGTTGAGCTACTTCTTTGTTTTGCTTTTCAAGTTGAAGTTGCTGAACCTCTTGCTGCTTCTGAAGCAATGCAATTTTTTGTTGCTGCTCTAATGAATTTGACCGCTGCTTTTCAAGTTCCAGCATCTGACTGATTCGCTGCGTTTCAAGATCTTTGTTTTTGTATTTTTCTGCTTGAAGCTCATTGTTTTTTTTCAGCATTTGAAGCTCAGAAGTTTTTAATTGGAGCTCTTGCTCTTTTTTCTGCTGCTCCAAATCGGCCTGCAAGATTTTGAATTTGGTTTTTTCTTGCTCAGCCAGCAAAATCCGGATTTCGTTTTTAGTCCGTTCCGCCTCCAACTGCCGGTCGACCAACTGCTTATTGCGTCTCCGTTCTTTTTGAATGATTTGATCTTGCTGTTTTGTAAATAAGTCGTTGTACTTTCTAAATGATTGGAGATCATTTTTTTTCAACATGATTTGCGCCATAATCTTGTAGCTGTCTGCTGCAGTCGATTCGCGCAAGTCACCTGGCGGAGCAGAAATCAGGAGAGAGATTGCCTTTTCCGTTTGCGAAGCAGACTTATCTAATTCATTTTGCAGGTAATCGTAGGTGGCGAGGTAGTTTAAACTTTGGGCAATTTTGATCGGGTCGTTTTGAGTCGTTCGAATATCGTAGGCTTTAAGAAAAAAAGTTTTTGCTTCCGCAAGATTGCCCATGTTTACATTGACTACACCCAGATTGATCAATATGTTGGCGCGGTCATCGTCATTTAATCGAACTTCTTTTTCTGTTACCAACCGATAACTTTTATCAAAATACTCAGCAGAAAGCCCTGGTTGTTGCAGCAGGTGATAAATGTAGCCGAGATTGTTGTTGGCCTGTGTTACTGATAAATAATTTCCATCTGCTTCGGCTCTTCGCAGGATTTCTTCATTGCAACGAACGGCCTTGATGTAATCTTTTTTCTGAACGTGAATTGCCGATAAATTTTGAAGCGTCTTTTCTATTGCATTATTTGAAGCATTCTGCCTTTGCTGAATGTTCAATATTCTTTCTTCCACTGAAATCTCACTGTCGAAGTCGCCTAATTCATTGTAGCAAAAGGCTATATTTTTAAGTACGGCAAGTTCATCAATTGCTGTACTGTCAGCAGGTTTTGTGTCGAGCAC
>JACOSO010000080.1 GCA_016178785.1 Bacteroidota bacterium | reverse complement strand
CTCCGTTACTTTTTTATAATCGTCAATGGCTTCGTAATAACTTCCACTCGAAGCCTGCCAGTACGCGCGGCTGTAATATGCTTCGAGATAATCGGGCTTGATTTTTATTGCCTGGGTTAAATCCTCTATGGCATCGGCATAATTGGAAAGATACGCGCTGGCAATGGCTCGGTTGTAATACGCTTTCGGATTAGACGGATTCGTGTCAATTGCTTTTGAAAAATCTTTTATGGCGCTCACATAATCCTCTTTTGCCGCCTTCATAATTCCCCGGTAAAAATAAGCGTCTGAATATTTTGAATTCAGTTTGATTGTTTTTCCGAAATCATCCGATGCATTTTTAAAATCGAGCGCTTTCAGATAGGCGAATCCCCGCAGGCAATAGGCGCTGTCAAAATCGGCTTTGAGAGAAATTGCACGCGAGCAATCTTCAATCATTCCCCTGAAATCATTTTTAGATTCTTTCTCCCTGGCAGATTTCAAAAGTTCTGAGGAAGTTTGCGCGGAAAGAGAAAAAACAATACAACAATAAGACAATAAGACGATTTGTTTTTTCATTTCAAAAGATTTTCCAAAGAAGTATTGTAAATATTTTTTGCTTCTTCCACTTTAAAAAAAGTTTCTTCGTCAATCGTCATTTCATCGCCCATCACCGTGCCGAGCGAAGAAAAATCCACATCGCCTTTCATCATTTCATCCAAGAAAATATCTTCGTCCTTTGCAGCAACAGTCACAACAATTCTGCTTTGGCTTTCTCCGAACAAAAATGCATCGCTGCGGATGAATTCATCGGTGCTGATGTCAAAGCCGATATTTCCGTATATGGAAGATTCTGCGAGTGTGATAAAAAGTCCGCCATCCGAAACATCGTGCGCGGACTGAATTAAATTTTTCCGGATTAAATTTTTCACTGCCTGCTGAACTTTAAATTCTTCTTCCAAATCAAAAAACGGAGTCGGAGATAATTTCACTTTGTGAAATGAATATAAATATTCCGAGCAGTTCATATCATCGCGCATTTCTCCTATGATATAAATCAAATCTCCCTCTTGTTTGAAATTCAAAGTCATTTTATTTTTCTTCTCTAAAATTCCCAGCATCCCGATTGTCGGAGTTGGAAACACGGGTCCTTCGTAGGAAGATTGATTGTAGAAACTTACATTTCCTCCCGTAACAGGTGTTCCGAATTTTTTACAGGCAGTTCCCATTCCTTTTATTGCGCCAACGAATTGCCAGTACACCTCCGGGTTGTATGGATTTCCAAAGTTCAAACAATTTGTAATCGCGAGCGGCTCTCCGCCTGAGCAAACAATATTTCTTGCCGCTTCAGAAACTGCAATCGAAGCGCCAACTTCCGGGTCAGCGTAAACATAACGCGCGTTGCAATCGCATTTGAATGCAAGCGCAGAATCTGTGTCTTTCAAATTTACAATCGCGGCATCGCTCGGAAAATTTGTGCTTTGATTCACTGTGCCGACCATTGAATCATATTGGTTGTACACCCAGCGTTTCGAACAAATATTCGGATGCGAAAGCAAAAACTTTGCGGACTCTTTTAAATCCTTCGGCTCTTTAATTTTTTCCGCAGAAAAATTTTTCGCTTCTGAAAAATAAGCCGGCTCTTTGAATTCGCGCGTATAAACGGGCGCGCCTCCGCCAAGCACCAATGATTCGGCAGGAACATCGGCAACTAATTCTCCGTTCAGAAAATATTCCAAACGTTTTGTATCGGTAACTTCTCCAATCACCGCGTAAGGAATATCCCATTTATCTAAAATCTGCTCGACAGATTTTTCTTTTCCTTTTTTCACAACGAGCAACATTCTTTCCTGCGATTCGCTGAGAAGAATTTCCCACGCGCTCATATTTTGCTGGCGAAGCGGAACTTTATCGAGATAAATTTTCATTCCGTGTTCTCCTTTTGCAGACATTTCGGAAGTAGAACAGGTAATTCCCGCTGCGCCCATATCCTGCATTCCGATGAGCGCGCCTGTATTTGCAACTTCGAGCGATGCTTCCAAAAGAATTTTTTCCTGGAATGGGTCACCGACTTGCACCGAAGGCAAATCATCGGCAGAATTTTCTGTGATATCCTTTGAAGCGAAAGCCGCTCCGTGAATTCCATCTTTTCCGGTAGCAGAACCCACTATGTAAATTTTATTTCCGACTCCGTGCGAAGTGGCAGAAATAGTTTCGCCAACTTTCACAATTCCCGCGCTCATTGCATTCACGAGCGGATTCACATTGTAACATTCATCAAAAAAAACTTCTCCGCCAACGGTGGGAATTCCAAAGGCATTTCCATAATCACCGATTCCTTTCACAACGCCTTTTACCAGCCATTTTGTTTTCTCCATTTTCAAATCTCCGAAGCGGAGAGAATTCAATTGCGCAATCGGTCGCGCGCCCATCGTGAAAATATCGCGGTTAATCCCACCAACTCCTGTTGCCGCTCCTTGATACGGTTCAATCGCTGAAGGATGATTGTGCGATTCGATTTTGAACGCGCACGCCAATCCATTTCCGATATCAACCAAGCCGGCATTTTCTTCTCCGGCTTTTGCTAACAAATTTTTTCCTTCGCGTGGAAGTGTTTTTAATAACTTGATGGAATTTTTATAGGAACAATGCTCGCTCCACATCACGGAGTAAATGCTGAGTTCAGTAAAGTTGGGAGTTCTACCGAGAATCTTTTTTATTTTTTCAAATTCTTCGGGAAGCAATCCGAGCTGTTGAGCAGTTTCGACTGAAGTTTCTATTTCCTTTTCTTTCACAAGCGTTGACATAAATTCTTATTCTGAAATTTGAGTGTCGAAGATAAAATATTTAGGAATAAAATAATCAGGAATTACTAACACCTGTGAAGAAGGGAAATCCCGATAGCCATCGGCAGGAAGAATGGAAGAATGGAAGAATGGAAAAAATATTTTTTGTGAATCTATATCTTCACGCCAATCACCAGCACATCATCCACTTGTTCAAAGTTGCCTTTCCACTTTTCAAAAACAGCAGCAAGATTTTTTTTCTGCTCTTCCATCAGAAGTTTATGGCTTTCCATAATTTTTTCTTCAAGTTGTTTGTACTTGAATTTTTTTCCTTTCGGTCCGCCAAACTGGTCGGCAAAGCCATCGGTGAAAATATAAATTGTATCGCCCTTTTTCAATTCTACTATTTGATGAGTAAAGGGCAGGAGTTCTTCATCGCCATATTTTCCCACCGGCATTTTGTCGGACCTGTACTCGG
>JACOSO010000079.1 GCA_016178785.1 Bacteroidota bacterium | reverse complement strand
CCTGATGGGAACAGTATTACTTGCAGGCTCTTTCCGACTGGAAGATATCGTTGAGGCACAGCGCGGTATGTGGTATGTGGTTCCGCAGTTCATTGGCTTCTTTACGTTTCTTATCGCAGGCATCGCAGAGACACATCGACTTCCCTTTGATATTCCTGAAGCTGAAAGTGAATTGATTGCCGGCTTCCACTCAGAATATTCGGGAATGAAATTCGGTTTATTTTTCGTGGGGGAATATCTCGGCATCATGCTGATCTCAAGTTTAGTCGTAACCCTGTTCTTCGGTGGATGGCTCGGTCCGGCATTTCTTCCACCCTTGGTGTGGTTCGTATTAAAAATGTTTGTCTTCATCTTCCTGTTCATTTTGTTGCGTGCTTCATTACCAAGGCCGCGCTATGATCAGCTGATGGAATTCGGTTGGAAGATTTTATTGCCGATAACGTTGTTGAATTTGTTAGTTACTGCAGCAATAGTATTAATAAGAAGTGGGGCGGAAATGAATATTAAATTTTGAGAGACATGTTCAGTATCATTCGAAGTATGTGGCTCACGTTTATGCACATGTTCCATAAACGCGAAACCATCCAGTATCCCGAGGAGAAAGTTAAACTTCCTGCTCGCTGGCGTGGAAGGATCGTGCTCACACGAGATCCTGATATGGGAGAACGATGTGTCGGTTGTTATTTGTGTGCGGCTGCTTGCCCGGTAGATTGTATTTCACTTCAAGCTACCGAGGACGAGCAAGGAAGAAGGTATCCTGAGTTTTTCAGGATCAATTTCTCCAGATGCATTTTCTGTGGTTATTGTGAAGAGGCGTGTCCTACATATGCAATCCAACTGATTCCAGATTTCGAAATGGGCGAATTCGACAGACAGAATTTAGTATACGAGAAAAAAGATTTGCTCATCGATGGTCAGGGAAAATACCCGGGTTACAATTATTATAAGGTGGCCGGAATGGCCATTGGAGGAAAAGATAAAGGTGACGCAGAAAATGAAGAACCACCGGTGGACGTGAAAAGCCTGCTTCCTTAAAGAAGAGTTATGCGATTTGAAATTTTGAACTTCGAATTTTTGATTTAAGAGAGATGCAGTTAACCTTTTACATAGCAGGAGCAGTTGCAATCATCTCAACCATCATGGTGATCACACGCTTCAACGTTATCCACGCACTTTTGTATTTAGTCGTTTCGTTCATGGCATTGGCGGTTGTGTTTTTCATTTTGGGCGCCCCCTTCGCAGCAGCTCTTGAGATTATCATTTATGCGGGAGCTATTGTGGTCTTGATCATCTTTGTCATCATGATGCTTAATTTAAAGGAAGAAGCCGTTGATCAGGAAAAAAAATGGCTCACTCCAGATGTTTATGTTGGTCCGGCAATTTTAACAATCATTTTATTGAGTGAACTGATTTACATCATCAGTCTTGGAGGAGCATCAGGGGTAGTTGGTCAGGTGGTTGACGTGAAGGATGTTGGAAAGTCATTGTATGGGCCATATATCCTTGGCGTTGAGTTAAGCGGCATGTTGTTGATGGCCGGAATTGTCGGTGCCTATCATTTGGGACGGAAAAAGAAAAAAGTGGTTCATCGGTTTTTAGAAAAAATAGAAGAATGAACGAAATACAAGTTACCAGCGGATTGTTATTAGCAGCTGCCCTGTTCATGCTGGGTCTCATCGGTGTGCTGATCAGGCGCAACATTATTTTTATGTTGGTGTGTGTTGAAATCATGTTGAATTCGGCAGGGCTTGCATTCATTGTAGCCGGATCGAAATGGACTCAACCCGATGGACAAGTGATGTTTATTTTTATTTTGACAATGGCAGCTGCTGAAGTTTCTGTTGGCCTTGCTTTGATTTTGCAAATACATCATCAATTGAAAACGCTAGATGGTGATGCAGCTAATTCAATGCGAGGTTAATTTCTAATTACATCTTACAAATTGAAAATGATGAAAATCTTAAATCTTAAATCTTAAATCTGGAATCTTCTATGAAGCTCTGGCTTATACCCGCATTACCATTAATTGGATCATTTATTTTGATCGTTGCGGGATCGCGATTATCAAAACGAATGGTTGCGATTGTTGGCTCGGGAAGTGTTGGTCTTTCTGCACTGATAACTTTATTCACAGGATATAAGTTTATCTCAACGTCAGCCACTTCATTCCATTATCAAGCCTGGCAATGGATGGATGTTGCCGGATTTTCCCCGGCAGTCTCATTTCACCTCGATGCATTGTCGTTAGTATTTATTTTCGTCATCACGTTTGTGGGGTTTCTCATTCATGTTTACTCAACCGAGTTCATGGCCGATGACGATGGCTATGCGCGTTTCTTCGCTTACTTGAACTTGTTTGTCTGCTCTATGCTTACACTCGTGCTCGCAGACAATTTCGCTTTGTTATATCTTGGCTGGGAAGGTGTGGGTCTCTGTAGCTATTTGCTGATCGGCTTTTGGTACACCGAAGAAAAAAATGGCTATGCTGCACGCAAAGCTTTTATTGTAACTCGAGTTGGGGACACTGCACTGGCGATTGGATTGTTCATGCTCTTCCAGAATTTTCACACACTGAACATTCAGCAAATTGCTGCACAAGCTCCACAGCAATGGGCAGTCGGTTCAGAAACCGCTATGGTCATCTCTCTCTTGTTATTAGGCGGTGCAGTTGGCAAATCGGCTCAGCTTCCCTTACAAACGTGGTTGCCCGATGCAATGGCTGGTCCATCGCCTGTGAGTGCGTTGATCCACGCGGCAACGATGGTTACTGCCGGAGTTTATCTCATCGCCCGAACACATGCAATTTTTGAACTTGCTCCCGATGCATTGATGATTGTTGGAATAATTGGTGCCGCTACATTAGTGTTGGCTGGCTTTACAGCACTTACTCAATTTGATTTGAAACGCGTGCTTGCCTATTCCACCATTAGTCAAATTGGGTATATGTTTTTAGCTCTTGGTGTCAGCGCGTGGTCGGCAGCGATTTTTCATTTCATGATTCACGCTTTCTTCAAAGCCCTCCTATTCCTTGCTGCGGGTGCTGTGATTATGGCATTACATCACGAGCATGATATGTACAAGATGGGCGGACTAAAAAAGAAATTGCCCATAATTTACTGGACGTTTTTAATTGGGGCCTCGTCTCTTGCAGCATTGCCTTTAGTTACCGGAGGATTTTACAGTAAAGATCAAATCCTTTGGCTTTCGCTTGCAGGTGAGCACGGTAATATTTGGTTCTTCCTGTTTGCTTTGCTCGGTGCATTCATCACTTCGATTTATACTTTCCGAATGTTGTTCCTCACTTTTTTTGGAAACGAGAAAACACATGTCGGTCACATTCCGGGAAATGGCATTACAATTCCCTTAT
This sequence comes from Bacteroidota bacterium, assembly GCA_016178785.1. Classification (GTDB taxonomy): domain Bacteria; phylum Bacteroidota; class Bacteroidia; order Cytophagales; family Cyclobacteriaceae; genus ELB16-189. The sequence goes on along the minus strand of JACOSO010000079.1, from coordinate 12,022 downwards.
TAATATTGGCTGGACTCTCTACGATTGGCGGATTTATAGAGCTGCCGCACTCATTTGGTCATTTTACTGTCTTCTCAAATTTTCTGAACCCTGTGCTGCCTTCGGTTTCTGTTCAAGAAGGTTTTGAAAGCATTGAATGGATGATCCAGTTGATTGCTGCCGGTGTGGCACTTTCTGGTGTTTATGTGGCGTACATATTCTATATCGTGAAGCCAGGCCTGTCTGAAGAGCTCAAAACTTCTGCAGCTGACCTTCATAAATTCTGGTTCAATGGTTGGGGATTTGATTCCCTCTATGATAAATTATTTGTAAAGCCATTTGTCTTTATATCTGACATTAACAAAAAAGATATTGTTGATCTGTTTTATGATGGGTTGGTCTGGATTTCGAACTTCTTCAATCGAATTTTTTCTTATACGCAAAGTGGGATTTTGAGGTGGTACATTATGGGTATCGTTATCGGTGGAATTCTGCTGTTGACTTTGGGACTAATTAAAAATTGAATGAACATTAATAAAAATGTAAAATGATCCTTGTTGCATTCATTGCTGTCTTGATGATCGGTGGAGTCATCGCGTGGATAACATCGCAGTGGAATTCTATTTTATCGCGTTGGATATCCTTGATTGCACTGATTGTCAACTTTGTCCTTGCCATTTTCATTTGGATTCAAAAGCCAACGATTGAATCATCGAATTGGATTGTTCAATTCAGCGCTCAGTGGATTCCAAGCCTTGGCGTAAGTTTTTCTCTGGCACTGGATGGCCTCAGCCTTCTCATGGTGCTGCTCACTTTTTTCCTTGGAATTTTCGCGGTGCTCATCTCCTGGAATGAAATTCAGGAGCGCGTAGGTTTTTTTCATTTCAATTTACTGTGGGTGTTGGCAGGAATTACGGGAGTGTTCATCACCATGGATTTGTTTTTATTTTATTTTTTCTGGGAAGTCATGCTCATCCCAATGTATTTTCTTATTGGCATTTGGGGGCATGAAAACAGGAGATATGCTGCATACAAGTTTTTTATTTTCACTCAGGCCAGTGGCCTGCTGATGTTGCTCTCCATCTTGGGCTTGTATTTTATTCATGGTCGAGTGACAGGCACGTTCACTTTCGATTATTTTCAATTGCTCAATACAGAAATGCCTGCCGATGTTGCGCGCTGGTTGATGTTAGGGTTCCTCGCTGCATTTATTGTGAAGTTACCTGTCGTCCCATTTCACACCTGGCTCCCAGATGCCCACTCACAAGCATCAACCGCGGGAAGTTTGATTTTGGCAGGGCTCTTATTGAAGACAGGCGCCTATGGATTGATCCGTTTTGTATTGCCTTTGTTTCCAACTGCTGCTGCTGAACTTGCACCTTGGGCCATGCTTTTTGGGGTGATTGGAATTTTATATGGAGCATCACTTGCATTCGCTCAAACGGATTTGAAAAGATTAGTAGCATACACAAGCGTGAGTCACATGGGCTTTGTGATCTTCGGAGTATTTGCCTTCAACGAACTGGCAATGCAGGGTGTGGTGATGCAAATGATCACGCACGGAATCAGTACAGGCGCACTGTTTGTTTTGGCCGGAACAATTTATGAGCGAATTCACACAAGGGAAATTACAAGCATGGGTGGTTTTTGGAATAAGGCCCCTTTTATGGGAACGATAGGATTAATATTTGTACTTGCCTCTCTCGGATTGCCGGGCCTCGGGAATTTTGTAGCCGAATTTCTTACGCTCTTGGGCGCCTGGCAAGCAAATCAGGTGCTGACTATTTTTGCAACGATAGGAGTTGTCGCTGCAACTGCTTACTCTCTTCGCATCATGCAAAAAGTTTTTCTCGGAAATTTTTCGAGCGATAAAATAGTTCCGGACCTGTCGCTTCGCGAAAAAATTATTATGGTTCCATTAGTGATTGCAATCGTCTGGCTTGGTTTGTTTCCCCAATCCGTGATGAACACAGTGAAGCAAATGATTAGCGCGCAATTCAATACCGAACAAATTATTTCCAACGATACAGAAAACGAAAATGGAAGTAAGTAAGATCAACATTATTGACGTTCTCCCCGGAATTTTCCTGGTCACTGCATCATTGATTGCAATGTTGTCCATCGCTATCAAGCGAAACCATAAATTAATTTTTGGTCTCACTACGATCAGCTTACTCGGTGTTTTTGTTTACTTACTCGTTTATGCTTCCAACCACCGATTCACGGTTGAGCCTCTTTTCATCATCGATGGCTTTGGTACGTTCATTACAGGGTTGATTGTAATGAGTACCTTAGCTATCTCACTTCTTTCTTATGCCTACTTTGAGCAGCGTGAAGAACGCAAAGAAGAATATTACATTTTGCTTTTGCTCGCTACGCTGGGCTCAGCAATTTTGGTGATCAGCAAACATTTTATTTCACTTTTCCTTGGGCTTGAGATATTGAGTATTTCCTTGTACTCAATGGTAGCCTATTTAAGAAAGCGTCCACGCTCGGATGAAGCTGGAATTAAATATTTAATTCTTGCCGCATTCTCTTCTGCCTTTCTATTGTTCGGAATGGCATTAGTTTACTCCGTCAGCGGTTCAATGAATTTTTCGGGCATTGCTGACTATTTATCATCTGCGAACAGTTTACCCCTAACGATGCAAGCGGGTTTTGGATTGATGATCATCGGTATTGGTTTTAAACTTGGGGTCGTTCCATTTCACATGTGGACTCCCGATGTCTATGAAGGAGCACCTGCACCAGTCACCGCATTCATTGCTACAGTATCAAAAGGCGGAATGGTTGTGTTACTTGTAAGATTCTTCACGCAGATCGATGGGTTTAGATTCCCGGTCATTGTTTTATCCTTTACAATCATTGCTATTGCTTCGATGTTGATCGGAAATTTTCTGGCCATCCGGCAAAATAATGTGAAACGAATTCTGGCCTACTCTTCTATTGCCCACATGGGTTATGTTCTTGTGGCATTTCTTGCAGGTGGAAGACTTGGTGTTGAGGCTGTAAGTTTTTATCTCGTAGCTTATTTTCTAACCAACATTGGTGCATTCGGGGTAGTTTCAATTTTATCGGATCATGATCGCGATGCCGAGAAGATCGAAGACTACCAGGGTTTATTCTGGCGGCATCCAAAAATCGCTACCGTTTTTACAGCGATGTTGCTTTCTCTTGCAGGTATTCCGCTAACTGCTGGTTTTGTTGGGAAATTTTATCTCGTTGCCTCAGGTGTGAACACTCAACTTTGGTTGCTCGTATTTGTGCTCGCGATTGGCAGCGTGATCGGATTATTTTATTACATCAAAATCATTGCAACGATGTTTGACAAATCAGTCGGCACTGAAACACTGGCTTTACGCCCGAGATTATATCTAATCAACCTCATCACCCTTTTCGTTCTTTCCATTCTCATGATGTTCTACGGTATCTATCCACAAGGATTGATCGAGCGCATTCAGGATTTTTTGAAGTGATCTCTGCTATCCATCATTGATTGAGATTTTGGTTTTGCGTATATTCACATAGCCCTACAACTAAATTCTTCAGTTATGGGAAAGGTCAGAAACATTCTCCAGTCAAAACACGAAACGATTTTCACTGTTGGCCCTGATTTAACTGTTTACCGCGCAATTGAATTGATGTGCCAGAAAAATATTGGTGCAATCATTATCGAAGAAAACGGAAAGCTGGCGGGAATTTTCACGGAGCGTGACTATGCCCGTAAAGTAGTACTGAAAGGAAAGTCTTCCAAGGCAACACTCTTAGGTGAATTAATGACAAGAAATCCGTTTACTGTATCCTCTGAAAGCACCATCGAAGAATGCATGGGTCTAATGAACGACAAACGCATTCGTCATTTGCCCGTAGTAGATGATGGAAGGCTGTCGGGCGTAATTTCAATTGGTGATCTCATTCGCTTCATCATTGAAGAACAACGAACGATTATTGAGCATTTAGAAAATTACATTACTCATTAATTACAGGACTGATATGCGCTCCTTCAAATAATGACAATTGTATTTTATGTTTCAGTTGAGGGTTCCTGCTTTTTTGACTTTGATCCGTTAATCTTCCATGAATGTGATAAAGCGCAGTTTCTTTTTTGCGGGAGGCGATGACGATTTCAGTTTTTCCGGCCGCACTCTTAAATGCACTATCCACAATTTCCGGTTTATTGTTGTTTGCCGACAAATGAGACAAAATCAAATGACTCATAAATGCGGGTCTGTGGTTTAAAAATAATTGCAAGGCCTGCTTGTTTGATAAATGACCATGGCCGTTTCTAATTCGATTTTTGAGATGTTGAGGATAGCCTCCTGTCTCCAACATATCCTCGTCATAGTTCGATTCTAAAAAAGCTGCATGACATTTTTCAAAATTCTTTATCAGATGCTCGCAATTTCTGCCCGTGTCTGTGAACACACCTACATTGACATTATTGTGACTCACTGTAAAACTATGAGGATCAGCAGCATCGTGAAATTTTGGAAATGCAGTGACGGTCAAATTGCCGACAGTAATAGGCTCATAAGCTTGAAATGAGATCGCACGAATTTCTGCCCATCCTGATCTTAAATTGCTCCGGGTAGCATGCGTCATGTAAACAGGAAGGTGATGCTTCTTCACTAATTTCGGCAGACCGTTGATGTGGTCGGCATGTTCGTGCGTAATGAAAATGGCCTTTACCATTTTTATGGAAAGCCCGAGTTTTTTTAATCGTCTTTCTGTTTCTCGACAAGAAATCCCTGCATCAATTAAAACCCCTTCGTCCGCATTGCCAACGTAGTAGCAGTTGCCGTTACTTCCTGAATTTAATGAGGCGATTGAAAGAGACATGGAAGCAAAAGTACAGCAATTGAAATTTATTTATTCACCTATTTTCTTTCGGTTGCTACTATCAATCTTACGATCTCCTGTTATAAATTCTTCCTGTTTCTACAATCAGCGATGTCATTAAGTCTGCAACATTTTTGTGTTTTAGTATCGGAGATATTTGGCCGGCCCAAAAGGTGATCATGTCGTATTTCTTTTGCTCGATAGCAGCTTCTCTTAGTGTGCTTAGAAAATTTCCCTGGATCGAGTATGGAGCAATGTTGTTTTCGATTGCTCCTAAATCTTTAGTTAATCGATTTTGAATGCCTCGGGCAAGCCGTCCAGTAAATAATTTTGTAAGCACAGTATACTTGGCATCCTCTGAAAATATTTTCGCCCTATGTGCATCTGTTGCGTTACTTTCTTTACAAGCCAGAAAGGCCGTTCCAATTTGGACTGCATCAGCGCCCAATGTGAGCGCTGCTACAATTCCTCTTCCGTCAGCAATTCCACCGGCAGCTATAATTGGTATTTTTATTTTATCTGCTGCCTGAGGTATCAAAACGAAGGTTCCTGTCAGTGATTCCTCCGCTGGTCTTATAAAGGAAACGCGATGACCGCCCGCTTCAAAACCGGTAACCACAATGGCGTCCACTCCGGCAGTTTCTAATGCAAGGGCTTCGTCAACTGTTGTGGCTGTGCCAATCAATTTTATTCCCCGTGTTCTACACGCTTTTAAAATCTCCGGAGAAGGAATACCAAACACAAAACTTAACACAGGTGGTTTAGATTTAAGCACCGCCTCAACCTGATCTTCAAAATTATTGTTCGAAGAGCGTGGCCCCTCAGGAAGTGGAATAGACAATTCATCAAAATAAGGTTTGAATATTTTACACAGGTTTTTAAACTCTTCAATTGAATACTTATCAGCGTTTTTATCCTTTGTACTCACCCACAAATTGAGTGCATAAGGTTTAGTTGTCGATAATTTTATTTCCTTGTCTATTTCTATGATTTTTTCTGGGGAAAGATGATGAACTCCATACCCGCCCAGGCCACCTAAATTTGATACCGTTGATACCAACCGACTGGAAGACAACCCTCCACCAAACGGACCTTGAATGATTGGGTAATCAATCCCCAGTAATTCAGTGATTCTCGTTTTATACCACGTTTTCATGTTTCGCTCTTTTAAAAAGTAGTAAAGCCATCGCAACATACGATGGCTTCCTGTTGAAAACCTAATGACTTACTTTGATATGGATTCGCTTAAGACACCAATCAATTTCTCTGCAACTAATTCTGACGAAGCAGGGTTTTGACCGGTGATCAACAATCCATCGGCAACGGCAAAAGAACCCCAGTCATTTCCTTTTACATAGTTAGCTCCATTTGCTTTCAGCATATCTTCTAATGAAAACGGAACTACTTTTGTTAATTGCACGGCTTCCTCTTCCGTATTGGTGAAGGCCGTTACTTTTTTTCCTTTCACCAAAGGCATCCCCGATTTATCTTTTACATGTTTTAATGCGGCCGGACCATGACATACTAACGCAATCGGTTTATTGTTACTGTAAAAAGATTCGATCAATTGAATAGACTGTTTGTCTTCCGCAAGATCCCACATCGGGCCATGACCACCGGGATAAAAGATGGCATCATAATCTTTTTGATTTACTTCTGAAAGCTTGAGTGTCTTACTGAGTTTGTCCATAGTGGTTTTGTCAGCATAGAAACGTTTGGTTGCCACAGTGCTGTAATCAGGAAGATTGCTTTTTGGGTCAATCGGAGGCTGACCGCCTTTGGGTGATGCAATGGTAACATCAATTCCTTTGTCGGTAAAAAAATAGTATGGAGTGGCAAACTCTTCAATCCAGAGACCCGTTTTTTCACCTGTTGTTCCCAATTCGCTGTGCGAGGTTAATACAAATAAGATTTTCATTGCTTTCATTTTTTGATGAGTTAATTTGTTTTCGGGTTTTTTCTTGTCTTGTGCGTGCATGGCAAAATTTCCCGTAAGGATTACTGCCAATAGAAAGTGGAATATTCTTTTCATGATGAATGATTTATTTATGATGCAAAAATCATCCAACTGAACCAAGAGGCATAGGAGGTAAGTCACAATTTTGATGTGACCTACATCACATTATTTTGCTTGTGAATGGAGTCGGCTAAGCGTTTCGCGCGACACGCCAAGGTAAGCTGCAATCAATTGCTTTGGCACTTTCTGAAAAAGTTGAGGATAAAGCTGTAATAACTGCTCGTAGCGTTCTGATGCACTACTTGTGAGTAAAGAAAGAATGCGCTGTTGCAGGGCAACATAACCTCCGTTTGATTTTTTTCGAAAAAAGAATTCGATTTTGTGAAGCTCTGAACACAATTTCTCCCGATCGTGGAGCGAAAGACAAAGTACTTCGCTGTCTTCGATACAATCCAGAAATATGGTAGCATTGATTCCTTTGTAAAGCGCCTGGTAATCTGTAATCCACCAGTCCTGCATAGCAAACTGAAGAATATGCATCTTACCATTTTTGTCGAGTTGGTAAGCTTTCAAACAGCCGCTCAATACAAAATAATCGTTAACAACAGAATCACCGGGCTCGATCAAGAATTGATGTTTCCGTAATTTTTTTGGCGTAAAGTGCGAGTAGATAAAATCAAATTCTTCGTCAGTCAGCGATATGATTTTTTCAATATGTTGCCTGAAGAAAGACTTCATCTAAGAGCGATATTCGTTCATTTGCAATATACCCAAACACAAACTGCCGAGCTTCCACCCGGCAGTTTTGTTACTTTAACCTTTCTACTTCTAACTTATTTCTTCACTTCTTCATACTCTACGTCTTGGGCATCACCGCCACCGGAGTTGTTGCCTGCAGATCCGTTGCCGGCTCCTGCATTAGGTTGCTGCGTTTCAGCCTGACCCGATGCTGCATACATTTCTTGAGAAGCTGCCTGCCATGCTGCATTGAGTGCAGTCATCGCACCATCAATAGCAGTAAGGTCTTTACTCGCATGTGCAGCTTTCAATTTCTCAAGCGCACCATTGATCGCAGTTTTGTTTCCATCAGAAAGTTTGTCGCCAAATTCTTTCATCTGCTTTTCAGTCTGGAAGATCAAAGAGTCAGCTTGATTTACTTTCTCAACTTTCTCTTTCTCACGCTTATCGTTTTCAGCATTGGCTTGAGCTTCTTGTTTCATCTTCTGGATTTCTGCATCCGTCAATCCGCTTGATGCTTCAATGCGAATCTTCTGCTCTTTACCTGTGCCTTTATCTTTGGCAGCAACATGGAGGATACCGTTTGCGTCAATATCAAAGATCACTTCAATTTGAGGCACACCGCGAGGTGCAGGCGGAATTCCATCCAAGTGGAATCTTCCAATGGTTCTGTTGTCTTTCGCCATCGGGCGCTAACCTTGCAATACGTGAATCTCTACTGAAGGCTGGCTATCAGATGCCGTTGAGAACACTTCTGATTTTTTAGAAGGAATGGTAGTGTTAGATTCAATCAACTTTGTCATCACACCACCCATCGTTTCGATACCTAATGAAAGCGGAGTAACATCCAACAACAACACGTCTTTCACCTCACCGGTCAACACACCTCCTTGAATCGCAGCGCCTATGGCTACAACCTCATCAGGGTTCACTCCTTTCGAAGGTTTCTTGCCGAAGAATTTTTCTACTTCTTCAACGATGCGGGGAATACGGGTTGAACCGCCCACCAAAATCACTTCATCAATCTGTGAAACTGACACACCCGAATCAGCAACTGCTTTACGGCAAGGTTCCAAAGTTCTCTTGATCAAATCATCACAAAGTTGTTCAAACTTCGCACGAGACAATTTTTTCACTAAGTGTTCAGGTACTCCATCAACAGAAGTGATGTAAGGCAAGTTGATTTCAGTTTCCGATCCGCTCGATAATTCAATCTTCGCTTTTTCAGAAGCTTCTTTCAAACGTTGCAGCGCCATCGGGTCTTTGCGCAAGTCAATGTTTTTGTCAGCCTTGAATTCATCGGCCAACCAGTTCATGATACGCATGTCGAAGTCATCACCACCAAGGTGCACATCACCGTTGGTAGATTTCACTTCAAACACACCATCACCTAATTCCAAAATAGAAATATCGAATGTACCACCACCTAAGTCGTACACTGCAATCTTCATGTCTTTGTTTTTCTTGTCGAGACCATACGCCAACGCAGCTGCAGTAGGTTCGTTGATGATACGCTTCACATCGAGGCCTGCAATCTGTCCGGCTTCTTTTGTAGCCTGACGTTCTGCATCATTGAAGTAAGCAGGCACCGTGATCACAGCTTCTGTTACTGTCGTGCCGAGGTAATCTTCAGCCGTGCTTTTCATCTTCTGCAAAATCATCGCAGAGATTTCCTGCGGAGTATAAGTACGGTCACCAATGGTTACACGCACGGTGTCATTGTTGCCGCTCTCTACAGCGTAACTCACCATTTTCTTTTCGCCACTCACCTCGTTGAATTTCTTCCCCATGAAGCGCTTGATCGAAGAGACCGTGTTTTTCGGATTGGTAATCGCCTGGCGCTTGGCAGGATCACCTACTTTGCGCTCGCCCTTACCGTTGTCCAGGAAGCCCACGATCGAAGGTGTTGTTCTGCGGCCCTCGCTGTTGGCAATCACCACCGGTTCGTTGCCCTCCATTACGGCTACGCACGAGTTGGTTGTTCCTAAGTCGATTCCAATTATTTTTCCCATGATATTCTTAAGTTTTCGGTTGCTTTTTTAGTCAGCTCACTATTGACAACCATTGTGCCATTGGGCTTTTATCCTTCAAATAATGACATACTGGCAGGGGAAATTGGGGCTGATTAAGAGGTTTGAGGCCAATTTGAGTTCCAAGTCAGGAGATTACAGATTATAAATTGCAGGTTACAGATAGCCGAATTTGAAATTTTAAAATTTAGAATCTGGAATTATGGTTGGGCGTGCCCCCCATCCTTCACACATTCCACCGCACGGGTCGGGCTGTCGCTACTCGCCACCAGCCCACATTCCATTTCGGGCTCAAACAGGCCGCTCCAACCCTCACGCGAGAGTTGTATATTTAAGCTGCAAAGAATAAGCCGCTCCTAAAAAACAAAACTTATGGACGCTGAAACATCGGTCGACTGGACATCTAAAGTAATTCCTCTTGGAGCGACTGGAATCATCAGCTTACTTATTGGAGTACTTCTTGAAAAATTTAAGAATAGGCTCTGTTTATTAAAATATTCGACTTCATTTCAGTCAATCGCAACCTCTTCTCAAGTAGATAACTGGGGTGCTATTGATGTTTATCATAACGGTAGACTTACAAAGCACTTAAACTTCGTTTCGATAAAAATCGAAAACTCTTCTAATGCAGACTTACAGGATGTAAATATTGATGTGTCATGCGATCCTCAAAGTCAGTTCTTAGCACATAGTGCGTTCTATAATGAAAGCAATAGACCAATTTTACTTGAACAAAACCATTACAACTACTATACCGAAGTCCTGCAGAGAAATCAGGCAGACATGGTGCTTGCTGGGCAGAATCCAAATCACGTCACGCCAAAGCAACTGAGTGATGAGTTACTTTGGGTTCAGGTCAATAAAAAATTTCACCTACCAGTTTTTTATCGAAAGACTGAAATTACCATCAATTTACTTGCGGAAAATTATCAAGCGTATATTCCAACGATAGGTGTTGGAGTGCTGCATAAGTCAGTGAAATTATTAATGACAACTGACGTTGATGCTGACAATAAGAAAATAATATTATGGATGCTTGGGCTGGGCGTATTAATATTATCCTTGGAGCTTTATCTACTAATTGACTTCTTTCCACTCAGTAAGGAACCTATTATTATAGCTACAATACTTGCTCTTACTTGCTCTCTTGTTGGGCTTGGAGTAGTAATGCTTTTTAGGTTTATCCGAAGAATAGTAATGTAACTACATATCCCAAAGTTATCTTGTGCCGTCAGGTCTTCCGACCTTGACTAAATTTCCACCAATGCAATTATGTATATTTCGGAGGCGCATGTCATTCGCTAATAATGATGAAGAACTTTCTTATTCTTTTAGCTATATCGATCATTGTTACCACCTGCGGTCAATCTGCAAACAAAGAGACCGAATCCTCATCAATCGATTCAATAATCAACAAATCAAAATACAATCCGCAAGTTGACACTACTTACTTTTATCCGGCCGACAGTAGCGAAACAAAATCAACTGCGATAATTTCCGAATACAACGTCACTGCAATAATTTTTCCTATCCCAAACTCATATGTAAATTATTTCAGAGAACATTCGGACAAGGGAAAAATGATCACAGACAAAATCAGGCGAAGAGACTTCAAACTAAAAATCGATATAACCGACAACAAGGGGTTTCATGTGACAAAAGTAATTGGGCGCGATTTCTTTAACAGTATAATTTCTGATCACGATTTCATAAACAGCGTGACGATTGTTGGACAAGATGGTGATAGGTTCAGATTCGATGTGACCTGTTCATCTTTAGAGGAAGAACCATCTTACAAGATTAAGTTATTCATGACCAAGGACAACCTTGTTACTTTTGAAGATTACCCAAAATCATATTACGACTCACTTTATCCAGGCCCAGATTAACAAACGGTTTTACACCGAACAACAATGACACAAAGTGAACCGAATTTTTTTAGGATGACATTAATGGCCCTCTACTTATTCTTGGTAGCTGGACTTATTTGCCTATTGATAGTCGAATGGTTGACTGATGTGATGGAGATGAATATTGTAGCCCAAACGCTTTTAACAATCCTGGTAATTTCTCTTGGTCAAGTATCGTCTCCCGCTTCGGGGACGATACAGCGGTTCACGATGCCGCATCGTCCTTGAAACAAGAGACGATGCTTGACAAGATCGCTGACAAGCCAATCCCGCCAATGCAATTGAGTATATTTCGGAGTTGCTGCCATTTTACACCGAACAACAATGACACAAAGTGAACCGAATTTTTTTAGGATGACATTAATGGCCCTCTATTTCTTCTTAGCGGAGTCTCGCTTCGGACTCCGCGAAATTAAAACTCAACGCAGTGTCCGAGGCGAGACACTGCTTGGAAGTGAGGATTTTATTATTTATTTCACACCCCTTCTGTGCCGGTCAGGTCTTCCGACCATAGTCATCAAAGCTAATTGATCAGACTCTGAAAGGGTTCAATGTTTATAGCTAGGCAT
>JACOSO010000078.1 GCA_016178785.1 Bacteroidota bacterium | reverse complement strand
GTTCAGGACAAACTTTAAGTTTAACCGCATCTACTATCGTGGGTGCGACCTACGCATGGACGTGACCAAATGCTTTTAGTTCTGCTTTACAAAATCCAACTATAGTTGGAGCATCAACGTTAGCCGCAGGTATATATACCGTTACAGCTACTGTTGCAGGTTGTCCGGGTCCCGGAGGAACAATTAACGTAGTTGTTAATCAAACTCCTGCTGCTCCAACGGCCGGCGGCACTTCTACTCTTTGTGCAGGTTCAAACATCAATCTAACAGCATCTGCAATTGCAGGTGCTACTTACAATTGGACAGGACCAAACAGTTTCGCATCAGGTGTTCAGAATCCAACCATAGTTGGAGCGACGACTGCAGCAACCGGAATGTATTCCGTTACAGCAACAGTCGGCGGATGTACAGGACCTGCAGGAACATTCAGTGTTACTGTTTACGGCGTACCTGCTTCTCCAACATTAACAAGTAACTCACCTGTTTGTTCAGGAACGACTTTAAGTTTAACAGCACAAACAATAGTGGGTGCAACTTATGCATGGACAGGACCGAATTCATTTAGTTCGGCTTTACAAAATCCTACAATTGCCGGTGTTACAATGGCTGCCAATGGCACTTATAGTTTAACTATATCTGTAATGGGCTGCGGAAGTTCAGCAGTAACGCTTGCTGTTACCATCAATGCAACTCCTGCTGCTCCGACTGCAGGAAGTAATTCCCCGATCTGCGCAGGTTCAACAATTAATTTAACAGCTTCAGCAATTGCGGGTGCTACTTACAACTGGACTGGTCCGAATACATTTACATCGAATGTTCAAAATCCTACTATTCCGGGTGCTACAACTTTAGCCGCAGGGGTGTACTCCGTTAGTGCAACTGTTACAGGTTGTACAGGACCAAATGGTACTGTGAATGTTATTGTAAATCCAATTCCGGGTTCACCTACTCTTGGTTCTAACTCACCAATCTGTGCAGGTTCCAATTTAAATTTAACTGCATCTGCAATTGCAGGTGCTACTTATAGCTGGAGCGGACCAAACAGTTTTTCATCTGCATTGCAAAATCCAACTATTGTTGCGGCCACAACTTTAGCAAGCGGTATTTATACAGTCAATGTAACTGTTGCAGGTTGTACAGGACCTAATGCTACAATAAGCGTTACTGTTAATCCTATTCCGGCTGCAACAACTGCTTCTAACAACACTCCTATTTGTGCTTTACAAACAATTAGTTTAAGCGCCACTACAGTTGCGGGTGCCACTTACAGCTGGACCGGTCCAAATACATTTACTTCCAATGTTCAAAATCCAACAATACCAAACGCTTCTACTTTAGCCGCAGGTGTTTATTCTGTTTATGTTAATGTATTGGGATGTAATAGTTCCGCAGGTTTAACAACGGTAACAGTAAATCCTGCGCCTGCCGCTCCAACGGCCGGCGGCACTGCTACACTTTGCGCAGGTTCAACACTAAGTTTAACTGCAAGTAATATCGCAGGTGCAACATATAACTGGACAGGGCCAAATACATTTACTTCAACAACTCAAAATCCAACTATAAGCGCCGCTACTACTTCCGCAACAGGTGTCTATTCGGTTACAGCGACTGTAGCCGGTTGTCCAGGACCTGCAGGAACATTCAGTGTTACTGTTTATGGAGTTCC
>JACOSO010000003.1 GCA_016178785.1 Bacteroidota bacterium | reverse complement strand
CGATCACTTCATCGCTTGAATCAATGCGCGCTTGCTTGGCTGCTGCAGCTTCTTCGATTCTCAGCTTTGGCAATCCGCGCTCAATTGCTTTGGTCATGCCACCGAGGTTTTCAACTTCTTCGATAAACGCCCAAGCTTTCGTAGCGAGTTGTTCGGTCAGATATTCAACGTAATGCGAACCACCAAGCGGATCGACCACTTGGGTAATTCCCGTTTCTTTTTGCAAATAAAGCTGCGTGTTGCGAGCGATACGTGCTGAAAAATCAGTGGGTAATGCAATCGCTTCGTCAAGTGAATTGGTGTGCAACGATTGGGTACCCCCCAGTACGGCTGCCATCGCCTCGATGCAAGTCCGTGTCACATTGTTGTAGGGATCTTGTGCAGTCAAACTCCAACCGCTCGTTTGACAATGCGTGCGCAACGCCATCGACTTTTCATTTTTCGGATTGAACTGTTTCACGATCTTCGACCACAGCAAACGGCCCGCGCGCATTTTCGCCACCTCCATAAAAAAATTCATGCCGATGCCCCAGAAGAATGAAAGTCTCGGAGCAAAATCATCAATGGCTATTCCCGCCTTCAGACCTTCACGAATGTATTCCATCCCGTCTGCAAGTGTGTACGCTAGCTCAATGTGAGAAGGCGCACCTGCTTCATGCATGTGATAGCCGCTGATGCTAATGCTGTTGAACTTTGGCATGTGACGCGAGCAGTATGAAAAAATATCAGCAACAATGCGCATCGATGGCGCGGGCGGATAGATGTACGTGTTGCGTACCATGAACTCTTTGAGAATATCGTTTTGAATGGTTCCATTGAGTTGAGAAGGTTTTACTCCTTGTTCCTCAGCAGCAACAATATAAAATGCAAGGATGGGAATCACCGCCCCATTCATCGTCATCGACACCGACATTTGATCGAGTGGAATTTGATCAAACAGAATTTTCATGTCGAGCACGGAGTCGATAGCTACTCCCGCTTTGCCAACGTCACCGGCCACACGCTGGTGATCAGAATCATAACCACGATGTGTTGCAAGATCAAATGCCACAGACAAACCTTTTTGTCCGCCAGCTAAATTTCTCCGATAAAAAGCATTCGATTCTTTTGCTGTTGAAAACCCTGCATATTGACGAACAGTCCACGGACGTACCGTATACATTGTGGCATAGGGTCCGCGCAAGTAAGGAGGAAGCCCTGCAGTGAAATTTTTTAGTGCAACGTTTTCGAGGTCGGTTTCATCAATTGATGACCTGATTAAAATTTTCTCAGGTGAAAGCCAACCTTCATTTTTAGTATAGAAGGAATGAATCGGTTTGAATTCTGTTTTAGTGAATTCAGATTTTGCATTTTGAATTTTTTTCCATGACTCATTTACAATTTGATTGGTTAAAGAATCAATGTAAAACGATCCGGCCATCGGATCATTCACTAACGACAAATGAGATTCTTCACGAAGCATGGAAGAAACATTGCGAGCAATGCGGCTCATCATTGAATTAGCATCGTCTTCTGCCTCCACAGAAAGAGCATCACAACCTCCAATTACAGCGGCCATAGCAGCGGTTGTTTGTTTGAGCAGATTGCCGTGAGGCTGATAATTTTCCTTGACCCATTTTTTTGAATCCACATGAACGAAGGCATGAAGAGAAGGGTCTTTTATTTGATAAGCCTTTTGCAAGAGAAACCATAAATTTTTCAGCGCACGAATTTTCGAAGCGGTCAAAAAGAAATCGGTAGTAACAGAAATCGAAAACGCAATTGATCGAATAGCCTGTTCGGTTGAAATTTTTTCTTTGGCCAGTCCGTCAATGATATCAACAGCCGTTAACAAGCTGTCCACAATTTCATCAACAATGTTCTGATTCTCCTTTATACGTATACTAAAGGAGTAAAAGTTTTTAAAAGCCTTGAGTTGCGAATAGTCAGGTTTTTCTATCGCATAATTTTTAAAGAAAAATGCTCCAGTGACTTTTTCTTGCAGAGACTTCTTTCCGGCATAATCCGCGAATGCGCTTAAACAATTTGCTGAATTATTTTCTGCACTGAAAAACACAGTACAGAACTGGATTTGAATATCTTTCAGAAGAGCCTCGAAGTTTACGGATTGCAATTGCAACTCGAAGAAAACGCCATCCGCGCCTGAATTCAAGTGAGCTAACGCTTCGGCATTTGCCTTCTTTTCATCGGCCACCAAAACTTTAGGAGCGTTGACCCATTTTCGCTCAGAAGATTCAATCGATATTTTATTTTCTTTAACCGAATCTGACGAATCGTAATACGGCTTTATCTGTAAACCCGAATTTTCTTTCGTCAATTTGGTCCATGGAGGGCCTGCCACTTCTTGTTGCGCAATTTTTTCCCAATCACGGACGGTGTGTTGTTCAAAATCCAAGCCAAAACTATTTTTCTGCATTGAAATCGAATGAAAAGACGGTTCAAGTTGATATATTAAAATGCATTAAAAAAACGCGAGAATTTTTTTTAAATTAAAAAAAAATTACCCAAAACCTCTTGGAAATTATTCTGATTCGGTATCTTCCAGAATTGGTTTTGATCATACCGAAAGGGCGAACAAATCAAAGAGAAAAATTATTTTTTGTTCTTTAATTTTTTTACACCTTTGTCCCCCTTCAAAAAAAGCCGACTAAACTAAACAGCAGCCCGCATCAATGGAAGTTGATATCACCACCAGCGTCTGGACCGATTGCCTCGATATAATCAAGCAACATGTAGACGAGCAAAATTTCAATACTTGGTTTAAACCTATTGAGCCGGTAAGAACAGAAGGTGATGTGCTCACGATTCAGGTTCCATCGCAATTTTTTTATGAGTGGCTTGAAGAAAACTATGTGCCCGTACTAAAGAAAGCGGTTCGTCAGGTATTGGGCGAACATGGTCGACTCGAATACTCTGTAGTGGTTGACAGTGGCAATCTTCAAAACCCTCCTGTGTTGGTAAATTACCCCAACGGCAATGGCGTGAAGAAAAATCAGCCAACTCAGGAAAATACTCGCGGAGAATATTCGCCATTCGCATACAAGGCACTTGACCCGCGTACAGTAAATTCACGACTGAATCCCAATTACAGTTTCGATAATTTTGTTGAAGGCGATTGTAACCGCCTGGCCCGCTCCGCAGGAGTTGCGGTTGCAAAAAAACCCGGCACCACCTCTTTTAATCCTTTGATGCTTTACGGTGGCGTGGGTGTGGGCAAAACTCACCTGGTACAAGCGATCGGGAATGAGATCAAAAAGAACATGCCAGAGAAAGTTGTCCTTTACGTTGATCAAAACGACTTTACCAATCAGTTTTTGAACGCGCTGCAAAATTTAAAAATGCAAGAGTTCCAAAATTTCTATTTACAAGTAGATCTGCTCATTTTGGATGATGTTCAATTTTTGGCCGGACGTGAAAAAACACAAGAGATATTTTTCAACATCTTCAATCAACTCCATCAATCTGGTAAGCAGATCATCATGACAAGCGATTGCGCACCTCGCGATCTGAAAGGATTTCAAGAACGATTACTCTCACGCTTCAAGTGGGGGCTCACTGCCGACTTGCAAGAGCCTGATTTCGAAACGAAGCTTGCCATCATCAACAAAAAAATGCAATCTGATGGAATCGAAATTCCTACGGATGTAGCAGAGTATTTAGCATACAGCGTTGATACCAACCTGCGCGACATGGAAGGCGTGCTCAACTCGCTTCTCTTTCATGCTACGTTGCTGAAAAGAAATATCGACCTCGACCTCGCCAAAGAGGTGTTGAAAAATATTATCAAAGAAATTCAGAGCGATGTTAGCGTAGACTATATTCAAAAAACCATTGCCGACTATTTCAAAGTTGAGTTGGAGCAAATGAAGGGCAAATTGAAGAAGCGTGAGATTGTAATCCCAAGGCAGACTGCAATGTATTTCTGCAAACGCTACACACAGCTTACGTTAGCATTGATCGGAGAAAATTTTGGCGGTCGCGATCACAGCACTGTGATACACGCGCTGGAATCTGTAGAAGACATGATGAAGACAGACCCTAACTTCAAAAACAGTATAGAAGAGCTGACAAAGAAATTCAAGTCACGGATGTCAGCTTGAGTTTTTTAATTTAAATTATTTTAAGAAGCATCGCCAGAAATGGCGGTGCTTCTTTGCTTTCCCCTTACCCACATCATCATAAGAGACAAATTGGCCAGGCGATCGTTCTTAAAACTGACGTCTTGTCGTTGAAACTATCTATGGTATGCAGATTGTTTATATCAGAAGGTTCAAAGGAAGTGAATGATGAAAACAAGAAAATTTGTGAGCGATGAGCTGTTAACTTCTATTGATGTGCTCAACACAATAAACGGGGGAATTAGTGAGCCCTTGTTGAATCGGAAGCAATTTCAAGACCATCGAGAAATCCGTTTGAAGGTGCCGGGAGTGAGTGGAGAAAACCTTAAAGTCGAAATCAACAACAATATGCTGAGTGTGTTCTATACCCTTCAATTTCGATCAGACAATTTGTTGCTTGAGGTGCCTAAAGTAATTTACAACAAGCCCATTCCTTATTTTGTAGATATCAGTCGGATTACCGCATCCTTTCAAGACGGATTCCTGATTGTAACACTTCCATTCAACTCGCTGGCCGAAGGCTATCATCGAAGTGTTTCGATAGGAGGCTGAATCGGGATTTTGAGAAGCTCAATCTGCATTTCACCAGGATAACAATTCTATTGCCTAACCGATTTTCATTTGGCGTTATCTATAAACTCTATAAATACTTTTTCTTGAAATTCAGTTTTATTGGAAACGATAGTCACCAGCAACAAAATTTGAAGGTTACTCATTTTTGACGCGCCTGATACTTTGTTTCTAATTTCACTAAAGCAAATTGCCTCAGACAACTTCGTATCCATTACCTTGAGATCTGCGTTTAACTCATATGTCAGCTCTCTAATTGTCATATCATTTTGGCAACCTATTTTAATCCTTTGTTCTTTTGTGTGCAGCTGTCATGGCAACACCCCCTGCAGTGATATTCATAAATATAAAAGAAGTCTCCGGCATTCTGTAGGAGTTTTTCCTATTCTGGTTTCTATCAATTATGTATTCTGAAGATAACTACAAATAAAGAATCCGCAATAGCGATCACAATTCACCTACATGATTCAACTATTTGCTTCAAGGGCATTTGCTATTTCGCATCTTTTCTAAGTTGATCTATCCATTCTTTTTTTAATTCCTCTATTGATTTTTGCGTGAGCTTCTCGATGGTCTCGTGCTCATGCTCAAATTCTGAATTGGCAGTAAGCATCTTCTCCAGACCATAAGTCTCAACAAGGTATTTTGTAAAAGAACATGAGCAGTTGTAAAAGGGAGGTGCAAATTCTCTTCTTTTCTCTCCGGCCAATTCAGTTGGTGCCCCAGCTTTGCCAATTTTACTTAAAACGTCAGGCCCATTTTCTTGCTGAAGGTTCTTCCAGCAAACCGAGTCCACAGATAAATATCCGCCACTCTTAAACAGATCAACTTTAGGTATTTTATTGTCATACGATATTTTCACGGCCAGGTATTCAGCCATTCCTTCGTTAAACCATTGAGGCATGTAGAAATAACTAATCACATTTGATTTATTATGCCAGTTTCCTTTTTTCGAACGAAGAAGAACGTGCATAGTTTCGTGAAGCCATGGCATCGTATTGTTTTTTAATCTTATGAAAGGAATAAAAATGTCGCCCGAATTGGAAGTATTAGCTATAAAAAATGGCCCCGGACTATAATAATAGGTCAGCTTTTTGTTGCTGAACATCTGCCATTCCTTTGGGCCTCCAATGAATTTGTCGGCTAAAGCAATTCCCATGTTTAATGTATCTACGATCTCATTCATCCTCTTTTCGGATACAGAATCCTTAGGGAACCATGCGATTACTCTTTCTTTTTTTATTTCAATACCATTTGTTTCAAGATACTTTCTTCGCTCCTCATTTTTGTCAGAAGAACATGAAAGGCAGAGAACAGACACTACCAGAATACCTAGTTTATTTTTCATATTGGAATTTTAAATAAAATATCCGCTGAGAGGACACAACGGGTGAGCCATTGGGCAATAAATTAACTCAGTTTGCTATCGACTCTCTGTACATTTTTAAAACGTCATTGGCAAAAAACCAAAGACGAATACAGTTGTACCAATTATCAACGTTTCATTGGCAGTAACAACATGAAAAGTTTTAAGTACACTGCCAATTGAAAGCAGCGCTAAACTAATAAGCGCAACATTATCGCGTTTGCGTTCGAACGGAGTTTTTTCAGGTTTACGGACAACCCACAGTAATGGCACAAAGCAAATCGCGAGTCCACCAAAGCCAAGGATCAAAAGTTCGTTAGCAGGCGGATAACGCAAAACTTTTAAAAGCACGCCCACACTAGCAAATAAACTGAAAATCAAGCCAGTCAAATACGTTAACTTTTTCATTGTAATTTGTTTTGTGTTTAACAATATAAAAGTCTCGAATTCGATTTCTTTAAAACCATTGGGCACCAGCTCAATCAATGCAGAAGCAAGGGCTTTCTCAAACGCGATGCCTGTTTTCATTTTGTTTTCAACTGCGCAACACAAATGATCAATCAAATTGTCTTTCATCTCTACTCTTGTAATTGGACTTTCTTCCAAGAGACTCTGAATCAGCGATACGTTTTCATCAGTGAGGTTCATACCAATTTTGGCTTAGTTTTTGGAAATACAACCTGAGAAATGGTGGCAATGAAATCTTCGAGTTCGCTAACACTTACAGCCGATTGCTTGCGGCCTTTAGATGTAAGAGAATAATATTTGCGCACCCTCCCTCCAACAATTTCTTCCTTGAATAACAGCAAACCATCTTCTGTCATTTTCTGCAAGGCTGGATAAAGCGATCCATCCTTAATGAGAATTTTATCTTTCGATTGCGTGCGCACACGCTGCACCATTTCGTATCCGTGCATTTTCCCTTCCTCTGCCAATAATTTTAAAATCATGGCGGAAAGTGTTCCTTTTAATAGCTCTTTTGAAAACATAGATCAAATCTATACATAGAATTATGATATATCAAAACATTAGGTAATACATTTTTTAAGGGTCAAAAAAATATTCATTTTCGATCAAAAAACAATAGTTGACAATCTCCGTTAAGTTTACTTTGCAAACCAACCCAATTTTTATGAAACCTATTTCCATTGTCCTTCTTTTTCTTGTTTCATGTTTTGCCCATGCGCAGAACTTAACATCCGATGCCAATGAGTTGCTCAAAGCAAAGTACAAAGCCGATGAACCAGGAGCCGTTGCGCTTATCGCTAAAGACGGCAAGGTCGTATTCCGCCAAGCATTTGGCATGGCAGACCTGGAGCACAACATTGTCATGATGCCTGAACACGTTTTTGAAATCGGATCGATTACAAAACAGTTCACTGCAGTGTCAATCCTTATGCTGATGGAGCAGGGCAAACTTTCTCTTCAAGATCCTGTTACAAAATTCATCGAAAACTACCCGATGAATGGCCACAACATTACCGTTCATCATTTGCTCACACATACGTCTGGGATAAAAAGTTACACTGATCTTGAAAAGTGGAGGAAACTTTGGCGCAACGACATGACTCCGCTCGAAATGATTGATGTCTTCAAAAACGAGCCGATGGAATTTGCACCTGGTGAAAAATGGTCGTACAGCAATTCCGCTTACTTCATGCTGGGCTATATCATAGAAAAAGCATCAGGCGTGAGCTATCCAGAGTTTTTAGAAAAAAATATTTTCTTACCATTAGGAATGAAGAATTCATATTATGGTGGCCAATCAAAAATTATCAAGAACCGTGCGATGGGTTATCAGAAAGGAGATGGTTTTAAAAATGCAGAGTATTTGAGCATGACCCAGCCCTATTCTGCCGGATCTATCATGTTAAATGTGGATGATTTACTCACTTGGAATCAAGCTGTTCAAGCAAACAAACTTGTGAAGAAAGAAACGATTCAAAAAGCTTTTACCAATTACAAACTGAATAATGGAAAACCGATTAACTACGGATATGGTTGGGGGTTGAATGACATTAATGGAAGTGCAACAATCGAGCACTCAGGTGGAATTTTTGGATATGCTACAAACGCGATTTATTTACCGAAAGAAGAAGTCTATGTTGTGGTGTTTTCAAACTGCGATTGCAATCCTCCAAGCGAAGTTTCTACAAAAAAAACCAGGTGTGAAGGAAGTTCTATTTAAAGACAGAATTAATGTAGTAAAGGGAGTAAAATCGAATAAGCCCCTTCCATCGCACGTTGAAACTCAGGTGAGCGAAGACGTGATGAAACAATATGTCGGTGTTTATGAAGTGACACCCAACTTTGCCCTTGCTATAACATTAGAAGCCGGTCACTTAATGGCGCAGGCAACGGGGCAGGGAAAAAATGAAATCTTCCCAGAGTCGCAAACAAAATTTTTCCTAAAAGTAGTTGACGCACAGATTGAATTCATTGCCAACAGTGAGGGCAAGTTCGATTCATTTATCCTTTATCAAGGAGGGCAAAAAATTCCGGGAAAGAAAAAAAGCTAATTCATGGTCAGCGTTTGAAAGTTTATTAAAGGCCTTTCACACTCATTCCACCATCAACCAGAATATTCTGTCCGGTGATGTAGCTCGATTTATCCATTGCCAGAAATGCGACAAGGCTTGCCACTTCTTGAGGCTGACCCACTCGAGCCATGGGCGTGCGGGCAAGAATTTTTTCGAGCCTGGCAGGTTGGGATAAAACAGATTCAGTAAGTGGAGTTTCAATATACCAGGGAGAAACTGTATTGACGCGAATGTGATTTGGCGCCCACTCTGCCGCTAAATGTCGAGAGAGCTGAATGATCGCTGCTTTGGTCATTCCGTAAGGCGGCCCACTTTGAACATCGAGTGATCCAGCCACAGAAGCAATATTGACAACACTAGCATTACCCGAATTCTTCAGAAGTGAAAAAGATTGCTTCGTAAGATCGAGCATGCTGAACAAGTTTATTTCAAAAAGTTTTCGGTATTCTTCCTCTGAATAATCAACGAAGTTTTTGCGGATGTTTGTGCCGACATTATTCACAAGAATATCGAGTTTGCCCCATTGCTCGGCAGCTTTCTGAATTATTTTCGTTCGAAATTTTGAATCTGTCACATCGCCTTCGAGCGTAATCAATTTATCTGACCTTAACTGATTTTTTAAATTTTCGGTTGAACGAGCTACAATCATAACATCTGCACCAAGCGCAAGAAATTCTTTTGTGACGGCCAAGCCGATGCCTTTGGTGCCACCCGTTACAAGAGCTTTTTTGTTATTCAGATCCCACATAAACTTTTATAAATTTGATTAGTTAATTTTACTTTTTGGGTTCTTCACATTTAGATGCTTGAAAACAATATTTTTCTCCGTCCAATGGAATCTTACCGGTCTTATCCAGTATGCCATCTAATCTAAGATTAGCAATGGAGGGTTGGTTGTCGATGAATGAAACCCAGGTGATGTGGTCAAATGAATTTTTGTTCTTAGCATCCTGGCCTCCACCTGTAGTTCCGAGCATGATGTAATCGTGGTTGTCTTTAAGCGTGTAAGAATAGGCATGCAGGTGTCCATTGATGACCGTGTAATTGTTCTTACTCAATGCCTTTTCGATTCTCGAAAGGTTTCCTGCTCCTTCTCTTTTCCAAACTGGTTTGTGCATAAGAATGAAAGTCCAACGCACGTTGGGATTATCTGCGATTACCTTTTCAAAATAAGTGGATTGCTCAGAACTGATTTCTCCGCTCATTCGCTCAGGCATTTGGAAATAAGCGGACTTGTTGGCCTGTTCTGTCTTTCCACTATCGAGTAGTTCGATTGCCCTTTTGCGGGCCACATAAATCTCTTGCATCCGCTTTTCACTATAGTCTTCCGAATCAATCATCAAAAATAAAACTTGGTTATAAACAAAATGATAATACCTCCGACCATACCGATGCCCCCAATACTTTCGCATAGCCGGGTTGGTAAGATCGTGATTGCCCCCCAAGTGAAAGAAAGGCGCTCCTGCCTTAGTAACGCGCTGGTCAAACGAATCAAACTCCTTTTTGAGCTTAACAGTATCTTCAGTACCTCCATTGATCAAATCACCGATACTCAAAATAAAATCCGGTTTTAGCAGGTTGATTTGTTCCATCGCAATTTCAAAAATGCCGGCTCGCTCACCGCTATTGAGATCGCTAATCACAGCAAAAGTAAATTGATTAGATGTTCTCGTCTTAGGTTCAGAAGACCAGGGAAGAGTTTTTGATTTCAAATTATGTTTAAAGGATGTTGATTGGCCATTGCAGTTGCTCAATGAAATAACCAGCAACAGTGAGATTGAAATTGGAAAAATCGTTTTCATAAATATTCCTTATCCGTTGAAAAAAGTTGTAGTTTTCTTATTCACAACAATTTATGAAATCCCTTGAACAACGCATCAAAGAATTCCATCACGAAAGAAATCAGCCAACACTCGCGCTGAAATACAAGCTGATGGCTGATAATGACTTCACTTTTTACAGAGCCACTTGTCATTTATTTTATGAGGATCTCCATAAAAGTTCTGCTCTCGCTCGGGGACCTTTGGTTTGGGTTTGTGGCGATTTGCATTTGGAAAACTTTGGTTCTTATCGGGCCTTCAACGGCTTGACTTATTTTGATATCAACGATTTTGACGAGGCAATGTTGGCTCCGGCTACTTGGGAGCTCGCGCGTTTTTTGTGCAGCATTGGCATGGCTTCGAGCCTTTGGAAATATTCTTTGACGGAAGCTGAAGGGTTGATGCTTTTGGTCTTGAAAGTCTACACTAAGCAACTGGCATCTGGCAAGGCTTATGCAATCGAAAAGGAGACTAGCCCGGCATTGATCCAAGAATTCTTTGAAATGGCCGAGCGCAAAAAAGAAAAGGAGATGATCAAGGTTCGAATCGACAAAAAAAAGGGAAAACTAAAAATCATCAAGAACAAAACCTATCTCCTGGAAAAAGATATTCATCACGAAGTCATGTCAAGCGTAAATGCTTTCTTAAAAGAAAATTGCGATTTTTTAAAAGTTAGAGATGTTGCCTTTAGAATTGCCGGCACGGGCAGCCTCGGCATTAAGCGCTACGTAATTTTAGTGGAAGACCTTCGCGAAGACAAGTGGCGGCTGCTGGATGTGAAACAAAGTTTGCCCTCCTCACTTTCATCCTATTTAAAAACACAACAACCTCAATGGAGTTCAGAAGCTGACCGGATCACGGCTGTGCAAGGAATGATGCAATACGCACCTCCGCGATTTATGGGCACACTTTCAATCAGTGGAGTAGATTTTGTTTTAAAGCAGCTTCAGCCGAGCGCTCAAAAAATTGACCGCACACTTTGCGATAAGAAAATGAAAAATGTGGAAACAGTGATGACCACCATGGCACAAGCTGTAGCATCGGCACAACTCCGCAGCGCTTCAAGAAAAGGCTCAGCCGATGTGGATGAATTGATAAAATTTTCTTTACAATCTTTTTGGCAAGGAGAATTAATCCAGACGGCCATTGACTATACCTCCGCGACAATAAATTACTTTAATGAGTACCTGAAACTTTATCTCAACAGAAAAATGAAAATGTAATTCATTTCTTTTCCTGGCGAACTACCAGCAGAAACCAATCTTTGTCGGTTTGCAAATAACCTTGTTCATAGCAGTAATGATACACCGCTCCGTCCTTGGTGGTGTAGATGCTTGTAAAGTAATGGAAGTCAAAACCACGTTCGTTTAATTTTTCACGAGACACTTTAG
This sequence comes from Bacteroidota bacterium, assembly GCA_016178785.1. Lineage (GTDB taxonomy): Bacteria > Bacteroidota > Bacteroidia > Cytophagales > Cyclobacteriaceae > ELB16-189. The sequence goes on along the minus strand of JACOSO010000003.1, from coordinate 21,815 downwards.
TCTTGCCTGTAGTGTTTAATTCCAAAAGAATTCTCCTATTCTTTCGTAATGCATTGTTGATATTGCGCACCAGATTAGTTTCATCGCTATTCAATCGATTATTAAAAGAAATGCGACATTGATCCGAACAGAATTTTTTATCAGAACGACCAGTGATTTTATCGCCACACTCCAGACACTTTTTTTCAGGCATAGTTAAGGTTTGGAATTTATTTCTTTTGGATAAACAAAACCCGTAGTCTCTTCTTTCATCTTAACCGGCCGCACTTCAATCTTAGCACTGGCGCTGAACTCGAATTCAGGGTTTTCTTTGGCAAGTGTTATTGCTTCGCTGATGTTATCGGCACGGATCAGGTAATAGCCAACCTGAACTTCTTTCGATTTACCGATCGGTGACTCTTTCCAGGTGCCGATTGATCCTGAAATTATTTTTCCTTCTCTCATCAAAGGCTGCGCTGCAATCAGGTGATTGCCTCTTTTCAATCGATCAATATAATTCTCACAACTTTTTAAAAACTTCTTGTGCTTAGCTTCGGGCCAGGATTTCTGGTGGTCGATCTCATTGCGAATAAGAAGCATAAATTCTTTCATAAGGTTCAATTTTACAATCTACAATTTATGCAAAATTTAAGATACGACTGATTCCACCTTTTGCAAATCGAAATACCAAAAACCATAATCGAAAGGAGTTCCTACTTCACGTTCATCTGGGGAATCATTTTTGGAAGAATTGTATTTCCTGTAAACAACTTCGCCTCCCACGAAACGCACCGGCTTTTTAAAAACTGGTCCATCATAAACAAAGGAATGAAACTCACCATTCTCTCCACATGGATCAACATTTTCAGGCAAATCTTTTAGAAAGGCTTCATCAATATTCCTTCCAACAAAACTTTTATCCAGACACCTTTCGTTCACGCATGTGATCACTGCTTTAAAGCCTGAATCAATAAATTCATAAATGAGCTTTTGCGTTGGTTGCCCCCACAAAGGAAAATGAGCTTTAACACCAATTTCACCTAATTTATTTTCGCGATAAGTACGCAGATCTTCCAAAAAAATATCACCAAAGACCGATACCGATGTGCCCTTGTTTTTCAACTCAGTCAGTGCGGCTGCCAATGTTTGCTCGTAAATTTCCATCGAAGGCATTTCAGGTATATACATTTTAACCAATGGTATGCCAATGCTTCGGGCTTGTTCGTCAAGCAAAGCCTCACGCACCCCGTGCATTGATATGCGCTGGTATTGCGCGCTTAAACTGGTGAGCAAATTCGTTATGTTGTATTCTTTATTTTGGAGCAGTCGATATAAGCTCAAAGCCGAATCTTTGCCACCGCTCCAGTGAATCAGCGCATTTTCCAAATTAAATTTATTTACTGACTCGCATTAAACTACTGATCCGCTTTTCTTTCTGACTAGAAATAAATTGAAGAGCGAAATCGCTGCGATAATTACGAGTACTACAATGGTGATGACCATGCGTGTATTTTTTAGCTCCATTGATTTGATTGTGCCTTCCATCTTTAGCTCATCCACTTCTTTTTCCTTTGATTGAAGATCGAGTGCCATTTCCATTTGAGCAATTCTTCTGGAGCTCTCCTCCCCATAAACTTTCTCTTTGGCTTTATCGTAGCTAAGCATGGCTTCATATGCTTCCTTCATCTTTCCCTGCTTTGAATAATTGCCTGCCAGGCTCTTCAGAATTTGTGATTCAAAAACATACGCTTCCAACTCTTTACACAACTGCATGGCGCTATCAAGGCACGTTTGTGCTTTGGCCGCCTGTCCGGTTTTTGAAAAGACCTCTCCCAGGTTGGTCATGATATTAAGTACGGTGATCCTGTTGTTTTCCTTTTTGGCCAAATTAATCGCGCGTTGATAATAATCTGTGGCGCGTTGATAGTTCCCCTGTTTGAAATAAAGGTTTCCGATATTGTTGAGCGGGTCAGAATAGATCTTGCCCGTTTCCTCATTCATTTGTAACGCTTGAGAATAAAACTTCAACGCCTGTTCATACAATTGCAAATCGCTGTGAATATTGCCGAGGTTATTAAGTGAGCCAATCATTTTTTGCTTGTCCTTGGTCTGGCTGAACTGCTGATAGGAGTCCTCAAAATATTTCAAAGCCTGTCCATAATCCTTTTTCAAAGAATAGATCGTACCAATGTTATTCTTAGTGGTTGCAATTCCATCAACATTTTTCAAGTTGTCATAAATACGAAGGGACATCAAATAATTTTCAAGCGCTTTGTCAAGCGCACCTTGGTTACGATACGATACACCAATGTTATTGTAAGATGCGGCCATTCCCTTCTGGTCATTGATTTCGGTGGCAAGTGCCAACGCCTCGCGGGTATAACCAATCGCCTTGACGGGATCAGAGTTGACATACGCACGGAAAAGCTCGTTGTAAATTTTGACTTTGTTTTCGCCAAGGGCGGTCTTGAGCGCTTTTTCGAGGCTGTCAGTAGGGCTGGCGATCAAGCGCAACACAATAAATAAAGCCAGGACGGTAAGTTGGGTTTTTCTCATAGGTTGTTTGGTGTCCAACTTTAAAATTAAGATTTTCTAATTGAAAATAGAATTCAGCTGCCAATCATATAAATGTTGTGTGTATTTTTTTAACATCCGTTAACTTGTGAAAAATCTTTTAACCAGATGAAAACAACCTTTGGTTTGTTCGCTATTTGCATTCTTTTAGCGCGTATTGCTTTTTCTCAATCGACAAATGAAAAGGAATCCGTGATGAAGCCAATCAACCAATTATTTGAAGCCATGCAGAAAGGCGACAGTGCGATGCTGCGCAAGGCGTTTACCAAACAAGTGACTATGGCCCGCGTAGGTAACGACAAAGAAGGCAAACCAATCCTTCGCCTTGAGTCGTCTATTGACGGATTTGCAAAATCGGTTGGCACGCCTCATCCCGAAACCTGGAATGAAATGATTTGGGATGAAAAAATAGAGATTGATGGAAACCTTGCCCAGGTATGGACGAGCTATGCATTTTATCTCGGAAAAAAATTTAATCACTGCGGAGTTGACGCTTTCCATTTGCTGAAGAGCGAAGATGGAGATTGGAAAATTTTTCACCTTTCCGACACGGGTCAAAAAGAGGGCTGTACCATTCCCAAAAAAATCAGCGATCAATTTAAGCCATGATGAAATTTACTTTTGCGACCCTTTTATTATTGTTTGCAACAATTCTGGCGACCGCCCAAAATGAAAAGCTCACCACATTCATCCTTCTTCGTCATGCCGAAAAAGTTACTGATGGAACGAAGGATCCTGACTTAAATGAAGCCGGCATGGCGAGAGCAGAGAACTTAGTGAGTCTTTTTAAGAATACTACAATCGAGGCGATCTATTCCACCGCTTTTGTGAGAACAAGAAAAACGGTTGAACCATTAGGAAAATCAAAATCACTGATCGTTAAAGAATATGAGGCCAATAAACTTGAAGCAATTGATAAAATGCTACAGGCGCATGAGGGGAAGACGATATTAGTTTGCGGTCATTCCAATACCATTCCCAAAATTGCGAATCATCTTTCCAAAAAGGGAAATTACAAGGACTTTGATGATGCTGACTATGGAAATATTTTAATCGTCACTGTTTCAGCAAAAAGAAAATCGGCAAGCGTAACATGGCTGCACTATTGAGATCTTCTCATGTAATACTTTAACACCAGCAAGCTATGTTCATGTCAGTCATAAGCCATTAGAAATTCTCATCTGGCAAAAAAAAATCCGTCAGGCTGTTTTCATCAAAAATATTTTGAACCAAAATATCTGATAGCCGTTTTCGTTAAATAATGGTTGGCTTTTTGCCCAAACAAAAGGTACATTTATATTAAATAGTTGGCGCTATGAAAACACATTCAAGACACTTTCACTTTCCTGAGGTACATATTCACGTTAATCCGCTTCTGAGAGATATTGCCGGTGTGATCGCCTTAGGGTTGCTGGTGGCAACGGCTGCGCTCACTATGCTGGTAATGTTTGTGAGCCAGTTCTGAAATGAAAAAGCCTGCTCTAAATTGAACAGGCTTCTTTGTTTAAGGATTGATCCTTATTATTTATTAATTAACGTTCATCACCATAGGCGGATTTGCTGAAACCCATTCTTCTCCGCCTTCAAACACTTCTTTCTTCCAGATCGGCACTTTTGCTTTGATCGTGTCAATTATAAATTGACAGGCTTCAAAGGATTCTTTGCGATGCGATGCAGAAACTGCAACAACCACTGCTACTTCGCCCGGCTTTAAAGTTCCCACACGGTGGCTCACCGCCCACCCCTGCAATTTCCATCGATGAGCAGCCTCGTCAATAATCATTCGCATTTCGGCAACTGCCATAGCCTCGTACGCTTCGTACTCTAACCATCGCACATGTTTTTGATGAACATTGTCGCGAACGGTACCTATAAAAACATTAACGGCCCCCGCACCTAAGCTGGAGGCCGTATCGATGACTTTCTGAACATCGATGGGCTTTGCTGTAATTTTAATCATGGCTGATAACGGATTGGAAGGGTTGAGAAATCTGAAATGAAAATAACTTTTTTGCCTCAACTCTACAAGAAATTTACAGCATTTAATTCAGCCACCACTTACAGGCGGAATAATGGCGATTTCATCCGTTTCTGCTATTGAAATTTCATCAGAAGCGTAGGTTTGATTGACTGCGATCAGAAGCGAATTCAATTCTTTTAATTTTGGAAAATCGGTTAATAGCAACTTCTTAAGTTCTGCGACATTCTGAACGGTTTTCACCTCAACTTCTTTTCCTCCCATGATGTCACGGGCTACTCCGAATACTTTCAGCTTCATTTTTGTATCTGTCATAACGCAAGTTAAACCGGGATTAAGTATTGACAAAACTAGTTCGCTTTAAAATGTCTTTGGTGCTTCGATAAGCAATAAAGATTAACTTGATTTTCCTGATCTTTAAGTCAAACTCTTGATCAATCAACTCAGCCGTTCAAACCTTCTTTAATCACGGAAATCACATCAATCATTCGATTAGTACAAGAGATAGATTGTTCATCAAAACAAAAGTTTTTCTCAATGAGCAATCCTGGTTAAATTTACATTGTTATGACGCAGCCAAGACTTTTCGACAATCATGGAAGGCCCCTGAATTACTTACGGCTGGCCGTAACCGATCGTTGCAATTTGCGCTGCTATTACTGCATGCCTGCAGAAGGGATCAATTATTTACCAAAGAAGGAGCTGCTTTCCTTTGAAGAGATTGAGAGACTTGTTTCGATCTTGGCGAGCATGGGGATCTCCAAAATAAGATTGACTGGAGGCGAACCATTTGTAAGAACTGATTTGATGCAGCTGATCGAAAAAATAACTCACATTAAGGGGATCAATGATGTACACATAACCAGCAATGGAATTTTGATGGGGCCACATGTGAAAGAACTAAAGACAATGGGTATTGCTTCTGTGAATTTAAGCCTGGATACGTTGGATGCCGATCGCTTTAAAAAAATCACGCGAAGAGATGAATTTGACAAGACATGGAATACGCTTCAACTTTTGATTGAGAATAAAATTCAAGTGAAGATAAATGCCGTTGTCATGGATGAAAAGAACATCGAAGACATCATCCCTCTGGTTGAGCTAACTAAAAATGAAAATATTTCAGTTCGCTTCATCGAAGAGATGCCATTCAATGGCGAAGGAAGCCACTATGCAAAACTGAATTGGACTTACAAAAGAATTTTGGAGCATATCAAATCTTCATTTCCTAACCTCCAAAAGATCTCCGACCCGGAAAACACAACTGCTTACCATTATCAGGTGCCGGGCTTCAAAGGGAACATCGGCATCATAGCAGCGTTCAGCCGAACCTTTTGCGGAACATGCAATCGCATACGGATCACAGCCCAAGGCGTGTTGAAAACTTGTTTGTATGATGATGGCGTATTGAATATCAAAGACCTTTTGCGCGCTGGAAAATCAGATGATGAAATCAAAACTGAATTGCTCTTTGCGTTCAACCATCGAGCGAAAGATGGTGTTGAGGCAGAAGCTGCGAGAAAACAACATCCTATACTGACTGAGTCAATGTCAACCATTGGAGGTTAAATCCTCTCAATCATCGCACCCAACTTCTTCAAGCGGCCTTCGATATTCTCGTAACCGCGATCAATTTGATCAATGTTGGAAATTTCGCTTTCACCTTGAGCAGAAAGAGCTGCAATCAACAATGCAACACCTGCACGAATATCAGGCGAGGCCATCTTCACCCCGCGAAGCGCTTGCTTGCGATCGAGGCCGATGACTGTAGCTCGGTGAGGATCGCACAAAATGATCTGCGCACCCATGTCGATGAGTTTATCAACAAAGAACAATCGGCTCTCAAACATTTTTTGATGAATGAGGACCGTCCCTTTCGCTTGTGCAGCAACTACCAAAACGATGCTCAAAAGGTCTGGGGTAAAACCTGGCCAGGGTGCATCTGACACGGTCATGATAGAGCCGTCAATGAAAGTCTCTATTTCGTAGTGTTCTTGAGCAGGGATGAAAATATCATCACCACGAAACTCCATCTTAATCCCCAATTTCTTGAAAACATCGGGAATGATGCCGAGCATGCCGATCCGGCAATTCTTGATCGTTATCTCCGATTTCGTCATCGCGGCAAGACCGATGAAACTTCCAATCTCGATCATGTCGGGAAGAAGTGTATGCTCCGTACCGCGGAGTTTTTCAACTCCTTCGATGGTCAACAAATTTGAGCCGATACCGCTTATTTGCGCTCCCATCCGATTGAGCATTGTGCAGAGTTGCTGTAAATACGGTTCGCATGCCGCATTGTAAATAGTTGTAACGCCTTTCGCAAGAACAGCAGCCATAATGATATTAGCTGTGCCGGTTACTGACGCTTCATCGAGCAACATATAGCAGCCTTTCAGCTCCCGTGCATCGATGTGAAAAAGATTTTCATCGCTGTCGAAATTGAATTTTGCTCCAAGATTTTGAAAACCGATGAAGTGCGTATCTAATCTTCTTCTCCCAATTTTATCTCCGCCTGGTTTAGGAATTGAAGCCGAGCCGAATCGCGCAAGGATCGGGCCGAGCAACATCACCGAACCACGAAGCGATGCAGCCTTTTTTCGATATGCCTCTGATTTTAAGTAGTCCGTATTGATCTTGGAGGCTGTAAACCGGTAAGAGCCTTTTTGAAGTTTCTCAACTTTACATCCCAGGTCGGAAACAAGTTCGATCAGCTTATTGACATCGGCAATGTCAGGGATGTTATGAATAGTTACAGGCTCTGAAGTAAGTAACGGGGCACAAATGACTTGTAGTGCTTCGTTCTTTGCACCTTGCGGAATAATTTCTCCCTTTAGACTTTGACCGCCTTTGATCCTGAACAAACTCATTTATCTCTTCTGCGGTGCTGATGACGGTTTTTATTGAATGGTCTGTTGCCGCGGTTGCGGTTATCGCGATTGTCTCGCGGATTGCCCTCGGGGCGCAACTGCTTTTTCTCGCGATATAATTTCTCAAACAAATTGTCTTCGCGCACTTTGTCGAGGTTCAGCGTCAATTTTCCCTTCGACAAAAGTGCAATGTCCTTCACAATCACCGAGTCATCGAGTGTTTCCTTGTTCCAATTGCTGTAGAAAGTCTTCATCAGCTTACCAAGATAGATGGTTGCTTCCTCACGTTCTTGTGGATCTTCTTTTTTCAGAGCCTCCTGAACTAAACGTTCAATATTTTTTCCATAATGTTTAAAGCGCACTTCGCTTTGCGGGTAAGCCATTTTAGCTGGCTTCTTCTGCAAAATGCTGCGGTCAGGCGTGGAGAAAGGATTGTTTACTTCCAAATTAAAGTTGGCCATGATGTACAAGTCATCCCACATCCGTTGCGGGTTTTCTTGTGCTTCTTTCGCCACTGGCGCCAATTGCTTGATCAACTCGATCAAGGTGGTCGCCATTTGAGTACGTTTTTCCTTGTCGGGAATCGTACGAATGTAGTTCACTAATTTTTGCACGTTGCGGCCATATTCCTTTAAAATAATTGGCTCGCGTTGGCTGTTGTATTCTCCGATCATTTTTTAACTTTTTAATTCTCCTATTAAAATTACCTGAATTTCATCAACCCCTTTCAGGCGATGATCATTTGTTAGGAATCTTTTGCAAACATAGTTTATAGCGCAACCGATTTGTAATGCGTCAACAGTTTTTAAAGATTTATATTTCGCTCGCAGCCCCGCTGCAGTTTTCACAATTTTTAAAGTGATATCAAATATCTGGGCATGCAAGTCGCTTAATGCTTTTTGAAAATTCTCAAGCAATTCGACATCATCTTGTCGGATGGGTTTTACATTGAACTCCGATACCGTTAATACGCTTGTCATGATCGAATTTTCCTGTGCGAACTCCTTGGCTAAAAAATCAGCTACATCTTGAGAATACCTTACATCATTTTCGACAAGATAAATAAGCGGAGCAGTATCTAGAAATACCGGATCAAGGACGGTCATCCTCTCTTAGCTTATTAACATATTCTTGAGCATCGATACCAAAAATATTTTTTCCCCTTCCTCTAATTTTGGATAAAATCTCAAGTGCTTCGGCTTTCTTCAGTTTAGCTGACAAATAACGAAGGAGTTCTTGCTTCTCTTCCCTTGACAAATTATCAATCTCAGCTATGATTTGCTTGGTGCTCATCAATTTTCATGAATCATCAACTTGGCAAAGCTAAGCAATAAGGTCTTCTCTCCAAAATCGGCAAAGTTGATCTTCGCCTTTCGTTCTGTGCCCTGTTCTTCCATTTTCACAACCGTCCCGAATCCGAATTTAGGGTGTTCCACTTTCATTCCTTCCTTCAGTTCACGTGTATCGCTTGGCGCAAAGTCAGCTGAAGGCTTGTATGTCGTCACCGCCTTTGGCTTAGGTGCGCTGGCCGTGCTCTTCATACCGCTTACAAAATTCTTAGCATAGTTTGGATTGGGTGTTGCAAATAAATCGTTGCCACCAAACTTTGAGCTTATCTTAATGTACCGCTGATCAATGTCGTCAAGGAAACGGCTTGGCTCGCAATTTTTCAAACGACCAAACCGATAGCGTGTGATGGCATACGAGAGGAAAAGTTTCTTCTGCGCACGAGTAATCGCCACATAAAATAACCTCCGCTCCTCCTCCAACTCTGCGCGACTGCTCAACATCATCTGTGATGGAAACAAATCTTCTTCTAACCCGACAATGTAAACGTTCTTGAACTCCAGGCCTTTGGCCATGTGAATGGTCATTAGCGTCACCTTATCGGGATCGTTGTCTTTGTTTTCGTCCTGACCGGTGATCAAAGAAACCTCCTGAAGGAATGCGCCCAGGCTTTTGTCTTCCTTTTCAGGATCGTCCACGTATTCTTTAATCGCGTTGAGCAATTCCTGAACGTTTTCGAAGCGGCTTAATCCCTCGGCAGTTTTGTCCTCATACAATTCTTTTAGCAAGCCCGATGACTTCGCAATTTCTGCCGCAGCTTCATAAGCATCTTTATTCTGAATTTCGACACCGAAGCGTTTGATCTTTGTTACAAAATCTTCAATGGGCCCAGCAGCGCGGCCTCCAACAAATGATGGTGCATTCTCTAGCACCTCCCATATAGTGATTGCATGATCATTGGCTGCAACAACAATCTTATCGATCGTACTATCTCCAATTCCCCGTTTAGGAAGATTAATGATCCTCCTGAATGAAGCTTCATCCTGCTGATTAAGCGAATAGCGTAAATACGCGAGCAAATCCTTGATTTCCTTCCGCTGATAGAATGAAAGTCCGCCTACCACCTTGTATTTAATATTCATCCTTCGGAGCGCTTCTTCTATCGAGCGGCTCTGACTGTTGGTACGATAGAGCACAACGAAATCGCTGAACGCATATTGATTCTGCATCTTCTCTTCGAAAATAGAGGAGGCAACTAATCTCCCTTCTTCGTTATCGGAAACAGCTTTGATCAACTCGATCAACGTTCCATCCTCATTCGCAGTCCATACATTTTTAGGAAGCTGCGCTTTGTTCTTTGCAATAACTGAGTTAGCCGCATCAACAATTGTCTTGGTTGAACGATAGTTTTGCTCAAGTTTGATAATCCTGAGGTCGGGATAATCTTTTTCAAAATTCAGGATGTTGGAAATATCTGCTCCGCGAAAGGCGTAAATACTTTGCGCATCATCACCCACTACGCAAACATTTTGTTTTACTGATGCCAGCTTGCGAATAATGAAGTATTGACAAAGGTTAGTATCCTGAAACTCATCGACTAATACGTAGTTAATTCTATGTTGATACTTATTAAGCACTTCAAGATGCTCTTTGAAAAGTTTGTCAGTATTGAAAAGCAGATCGTCAAAATCCATCGCTCCACTTTTGAAGCAGCGTTCGGCATACTTTTTATAAATGTTGCCAATCTCGGGTCGCATGTTGGCAGCATCATCGCCCATAAGCAGCGGGTTTGCCAAATACTCCTGCCACGAGATCAGTTTATTTTTCGCTCCGGAGATCCGGTTGTAAATAAGATTGGCTTTGTATTGCGTTTCGTCCAATCCCATTTCTTTCACCACACTTTTTATTAAAGACTTAGAGTCATCCGTATCATAGATCGTAAAGTTATTGGGATAACCAATGTGATGCGCCTCAGCTCTTAAGATTCTGGCGAATACAGAGTGAAAAGTTCCCATCCACAAATTGCGTGCATCAGAGCCGACAACGTGCTCAATCCGTTCTCGCATTTCTTTGGCGGCCTTATTCGTAAACGTTAGCGCCATGATGTTGAACGGGTCAACGTCTTGTTTTTGAATCAAATGAGCGATGCGGTAAGTAAGAACCCGTGTTTTCCCAGAGCCTGCGCCAGCAATGATCATGCACGGCCCTTCCGTATTCACCACGCCCTCGTGCTGAGGCGGATTTAAAGTCTTTAAATAATCCATTTCAAATTTTCTTCCTTCTTAAATTTCATTTTCAAAAAATTCTATCAATGCAAATCCACCTCTCATCAGAGAGTTTTGATGCATTCCATGATTAAAGTGAGACTTCAGGGCGTACTATTTTCAGGAAGCGATCGATGATGATAAAATTTTAAAGCGAATTAATGTTTACAACCTGTTCAAAAACTTTTTTAATGGTTTTTTCAGGAGATTTTCTGATTGCACTGATTTCGCTTCATCCAAATTTCCCTGTAACTCTTCGAAACTACCATCATCCAAGACCTTCACATAATCCAGTGTTTTCACAAATTTGAGGAAGACATCCACCTTTTCGTCCTCCACCAACAGCGTCACCTCTTTCATATCACAAAGATAATAAAAACAGGTTTCAGGTGGCCTAAAGTCTTGCTAACTTGCACCGAATTATAGGCAAGATGATTAAAGTAGGCGAAATTCTAGTTTCAGACGACATCAAAGACGTTGAGTTTGTTTGTCATTTGGAAAAATGTAAAGGCGCATGTTGTGTAGAAGGTGAACTGGGCGCTCCGCTTGAAGAAGATGAACTGCAGATAATGAAAGAAATCCAGGAGAAGATCAAGCCATACCTTACTCCTGACGGATTGAAGCAAATCGCAGAAGTTGGACCCTATGTTTTAGATGAAGATGGTGACTACTCTACTCCAGTCATCGAAGGCCGTGAGTGTGCTTACGCCCATTACGACAAACAAGGCATTTTAAAATGTGGAATAGAGCAAGCTTACCTGGACGGAAAAATTTCTTATCGCAAGCCCATCTCCTGTCATCTTTACCCTATTCGCATTACGAAGAAAAAAAATCTCGAAGCAGTAAACTATCACGAGTGGAGCATCTGCTCTGATGCCTGTAGTTTCGGTAAATCGCTGAAAGTACCTCTCTATAAATTTCTCAAGGACCCATTGATCAGAAAATATGGTGATGCCTGGTATAACGAACTGGTGAGTAAGATTGAAGTGTAAGTACCATCAAGCATAGCTAACGTTTGTTTAATAATTTATTGACTCCTGAAGGTTAAAATGATAGCCATCATTTCCTTACCTTTGACTTATGCAAACACTGACGATTACTGTAACAGATACCAAAGTGTTAAAGCTTTTGGAAGATTTAGAGTCTCTTCAACTCATTCGTGTGCTTAAAAAAGAGACTGATCAGCCTAAACAAAAGCTTTCTGAACGCCTTTATGGAAGTCTTTCGGATGAGCAGGTGAAGAAGATGCACAAGGAACTCCTGCAAATGCGTAACGAATGGGACAGGGGCATTTAATTGATACCAACTGTATCATTGACTTTTCTCTCGGAAAAATACCTGAAAAAGGAAAAATATTTTTGGCCTCAATTATTGACGGCCATCCGACTATTTCTGTGATCAATAAAATTGAAGCGCTAGGTTTCTCAATAGTCAATAATGGAATTGTAGAGCTTGTAAATTCATCTACTGTAATTGGGCTTACAGATGAAATTATTAATCAAACCATTGTAATTCGGAGAGAACACAAAATAAAATTACCTGACGCCATCATAGCTGCAACGGCTCTTGTTTTTGAGCTGACTTTGGTTACTCGTAATTTTTCTGATTTTAAAATGCTAAGTGGACTTGAATTGGTCGATCCCTGGAGTTTATGATTCCCAACAAATACTTCATCATTGACTTCGATAGTACTTTTACCAAAGTAGAGGCTTTCGATGTTCTTGCCGAAATTTGCTTAAGCGACAATCCGGAAAGGGAATCCATTCAAAGGCAAATTGCTGAGATCACCAATCAGGGGATGGACGGAAGTTTGTCACTGCGCGAATCGATTGAAAAAAGAATTCAACTCCTATCCCCTCACAAAAGACATCTGGGTCATTTGATCGAGAAACTAAAAAGCCTGGTGACAGATTCATTCCAGCGCAACAAAGATTTTTTCAATACACATAAGGATCACGTTTTTATTGTATCCAATGGTTTTCGTGAATTCATTGAACCGGTGGTGACTGAGTTTGGAATCAAAAAAGAAAATGTTTTAGCTAATGAATTTCGTTTTGACGATTCAGGGAAAGTAATCGGCTTCGATACCGAAAATCCTCTATCTGCCAACAACGGAAAAGCCGAGCAAATTAAAAAGCTGAATTTAGATGGCGATATATATGTGATTGGAGATGGTTATACTGACTACGAGATCAAACACTCCGGCCTCGCGAATAAATTTTATGCATTCACCGAAAATATTGAGCGCGAACGAGTGGTAACCAAAGCAGATCACATTGCGCCAAGCCTTGACGAAGTTTTATATTTGAATAAGTTGAACACAAACATCTCTTACCCAAAAAACCGGATTAACATGCTCCTATTGGAGGGTGTGCATCCCGTGGCCATCGAGCTCGTAAAAGCCGAGGGTTTTACTGTCGAATCTTATCCTGCCGGTCTTGATGAAGACGAGCTTTGCGAAAAAATAAAAAATGTGTCAGTTCTTGGCATCCGCTCAAAAACACAAGTCACAGCTAAGGTTTTGGCAAATGCCGACCGGCTCATGGCCATCGGTGCATTTTGCATCGGCACAAATCAAATCGATCTTGCTGCCGCTACTAAAAAAGGCGTAGCTGTTTTCAACGCACCTTTTAGCAACACGCGTTCTGTCGTGGAACTTGCCATTGCTGAGATGATCATGCTCATCCGCAACATCGTTGACAAATCGAACAAGATGCACAAAGGCCAATGGGATAAATCGGCCAAAGGAAGTTTCGAAGTGCGCGGAAAAAAATTAGGCATCATCGGCTACGGAAATATTGGTGCGCAACTTTCAGTACTTGCCGAAAACCTGGGCATGAAAGTGCTCTACTACGACAAAGAAGAAAAGCTTGCGCTTGGCAATGCTGTGAAATGTAAAACATTGAAAGAACTTTTATCTCAGTCTGATGTAGTAACACTGCATGTGGACGGACGCGAAAGCAATGCCAATTTTATTGGAGTTCATGAATTCGCACTCATGAAAAAGGGAGTGATCTTCCTCAACCTCAGTCGCGGGCATATTGTCGATGTAAAGGCCTTACGAGAAAACATCCTGAATGGAAAGGTGGCAGGTTGCGCTATCGATGTTTATCCCTATGAACCGATCAGCAACGATGAAGAATTTGTTTCCGAGCTACGCGGATTGCCCAACACTATTCTCTCACCGCACATCGGAGGCAGCACACTCGAAGCGCAAGAGAACATTGGCAACTTTGTGCCAGGCAAGATCATGGACTACATTAACACGGGCAGCACCAGCAATAGCGTAAACTTCCCCAACCTTACCTTGCCAACCCTGGAAAACGCACATCGTCTCATTCACATTCACGACAATGTACCCGGTATCCTTGCCAAGATAAACAACGTGCTTGCTGCACACGGCATCAACATCGTGGGGCAATATTTAAAGACCAATGAGCATATCGGTTACGTGATCACCGATATCAATAAAGAGTACGACAAAGAAGTGATCAAAGGCCTCCGCTCGATTGAGCACACGATTAAGTTTAGGGTGCTCTACTAATTCCAAATTCGAGATTTAAAATTCAAAATCTAATCTCTCCTTGGTGGGATTTTTTTGAATTTTGAATCTTGACCTTGAATTACTTCTTATAATACCCCATTGCCTCAGGCATCCAGCTCTCCAGATCTTTGATTCGTGTTTCATCTGATGGGTGCGTGCTTAAAAATTCCGGTGGTTTTTCTCCCTTATTCATTTCCATCATCCGTTTCCAAAATGCCGGAGCAAGATTCGGATCATAACCTGCCATCGACATAAAGATTAAGCCGATATGGTCAGCCTCTGATTCATGCTGGCGAGAGAATTTCAGCATACCAATATTCGAACCCATACCGATGGCTTGCATAAATATTTGGCTGGTGGCAGAAGGGTTCTGGCCCATGGCGGCACTAAGTGTTCCTAAACCAAACTGCTCAAGCAATCCCTGACTCATGCGCTCGCGACCGTGGTTGGCAATTGCGTGTGCAACTTCGTGGCCCATTACAACAGCAATTCCGTTTTCATCTTTGCATATGGGAAGTATGGCGGTGTAGAAAGCAACCTTGCCGCCAGGCATGCACCAGGCGTTTACGGTCTTGTCATCCTGAATCAGGTTGAATTCCCAGTTGAACCCTGCGAGTTGATTGCTCCAGCCCTTAAGTGTCATATATTGTTCTACGGCACCTTGAATGCGCTTACCCACACGCTTGATCATTTCTGTTTGCTCAACATTAGTTGAAAGCGGGCCTTTCCTGATCACTTCCTGATATTGCGTGGCGGACATCGTATTAATCTCTGAACTGGAAACCAGATCAAGTTGTCTTCGGCCAGTAACTGGCACGGTGGCGCAGGAGTGAATGATCAGAATGACAACTAATATTGAAATTGATTTTAAGAGCTTCATAACCTGTGTTTTTAAGTCTTGCAAATTTAACAAACGAAGGTGGACTTCAAATATTTTTGGCCACGCGGGAATGCATATAATTCCTCTCATATTTTCTAACTTTGTAACAAACCATTCTTATGCGAATTTTTGCGATCGGGAGAAATTATGTTGAGCACATCAAAGAACTGAACAACGAGCGTCCGGAAGAGCCTGTGATTTTCACCAAGCCTGACACGGCCATCCTGAAAAACGGTTCACCATTTTATTATCCTGACTTTTCGAAAGATATTCATCACGAGATCGAACTCGTATTGAAAATCAGCAAAGAAGGAAAAAACATCGAAGAGAAATTTGCAGGCAAATATTTTGACTCGATCGGTCTCGGCATCGACTTCACGGCCCGCGATCTGCAGCAAAAAGCTAAAGAAAAAGGATTACCCTGGGATATTGCCAAAGGATTTAACAGCTCTGCACCATTATCTGATAAATTCATTCCGGTAGCTGAATTCAAAAATCTGGGCGACATCAATTTTAAACTGGAATTAGATGGTTCAGTGAAGCAGCAAGGCAATACCAGCCTGATGCTTTTTAGCTTTAATTACATCATTTCTTATTTATCTAAGTTTTTTACTCTTCGTACAGGCGATTTAATTTTTACGGGAACGCCCAAAGGTGTTGGCCCCGTGAGTATTGGAAATAAATTGACAGGTTACATTGAAAATGAAAAACTGCTTGAGTTTGAGGTTAAATAACTTTCTGTTGACCCTTTGCCTGCTGGTGTCTCTTTTCGCGCAGGCTCAGTTGAGTCCGGAGAAAAAGATTTTATCGACAAACTCGATTGATGAATCTTACCTCTTCCCCATCAACCCGGGAAAACAAAATTCACTCACCGGCACCATGGGCGAATTGCGCAACACGCACTTTCATGCCGGCATTGACATCCGCACCAACAACTCTATCGGCATGCCTGTTCGTGCCACACAGCGCGGATATGTTTCTTATGCAAGCATCAGTGCCTACGGATATGGAAATGCATTGTTCCTCACCCACCCCGATGGAAACATGTCGGTGTACGCGCACCTTGATCAGTTCAAAGGCAAAGTGGCTGATTACATTTTGAAAAAACAGTACGAGCAAAAATCATTTGAAATCAATCTGGAATTTTCATCTGAACAATTTCCGATCAGTCAAGGTGATACTATTGGGTTTGTTGGAAACACGGGGGGGTCGGCAGGGCCTCATTTGCATTTTGAAATTCGCGATAGCAGCAACGAAGCACTCAACCCATTGAAATTCAATTTCGATGAAATAAAAGATGACCTTCCTCCTGTTGTGCAAAAAATTGCATTGAAAACCCTCAACATCAATTCGCGCATCAACGGAAAATACGGACGCGTAGAATATTTCCTGCTTCGCAATGGCAACGACTATTTTTTGCCCATGCCCATTCACGTGAAAGGGAAAATAGGAATAGAAACACTTGCATTCGATCGAATGAACTTTTCAGGTTTTCGATGCGGCATCAACCAAATTGAAATGCTGACCGACAGCGAGAAGATCTTCTCTCAAAAAATCGATAAAGTAAATTTCTTTGAAACTAGCGATATCGTTGCGCTCATGAATTATCAAACGTTGAAAACACGGGGGCTCCGGTTCAATAAGTTATATATTGACAATGGCAACCCTTTAAGGTATTACGAAAGCGGGGTTGATAGTGGGGAAATAACCATCACGGATAAGCCCTCCAACATTCAAATCAATCTGAGGGACACCTATGGAAACGAAAGCCATGTCAAATTAAAATTGATTCCCGAAAAATCGAGAAGGTCAACAGCGTTAACTCCAATAGCAAAACCATTCGATTATGAAATCGATGGAAATGTTTTGTCGTTGCAAGTGAGGATGTGCGCAGCCAAAAGCAAAATTGTTATTTACGAAAAAGGAACGGCTGTAGCCGTTGATCCCACCTATGAAGGCAATGGTCTACAAGTATTTTTGATCAATTTAAAGAAAATCATTCCGGACTCGGCTCAGGCTTGCAATGGAATGATTCACTTTAATATTGCCGATGAGATTTCGCCAAAAACAGAGCATACCTTCTATAGCGATTGGGCCGACATTCGTTTTCATAAGAACAGCTTGTACGACACGCTTTATCTGCACTTTGTTAAAGAAGAAAAGAACGGCTCAGAAGTATTTTCTATCGGCCGCACAACAGAACCACTCAATGACACGATCGAGGTCACCTTCAAACAACTAAAACAGGATATCAATAACTCCAAGACCGCTGTCTATCACACAGAAGGAAAAGTAAATGAATATGTTGGAGGTCATTGGGAGGATGGCAAGATGAAATTCACAACCACAGAGCTTGGTGATTTTGTGTTGCTGAAAGATTCTATACCGCCATCCATCTATCGGATTTATTGCAATTCGCTTAACGCGCGTTTCCGCATCAGGGATAATTTGTCAGGAATTGAAAAGTATGAAGCAACCATCAATGGCGAATGGCTGCTGATGAAATACGATTACAAAACAGGCATATTGCAATCCGAACGAATCGATAAAACCAAACCGCTGAAAGGCGACTTTGAGCTCAAAGTGACCGATCGCTCAGGTAACGAAAATAGCTACAAACAAAAAATCCTTTAATCATGGCTCTAAGCATTGGCGACAAGGCCCCCGACTTCATCACAAAAGATCAGGATGGCAAAGAAGTTAAACTCTCTGACTTTGCTGAAAAAAAAGTGGTTCTCTATTTCTATCCGAAAGACATGACCCCTGGTTGCACTGCCGAAGCCTGCAATTTGAGAGACAACTATAAAGTACTGCAGAAACAAGGATACGAAGTGCTAGGCGTAAGCAAAGACGATGAAAAAATGCATCGCAAATTCATCGAGAAAGAGAAGTTACCTTTTCGTCTGCTGGCTGATACGGATCTTTCGGTTCACAATAAATATGGAACCTGGATTGAAAAATCGATGTATGGACGCAAATACATGGGCACGGCTCGTGTTACATACATCATTGAAAACGGGAAAATTGCCGACATCATCGGAATCATCGGAAAAGTAGACACCCAAAATCACGCGGCCCAGATTTTAGGAAATACCGCTCCTTTAAAAACGAATTCGTCAAAGCCTGCAAAAAAAACCCCTGCGAAAAAATCAGCCAAGCTTGCAAAGAAATCGACCCCTAAA
Source organism: Bacteroidota bacterium (assembly GCA_016178785.1). Classification (GTDB taxonomy): domain Bacteria; phylum Bacteroidota; class Bacteroidia; order Cytophagales; family Cyclobacteriaceae; genus ELB16-189. Next base: position 3,257 of record JACOSO010000003.1, on the reverse strand, counting down.
AAAGCAGCAAAAAAGAAGAGGAAATAACCTCAACCCATTCCCTTCCACCGGAACGGGTGTCCGAGGAACGAGGGCGAGGTGGACAAAATTTATTTTCCTAATGCCCAATGCCTAGTACCTGACGTTTCGTCTAAGTTTATATCTTCGCGCAAATTTCTCTCATGCCTAATCAACCTGACCTCGTCCATTTAAAGAAATTAGCTACACAAATCCGCAGAGACATCGTGCGTATGGTTCATGCCTGCCAAAGCGGGCACCCCGGTGGATCGCTTGGATGTACTGATTTTTTTGTGGCGCTCTACTTTCATTTTCTCAAGCACGACCCGAAATTTAATATGAATGGCGTTGGAGAAGACCTGTTCTTTTTGTCTAATGGCCACATTTCTCCCGTTTGGTATGCTACTCTTGCAAGGTCAGGTTACTTCGATACGAAAGAGCTGGCTACTTTCAGGCAAATCAATTCAAGATTACAAGGTCACCCGGCTACACATGAGCATCTGCCTGGGGTTCGCATTGCTTCAGGTTCGCTTGGTCAGGGCTTGTCGGCCGCGATCGGTGCTGCGCAGGTAAAAAAACTGAACAAAGACAGCCAAACTGTTTTTGTACTGATGGGTGATGGTGAGCAACAAGAAGGACAGATTTGGGAAGCATCGATGTACGCAGCTCACAATAAAATAGATAACCTTATCGCAACAATAGATTACAACGGCCAGCAGATTGATGGACCGGTAGATAAAATCCTTTCCCTGATGGATTTGAAAGCCAAGTGGGAAGCATTTGGCTGGATCGTCAATGAATTCGATGGAAATAAAATCGAGGAAGTCATTTCGGGAATTGAAAAAGCAAAATCACAAACGGGCAAAGGAAAGCCGGTGATGAACCTGATGAGAACTGTGATGGGCTTTGGTGTTGATTACATGATGGGTTCGCACAAGTGGCACGGGGTTGCGCCTAATGACGAAGAGCTGAAAAAAGCGTTAGCTCAACTTGAAGAAACAATCGGTGATTACTAAACACTTTACTTTAAAGTCCTTCTCAAGGTGGAGAAGGATTTAGGATGAGGCCTAAGTCAGAAGAAAAACCAGGGAACAATAGCCATTAGCAATGCAATGATGATCAAGATAAGCAGTTTACCATCAACAGTTTTTGTTCCCTCCATGAGTTTGGTTTTGAATTCATTTTACGGCAATAGTTCCCCGAGGTTGAAAACAATTTGGGGTATTTCTAAGGTTTAACAAGACATTAACAGAACAGCATGACCAAGTACACTTTCACTGAGAAAAAAGACACGCGTTCAGGCTTCGGAGTGGGGCTTCATGAATTGGGTAAACAAAATGAGAATGTAGTAGGCCTGTGCGCTGACCTTACGGGCTCATTAAAAATGGATGCCTTCAAAAAAGACTTTCCTGATCGTTTTTTTCAAGTAGGAATTGCGGAAGCAAACATGATGGGTCTCGCTGCAGGTATGACCATCGGAGGGAAAATTCCTTTTACGGGAACGTTCGCTAACTTCTCTACAGGCCGTGTTTACGATCAGATCCGTCAGTCGATAGCGTACTCTGGAAAGAATGTAAAAATTTGTGCTTCACATGCAGGAGTAACTTTGGGTGAAGACGGAGCCACGCATCAAATCCTGGAAGACATAGGCATGATGAAAATGTTGCCGGGCATGACGGTGATCGTACCTTGCGATTACAATCAAACGAGATTAGCAACACTCGCTCTCGGAAAACATGTTGGTCCTGCTTATTTAAGATTCGGTCGTCCGAGCTGGCCTATCTTCACAGCGCCAGATAGACCTTTTACTATCGGGAAAGCAGATAAGATGATCGAAGGAAAGGATGTTACCATTTTCGCCTGTGGCCACCTGGTTTGGAATGCAATTGAAGCAGAAGAGAAATTAGCGGCACAAGGAATCAGTGCCGAGGTCATCAATATTCATACGATCAAACCTTTGGATGTAGAGGCAATTCTCGAATCAGTTCAAAAGACAAAATGTGCCGTGACTTGTGAAGAGCATCAGATCAATGGCGGCCTTGGTGACGCTGTTGCACAGGTGCTGGTTCGCCATTCGCCCATGCCTTTAGAAATGGTAGCCGTAAACGACAGCTTTGGCGAGAGCGGCACCCCGACAGCGCTGTTGAAAAAATATGGGCTCGGTCCGGACAATATTATAGAAGCCGTAAAGAAGGTAATCCAGAGGAAAAAGTGAGTCTTTTTGGGGGTGGTTAGTTACCTGCCCCTACAGTAGTGGGTGGTTTTACCACTCCTACTGCGGGATCAGGTTGCACAGTTTTAACGCTATGGCAAAATAGGTTTTACCGTGCTTTAGAGAACCCCAAAGTAGAAGGATAGGATTCAATTTTCCTAAGAATTATAAAAAACTTTATTTTAAACTAAATAATGCCTTTTTTTAAGCAGAAATGGGCATTTTCAATGATTGAGGACAATTATAAGCAGCGCGGATTACGCAATAAACTGGTCAAAAAACTGCGCCTAAAAGGCATAAAAGACGAGGCAGTTTTGGCAGCAATAGCAAAAGTGCCCAGGCACGTGTTTTTTGAGGATGCCCTGCTCGTACATGCCTATGAAGACAAGGCTTTCCCTATCGGGGAAGGGCAGACAATCTCCCAACCCTACACGGTTGCCTTCCAAAGCGAAAAGCTCCACGTAAAGCCAAATGACAAAATTCTGGAAGTAGGCACGGGCTCCGGCTACCAGGCCGCTGTGCTCATGGAAATGGGCGCCAAAGTTTACACCATTGAGTTCAACCGCAAACTTTATGAGCTGGCCAAAGGCTTTTTGCCCGCACTTGGCTATAAACCCTTCTTCTTTTTTGGCGATGGATCAAAAGGACTTCCAGCCAAAGCTCCATTCGATAAGATTATTGTGACAGCGGGTGCCCCTGTTGTTCCTCAAGCCTTACTCGATCAACTCAACGAAGGCGGCATTATGATCATACCCGTAGGCAACCGCGAATCGCAGAAAATGGTAAAGTTCACCAAGCGTGGAGATAAGTACCTCAAAGAAGAATTTGATAATTTTTCTTTTGTGCCGCTGCTTGGAGAGAGCGGGTGGGGTTCTTAAAGTTCAGAAGTCAGTCTCAAGGCGGTGTGAATAAAAAAAGACGACACCTGGGCCGTCTTTAAAACACACAAACAAACAACTATCTTTTTACCTGCTGATTTTCACTATTCCAAAATTGACTCCCAAATTGAACGTGATTGCATTCATCACTTTGGTTTGAGAAAAAGAGC
>JACOSO010000085.1 GCA_016178785.1 Bacteroidota bacterium | reverse complement strand
GTCATTTAACCCTAAATAAAAATCATGTATGAAATTTTACCGTAGCATCTTGTTGTCGCTGTACTTTACCGGTTGGCTGACAACAATTGCCCTGGCTCAATCGCGTGTTGTGACAGGGAATGTGAAAGACCCCAGCGGCAGTGCCATGCCGGGTGTAACTATTCAAGTTAAGGGCACAAGTTTGGGAACTGTCTCTGATGGAGATGGTAAATATTCCGTCACTGTAGATGGAGAGAATTCAGTTGTTGTGTTCTCGTTCATTGGATTTGCAACCCAGGAAATCCAAGTAGGTGCTCAGTCGATAATTGATGTAATGTTGAAAGAAGATGCAACGCAACTGAGTGAAGTCGTGGTTACGGCATTAGGTGTATCACGCGAAGCAAAGACGCTCGTGTATGCAACTCAGTCTGTAGCTCCCGCGCAATTGACCGAGGTGAGAGACGCAAACAACGTTTTGAATTCTCTCGCAGGTAAAGTAGTAAATGCACAAGTCAACCAAGGCTCAGGTGGACCTGGAAGCGGGGCAAGAATTGTTTTACGTGGTAACCGCTCCATACAAGGATCCAACAATGCCTTAATCGTTGTGGACGGTGTGCCAATCAACAACAACACTCCTCCCGGTGCAGCTGGAAACGATTTTGGTTCCCTTCAACCTTCTGACGGTGCCTCTAACATCAACCCCGATGATATCGAATCGATGACCATTTTGCGTGGCGCATCGGCTGCTGCGTTATATGGAAGCCAGGCTGGTAATGGCGTGATTGTTATCACTACTAAGAAAGGCATAAAAGACAAAGTTTCGGTAACAATCAATTCAGGAGTAACGGCAGAGACAGCATTTGCCCTTCCTAAAGTTCAAAATACCTACGGACAAGGCAATAATGGATTGATCGATGCAAATGTAGGAAGCAGTTGGGGACCACAAATGACGGGTCAGTCTTATACCAATTATTTAGGCAACACCAGTTCTTACTCCTCACAATCAAACAATATCAAGGATTTCTTTAGAACCGGAGTAACCTTAAATAATTCAATAGGCATTCAGGGTGGCTCAGAAAAAATGCAAACTTATTTATCGTATACCAACAATAGTATACAGGGCATAGTGCCTACCAATAATTTGACCAGGCACACGGTAAACTTACGTCTATCGAATCAGATCAGTAAGAAATTTTCTACTGATGCGAAGATCACTTACATAAGCCATGATATCACAAATAGGCCGAGGACTGGCGAAGAAAATGCTCCAATAATAGATGCTTATCAAATGCCACGGAGTATGAGCCTGGCCGATGCCAAGCAATCTGAATTTATTAATAATGTTGGATTGCCTACACCAACCAACTTTCCATCTACGCTGAGTTCAATTTATCAAAATCCTTATTGGTTGATAAACAGAACACATATTAATGAAAGCAGAAGCAGAGTGATTGGTAACGTTTCAGCAAAATACCAAATCAACAATTGGCTGAGTGTGAAAGGCCGGGCAACATTGGATAGGTATTACGATCAGAGCGATCAAATCTATTCTCAAGGAACTATCCTTTGGGCGTCCAATGCGGGTGGACAATTCATCCAATCCAGGAACACGACCACACAGCAGTGGTATGATTTAATTTTTACGGGTGAAAACAAGATAAGCGAAAATTTTAAGGTTAACTATAGTGCCGGTGCCATCTATCAGGATGTTAAGTACGATTTCCTGATCGTTCCAGCAAATGGCCTGAATGTGCCTAATCAATTCAGTCTTAATTTTGCAAGTTCACCTCAACCCAATTCAAATTTTACACAAGTTCAGACACAATCAGTATTTGGTCAGACAAGTTTTGCTTATAAGGAGGCACTTTTCCTTGAAGCAAGTCTTCGCAATGAGTGGGATTCGCGCCTGCCCAAGCCATATACAATTACTTATCCATCGGTAGGCCTATCTGGCATATTGTCGGAAATGATGACTTTGCCTGAGGTTATTTCTTTCTTGAAACTAAATGCCAACTATGCCAAAGTTGGAAATGGCGGTCAACCACAGATCCTTAACAATACATACGGTTATAGTCAAGGCGCTGGAAACGGCTTTTTAAGTAGAACTCAAACACAAGCGATTCCAGGATTAAAGCCTGAGATTGTAACCAGCTTAGAGTTTGGAGTTGATGCCCGGTTTGTTGAAAACAGGGTCGGGTTTACTTTGAATTACTATAAAAGTAACTCTGTAAATCAATTGCTACAAATAGCACAGCCTGTAGCTACTGGTTATTCTACCAAATATATTAACGCTGGGGATATTCAAAATTCAGGGATAGAGTTGGTATTGACTGGAACACCTGTCAAGAACAACGATTTCAGTTGGGACGTTGCTTTAAATTTCTCAAAGAATGTCAATAAGGTTAATTCCATTGACCCCAATCTCAAAACAGTTTATTTAGGAGGTGGTTCAGGATTTGCAAGAACAGCCCAACCTGTTGTTCAAGTTGGAGGCAGCTATGGAGATCTTCTATCCTATCACTGGCAGCGAAATGCGTCAGGGCAGTTTGTTGTTGATGCTAATGGTCTTCCAGTTCAAACAGCAACTCCAACTTACCTCGGCAGCTTTAACCCCAAGGCATTGCTTGGTTTGACCAACACATTTAACTACAAAAATTTCTCTGTGAGGTTATTAATGGATGGTCGTGTTGGAGGCGTGATCCTTGACGGTACAGAAATGAACTTAGCGTTCAGCGGAATATCTGAAGTAACGGCACAACATCGCACGGATGCCTGGAGCCTCGGGGGTGTCGATGCCAGTGGCAATGCAGTATCTACCCCGGTAACTGCCCAACAATTTTGGACTGCGGGAAGCAACTCCACCACAGGTAAACGGTATGGTGTAGGAGAACTTTTTACTTACGATGCTACCAATTTCAGAGTAAGAGAATTATCCATCGGGTATAACATTCCATTGCCTGCCAATTTCATTTTCAAATCTGTAAGGATTTCAGCTGTAGGCCGAAATTTGTTATGGTTATACCGCGGCTCCTCCATTCTTGATATCCCAGGTTTAGGCAAGCGCAAGATGCAAATTGACCCTGACATGAGTTTAGGGAATGGCAACTGGCAAGGGGTTCAATACGGCTCAATGCCTTCTACGCGAAGTGTAGGATTTAATCTCAAACTTACCTTCTAATGTTTAAAATCATAAAAATGATGTATATGAAAAGAATTAAATTTTTATCGATTACGCCCGGGGTATTCCTTTTTGGGATGCTGGCGTTGATGGTATCGTGTACTAAGGATTTTGAAAAAATCAATACCAACAAAAATTCTGTTGCGACCGTTGGCGCGTCTCAGTTGCCATTCTTGTTGTCGCAGGCTCAATCCACTGCCCCCAACAGTCAGTGGAATTATCAAATTGCCCAAAATCTTTTTGCTGATCAATACGCTCAGTATTTTGCATGTGAAGCGACCTATTTTGGTTCTGATCGTTTAGCCATTAATCAAAATTGGGTGGGTGCAGCGTTCAACCCCATGTATAATACTGTGGTACCGCAGTTGCAATCCATATTTACAGCAACTGATCCGAATTCTGCAGAATATCAGATTGCCAGCATTTGGTGGGTTTACACCTTCCACCGTGTTACAGATTACTGGGGTCCTATTCCTTATTTTAAGGCGGGACAGTCTGGGCTCTCCGTTGCCTATGATCCTCAAGACAAAATCTACTATGATTTTTTTGATAGGTTAAGCAAGGCAGTCACTGTGTTGAATAATCATACAAGTGAAACCCCTTACGGCAATTATGATATTGTATATGGTGGTAATGTTAATAATTGGATAAAGTTTGCTAATTCACTTCGTTTGCGTTTAGCCCTACGGATATCCAATGTCGATCCAGCTCGTGCAAAAACGGAAGCAGAAGCAGCTGTGGCAGGCGGAGTGATGACAGCCAGTCCTGGAGATGATGCTCTTGTACAAAGAAGTGTTAAGAACTCGGATGGAAATGGACTTGCTATCATGGAATGGAATGAATTCAGGATGAGCGCAGCTATGGAATCAGTTCTAAAAGGCTATCAAGATCCTCGAATTGCCGAATATTTCATGCCTTCAACTGTAACTGGTGATTATGAAGGATTGAGAAATGGACTGACCAGTAGTCAATTAACCGATCCAAGTGGGTTGAATGATGCTGCGTATAACTCCCATCATGGTAAGCGGTGGTCACCACCTAGCTATATAGGTGGTAAGGGCTCAAGTACAGTTACGGGTATACCCACTTACCTTGAAACACCACAAAACATTATGGGTACTGCTGAGTCATACTTTAACCGTGCTGAAGGAGCGCTCAAAGGTTGGAATATGGGCGGAACGGCTCAAAGCCTTTATAATTCGGGCATCACTAATTCCTTCAAACAGTGGGGCATTACTGCTGATCCAACAGCATATATCAACAGCTTGAATGTGCCAATTGCACCTAATGATTTACTCAACTCACCTCCAATGACAAACATTCCGGTTTTGTTTGGCGCTACACAGGCCGTTCAGGAAGAACAGATTGCTACCCAAAAGTGGATTGCCATGTTCCCAGAAGGCATGGAGGCTTGGGCCGATTACAGACGAAGCAAGAAATTGAAATTATATCCTGTTGCTAATTCTGATAATCCTCTTATTACAAATACGAGCACTCAATGGCTAAGAAGAATTCCTTTTTTGACTTCCGAGAAGCAGTCGAATAAGGAAGCGGTAGACGCTGCGGTGTCATTGCTAGGAGCTGGAGGAGATAAAGAAACTACTCCCCTATGGTGGGATAAGAATTAAAATTGGTTTAGTTTTAGATTAGGTTCTAGAAGGCTGGCGTTAGTCAGCCTTCTTCCTTTAAAAGAAGTTACTTATCTGTTCAGTTCAGTAAAAAAATTTCTCATTCATGAATCGCATTTTGCTGGCAGCTTTTGGCTTTTTCCTTTTTAATTGCAATGAAAAGCATAGTCAAACTCTCTTTGAAGAGCAATCTGCTGCTAAAACAAACATCACCTTCATTAATCAAGTGAAGCAAAGTGGAGACAACAATGTACTGAAGTATCCCTACTATTTTAACGGTGGCGGAGTGGCTATTGGTGACATCAACAATGATGGATTACCCGACATTTATTTTTCAGGAAATCAGGTATCAAACAAACTCTATTTGAATGGAGGGAATTTTCAATTTAAAGACATCACCGATAAAGCAAGGTTAGCCGCATTGGAAGGATGGAAAACAGGCGTAACCATGGCCGATGTAAACCAGGATGGATGGCTGGATATTTATGTTTGTCGTTCAGCCATGGGTGATTCTACACTTCGAAAAAATCTACTCTTCATTAATAACAGAGACCTCACTTTTACAGAAAAAGCAGAAGAATACGGTATTGCCGATCCATCATATTCCTCGCACGCTGCATTTTTTGACTACGACAAGGATGGAGATCTTGACTTATTTGTACTTAATCATTCATTGCCAAAATACGCAGGGCTTAATAGACTTTTAGCCAATTACAAAAACCAAAAAAGCAATCGATTCGGAAGTAAGCTGTACCAAAACAATGGAGGAAAGTTCCTCGATGTTTCAGAAAAAGCAGGACTTACTAATAACGTACTCAGTTTTGGATTAGGTGTGGCTATCTCAGATGTCAATCAAGATGGGTGGCCCGATATTTATGTTTCTAACGATTTTAATGAAGAAGACTACCTCTACATTAATAATCAAAATGGGACGTTCAAAAATACAATCCGCGATGCCACAGGCCACGTTTCGCTTTTTTCCATGGGTTCGGATATTGCTGACATCAATAACGATGCGCTAACAGACATCTACACTTTAGATATGCTCCCGGCTTCCAATGAAAGGATTAAACTTTCTTCGGGAGACGATAATTATGACAAATATCGATTTCTCGTTGATGCCGGTTTTCATCATCAGAACATGCGCAATATGTTGCAGTTGAACAATGGCGATGGAACATTCTCGGAGATCGGTCAACTTTCAGGAATTTCGAATACCGACTGGAGTTGGGCTGCACTGTTTGCCGATTTTGATTTAGATGGATGGAAGGATTTGTATGTAAGTAATGGTTATGAAACCGATTACACCAATATGCAGTTCTTGAAATTTACTGCAGATGAACAACTGAAGGCGCAACGCCTGGGCACGGGCATTGATCTCAATATGATTTTACAAAAAATGCCGTCCATTGAGCCGGGAAATTTTCTCTTTCGAAACAAGGGAGACCTCACATTCGAGAAAAAAACACGTGAATGGGGTCTGAATTCAAAATTCAAATCCAACGGTGCGGCATATGCGGATATCGACAATGATGGAGATCTTGATTTAGTTGTCAACGTTATGAACGGCCCCGCTGGTATTTATAAGAACACATCGAACGAAAATTCTAAAAAAACTTTTTTAAAAATTGATTTACTCAGCAACAATCCATCTCAAAATGTAATCGGCACAAAGGTATTTTGTTTTGCCCAGGGCCTCTCTCAGATGCAAGAATTTGAACCTGTTAGAGGATTTCAGTCCGCCATGTATTGTGACTTGATCTTTGGGTTTGAGCATTCTACTCTCATCGATTCCGTGCGAATTCTTTGGCCCGATGATAGAACCGAAGTGATTAGGCAGTGTAAAATTAATTCAGTGTTGAAGCCTAATCATGACAGCGCCACGGAGACCTATGTCTATCCTTTGAACAAAGGAAAATTATTTTTTGAATCGACTGAAATCATCCCATGGAAACACGAAGCCGCGAACACGAATGATTTTAAGAGGCAACTATTACTTCCCAAAATTCTTTCCCTTTCGGGGCCAAAAATTGCAAAAGGCGATGTAAACAAAGATGGACTCGAAGACATTTACGTTTGTGGTGCAAAGGATCAATCGGGTGCCTTGTTTGTCCAGAAAAAAAACGGCTCATTTTCGCTTCGCCCAAATCAGGGATTTGAAAAAGACAAGCAATGTCAAGATGAAGATGCCATTTTCTTAGATGTCGATAAAGATCAAGATTTAGATTTATATGTAGTAAGTGGAGGTTATCCATTTGAGTCGAATGACCCACTACTGCAGGATCGGCTGTATTTGAATGATGGGACAGGGAATTTTTCAAAGGCCGCGAATGCTTTGCCTCAAGAGACAAATGCAGGTTCTTGTGTACAGTCATTGGATGTTGATAATGATGGTGATCTTGACCTATTTGTAGGAAGCCGGTTTATTCCCGGCCAATACCCAACATCTCCTAAAAATATGTTGCTGCTCAACGATGGTAAAGGCCACTTTAAAAATGAGATTGCCCAAAATGCAGCAGGTTTGGAAAATGCAGGTATGGTATGCGATGCCATAAGCATTGATATCAATAATGATCATCAGTCGGATTTAATAGTGGCTGGCGAGTGGATGCCACTAAAAATATTTATTAACAGCAATGGAAAGCTTATTGACAAAACTACCGACTGGTTCAAAGACGATACCAGCGGTTGGTGGAATTGCATCTTTGCCGAAGATATGGACGGTGATGGCGATTTTGATTTAATAGCGGGAAACTACGGGACAAATAACCAATTCAACGTGTCTGCTTCACAACCTGCTACATTAGTGTACAAAGATTTTAACCAGGATAACCAAACAGATCCTTTCTTTTGCTATTACATTGATGGTATCTCTTACCCTTATGCCAGCCGCGATGAAGCTTTAGGACAAGTCAATTTTCTGCGTCAACGTTTTCCGGACTATACTTCGTACGCTAACAAAACACTTGACCAAATCTTTACCCCGCAGGAATTATCTGGAAGCGAGCGTCTCAAAGCAACAACACTGAAAACTTCTTATTGGGAAAACAAAGCAGGTCGTTTTGAATCAAAAAAGATTCCCGTTCAGGCACAATTCACACCAATACATGCCATTGTAAGTATTGACGTAGACAACGATGGGGACAAAGATATTATCATGGGTGGCAACGAAACCTACGCCCGTGTTCGGATTGGCAAATCAGATGCTGTAGGGGGATTGCTTTTTTTAAATGATGGAAAAGGAAATTTAAGTTATGAGCGCGAGGCTTCTAATCAATTGGCTCTGAAAGGTGACGCTCAAGACATGGTAAGCATTAAGGCTGGCGAAAAAAATTACCTTTTGATAGGGGTCAATCAGGGGAAAGTTCAAGCGAGAAGGATAGTTCCCAATAGGGATTAGGTTTTCAATTCTTCGCAAAATCTCGGCCTCGGAAACAAAACCAACGAAACAAACTGGGGCAAGTCTTGTGTGTTAGTATTGAGGAGTGGCTGACTTGTGCCTCAAACTAACGTTTCAAACATAACTCAACTTGATCAAGCTCTGCTTTCCACAATAATAATGCGCCTGCCTGCTGGATGCCAATCTTCTGCTCTTTCAACAAATCCTGCTCTAACATTTTAGAAGAAGTAAATTTTTTCATGTCTCGCTGAATTGCTTTCAGTAATGTATCCGACTCCCTTGAAATGATTCATGTGTCTATGACTGGTCATGATAACATAGGCATGAATCAATAACCACCAACAAAACGTAGAGATGCAATTGCGCGCTAATTAAAAACCCCTGCGGCCAGGCTGCGGGGGTTTGTTTTTTTATAAGTGTTGACTGTAATCGGATTATTTTATTGCGAGCTGACCAACAGAAATCACCAATAAGAAGAATAAAAAATAATATCTTGAAGCGCCATGATTAAAAGCCATACCATTGTTTTAGAGTCTCTTGCTCATCGCGGAATGAATTGCATTGCTATCCGGTTTCCTTATAATGCTGAGCTTGTAAAAATTGTAAAGCTGGTTCCGGAGGCGACTTTTAGCAGTACCCACAAATGCTGGTACGTGCAGCGCAAACCAGATTCATTTGATACCATCTTTAAAATCTTTCAGCAGCATAAGGTGTGGGTAGATTACTCGAAACTCAGTTCAAAAAGTCTGTTGAATAAAAAGGCTGCCACTCTCCTTGCACCACAGGAAACTTTGGTTGAAATGGATGAAGGGAAAAAACAAAACACAACGGAAACTGATGATCATTTGAAAGCGCTTCGAATGATGGAGCAGAAACTGCATTTGAAAGGCTATTCAAAGAACACAGCCAAGACTTACCGCGAACAGTTCAAATTATTCCTTCGGTTCTTTTCCCCCGCTTCACCTGCTGAGTTGGGTGAACAAGACATTCGCAATTATTTGCTTTACCTTGTTGAGAAGAAAAAAGTAAGCAAGTCAACGCAAGGTCAGGCCATCAATGCTATTAAGTTTTTTTATGAAAGGATTTTAAATCAGGAAAGAAAAGTCTATTACCTGGAAAGGCCATTGCGAGAAAAGACATTACCAACAGTTCTTAATGAGAGTGAAGTTGTTTCTATTTTCAAGGCTACGGCAAACGCCAAGCACCGACTGATGCTCATGTTGATTTATTCGGCTGGCCTAAGGCGCAGCGAGCTGCTGAATTTGAAGCGAGGCGATGTAGATCTGGAGCGCAACATCGTTTTTGTACGAGGTGGTAAAGGGCGAAAAGACCGGCAAAGCATTTTAGCCCGAAGCTTAAATAGCATCATTGCAGAATATTTTATTACCTACAAACCAAGCCAATGGTTGTTTGAGGGCATTGACGGAGCCCAGTACTCAGCATCGAGTCTGCAGCAGATCTTGAGAAGGGCTGTGAGTAAGGCTGGAGTACTCAAAGATGTGCACCTGCATACTTTAAGGCATTCATTTGCTACGCACTTGCTTGAGAGTGGAACCTCGACAAGATATATTCAAGTATTGTTGGGCCATGAGTCGCCTAAGACTACAGAGTTGTATACACAAGTGAGCCGAGTCGCACTTGACCGGATAAAAAGTCCGCTTGACAACTTAGGTGCTGAGAAATTCTTAGATGAGGGGGTATAACGACACTGCACAAAAAAAATATCCTCGAAATTTTAGAGTGCGCGAAGATTTTGGCCTACTTTTGACGGCCAATGACATAACAGATATACACGCAATAAGTGTATGCAGACGTTATGCTCAATGCCGCGCGGACAAAGCGGATGCCACGCACATTGGCACATTTGCTTGCCGCACATTCCTGCGCGACACCAAAGCAAGCAAAAGAGCCAATCTTTGCCACGAGGTTTCAAAACATAAAGTAGGTGCAGACAACTTGATATTTTAACATGAGCATGTCAAACATCAAAACAGAGGACCTAATTGCCCTTCGTCCTAGCTTAGTTTATGCAATGATAAAAGCCTGCAAGGATCGCGACAGCAATTTGCTGCGGCCAATATTTTCAGAACTTGGAGAAGGTTGGAGACTGGCCGTACTAAGTAATGAAATGAATGATTTCTTTTGGAATTATGGAAATGCTATTATCAGGTTGTATAATAATTTCAAAGATGAAGCAATTGACAACCTTCTGATTGAGGTACCGAAATATGAAAATGACGGGAGTGATGAACAAATTACTATTAAGTTTCTGTTCGATGACGTGCAAATAACTTATGCTGACTTGAGGGGATAAAATATCAAATTTTAACAGATGAAGAATAGAACATTTTTGCTATCTGAGGACGTGCTACTCATTCTGAACAATGAGGAATTCTGGCTTAAGCAGGACGAGAACATAAATCAAAAGATATTTGAGATGTTGGGTAAAGCTCAATTTCAGTTACAAGAATTGAATGAAAATGTTAAAAATAAAATTTATTTATTTGACAAGGAAAGAAAACAGGAGAAAGCGTTGATACAAGGAATTGGATCTATAATAAGGTTCCGTATAGTTCAAATCTATGATATTGAAATAACTTTAACTTTAGGGCTAAGTACTATGTTAAGAAATGTTTTCTCTTTTTCGATTGACATTTATTTACGAGACAAGAAAAGGATTCCATTTCCAAAACCCGTTGTAATATATTTGGCCGGACTATTGATTCTTATTAAGAACTTGACTCCGACACTAAATTCTTTAATAAGGGCAGATGAAACAAAGATTAGAGTAAGCCTTATGGGAGGTGCAAAAGGAGTTAAGAGCTTTTTAATAGAGATTAATAAGGATTACAATAACAAATTTGAGATATTGAAAGCTCTAGACTATTAAACCTGAAACAGAATTTCCAAAATTGCCCCTAGTAAAACAAAATTATATCAGAATGGAACTCGAACAGATTTGTGCTGATTTTACATTGAAGGTTGGCGGAATGATCACCCTAATAATACTTGCATTTATTGCAGGTAATACTTTGAAAAATGTTAAGCTTAATGAGTTCGGGGATGACAAACCATCGAAAATGAAAGTAGCAATGAAATTAGTCGCAAACATTTTCATTTTCTTATGCCTAGAATTGATACTAATAGCGGGCATCTTTAGATTATTCAATGACCAAGTTGTTTTGCTATTATTTGTTAGCGGACTTGCTGCACTAGGTGTCAAACTTGTTTCAGACCTTAAATAATATTTGGATTTTATTGATTTCGTTAAACGAATCCCTGACAACGAACACAGGTTATAAAGATAAACTCCTTCGCACAACCACACCAATGCCAGTGCCGCACATGCCGACACACAACCAAAGCACAGGCATCCGTGTGGTTAAGTACAGTGCGTGCGCGGCACTAAGCATAACAAAATGCTTATGCAATAGCGGGGTGCAGTGTAAGTTGAAAGAGTTATCTTCGTCCAAACGTTCGGTGTCGCTGACAGTTTCGGTGTAGTCGCGCAAATCATTCCTTCGTCATTCATTTGCGCTCCTATTCCCGCCACTGCATAAGCACAGACGTTATGCACAATGCCGCGGACAGTGTAGTGTCCTCCGCACATTGGCACATTTGCTTGCCGCACATTCCACCGCGACACCAAAGCAAGCAAAAGAGCCAATTCTTCCCGCCCACGAAAAATGGAGCGATTATGATTGAAAGGAATGTTAGAAGATAACCTATGAATAAATTTAACCCACAAATAGAGGTTGCACCAGACGGACTACACACTCCGACAGTAAGACAATGGTCATTAGAGAAGTATAAACTAGTCGGAAGCTATTGCGACATATTTACTTCCGGTATGAAAAATAAATGGGATCAGTTGGTCTATATAGATTTATTTGCGGGTGCAGGATATGCAAAAATAAAAGAAACGGGAAAAACCTACAAGAATTCTGCCTTGCTGGCAATGTCTATCCCCAGTCCCTTTACGAAGTACATCTTATGTGAACAAGACAATGAGAGATTTGAAGCACTTGAAACCCGAGTGAAAAGAGATTTTAGCCATCTTAACTGCGAATTAATTAAAGGCGATAGCAATCAGAATTACACTAAGGTAGTTAAGGCCATCCCTAGCTTCAAGAAAGGGAATACTCTTCTACCATTCTGCTTTGTTGACCCATATTCGCTTAATCTGAATTTCGCGACCATAAAATCTTTAAGTAGCGGGTTAATGGACTTCTTAATCTTACAAGCATTACATATGGATGCAAATAGAAATTTTGAATCGTATATTAAAGATGAAAACACACGTATCTCAGAATATCTTGGTGTTAATACTTGGAGAGAGTTGTTTGAGAAGGATGGCGCAAAATATAGAAAAGATTTTGTCAAATTCTTGGCAGACCAGTATCAAGAGCAAATGGAGAAATTGGGTTTTCAAAAGGCAAAGCACATGCATCAGATAAGGTCGAACGAAAAGAATCTTCCATTGTATTATCTTTCGTTTTACTCAAAAAATCCGCGCGGAGTTGATTTTTTTAAGAAAGTACAACAGAGAGTTACTGGCCAACAAGGATTAGACTTTTGATATATGGCACAATCAAGTATTGAATGGACTGAAATGACTTGGAACCCGACAACAGGGTGCACAAAAATTTCCGCTGGGTGTAAGTTCTGCTATGCAGAGATAATGTCAAGACGGTTGAAGGCAATGGGTATAGAAAAATATAAAGATGGATTCAAAGTAAGAATCCATCCAGATCAACTCCATATTCCTTACTCTTGGAAGCACTCAAAAATTGTTTTTGTGAATTCAATGAGCGACTTGTTTCATGAGGACATTCCTCTTGATTTTATTAAACAGGTCTTCGCTGTAATGAATGACAACCCTCAACATGTTTTCCAAGTCCTTACAAAAAGAGCAGAAAGACTTTTTGCCGTTCATAAAGAATTGAAATGGACCCATAATATCTGGATGGGTGTATCTGTGGAAAATGAGAAAGTAGTTGACCGAATTGCTCTGCTCAAAAAGACTAGAGCTAAAGTCAAATTCTTGTCCTGTGAGCCATTGATAGGTGAACTCCCAAAATTGAAATTGAATAAGATAGACTGGGTGATTGTAGGTGGGGAAAGCGGACACAAGCCACGACCAATGAAATCAGATTGGGTTTTAGATATTCAAGAGCAATGTAAAAAATTCGGAGTTGCCTTCTTTTTTAAACAATGGGGAGGACGGAGTAAAAAGAAAAATGGTCGCATATTAAATGGCCGGACATATGACGAAATGCCAGAGATCGAGCAACAGTTAAGTGTCTAATGATCAAAAGCAATTGGGATTTGACAAATAAAAAATAGAATATGGAGCCAACAGTAATAACCTTTCTTCCAATTGAAGACATGAGAGTGTTAAAGCAGATTATTTTGGTTAATGATTCAAAATATGGCCGAGATGTTTCCATCGGCTATATTCTTTATGAAAGAGAATTTTCGAGCAATTATAAATTCAAGGAAACACCAAAAGAGGAGAAGGATTTTAAATACCACCTTGAGTACCCAAGACAAGACAGTTATCCAAATGACAAAGTTGATGATTTGATACTCCAATCCATTAAAAATACATTTCCTAAATCAAGATTAAGAAATCATTCGATTGTCTGTAATATAGATCAGCAAAAACTGATGGCTCTACAAAATCGGACAGTCGAAAAAAGTGACGTCCAAATAACTCCAGATTTTTCGGGGATTGACATTTATAGTTTGGCTGGTAAGCAGTTTAAAACAGTTCGGAAAGTTTTTAGTATTTATTCAGAGTCTCAAATTGATGACATTACAAATCTTGCGTTTTTTGGGTATTATGACATTAGTGATAACAAAATTCTGGACGGGGTATTGAAAGTTAAGTTCAAGTGATCACTAAAATACTTTGAAGAGAACAAGGCAAATACTTTCAAAAAATACACCAATGCCAAAGCAGCACTTTCCATCACGACATACAAAGCAAGTAAAAAGGTCAAGTGTCTTGTGTTATGTGTTATTAAAATAAACTCGACTCATCATGGAGGACGCGATAAAATACTGCCGTGATTTACAAAGAGCAATCGTTCTAGTTTCAGGAGTGCTGCTCATTTTCGCTATGACAACAAAGGATACAAATGTTTACGAAAATGCTTTGAATGAAGTAACTGAATTGGGTGAAGATGGAATGGAGGATTTGTTAGCTTTTTTGAAGACCAAATGGAAGGAAAATCCAGAGCTATTCGGAGTAAAGAATGAATGGACGAACGATTACGGTCAAGCCATTTTTAAAGACCCGATTTTAGAATCTATGAAACTTCTCAAGGTAAATGTTGATGAGAACAACGAACTAATGTATCCATCGTATGAGGTTCGATTTTGGAATCACTCAGATATTTATTTAGAGCTTCCCCCAATCGATAGGCCATCAGTTCGTGCAATAATGAAATATTTTGAGAAAACTACCTTAGAGATAGCCATCGTTGTTCCTCCTGCCGAACCCGATTGGATTTATCATCATATCCAGCGAGAAGCTCGAAAAGTTAATTTTAGTTTGGAAGGCTCTACTCTGGAATTTATAGAACTAAAATCAGATAATGTTGGGAAAGGATATATGATGCCCTACAAAGACCGCCCATTTGGATCAACTGAAGTTGCTCTTTTTGTTTTTATGTTCAGACCAAAAAATAGCAAAGATGGGTTGATTGAGATAAAAGTACCTTTGAATATGTCAACCTCGTTCTCTAAGCTCACAAACCAAGATTGGAAAGAGTTACAGTGCGACTGGTATCGACAAAATGGTTTGAAATACGATACGGCAAAACTATCGAGCAGATTTCACAATTTGAAAGGGCTACTCCCTGAAATTGGAAACATGAGTTTGGGACAAGCTATCGCGTGGCTTGAAGCAAAGAAAAGTCAAAATGAAAAATCAATCGAAATGTTCGGTGTGTCTGTGAAAAGAGAATTTGTAACAGTAGTTGGACCAATAATTCTCTGTCTTCTGATGCTCACTTATATCGGAAATATTTTACACATGTTAGCTGGCATAAAAAAATATCAAATCAAAATTAATCACGATATTCTAATGAATGTTATTTCACCAAGTAAGTTCTTCAATCGATTAAACATATCGTCCTTAACGATTCTTCCATGTTTAGTTATAATTGTGGTTCAAGTGCGCCTTGGATTCTCAATTTATTCACTGTTGATAATTTCATCTTTGGCAATTTGTTTGAGTATCTGGCTGACAATTGCAATTAATCGACTCAAAATTAAAGTCGGACAAGAATCAGTTTAAAGTTCAAATTAAATGACTCACTTCCTGAACACTTGTCAACATTTTACCTTGACAGCGTTTCGATCAGTAAGAATCAAATCTAGGACAATATCCCTGACGACAATTACTATTAACTTATAAAATTGGGCAAAGATATAGAAGGCGGAATTGTGCTTCGAACCGCAGCACCAATGCCAAAGCCGCGCGACTTCAACCCACGGCCAAAGCTTTGGTATCCGTGCTGCTTAGTAACGGTGGACTGCGGCACTGTGCATAACAAAGTGCATAATCAATGGCGGGGTTCAGGTGTAAATTTGTAGTTTAGTTTTTCAAAATACGTTTGGTGTCGTGGGACAGTGACGCGCTTCGAATTCCCGCCACTGCTTATGCACAAACGTTGGTAGCAATAGGGCCCGGACAAATTTGTGTTCCAAAAAACGGACGACACTTTACTAACAAAGATTTCCCACGGGGACAAGTGAACAGCTTCTCGACAACTTGGACTTTGAAAAAATTAAATGTGGGACAGATTAAAAAATAATACAGCCGACCCTTCGCATTTTAAGAAAGTGTATCCACGCGCATTGGCACATTTGCTTGCCACACATTCCCGCGCGACACCAAAGCAAGCAAAAGAGCCAATTTGCCCACCCGCCAAGGGTTCACAACTTCATTTTTTGTGTATTTTAACAGTTTAATAAAGAAAACTGATGGCAAAAGGACGACAACCCAAAAAGCAAGCTTCTCAAAAGCCGATTGAGCAGTACGAACACAAGGACAAAGAGAGATTGAATAACCCACCTGTTGGGCTTGTTGATGCCCACACGCACCTGAACAAAGAATACGATTGGTAAGGAAAGAATTAATAATGACATAGCTTTTTCTCCGTGGACAGATTGATATCCCAAAACCAATACGACAAGGCTGACAAAAAAGACTAACGGTGGACGTGGCGGGGTTTGTCTAAATAACAGCAAAGACATTATTAGCAACATTAATTCTCATTACGCTGACTACTTTGCTAAGACCGACCCGAGTATTAAGACCAAATTAGAGACAGTTACAGAACATCATTCAAGTATTGACCAATTCTTAAAAGCTGCAACAGGCATCAAAGACGACCTTGATGTATTTAAGGAATTCATTTATGGTAACGAGACGACATTGCAGGGCGAGCCGTTGACTTTTGGAAATATCAGCCTGACAATCATTTAGACTTATAGCCAAGGACACCAAAAATACTTTTTGGAATAATCGCAGAAAAATTTGCGTAGTTAAATAGCTACATATATATTTGTAGTCAAATAGCTACACAATGAATTTAAGACGAGACGTATTTCAAGCCATAGCAGACCCGACAAGAAGGGCAATACTTCTGTTGGTGGCTTCGCAAACCATGACAGCGGGTGCGATAGCCTCAAACTTTGACACCGCAAGACCGACAGTTTCAAAACATTTGCAAATACTCACTGAGTGCGAATTACTTGAACAAAATCAAAACGGCAGGGAAATTTATTATCTCATCAATGCAAAAAAAATGAAAGAAGTAGCAGACTTTATTGAGCCATTCCGCAAAATGTGGGATGATCGATTTAATAAATTGGAAGTCATCATGAAAAAATATAAAACAAAAAAATAGAGTAGCATGGAACAAAAAACAAAAATCAATGCTGAAGACGGTAAACAGGAACTAGTGATAACAAGGGAATTTGATTTGCCATTGGAATTACTTTTTAAAGCATATGTAGAGCCCGAGATTGTTGAGCAATGGATGGGAACGAAAGTGCTGAAACTGGAAAGCAAAAAGCACGGCAGCTATCAGTTTGAAACAACCGATCAGAAGGGAAACAAATACGGGTTCAATGGGACAATCCATGAGTTTAGCCCGAACCGGAAAATCACCCGGACATTTGAAATGGAGAATACTCCATTTGACATCCAGCTTGAGTTCCTCGAATTTGAAAAACTTACTGACGACACCAGCAAACTCAAGATGCACATCGTATATAAATCAGTCACACTCAGAGACCAAGTGCTGCAGATGCCTTTTGCTCAAGGCATAAATATGGCACATAACCGATTACAAGAAGTAGTAAACAAATTAAAATAAACATACCATGACAAAGAGAAATAAAATTATTTATTGGATTGCAACTATATGGCTTGCCTTAGGAATGGTATCAACCGGAGCAGTGCAATTATTGAAAGCTAAAGACGGCCAAGGCGGTTTAGACACGATTACACATTTAGGCTATCCTGCCTATATTCTGACGATTCTTGGTTTTTGGAAAATTCTGGGAGTCGTAGCGGTGCTCCTTCCTGCCGGCAGGCAGGCATTTCTAAATTTACTAAGAGAATGGGCGTATGCAGGCTTTTTCTTTATGATGACAGGAGCTGCATTTTCGCACATTGCATTGGGTGATTCTTTGGGTGCAATATTTCCTGCTTTGCTACTTCTAATCCTGACTTTGGTATCATGGTATTTCCGACCTGCCGATAGAAAAATCATTTCAGTTAATCAATAAATCAATCAATAGAATGAATAGCAATAGAAAGAAGTTGTCATCTGAGCAACCTGCCTTGCCGGCAGGCATGCGTGAAGAATTACTCTTTGCATTAAGAGCTCGTTTTGAGAAAAACATGGTTCGTCATAAGGGTCTTGAATGGGCCAAAGTACGAGCAAAGTTGGAAGCCAATGCCGGAAAACTTTGGTCGCTCAATGAAATGGAACAAACCGGTGGTGAACCGGATGTTGTTGGTCATAATAAAAAGACAGGCGAGTATATTTTTTATGATTGTTCCGAGGAAAGCCCTAAGGGCCGCAGAAGTTTTTGTTATGACCATGAAGCGCTGGAGTCAAGGAAAGAAAATAAACCGGAAAATAGCGCTACTCAGATGGCAGCTGACATGGGCATTGAGCTTTTAACGGAAGAACAATATCGGGAGCTGCATCAACTTGGGAATTTCGATGCGAAAACATCGAGCTGGATCAAAACACCTTCTGAGATTAGAAAGCTCGGAGGTGCTCTCTTTTGTGATTACCGTTTCGGGAAGGTCTTCGTGTATCACAATGGGGCAGAATCTTACTATGCCGCCAGGGGTTTCCGTGGCTCGCTTACAGTTTAACAAAATAACATACTATGGCAAAAACTAGCACGAATCCCAAGGTTGATTGGTTCTTTAATAAAGCCAACCTGCCTGACGGCAAGGCAGGAAAGTGGCAGGAAGAATATGATAGATTGAGAATGATTGTTCTTGACTGTGGGCTCACCGAGGAATTGAAGTGGGGTTGTCCTTGTTACACGTTTGAGAATAGTAACATCGTTTTAATACACGGGTTTAAAGAATACTGTGCGCTGTTGTTTATGAAAGGCGCCTTGTTAAAAGACCCAAATTGTATTCTCGTCCAACAAACCGAGAATGTGCAGGCAGCTCGCCAGATTCGGTTCACCAATGCTGAGGAGATAGTTAAGATGGAATCCATCCTAAAAGCCTATATCAAAGAAGCAATTAAAGTGGAAAAAGCCGGTTTGAAAGTGCCTCTAAAAAAGACCTCAGAATTTAATATGCCCGAAGAATTTCAAAATGTATTGGATGCAACTCCTGTCTTGAAGAAAGCATTTTATGCACTGACGCCAGGGCGGCAAAAAGGATACCTTCTTTATTTTTCTTCAGCGAAACAGTCCAAGACCCGCGAGGCAAGAATTGAAAAATACATGCAGCAAATTCTTGATGGAAAAGGATTAGAGGATTAGTACATTCGATGAGAAAATGATTTCGAACATAAAAAACGTAAAATGAGCATATCAAAAGGTAATAAACCAGCTTTAATTCTAATTGACATTCAAAAAGGATTTGACAATTTAGAGTATTGGGGTGGGCAAAGAAACAATCCGAACGCAGAAAAAAATGCAAGCGAACTTTTGAAAATATGGAGAGAAAATAATCTTCCGATTTTTCATATTAAGCATTGTTCATCTATCCCAACATCTTTACTTAACGAGACAAACGAAGGAAATGAATTTAAAGATGTCGTTAAGCCAATTGACGGGGAGACGATAATTAAAAAGAATGTAAACAGTGCTTTTATTGGCACAAGTCTCAAAGAACAACTCGACAACGCAAAAATCTCTAAGCTTGTTATTGTCGGTTTGACAACTGACCATTGCGTTTCTACAACTACCAGAATGGCAGGGAATTTTGGCTTTGAAACTTTTCTTGTTTCAGACGCAACTGCAACATTCAATAAAAAGGGCATTGATGGACAAAATTTTTCAGCCGAATTAATACACGAAACTGCACTTGCAAGTTTGAACAATGAGTTTGCTTCAATAGTTACCACAGAATTTATTAAGCAAAATATATCGATATAAGGGAGTCCTCTTACGAATGACTCGAACGAGAGAAAACGACCGGTCAAGATTCCGCTAGCTAACAATGAAAGCAGAAATCATTAATTACAAATTCAAACCGGGGCTTAGACTGGAATTTGAGATGCTCTCCATTCAAGCACTTTATGAAAAGCATAGGCAATTACTTACTTCGCCACATCGCGCTGACTTTTACCATATTCTTTTTATTCGCAAAGGGAGCGGAACTCACTTGATAGATTTTCAGCCTGTTAAGCTCGTACCTAATTCAGTCTTATTCATTAAAAAAGGAAAAGTTCATTTCTTTGACTCTTCAGAAAATATTGAAGGCGACTTGATTCTTTTCACTGATAATTTCTTCTGTCGAAATAATGATGATTTGAAGTTTCTTCAGAGTACAATTCTATTTCATGACCTATTGGACAATACTCCATTGAAATCAGGGGCTTCAAACAAGCTATTCAATGATACAATTAAGGCTATGAAAAGTGAATTGATGAATCAATCAAAGGAATTTCATTACGAGATACTTCAAAACCATTTGCATAACTTCCTGATGGAAGCCCATCGTGAAAAACGGAAGCAAGGATTCAGAGAAATGCCAAAGGGCCCTAACCTGGATTACACTTTATTATTTAACGAACTTCTTGACAACCATTTCCTGACAACGAAGTCTGTTAAAGAGTATGCCGACAAGATTCATGTGTCTGAGAAGAGATTAAGCAACGCGACTTCAGCCATACTGGGAAAGTCTCCTAAAGAAATAATAAATGAACGTGTGATCTTGGAAGCTAAACGACTTCTTGTCCATACCAATCAGGCGATCAAGGAAATCGCTTTTCTATTAGGATTCGGTGAAACAACAAACTTTATCAAGTACTTCAAGCTTCAGACCGGAAACACTCCCACAGAGTTTCGGGAATCTCATTTGTAACATCCGAAAAGTATCATTCAAAGGAAGTTTTTCACCTTTCAAGGGCGGGTTTTTTCTGTGTCCTTTGTATCGCAAATCAAAACGATATGAAAAACAAAACAAAAACAATACTTGCGTTGGCAACATTGGTGACATTTTCCACTTGTTCAACCGGAAAAACTAATGAGATGCAGACAGCAAGTGATTCAACAACCGTAAAAACGAATACAATGACAAACAAAGAAAAAGTTACGGCTTTATTGAAAGCCATTGAGACAGGAGCAAGTGAACCTGTTGGGTACATTAATCCGAACAAGTATATCCAACACAATCTTGGGGTTGCTGACGGACTCGCAGGCTTTGGAGCATTGCTGCATGCACTACCTCCTAATTCGGCTAAGGTAAATACCATTAGGGTGTTTCAGGATGGTGATTTTGTATTTGCTCACACCGACTACAATTTCTTTGGTCCAAAAATTGGCTTTGATATTTTCCGATTTGAGAACGGCTTAATTGTAGAGCATTGGGACAACTTGCAAGAAACAGCCAAACCAAATCCCAGCGGTCACACCATGACAGACGGTTCAACAACGATAACCGACCTTGAGAAAACAGAAACGAACAAGAAATTTATAAAACAGTTTGTTGACGACATTCTTGTCAATGGAAAAATAGAAAAATTAGCCGAATACTTCAGTGGTGACAACTATATACAACACAACCCCATGATTCCTGACCAACTTTCAGGACTTGGAAAAGCATTAGGCGAAATGGCCAAGCAAGGTATTACAATGAAGTACGACAAAATTCATAAAGTTTTAGGCGAGGGTAACTTCGTACTTGCGGTGAGTGAGGGTCAGATAGGCGGCAAACACTCGTCCTTTTATGACTTGTTCAGAGTTGAGAATGGAAAAATAGCCGAGCACTGGGACACCATTGAACCTATTCCTACTAAAGAGAATTGGAAAAATATCAATGGGAAATTCTAAATAAAAAAAACGGGTTTCATGTTCAGCCACCTTCCGACAAGGGTGGCTTAACTATTTTACTGGATTTGAAAGCATAAGCTGTCTATTGCCGGATCTGCTGTAAATGGTTAACTATTTTGGCGACACTACAACTTTGAACTTGATTGCAAGAAATTAACTTTGACAATGCAAATTCAAAACTGATGAGCAAAGGCCAAACTGGCGATTTATTAAAATTTCTTAACCCATTCCCAACAACATTCGGGAAACTGTATTGTGGTTAAGAGAATTTGTAATGGACTTTTATCCGAAACTAACAAATTGATTTATGATTGGAATATTAATTCAACTTATTATATCATGGCTATTGCTGTGGTTATTTGAAAAAAAAGATTTAACAGCGCTTGGGATCAAGCCGACAAAAGGACGACTTTTTAATTTTCTTTTTGGTTTTCTCACTGCTGCGATTTGTTTTACAATTTATTGTTTAACGACTACAACTCTGACAAATAATCATTGGACGCTAAATAATGACTTTACTGCTAAGAACTTCGCCACATCTTCCTGGTGGACATTAAACTCAGTGCTATTTGAAGAACTGATTTTCAGGGGAGCTCTTCTGTACATTCTAATTCAAAAAATTGGCATAAATAAAGCTTGCCTGATTTCCTCAATTGCTTTTGGAATATATCATTGGTTTTCCTACGGTGTATTGGGGAATCCAATACAAATGATTTACGTGTTTTTCTCAACAGGAATTTGGGGGTTGATGTATGCGCTAGCCTTTGCAAAGACCAAGTCATTGTATTTACCAATCGGACTCCATCTGGGTTGGAATCTCTTTAATATTGTTGTCTTCTCTCAAGGCCCACTTGGACAACAGCTTTTAATAAATGATAATAACGGAAAGTTATTAAATGGTCTTCCATCATTAGTACTGTCATTGTTTCAGCTATTTTTTCTTCCAACCATAGTTTACCTATATCTGAGAAGGTATGAGAGGGCGGAAGGAAAGAGTGAAGTGACTTAACAAACATTTTTAGTACAATGCAGATACCGGCAATAATAGGAACAATAGACAGAACGGATACTGATTAACTATCAAAAGCACATACTTCAATGTCAGTATTATTAATTATCTCATAATAAACGAATGCTGAATGGAGATTTTATCAAGATTTGCAGGAACAATTTATAGTAAAAAATAAAGATAATCTTACACGGAAAACACCTACTCCTTTTGGAGTATACAGGGAAACAAGGATTTTAAGTCAGCTGAGTGACTGCTAATATCACCTCCACTGCTCATCAACCTCAATCGCTTCTTTCAACAGTTTAACAATAGCGCGTTCGTTGATCTCTTCTACCGAATGATAAATTTTATAAAAAATCTGTTTGTTAGTGCCGTGGATAAGATACCTGTCTACATCCTTTAATTTGTTGCCATACCAAAGGCCGAATAAAACTCCATTCTTAATTCCTCCACGAGGAACGGTGGAAGGCCAGATAATACTGATTCCTTTTTTGCCATAGAAGTAGGGCACGTTGAACGATATCTTTTCCTTGCACGACTTAGGTAAATTTTCTTTGACTATCTGCCTGAGTACATCAACAATTAGTCGCTCATGTTCAGGAAGAAGTTCGTACAACTGGGGCAGCGAATTTATTTTGACATCAACCTGACGCATAATTAAAACATAAAAGTAATGCAATGAACCTTACATCAAGTGAACGTTATTATCTAACTTTCTCTAATAAGTTTAAGGGAAATAACTTATATTGTTTAATCATTTTCGTTTTCTTGCGACCATTATTAAAACTAAACTTAACTAAAATGAAAAGATTTACGTTTGTTTTTGCTCTTGCTCTTCTTGTGACTTCTTTCGCTTATGCGCAAGATTACAAGAAGTTTAAAGTCGGCTTTGGTGTTGGCTACGCTGGGGCGTCTGGTAACGGTTCAAGCGGTGGTGTCCTCGCAACATTCGAGCCTGCTTACAGAATTCAAGACAATTTATCTATCGGGTTGAGGATGGAAGCTGCTGTGATTACGAGGGGATATTCTCAAAGCATTGGTAGTGCTACTCTCAGTATCGCAGGCATTAGTTCCTACACTGTTAATGGTCAATATTACTTTGGCAGCGGTGGAGACTTCAGGCCTTTCGGTGGTCTTGGCATCGGTTTCTATTCCATGGCTGCAGTAAAAGCAGATGTTAGTGGCAGTGGAACAAGTACTCAAATAGCAGCCGCTGAATCTAAGTTTGGTCTTTATCCTAGACTGGGCTTTGATTTCCATCATTTCAGCATGTCAGCCGATTACAATATTGTTTCCAATACAAAAGATCCAAGTGGCGGTGGCGAGTTTAAGAACAGTTATTTTGGACTTCGCCTTGGATTCTTCGTTGGTGGTGGAAAGAAATAATTAATCAAACAAACTCAGGTAAGGGCACAAGCAACAGTTTGTGCCCTTTTTTTCATTGTAAGAGAAATCTAAATTGATGGCCCTTATATTTAAGAACACGGATGAATCGCAGGGATTTTTTGAAAGACACAACGGTGGTCTGCCTTGGGTTGGCGACACAGACCTTAACAGAATGCTCGAAGGAATCATTCAACCCAAAGCCCTCAACTAATTTCAGTATCGATCTTTCAGATCCTAAATACAGCGATTTGAAAACTGTAGGCGGAGTTATCTTGGTAAACAACATCTACATTGTGTGTACAGGTCAATCGACTTATCTTGCTTTATCCAATATTTGCACTCATGCTGGTTGCAGGGTTAATTTCAATGTCACGAATAAAGATTTTGTTTGCCCTTGCCATGGCGGAGTCTTTGGCCTCAATGGCTATGTGATTAGTGGCCCTCCTCCGTCTCCATTAGCACAATACCAAACCACGTTGAGCGGGACAACGCTTAGCGTGGGTTGACAAAACCTAAATAAATAAAACCCCTGATTCATTTTAGCAAATTCAACTAAATGACTATCCTAAATTTGTTACTAACTAATGGTAAACGCATCTCGCTGGTGATTCGAATAATTTCTCTTCTATCATGTCTGTTCCTTTATCAAAGTATTTGTGCTCAGGTGATTTGTAATGCCTTCTCCATAGGCGAGGTTTACGAGATGTCAAAAGCACTCGACTTTTCAAAGATGGAGCCATTAACTTATAAAAATTATCCTTCCTTTAATTTCAAAGACTTTAAGCCTTTGAATGGAACACCGGATGAGTCGGATTTTGTTAAGGTGGGGTTCAATAAAAAGAATGACGTACGTGAAATTATTTATTATAACAAAAACGACAGCTTGGCGAGCTACAGAATGCTGGTTTTCAATTATGAAGACAGAAGAATTTTAACACTAGGAGGTTTAGAAGAAAGAATGACAGGTTACTCCTATTGGCCTGTTGTTTTCATGATGGACAAAAGAAACAATTTCAACTACCTAATAGGCACTTCAAATATGGTGAGGCACTTATATGTCAGTAGAATATGGATTGAAGAATTTAATAGAATCTCTTCGGTCATGATCCTGGATGAAAATCTACTTCCCAAGGATTTATTCCGAATAAGAAACGAACATGTTGTTCTCTATTCCGAAATAAAATGTCTAGAAAATGAAGTTACTGATGAATATGTACACCTTTATTCTATACAAAACGATCATGAGGATTTAAAAATAGATTTTAGCACGTGCCCGGAAATGCTCAGAAGAACCTGT
Organism: Bacteroidota bacterium; assembly: GCA_016178785.1. Classification (GTDB taxonomy): domain Bacteria; phylum Bacteroidota; class Bacteroidia; order Cytophagales; family Cyclobacteriaceae; genus ELB16-189. Next base: position 136,900 of record JACOSO010000085.1, on the reverse strand, counting down.
CGAGATGAAACTCCTGACTTGAGTTTTCATGTGTGTCCGTCTTCACCCAAAAATAAACTTAACTCGATATGGATTCGTCTATTAGCCGCCAATGGCGAAAGATGACTTTTTAATTCTATTCCAAATACAGCTTCTCTCCTGCCTCTTGCGGAAATAAATTCGTCAAGTCCCACTTTTCTTTTGATTGGTATTGAAGCAATCCTTTGTCCGCGAGTAACGGTGAAGGAAAATTATTTTCATAAATCTGACCGGTGCCGAGGCCATGATGCAATGTAGACGAGTACTGAGAAGTGAACTGCGCGATCGCATTCAACCCGATGTTTGATTCCAGCGCAGACGTCATCCACCAACCGATGTTTTGCTTTTCAGCAAGCTTGATCCATTCATCGCATCCTAACAAACCTCCATGCAATGTTGGTTTTAGAATAATGAAGCGAGGTCTAAGCCATTTCAACAACCCTTCTTTCTGCTCAGGAGTGTTGACACCAATCAATTCTTCATCAAGAGCGATCGGTATAGGCGACTTTGCACAAATCTCTTCCATCTCAGGTAAGCCTGGTTTGATGGGCTGCTCAATTGAGTGAATATTAAACCTCTTTAGCGAGTTGATTTTATCTAACGCATCCTCTTTTTTGAACGCGCCATTGGCATCAAGCCTGATCTCGATATTCTCGCGAAAATATTTTCTGCGGATGTACTGCAGCACATCACATTCCTTTTCAAAATCAAGTCCACCCACTTTCAGCTTCACACAGCGGTAGCCATCGCGGATCTTTATCTCCACCTGCTGCAACATGAAGTCGAGCCCCCCCATCCAAACAAGTCCATTGATAGGTACGGGAGTCTGCTCAATGAATTTGTTTTTGAAAATGATTCGCTTGCCACCTTGCATCAAATCCAAGAGCGCTGTTTCCAATCCAAAGGCAATGGATGAATACTCGCGACCGATTTTATTTGATTGAAAAAAATCATTTAAAGCAGATAGACTGTCTCCAGAAGGCATCAGTAATTTTTTCGATTGGAAAACATTGATCTCCTCTGCCAGAACCGTTTCAAATTCAATTCCATGCTTTTTACTCAATCCCGGGAGAGGGCCACATTCTCCAAGTCCGTAAACTTCGGGATTGCTGTCATCCCACAAGCGGATGAACCACGAGGTCTTTTCTTTCATTGGGCCACGCGAGGTGCGGGCAGCAAATGAAAAAACAAAAACAAGAGGATGGACAGAGGCGCAGAGCATCATTTACCTAAGTTGCAAAATTACAAGTTACAGATTTATAGCAAGATGCTTTATGCTGGTCATTTATACCTCAGCAAACATCATGATGAACTCTTTAGGAGTAATTATTGGAATATTTTGAAACGGATTCAGGGACAGTAGATCTGGATCACCAGAAATGATGCAATCCGCTTTTCCTGAAAGAGCAAGTTCAAGGTACATGTTGTCTTTAGAGTCGCGGCAGACATCAACTTTGTAAATGATTTTTACCGAAGTACATAGCAATTCATATTCCTGTAAGAATGACAATCGTATCTCGGGAGAAACATATTTATCAAATTTTGGACGCATAAGCACTTCTATCAATTCGGCAAAAACAGAAGTTGAAATCAGCAGAGCTGAAGATGATTTGGCTTTTTTAAGGGCTTGAGCGGGAACGGAATTCTCATCCAGCAAAGCACTTATCAAAACATTGCAATCAAAAACAAATCGCATTATTCGCCTTTGAGCAGCTCTTCAAGTTTTTCTGGGGTCAATCCATTCTTCCTCGCCTGCTCGCTTGCCTCCTTCATAATATCGTCAAGGCTTCTGCGTTGGGATAGAATGCGATCAAGCATTTCGGCAACAGCTTTCCTTTCATTGACTGACATTCGAGCTACCTTTTCAGCAATTGGATCGCTGACCTCAAGGGTTATCATTTTCATATTACAAATATAAAGCAAAGTAATAAGAAGGAACTTCACTAATTTTACTGTTTAAGTATGTATGATGAAAAAAACCACAGAAGAACTGGCTCAAATTATTAGCGAGTATTCCATAAAATTCAGCGCTATCCCCGAAAAGGAATTCGCAGCAAAGCCGCTACCTCATAAGTGGAGTAAAAAAGAGGTGCTGGGGCATTTGATCGACTCAGCTCAAAACAATTTGCGAAGATTTATCTGCGGACAATATGAATCTTCTCCGCCAAAAATTGTTTATGACCAGGATCGATGGGTCATATCGAACAATTATTTACAAACAGACAGCACGGAGGTAATTTCTTTCTGGCAGTTGATCAACAAACGAATCATAGCAGTGCTCAATCAAATGCCTTCAACAAATTATTCATTGAACTGCGATACCGGAAAAAATGCGGAACAACTCCACTCCATCGAGTGGCTTGCCGATGATTATGTGAAGCATCTCAAACACCACTTAAATCAAATCATCCCTAACTCATTTAACATTGTTTATCCATGACCACAGGTCAGATATATGAATGGCTCGAAGATGTAAAAGATCCGGAAATACCTGTTCTCTCTTTAGTAGATTTAGGCGTGATCACAGAAGTAGTTGTGCAGGGCAATGATGTTAGAATTGAAATGACGCCCACATTCGTAGGGTGTCCTGCACTAGATTACATGAAGGAGGAAGTTATAACCTTGTTAAAAAGTAAGGGGATAAAAAATGTGGAGGTTGAGGTCACTTTCAAAAAAGCCTGGACATCTGATCTCATTACTGAAAAAGGAAAGGCCGTATTAAAAAAATACGGCCTTGCTCCTCCTCCCTCGGCTAAAGTTTTTGCTGACCTTGAAATATTAGAACACGCCATTTGCCCGCGCTGCAATAACACCAACACTGAGTTGAAAACACCGTTTGGCCCTACACTTTGCCGCTCCATATACTATTGCAATGATTGCAGGGAAGCGTTCGAGCAATTTAAACCGGTATAAAAAAACTTATTCACCACTTCCGTTTATCCTTATTCATTAACTTTACCCTTGCTCAAGGGGTGCTTTGTTTGACTTGTCTAGGGTCAACAAAAAAGCTGAGAACATACCCATTGGAAAAGCTTCCAAGAACCTGATCTGGATAATGCCAGCGTAGGGAAAAGAGTTTACTCGTAGCCATCTCCTTGAGCAAAATATTCAACTAAACTATTTTACTCATGTCCGTTCACGAGTGGCAAGATTTATTTGTAAAACAGTTCCTGCATGTTGACGCACTCCAATGGGCAATTTTAATCTTGGGTGTGCTGGAGGTTCTCCTCGCAAAATCGAACAACACATTGCTATATCCTGCCGGCATTGCCGCCACTACACTTGCCATTTATAGTTTGTTTACTGCCCAGCTGTATGCCGAATGTGTTTTGCACTTGTATTATATAATAATGAGTATATATGGCTGGTTGCATTGGGCATTTGAAAAGAATGTAGCGCCAGTAACTGTAATGTTCGCCAATGCGAATGAATGGATCATCTCGCTGGTTATCATTTTCGGTGGATGGGCAGCACTATACTTTGCACTGATTACTTTTACTCCGTCCACTGTTCCCGTGTGGGATGCGTGGGTAAGTTCTACAGCGTGGGCAGGCACATGGCTGTTGACGAGACGTAAAGTGGAGAACTGGATTTTACTAAATGTGTCTAATGCTTTTGCTATTCCTCTTTTGTTTTATAAGGAGCTTCCACTTTTTGCTGTGCTTACCATTTTCCTTTTTGTCGTTGCTTGCGGTGGGTACATTGACTGGGTAAAGATTGCAAGAAAAGCCGTACTCCAGAAAAATTTAGCCTAGCCAATGAACCCTACTGAACATCCTTCTCACTGGTTAAATAATCATATCGTGGAAGATATCAGGCGCACAGCCGCTGAAGCTGAAGTTATGCGGCAGCTTCACCCCGATCAACTTAATATCATATACCAACAGCGCTGGTTAAAAATGTTCGTCCCTAAAAAATTTGGTGGTCTTGAATTATCGATTCCTGAAATTCTGAGAATTGAAGAAAGCCTCGCATGGACAGACGGGAGCACCGCTTGGGTTGTAACACTTTGTGCGGGCGCAGCGTGGTTCATTGGTTTTCTTGATCAATCATTGGCTCAGGAAGTATTTTCAAATGATTCCGTCTTCTTCGCTGGAAGTGGTGCGATAACAGGGTCTGCAGAAATAATTCCCGAAGGATACTTGCTGAATGGAAATTGGAAATATGCCAGTGGGTCCCTTCATGCCACAATTTTTACAGCCAATGGTGTGATTCACAAAAACGGGAAGCCTTTATTGTTACCCAACGGAAGTCCTGTGGTGCGTGCGTTCTTGATGAAACTAGGTGAAGTAACCATTCACAAGACCTGGAACAGCATGGGAATGATCGCCACGGGAAGTCATTCACTTGAAGTGAAAAATCTAGTCGTTTCAGAAAATCGAAGTTTTGAGATCGATGCGAAGAAAGCGTTAATCAACCATCTCATTTATCATTATCCGTTTTTGCAATTAGCCGAAACGACTCTGGCCGTAAACCTATCTGGTTTAGCAATCAGGTTTCTTGATCTATGTGGCGAGATGGTAATACAAAAGGTGAATGGCAAAACGAATAGATTAACAAAGTCTCTAAGGCAAGCCGAAGCAAAACTCTGTGAATCTCGAAAAGAATTTTATCGCGCAGCCAATTTGTCTTGGAAAAGTTGTGGGCGAAAAAAAACAATACCCAAAACTGAATTGCAAGGAGTGAGCAAGGCGAGCCAGGCATTAGCAAAAGCATCAATCCAACTCGTAGATCAGCTTTACCCTTTTTGCGGGCTCACAGCAGCTGAAGCACAACAAGAAATCAATCGAGTTTGGAGAAACATTCACACCGCAAGTCAGCATAGTTTGTTTAAATGGTGAGCAAATGATGTTGAAAGGAAAACAAATCTAAAGTCGGTTGTTGGTTGATTTATTTTTTTGTTACATTTACTTAACAAAATATAAGGATATACTATGCCAAAAGAATACTTAGGCGAATTTGAAGAGCTGGTTTTGACACTGGTCGCAGCTCTGCAAGAGGACGCATACGGTGCAGCCATCACAGACGAAATTGAAAGCCGTTTGAAAAGGGGAGTAAACCTGAGTGCGGTGCACGTCACTTTATACCGGCTACAAGATAAGGGTCTTATTAAATCCTCTTTAGGAGGCGCTACCAACGAACGTGGCGGACGAAGGAAAAGGATTTACACCATTACGAGCGCAGGTCTTGCGATGTTACGAGCGATGAAGGAAGCCCGTATTGATCTTTGGAAAATGATTCCTCAACTAAAAACTTCAGGGGTATGAGTAGATTTCAAAATCTAGCGCTCCGATTTCTCCATAGTTTTTGCCCACCAGACTTGGTTGAAGAAATAGAAGGAGACTTGCTTCAACGCTACGGGCGCGATGCAGCTCAGTACAATGAAAGTAGGGCCGGACGAAGGATGCTCTGGAATGCCATTCGCTTTTTTCGTCCTGGAATATTGATTCGAAACAAAACAAACTTCTCACTTAACCTTTGGTATATGATCGGTAATTACTTCAAAGTTGCTTCACGTGTGATGGTGCGAAACAAATCGTACTCAGCCATTAACATTTTCGGCCTTGCCATGGGGATTACAGGTGCCATACTTCTTTTTCTTTGGATACAAAAAGAATTTAGTTATGATCAGTTTCATGCCGACAAAGACAGGATTTACAAAGCATGGAGTCGAAATACGATCGATGGGCAGCTGCAATGTTGGGACCACACGCCAAGAGTATTGGCTCCAGCACTGCAGGAAAACTATTCTTCCGTAGAAGAGGCTGTTAGTTATGCCGATTACAAAGCAGCCTATCTCTTCACTGTGGGCAACACCCGGTTGATGATGAACTCCGGAGCATTTACCGAACCGAAGTTTTTCACGATGTTTTCTTTTCCATTGGTTAAAGGTGACCCCACCAAAGTCTTTGATAATCCGGCATCGGTTGTCTTGACAGAATCTTTTGCCAAAAAGCTTTTCGGGGACAAAGACGCATTTGACGAAACCGTAACCATTGGCGAATCTGGCTACAGTTTCCCAATGACTGTATCGGGCATCGTTAAAGATCTGCCTTCCAATACCGACTTTCATTTCGACTATCTCATTCCGTTTAAGTTCATGGAAGATCTGGAAGGCGCGGATACAAACTGGGAGAATAGTTCCGTCAGCACATACGTCAAATTGAAAAAAGGTTCTTCTCTTGAAAGCTTTAACCGCGAAATAAGCGGCATCACTAAAAAGCATTCGAAAGCAGGAAATACCACAGAGGTATTTCTATATCCGTTAACCAAGATGAGGCTCTATTCAAGATTTGAAAATGGCGTGCAGGCAGGTGGTCGAATTGAAGTCATGCGTATCATGGGCATCCTTGGAGTATGCCTGATCGTAATTGCTTGTATCAATTTCATAAATCTAAGCACAGCTCGAGCACAGAAACGGTCAAAGGAAGTTGGCATAAGAAAAGTGACGGGTGCTAACCGGAGCTCGCTAATACTGCAATTTATTTGCGAATCGGTTCTTGTCGCATTAGGAGCGGGAGTACTTTCCATAATGGCTGTTTATCTAACCCTTCCTTTGTTCAGCACCTTGGTCAGGCAGCAGCTATCACTCGACCTTCAGAATATTACCTTCTGGGGCGCTGCTTTTACATGCATCGTTTTCGTGGGAATCATGGCGGGCGGATACCCTGCGTTTTATTTATCGTCTTTTAATCCGGTTAAAGTTTTGAAAGGCTCACCGTTGAGATTTGGTAGTCGTAATTTTCTTCGCAAATTTCTTGTGGTACTTCAGTTTGGTTTTGCAGTTACTTTGATCTTCTCTGTGGTCGTAATTCAACGTCAACTTGAATTCGTGCAAAACCGGGAAACTGGCTACACTAAAGACAACCTCATCTATCATTATATGACGGGCGACATTGGAAAAAATTATGCCGCTTACAAAACAGATCTTCTTCAATCGGGTGCAGTTGAGTCAGTAACAAAGACCAACTCACCTATTACAGAAGGTTGGAGCAACACCTGGGCGTTGGGCTGGCATGGAAAAGATCCTCAAAGCAAGATTTTAATAGATCGTTTTTACATCGATGAAGATATTTCCAAAACTGCAGGTCTTAAAATCATTGCAGGGAGGGATATGAATCTTACCAAATTCCCTTCTGATTCTACAGCCATTCTCCTCAATGAATCCGCGGCAAAGATCATGGGATTTAAAAACCCTATTAACGAAATCATAGAAGACTCCGGTATTCAGTGGCATGTCGTGGGAGTGGTGAAAGATTTCATTCTCTCATCTCCTTTTCAAAAAGTAAGGCCGATGGCGATCATGGGAGGCAAAGGCTGGTTTACAGTAGTCCATATTAAGCTCAATTCAAATCGACCGGTGCAAGAGAGTATCAGTGCGATTTCAAAACTTTTTACAAAGCACAATTCAGCATATCCGTTTGATTACTATTTTGTAGATCAGGCTTACAATAGAAAATTTGCAGACGCTAAAACCACGCTGACCATAACCACGGTGTTTGGTTCGTTGGCTATCAGCATTGCTTGCCTGGGGCTTCTTGGGTTATCTACCTACATGATTGAATCGCGCATTAAAGAAATTGGTATCCGAAAAGTAATGGGAAGCTCTGCAATGAATATAGTAAAACTTTTGAGTACAGATACTTTAAAGCCGATCCTCATTGCCCTTGTGTTGTTCAGCCCCCAAGCATGGTGGTCGATGAATTGGTGGTTGCAATCATTTGACTATCGCATTTCGATAAGCCCCTGGATATTTGTTGGCACAGCCGCAATCATTGTAACAATTGCAATGGTTACGATCGGCTCACAAACAGTTCAGGCTGCTAAGGCAAATCCGGTAAACAGTTTGCGTTCGGAGTGAGCATGAAAGGCATCTTTATCCTAATTCACTTTTGCTCTTCCGGATTTCTGTTCGCTCAGAATTTCAAAGGAGTTATTTTGGATAGCGCCACTAATGCTCCATTGCCTTATGTAAACATTGGCATCGTAGGTGGTAACAATGGTACAGTGAGTAATGAACAAGGAGTTTTTGAATTGCTGATCAATCCTGCCGATACTGACACACTGCGTGCATCTTATATAGGATATGCGCCTTATACGATTTCAATTTCCGAATTTAGAAAACACGCCTCCAGTGTTCAATTGGTAATACGCATGACACAGAGACCGGTTTTGCTTGACGAGATTGTAGTAAAGCCTCTGAAGGGAGATCTGCTTACTATTGGTAACAGGCCAGGGTCAAAATCGGTGAATGCAAATTTCTCAACAAACATGCTTGGGTGTGAAATAGGAACACGATTTACAAATAATAGATTGCTGATAATTGACAGCGTCAGGCTGTGCATTGCCAAGTGTCTATTTGACACCATTTATCTACGCGTCAATATTTATAAAATTGATCATGGGAAATTCGATCAAATTTTGAAATCACCTGTTTACATCTCGTTGACTCGCAAAGAAGCATTGAAAAAACCAGTCATCAACATAACCGAACATTATGCCATGGTGGAGGGAGACTTTGCAGTTACCATTGAGATCGTGCGAGATCTCGGAGAAAAAAAATTGGCTTTCTACGCTGATTTAACCGACAACGTTTATCCGGGAATTTATAGAAACACCAGTCAGGCTAATTGGAATTTTATGAAACATAAAAACAAACCGGCCGGCATCAGTTTACTTGCTTATACGCGCAGTTTCGAAAAATGAAAATCCGGAGTCTTGAAATGGCTTTTGAAATCAATTAATAATCATCTCACTCGCTTTCTCAGCAATCATAATTACTGGCGCATTGGTATTGCCACTGGTAATCGTTGGCATAATGGATGCATCTACAACCCTGAGATTGGATATTCCCTTTACTTTTAGTTCAGCATCAACAACGGCCATTTCATCATTACCCATTTTGCAGGTGCCTACCGGATGATAGACGCATTCGGCAGTTTGACGGATATGGTTCAGCCAGGCTTCATCTGAATTGTGTTGAGCAGGAAGATGATTTGCAATACGTAGCGGATTAAATGCTTTGGCTTCCAAAACTTCAAGGGCCCTCTTGCCTCCGGCTACTAAAATCTTTTTGTCTTCTTCGCGGGATAGATAATTCGGATTGATGATGGGAGGGACGGATGGATCATTCGACCTCAATGAAACTTCTCCCCTGCTTTCAGGCCGAACTTGTGTTGGCAAAATTGTATATCCACTGGTTAATGGAAAGCTATTGATGTCATACATACTGGCCATCGTTTCATCTCCCGCATTGGTTGGCGTAAATTGAAACTGAATATCAGGCCTTGATTTATCAGGTGATGATTTTAAAAACGCAACAGCCTCAAGCGGCCCGATGGACATTGGGCCACTCTTCGTGATCAGATAATTTACAAGCTCCAAAAGCTGGCGATACCTGGGAAGATAATAGTTGTTTGATCTAATGTTCGACTTGCTACTCACCGGGTACATTAAATGGTCTTGCAAATTTTTTCCTACACCGGGCAAATCCATTTTCAAGTCGATGCCGTGCCTTTTCAATTCTTCCTTATCAGCAATGCCTGAAAGCATCAGCAACTTGGGCGACTCAAATGCACCTGCGCTTAAAATAATTTCACGCTTAACCCGCGCCACCATGGTTTTGCTTCGTCCTGTCATGAACTCTACTCCGCTCGCACGACCTCCATCAATTATCACTCGCTTCACCACGGCTCTGGTGATTATTTTCAAGTTTGCCCGCTTCATGGCAGGTAACAAAAAAGCACGAGCCGTACTGAAACGCTTGGCGTTTTTCATGGTATACTGAAACCATCCTACTCCCTCTTGCTTCTCGCCATTCACATCGTTATTCAGCGGAATTCCTTTTTCAGCACAAGCTTCAATGAATGCCACCCCCAGTGGAGTGTGATACCAATACGCTTTAGTTACATTGAGCAGTCCGCCTTTGGCGTGAAATTGATTTTCAAACTGTTCATTGTGTTCTGATTTTTTAAAATAAGGAAGTACATCATCAAAGCCCCAGCAGTCATTGCCAATTGATTTCCAATGGTCAAAATCTTCGCGCTGCCCGCGGATGTAAGCCATCGCGTTGGTGGAACTACACCCGCCTAAAACTTTTCCTCGTGGCTGGTAAACCTTTCTATTGTCTAAATGCGGCTGGGGTTCGGTCCAATAGCAATTCCAATCTACATTGCTGTGATGAAGCTTCAGGTACGCTTGAGGAATGTGGATTTCGGGTTTGCTGTCTTTGCCACCAGCCTCGATCAGCAAAACTGTTTTTGATTCATCTGCTGAAAGACGATTGGCCAATACACAACCGGCAGAGCCGGCACCAACGATGATGTAATCGTAATTCATTTTAGATTTCAGATTTACGAATCGCGATTTGTTTATTTTGCCGAAAATAATTTCAAACACCACTGGATACATTCAACCTCATCGACAATTGACCATGAATGCGGATGCCTCATCCCGCTACTTCTATAGCCAGGATGTTTGGAGCTTATAAATTCCGCCCGCTCGTTACCCAGGAGTAAAAGACGGTTGATCATTTCAGATGCATCCAAAATATTTGAATCGTACATGCTTCTTCTTCGGTTCCTGAGCTGCCACTCAATGTCAATTTCCTCGTACACTCGTACCGCCATATTCTTTAAATACCGTTCGTTGCCTGGCTCACTAAGTTCGTGGTTGAAAGGGGTTAGCTCATTGTATCTTTTCGGGTTTGTTTCAGGTGTACCGATTTCTTTGTTCATCATCTCAGAAATCATTTTTGCCTCAAAAACACCTGCCTCAGAATAATTTTTCTTCATCTCTCTCTGGAAATACTTCCAGATGCTTCCTAAGTCCAAAGGAGAATCAACCGAGAAAACACCTTTTGGAGCAATAGGGGCCTTGGCCGAATTCTCAACGCAATATTCTGCATACCTCATGGAGATTGTACCACCTGCAGAAAAACCTCCGATGATAAACTGGTCTTGGGGAACTGAATATCTCTTTACTACATCGGCTAGCGTTCGATTCAATAGATCGGTGACTTGCTCATCAGGATAGATTTTTTCCCCTTCAGAAAGTGAAACCGTTAGTATATCATTGAGATAAGCCACATTGAACAGCTTTGTTTCAGGAAAATTTTCTTCTGCTTTTCCACCATAGCCTGGCAGCAGTACCAGGGCTCCGACAATTTTTCCCGATTGAGGCTTAAGAGATAAATAATATTCATCCTTGTTTTTCTCATTGAATTGAATTCGCTCAAAATTTTGCCCACTTAAATTCTGCGCTGTTGTGAAAAGGCAGAGCATCCACAATATTTCATTTTTCATTGTCCACCTGATTATTTGCTTTCGAACTTCACAAAAAAACTTGCTCCCTGCCCCAATTCACTCTCACACCAGATTTCTCCGTTCATGGCTTCCACAAATTTCTTAACAATGGATAGTCCGAGGCCCGTAGAAATTTCGTTGCCGGTTGGCTTAGCGCTCAGCTTTTGGTATTTGCCAAATAGTTTTTTCTTGTCTTCCTCACTTAAGCCCGGCCCTTGATCTTTGATCTCGCAAATGGTTTTATCATCATGAGTCGTTAAGTTCAAGAACACATTTCGCTCAAAGGGAGAAAACTTGATCGCATTTGAGAGCAGATTTTCCAACACTTGCTCCGCATAACCTTTGTCTGCCTGTGCAAATACATTGTTTGTTATTTGAGAAATGATCTTAATATTCTTTTTAGCAGCATCATTTTCATAACGACTAGTGATACTACCTAAAATTTCAGAGATACTGATCCGTTCCATTTTCAAATTCAATTGCCGCGATTCTATCGCTTCTACATCCAGGATTTTTGCAATCATCTCGTTAAGACGCACAGCGCTCTGCTCCATCATCTCTAAGTACTTAGCCGACTCCTCATCGACCTTGCCCGTCAATTTCACAACGGAAAGCAAACCTTTGATTTGATTCAATGGGCTCTTAAGGTCGTGCGCTACGATTCCGATCAAATTGTTTTTCTCGACATTGAGATTAAGCAGCTCTTCATTCTTGCGGAGAATTTCTTCGTTCTGCAACTCTAACCTGCCTACCATGTTGGCAATTGTTTCATTAGCCTCGTGCAGGTAATCTGATTGATCAAGCAGCGATTCTGTTTTTGACCGGAGCTCTGTATTGGCCACTCTCAGTTCTTCCGCTTGTCGGTCGATTTGAAGACGCTGCATCATCAATTCCTTGTTCTTGTTCGAAATCTCATCGTAAGCGCTTTCAAGCTCTTCCGTCTTCAACAACAAATCTTTTTTCTTGTACTCCAGCAAGTAACTGTTGGAGTCGGCTGCATCTCTCTGTCGGTTAAGATTCTCAATTTCCGTTTTTAGTTTGGTGGTATTGTTTTTTACTTCAGCAATCAAATCTTTTTGAAGGTTATCAGCAAGCGCGTTGATTTCATTGATTTTCGCCTTCAGGTTTTTTTTCTCCTGTTTGCTTAATCGAATGACTTGCACATCGCCTGTCTTTTTTGCCGTGGCTTCAATCTTCCTGATCGTATCAACAGCACCTGACCGAAGCAAACGGATGTTCTTTTTAAGAATGCGGAATATTTTTGATACTCCTGTTGATTCCTTCATACAAACTGCTTGATTATATTAATCGATCAGTCTACAATTTTATTACTTTATTGGTGATTTCAAAGGGCTAAAAGACGAGGGTATGTCTTAATATCTTAAGAAATTATCCAAGAGGGGCTGTATCTTTCAAAGGCAACTGGCGTTCTGATTACGATTTTATGTTAAATGTTCGACCACTAAAAAATCACCCTCCTTTTGAAAACTTTCAATCCCCCAGACGAGGTACTAAAGACAGAAGAGACTGAAACCATTGAGGCCGCTAAAAATGACCCGGCCCGGTTTCGGACCCTTTATGAAAAATATTTCAAAAGAATATTTCTCTTTGTCTATCACCGTGTGGAGGACAGAGACCTGGCCTCAGATCTCACTTCGCAAATCTTTTTAAAAGCAATGCAGCGAATTCATCAATTTAATTTTCGAGGCTTACCCTTCTCTTCCTGGCTATACAGAATTGCAATCAACGAATGCACTGATTATTTCAGGAGGAGCAAGAGGTCTAAAGTAGTGTATGTAGAAGATATTCCCTTTCACCACCTGTTTGAAGAAATGTTCCCTGAAGATCCACAAAGTCAATTAGAGAATAAACTCCATCTGGTACTTCAACAGCTCCAACCCGATGAACTTCAGATCATCGAACTAAGGTTTTTTGAAGATATGCCATTTAAGATGGTGGCCGAAATCCTCAACATTTCTGAAATCTATGCAAAGGTGCGTACATACCGCATCATTGATAAAATGAAGAAAATATTTCTGAAACTTTTATGAATCAAGATATCAACGTTAAAATAATGAAGAAGCCAGAACTTTCTGATGAACAAATCCGCAGCCATATGCAATTCGAAAAGCTGCTGGAGACATACAAAGCCACGGGGCCAATCAACTCTTCAAGAAAATGGTTTTATATCGCAGGCTATGTTGCGTCAGGCGTATTAATTATTTCGACCGCACTTTATTTCTTAATCCCAAGATCAGACCATAGTATCAATGAGACACCTTCTCAATCAATCGAAATTTCCGTACCGGATAGCTCTGCAAAATCTAAAAAACAAGAAGTCATTCGGGCAATGCCAAAATCGAAGAGGCAGGAGAAAAAAGTAGCGCATCAATCTAAAACGGCACTAAAAGCAAAGGATCAGAATAACTCACTACCAATTCAGAAGGATAAAAAAATAACGCCTTCTCAATTTACTGAAGCAGAACCGATCCATGGCTATCCTGCATTGTATGAATACTTTGATCATGAACTAAAATATCCTGTAGGGGTGCGAGATTCAATTGAGGGGGTTGTTACAGTCTCCTTTGCTATCAATAAGGAAGGGAAGCCCGATCACATTAAAATTGAAAACTCGTTAGGCGCAGCCTTCGATGAAGAATGTCTTCGCATAATTAAATCGATGCCCGGTTGGAAACCGGCAACAATCAATGGTGAACCTATAGCTACCAGGCTTTCGATTGCACTTACGTTCAAAATCAAAAGGTAAAAACCATCGTATGAAAAAAGTACTGACTGTTGTTTTGATCCTTTTTGCTACCAAGTCTTGGGGTCAAAATTTTGAGGATAAATTCCACGTAGCAACGCCCTTTGCGTTGAGCAATTCCAAAATTCAATGGGTGGATGCCAATAACGATAGTCTTCTTGATGTGATGATCGTAAACTCAGCACAGGGAGAAATAAAACTTACTTTCATGAGAAACCTGGGAACCAATTCATTTAGTTTAGCCCAAACGATTTCAACAGGTTACCAAAATGGAAGTTTCTTTCTTACAGATTTTGATAAAGACAATCACATCGACATTGTCATTTCCGGAAGAAATTTATCAGGAACAGATGGAACAGAAGTTTTCTTAAACAAGGGAAATTTCAGTTTTCAAAAAACAGGAACTAAAATACAAGAACAGGCATACACAGAAATTCTTTTCGCTGATCTGAACAATGATGGTTCCAAAGACATGGTTGCATCCGATGCTAATGGCTTATACTTGTTTGAGCAAAGAGCGGGGCAGTTCATTTTGCGAATGGATACTTCCGTTCAGGCCACTTCAATCAAGTCATACGACTTTGACTCTAACGGATTTCATGACATTGCATTTAGTGGTTTGAATTCAACCACCCAGCCCACTACTGCTACTTTGCTGCTGAAAGACAAGTTTAAAATTTTAAGCAAAGTTCAAGTGTCAGATGTCAATGGATCGTTGGAGGCGGGTGATCTCAATCACGATGGTTTATTTGATCTAATCGTTGCCGGCAGAGATTCAGCAGGCTCTCAAGTCATACGAATTTTCCAAAACAATGACACGAGTTTTGTTCAGCTTAAAGCAATCAATGGTTTGGATACTGTTGCCATGAAAATTGCAGATTTCAATTCCGATGGAAAAGCAGACATCGGTTTTCTGGGGAAGAAGAGCAACTTGAATCCTGTAAGTTGGATCAAAACATTTACCGGTGATTCAATATCTGTGGCTGCTGCCAATGTAAAGGCTCAAGATTACGGAGATTACGATCGTGATGGAGATTTAGACCTTGTTCAGTTGAGAGGTGATTCAATAGTCGTTTTCAAAAATAATTTAAGCGCAATAAACAAAGGGCCGGTACCAATCGTAAATCCGTTAGGCGTGCAA
Organism: Bacteroidota bacterium; assembly: GCA_016178785.1. Classification (GTDB taxonomy): domain Bacteria; phylum Bacteroidota; class Bacteroidia; order Cytophagales; family Cyclobacteriaceae; genus ELB16-189. The sequence continues at coordinate 121,674 of JACOSO010000085.1, read as the reverse complement.
ATTTACAATCGAACTTTTTTCTACTGGAAGAAACCAACGGATGATCACACTGACAGCACCTCCGTTACTTACGATCTCAAGGTTTATGATAGTAGCGTTGAAATAATTTCGTCTGAATATGACAAAACCAGTATGCAAAGATTGTTGGTATCTCATGGAAACCTCGGGACTGCAAATTATTCAATCCAGCGGATTGCGCGGATTTACCAATACGAAGTTCAATCGATTGACAATTCCTTTGTTGCGCAAAAGGTGTATTCCGGATCATGCTCTCGATGCGTTAACATCACTGCACAGAATATAACGATGTGCAGCCCGGGTTCATCAGCCACACTCAAACCATCATCACCGAAAGCAATGTGGTTTTCTTTTAGCAAAGGTTACCTGGGAATTCATGATAGCTTAAGCTTAAAAAGGTCTGAATCAGACACTATTTTCTCTTTCAATCCGTCAAGCAACCCGTCTTGCTCAAGCATCAAACTATTCAATATCAAGGTATCAACATCTGACACTTTAAAAGTCTCTCATAATATTTGGAATTGCGAAGGGTCGCAGAATGTATTGACCATTGATAGTGAATGGAAAAACGTAACCTGGAAAAACAATCTTAACGCGACAGTCTCAATAGGAAACCAGTTACCAATAATATTAAAAAAGCAAGTTGTGTTCAATGCCTTCGGCAGTAATACACACGGATGCCACCTTAAAGAAACCTTCAACCTGAACATCAGCAAACCTAACCTTAAATTGGCCGACACTCAATACCAGATTGCCAAAGGTGGCAGTGTTCAATTGAGTGCAAGTGGTGGAGACAGTTACAATTGGTCGCCTTCAGAAACATTAAATGACGCAACCATTTCATCCCCAACAGCATCACCGAGCTCTACAACTGAATACACTGTAGTGGCAACAGATACTATTGGTTGCACAGCATCAGCGAAAATTGTAGTTGAGGTAATGGAATCCGGCTTCATCCCTACCCTATTCACTCCAAATGGTGATGGAAAGAATGATGAACTAAGAATTTTCGGGCTTAGCACTGCCTCAAACTTTAGGTTCACCATTTACAACCGCGAAGGCAATGTGATGTTTGACACAAACGATGTAGTGGCTGCCACGCATCGGGGGTGGTCGGGAATATCCAATGGGCAATCTCAACCTTCAGGAACATATTACTGGAAAGTGGAAGGAAACAACAATCTGGGAGAACAGCTTACTCTCAATGGTAAAAAATCAGGCGCATTTCTTTTGGTTAGATAAATCATGAAGAAATTTTCGTTGACCATACTTCTCGCAATAGTAGGACATTGTACTGTTTTTTGTCAATACTTTCAGTTTAGTCAATATAATTTTACTCCCACACGTGTCAATCCCGGCTGGTTGGGACTAACCAAGTTTGTAACCGTAGATTTCGATTACAGAAATCAAAAAACCGGTGGCGACTTTAGCATTAATAGTAATTTTTTTGCGGTCGCTTATCCTCTCGTGAGGCAAAGTACAGGGACACCGTGGGCCGGTGTAGGAATTTCTCTGATGGATGATCGTTCTGGAGGAATCTTCAAAACGCAAGAAGCGTCATTGAGCTATGCCGTAAACATTTCGACAGGAAAGTATGAAAGCCTCTCGATTGGATTTCGGGGTTTAATGAGATCACAACGTATCGACTACAGTGGATTGGTTACAGGATCACAATATATTGACGGACGAGGGTTTGATCCATCTATTTTCAATGGGGAGAATGCCGGAAATCTAAATATCAGGTACAATACGTTTAGCACAGGGCTTCTTTGGACTAAAACCGACAGACGTGGTAGTCTGGTCAGCCAACTGGACGGAGCCATCTTCGATTTTAACAAGCCTAATAATTCCTTTACAGATGATAATAGTCAGCTCGCTTCAACATTGGTCACACACGGAGCACTCTTGTTAAATAAAAAAGCTCAATTAAATACGTACTCTGATGTCCTCCTCACGTACGGCTCAGGCAAAGCGGTACTAAATTTTGGCGCACGATGGCAATATGATCTCAATCCCTCCTCCCGAAGTTTAACCGATAAAGTTGATTTGATCGCACGTTATATCGTGGGTAGGTCGGGAATGGTCGGCCTTCAATTTCATAATGAAAAATTTTCGTTTGGTCTCAGCTATGACTTCCCGGTCTTTATCAAAAACTATGGGAATACCGGGGCATTTGAAATTGGATTGGAATATCGCTCTCCTGTAAATCCGAAAAACAGAAAAGCTAAAAGTAAACAAGCTAAAAAGCCGATTCAGACAAGTAAATCTGTCACCACCAAAAAATCAACGATGGCACGTCCTCCTTCTTTAAAGACTTTAAAGAAAGATTCAGTTTCTAAAGTTACTTCAACTGAAGGTAACCTTCCTCATGACTCCGTTACATCAGTGACAATTGAAAAAAATGATTCAATCAACACAGAAGCAAAAGCCGGAAAGATTAAACACGAACCTTTAATCATCGAAAAAATTACACTGCATTTTCATTTTGAATACAATAGTATTGATCTGGATGACGAAACCGAAAAATTCCTAAACGACCTAAGCGCAACATTAACTGAAAATGAGAATTTGAAGTTGAAGATCACAGGCCACACTGATAATCGTGGTAACGAGAAATACAATTTGCACCTCTCCTTAAAAAGAGCTGAGGAAGTAAAAAGATACCTTGCCAAAACAGGGATCGATCCTCAAAGGGTAATAGTAGAGGGGAAAGGCATGTCTGAACCGCTCAACGATAACAGCTCCGAAGAAGAACGTTCAAAAAACAGACGCGTTGAAATCACTATGTACTCTGATAAGCAATGAAGAATCCCGGCAACATTCGCATGAAGCCGGGCATTCAAAGTTAATTAGAAGAAATCTGTGAAATAATCTCGCCCAGGTTACTCACGCCCCAATGTTCAACATACTTTCCATCGCGCAAGCGGATAATGTCGATCACTTGGATTGTTACTTTCTTGTTAGACGCAGGAATCCCCATAAACTCGCCTTGGTGCGTTGCATGAATTGCCTTGCGCGTAGTTACTTTGTCTCCTTCGGCCACCTGATCAAAGATTTCTACTTTCATGTCGGGAAAACCCTTGCGTAAAATATATTGCAAAAAGTAAAGCATGCTCTCCTGACCTTGTGGAGAACCAACAGGAGCCGAATGATTGATCACATCATCAGCCACCAGTTCTTTAAATGAATTCAAATTTCCCTGCTCGATAAATTCCCTATTAAATCTGAGCACAGCCTTTTTGTTTTGATCGATTATAGTTTGCATATCAGTTTGAATTATGAATACAAAACTACTTGGCTTAAAAAAAGCCATCAGCTCAAAAACCATTGCTGAACGGTCAATTGTTGTAGTTGAAATTCTTTGGGTGAGACTCCGTATGTTTGCTTGAAAGACTGTGCAAAACTTGAATGAGACTCATAGCCGACTTTATGATAAACTTCGCTAGGCTTTTCGTCATAGTGTTGAAGAAGGTTTTTTGCTATCTCCATTTTTCGCTGCAACATCCATTTGCTTGGCGAAGTACCATAGATATTTTGAAAACGTCTTTTAAAAGTAGACAAACTGATGTTACACAAGAAAGCAAGCTCTTCCAGACTAATCGAATTGGTCACGTTTGCTTCTACCGCTTTCCTGATTTCAAGGTCATTAAAATTTTTGCCTTGCGATGATTGAAACGATAAAACTTTTGCCGGGTACTTTTCTAATAAATACAACATCAGCTCTTCAAATTTCAACAGTTTCATCCCGGCAGAAATTTTTGAAGTCGATTTAAAAAGCAAACTTAACGAGTCGATATAGTTGTAAATGAATTCGTCCTTTTGAAAAGAAATGTACCCTTCACTTTTAATTTTCGTTCCATTTCTTAATCGATCAATCGTTTTGGAATACTTCAAATAAAAATCGATGAGCACTTTGTTGTCGAAGAAAACCAAAATACTTCTGAAAATATCTCTCTTCGACAAGCTGACTGAGGCTAAACAATTGCCTGCTGAGAGAAAATGAAATTCATTGTCCTTGATATTCACCGTAGTGTTGGCAAAATGCATAGTCTTCTCTCCGCTAATCACGAGGCTGATCGCATTTTTATGAAGAATACTTTTCCCTTTGAATGACCCAACTATGGCAGAATAGTCGTGAAAGATGATACTTTCTTCCGCGTCTCTTTTATTCTGAAAAATGTCTTGAGGGAGGTTATGAATTGTCATAGCGCTGACGAAACAATTCACAATTTAGGTATTCCATCAATCACAAGGCAAAAAATTGTAAATTCGGTATCCATCCTAAACTCTATCCTATGCAACGCAGAAGTTTCTTAAGAAGAACAGGGCTTGCACTTGGTGCAGGCGCAGTTCTGCCTTCGCTCTCTTTCACCTCCCCATCAAACGTCTCTTTGGATTCGTGGGCCAATGTACGATCGCAATTTTTATTAGATCCAAAGCGAATTCATATGGCGCAGATGTTTCTCGCATCACACCCAAAGCCTGTCCGCGATGCCATTGATCATCACCGAAAAATGTTTGACGAAAGTCCGGTAGAATATTGGGAGCACAACTGGAAAACGATGGAGCCGGAAATGTGCAAGGCAGCTGCAAATTACATTCAGGCCGACCCAACCGAAGTTGCGTTGACTGATAGCACAACGATGGGTCTAGGACTCTTGTACACAGGATTTCAGTTGAAAGAAGGTGACGACATTCTCAGTACAACACACGACCACTATGCAACAGATAAGTCGCTTGAGTACGCAGCAGCGAAAAACAAAGCAACTATTCGCAGGGTTACCTTATATAAGGAAGCAAGTAATGCAACTGCTGATGAAATGGTGGGCACATTAACTAAAGCCATTCAACCAAACACAAAGTTAGTGGCTGTAACATGGGTGCATTCAGTCTCGGGAATGAAGTTACCAATTCGTACAATTGCTGATGCGATCAAGTCAATAAACAGCAACCGCTCTGATCAGGACAGAATTTATTTTTGCGTTGACGGTGTACACGGCTTTGGTGTTGAAGACGTAACAATGGCTGATTTAGGTTGTGACTTTTTTGCAGCGAGTACACATAAGTGGATTTTTGGGCCGCGCGGCACGGGCATTTTGTGGGGACGCAAAGACGCATGGAACAAGGTAGTTCCTACAATTCCTGCTTTCTCCTATCCTGCTTACGGTATGTGGTTGGGAATGATTCCGCAAGGGAAGCTCAACTTCTGCGATCTGCATTCCCCTGGAGGATTTCATTCATTCGAAAACCGGTGGGCATTAAAAGAAGCTTTTGATTTTCATATGCAGATCGGAAAGAAAAAAGTAGCTGATCGAACACATCAATTAGGATCAATGCTCAAAGAAGGGTTGAGAGGAGTCAATCACATAAAACTTCATACTCCTGTTTCAACTGAGCTTTCATCCGGCATCAATTGTTTTGAGGTGGAAGGAATGACTTCAGAAGAAGCGATTAAGAAATTATCGACAAAGAAAATAATTGGAAGCGCTGCTCCTTATCCGATAAGCTACGCACGGCTAACACCGAGCATTATCAATAATGAGGAAGAAGTGAAAATGTGCATCGCTGCATTGGAAAAGATAAAGGAGTGAGCTTTACTTAACTTTTTCCCTATCGAACGAATTCATCAACAATAACTATAGATAATGGACTATCGACTACTTCAATACCTCTTTGATGATTTCTTCTTGCCTCCCCAAAATTCTTCACGTTTCTTGCCGGAGAATCTTCGCTTCTTTCCGCCTCCATCTCCATTATCGGAACTTCTTTCACGTCTGCCTCCTGTCATTTCCAACCTTACTTTTCGGCCGCGAACTTCTACGCCTTCAAAGCCTTTCATGATTTGATCGGTGAATTCTTTCTCGACTTCAAAGAAAGAGTAGGCGCCCTTCAAATCAATTTTACCTACTTTGTCTTTGCGCACATCACCATAATCGCAAATCATCGCAAGCAATGTTCCTTTTTCGAGACCATCCATCTTTCCAATATTGATAAAGATGCGGTCGCCAGTAGAGTAAGCTCCTTCTGAGCCACTACCTCCGTCATCAAAAAATGTTTTCTTTTCTGATTTATTAAGGTCGCGCGCGTCTCGGTAGTATTCCAAAAACCGATTAAACTCTATCGATGCAAAACGCTTGATGATGTCTTCTTTACTCAGGTCTTTTAGCTCATGATAAACTTCTGGTAAGAATGAATCGATTTCTTCTTCGTTCACTTCCACATGACGCACTTTGTGAACAAGGCCAACAATCTTTTGCTGACATACTTCATCGCCTGTGGGCACAAGCATTTTGGTGAACTTCCTCTTCAAACTTTTTTCTACTTGACTGATGCGCCCGACTTCTTTCTTGGAAACGATGGCCAGGGAAATTCCCTTTTTGCCGGCTCGTGCGGTACGACCGCTTCTGTGCGTATAGAATTCCATCTCGTCAGGCATGTTCATGTGGATCACGTGTGTGATGTTGTTCACATCAATACCACGTGCAGCCACATCAGTTGCAACAAGAATCTGCAAGGTCTTATTTTTGAAATTCTTCATCACACGATCGCGCTGAGCTTGTGTAAGATCGCCATGGAGTGAATCGGCATTGTAGCCGTCTTTGATTAGATGTTCGGCAATTTTTTGAGTATCCACTTTGGTGCGGCAAAATATAACACCAAAAATATCGGGCGTATAATCCACAAAACGTTTCAATGCGAGATACTTGTCGCGATCATCAACAACGACAAACTGATGGTCGATATTTTCATTGCCCGACTGGCGGCCTTCCATGGTGAGCTCTTTCGGGTTGCTCATGTAGTTGCTGGCAATCTCGCGCACTTCGCGAGGCATCGTAGCCGAGAAGAGCCATACTTTTTTGCTGTCCGGAGTTGTTGAGAGGATATCGTCAATATCTTCTTTGAAGCCCATGTTCAGCATCTCATCGGCTTCATCGAGTACTACAAATTGAATATGGGTGAGGTCAACTACCTTTCGAGAAAGCAAGTCGATCAAACGACCTGGAGTAGCAACAATAATCTGTGCCCCCTGACGCACTTTGCGTATCTGATCCGAAATACTGGCACCACCATAGACAGTAACAATATTAAGGCGCTTCACTTTAACCATAAACCGTTCGAGGTCGCTGGTGATTTGCACACTTAGTTCACGTGTTGGCGCTACTATCAACGCTTGCGTGGAGCGGTTTTTTTCATCGACTAGTTGAATCAATGGCAAACCAAAGGCTGCAGTCTTGCCAGTTCCTGTTTGAGCGAGTCCAACCAAGTCGGTATCGCCCTGAAGCAAGATGGGAATTGCTTTTTCCTGAATGGGTGTGGGCGTTTCAAAGCCCAATTGGCGGATTGATTCCACCAGTTCCCCGGAGAGTCCCAGGGCATCAAATGATTTCATTACTTATTATTAAGGCGCAAAGGTAGTTAATAAAAGAGGGGCGTGCTAATGACTTCTCTATTTGACGATTGCTTTATAGCCCGACCAAACATTATACTGTATGTATTGATCTTCACGAAACAACCTGATCCTCGAAACTCAATTCGCTCTTTGCTTGCCGAGAGTAAATGCTTTTGCTAATTTTCTCGACTTAACTAAACATCATCGTGAAAATCTTCAAACGCACGCTCTTAACTATACTCCTTATTATAATAGTGTATGCAGCACAGTATGCCTGGCGAGCGCTTCCAATACTTAGCGGTTATGGAGCGAAAGACATTTGTTCGTGCGTTTTCATCGCGGGTCGTGATCCGAAAAATGTAATCGAAAATGAACTGAACAGCACTCCTCTCAAGTATGGATCATTCGCTGTTGACTATAAAGATTCTTCTTCCACAGGAAGTGTCTTTGGCCTGGCCAAAAGAAAAGCAGTGTTTCGTAAAGGACTCGGTTGCACTCTAATTGTAGAGATGAGTGAAGATGGATTGCGAAATCAGAAAATGAATTTGTATCGAAGGCAAAAAATAAATACAGATTCTATTGCCTGGCCACAAGGAGACAAATTACCCGACACGATCTCAGAAAAAATCAACAAGGAAAAATTGCAAACAGCAATAAGTAATGCATTTGTCGAGACGGATACCATTAAGGCTAAGCAAAAAAGAACGCGCGCAGTGGTTGTTTTGTATGATGGAATTCTTGTGGGAGAAAAATATGCAACCGGCTTTGACAGAAACTCAAAGCAGATTGGCTGGTCAATGACCAAGAGTATTACTAACGCTCTTGTGGGAATTTTGGTAAGGCAAGGAAAATTAAAACTGGAAGATCCGACACCTGTTGTAGCCTGGAAGAATGACGTCCGAAAAAACATAACCCTGGCTGATATGATGCACATGAGCAGCGGACTTAAGTGGGAAGAAAACTATGGCGGCCCCAGTGGCGCTACCAACATGCTCTTCAAGAAAAAAGATATGGGCGTCTATGCTGCCGAATCCAAACTTGAATCCAAACCGGGAGAGGTGTTTGAATATTCCAGCGGCACCACCAATATCATCTCGCGAATTGTTCGTGAAAAAGTAGGTGACGAAAATTATTATCAATTTCCTTACAAAGAATTATTTAGCAAAATAGGAATGCACAGCATTGTGCTGGAGCCCGATGCAGGTGGCACCTTTGTTGGCTCTTCCTATTCTTTTGCAACTGCCCGTGATTTCGCGCGTTTTGGTTTGCTCTATTCTAATGATGGTATCTGGAATGGGGAACGTATTCTTCCTGAAGGTTGGGTGAAGTTTTCATTCACTCCTCCGGTTGGCGCCAAGCAAGGACAATACGGGGCACAGTGGTGGACCAATGCCGGAGAGAAAAATAATCCATCCAACCGCCCCTATCCGGATGTTCCTGTTGATGCCTATCTCGCAGAGGGATTCGAAGGTCAGAATATTTTTATTGTACCGTCAAAGAAATTGGTGGTCGTAAGACTCGGCCTCACCAAAACGGACTTCGACATGAATAAATTCGTCTCTGAAATAATCCGAAGCTTAGAATAATAGGCATCTTTCACCGCAAATCGACTTGAGAAAAATGATATCTGAAACTACAACTGTAGTAATCAATAAAGTAAAACCTGCACGTATTGAATTCTATTGATTTCCTGCGAGGAATTGTATCTAACTTTACCCACATCAGTTTTCATTTATCCACATCGAGCTAAAAATAAGTAAGCAATCGCATAAATTTTTGTGAACAACTTCGTTGGAAAGTTGTTGAGTACTTTTTCTTAAAATATTATGCAGATGAGACTCTACAACATATCTTCATATCACTAATTCAGTCACTGACAAACAGATCAGTAAACACCGGAAAACAAAAGATTACTTTCTCTGGAAAGTGGTTGACAAAAAATCCGGAGTTAACAGATTGTGCTCACGGTAAGGGCCTTCGGGTAACTGCCAACGGCACAAGACCCAGAACGGCTGTCGCAAGACAGTTGAGGCAAGTTTTGGTTTTATGATACGAGAGTTAGCGTTTTACAAAGACTACGGTCGATGGCAAAACAAAACGGGAACTGCAAGCAATTGTAGTTCCCGTTTTCATTTTTAGGTTGAATAATTTTCAAGCCATCAACTAATCTCCCTTTTTATAGAATGTAAAGACCCTAACCCTCGAGCGGTTACTATTAACTGTCTTATAAACCTGATCCAGTTGAAATCCATTTTTTGCAAAAGTCTCAATGATTTGCTCACGCGTATAGATAATTGACTTACAAGATCTGTATTTTTCTCCCGGCTTCCGCGCAACAGCTTCATACACCACCAGCTTTCCATGGGCTTTCATATCCTCTTTATATCAGCAATCATCTCATCTCGGAAGTCAAGGTGATGATACGAGTCAATGAGGAGAACCTTGTCAAAAGAATCACTTGGCAACTTGGTGCTCTTCTTAGAACCAACCGTCTGTATGTAGGTGCAGGTTATGGGCCTGGCTTTTATTTTAGAATAAGCAGTGATAGCTTCTTTTAACTTTCCGTTTTTGATAGACGCGCTATCGAGTTCTTCCAGATTGAAATGTAAACTATCCACATGAACACCAAGGGCCGCATCAAACCACCCCTCGCCCGCTCCAACATCAGCAATCACCTCATTCGGTCGAAAGTCAGCTGCCTTCATAATGACAGCAATTTTCTTTCGCTTGGCTTTAAAATAGAATTCCGGAGAGTTGTGTGGTTGAGCAAAACAATCGTTTACAAAAAATACAATGCCAAAGGTCAGGAGGAGTTTCATTTAAAGTTAACGTGAGGAAGAGCGTTTCTGTATATCTGTTGCTCCAATAGTTAATGTTGGTCGCCCTTAAGGAACGGTGCTCCAATAAAACATTGCCTCTGGTACACAATTCGATGCAAGTAGTCCCGTTAGCTTTTGTGATAATTGAATAGATGAGCTCTTCCTCTTACTCATGTTCCTTAAGACTCGTCTTACTTATCCTATCTCTTGCCGCACTCCTGGGTTCGTGCGTCACGCGTCCATTTGTTCCGGTGAATGTTGGTCGCGAGTACGGCAATCCAACAACACCCTGGGTGGTGTCTCACCTGCCTGAAAAAAATCAATGGGCGCTGGCACGCTCAAAGCCGCATAACTTCTTTCAGAAAATAGTTTGTTTTAACTATCCGTGTCGCAAAATGATTGGGCGAAGAACAACATTACGTGCCATCAGTTTTAAGGCATTCAAAAAACGAATTGCAAAAAATGCAAAGAGGGGTGCTTATAAGAGCATAATTCCCGTACCAATCACAAAACAAAAGCGAGATACTATCGTGATAGTAAAAGATACAGTACGAATCGCAAGTACAAAACCCGTGCCCGGTGTTAAGCCCCCGATACTAAAAGCAGATAGCCTGATCACGTTGAGCGAATTTTTGTTTGAACGAGATAGCTACAAACTAAAAGAAAAACATTTTTCCCAATTGGATTCTCTCAGTAAGTTTCTACTAACCCACTCGGTTCTTGAGGTCAGCGTTTCAGGCCATACCGACAACACCGGAAATGAACGTCATAATGTGACTCTGTCCGCACAAAGGGCCGAAGTTGTTGCCCAGTACCTGATTAACAAAGGGGTTAGTGATGAAAAAATTCTCTTTGAAGGGTATGGTAGCTCACGGCCAGTCAGTGGTAATGAAACTGAGGAAGGCAGAGGCAAGAACAGGCGGGTTGAAATTCTGATCCGCGATCCGAAGAAAAACTGAGCACTCCAACTTCATAACACCCAGCCCACGTTTTAACCAACATACATTCATGACCCGTTTTTGCTTTTCATGAAAACCTTCAATTCAGGAATATGTGAAAGATGTTGTATATAGTTGCAACCGATTGATTGCCAATATAACTAACCCAACACCATGAGACGCGATGTATTCCAAGCAATTGCGCCCCTAGACGGGCCATCATTGGCCTTATTGCTTTACAAGCCGACACCTAATGCTCTGGTCGATCACTTTGACTCCAGCCGACAAGCCCCATCGAAGCATATTAAAATACTCACCGATTGTCAGCTCATCAAGCAGGCACAATTCAAATTGCGAAACCAATTAAAAACCAATCCGCTTTTATTTGTGAAGAACAGCAAGGTGTTTATTATTCAGGCTTATTGACTTTTAAAGTACTGAAATGTGATGCCGCAATACAAACTACTAAAAGAAAAGCCGACAGAATGTGCAATACTTTTGAAGTATAAGTTGAGCCTTCTGAATGGTTAATTATAATATTCTCGTTTACAAAATTTACACCAATATTAAAACCTAATATGCCGGCAATGCCTACTGAGAGGAGTAAAACTAAAATAGGAAGCAGAAATTTTTTCATAATTACATTTCAGACCTATTGCAAGTAACGACAGCCAGATAAATCTGAGATTAATGTCAAATTAAAATTGACTTAAACTGCAGGGTGCTTATGATTAGCAATGGGTAAGGTAACAGTAACATTGGTTCCCGATTTCACTGATGAATTGATTTCGATCTTTCCCCGGTGACTTCGTATTATCCGATAAACAAGGGACAACCCAATGCCATTACCCTTGATATTTTTAGCATTCTTGCCTCTGTAAAAGGGCTCAAAAATGTGTGGCTTATCTTCATCCGATATCCCCACTCCATTATCCTTGAACTGCAAAATGATTTTGTTGTCGGAACCGTGGGATAACCTGACATTGACTTTATGATCACTAGAATATTTGCAGCCGTTATCCATAATATTTACGAGGGCACTTTTTAACAGCTGCTCATCCGCAAATACATTAAGCCTGGAGCCATCGTCAATTAATGAATCCAATTCGATTGAGATTAAATAATCAGGGTGCAGTTCATTTAGCTCAGACTTGGCTTCCCAAAGTAATTGGTCTGATCGCTGAATGGTAAACCCTTTCTCAGAATCTTCAATGCTTGCCTGAGTTAAAAGTAAAAGCCTGTTGGAAACGATATTCAGGTTGGTTATGTCCTCCCTCAAAGATTTGAGAACCTCCTGATATTCTTGTGGCGGCCTTTCGCTAAGGAGACAAACATCAATTTGCCCGAGAATCGCTGTCAGTGGATTTCTTAATTCATGTGATGCATTGGCGATAAATAGTTTTTGAGTGGTGAATGCCGTTTCAAGTCGACCCAGCATACTGTTAAAAGTATGGGCCAACCTGGAAATTTCATCGTTCCCATTTCCTTCATCGACTCTCCGGTAGAGGCTTGTCGCTGAAATGTCATCCACTTCCCTTATTACTTTAGAAATTGGCTTTAGTGCATTGCCCACATATAAATAACCGGAGATAAGTATGATGATAATACTGGCGACAAAGACTACGATCATAATGGTCTGCAAGTCTTTTAGGGCTGTCAACCCGTAGATGTCGATGGCAGCCACAATCACCACAAATCGATCATATTTATCAGTATATAAAAATCCCACTGATTCATAATCGTTTTGCTGAAATCTTACGAGCCCTTCATGCCTGGCCTTATCCAGAATTCCTTTGTCAACTTTAATTATGCTCTCCTCGTCCGAACTGTACAATACCTTATTGTTAAAATCATAAATGATCATCTTCTCATTATAAAGATTTATGGGATTGTCCTTTTCAATCTTTTTTAGAAGTGCATCACTCACCTCGTCTACTTCAATCAATAATTTTGCAGTAATTCTTCCTTTGTTTTCAAGGCGCCTGTAAAATTCATCTTGCCTGTAGTCGGAAGCAAAGAAATAGATGGCAAGAGAGGTTATTATCGAAATGAGGGCGACAATAGAAACAAACAGGATTATTAATTTATTGCGGATATTCATCGCTCGCTGTTAAGCACGTAACCCAAGCCGATACGAGTGTGGAGTAACTTTGGTATGAAATCCCTATCAATTTTTTTTCTTAAAATATTGATATAAACCTCAACCACGTTGGTGCCTGTATCGAACGTGATCTCCCAGACTTTCTCTGCGAGCTCAGGCTTGGAAATAACTCGTCCTTCGTTACGCATAAAATATTCCAACAAGTCGAATTCCTTCGCAGTAAGGGAAATTGATTTGCCTGCTCGGTAGGCAATCTTTTTATCAAGATCAAGCTTAAGGTCACTCACCTGGAGAATGGTATTATTCGGTTGGTAGGGTACCTGTCCCATTCGCTTGGTCAATGCTTTTATTCGAACTAAAAGCTCTTCAAATTCGAATGGCTTAACCAAATAATCATCAGCACCTGCTTCAAACCCAACTACTTTGTCTGCAGTAGTACCAAGCGCGGTAAGCATAAGAACCGGAAGATTGGGGTTTTGCTGTTTGATGTGTTTGCATAATTCGATGCCATTCACAACCGGTATAATGATGTCAAGCAAGATGATATGATAATCTCCGGTGGCAACAAATTTTTTACCGATGAATCCATCGTAAGCCAGATCCACAGTATGGCCATGCTGCTCCAGGCCGCTTTTAATAAAGGCCGCCACTTTTTGTTCATCTTCGATAACGAGAATTTTCAAAGGGATCTTCAAAAGTTTCAACTGGCAAAGTTATCAAACTTACTGCCATAGATGAGAACACATATTAAAACAGGATAAAAGCAACCTTAAGTTTCAATTAAATCATATCCCGGCACGCGGTGTAAGTTCTGCAGGAGTGTACCTTAGTATGTTCACCATGAAAATCATTTCACTCGCTGCACTTTTTGGAATCATCTCCTTTTATTCAAATTCTCAGCAAAGAATAAGTGAGACCATAGTAGTTGATGCTGTAAAGTATAAGCTCACTAATTTTGGAGTGCAGTTAAATTCTGGAGCGGCTAAATATTTATTTGATCGTAAGACAGAGAAATACTTTGGAAATTATTGGAGCCCCGCTATTCGTTTAAATTTCTATTACAAAAATTTCATTGGTGGCTTCGGCCTCCGCCCTACCACTTTGAATTCGAAAGACTCTTTGTTTTTTGATCAATATACGTTACACACTCATCAAGACTTTCATCTGATCAATGGAATTTATTTTATTGGATATAAAATTGAGTTGTCAAAAAATTTCTCGCTTGAACCATACATCGGGGGTTTGGTGACTCACTATTCATTAGCTCATCCAACTCAACGTTTTGCCTCTGAATTTTCAAAAGGGTATACCGTTGGTATTTCAATTAATAAGTATTTTGAAAAGTCTCCGGGGCAATACTTAGTTGTATTTCTAAGTGGAAATATTAACAAATCGAATTACCATCAAATACATGCGGATTTAGGTGATCGTTTTTATGCGATTGAGTTTGGCCTGGCATACAAGGTATGGTGTACAAAAAAAATAAAATAGCAACACACGATTCATTTGTAAATAATCTGTTTACGTTTTCAAATTTGAATTTGATCTGTACTTACGGTTATCCAACGGCTTATTATTATCTCGCACGGTCACTTGCAAATCTTTAATCAATCCGTTTCGAATGTCATATACCCAACCGTGCACGAACGGGCTTTCGCGCGATGTCCATGCGTTTTGGATGATGGAGGTCTTGGTCAGATCATTGACCTGTTCAATCACATTGAGCTCGATAAGCCGGTTCTCCCGTTGTTGTATATTCTCTATGGAGTCCAACTCATCCCGATGGAGACGATAGACGTCCTTAATGTGTCTTATCCAATTATCGATGAGTCCGAATTGTTTATCGCTCATGGCAGCTTTTATACCCCCACAACCATAGTGACCACACACAATAACATGAGCTACGTGAAGTACATTTACCGCGTAGTCAAGAACGCTCAAAAGGCTCATGTCTGTGTGAATAACCATGTTGGCAATGTTCCGGTGCACAAACATTTCTCCAGGGTCAGTGCCCGTGATTTCATTGGCAGGAACACGACTGTCTGAGCATCCGATCCAGAGAAACTGTGGCGTTTGAATGTTGGATAAACGGTGGAAGAAGTTGGGGTCAGCCTGATTCCTTTGCTCGACCCATGCTTTGTTTTGCAATAATAATTTTTCAATTCGTTCCATATCTCTGGTTCTTAATTGGTAAGGAAATGTTTTTTAGTTCAACTTCAATGTTGTTCGCTTTACAGAATTTAAGGAAGTCACTGATTGTTTCCTTAATATCCTGATCAATAAAATTGGAATGAGATCCATCGATCATCATTTTCGAATTGGGCGGGATCGTCAGAAAAATATTACGAAGTGTTGATTTGCTAAGAAAAGAAACGTCCTTGGTAAATTTCAGGAGATAACTATTTCTGCTGCTCACCAGTATCATGCTCTGATGGAAATTGGTTTTGAGTATGAAAAACACCGCCACGATAATACCCCAAAACACACCCTGTAAAAGATCAGTGAAAACCACCATGACAACCGTTGCCAGGAAAGGCAAAAATTGAGATAACCCTTTATGATACATTTCGCGGAAGAGTTCGGGCTTTGCCAATTTGTACCCCACAGACATAAGTAAAGCGGCAAGACAGGCGAGCGGAATCATCCGGAGTATCTCGGGGATGACAAGGATGGAGAAAAGGAGAATAACACTGTGTATTACTGCCGAGGCTTTGCTTCTTGCGCCTGCAGTCACGTTAACTGAACTACGCACGATTACCGAAGTAACCGGTAGCCCACCGAGCAATCCGGATACAGCATTAGCCACACCTTGTGCTTTCAACTCCCGATTGAGTGGCGTTATTCTGCGATGAGGATCTAACTTATCGCAGGCCTCAATACTTAAAAGAGTTTCCAGGCTGGCAACAATAGCAATGGTCAAGGCTGTAACGTATACCTTCGGGTTTTCCCACATTGAAAAATCGGGATGGATAAAATAGGATGAAAATCCGTTAGCCTCCGAAAGCAAAGGAACCGACACCCGATGTTTTTCTTCCAGCAAAAGAAAAGGAATCCCGGAGAATAACCAATTGAGAAAAATAGCGAACACCACAACTACGATGGAGCCTGGAAGCAATCCAAAGAGTCTATGTTTCTTAAATGCCGGCCTTTCCCATAAAAACAGAATCAATAACGAGAGCAGGCAGATGACGATCGCTCCGGGTGTTAATGCGTCCAATGCATCGAGTACTGTGGAAAAAGTATTGCGGCCGTCTCGCTGAATAAAACTTTCGTCTCCCTCAAAATTCATATCGTATCCTACGGCATGGGGAATTTGTTTAAGGATAAGAATCAGACCTACAGCGGCCAGCAAACCTTTGACAACAGAAACTGGAAAAAAATTACCGATTGAACCGGCTCTTACCAATCCGAAGCCAAGCTGTATTATTCCGGCTAAGAAGACGCTCAATAAAAATGCTTCATAGGAGCCAAGTTTTGAAATGGCCAGGTACACGATCACGGTTAAGCCCGCAGCCGGCCCACTTACGCTAAGAGAGGAGCCACTCAGTAAGCCCACAACTATTCCACCCACTACACCTGCAATTAAACCGGAAAAAAGAGGAGCTCCCGATGCCAGGGCAATCCCTAAACACAGTGGTAGGGCAACTAAGAATACTACTACCGAAGCAGGAAAATCATATTTAAAAAAATCTTTGACGTTCATTTTAAGACACATTAAATAAGGATCACCAAATGGAAAAAATTCTTCGGTAAGCAGTCAGCGTTAGAAATCAGAAATGGCCTGAGCCAAAAAATGTCTTAGGGCTAAGACATTATTATGATCTTGGAGGCGGTGCAGCAATCTTCGGAAAGTGCCCCACCCATGAATTCACGTCTATTAATAAATTATGTTTTAGAGTGGAAGGCGACCTTAGCATAAATCCTGTTTCAACTATTACTGAATCGTTCTCACCGTCACTTTCATTGTCTTCCGAGGAACCGGGATCATTTTCCTCATCATCTGGGGCATTTTGGTGAAAAGGATTCTTTTCGGACACATGATTCGCTGCATTCAATCTTGTGGCAACCGACACGGACATCAATGCCAGGATAGAAACTAACATGCACAATTGAAGGACTCTATGCGAATTATATCTTTTCATTTGGCGTAACAAAGATAATCCGTCCTTGCGGCCCCGTTCGATTCTGCTGATTAATTCCGCATTAAAATACTTCCCTTTTTATTGTTACTATTATCGCGGAAGAGCTCTCATTTACAAATGAGAAAATCGACTCGAACGACTTACGCGATCCCCCAATACGGAGCAATCCTTATGGATACCGGAACTCACACACCCCCTACATTTCAGTCGGTATGACAGTTACCTTTTTTACTTCCCTATAAAATATCCACCTTGTTGTTATCAACGGTGATGCTGATCCGGTGGTGAAAATCCCTGACCAACAATCTAAATCTCCTAATGATGTCCTTTTTTATTTCAGTTGCATCATTTTGATCATGGTATCCATCGCAGCCACGGGCACAGTAAACGACTGCTTATCGGCTTTGCCTGCAAATCCGGCTTCGTATAATTTCAGCATCGTCTGCTTATCAAAAACCAGTTCGTTTGTGTTGGGCTGCAGTTTATACTCCGCATCTCTCATATAATAGATGGTGATCGTAAAATCCTTTGTAGGCACTGCGCAACTTGCCTTGTTGGCCTGTTCCTGCAACAAACCCATCTGTATGTTTTGAAATTTTACAGTATGGGTCAGTATTCCTATCGTGCGCATAAGGCCGGTGAATGTGCCGTGGCCGTTGTAATCGGTCACCTCACTTTTTGCTATGCCATGCACAATCACGTCTACATTGTAAATCTTGCGTTCAAAGGCTTTCTTAAAACCCTCCATGACGCTTACTGCCTGCGTGATGCCACCATCCTGCCATACATAAACTTCTTTCGTTGGCTTTCCATTCGCATCCTTGCGCAGGAGTTTTGTTGCGGTGTCAAACCTGGCGGTTTTAAAAATGGACATGAAAACCGGCTCATTGGCCGATGCCCAAATCCAGTTGACCATGCTGTTCCAGTTGTGGCGCTTGCCGCCAGATTTCGGGTCGCTGTCATCATAGTCATACTTATTGGATGACATGTAGTACGGTTCTCCATCCGACATATTTGCCACAGTCACAATGAGCTCTTTTCCCTGCTGCTTGATGGCATCGTAGTCGCTCTGCGTATACCATTTCTTAATGAGCTTGCGGAGCGGATAAGTTTCGCCCAGGCTGTTGTTGAAAATGAATCTCCACCCCGCCACTAAGCCCCTGATCTGTCCGTTTGGCTTAAACGGGTTCACACTAAAAATATCCCCCTGTGTTACCGAAGTATAGGCCGTTTTCAGCAACGTATAATTATTCTGCAGAACAAGTGGAGCCATGAGCGAACCGGTGCTGGTGCCAATAACAATTTTGTAATCGTAGTGATCAACGTCATGAAGTCTTTGGCATAGGCCTGCACCCCAGGCACCATATGCGCCACCACCCGAGATCACAGCAATTCTGTCGCCTTGTGCGAAGGCAGCAGAGCAGCCCCCTATCAGCAGCAAGCAACCGGCTATCGATTTGAAAATTGTTTTCATAGCTTTTACATCTTAATAAAATAATTTCTTTTTTTTGAAGAGTCTTCCTCGCTGCGAGGTCCCTGTTAGTTTTTCTTTCGATTGTATACTGAATAAACTGCTTGAACAATCGAGTAGCTCAGGACGAGTAACACCAAAAGTGAAATGAATTTTGCTGCTATAATCATATGGATAAAAATAAACGATAAAGCAATGTATTTTGGCTCACAAGCCTCCTACTATAATAGAAGAAACTCCTAGGTCCCGTCCTTGACCAATAAGTATGAAAGAAAATCTCTTTTCGTATTGTTTCTCGGAATGGATGATGCCCCATGCGTGTCGAAAGAAAACTGACCATCGCATCGCCCTGCTGGGAGAGGTGTTACAAAAGGATACCCCATCTTTGATGAGTTCATTCTTGACTAAATAAACGAGAAAGGAAAATCTGTTAATTTAGAATCACAATAAGGTCGATGAAAATAACTTACCCAATACCGGCAGATCGTATTTCCGACTATGTGGAAAGGATATTAGTTATTGAGAATTTCAGTGTCACCAATTCTTTTACCTTGCCTTTATTTGCTAACGGAACTCCTACCCTTCTGTTTCTGTCTACAAAGGCTACCATCAAAGACAAGGCAACAAACTACCTCACCTTATTCGGGCAAACTGTATTTCCTGAATCGCTCACTATCAAAACCGATTTCACTTTAATTGCCTACTTCTTCAAGCCGTTCTCCTTGTTTTCCCTTTTTGGAGTTTCGGCAAAAGAACTAACCGACTACCCGATCGACCTGAATTTGCTCCATCCAACCAAAGCGAATGAGTTAAGGGAACGATTGCTTAACGCAGCAACAACAAATGAGCTACTGTCTCTTCTTGACGATTATATTTTCAGCCTGATCACGAAGAGTAAATCGGAGACAGAAATAATAAAATTGGCAACCACACTCATTTCAAAAAATCCCTCGAAGGAAAGCTTGCTTACGGTTCAAGATAAACTATGCATGACCGAAAGAACCTTTGAGCGATTGTTTGACAAGAATATCGGCATCTCTCCCAACCTCTTCAGGCGGATTTGTCAATTCAATGCAGCCTTTCAGCAACTTAATACCAGGCGCTTCCATAAACTTACCGATGTTGCCTTTGGAAACGGATATTCAGACCAAAGTCATTTCATTAGGGCATTCAAAGAATTCACCCACGTTACGCCAAAAGAATATCTCAAATTTGGTGGCGACTCTTGAAGGTGAAAAATGTCGGTTTCATACAATTTTGAGTTTTGCGGCTTGCACACCTTTGCCTTACAATTTTAAACCAACAACAAAATGAAAAATCAGATTTATCCTTGCCTTTGGTTTGACGGTCAGGCCCAGGCCGCTGCAAAATTTTACTGCAGCATTTTTAAGAACTCAAAAATCACAGCCGATAATCAAATGGTTGTAACCTTTGAACTGAACGGAAAACAGTTTATGGGACTTAACGCAGGACCACAATTCAAATTCAACGAAGCCATTTCGTTTGTAGTCAATTGCGACACGCAGGAAGAAATAGACTTCTATTGGGAGAAGCTAACCGCAGATGGTGGAAGCGAGAGCATGTGTGGTTGGCTAAAAGACCAGTTCGGAGTTTCGTGGCAGATCGTTCCGACCATCTTGCCGACACTTTTAAGTAATCCCGGCAAAGCACAAAACGTAATGCAGGCTTATATGAAAATGAAAAAATTTAACATCAAGGCGTTGCAAGAAGCCTGAAGAAACAGATTGATAGTATCGGCTTGGTACTGCAGGGTGCCGGGCCGGTGTTTTTTTTCTGTCCCCGAGGAGTTGGCTAACGATTATTTTTCTATATCCAGTGTTTGCACTTCGATATCCCAATGAGCGAGAAGCAGTTCAAAACGATGCTGCTCCTCTTTGACAAGTTGATCCAGGTTTGGATACAACACCTTCTTGTATGGTTCTGTTAAGTTGGGGTCTACGGCTGTTTGTACATTTTTAAACACCAGCGTCACCCGAAAGTCCCACCGGCTTTCTTCTGAATCATGAAGCCTCGGTTTTTCAGCAATGATTTGAAGGATATCGCCTTTTTCCTGTGCTTTCTTGAGTAAGGGATAATGGTTTTTTTTATAAAGACTGATGAACTCATCCGCATAACCCCATTTCACTTTATAATAATTTTCAACTGTAAAGGTGGCGTCAGGTTTTGCCTGACCAAAAGTGCTCACTGCACAAGTGACCAGAAAAATCAAAATGTAAAAAGGAAGGTGAGCTTTCATGGCGATTGTTTTTGATTGTTAGTTCAATATACCAATAAAGAAATTTTGTAATCTATAAATTCTATAGTTTTTACCGGCCTGTCAGTCTTCCAACCTGACTTCCGGAAAGGATCTGCCCGTGAAGGTTGGAACCTGGAGAAGTGTGGGGCATTCGCACAATGCTTTTTTCTCAGAATCGTTTATGGACGAATGTGCCTTAACTCTCAATCGCGATCCCTATGAACTCCGGAAAGAATTACTAAAAAATTCACCTCGTCATTTAGCAGTGTTGAATAAAGTAGCGGAGATGAGCAAGTGGGGCGAAAGAACGGAAGGAAAATTTCGAGGCATTGCCCTTCATGAATCGTTTGGCTCTATCGTTGCAGAAGTGGCCGAGATCACTCTCACCAATAGGAATATCAAAGTAGAAAAGGTCTTTTGTGTAATTGATTGCGGCAAGACCGTTAACCCACGAATCATTGAAAGCCAAATGCAAAGCGGAATTGTTTACGGGCTGACGGCAGCACTCTATGGTGAGATCTCTGTGAAAGATGGAAAAATTGTACAGAGTAATTTCCCTAATTACCAAATGGTGACAATGCGCACGATGCCTCATATTGTAGTACATATTATGGAGAGTGATGAAGCTCCGGGCGGAGTAGGTGAGCCCGGCACTCCGCCAATAGCTCCGGCATTGACCAACGCTATTTTTGCAGCCTCCGCAAAACGCATTCGCTCATTGCCACTGAACAATCATGGTTACGAATTTGTATGAGAGAAAAATTAGCACAACAAGAATAAGCACTCAAAATCGAAAACGGGTACTTGCCTACCCGGGTCTTATGCTCTCGATCGCTACCCCTTTTTAAATGTGTAGTAAAGTCCGATGTTAAAAACTGCCCCTGATCCATTCCCCTGGCTCAGGGTACTGCTTCCAACAGTGTTGACGCCAAAATTAAAACTTGAATTGCTCCCTGCATTGTTGAGGCTTACCGTTTGATAACCCATCAGGCCGTATTGCCCTACAGCGGTAAATCGCTCGGACAAGGCATAAGCAATTCCAACGCCCAGTCGCAAGCCGACTCCTGAATCAGTACTCTTCACTGAAGGCGTTGCGGTATAGTCAGTGGTAGTTCCACTGGAATAGTTCAAATAAAAGCCCGCAAACATGCTTAAGTCATCGGTGACTTTGAAGAACTTCCTGACGTATGCAGTAGGGCTAACACTGGAAGTAGTTTGGATCTTACCGTTATCATTTTTGCTGGATGAGCCGCTCACCCCGAGCGCCAAGCCCAATTGAATATCATCTTGCAAAAAAGTTCCTGCCTCCGGTCCAAAAGCCCAGCTGGAATTCACTGTTTTAAATCCACTGGCGGACTTAAGGGTATTAGAGGCATAGCCTACAACGCCCCCAACATACCAGTTCCCTTTTTGTGCCATCAAAATAAAAGGTAGCGCAACCATAGCGATAATACATAGGTTTCTTTTCATGTTTTTTTGTTTTGGTTTAACCCAACTAACGGTTTCAATCATTAAGTTAGTAAAAAAAGAAGCCTGATTTCTATTGAAGAATCCTAAATACAGTAGGCTTAAATAGTTGAAGGAACTGGAAGCTCCACTATAAAATCGGAGCCCTTTCCTTCTTCACTCTCACACCAGACTCTTCCATTCAGCGCCAGTATGTACTTCTTCACAATTGATAAACCCAGCCCGGTAGAATCTTCACCCGCAGTTGGTCTTGCGGTCAACTTATGATATTTGCCAAACAAGTTCTTCATGTCCTTTTGGTTAATTCCCTGCCCCTGATCGATGAATTCGATACGCACAAAACCACCTTGCTGACTTAGCTTTATCGTTACCTGCTTTCCAAGAGGAGAATACTTAACCGCATTTGACATTAGATTTTCCAGTACCTCAGATACATAACCCATGTCACTTTCAATAGATGGAATACCCGATTCAAATTCTTTCTTTATTGAAATGTTCTTTTTCGCTGCAATGTCGCCAAACCGGTTCACAATTTCATCGAGCGCTTCTGTAATATTGATTCTCTCCAGAGTGATGTTCAGAGCTTTCGACTCAATAGCACTCACATCTAATATTTTTGTCACCATATTTTTAAGTCGGTTGGCTGCCTTCTCCATTTGCGAAGTATATGATTGCTGTTCCTCAGGCTGGTCTTTTGTTGTGAGCTTTATGATTTCTAACATGCCACTGATCTGATTGAGCGGGCTTTTTAAATCGTGAGCTACAATGCCTATCAAATCGTTTTTTTCTTCATTGAGTTCAACTAATGTTTTATTGATTGACTCTATTTGTTCTTTCTGATTGTTAATTTCATGGTACTGGGTTTGTAGTTTTTGGTTGTCCCTTCGCTTGATCAAATAGGCCAAAAGCGTTAAGAGAATCAAGGCAAAGAACAAAACAGAAATAAACGTGAGGTATTGCTGTCGAATACCCACGCGCTCCAGCTGAGACTGCTGCAACGCAAGCTTTGTATTTTTATAATCGATCTCTTTTTGACGTTCTTTTTCCTGTAGCTCCTTTTTCTGGATTTCTGCATTTTGCAAATCCCGTTTCTGTTCGAGCAAAAGTATTTCCTGGGCTTGCCTTTCTTTTTCTACTTTGCCTTGCTGAAGTTGAAGTTGTTGTACTGCACGTGCCTGTTCTGATTGCTCTTTTTGCAAAAACACATTCTGCAATTCCTTTTCTTTGAGCAGCAATGCTATTTTCTGT
Organism: Bacteroidota bacterium; assembly: GCA_016178785.1. GTDB lineage: Bacteria > Bacteroidota > Bacteroidia > Cytophagales > Cyclobacteriaceae > ELB16-189. The sequence goes on along the minus strand of JACOSO010000085.1, from coordinate 97,823 downwards.
TTTTCCCGCTCGGCAATTTCTTTTTCGTTGCGCAACTCCAGTGCCTGCATTTCATGGTCAATCAAACTGAGTTTGGCTTCCTTCTCAGCCGTTTCGATAGCATACTCTTTCAACTTTTCTTGCTCCTGCGCCAGTTGCTCACGGTAAAGCAAACTATCCTTCAGCATGGAATAGGTCTGATAGCTTGTCAGCGATTTTTCATAACTGCCCTGCTTCATATAAATATCAGATAGTCGTTTGTAACTCGTGGCCAATACCCGCTTGTTATCTGTTCCGCTCAAAAGTGATATAGCTTCTTTCGTTTGATCTTCAGCTTCCGGATAATTTGCCTGGGCGAGATAAAGTGAAGCCAGATAATTATGCATCACTGCAACCTCAATGGGTGTGCCTTTTTTTTCTTTGATTTGCAAAGCATCATTAAAGTATTTGATTGAATTTCGCGTGTCGCCACGCGATTGAAAAATGGTGCCAATATTAATCAGGTTCGTTACCACATTGTTATCATTCAGGCCTTTCCTGTTGATTTGTCGGTTCATCGCCAAGGCTGCTTGATAACTCTCTAAGGCCTTGTCAAGATTTTTCAAGTCTATGTAGTGCTTACCTATGACACTTAGGGCAGAGGCTATCTGTACAGTGTCTTTTAGTTGTTTGTTGATTTCCAGTATCTGAAGGCGGTACTTTAGGGAGTTCTCAGCGTCATTCGACATCGAATAAATGGAAGCAATTTTTTCAAGTATCTTTTTGGTTTGTACAATGTCACTTTTTTTACGCCTGATATCGAGCAGTTCCAAATACATTTTCATGGATTGCTCTTTTTGACTAAGGCTAAGATGTGCATCTGCAATATGCTCAATCAATTGAGAATAACTCTCCCCTGATTTTTCTGATTGAAGAGCTAAAACAGTATTATAATAAGGCAAAGCTTTTTCCGGTACGCCCCACTCTTGAAACAACTCTCCTATTTTCAGATTGACCCAAGCCAGCGTTTTCTTATCATTTTGCTTTTGGATTTCAGATAAAGCTTGCAAATAATAATTCAAGCTCGCAGGATAATTTGACAATGATTTTTGCGCTTGTGCAATGACAAGCAAGCTGTTGATGAGACCCCATTTAAAATTGAGTTTAGTAGATTTATCGAGACCTTTCTGTGCGATGCCTGCCGCTTCCTGGTAATTATGCTGAATCAATCGCTCGTGAGATTGTGATATGATCTTCGCTATTTGAAGGCTGTCTGATTGATTCACTTGAGCTGATAAAGGTGTCTGAGAAATCCAATAAAAAAAAAGAAATAAAAAACACCTGGCGTGATTAGAAGGAAGTACCTCATCTATCGGCCAAGATGTTTCCTTATTTATTTTTGTGCTCATAGACAAAATGAACCAACCAAGTATAAGTTAATTATAAAGTTCGGCATATCTGCTAGCCTTGTGCTTGAATTCACCTTTTTAGCCACAGGGAACACAGCTCGACTTCTTTACCTTCTGGTCGTCCGGTTACATTTTTGAAAAAACTCATCTCCCTTAATTGAAAATATTTTCCTTTCTTGTCGTTCCAAGTTGAGCATGAGCACCATTTCCCTATCCTCTTATATAAAATCCTCCTCGTACTGGTCGAAACTGGCAGGCGTGCGGTGGCCATTTATTTTGTCTTTGATAATTCTTTGGCTGACAAGTTTCTGGTTAAAAAATGAATACGGCAGCGAGGACTCCAACTTATGGTTGGTGATGAAACTCTTTTTACAATTTATGCAGTTGACTATCATCGGATTGTTTGTTTTGAGTCTGCTTACTGCATTAACAACATGGGTGTACTTTCTTACACTGGTCAGAAACAAAAAAGTGACTCTTCAGGTAAATTTCGGTGACGGCCAAAAAGCGGAAGCTGGTTGGGTGCCATTGTCGGTAGCGATCTCCGGCCCCGTGTTACGACCATTGCTTGGAACAATTCAGGCTCGTTTGGTTTTTACTCAAAAAAGAATTTCAGAACGAATCATCCTCGATACGAACATCATAAAGCCAAGGCATCTCTGGCGATTTGCTATTCGCGGAAGAGGACAAACTTTATTGCACGATCGTGGCATTTACGATGTAGAAAAAGTGCTGGTTTCTGTCTGTGATATGTTGGGGTTGTTATCACTTCCATGCACCATTCCTTTCACTAAGCAGCTTTATACTCTTCCTCAGCCGCTCTCAGAAAAAAATGTGAATGCGCAACCGCACAGCACCGAAGAGCAAAAACACCGTATTGAAATTCCTAAGCGAGTGGAGGGCGAGCACGTCAACTACAAAGAGTTTGAAACGGGAGACAACATTCAGCGCATCGTCTGGAAGATCTATGCCAAGAGCGGTCAGCTGGTAGTTAGAATTCCGGAGATAAAAGATCCATATGCGTCACACCTTTATTTATATGTAAGCTTCTTTCATGGCTTCAACATGAACGAAGGTGTCTTCGAAACGGAACTACTTAATATATATAAAGACTTTGTGCGAAACTTATTTGAAGCAGTGCAACGCAATGGCTATGATGTGCGCATCCCTCAAGACCAGGAAGTGCCCAAAATCTCAGGGCTTGGCGATAAAAAGATTGAGCTCTTCCAGATCACTGCAGCATCATGGCAAGATAAAAATGCACCATCGGTTTACGTGAAGTATAACAAAGCCGCCTTCGTTTGCCTATCGTCACTAATACCTGCAAGCGAAATAGAATTGATTGCTCGAAACCTGCCACAAGCAATACCTTTGGTAATTGTAAAATTATCAACAGCAATTCCTTCACCTTTCCAAATGAGTGTAAAAGACATTTTCTTCCGACCAGAAAAAAAGCCATCAGACAAACTTCGCCAGCCGTGGCTGTTTTCCTCATTGAGAAAATCGTTGCTACACAATGAAGCTGAAATCGAAAATGCACTTCGCGACCGCGAAAATTGCTGGCTCACTGATACGTTAGATTTGAACAATGGATAGCGGGTATAAACAAGAACGGTTTCAGCAACTGCTCATACGCTGGGTATTGGTGGTCATGCCTACCATTGCAATTGGATACATCACGTTACGATTCCTGAATTTTTCATACACATCCCTGAACACAGGCATTGTTAGTCAAACAGTCTATTTTTCGCTGGGACTTCTCCTTGCCTATTCACTCTATTATTATGGAGCACGATGGATTGTCTCCTTTATTATTCTCTGGCTGCTGTATTTGTTAGTTGAACGAATGATTAATCGACTGCCAGGAGAGTTTGATGTATTCTATGCAACCGCTCGCTTTCAGTTGTACTCAACACTTTTCATTTTCGGTTGGGTCTTTGGCTTTCTGTTGGTGCGCGTGCGCTGGGCTTACCTCATTCTATTTGGTGTATTGACCACTGTTACACTTGTCTCCACTTCAAATACCATCGATATAAGTCTTTCTTATATTTTGCTTCACCTCTCTCCCGTTGTGGTGTATGGGCTCTACATGCTTTTCTTATCACCATTGCTTACTGAGCGAATTGAAATCGATTTCAAGAGATCAGGGAAATTTTTTATTAGAGTTGGATTGTTTGCCCTTCTCATTCTCCTCGCGTTCTTTATCACTGAGAGATTATTCACAGGCGATCTCAAAGCAGTAGAAAAAGAGCTTGCTGCCCGTGGTGCAAAAGGCAAGAACAATCAGGATGGATCAAACAAAGATGATGGATACGATGACCGAAATGGGTTGATGGACAAAACGGATGATGGCTATCGGTTGAAAGACACTATGCGCGTCAACTCGAAGATGAGCCAATCGGATAAGTTGATGTTTTGCAGCAGGCTTGATAATTATTTTCCGGATGGATCGCCTGCCCCACTCTATTTTGTTTTTCACTATTTAACACGTTACGATCGGGAGAAGGAAAGTTTTACACGCGATGTGAACGTTCCTTCGTTTGATGAGATCGAAGTTGATCCGGCTAAGATACCCATGTATTATTCCTACATCGATACATCGGTGATACGGAAATCGATGGCGAACAAACTGCGCAAAGTCACTGAGGCACAAGTGTATCTTTCTGAGAACACCTGGAAACATGCCGTGCTCGGGCCCTCAAGTGTTTTTTCTGTACAAACTATTCCAGTAGAAAAAGATTTTCAAAAGACTTTTCTTTCCGCCTATAAAATTTACTCGTTCACTTCCGAATTGAACAACGCTTATTTTGTTTACAACATTTCGGCCAGCCCGATGCTGGAGAAAATTCAGGAGCAGCGACATGATGAACTGCGCAATGTAAATGACTATCGATTCGTCAATAAAAAATTCGTTGACTATTACACCGACTATCCTTCAGGAGGCATATACGATTCGATTGCAAAGCTGGCACTGAGCCTTAGATCTAAAGCAAGCAAACCGGTAGATAAGGTGATTGCTGTGCGTGATTTCTTTCTGAAACGAAATGAAAATGGCAAAAGAATTTTTCGTTATACATTAAAAGCAGGAGCTGTAGATGATCCTAACATTCCCAGCTCCAAAATGCTCTATGATTTTTTATTCAAAACACACGCTGGTTACTGTACTTATTATGCGGGCGCTTCGCTCTTCATGTTGCGCGCACTCGGAGTACCGACTCGTTTCACTACAGGGTTTGCAACCATCAACCGCAGTGACAAAAACAAAGGATGGTATTGGTTTTATGCAAGTCAGGCCCATGCATGGACACAAGTTTATTTCCCCGGCTACGGCTGGCTCGACTTTGACATGACCATCGGCAATGAAGACCAGCAAAGTGCACCGAAGCCCGATGGCACTCCTCCCCTTCCACCGCCTGAACCTTGGCTCGTGCTCAATGCAAAAGCGGAATCTGTTTCGAAAGAGAAAAAGCAACTCGATGCTTCGTTTGGCAGCTTAATCTATTTCAACTCGCCTTATCTATTGAATAAAACTTTCACACGACCAATTGATGCCTCGCTATGCAGAGTACTTTATAATAAAAGAGATACTACCTTCGCTGCTATCAAACCAGGCGATTCGCTCATCATCGTTTCGTATAAAGATGAAGCTAAGAAAATTCCGCAGCCTGTAGCGGGAGTTTCTATTGAGAGTCAAGTTGAAAAATTTCCTACCCCCATTATTGCAGACGAAATTCACATTCGTGGAAAAGATAAAGAGGCAAAAAAAGACGGGAAGACCGGCAAGACTCTGAAGCAACAAGAAAAGAAAATGACCTGGCAGGAAATTGGCTGGCTTGCAGCCAAAATATCTTCTGGAATAATTCTACTGCTGCTTCTATTCCCTATGCTTTATCTGGCTTATCGATTGATTCGAGTTACATTCGCTCGCGAGGGTACCACCAAAGCAGATCATGTTTATCGCGCAGCATTGTATCGCCTCCACATGGCTGGGCTGGAACGCGAAAGCGAAACTCCATTGGAATACGCACAAGCAAAAGTAGATCCATTCCTTGCAACAACTTTCGAGGAGTTTATGCGCACTTACTTGCGACTGAAATACGCGCAAGGAAATTTAAGAGCAGAAGATCATGAGATCATCAAACGATTCTCAAGCAACGCGGGCCCAGCTATCCGCAGGAAGAATGGACTTATTAAAACAACTTTAAATTATTTTAACCTATTGCGGGCGATCCGCTACTTTCAGCGACCTCAATCAACAGACAACGAAACCATTTCGCTATGAACGACTCAACTACGAAACTAAAGACCCTTACCAACAACATCGAAACGATCATTCGAGGTAAGCCCCAGGAAATAAAATATGTAGTGGCAGCACTTCTTGCCCGTGGTCACATTTTACTGGAAGACAATCCGGGTGCAGGAAAAACAGTATTGGCAAAAACGTTGGCCCAATCCATCTCAGAAGGAACCATTGACTTTCATTCGGCCAACGGAGGCGTTGCGTTCAAACGAATTCAATTCACGCCTGATTTATTGCCAATGGATTTGATTGGTTCACACATCTATGACGAATCGAAAAAAGATTTTGTATTTAAAAAAGGGCCGCTCTTCACTCACGTGTTGCTGGCCGATGAGATCAACAGAGCCTCACCTAAGGTGCAAAGTGCATTACTTGAGTGCATGGCTGAAAACCAAATCACTGCTGGTGAAACCACCTTTCAACTAGATAAATTTTTCTTCACGATCGCAACTCAAAACCCGATTGAGATGGAAGGAACCTATCCCTTGCCAGCCGCGCAACTCGATCGCTTCTACATGAAAATTTCTTTCGGCTATGTAAGTGATGCTGTTGAGTTTGATATCTACTCCAACTATATCGCTATCAACAATGGCAAGGATACCGTGAAGCAAGTTCTTACTTACAATGATATTATTCATTTACAACAAGAAGCAGAGAAAGTTTATATTCATCCTGAGTTGGTTAAAGGAATCGTTCGCATTGTGCAGGGAACACGCAACCATCAGGAGATCGCATTGGGTTGCTCAACACGCGGTGGAATTACGTTCATCAAATGCCTGAAAGCGTGGGCGCTTGTTAACCAGCGAGATTATGTGATCGAAGATGATCTGCGCACATTGGCACAACCCGTGTTGCATCACCGCATGATCTTCCGCAACCGAGAAGCATCGCGTACTGCATTGCACCAGGTAGTTGATCAGGAAGTGAATCGGTTGGCGAAGATGGGGATACAAGCAAAGAAGTAAGCAAGAAAATTTGTAAATTGTTTTATTATGGAAACCCTCGATGTAAAAATAAATTTGAATCTTAAGCAATTGACTTCTATTGTCAAGCAACTTTCTCCCTCTGATAAATTAAAAATAAACGAAGCTATTTGGGACGAGAAGATGGAGATCCCGGAAGAGCATAAAAAATTGGTAATGGAACGAGTCAAAAAATCTAGACAAAACCCAAGTAGAATGTTGGACTGGGAGAAAGCGGCCAAAACATTGAGGCCGTGAAATGAAGAATTATAAGATTTCAATTGACCCAGATGCTTTGCAGGACATACAACAAGCAACTGATTGGTACAATGAACAACTTCCTGGATTAGGTTCGCTTTCAGCAACAGGTAAAGACTCAGATTTACTCACTAAAGAAAAATGGCTCAATGTACGCCATTCGATATGAGGAGGTCAGATGCATGTTGGTTTCAAAATTTCCCTATCTGGTTCATTTTATCATTGACAAAAGAAAGCATTTGATTGAAATCTTTGCTGTGTTTCATACCAGCAGAAATCCTAAAATTTGGTCTAAACGAAAAGAAAGGAGATAAAACTCAAGAACGATGATGCGCTTCACTTTATTGACTCTATTAGTATTGGTTTTCAAAATAAACTCTTTCGCTCAAAACAAAATCCGTGAGCAATTGGATCAAGAGCGGGTGACTGCCGGATCTTTTTTAGACGGTAAGATGTACGAGAAAGCGCGCAGCTTTATTCGTAGAGATAGCACCTACTATGTGGGCTACTTACTGGAAGGTGGGTATTTATTTTTTCGAGCAAATGATGAGCTGGGATTTACAAAGGCAATTGCCCCATTAAAAAAAGCGCTAGATAAAATTGAATATGATTTTGATCCGCTTTTGCGAATACGCACCAGCAATTACTCTACTTATAGTGCCAATTACAAATACCAGTATGATTATGGATTGATCGCCTACTTTCTCAATCGTTGTTATCAAAATGTAGAAGACCAAGACAAAGCGATGGAGGTATTGAAACACATCCGCGACCGCGACTTCCAGCTGGAGATCAACATGGACTCCTACAACACCATGGCATGGTTATATCACCGTAATCGCGTTTATACTTCGAAAAAATATTCTTTTCTAAAAAATTCAGTCAAAGAAAATGTTGCGGCTGCAAATCGTTGTTTGGATTCTGCATTGCGTAAAATTCAGAATGACTTGCCTGTAAACAACGGAATATATGATCCTCATTTCCTCAACCGACAATATCTAAGTACGTTTCATTACAAAGCGATGATCCATGATTATTTATTGGACATCGACTCTGCCAATTATTATTATGACCAACTGATCCAAAACGGAGCATACTCTGCCAACAACTATGCAGAGTTCAAACTGGCCATGGGTGAAATGGAGCAAGCTGAATTATTTTTCCGGCAGGCAGAAGAGCGTGAACAGAATGTAGAAAAAACTACAAAAGAATATTTTTACATGCGTGGAACATTAGCCACTTACCGAGGGCACCCGGAGGAAGCGGACACATTATTGAATAAAGTTTTACAACAACAGGGTAGTACTCCCGGTTACGGATGGCACTGTATTGGCCTTGCCCGAGCACAACACTATGAAGGACTCACTGCAGAAAGCCAAGAGCGCATCAACAAAGCTGCGCGTTTTCAGGAGTTGCACATTGGTACAACGTGGGGACAAGAGCAGTACAATCTGGCCGTTGCCTCCCTTCAATACCTCAATCAGCTCAACTTCAAAAGGGAATACATGTTCGAGCATGACGAATGGTATTTCTGGCTTAACCCGGTGAATTGGTATCGCTGGGTAAAATACACGATCGAGATACGTCATCACAAAATGTTGCTTGCATCGTTGGTGGCAGAAAATCCTGAACGCGATCAGGTAATCTATTCGTTATTCTCACCAGAGAACCTAATCACATTTGATGAAGTGTGGTCGGTGATGGAGGGATTCGGCAATGAATATTTTATCAAGATGTATAAACACCGCCTGAACAATGACAAGCGGCCCCGATTGAAAAAATATTACCGGTATGTGTTAGGTAAACTTTACCTGGCCGAAGGAAAAGACAAAGAAGCTGCCGAATATTTTGGAGAAGTAATGGGCGATCCGGACAGTGCCGATCCATTTCAAACGCTTCTTATGGCTCGTACTTATGAAGGACTTGCGCTAGCAAGCAGCGGGAGAAAACAAAAGACTGCGATTGAACGATTGTACAGAATTTACCCGCAGCTCATTCCCTTCACTGATCTTACCATGCAATTTCGGTTAGAAACACAAGGACAATTGAGTGATGAGCAAGAAGAGATAATAGAGCAATTGAAGAAAACGCGGATTGATTTCACAAATGATGAAAATGCACCTGCTGTAACATTATCATTTACAAAAAGAGCAGATGCAATGGATATCAGCTACAACGTGCAAATGTTGGGAGAAGAAGTGCAGCACGGAACATTTCGTGTAGAGAGAAGTGACTTCAGTGATGCCGGCAAATTAATCGCTTATCATCTCTTCGGAATTCAAAAGACGAAAATTGGAGAACATCCTCCTGCTGTTCCTCAACAAGAAAAAAAGGAAGAAAAGAAAACCGAGAAACCGGTTTAAGGCTTTCCATTATCCAAGCTCTCCCCAAATGGGAAAACCAGTTTCGGAATAAGACTTCTACTGACCAAAAACCTCTTATTTTAGCTCAAATCGAGATGGTTCCATAATTGATAGCCCATTGTCAAAGTTGGTCTTATGAGAGTGGCGATTGTTCTTAATACCTCCTGGAACATTTACAATTTCAGGATGAATTTGGTAAAGGCTTTGTTGGATCAGGGGCACGAAGTACATACGATTGCTCCATTTGATCACTACACTTATCGCCTTATCGAAGCAGGCTGTAAGCATCACGATGTAAAAATGGATAGCCGGGGCGCTAATATTATCAAAGACCTGGCACTGATATTCGAATTGGGTCTAATTTACTTCAAGTTAAAACCGGATGTCGTTTTGCATTTTACAGTCAAGCCAAATATTTATGGTACTTTGGCTGCAGCTGTTCTTCGTATTCCCGTGATTAACAATGTGTGCGGTCTCGGAACGGTATTCTTAAAAGAGGGCATCGTGTCGAAGATTGCTAAGTTATTGTACAAGATCTCATTCCGTTTCCCTCAAAGAGTATTTTTCCAGAATCCGGAAGACAAACAGCTTTTCATTGATAAAAAACTCGTAACCACATGCGTTACAGATGTATTGCCAGGTTCAGGAATTAATGTATCAGAATTCACTCCTGCACCTGTAAAAAATGAAGTCTTCACATTCTTATTCATCTCCCGACTCATTTACGATAAGGGAATTGTTGAATACATTGAGGCGATTAAAACATTAAGAGAATTCGGTATCTCCGCCCGCTTTCAGTTATTAGGTGCGAAAGATCCAAAACATAAAAGAGGATTACCTGTGGAGGTCATTAACGCGTGGGTAAAAGAAGGTTATATAGAATACCTCGGAAAAACGGATGATGTTCGCCCTTACATCAATCAGGCAGATTGCGTTGTCTTGCCCTCTTATCGGGAAGGTTCACCCCGATCATTGATGGAAGCAGCTTGCATGGCCAAACCTATCGTAGCAACTGATGTGCCTGGCTGTCGCCAGATCGTTGAAGATGGATTCAACGGGTTACTTTGCAATGTACAAGACGCTGGAGATCTTGCAGCTAAAATGTTGATCATGTCCAAAATTCCATCTCAAATCAGACAACAGATGGGTGAACGTGGTCGAAGGAAAATGGAAGTTGAATTCAGCGATACTGTTGTGGCAACCAAATATTTGGACGCGATCAATGTACTGAATAATCACGTGCACATGCCGGCATCCCTTTTAAAAGAAGCTTCATGAAGATTTAGAGTTTCAATAATATCACCGTCCTTCAAGAACCTGCTATTTGGCAGGTTTCTTTTTTACATAATTTAGCTCCAAAATCAAATGGTAAATAAGATCGATCCTATCTCGTAAATCTTAATTTAACCGATGGTCATTTTTTAATGGGCTAAATAGGCATTTCATTTAACTTCGTTTTACTAAATGCTAAGTCATGGATCAGCGCATCATCAACCTTTATGACGAATACACACACAAGCCACTCTCGCGTGAAGTATTTCTCAAAAAACTGATTGCACTCACCGGCAGTACCGCAGCCGCCATGGCTGTGCTTCCGTTTATCGAAGTGAACTACGCCCAAGCTCAAACCATCCAAGAAGGTGATCCACGATTGTTTACCGAGCGCGTTACTTACCAGGGGCAATCAGAAATGAAGGCCTACGTTGCCCGGCCAAAAGAGGAGAAAAAATATCCTGCTGTGATGGTCATCCATGAAAACCGGGGATTGAACGCACATATTGAAGATGTAACAAGACGAATGGCGCTCGAAGGTTTTTTAGCCTTCGCTCCCGATGCCCTTACACCGCAAGGAGGAACTCCTACTGATACTGATAAGGCAAGAGATATGTTCAGTAAACTTGATGCTACTGCCAACCTGCAAAATTTCATCAAGGGATTTGACTATCTGTCTACCAGAAAAGATTGTTCAGGCAAATTTGGTTGCATCGGTTTTTGCTGGGGAGGTGCGCTGACTAATCAACTCGCAGTAAATGCATCTAATCTCAAAGTGGCTATTCCATTTTATGGGCGTCAACCTGACGCTGCTGACGTGCCGAAGATCAAGGCGGTTTTGCAATGTCACTACGGTTCCTTGGACGAACGAATTAACGCGGGCATACCTGCATTTGAAGAAGCATTGAAAAAGGCAGGAGTGCATTACGAGATTTTTATTTATGAAGGAGCGCAACACGCTTTCCATAACGATACGGCTCCCACACGTTACAATGAAGCTGCCGCCAAACTCGCCTGGAGTCGGGCGATAGCTTTATTCAAAAAAGAACTTGCGTAGGCTGATCAACCGAAGAACCCAATTCCCCGAGACATCAGTCCAGCCAACATCGGAATGATGAAAAGCAGCAGCAGTTCCATCCTCAACATCATAAAAATTGTTTTCGGTATAGCAACAATTTCTTCGGGATTTCCCTTCCTGTTTTTGACGAAGAATATGGTTGGGTAAATCGAAAGTAATCCTACTATCAGAAACAACGTAAGCTTGGTATGGAATATCCAGTTCTTGGTATAATAAACTGCAGGTTTACCCACACTACCAAACCACAAAGTCAATCCCACTATTAGCAAAGTCATTGCAGCAAGCCCGTAAACCATATCGATTCTGGCGAGCTTTCCTATTTCAGCGCGTTTCAATTCTTTTTTTAAAATCAAATGCTCAGATGCCAGGGTGCCAACAATCGTAAAAATACTTATGAAGTGAACGTAACGTAAGATGATTTCTAAATTCATAAATTAGATTTTGTGTTAATTTTTTTCAGAAACTTCAACATAATTTCGAATTAACGCAAGTCATCTTCGCGCTCAACTATGTTTACTCAACGAAAAAATCTTGGGTCATTTACTTTGACTGCATCGCTATCTGCCCGAGGTGGGAAGCCCTGTGACCGACACGCGATAACATCACATTAAGTTTGTTGCGGTGTGGTTCTTTTTTGAAATCTTCTTCACTCACAGCTGTATGTCTGCTCAACCAATCGCTTTCGCTCCATGATTTAAATGCTTTGTCAAGTTCGCCAGTGATGGATTTCCATTTGTTCATCAAATCGCTTTTAGATAGATGGCCTGTTTGGTTTGTCCCCTTCTCATGGTGATATATCGTTTTCAATTCAGGATGTTTGCGACTGCCAATCCCGAAAAGTTCGAGCAAGGCATCATCAGTGTCGGCCAGGTGGCCCATGATCCAGGAAGGCGAATTACCATTGGATGTAATGGGCTTATTGAAATTTTCGTCTGAGATGGTTTCAAATACTTTTTGCATTCTGGTGTTGTACGTATTCCATTGAAGCAGGCAAATGTCGAGTGTGGTCATGTGAGAATATGTTTAGTTTTTTTAATGAAGCTACAACATACCATCGCCTTAGATGGTTCGACATAAAAAAGAATTATTTTTTAATACCTGCCAAGTCAACAATGAAAGCCCACTCTTGCGCGGTCTCTCTGTAAATTTTAAATCTACCCGTGGTTCCTCCGTGACCTGTTTCCATATTCGTTCGAAGTAATAGAGTATTATTATCGGTTTTCATCTCGCGGAGCTTGGCCACCCACTTCGCAGGTTCCCAGTATTGAACCTGGCTATCGTGAAGGCCGGTGGTGACTAACATGTTTGGGTAGTTCTGCGGCTTCACCTGATCATAAGGTGAGTACTTCAACATATACATATATGATTCTGGTTTTTTGGGATTTCCCCATTCATCAAATTCTCCGGTCGTCAACGGGATGCTTTCGTCTTCCATAGTAGTAACAACATCAACAAAAGGAACTTTCGCAATAACGCCTTTGAATAGCTCGGGCTTCATATTTACCACAGCGCCCATCAATAAACCACCAGCACTTCCACCCAGCGCAAATAATTTATCAGGGCTGGTATATTTTTCTGAAATCAAAAATTCTGCACAGTCAATGAAATCGGTGAACGTGTTTTTCTTTTTAAACATTTTGCCGTCATCGTACCATTGACGGCCCATTTCCTGTCCACCACGGACGTGCGCAATTGCAAAGACAAATCCACGATTAAGAAGACTTAAACGAGTGATCGAGAATGTAGGATCTGTGCTCGACCCATATGATCCATAACCATACAGCAGAGTTGGGTTGCCACCCTCTTTCTTAATTCCCTTCTTATAGACTATCGACATCGGAACCTCGGTGCCATCATCAGCCGTTGCCCATAGGCGTTCAGTTTGGTATTCTGCTGAATTGTAGCCGCCAACAATTTCCTGCTGCTTCAATAATTTTCGCTCGCGCGTTTTCATATTGTAGTCAAGTGTAGAGAAAGGTGTTGTCATTGATGTATAACTGTATCGGATCAAGTCAGTATTGAACTCGAGGTTTATGGAAGAATAAATGGTGTAGGCAGGTTCTCCAAAATCGAGGTAATGTTTTTTGCCTGTAGTTTGGTCAATAACTCTCATCAACTTATTCGCTTTGGCACGTTCGTTCAATACTAAATAGTCTTTAAATATCTCAATGCCTTGCAGCAAAGTGTCTTTTCGATGCGCAATCTTTTCCTTCCAATTGATCTTTACTGTTTTTGTATCTGGTGTTTCCATCAGCCGGAAGTTTTGTGCATCCCAATTGGTAACCACATAAAATTTATCCTGATAATGATCGATTGAGTATTCTAATCCATGTTCGCGCGGGCTGAAGTTTTGCCATTTGCCATCAGGTGTATTGGCATTCAATATTTGATAGTCGTTTGTTAGTGTGCTGCCCGACCAGATTACTAAATACTTCTTTGACTTGGTTTTGTCTATTCCGGTATAGAAAGTTTCGTCCTTTTCTTCGAATACAGGCCGATCTTTTGAGGGATCTTCACCCAGCTTGTGTTTTACAATCCAACGTGTGCGAAGTGTGACAGAATCCTTTCGAGTATAGAAAAATGTTTTATTGTCATTCGCCCAAGTAACCCCGCCTGTGGTATTGGGAATTGGAGTACCAACAATTTTACCTGTGCTCAAATCTTTCACATACACGGTGTATCTTCTTCTGCTTACACTGTCCTCTGAATATGCCAGCAAGTTTTTATCTTCACTTACAGCCAGACCGGTAATCGAATAATAGTTGTGGCCTTTGGCCATCTCATTTACATTGAGGAGGATTTCTTCTTTGGCATCCATCGAGCCTTTTTTCCTGCAATAAATAGGATACTCCTTTCCTTCTTCGAACCGATTGTAATACCAGTATCCATTGTCCCGGTAAGGCACCGATTCATCAGTCTGTTTTATGCGATCAATTATTTCTTTGTAAATTTTTTCTTGCAAGTCCTCAGTGTGCTCCATCTTGGTCTTGAGGTAATCGTTCTCTGCATTCAGGTAGTTGAGCACTTTCTGCGTTTGCTCATCTTTGACCTTGGCAGTTTTTTGTTGCTCGGTAAGTTTCATCCAATAGTAATTATCGTTGCGATCATTGCGCAACTTGTGCTCGACCTTTTCAGCAACAGGCGGTTTTACATCTTCATTTGTCTCAGATGTCTTTGGTGAGCAGGCAACCAAGAGGGCTGATGACAAAATAAACAAAGCTAATTTTTTCATGGAGACAGATGGTTATGCATCAAAGATAAAATCCATATCGAATCTAACAAGCTTGGAGTGTTGAACGGTAAGACGGTTAAATAGCCTCGTTTTTAGTATACACCTATTTGATCATTTCCTATTTCAGCAATAACTTTGTCAACAGAATGATCCACCACTTACCTCAGTCGAGCCACACATTGACACCTGAGAAAAAAATTCTCGTAGGTGTTGACACGCTAGCTTCCATTGATCCAGATATTTTGGAAGACTCTTATGTATATGTTCATTGCGAGTTTCCCATTCCAACGCCTGGTATGCTTATCCGCATTTGGAAAACCACGGTGCTAAAAGATTGTCATTCTTCAGGGCAGTCACAGCTTATTCACGCTGAAAACATTTCGTATGCTCCTCAGTGGACGATGGTGCCCGATAGAGGAATGTATTCCTTTTTGCTCATCTTCTCGGCCCTTCCAAAGTCTTGTACAATGTTTGACTTAGTCGAGGAAATTCCTCAGCCCGGTGGTTTCCTGGTAAAGAATATTACGCGCAACAAAACGGACGTCTATCGAATCAACATCGAGTAAAGATTGCGCGAATAGATTCACCGCACCCTTTTAAATTAAATTATTTTCCGGGAGGCAACGATGGCCTCACTTCAATCTTACTCGGCAAAGTGCGTGGATTCATTGTAAGCAAATCAAAAACGAGTTTACCAATATCTTCCGGTTGAATCTTCCATGCGTCTTGTTCATTGGGGTTATGGTCGTTGAAATTAGTAGCTACCGAACCAGGCATGATTGTACTCACTTTTATTTGATGAGCACGTGCATCCAACATTACAGCCTGAGTAAAGCCCAGAAGTCCAAACTTACTGGCATTGTATGAACTTCCTCCGGCAAAGAAATTTGCACCTGCCAAACTTCCCATCGTAATAATGTAGCCCTTTGATTTCTTCAAAGCTTCATAACATGCTTTGATACTGTAAAATACCCCTGTCAAATTCGTGTCAATCGTATCGTGCCAGTGTTTGGGTTCGAGCGTCTCGATTGAACCAAAGAAACCAACACCCGCATTTGCTATAAGCGCATCCAGTTGACCGAACGTACGAAGCATTTTTTCTACGGCCTCTTTCTGCTGATCAAAATTTCGAACGTCAGCCACAAAACCAATAGCATTACTGTTCTTGATCGCATTCAATTTCTTCACGGCTTCCTCTACATCTTTTGCCTTGCGGCCAGTTATAGCAACTTTCCAATCTTCGCGAATAAGGATCTCAGCTATAGCATAACCGATTCCTTTATTTCCTCCGGTGATTAATGCGGTTTTCATGATTGCGGTGTTAGTTAACTTCTAATTCATCTTTTGAGGGAAGTTTTGGAAATGAATGATGTGGTTCTGTCTGATACCAAAACGCAACCGAAGAAATATCTGATTGCTGGGGAAGATAACGTCCGTCATATCGCCATCCTAAATCCTGGATTGTAACTCTCAAATCCTGTTCGAACCGAATGGGATCGGTAATATGCCAACGATACATTCCGAATCGTTGCATCACTTTGTAGTGTCCATCCCCTCGAAGAACTTGATGAAGTCCGCTGTAAGGCGTTGAAAACTCAGTATAATTTATCACTGAGACTCCGTCACTGATTTTCTTGCGCGTATCAAAATCATACGACCCGCAAAAATAATCTTCAGTTCCCGTGCCATTGATAGTCGGGAATTCTTTGTCGCCATCAATATAGAATTTTATTTCTCCTTCACCCCACCATCCGTTGTTGTGCACGCTCCATGCCAAATACGTGCCCACGTAATGCCCCCGACCAGAAATATTGTCTACGATCGTGTAAACATCCTTGTATTTCACCGGGTTGGTTCTTTTGAATTGCGCATGAAAATAGGCAGCATCATCGGGCACATCAGTGAGTGCGTAATCCACCTGGTAGAAGATGGTCACTTTCTCCGTGTTGATATTCTCGATGGTGATTTTACATTTTTTACGGAAAGGCATAACCCAATAACTATTGAAAGCGCTCCCCGGATTTACACAAACTGCAATAGAATTGAGCGGAGAATATTCATTCCATCCCATTCCAAAAAAATCTCCAAGAGGCACTTCTACCGAAGGCTGTGATTCATCATCCCAATACATTCGTAAAATCGAGAAACGCCAAATGCCTGTAGGTGTGAGCCAGATGTGTTGAACGGCTCCAGGACCCGTGATTTCCGCCAGCGTTAGTGTTTTGCCAGGTTCGATGACAACATAGGGATTCACTTTCCAGCCTTGTCCTAATTCTTTTGCAGGACCGGAAGCAACTCCGTCTTTGGCCATTCCTCCTCTCCCCTTTTCACCGGTAGGATTTTCCGCACTTATTGATCTCGATTTAGCCTTAGAAAGACGATAAAGATTGTCAATACCTACGCCCAGTCCGTTGAAGCTTTGACTGAAACCAAAATGAAAACAGAAAGTGAATGCGATTATGGTTGTTAGCTTTTTCATGACAATAAATTAGGCTAAACAAGCTACCAAAATTTAAATTCTAACTCAAGAATTAAAATGAACGTTTGGTTTTCAAACTGTGTACTTATTTCTTTTTATTGTTTTCATCAAGAAGATTTTCAGTTTTCAATAAGACAAGTGGAAAAGCCTGGCCGGCTTGCGTCCATTTACCTGTGATACTATTATCCGACAGGATGCCTTCATAAACCATTCCGATGTTTGAAATCTCGAACTTCACGTTTGGATTATTTAAACTTACAGTCGTTACAGGAATGCCGGTTGCATTCTGATCAGGACTATCCAATGTCGCCTTGTATTGTTTATCAGTTTTAGAAATGTGAAAAACAATTCTGTAATCAGATCCCTGAATATTGATTACCCCGTTCCATTGACCTTTGATATCTTGACCATACAGTGTAGAGGACATCAAAATCAGAACGATCATTTGCGCAAGTGTTTTCATTTTTTTATGGTTTTAGTTGGTTATAAGTTTTTCAGTTTTAAAATTGAACGCACCTCTCTCATGAATATTTCTATCCAAAAAATTCAAGAGAGATTTTGTTTTGGTGATTAGCTCAAGAACGGGTGTATCGTCCTTAATTCTCTTTTTCTAATTTGTCTTGTAAGATTTCAAGTTCACGTTTTTTGGACTTGTAAATGCTATGCTCCCATCCTCCCGCTAAGTAGGCTATGGCAAAAAAGACCACTAAGCCCACGGCTACCCAAACCGACTTTCCACCATCCCAAACTCCAAGAAGTATAAGGGTTCCAATGGGAATAATGTTCCACCGCATGAGTTGAGAAAGACGCACCTGGTAAGTTGCCACTGAAATGGCTTGAGTGAGATCACCACGCATAGACCGGTCAAAGCGATTGTTCCCTTTTATTCTTTTTATTCGGCTGATGAGGACATACAATGCGGTCACAAACATCCAGGCGGCCAATAGGTACATAAAAATTTGGCCTGAAAAATTCATACCAAGAATTAAGCTGCCCGAACCGATATTGACAATGATCAATAGTAGCTCACTGATATTCGTAATATGTCGAACCTGATTCTTTTTTGACTCGATGCGTTTGTGCAGGGCCTCCTCATTGATGGCATAGAGAGGTCGATTGTTTTGTGAATCCCAGATTTGTTGCAGTTCTTCAAATTCCATGGTAATCATATTTTTTTGATTTGGTGATCAGTAGTTTTTTGACGCGATTGATTTTAACGCCCACATTGGATTCGGTGATGCCAAGAATGGCAGACATCTCTTTGTAACTGAACCCATCCAACAATAGCAAAGTGATAGAGCGATCGATTTCATCGAGTTTATAAATTTCTTCGTAAAGCCAAGTCAGCCGCTCGTCAATTGACTTACTCTCTTGTAAAATGTGCTGAACGTTGTCGAGGGTTTCATCCTGATAATGTTTTCGTTCTTTTCTTGTCCATTTAATAGCAGTATTAAGCGATACACGATACAACCATGTAATGACTGAAGATTCTTTACGGAAAGCGGGAATGGAGTGCCATACCTGAATGATGATCTCCTGAAAAAGGTCATCCTGATCCATAGATGTATATGCATAAGCCCGGACTATTTTAAAGATCAGTGCTTTATACTGACCAAGCCAGGTTTCAAAAATATGTTGCTGTTCCTTTTCAGTCACTTCGATTGATTATTTGACTATTAGTACTAATAAAGGAATGGATTCTTACAAGAAGCGGGAAATAATTGAACAAATTAAAAGAAACAGGCTAAGAGCGCGGTCTCAAATATTCAACTTGTTCATTTCTTTTACCGCATAATCACAGGCGCGAGCGGTCAGTGCCATGTAAGTAAGCGATGGATTGACACACGAACTTGAGGTCATGCACGAGCCATCAGTGACGAACACATTTTTTACTCCGTGCATTTGGTTGAAGGCGTTGAGTACGGCTGCCTTCGGGTCTCTGCCCATTCGCGCAGTGCCCATTTCATGGTTTGCATTTCCAGGAAATGAAATGGTGTTTCGTACATTAAGGTCTTTAAACCCTGCGGCTTCGAGAATTTCTTGCGCTGTGTCGCTGATATCTTTGTTCATCGATCGCTCATTTTCCTTGAATTCGCAATCGAGGGTTATTGCCGGCCGGCCCCATTTATCTTTTTTACCGTGATTCAAAGTCACTCTGTTATCGGCATAAGGCAGGCACTCGCCAAAAGCATAGAGGCTCATTTGCCAGCCACCCGGCACGGACATCACTTGTTTAAGTGGTGCACCGATTTCACTGCTGTCATTTTGCTTCTTGCGATAAGCACCACCACCAATATTATATCCGCGAAGAAAATCAGTGTCTTTCTTTTTTACGTTTCTGAAACGTGGGATATAAATGCTCGTTGGTCTGCGTCCGTAATAATAAGAGTCTTCATAGCCCTCCACATTTGCTGTTGCGTAAAGTCCTTTGTGGTGATCCATGAGATTGCGCCCTACCTGATCACTGTCGTTGCCAAGGCCATTTGGAAAACGGGGAGAAATAGAATTCAGCAGAATTGATGCCGTGCCAACAGTAGCAGCATTGATAAAAATCAATCGTGCATAAAACTCGATCGCCTCATTGGTTTCTGTGTCGATAATTTCCACACCAGACGCTTTCTGTTTTTGCTCATTATACAGCACCTTGTTTACGAGCGAGTGTGGCCGCAGGGTGAGATTGCCTGTTGCAAAAGCAGCCGGCATAGTGCTGGCATTCGTGCTGAAGTAAGCGCCATACGGGCAACCGCGATGACATAGATCGCGCGCCTGGCATTGTCCTCGACCTTTCACCGCCTGCGTGAGGTTAGCCGTTCTTCCAATAATAACTTTTCGGTCGTGAAAATGATTTTCAATTTTGCTTTTGAAATCTTTCTCAACGCAATTCATTTCAAACGGTGGAAGAAAATTTCCGTCAGGTAAATGAGGAATCCCATCATGTTGCCCGCTCACACCAATAAATGACTCTACATAATCATACCATGGCGCTATGTCTTTGTACCGGATTGGCCAGTCAATGGCGATGCCTTCTTTTAAGTTGGCTTCAAAGTCGAGATCACTCCAACGATAGCAAGCACGCGACCACAGTAAGGACCTCCCTCCGACAATGTCCCCCCTGATCCAATCAAATCGTTTCGTCTCATCGTAAGGGTTTTCCAGGTCATTGATGTAATAGTGCTTGTTATCTTCGCGAAACGACCAGTGCCTGCTCTGCACATGATGCTTTTCTTTGTCTTCAATTGTTAAGTTGAATTTGTATTTGAATTCCCACGGATCTTTTGTTGCTGTCAGATAATTCGGATGAACCACGTTCGAGCCCCTTTCGAGCATCAATACTTTCAACCCTTTTTCACAAAGCTCCTTGACAGCCCAGCCCCCGCTGATGCCCGACCCAATAACAATAGCATCGAAGGTATTTTGCTTTTTTGCTTTGTGGTTGATGTTAAGAGAATCCAGTGTCATTGTAGCGTTTGGAAATGATTGAGCGCCTACAAAGCACGAAAATTAATAAAATACATAAGAATACCAATTACCTCTCCTCAATCACTTTTCCATCCTTCAAGAAATAGGTCATAGTGGTGACTTGATTTCTTTCATTGAGATATCGTTGATAGGTTTCGTCAAACTGACTACGTTTTCGTATCGCCTCATCAAAATTCTCGTTCGCACCTAAAAGTAATTCGCAAACTTCGCGAACAGCGTGATCATCTGTCGAAGTGATATAATCTGCTACCTGATTTTTGACCGAATAGTTTTGAAACAATGGCGAAGCATGATGCCTCACCAAAAATCGGAGCCCGCATTTTTCGGCAACACCCAGATCGAGTACATCATCATAGAGAAAAGCGACCTCGTTTGCCTTAAGATTATTGGCTTTCAAAAAGTGCTCGAACGCAACCAATTTGTTAGTCGATTTAAAATAGACAGCATGAAAACGCTCGCGTTGTGATAAATGCTGAGCTGCAGGGTTTTCTTCGCCTGTGATCACAGCCACAGCAGGAAGTGTTTTGTGTTTCAGCCAATGACCGAAGCGCAGCATATTGGTGCCCATTGAATCAACTTCACTGAACGGACTTCCTCCTTGGGCCGACTTGACTCCATCATTGAACACACCATCCCAATCAAAAATGTAAGCCTTGATTTTTGAAAATCGATCTTTGAATTCAACAAAAGGGCGGCAAAATGTGCCGCCCAGTTCTGTAAAAATAATTTCTGTATTGTCCATTTTATAAGTCAGGTTTCGACTTAATCCCTCCCCTGCCCCACTCCCCAGGGAGAGGGGTGTTCGAAGGACGGGGTGAGGAATTTGCGGAGACTAATCTCCCTCCAAATCCTGAATATCCAGCATTCCTGATGGCTTGCCGTTTTCAGTAACAAGGATGGTATCCACTTTTGATTTTTTGAAAATATCGGCTGCGTCTGTCAACAATGAATTCGCATCAACTGAGATCGGAGTATTGTATTTGAAGTCCCCCATTTTCTGGCCTAGCACGTTACGTCCATCCTGTTGCAATTTTCTGCGGAGATCTCCATCAGTGAAAACGCCAAGCACTTGTCCGCTGCCGTTGGTTATAGTAACTGCTCCAAATCCAAACTCAGTCATCTTCACAATGGCATCTGACAAATTAGTATCTGCTGTTACAATTGGATTCACTTTATTGATCGCATCTTTCACCCTCACAGTCATCAGGCGTGTGTGCTCAATGAATTGCTGCGTACCCAATGATGTAAAATTATTTTCGGTTAATGCCTTCATAATTTTCCATGGTACAGTGATGGTATGAGCACCTGCATTGATCGCGTTGCGTACATGTTCGGCATTACGCACAGATGAGAACATCACTTTGGTATCGTAACCATAGTGATTTACTGCAAATACGCACTGTTCTACTAAATCAAGTGCATCGTGCCCCTGATCTTGCAAACGACCAACTAACGGGCAAACATAAGAAGCCCCCGCTTGCATCGCCATGTAAGCTTGCTGAAGTGTATAAATCAAATGCACATTCACTAGCAATCCTTCTCTTCTCAAAAAATTACATGCCTTCACTCCCTCCAGCGAAACAGGAATTTTGAAAACGGTTTTCTTTGGATCAAGACCCAACGCCAACTGACGCTTCGCTTCTTTCAGCACATCTTCCGCAGTATCGCCAAGCGCTTCGATCTGAAGCACAGGAACGATCTTTGAAAGTTTTACGATGAGGCCGTCAATATCAGTAACACCACCGCGATGCATGAAGGTAGGTGTTGTGGTAAGCCCCGTAAGAAATCCGAGTTTAAATGCGTCTTCAATTTCTTTGAGGTCGGCTGAGTCTAAGTACAATTCCATAAAGTGTATTTTCTGGTTTAATAAAGTTTATTTCAATACAGGAGTTTGCTCACGGTATTTCACTTCAATCGCATGAAGTTCGAGCAAAGGTTTCAAAAATTCTTCAAGGTCATAAACGCAAAGCTGGCTTGCAGCATCGCATAATGCCTTTTCAGGATCAGGGTGAGTTTCAATAAAAACGCCATCCACGCCAGCAGCCACACCCGCGCGTGAAAGCACAGGCAAAAATTCTCTTGCTCCACCCTTCGCATCGGCACTTGGGATTCCGTATTTACGGATCGCGTGGGTAACATCAAATACTACGGGGTAACCAATTTTGTTCATGTGGTAGAAACTGCGAGGATCAACAATCAGATCATTGTATCCAAAAGTATAGCCACGCTCAGTCAAAATGATTTGATCATTGCCTGCTTCCACACACTTTGTTACGGGGTGTTTCATGTTATCTGGAGCGAGGAACTGTCCGTGCTTGATATTAATTACTCTTCCCGTTTTAGCCGCAGCCACCATCAGTGAGGTTTGCATGCACAGGTAAGCGGGGATCTGAAGTACATCGACTACAGGAGCAGCGGCAGCAGCCTGCTCCGGATAATGAATATCTGTGAGCAGAGGGAAACCAAATTGTTCTTTAATCTTAGCCAGGAGCTTCACTCCCTTGTCCAGGCCGGGGCCGTTGTAATATTTTAAACTACTGCGGTTGTCTTTTTGGAAAGACGACTTATAAATGATCTTAATTTTCAGGCGCTCCGAAACTTCTTTCAGTTTCTCGGCCGTCTGCATCATGATTTTCTCTTCTTCAATCACGCACGGTCCGGAGATGAGGAAAAGCTCATCGGCACCGCACTCGATAGCGCCCACGCGAACTATTTTCTTGTTCATATCTTCAATATTTTATGTTTCAAATTTCCCCTACCTAACGGTCGAAAGGGTAGATTTAATAAAAACTTAGCAAAGTTATTGACTTATTTAAAATTTTAACGCTTAATTTTGCGAAAACAAATTTTAACTGAATGCCTTTTATCTAACGTCAAAACTACTAACGCGAATTGGAAAAAGAATTCTTAACCCTCGAAACGTGCTCTTTCTCAGCACAAATCTCTGGCAGCCGTCAAGGGCTGTACATACCCCACCTTTCTACCGCCAGCACAGGTAAACGACCCGTGAGGCGCATCCGAATCTGATACCGGCATTTTAATTAATGCTCTGGCAAAATACCAAGGGTGTTTTGTCTATTCATGCTTATCGTATTTTTTAAACGACTAACTTAGAATTACAGTGAACACTAATATAATTGTGCGTGAGGCTATTCCAGCCGATGCGCACTGGGCAGAGACAATTACTAATGAGATGGCCGAATCGGCCAAGGCTCGTGGCACGGGTATAGCCAAACGGTCGCCTGAGTATGTGAAATTAAAAATGGAAGAAGGTAAAGCCGTGATAGCCTTGACCGATACAGGCGAATGGGTTGGTTTCTGCTACATCGAATCGTGGCAGCACGAAAAGTTTGTGGCTAATAGCGGGCTAGTGGTATCGCCTGCTTTTCGAAAGCATGGGGTAGCAACTATGATCAAGAAGAAAATTTTCGCATTGTCGCGTAAAAAATATCCCAATGCAAAAATTTTCGGCCTAACTACAGGGTTGGCCGTAATGAAAATCAATTCTGACCTCGGCTATGAACCAGTAACCTATTCAGAACTGACCACCGATGATGAATTCTGGAAAGGATGCCAGAGCTGTGTGAACTATGACATACTGATGAGCAAAGAACGCAAAAATTGCATGTGTACAGCGATGCTCTTCGATCCAGAGGAAAAAGTAAAAGAAGAACAAGAAAAGCAAGAAGCAGCAATTGCCCATAGGCCAGTGCATGAGCTGCATCCTGAACGCAGACATTTCAAAGGAAATCTAAGATTGTTCGAACGCTGGGTGCACTTCAAGCAATTTGTGCTGCTCAAGGGCTGGAGAAAGAAAGATGGCGATGAAACGAAGAAATCATCGTTTCTGAGTTTCTTGTTTTTCTGGTGACCTCATCCTAAATCCTTCTCCAGAGGAGAAGGACTTGTACGAGATCAGTAATTTTTAAGACATCGATTATGAAAATAAGTTTATGAATAAAACTGCAAACCTAGTCCAAGGCTCCTCCACCTCTCCTCTGGAGAGGGGGTCGGGGGGTGAGGCGAAAAAAGTCGTTCTTGCATTTAGCGGAGGCCTTGATACCTCATACTGCGCCATCTATCTAACAAAAGAGTTAGGCTATGAAGTGCATACTCTCACGGTGAACACAGGTGGATTTTCTGAAATAGAAATTCGCGCGATTGAGAGCCGTGCGTTAAGTCTCGGGGTTAAATCGCACAAAACGGTAGATGAGACCAAAAACTACTATGACAAAGTCATTAAGTATTTAGTATTCGGAAACGTATTGAAGAACGGAACGTATCCACTGAGTGTGAGTGCCGAACGCATGTCACAGGCATTAGCTGCTGCAAACTATGCTCGTGAATTAAAAGCCGATGCAGTTGCCCATGGTAGTACCGGTGCAGGTAATGATCAGGTTCGGTTCGATATGGTGATTCAGATTCTTGCTCCAGGTATCGAGATCATCACGCCCATTCGCGATATGCAATTGAGCCGTGAAGCAGAAATTGAATACCTAAAAAAAAATGGAGTTGCAATGAACTTCGAAAAGGCGAAGTACTCTATTAATAAAGGAATCTGGGGAACATCGGTTGGAGGAAAAGAGACTTTAAATTCTCTAGGCATGTTGCCCGAAGAGGCATGGCCTACTCAAGTGACCAAACAAGAAAAAGAAGATGTAACCCTGGGATTCGAGAAAGGAGAATTAGTAAAAGTGAATGGCAAGAAATATTCTCATCCAACAGAAGCCATTCAAACATTGCAAGAAATTGCTGGGCCATTCGGTATCGGTCGCGATATACATGTGGGCGACACAATCATCGGAATTAAAGGTCGGGTTGGGTTTGAGGCTGCTGCTCCTGTATTAATGATCAAAGCTCATCATGCATTAGAGAAACATGTGCTCACCAAATGGCAATTAAGTTGGAAAGACCAACTGGCACAATTCTATGGCAACTGGCTTCATGAAGGTCAATATCTCGATCCGGTGATGCGCGATATGGAATCTTTCTTAACGAGTTCGCAGCAAAATGTAATCGGTGAAGTTTCCATTTCGCTTTATCCCCATCGGTTTGTTATCAATGGAATTGTATCTCCTTATGATCTGATGTCATCAAAGTTTGGAAAGTATGGCGAAATGAATTTAGGCTGGACTGGCGAGGATGTGAAAGGGTTCACGAAGATTTTTGGAAACCAGGTGTCAATTTATCATCAGGTTGTCAAAGAAGCTAAAAGTAAGCAGTAGACAGAAACCAGTAGGCAGTATTCAAGACAGAAACACAGATACTTCAACACATCACGTGAACACATCAACACATAAAATAAAAGCGGGGATCATCGGAGGTGCAGGATACACTGGAGGAGAAACAGTTCGTTTGCTTCTTAATCATCCGGATGCAGAATTGATTTTTGTTCAGAGTAGAAGTCAGGAAGGAAAGCTTTTGTACGAAGTTCACGCAGATCTGATTGGAGAGACCTCTTTAAAATTCACTTCATCGTTCGACAAAAATATTGATGTCGTATTTCTTTGCCTGAGTCATGGTGAGAGTAAAAAGTTTTTGACTGAAAATACTTTTTCATCAACGACTAAAATTATTGATTTAGGAAATGATTTCCGTTTAGGAGATTCAGTAACGGGCAGAAATTTTGTTTATGGCCTTCCAGAATACCGGAGAGAAGAAATCAAGAAAGCTAATAATATTGCTAACCCGGGATGTTTCGCAACTACAATTCAACTGGGGCTGCTGCCTTTGGCAAAGGCATCGCTTCTTGGTGAAGTAAATACCGTTGGGATCACCGGTAGCACCGGTGCCGGGCAAAAGTTGCAAGAGACCACACACTTCACGTGGAGAGCGAATAACATCTCTGCGTACAAAACTTTAACGCATCAGCATTTGGGCGAGATCAACCAAACCTTGAAATCGCTTCAGCCTAATTATAAATCAGATGTGAATTTCGTGCCTTGGCGCGGTGACTTCACTCGAGGAATTTTCGTGAGCTCGATTATTGAATCTGAGAAATCGTTGGATGAGTTGAATCGGCTTTACAAAGATTTTTATTCCACACATCCGTTCACCCATGTAACCGACTCGATGATTGACCTCAAACAAGTGGTAAACACGAACAAGTGTTTGATCTATCTTGAGAAAGAAGGAAATAAATTAGTTGTTCATTCGGCCCTTGATAATTTGTTGAAGGGGGCAAGTGGTCAGGCAATCCAGAATATGAATCTGATGTTTGGATTCGATGAAACTGTAGGACTTAAACTTAAATCAACCGGCTTTTAATATGACATCGAAAATTGCAATCATCGGAGGAGGGAATTTAGGATCAGCCATTGCCTTGGGACTACTCAAGTCAAAAACAAAAGCTTCCGACATAATTATCACAAGAAGGAATCTTGCGAAAATTGATCATCTAAAAAAAGAAGGATTTCAACTTGCCACAGATAATGTTAAAGCGACTAAAAATGCATCCCTTGTTTTTCTTTGCGTGCAGCCCAAACAAATTGCAAATCTTTTAAATGAAATCAAGTCATCGCTTAATGCGAAGCAAATTCTTGTCTCGACAATCACAGGCGTTTCAACAGAAGAAATAGCGGCTCATTTAGGAAAAAAAATCCCCATTGTGCGTGCAATGCCTAACACTGCAATTGCTATCGGAAAATCGATGACGTGTCTTTGTGCCAAAGATGCAGACGAAAAACATCTGGCTGAAGTACAAAAGATTTTCAATGCATTGGGCGAAACATTGGTTATAGAAGAGCGGCTGATGAAAGCAGCAACTGTTCTTGCCGCAAGCGGAATCGCTTTTGCGATGAGGTACATCCGGGCAGCCACGCAAGGTGGAATTCAAATGGGCTTTGACTCGGAAGAAGCACAGTTGATCGCAGCGCAAACCGCGAGCGGGGCTGCTTCTCTCCTTTTGTCGCGCGAGTCTCATCCTGAAATGGAAATCGATAAAGTAACAACGCCAGAGGGCTGCACTATTGCCGGGCTAAATGAGATGGAGCATCAAGGCCTTAGTTCGGCTTTAATTAAAGGAATCATCACTTCATTTGATCGTATTAATAATATAAAGAAATGAAACTCTTCGATGTCTATCCTCTTTTTCCAATTGAACCAGTCAAGGCTGAAGGCTCATGGCTATGGGATAAAGCAGGAAAAAAATACTTAGATCTTTACGGAGGTCATGCCGTGATTTCGATCGGTCATAACCATCCGCATTTTGTCGAACGATTGAAAGATCAGTTAGATAAGATTTCGTTCTATTCAAACAGCGTGAAAAATTCACTGCAAGAGCAACTTGCCGAGAAACTTGGGGAACTCTCTGGCTATCCGGATTATGAATTGTTCTTGTGCAACTCGGGCGCGGAAGCTAATGAAAATGCATTGAAGCTTGCCAGTTTTGTGACGGGCAGAAAAAAAGTAATTGCATTTACAAAGGCTTTTCATGGCAGAACTTCAGGCGCTGTGGCCGCTACAGATAATCCAAAAATTGTTGCTCCGTTCAATGCTAATCATGAAATCGAGTTTTTGCCATTCAATGATTTAAAGAATGCTGAGGAAAAAATTACGAAAGAAGTATCAGCCGTCATCATTGAAGGCATCCAAGGGGTTGGCGGAATTCATATCCCATCGAATTCATTCCTTGAATTGCTCTCAAAAAAATGCCAAGAGGCAGGGGCGCTCTTGATCCTGGATGAAATTCAATCAGGATATGGGCGAACAGGAAAATTCTTCGCTCATCAATATTCGTTGGTAAAACCAGATTTGATTACCGTTGCCAAAGGAATGGGTAATGGTTTTCCTGTTGGAGGAGTCCTGATCAATCCGAATATAAAGCCTTGGAGTGGAATGCTGGGAACTACTTTCGGTGGAAATTATCTGGCCTGCGCTGCTGCGCTGTCGGTACTTGAAGTCATTGAATCTGAAAAGTTGATGGACAATGCACTCTTAATCGGAAATCATTGGATGGAACAACTGAAAAATCATCAATCGATCAAAGAAGTGCGTGGCCTGGGGTTAATGATTGGTTTCGATTTACCAGAATCACTCGCTTCCTTGCGCAAAGATTTATTGTTCAAGCACAACATCTTCACGGGTGAAGCGAAACCAAACACGGTGCGCTTGCTCCCTTCATTGGCGCTGAGTAAACCAGAAGCTGATATTTTGCTCGAAGCTTTGTCTGTTGAACTAAAAGAAGTTGCTCACTCATGAAGAAATTCATTTCTGTAAAAGATGCTTATTCGATTCCTGCGTTGATCGAAAGCGCATTGGCTTACAAGGCAAACCCATTTAAGGATAAAAGCCTTGGCATAAACAAAACCATAGGAATGCTCTTTCTCAATCCAAGTATGCGGACTCGCATCAGTACGCAACTGGCAGCTAAGCATTTGGGCATGGAAGCAATTGTCTTTAATGTGAGCAATGAAGGTTGGGCACTTGAGTTTGAAGAAGAAGTAATCATGAGCGGAAACACAGTTGAGCATGTCAAAGATGCTGCGCCTGTGCTTGGGAAATACTTTGATGTACTTGGCGTCCGCACCTTCCCTACGCTGAAAGATAAAGCAGAAGATTACAGCGAATTTTTTATTCAGCAGTTTATTAAATACTCCGGTGTTCCTGTGGTAAGCCTGGAAAGCGCAACCCTTCATCCGTTGCAAAGTTTAACTGATATCATCACCATCACTGAGTCATTCAAAGAAAAAAGAAAACCAAAAATTGTATTGACGTGGGCACCCCACGTCAAAGTATTGCCGCAATGCGTAGCCAATAGTTTTGCGCAATGGATCAACGCCTGGGGTCAAGCCGATTTTGTGATCACCCACCCGGAAGATTATGAGCTCGATGAGCAGTTCACAAATGGAGCAACTATTTTACATGATCAGAAAGAAGCGTTGAAAGAGGCCGACTTTGTTTATGTAAAAAATTGGAGCACCTACAACGACTATGGAAAAATCTATAGCAACGATCCAAGCTGGATGCTCACACAAAAGAAAATGGAAGTCACAAATCATGCTAAGGTGATGCATTGTCTTCCCGTGAGGAGAAACGTGGAGCTGAGTGATGAAGTGCTGGATAATAGCAATAGCCTTGTAACGCAACAAGCGGGCAATCGTGTTTGGGCAGCGCAGGCTGTGTTGAGTGAAATATTGAAAAGTATTCAGTAAAGAGTCTTCAGTCCTGAGTATTAAGTTAAAATATACTCTAAGACCAAAGACTCAAGACTCAAGACTAACGGCTAAGGACTAAAAAGATGAACAAATTATACATCATAAAAATCGGTGGCAATGTGCTGGACGATGAGCAAGGACTTAATTCCTTCTTAAAAGATTTTGCATCCATTCAAGCCCCAAAAATTTTAGTGCATGGTGGAGGGAAGATCGCCACCAAAATCGGAGATCAGCTTGGGATTGAATCAAAATATATTAATGGCAGAAGAATTACCGATGCGCCTACTCGCGATTTGGTAACGATGGTCTATGGCGGTTTGTTGAACAAACAACTCACAGCCCAATTGCAAACCTTACACTGCAATGCGATTGGCATAACTGGTGCCGATGGAAATCTATTGAAAGCAGTGAAACGGCCGGTAGGTGAAATCGACTACGGCTATGTGGGTGACATCAAACCAGACGATGTTAATTCTACTTTCTTGTATTTTCTACTCAAACAAAACGTAATTCCCATCTTCGCACCCCTCACGCACGCGAACGGAGAAATCTTAAATACAAATGCTGACACAATTGCGTCAGTTCTTGCCATCTCGCTCAGTAAACATTTTGAAACTCGTTTGATTTTCTGCTTTGAAAAGAAAGGAGTGCTCAAAAACATCAAAGACGAAAATTCAGTTATCCGCCAACTGAATGAATCTACTTACCAGCAACTACTGAAAGAAGGTGCGCTTGCGGACGGCATTTTACCCAAACTTGAAAATGCTTTCTCAGCAATCAATTCAGGGGTGAAAGAGGTTTTGATTGGCGACGCAAAAGATCTTATCAAAAATATTCGTGAAACTACCGAAGGCACGCTGATCACCAAATCATGAAAGATGCCGAAGAATTGTTTTTGGAAAGTGTTGATCTGCTCAAAAAGCTGATTGCAACTCCTTCGTTTAGTAAGGAAGAGAATAAAACAGCTGAAATCATTCAAGAGCTTTTTACCAAACATAATATTCCATCTCAAAGAAAAGGAAACAACGTCTGGGCAATCGGCCAATATTTTGATAATTCCAGACCGACTCTCCTCCTCAACTCGCATCACGATACAGTAAAACCAAATCCTGCTTATACACGTGATCCATTTTTGCCAACAATTCAAGACGATAAGTTATTTGGATTGGGAAGTAACGATGCCGGTGGACCACTCGTGTCGCTCATAGCAACATTTTTGTTTTTCCATGATCGAAAAGATTTGAAGTACAATCTTGTTATCGCAGCAACTGCCGAAGAAGAAATCTCCGGATTCAATGGTATCGAAAGTATATGGAACGATTTACCTAAAATAGACTGTGCTATTGTGGGTGAACCAACATTGACTGACATTGCCATTGCCGAAAAGGGATTACTGGTTCTTGATTGTATTGCCAAAGGCAAAGCCGGCCATGCCGCACGTGAAGAAGGGGTGAATGCGTTTTACGAAGCGTTACCTGACATTGAATGGTTTCGAACATTCGAGTTTCCAAAAATTTCTTCTACACTGGGCAAAGTGAAAATGTCAGTGACAATGATTAATGCAGGACAAGCGCACAACCAAGTTCCGCCCGAATGCAAATTCACTGTCGATATTCGAGTGACGGATTCTTATTCGTTGGAGGAAGTACTGGAAATTGTAAAACGAAATATAAAATGTGTAGCAACTCCAAGATCACTTCGTTTAAGGCCTTCGGGAATAAACGAAAGTCATCCATTGATCTTATCGGCTAAAAAATTGGGCAAGAAATTATACGGCTCACCTACCACTTCCGATCAGGCACTAATACCTACGTCATCTATTAAAATGGGGCCAGGTGATTCGGCAAGATCACACAGCGCTGACGAGTTTATTTATTTGAATGAAATTCGGGCAGGGATTGAATCGTACACTCAGTTAATAGAAAACCTCTAATCAATTTAAACGTTACCAGCGAAAAAACTATTCAACGATGACGCGTGTAAAAATCTCCAAAACCGAAATCTTATCCAATAACTGGTATACCTTAAAAAAAGTTACATTCGACTATCAAAATAAAAAAGGTGAGTGGGTTACACAAAACCGAGAAGCCTATGATCGCGGAAACGGTGCAACCATTCTTCTTTACAATAAAGAAAGTAAGACTGTAATTCTAACGCAACAATTCAGCCTGCCTAGCTATATTAATGGCAACGAATCCGGAATGCTCATAGAAACTTGTGCGGGACTTCTTGATCTCGACAATCCGGAAGACTGCATTCGCAAAGAGACCGAGGAAGAGACCGGTTATAAAATATCTTCTGTGAAGAGAATTTTTGAGGCCTACATGTCACCGGGCTCTGTTACTGAAATACTTTATTTCTTCGTAGCTGAATACGCAAAGAACATGAAAGTGGCCGAAGGTGGTGGTGTTGAGGGCCACGAAGACATTGATGTACTCGAAATGGAATTTGATCAGGCCTATTCGATGATCGAAACAGGA
Source organism: Bacteroidota bacterium (assembly GCA_016178785.1). Classification (GTDB taxonomy): domain Bacteria; phylum Bacteroidota; class Bacteroidia; order Cytophagales; family Cyclobacteriaceae; genus ELB16-189. The sequence continues at coordinate 65,397 of JACOSO010000085.1, read as the reverse complement.
GAAATAAAAGATGGAAAAACGATCATGCTTCTCCAGTACGCGAAATTGAATTTGTTTTCTCAGTAAGGTGCCGGTTTCAAGTTACCGGTAGCTGGAACCGAGAAAAACGGATTATGAAAAGTTATAGAGATTAGAAATTTACAAAGAATCGAAACGATTAGCGATTGAGTTCATAAAGTATCCTTATCACTCCTAAATTTGAAATCTATGAAGAAGGACAAATTTGAAGATCATCAAAATCTGTTACGATTAAGAAATGAATACGACTCGTTAAGCATGCGAATAAATAAATTCGTTTAATGGGTTGAAGACAATCTCAACGATTTCTCTGCTTTAAAAACCGGAAACCAGCAACCGGAAACTGGAAACTACTTATGAAACTCTGGCAAAAAGACAAAGACTCCCTCAAAGAAGTGACCGAATTCACCACAGGTAAGGATCAGGAAATGGATCTTTACCTCGCAAGTTTTGATGTGCTGGGTTCACTCGCCCACATTCAAATGTTGCAATCAATCAACTTAATTACCAAAGATGAATTAGCATCATTAAGCTTGGAGCTAAAAAATATTTATAAAGAAATCGAAAAAGGGAGTTTTCAAATTGAATCCGGAGTTGAGGATATTCATTCTCAAATAGAATTGCTTCTTACGAGAAAGCTTGGTGACGTAGGGAAAAAAATCCACAGCGGCCGTTCACGAAATGATCAGGTATTAGTAGATATCAAAGTCTTCATGCGTTACCAGATCGAGGAGCTTGTTAATGAAACAAAGACGCTTTTTGACCTATTGATTAAACTAAGCAATGAGCACAAAGACAAATTACTTCCGGGCTATACCCATTTGCAATTGGCGATGCCCTCTTCGTTCGGACTTTGGTTTGGTGCTTATGCCGAAAGCTTGGTTGATGATGTGATCACATTGCAGGCTGCCTATCAAGTTGCGAATAAAAATCCGTTGGGCTCGGCTGCCGGTTATGGCTCTTCTTTTCCATTGAATCGAAAAATGACAACCGAACTTCTCGGCTTCGCTGAGTTGAATTACAATGTGGTATACGCGCAGATGGGTAGAGGCAAAACGGAACGCATTGTTGCTTCCGCAATTTCAAATGTTGCTGCAACTCTTTCTAAACTTTCAATGGATACATGCTTGTTTTTGAATCAGAATTTTGGATTCATTAGTTTTCCGGATGACCTCACGACCGGAAGCAGCATCATGCCCCACAAAAAAAACCCTGACGTGTTTGAGTTGATTCGTGCCAAGTGCAACACACTGATTGCCCTTCCGAATGAAATATCATTAGTTACCGCAAATTTGCCGTCAGGTTATCATCGCGATTTACAGTTGCTGAAAGAAAAACTATTTCCAGCGTTTAAAGTATTGAGTGACTGTCTGCAAATGGCAGTGCTGATGCTCTCAAACATTAAAATCAAAGACAACATCCTTGACGATGAGAAATACAAATACTTATTCAGCGTTGAGGAGGTGAATAAACTGGTTTTGTCGGGAATGCCCTTTCGCGATGCTTATAAAAAAATCGGGAAGGATATTGAAGAAGGAAAATTTACCTATTCAACAAAGATCAGTCACACACACGAAGGAAGCATTGGCAATCTCAACCTCAAGGAAATATCTCTAATGATGGATAGAGCCATTGCTGTTTTTCCGTTCAATCAGGTGAACACTGCTTTACAAAAATTGATTGGATAGGAATTCTAGCTTTCCATGTCCTTCAACTCGAGCTCCAGTGCACGGGTACTAATCAAAATCTCATTTAATGAAACTGCAAGGGAAAGCAATAAAAACCCCAAACTCAAGCCGAACGAACTAATGGCCCACACTTCATATCCCAGATAGATAAAAAGCATACTGAGCACACAAAGAAAAAAACTGATAATGCCTGAAGCCTGCATTTGTTTGATCAATACCAACCTTCGTTTCAGGTTTTTAATCTGCTCGTGAATAGTACTTCTCTCCTCTGAAATCTGTTGGTATTTAGTATGAAGGTTACGAATCAGTGTTGCCAAAGCCAGAAATCGATTGGTATAAGCCAGCATAAGCAATGTAATTGCCGGAAAAAGCAAAGCAGGAGTATTAATTGAAAATTGCATAGTCAGTTTTCTATGTTCTAATTTGCAATCCGAAAGTATAGACCAGACATGACACCACAAATTATTCTCTACATTATTATTGGCATCACCATTGTTTCATATCTTTTCAGCCAACTACTTGACCTCCTGAATTTAAAATTTTATCGAAAGGATATTCCAGAAGAAGTTAGGGTATTTTATGATCAGGAGAAATACCAAAGGTCAATCGAGTATAACCGCACTCAAACACGATTTTCCTTTTTGACAAGCGGAATCAGCTTTGCAGCTTCACTGCTGATGCTAAGTCTGGGGGGCTTCGGATGGATTGATCATCTGCTTCGGCCTTTCATTTCAAATCCAACCTTGCTGGCGCTTTCCTACTTCGGAATAATTTTTCTTGCCTCAGATTTACTAACGCTACCTTTCCAACTGTATTCTACTTTTGTGATCGAGGAAAAGTTTGGCTTCAACAAAACCACGATCAAAATTTTCTTCACCGACAAACTCAAAGGGTATATTTTGGGCGCATTAATTGGAGGAGCATTATTGTCATTGTTGATTTTCTCCGTGAATCAGATCGGGCCGACCTTCTGGATTTGGTTCGGAGTCATTGCCTCTTCCTTTGTTCTGTTCATGAACATGTTTTACACCTCGCTCATTCTTCCGTTGTTCAATAAGCTGACTCCACTACCAGAGGGTGAATTAAAAAAAGCTATTCAGCAATTCACCCAAAAAGTAAAATTCCCTCTCGACAATATTTTTGTAATAGACGGATCGAAACGATCGAAGAAAGCAAACGCTTTTTTTTCAGGGATAGGCAAGAAAAAGAAAATTGTGTTGTACGACACCCTGATCGAAAATCACTCAACCGAAGAATTGGTTGCCGTGCTGGCGCACGAAGTGGGTCATTTCAAGAAAAGGCATATTGTTTGGAGTTATGTGATTTCTGTTGGTCAGATCTTCTTTATGCTTTTTGTTTTGTCGTTGATGATTTACAACTCAAATCTCTCGCTGGCTTTGGGGGGAAATCAGCAGGCAATTCATTTAAACCTGCTTGCGTTTGGAATTCTGTTCTCTCCCATTTCTGGTATTACCGGTTTAGGGATGAGCATCCTCAGTAGAAAAAATGAATTCGAAGCTGATGCCTACGCCAAAGAAACATTTGGCGGGGAAGCACTTGCTTCAGCTCTTAAAAAATTGTCAGTCGATTCATTGAGTAATTTATTCCCGCATCCGGCCTATGTCTTCTTTCATTACTCACACCCTCCGTTGTTGCAGAGATTGAAGGCGTTAGGTTGAGATCAGTTACTCTTGTCAACAAAATTCTAGACCTATGCGTAAGAGAGCAGGGGCAAGGAAATCGGAGAGCGGTATCAGGGAAATCCATTCCGCTTTAGCTTTCAAGTACTTACGAAACCTAGTCTAAGGTCAAATATTGCTGAGTTTGATCTCCTCGAGAGCTACTTCGGTAAGGGGCTTGGTAATAAATTTAATTACATGATTGTTGTTTACAATCTTATCAATGTCGCGTTTATTGTCTGAGCTGGATAGAATAATCACCTTGCATTTATTTCTGACAAGCTCATTGAACTTTTCAAATTCATAAAGGAACACAAAGCCATCTACCACGGGCATATTGATGTCTAGAAAAATAATGCTAGGCAGGTTCTCTGCCTGGCTTTCATGTTCTTTCAGATAGTCGAGAGCACCTTTACCGGAACTCTTCACCTCAACTCGGTTTGAGAATTTGGTGATCTCAATGATTCGCTTGCTGATAAAGTTGTCAGTGTCATTATCATCCACCAACATAACCAGGTCCAATGTTTTAAGTTCGGTATCCATCAACATCATTTCTTGAGATCGTAAAAATAGGTTAGGTGTTTAGCAAAATTATTGTTTTTTATGAATCCACCTTCATCCATGCAAAATTTAAAAGCCTCAAAGTAAGGATTTTGCGGAAAAAGTAAAAAACGAAAGGTTACCTTTTAAAGATTTTCAACTTATCACCAGGGTTTATTGTCAAGGTCGACTTGTTATTCCATTCCATAATATCCTTGATTGTTGCACCAAACTGTCGGGCAATGCCATACAGCGTGTCTGAACCCTTCACTTCATAGATAAGGGCCTCTTTCTTTTCAGGCGCCCTTGGCAATTGGCTTGGGCTACTTACTGCAATAGAGTCTGGCAATACTATTTGCTCAATTTTCTTCTCATCAATCAATGGATCGGAAGGAATTACCGGCAGTGTTTCATTTTTCAATTTGGGTTGAATTGACCAAGCAAAAGCTTCATTGCCCAATTCGGCCACTTCAATGTCGTTATCGATCGGGACCTGATCCATCGACTTGCTATTATTCAGTTTCACCAATATTCCCGCAGAAAGCAGCTGATCCCCAAAACTGGGATTGAACTTCTTGAGCTGCCTTAGTTGAACACCTTGCTGCTGACTTATCAACCACAAATCATCGCCTGGCTTAGTCTGGTATACACTAAACGAGCCTTTCTTTTTCTTGTGTTTCACAAAATAGTATGCACCGGGCTTTATCCTGGCATCAATTGTGATATCGTTATAACGAATGAATTTTGAGGCATCCAAACCTGACCTTTTTGATATGGAAGAAACCGTTTCGCCATAAAGTGCTTTGATTACCAAAACTCCATTGATATGAAATTTTGTATCAGCCTCCATTTTACTTTTTATTGAAGTAGTCTTGGTTGCAGGTGCTTTTGGCGAATTCAGCACCAATAAATTAAAGTCTTCCGGGATGGTTCCGCCAGGTATTGCAACCAAATAGGGTCTGTCATCAGGGATAGTCCCCGATTTTGCCCACTTGTTATACTCTTTTAATGTTGATTCATCAATGGAGACTTCATCAGCGATATCGCTCAACTTTCTCTTGCCCTTCGTTTCGTACAAACCCACTTTCAGTTGGGGTGAATCTTTACATGCATTTTCAAAAGCTATTTTATGCGCGAGGTATTTTTTTACATACCAATACGTCTCCGAATTGATTTCCATGTGGCTGTCTCCATTGTACTTGTCGCCAAGTGATTCTTTTACCCCTCCCTTGCCCATTTGATAGGCTTGAAGTGCGAGCACCCAGTTATTAAAGTACCAGTTGTTTTGTTTGATATAGCGCGCTGCACTGCGCGAAGAAGAGACAATATTCATTCGCTCATCGATGTCGCGATCTATGCGCATCCCCATTTCTTGTGCAGTGAAATCTTTGAACTGCCAAAAGCCCACAGCGTTAGAGGGAGAAACCGCATCAGATACTAATGAACTTTCCTGCAAAGCGAGGTATTTAAAATCGACTGGCAGCTCTTCATCGCGAAATATTTTTTCGATGATGGGGAAATATGTCCGCGCCCGCTCCACCTTTATATTAAAATAACGTGGGCTTCTGGTCAATGCATCAACATCTTTCTGAATTTCGCGTTTGGCATCGTCACGAATGGTGAGCGTCATACCTGCAAAATGAATTTTGTGGGGCACTTGCGGAGTTTGTGCGTATGAGGCAGCAACTCCGAAAAAAATGAGTGCGACTGCAAAAAATCTCATAATAAAAACAAAGATAAATAAATATGCTACAGATGGCACAAATTATCACAGAAGATTATTAAAGTGCATCTGGGCAATCATTGGCAACTATATGTGGCGAACCATCATCACACCATCGCGTAAAGGCATCAAGAGATTTTCTACCCTTTGATCTGACTGTATTTTTTTATTGAACTCAATGATCGCCTTCGTGTCTTTGTCAGGCTTTGCATCGAGCACTTTGCCACTCCATAAGACATTATCGGCCAGGATCAAACCTCCGCTAGAAACTTTATCAACCACCAAATCAAAGTAAATAGAATAATTTTCTTTATCAGCATCGATGAAAACCAAATCGAAGGTTTCTTTCAATGTCGGAATGATTTTTTGCGCATCGCCAATGCGATAGTCGATTTTACCTGCGAATTCTGATTCTTCAAAATACCTTCGAACCCGGTTCCCCAGCTCTTCATTGATATCGATGGTGATCAGTTTTCCATCGGGCTGCAATCCTTCAGCAAGACATATGGCTGAATAACCTGTGTACGTCCCGATCTCCAAAATATTTTTTGGTCTAACCAATTTGCTGATCATGGAAAGAAACCTTCCCTGCACATGACCCGACAACATGCGAGGCATGAGCACATGCGCATTCGTTTCGCGATTGATTTTTTTTAGGAGAGCGGGTTCATCGGTCGTGTGAATCTCGATGTAGTGCTGAAGGTCATCAGGTAGAAAATCCATTCTTATTTCAAATTACAGATTACAAATTTCAGATTAACCATTACAATGGACTATCGACCGCGAACCATCTAACTATGCATTCTAAGTACGCTCATCTTATCTTCATCAAACATATCATTAGCCAATGATTGAAGATCGAGCGCGGTTGTTTTCTTCACGCGCTCAAAAATTTCTTCCAACGAAGTGATTTTTCCTAAATCCAAAAGATTGCGCGCCATCATCATCATAAACCCGATGTTGTTTTCTTCTGCCATCGCAATTTGCCCCAGAATCTGTTCTTTGGATGCAGCGAGTTGCTTCACGCCCAGCTTTTCATCCTTCAGTTTATTTAATTCTTGCTTAACAAGCTCGATGCTTTTCTTCAGTTGAGTTGGCTCTGTTCCGAACGAAATCACAAACAAGCCTGTGTCAGTAAATGGTACAAACTGAGCGCCAATGCTGTAAACAAAGCCGTGCTTCTCGCGCAACGCCATGTTCAGGCGAGAGTTCATTCCGCCTCCACCTAAGATATTGGTGAGCATAAAAAACGGAGTGCGCCTTTCATGCGATGAATGAAAAGCAGTGCGACCAATAGCACAGCGGGCTTGCTTTACATTGCGTTTGAGTGTAATCTCTTTTGGTTTGTAGCCGGTGAATTTTTTTCGGGTGGTACGCGATGTGAGTTTTGGAACTCTTCCCAAATATTTTTCAGCCAGCGCAACCACTTTCTCCATCGGCACGTTGCCTACGGATGAAAAAACAATTCTTCTGGTATCCAGGTGTTTCTTCACAAATTCCCTGAAATCCTTTCGCTGAAATGCCTTTACCGTTTTTTGCGTACCTAAAATATTCATACCAAGTGAGTGCCCCGAAAAAATCACTCCGTCAAACTCATCTTGTAGGGAATCATCAGGGTCATCATAATACATCGACATCTCTTCGAGGATTACGTTGCGCTCGCGATTAATCTGTGGCGATGGAAAAATAGAATCAAATGTGATGTCAGTGAGTAATTCCAGTGCACGTTCAAAATATTCATCGCGCAACGAAGCATAAAACAAAATTTTTTCTTTGTCAGTGAATGCGTTCAATTCCCCGCCAAGTGATTCAAGTCTATTCAGAATATGAAAGGCTTTGCGTTTGCGCGTGCCTTTAAAAGCCATGTGTTCCCAAAAATGGGCAATGCCCTGGTTGGCCAGAGTTTCATCACGGCTGCCGATATCGAGCATGATGCCACAATGAACAATTTTAGTAGTAGTAATATGGTTGTGCACCACTCGGATGCCGTTTTTCAGGGTATAGATTTCGTAGTCGCGCATGTCTGTTAAACAGTTTTTTCAGCTCAAAGATTTATGGAGCATTCTATTTTTTGCAAATCGCTGATTTTAAGTCAAATATGCTTTTCCTGAAGCCCAATTCCCAATTCTTTTAATTCTGCCAGCACCGGTTCGTAAATCTCTTTCGCGACAGGAATGACGACTCCCCAACGGTGAATTTTATTTTGCAATAGAAGTTTAGCTGCAATCGCCAATGGAAGCCCGACTGTTTTTGCCATGGCGGTTTGGGTCTCGTCTTCACCTGTGGCCGTGAGCCAAGCCTGAATTTCCTTTTCCTTTCCATCGAGCAAATACCTAAATCGATGCCACATCACAATAAAATCTTTGTCGCCTGCTTTGAGTTTCCATTTTTTATTGAGGATGTGTTCGAGTGCTTGTGCGGGTGTTCCTTTTTCCAAACCCACCTTTTCATTCGAGAAAAATCCACTCCAGTTCAGTCGTTTCAGTTCTTCACCATTCGCAGAAAGAGAAAAGCATTTGCGAATTTCTTCCTGAACATTTTTTCCTGATTCAAGAAATGAAGAAAGGAAGTCATTGTGAGTCATCGCATCGATCCCATCCATCTGATAAGTGTCATCGCAGCAACCGAGTTGCGCCAGCACATTCCACGCGCTGCAATACCCTTTGTTTCTTAGCGTGCCGCGCAAGACAGTTTTGCATTCTTGAAGTCCATATACATCAACATATTTCAATGAATCGCGATTGGCATAGCCTTCATATTCGCCAAGCGAAGGAACTGTGATCGGGGTTGTTCGCTGAAAAAGTTGCTGATACGGGATGTACCTGAATTTTCCGTCTTGCAAATATTTTGCGGTGCCCTGGCCGGCCAATACTACATTGCGAGGGTTCCAGGTGAATTTATATCGCCAGGGGTTTTCAGGATCGGTCTCCGGTGAGATCAAGCCACCTGTAAATGATTCAAATGAAACCATCCTCCCTCCTTCGGCTTTGATCGTATCAATCACTTGTATGGCGCTCATGTGATCAATGCCCGGATCAAGGCCGCATTCATTTAAAAATAAAAGTCCGTTGGTCTTGGCTTCGGCATGAAAATTTTTCATTTCATCCGAAACATAGCTTGCGGTGAATAGATGTTTTTTTTCTGTGAGACAAATTTTGGCCACGAGCGTATGAAGGCTTGCAGGGATAAGTGAGATCACCACATCGGCATCCCGGATGGTAGTCTTGCTATTTTCAGTGTCTTCAATATTAAATGCAATTGCTCTCGCATTTGGTGATGAACCGACTCTTTCTTGCGCGGTTGTCTTCGAGAAGTCGCCAACAGTAATTTGCCAATCATTGGCAGAGGCATTCTTTATCAGGTAAGAAATTAATGCGGAGGAAGAGCGGCCTGCTCCGAGCACAAGGATTTTTTTCATAATTCTCGTTCTGTTCAAATAAAAAAGGATGGCAAGTTAATCAGTTTAGAAAGAGTGGGGAAAATTTTTAACTTTATCACCCTTCAAATTTCTATGACAACAACGCTTACCTACTTTGACCATCTCGAAGACTTAGATTCCGAATCAAAGTATTTAGTTCACAAAGCCAAAGAAGCAACAGCTCACTCTTATTCACCCTATTCCAAGTTCTGTGTAGGTGCAGCGCTAATGCTTGATGACGGCACAATGGTTACAGGCGCGAACCAGGAAAACGCAGCGTATCCGTTGTGCATGTGTGCTGAGCGTGTAGCACTCTATACGGCAGCTGCCACTCACCCCGACAGGAAAATTATAAAACTCGCAGTTGTTGCTCATAAGAAAAACCATAAGGAGTTGACCCCGGCCGCCTGTTGCGGATCATGCCGGCAAGTGATGTTGGAATTTGAGCAGCGCCAGCACAAGTCAATGGAAATAATTATGTTGGGGCCGGACAAAAGGTGGACAAAGGCGCCTTCGGCAGCCTCATTGCTTCCCTTGGGCTTCAGTAAAGATTCATTAGAAGGGTAAGCACTACTAACTTATGTAATATTTCTGTTATATTCCATTTATAAACCAGTTTCGTAAAGCTATTTTTGTTTTATTTGAAGTCGGGCTAAAATCTACTTTGTGGTACAAGACATCGACATTTCTGACCTTAAGCGAATTACTGAACTGATCTACTCGAAGTATGGCTATGACTTCAGGAATTATGCGATGTCCTCTTTTAAAAGGCGTATTCTTCGGATCATCGAATTAAAAAATCTTTCGATAGAGTCTCTGCTCAAGAAGCTCAACGATTCACCCGCGTTTATCAATGAGTTTCTTGATGAACTTACAGTTAATGTTACTGAAATGTTTCGCGACCCGAGCTTCTGGCGGGTAATGCGTGATGAGATCATCCCCGGAATCCTGCTGAACCACAAAACCTTTAATATTTGGCATGCTGGATGTTCATCCGGAGAAGAAGTGATTTCAATGGCCATCCTTCTGAAAGAAATGGGCATTCACAATGATGTGTCACTATTTGCCACCGATCTTGACGTAAATATTTTGGAGAAGGCCAAAACGGCAACCTACCCTTCCAAAAACATGGAGCTGAATGAGAAGAATTATATACGATTTGAAGGAAAGTGGAGTTTGAGAGACTACTATAAAGAAGAGAATGGCAAAGTGACCTTTGATAAGAACCTTTACAATAACGTGACTTTCCGCAAACATGACCTTGTGGTGGGCGAGATCTTCAACAAGTTTGATCTGATACTATGCCGCAATGTGATGATCTACTTTAATCAGGCTTTGCAAAATGAGGTATTGAAGAAATTTCACGAAAGTTTGTTTAAGTACGGATACCTCTGCATCGGATCCAAAGAATCTTTGATCTGGTGCGATGTGGCCAATCGATTTTTAGTGGCCAACAATGAAGAAAAGGTCTACAAAAAAATAAAAGATTAGGGATGGGCCCCATGAGCAGGTTCAACCTAAATAACAGTTATAAGGCCGTTGTGATAGGCGGTTCGGCAGGAAGTTTTCAGGGGATCACAAAAATTCTGTCTCAATTACCGAAAACTTTTCCGCTGCCGATCATCATGTGTTTGCATAGACTTAAGCATGTCCGCAATGGCTTCGTAGAGGCATTGTCTATTAAAAGTGTTTTTCCCGTGACAGAACCCAACGATAAAGAGCAAATAAAAAAAGGTGGCGTGTATCTGGCTCCCTCAAATTACCACATGTCAGTAGAATTGGGAAATTATTTTGCCATGAGCACAGAAGAAATGATCAACAACTCAAGGCCGGCCATTGATATTACATTGGGCACGGCTGCTTTTGTCTTTCGCGATAAGCTGATAGGTATTTTGCTTTCGGGTGCTAACCGCGATGGGGGTTTAGGCATGAAACACATCCACGACAAAGGTGGGTTGACGATTGTGCAGGAGCCCACTGAGTGTATGATCGATACCATGCCCAAAGCCGCACTTTCGCTCACTAAAATTGACCATGTTTTAAAAGTGGATGAAATTGTAAGTTTGATGAAAGAATTAGATAAGCAATACAGCAAATGATAGAACAGATACAACTCTTTCTAAAGGATCCGGCCAAAGTTGCGAGAGTAGCAACCGTAGGGTTTTTCGTTATGGTAGTGATTGTAGCCTGGTTTCTTTTTACCCTGCCACATGACCTCGTTTACAAAGGTGGTATGATCGACTCAGGTCGGGCTGCAAGCGTTTATGCTAAACTTTTTACTGTGATTGGTTTAGCGTTTGCATTTTGTTACGCTTTGATCTTCTTCGCTCAGAAAACAAAAAAGGAAACCATCGTTTATCTTGACAAGAAAATTGAAAGTGGAGCAAACGAGCAGGGTTTTACTTCGGGCCAATCACAAGATTCGTTAAACCTCAATTCAATTCGCGATAAAATAAAATCGGGGAGCAAAGAAGAAAAATGGCAAAATGGATTGAATGAATTGTGTGATCAACTGAAAGCAGGGCAAGGCGCACTTTATCTTGCAAATAAAAAAGGTGAGAGTAAATCGCTTGAAATGAAAAGCGGGTACGCCATTGTTTTGGCCGAAGGGGAAGAAAATCCATCATTCAACTGGGGCGAAGGTTTGATCGGGCAAGTAGCCGCATCAGGAAAAAGCTTGTACTTAGACGAACTGCCAGAAGGATATGCAGCAAGGATTGAGAGTGGACTTGGCAGCGCCCTTCCCAGGTTTCTTTTCATCTTGCCCCTACAAAAAGAAAATGAAACTATTGGTGTAGTAGAGGTAGCTACGTTCACTAATTTGTCAGAAACATTGCGCAAGCAGGCACAAGAAGCCGGAATTATTTTATCAGAGATCATTTAAAATATGTTCAAGAATTTACGAATAAGTACCAAGATCACGGCTTTAATTGTAGCTCTCGCAACAGCGGGCGTTCTGGCGTTTGCACTATTCACTTACCAAGTGAACGTGAAGGCTGCGCAAGACAAACTCAATGCAAGTCTCACCGTGGTGGCTGATCAACAGGCCGAAATGATCAATCATTATTTCGATCACATAAACACCACTGTAAAATTTCTGCAAGGATCTGATCAACTGAAAGCCCAAATCGACACGAATCCCGACTCACTGGAGTCTACGCTCAATCATATTAAAGAAATTTATTCCTTCAGCGATGTTTACATTACAGACAAGAGGGGAATCGTTGTAGTCTCGACAGATGGAACCAATGTCGGACGAAATCTTGCGGACTTGGACATCAATTTCTTTATAAATGCCGCCAGTGGCACACAGATGAGTGCCGTGCACAAAGAGGTTGATAAGTATTTTGTTTATGCAGGTGCCGGCATCGAGAATAGAGTTCTTGCATTCAAAATTGACTTAGATCCCATTTACAAAAAATTAGCCACCGGAAACATTGGCGAGACGGGCGAAAGTTATTTGGCACAAGTGGATCCAATCACAAAAAAAATAGTTATTGTCAGCCCACTGCGAAATGACCCCGGTACTTTTTTAAAAGTTATAGAGACTGGCAGCCGGGCGAGTCATGATTTACAATCAGCTATCGATGGGAAAAACGGCTCGAGTATAGAGCCTGATTATCGCCATGTTGAAACTTTAAGAGTTTTTAGAAAAATAAATCAGCCTGGTTGGGGCTTATTGGTAAAGATCGATCTTGATGAGATCAAAAATCAGGGTGCGGATCTTTCAGAGATCTATCTGTTTGGAGGTCTTGCTGTAATCTTGATTGCTTGGGGTGCCGCATTGTTGCTAGGCCGCTCCTTAGTGAAACCGCTCAATGATATGGGACGTACGTTGGATTTGGTTTCGCAAGGTGTATTGCCCGAAAATATTGCTACCGGTACGCGCGATGAGTTTGGTAAAATGTCTGACAAAGTAAATTCGCTGGTGCAGACGTTGAAGAACAGCGCTGAATTTGCCAAGAATGTAGGCGAAGGAAAATTGGATGCTCCTTTCCAACCGGTGAGTGAAAATGACACACTCGGCCAGGCGCTCATTCACATGCGCGATGACCTTATTGAAAATGAACGCAAAGACAAAGAGCGCAACTGGATCGTACGTGGTGTGGCTGAAGCTGCAGAAATCCTTCGCGCTCATGACACCCTTGATGAACTCGGCAATGACGTAATCAAATTCATTGCTGAAAAAATCGGAGCAGTACAGGGTGCATTTTATGATGTCAACAGCGATCATCGCAATAACATTTTGATTGAAATTCGGGCGAGTTTTGCATATAGTCGTAAAAAATATTTAAAGAAGACTTTTCAATTTGCGGAAGGATTGGTGGGTCAGGCTGCAGCAGAAAAAGACATCGTGATGCGTACTGAAATTCCTGATGATTATTTATCAATCACTTCCGGAATCTTAGGTGAGCAGAAACCCAACTGCATTTTGATCGCTCCTCTCATTGCCAACGAAGAAGTTTACGGCTTACTGGAATTTGCTGGGATGAAAAAATTCGATCCTTCGCAAGTAAAATTTGTACAGGAATTAGGAGTGATTCTGGCGCGCACAATCTTCAACATCAAAGTCAACGAACGTACACGTAAGCACTTGGCTGAATCACAGGAGTTAAGTAACGAACTTCAGGAGAAACAAGAAGTGCTCCGTCAGAATGCGGAAGAAATGCAGGCCACGCAAGAAGAACTCAAGCGCAGCAATACTATGCTTGAAGAACAAGTGGAGGAAGTGAACCGTACGCAGAAAAGATTGCAGTTGCTGCTCGAAAACGCATCAGAGGTAATCACGATTTATGAGGAGGATGGCACGGTGCGCTATGTGTCTCCATCCGTGGAAACAATTCTGGGTTACAGTCAAAGAGAATTGCAAGGCAAAAGCGATATTGACAAAATCCATCCGAATACCCTTGAGATTGCGAATGGCCTGTTCAAAAGCCTGCGTGAAAACCCTGATGAAAAAGTTACTGTTCAGTTTGAATACCAAACCAAGGAAGGCAACTACATTTGGTTGGAGGCAACTGGAACTAATTTCATGAGCAACCCGGCTATTCGTGGATATATTCTTAACTCACGAGATATCACTGAGCGCAGACGGGCTGAGCTAGAGCAACGCATGCGAAGCAAAATGCAGGCACTTTCAGAAAACTCACCTGACCTTATAACTCGTTTGGAGCATGGCGCTATTTCTTATATCAACCCAACCATTGAAACTTTCACAGGCAAATCGCCTGGGCAATTCCTGAATAAGAAAGTAAAGGAAACAGAACTCAATACCGTGATTCTCGATCAATGGTTATCTATTGTTGAGCAGGTGAATGCATCCAATGATACGGTAGCTATGGAGATGGATTTTCCTACCGATCAGGGCAAGCGTATTATGCAAGTGAATGCCATTCCTGAATACGATGAGCAGAAAAATATCGAATCAGTCCTCGTGGTTTCGCACGACATTACGGAACGCAAAGAAATCGAGGTCGAGATCCAGAACAAAAACAAAAAGATCAACGATTCGATCAACTATGCTAAGCGAATTCAAAATGCCATTCTCCCGAATACACGGCACATCAATAAAGCTCTTCCTGATTCATTTATCCTTTACAAGCCTCGCGATGTGGTGAGCGGTGACTTCCCCTGGTTCGTTCAAATCAAGAATGACATTTTCATTGCTGCTGTGGATTGCACCGGCCATGGTGTGCCGGGTGCATTGCTTTCGCTGATCGGCTATTTCTTGCTCAATGATATTGTGCGCAGTCGCAAAATCACAGAGCCTGGCCAAATATTGGACTTGCTCGATGAGGGTGTGACCCAGACCCTTCGTCAGGACCAGGATGATTCAGCTACAAAAGATGGTATGGACATCGCACTTTGCAGGATAAACACCGAAACAAGAACCGTTGAGTATGCTGGCGCTCACAGGCCATTGTGGTTTATGAAAGGTGGAGCAATGGATGAAGTTAAAGGAAACAAATTCCCCATAGGTGGCGGAATTTATAAGAATCAAACCAACTTCACCACCACGAAGCTTCAAATGGCAAAAGGAGACTCGTTTTATTTTAGCTCAGATGGCTTCCCCGATCAGTTCGGTGGACCGGAAGTTCGTAAATTCGGCCCGAAAAAAACACGGGAAATCATCGAACAGATTCACAAAAAGTCTATGACCGAAGCTGCACAGGTATTTGATACCGAATGGGAGGCATGGAAGGGTGAGCACAAACAAACAGATGACGTACTTTTGATAGGAATTAAATTTTAAAGCATAAATTGGAACTTTAAAACCCCACTGCAATGAACTATATCTACGACCTGCACCGCACCATGATGACGCAGAAGCTGATCCTGGTTTACGAAGGAGACTTCACGCAGGAAACTACCAAATCCATTTTGTCGATGGCCGAGCGCAACCTCGATTCATCGGGCGAAGACTCCGGCATCAAGCGTAAAGTTTTCAATGTAATGGTGGAGGCACTTCAAAATATTGTGAAGCACAGTAGCGAACAAGGTTTGCAAGCGGGCTCACTCATCAGCAAGAGCGCCATATTTCTTATTAGCAAAGATGACAATCGCTATTGCGTGATGACGGGCAACCCCATCATGAAAGATAGAGTAGGCAAACTCACGCAAAACCTCAACGACCTTAATGCCAGGGACAAGGAAGGTCTGAAAGAGATGTACAAAGACATCATCAAGAACACACAGATTTCGGAAAAAGGTGGAGCGGGTCTTGGTTTTGTTGATATGGCACGTAAGTCAGGCGAAAAACTGGAATTCACTTTTGAAAGTATGGACCAGTCGCACGACTTTTTCTGCTTGAAAGTCAACATCTCACGTGAAAAAGAATAATTAAAAAAATTAACAACTGAATCAATCATGGAAATCCTCAATTTAAAAGGCACCGAAGACACACCCAACATCATCCTCGATAAAAAGAATGGTATTTTCGAAATCAGCGGACGTTCATTGCCCGAAGATTCAGCCGAGTTCTACCGTCCGGTAATCGAATGGATCAATGGCTATGCTAAGGAAGCCAATCCGGCCACTGAATTTGTTTTCAAGTTGGAATATTTCAATACAGCGTCTTCAAAATTAATCCTTGATGTGCTCTCTGCATTGGAAGAAATCAAGAGTATGAAAATCCTCTGGTACTTCCACGATGATGACGAAGATATGGAGGAGGCGGGCCAAGAGTTTTCAGAACTTGTTGAAATTCCATTTGAATTTAAAACTTATTGATTCAAAAATTTCAAATTCAAGATTCAAAATCCTGTACTGCCTTGAATTTTAAATTTTGAATTTTGAATTGAGTAAAGATGAGTGAGGAGATTCTCAAAGCGCTTACCCAACTGTTCGCCATCATCACCAAGCAGGACGGTGGTGTGACCGAAAATGAGCGTCAATTTGTAATCAATTTTTTTCAGCAAGAATTAGATCAGGATACCGTAAAGGAATACCTCGCGCTGTACGATGAGTTTTCGGGTTGGGGCAAACAGGACGAGGAAAAGAACAAACTCACATCCGTTAAAGATTCAGTAAAGACTTTGGGGATCTGTAAAAAGATCAATAAGACGCTTACCCAAAAACAAAAAGTAGTTGTACTCACCAAGCTGCTGGAACTAATTGGTTCCGATAAAAATTTCACACCGCAGCGAATCGAAATTATCAACACTGTCTCCACAGTTTTTAATATCGGGCAAGATGAGTACAAGTTGGTAGAAACATTCATCATCGCTCAGGATGTAGCTCAGCTCAATTTCAAAGACATTCTTTTGGTGAATTCTGCCGAGAGAAAATCGGCTGAGTTGCAAAAACATTCACACGCTCACATCGAGGGTCAGATGATTTTCATGCGGGTGAACAGTGTTGGTTTGTATTTCACAAAATACCTCGGACATGAATCCAATACGCTCAATGGGTTCATTATGCAGCCAAACAAAGTGTATTTGTTCTCTCACGGCAGTACTATTAAGACCCAGCCTGGCGATGCGCTTTATTATAGCGACCTGGTTGCCCACTTCAACGAAGAGATAAAGACAACAAAGCTTTCTTTTAACGCCAATATTGAAGAGTTCAAATTCCCGAACGGAGCGATTGGCCTTCGTGATGTTTTGATATCGGAAGGGCCAGGCAAATTGATCGGCATCATGGTGGCAAGTGGTGCCGGAAAGACAACATTACTTTTGACACTTGCGGGCTTAGAGAAGCCATCCAAAGGAGATATCAAGATCAACGGATTCAACACCAATACCGAAAAAGACAAAATCGAGGGCGTAATCGGTTTTGTTTCTCAGGATGATTTATTGATTGAGGAGCTTACGGTTTACCAAAATCTATACTACAACGCTAAACTGTGTTTCTCCCATTTTACAGAGCAGCAGCTGCACGAGCGGGTAATGAGCACCCTCGAAAACCTTGGGCTCGACCAACGGAAAGATTTGACCGTAGGAAGCGTGCTCGATAAAAAAATAAGCGGTGGTCAGCGAAAACGACTGAACATCGCATTAGAATTAATTCGAGAGCCAGCCATTTTGTTTTTGGACGAGCCTACTTCAGGCCTCTCCTCACGCGACTCCGAAAATGTAATCGACTTGCTTAAAGAACTTTCGCTCAAAGGCAAACTGATCTTTGTGGTGATCCATCAACCTTCATCAGACATTTATAAGATGTTTGACAAGATGATTATCATGGATACGGGCGGATACCCTGCATACTATGGCTCGCCTGTTGAAGCGGTGACTTATTTTAAGAAGGCCACTCACCAGGTGGACAGCAACCGAGGGCAATGTGAGACTTGTGGTAACGTAAATCCCGAACAGATTTTCAACATCATTGAATCGAAGGTGGTAGATGAATACGGTCAACCTACGAATAAAAGAAAAGTGACGCCTCCGCAGTGGCACGAAATGTATCAGCAACGATTCAAAATCAACAAAGTCGAGGATGTAAAAGAGACACCGCCAAGCACACTAAGCATTCCGGGTAAAGTAAAGCAAGCCGGAATTTTCACCACTCGCGATTTTCTGGCCAAACTCAGCAACAAGCAATACTTGCTCATTAACTTGCTTGAGGCCCCATTGCTGGCAATCATCCTTGCCTTCATCATCAAATACAAAAGTGCACCAGGCGGCAAAGAATACATTTTCCGATTTAACGACAACTTTCCTGCCTTCTTGTTGATGGCAATCATTGTTGCCTTGTTCATGGGATTGACCGTAAGCGCTGAAGAAATTATCCGCGATAGGAAAATTTTAAAACGCGAATCATTCTTGAATTTGAGCTGGAACAGCTATTTAATCTCCAAACTCAACATTCTCTTTTTATTATCAGCAATTCAAACCTTGACCTTCGTGGTTATTGGCAATTTGATTTTGGAAATCCACGGCATCACCTTGGCCATGTGGCTTGTACTTTTCTCTACTGCGTGTTTTGCCAATGTGCTCGGGCTGAATATTTCATCAGCCTTTAACTCTGCAGTAACGGTTTATGTGATGATCCCTCTCCTGCTCATCCCTCAAATGATTTTGAGCGGACTTCTATTTCCGTTCGATAAGCTGAATGACTTAATCAGCGCAAAAGGCAAAGTGCCAATCATTGCCGATCTCATGGCATCTCGTTGGGCGTACGAGGCCATTGCAGTTTATCAATACAAAAACAATGAATATGAAGCGCCTTATTATGAATATGAACGCGAAGAAGCACGAGCTGATTTCAAATCTGCTTACCTGACCGATGAGCTGAAAAAGAGAAACCGATTTGTGCTCGATAATTTCGAGAGCAAAAATGACTCAATAAAGAATCTGGTGGCTTTAAATCTGTCAATCCTTCGTGACAATTTTCAAAATGAACCCTTCCGCGAAGGAATCGAAAAGATTGATTTGAGCAAGTATTCAAAAGGGCAGGGAGCCATTCTTGAAAATTACTTCGAAAAGTATCGAAAACACTATCAAAAAATTTACAACGATTTTGTGAATCTTACCGAAAAGAAGATGGCCTTCTATGAAAAGAAGGGCATAAAGGTGAACGATGAAAAAAATCGCTACCATAATGAAAGCCTGGCTGACATGGTAAAAAATGTAAATGTCAAAGACCGACTGATTGAATACAATGGCAAGCTGATTCAGCTGATCAACCCTATATTTCAAAAGTCCAATCCGTCTACCTATCGCAACGCTTTTTTTGTGCCTGAAAAGGTTTTCTTTGGCCTGAGCGTAAGCACCTTTATTTTCGATTTGATTGTAGTTTGGGTCATGGCTTTGTTTTGTTACCTAGCATTGTATTTCGAATGGATGCGAAAAACAGTGGAGTTTTTTGGAAATGTGAGCATTCCTGATAAGGTAAACATCCCATTTAGGAGAAAATAAATATTTTGTAACGATCACTTAATTTTTAATTTTGTAACTAACTACTAAAGTTATGAGAATAGTGATAATTGGCTTGGTTGCCGCCCTGATTCTTGCTTCTTGCGGCAAAGGAAAAAAGCCTGATGAACAAGAATTTCTCAATAGTCTTGATTCAACAAAAAAAGGCCCTTCAATTGATGAAGAAGTTATCAATGGCATTTTGCAACAGATTCCAAGCCCTTTGGAAATATCTGTGTTGTTAAAGCAATCTGGCACAAAGTACAATTCAAGTATTTTGAATACACCTGATAACACTTCCAAATACAATAGCAATTACAAAAAAGCTTTGAATTTGGGCATCTATGGTACTGACTTGGGTTATACTAACATTTATCAGCAAAATCAAGATGGCATTAAATATCTTGCATCGATCAAGCAATTGGCTGATGAACTGAATATTGGGCAATTCTTTGATATGGAAACGATCAGTAAGCTGGCTACAAACAGCAAAAACCTTGATTCACTGTTACTGGTAACAACTCAGAATTTTAACAGCATAAATAGTTATTTACAAACTCAGGGGCGCTCGAATCTGAGTGTACTTTTACTTACCGGTGGATGGCTGGAAGCGGTGCAGATCACCTGCCAGGTAGCAGGCAAAGATCCTAAAAACAAAGAATTAAAGGAGAAAATTGGAGAACAGAAGATTATTTTGGAACAAATTGTACTTCTTTTTTCTTTTTATAAGGAAGATGAAAATATGGCATCGTTATTGACTGATCTTAATGGATTGAAAGCTGCTTTTGATAAGATCAACATCACTTATGTTCATAAGGAACCTACATCAAAGGTCGTCAACGGGGTTCTTATGATTGAGGATAACAGTACAACCACCATCGATGTAACCGATGATGACATTAAAAATATAACCACACTTACGAATTCTATACGAAATAAAATAGCTAGTTAAATCGGATCAATCTCTATGAAAAAAATAATTACTATCATTTTGGCGATTTCTTTCATTGGGTTAGGCTCATCGCAATTAGCGAGTCAGTGTAATCCAGATAATTTTGCGAATGCTTGTATTCCAAAACTTGCCTCCGGCTTTAACTTTTTAAAAAGCTATAAAGTAGATGGCGAAGGTGGAAAGGATAAAGTAGAGTACAGCTATGTATTTACCAAGGGAACTCAATACATGATCAACCTTTGCGCGAGTGGCGCAGCCACTGATGGCATCGTTGTTTCTTTGTTCGATTCAGGTCGTAACAAAGTGGCCACAAGCAAAATCAATGGTCAATTCATTACAGCTATTGCATACCCCTGCAACGCCACAGGCATTTATTACATTCAGTACACATTTGATGGATCGAACAGTAAATGCGGGGGTAGCGCTCTTGGATTCAAGAGGTAATTCATCATATAATTTATTTTGTGAAACCCCGCTTGAAAAGGCGGGGTTTTGTTTTGCACAAGGAAACAATAACTTGACCGATTAATACCCCAATCATGCCCAAAGTACTGATCATCGAAGATGAAGCAACCATACGTGCCGTGCTCAAAGACATTTTAAAAGACCAAAAGGAGCTGAGGCTGGAGGTAGATGAAGCCAAGGATGGAGTTGAGGGTTTGACTAAATTGGAATCTGCAAATTATGATCTCGCCTTCTGCGACATTAAAATGCCTAAGATGGATGGCATGGAAGTACTGACTCAGGCTAAAGCAAAAGATATCTCCACCACCTTTATTATGATCTCTGCCCATGGCACAACCGAACTTGCTGTTGATGCGGTGAAGAAAGGAGCTTACGATTTCTTGCAAAAACCACCCGATCTTAACCGGCTTCTCATTACGCTTAGAAATGCCCTCGATAAAAATTTACTGGTAAAAGAATCTGTTTCTCTCAAGAAAAAGATTTCGCATCAATATGAAATCATTGGGCAATCTGACGGGATAAAAGAAGTGCTAAAAATGATTGATAAAGTTGCCCCAACCGATGCACGGGTTCTCATTACTGGGGCGAATGGGTCTGGTAAAGAACTTGTGGCAAGGCAACTCCATGAAAAAAGCCCTCGCTCATTGTTCTCTTTTATTGAAGTTAACTGCGCGGCAATTCCCTCTGAATTAATTGAAAGCGAGCTCTTCGGCCATGAAAAGGGGGCTTTCACATCAGCCATTAAGCAGCGATTAGGGAAATTCGAGCTTGCTGAAAACGGAACCCTATTCCTTGATGAAATTGGAGATATGAGTTTATCTGCGCAGGCCAAAGTCCTGAGAGCCCTTCAAGAGAATAAAATTATACGGGTTGGGGGTGACAAGGATATCGCAGTAAACACTCGTGTGATAGCTGCAACCAACAAAGATTTAAAAAAGGAAATTGCCGAAGGCAGATTCAGAGAAGATTTGTATCACCGCCTTTCGGTAATAGTAATAAAAGTTCCTTCATTGAAGGACCGGAAAGAAGACATTCCGCTTTTGGTTGATAAGTTTCTCGAAGACATTGCCGTCAACTACGGAGCCAAGAAAAAAAACATCGATGCCGAAGCTTTAAAATTATTAAGCCAAAATGAGTGGAGTGGAAATATTCGGGAACTAAAAAACGTAATCGAACGATTAGTCATCATGAGCGAGGGCACAATCGGCTCCGCAGAAGTAAAAAAATATCTTTAGTTTCCTTTAGATTCTTTTTACAGAATTTGATTTCACTTCTTTCTTGCTGTAGGTAGGGCAAGTGTACTGGCTGCAAGAAGAAATGAAGGCTATCAAAGCAATAAAGGCAAGTACTTTTTTCATGGCGGTCGATTTAATCATAACAAAATTATAATTCTTTTACTTCGAAACAAATTAACTAATCAACAGATTACATCCTCTGATGTCGCTGTTATCCATGCGGCCAAGTATCTCAAAACCAGCGCGATCTATAATCCTCCCCAAATCTTCTGTTTCAAGAAATGCGCAAGAGTGCACATTGGCTAAGTCGATTATATTGATAGCCCCGGTTTTTCCGTCCAGAACAACTTCAAAAGGATCGTTAATATCACGAGTGATGACTTTCATCCAGGGAGGGTTCTGAAAGTAACCTTTGCCTTTTGAATAGGCCTGTGAGAAAAGCTCGGTCATGCCGTACTCCGAGTGAATCTCGTTTACATTAAACCTCTTACACAGGAACCTATGGAATTCTTCCTTAACCCATTCTTTACGCCTACCCTTCATTCCTCCGGTTTCCATAATGAGGCCATTGCCTAAATCCACTTCATATTTTTCAGCCAAATCGACCAATGCAAAAGAAACACCCCAGAGTAAAATTTTCTTTTTTGAATTTCTAAGTGAATTTATTTTATGCAATAAATCTTCATGATTATTTAAGAAATATCCGGAATGACCCGTTTCATCATTTTTTATAAAATGATCAATCATTGCAATGAGTGAAGACCCCTTCCTTTCAAGGTAAGACGGCAACAGCGCGAGGAAATGATAATTCTTTATCGATCCATAAAACTGCTCAAAAATTGACAGTGCACTTTCAAGATAGAAATCCAAGCTCCATACTTCGTGTTTACTAACGCCAACGCCCGTTGTGGAACTGCTTGTGAATTCAGCAGAGACATTCCAAATACCTGAAATCACAGGATGTGTTTTGAAAAAGCGAATCGGTAAAAACGGAATCTCCCTTATCGAATTGACCTTTCCGGGAACTTTGCCTAATGCACGTGCGTAAGATTGATAAAGAAGGTTACTTTTGTATTGGAAATGAAAGACTTTCAGTGCAATATCTTCAAAGTTGGAAGCGTTGACAGAAGGAAGTAGATTGGTGAAGTCTTTAATCTCTCTCAAGCTTAAATGCAAATTTGATTAATCAAAGGTAGAAAATGCGGTGGACTAAAAATCTTGCAGTGTATTTGATATTGCTGTGGGCAGTTGGCTCGTGTGTGAAGCAGCCTGAATATTCGGTGGTTCCACACATTGATCTTCTCGATATAACCTTTAGAAAAGGTAATCTACAACCTACGCCTCCCAACCCTCCCACTCCGGATACGCTAATCTTCCGGCTTAAATTCTCTGACGGAGATGGCGACTTGGGTGCATCCAGTATCGACTCTGGCACCTTCGATTCTTATAGCCCGTGGTATTATATCTACCGGCAAACGGATTTTAATATAAAGCGTGGTGTTGACAATACTGCCCCAATTCCACAGGGCTATACCTTCATCAACTATTACGCTAAAAGAAAGGTACCTCAATTCGATACGTTGCCAAGCCTCGGCTGTGCGAATTGGGAACTTTTGAAAGACAGTCAAGGCAAATTAAAGGATACGATCTATATCCGACAAAATCTCAGAGCCTACAATATCAATGTAGATGTATACATCAAAAACAGCAATGGAATTTACGACAAGTTTGATCCCGCAACTTATTTTGACCTTCAAGGGTGCGCTCCAAATCTATTTCGCGCCACCTTCCCTGACTTATCGAAAGATCGAAAATCACCCTTGGATGGAGTAATTACGTTTAGGATTCAATCGTATGGGTTTAGTTATTTATTTAGCACACATACACTAAAAATGGACGTTACCATTAATGACAGGGCTTTTCATAACAGCAATACGGTAGAGAAAAAGGATTTCACTCTTCAACAAATCACCAGATAGGTCAATAGATAGAAGGAAATCTTTCAGGATCAGATTCGCGAACCAGTTCGTAAATCTTCTCAAAAATTTCTTCAGGGTTTGGTTTAGAGAAATAATCACCATCAGATGCGTAGGGTGGACGATGTTCCTTAGCCGTAATTGTCAATGGAGCTGAGTCAAGGTAAGCATATGCCTTTTGCACTTCCAAAACCTGCTGCATCATAAATGCAGTTGCCCCACCGGGAATATCTTCATCTGCGAAAACCACACGGTTGGTTTTCTTCACCGATTGAAGTACAGCATGATGAATATCAAATGGAAGAAGAGTTTGTACATCAATCACTTCGCATGAAATTCCTGCCCCTTCAAGATCATTGGCTGCATCCATCACCACACGGCACATCGAGCCATAAGTAACGATGGTTACATCATTTCCCTCCTTCAAAATTTCAGGAACACCGAGTGGCAGCCTGAACTCACTAATATTTTTAGGAAGTTTTTCCTTCAGCCGATATCCGTTCAAACACTCAATGACCAGGCAGGGGTCATCCGATTGTAGCATCGTATTATAAAAACCAGCCGCTTGTGTCATGTTTCTGGGAACGAGTACATACATTCCGCGAAGGCTGTTCAAGACCATACCGATAGGCGAACCTGCGTGCCAGATTCCTTCGAGCCTATGGCCTCGGGTACGCACAATGAGTGGCGCTTTTTGCCCTCCTTTGGTACGGTACTGTAAGTTTGCCAAGTCATCAGACAAAATCTGAATTGCGTAAAGCAAATAGTCTAAGTATTGAATCTCAGCAATGGGTCTAAAGCCTCGCAATGCTAAGCCAATGCCTTGTCCGATGATTGTGCATTCGCGAATGCCTGTATCCGTCACACGAAGTTTTCCGAATTTTTCTTGTAAGCCCGCGAAGCCTTGGTTCACATCGCCAATTCTTCCCACATCTTCACCAAAAGCGAGGACAAAAGGATTGGTTTTCAATGCTGCTTCAAAACAAGCTTGTAAGATCTCTCGGCCATCAAGCACAGGAGAATCATCAGCATACTCGGCTGCTACAGGATTCACTTTTAATGCTGACCACTCGGATTGACTGTGGACGTGAGAATTGTAGCGATCAAAATTATCTGCCAGTGAATCAGCAATCCATTTTTTGACTCCATCTTTAATATCCGATTCTTTTCCGGCCAAAGCACGCAATGCTTTTTTTGCGGCCCTGACCGAATCTAATCTTTCCGGATTGATCGTCTTCTCAAGGTGTTCTTTTATGACAGCAATTTCAGAATTTTCATTCACCGCGTTCGCCAGAATTGCCAATAAGGCATTTTGACTTTTTCTGGTGTCTTCTTCAAAGATGTGCCAGGCAATGTCTTTTGCTGACTTCGCTGCGGCCTTTGCTTGCTTCTCAATACCATCCAGAACTTCAGGCAACGCAATACCCTGATCAACCATCCACTCACGCATCTTGCGAATACAATCAAATTCCTTCTCCCACTCGAGTCGTTCTTTGGATTTGTAGCGTTCATGCGAGCCAGAAGTACTATGACCTTGCGGTTGAGTCATCTCAGTAACATGCACTAACACCGGCACGTGCTCTTCGCGGCAAATTTTTTCTGCTTTTTCATACGTGCGGCAAAGCTCTTCGTAATCCCATCCCTTCACTGTGAGTATCTCAAATCCTTTTTCAGTTTTATTTCTCTGAAAGCCATCAAGGATTTTTGAAATACTTCCTTTTGTGGTTTGATATTCTTTGGGAACAGAAATTCCATATTCATCATCCCATACCGACATCAGCATAGGCACTTGCAAAACACCAGCAGCATTGATTGCCTCGAAAAACATTCCCTCTGATGTTGATGCATTGCCGATCGTGCCAAATGCAATTTCGTTTCCATTGATACTTAAGTCAGTAAAATTCTTTAGATCAGGATTTTCACGGAAAAGTTTTGAAGCTTGCGCAAGCCCGAGCAAGCGCGGCATCTGCGCAGCCGTAGGCGAAATATCAGCACTGCTATTTTTAGATTTTGTCAGCGGCTTCAGCTTTCCAGTCTCATCAAGCATACGCGTGGCAAAATGTCCTGTCATTTGCCTTCCGGCTGAAGCAGGTTCTGCCTCCACGCTTGTATGTGCGTAGAGTTGCGCAAAATAGGCTGTGAGTGCGAGCTCATTGATCGCCATCATGAAAGTCTGATCGCGGTAATAGCCAGAACGAAAATCGCCATTGCGAAAAACTTTGGCCATGGCAATCTGAGCTACTTCTTTACCATCGCCAAAAATTCCGAACTTGGCTTTACCCATGAACACTTCTTTGCGTCCGAGCAAACTCGCTTCGCGGCTCTCGCACGCCAGGCGATAGTCGGCCAAAATCGTTTCTGCTTTCTTAGCTGAAATGGAAGGGGCAGCGGTTTTAGTCTGGCTCACACTCGTTAGGTTTGTGGTAAAAGTAGAAAAAAAGAAATGAGTGTTCAAAACGAAAATCTGGTCGCAATTTTATAACGCGAATCCATTCAATAACAGAATAATTTCCTGATATTATTTGAATTCAACAAATAAAAAAAGCCTTGATTCAGCATTTCATTTGTAGCCGATCTGGGAGCGATCTTCAAGGATGTTCAATCGCAATCGAATGTTATATTTGTGTCCCTAATCTGAAAATATTATCAACCAATAAATTTTAACCAAATGATCATTGGCGTTCCGAAAGAAATTAAAAACAACGAAAACCGTGTAGCCCTTACCCCCGCGGGTGCTCAAGAACTAGTAAAGCGTGGCCACTCGGTTTATGTGCAGGCAAAAGCAGGCGAAGGCAGCGGATTCAGCGATGAAGATTATACTGGTGCTGGCGCAAGAATGCTCGCCAAGGCCGAAGAGGTTTTCAGCATCGCTGAGATGATCATGAAGGTGAAAGAACCAATCGAGCAAGAATATAACCTCATCAAAAAAGATCAGTTGGTGTTTACTTATTTTCACTTTGCATCTTATGAGCCGTTGACGCATGCCATGATCAAAACCGGTGCAGTTTGTTTGGCTTATGAAACGGTAGAGCGAGTAGATGGAAGCCTTCCATTGCTCGTGCCGATGAGTGAAGTTGCGGGCCGTATGTCGATACAAGAAGGAGCGAAATATTTAGAGAAGCCCCTGAAAGGCCGTGGAATTTTGTTGGGAGGTGTGCCAGGTGTAATGCCTGCTAAAGTTCTGATCTTAGGAGGTGGTGTTGTTGGGACCAATGCAGCGAAGATGGCGGCTGGATTAGGAGCTGATGTGATCATCACCGATGTGAACATTAACCGCCTGCGTTACCTCGATGATGTAATGCCGAAAAATGTGCACACCATGGTGAGCAACGATTATGTGCTTCGTGAACTAGTAAAAACATGTGACCTTATCATTGGCGGGGTTCTCATTCCCGGGGCAAAAGCGCCTAAACTCATTACCCGCGACATGCTCAAAACGATGAGACCCGGTACAGTGCTCGTAGATGTAGCTGTTGATCAAGGTGGATGTATTGAAACCTGTAAGCCGACCACTCATGAGGATCCAACATTCATTATCGATGATGTTGTTCATTATTGCGTGGCCAACATGCCAGGGGCAGTGCCTTATACGTCAACACTTGCATTGACTAACGCCACTCTTCCTTACGCGGTGAAACTTGCAGGACAAGGATGGAAAAAAGCCTGTGCTGAAAATCAGGATTTGAAAAAAGGATTGAATGTGATCAATGGCAAAGTAGTTTACAAAGCCGTGGCTGATTCATTCAATTTAACATATACGGACGTGAAGGAGTTTTTGAATTAATTCTCATAACCGTTACCCATGAAGTCATCGCAAAACAGCGATGACTTTTTATTTTGAATAAACTCAATAGGGAAGGGTGTGTCCTTTGCCTAACGTCACCTTAGGATTATCATATTTACCGGTAACATGAAAAGGGATCTTTATTTTGGTGAACGGGATCAGCTCAATTTTCACCAGGTAATTCACCATTCCGTTCATGGTGTTCACACCCTCGATATCGGCATCAAACCCGGATACTTTTATTGAAAAAGGTTTTACGATGATTTTGCTGTCGCGAATCTCGGTCTCCATGGTAAAATCTTTCAAGTGAGGATCATTGATTTCGTTTTTCTTAGCACTTTTACTGATCTCTTCAAATAATTTCATGCCATTGATCTTAGCCTCGGCTATTCGCATGATGCCACCCCCTGTTAAGGTCTCTAATTTGGGGCTCATGTCTTTGGTAAATTCCCCTTTCAATTTGTATGTCACCGAGAATTTTCCATACACGTTGGCCGTTGATGGTGCCAAGTCTCTCATCAATTTCACTTCGCGATAAGCGCGATTAATGTCTAAATCTTTTACGTCCACATCCATATCAAAAAGTGGATGGGCAATATCTCTTGTATTATAATCTGCGTTCACACTGAATCTTGCATCAAGAGAATTGAAGCCTGTTTCGTGAAGGCTCATCACTCCGTCTTTGATTGAGATTTCGCCATCCAGCTCTTTGATTTTCAAATCTTCATACTTTACCATGTGAATTTGGGAATCGAAAACAAAGTTGAGATTCTTGGGCACTTCAATCACAGTAAGCTTTGAATGAGTTGTATCGGTAGTTGGTACTGGCTTTCCGGTGGCTGTCTGCCTGGGGGGCATCCACTCATTAAGGTCGAGCGTGTCGCAGGTCAACTCAAGATCTCCTTTAATAAAATCTTTGTTGCTAGTTGTAAAGGCCATGTAATTGCTGATATCGCCATTCATCTTCACATTGCTCTTTCCAAATTTTCCTTCAAAGCTTTCCATTATAATTTTAGAAGATGTGAACGTAAACAGCGCATTATTAATTTTGATGGGATTCGGAACCTTGACTCCACTTATACTCACTCCAGTTGCAATAATTCTTCCGGAAGAATTTACTCTAGAATAATTTTTATTTTCAATATCGCTGACCAAGCCGCTTGTTTTCAGCTGGGCATCAATCAAACCAGAAAGTTGAATTCCTTCCATCGGGAACACGAGCGCGACTTTTGACAAATCTGCTTTTCCATTCACATTAAAGCTGTACTCATAGTTATTGAGATTGGCAAGACTCCCTGTTATTTCGAATGGTTCATCCTCAAGTGTATAAGTAAATTTATTGATGTTGAGTCTTGAATCGGCAAGATCGCCCGTTGTGCTTAATGCCTCTGCAAAAAAACGAACGCCCTTTATGGGTGGATAATTTCTATATTGAATGGAACCATCTGTGAGTTTTACTTTTGAATCTACCATTGGAAATTTTTTCTTGTCTTTGCTGTACAATCCTTTGGCAAGAACATCGAGATTGAATCTTCCTTTCAGTTGATACCCGTCAATGGGGTAGATTTTTTCAATGTCCTCAAGATCAAGATCCGCATCAATATCGGCATCGATTTCAGTATCAGGGTATCCTTTCAGTTTTGCAAACCCGTGAAGCACATTATCGTCTACCTCTGCATGAACCTGCCTGAAATCGACCAACGTATTTTCGAGCTTACCCGTTTTGTTATCGGCATTCAAATGAAACTGAAGATTCGAAATTGGCCTTGGCAAACTATCGTATCGCGCATAACCGTCAGTTAATTTCAGGTTAAGATTAAAAAGAGGAATTACTGAGTTCCTCTGATCAAAAATTCCCTTCGTTTTAAATTCAAAATTCACTTTTCCTTTAAGTGTTAAATTTCGGATTGGGAATAATCGCTCAAGAGAGGCGATATCAACATCGGCAAAAATATCGGCATCAATTTTGGGTTTGTGCAGACCTTCCACTTTTATCCTTCCATGCACGGGATGCCGGCCCAACTCTACATGAAACGTTTTCAAGTCAATTACTGTGCTGTCAAGAATCCTCTCTTTGTTATCAACTACAAGTTCAAATTGGATGTTATTAAACGCCTCTGGTAAACTGTCAATTTTAACCATCGCATTTTTCACATTTACATCAAGGTGAAAAGCAGGTAGTTCTTTGGTAGAATCGGAGTACACACCATCCAAAAATCCGCTGAAACCTAACTCGCCACGGGTTTCCATGTAGTCAAAATTTTTCATGTATAATCCCGGCACCAATGACAGGATATTTTTAAAGGAAGTTTCCTTCGCTTTGAACTTCACGTTCATTGCATAGCGGTCAACCACCTGTTGAAAAAATCCATCGATGCTGAAAACAAAATGATTGATCTGAATTTGATTTTCCTTAAAAGTGAATTTGCTTTGAGGTAAATTCATTTCGATGATCAAATCTATGCCCAGGGTCTTCTTGAAAAGATACTGAACCTTATCATAGTTGAGAGAAAACTGTCGAATCGTTGTCAGTGTTTCATATTCGAACAAGTCCCGCATAAAATCTCCTCCACCTGTATGCTCGATATCAATCGCTTCTGCAAAGATATTTTTCTGCCAATCTGAATATGTCATTTTCCCTCGCTCTATACTCACTTTGTCAATGGCAATTTTCATTGATGATGGTTTTGAAGGCACTGATGAAGTGGAATCTGCAGAACGCTTTACAATGTCGTAATTGGCTTTACCGTCTTTGAGAACATACACATTGATTTCAGGATCAACCATGTGCACGCTTTTCAGTTCGATTTCACGTTTGGAGATCAAACTCCAGAGCCTAACTTCCAGTTGAATTTCTTTCACAGCAGCAAGCGTGTCGTGTTTAAAATCTTCTTTTCCTTTAATAAGCAAGTCATTGAGGGAAAGTGTGAGGTTTGGAAAATGACGAAACAATTTTAAATGTACTTCACTGAAAGTAACATCTGCATCTACGTGGCGATCGATTTCCTGCTCCAGATCAATTCTGATTTTTTCTTCATAAATCCGAGGCAAAAGGATAGCAGCAACAATTGTCACGATCAAAATCCCGCCAAAGCCAAGGGCAGCCCATTTTAAAAGTTTCCTCATTTCTAAATTTAGAGATCAAACTTTACTGAAAAAATGAATTAAAACAACAAAGGCCGGATAACACCGGCCCTTATCTATTATTTGAATATCTCACTTTTTTAATCCACTTCCAGGCCTAGTGATTTCATTTTCTTCTTCAGCTCTGTGATTTTCGCTTCGTATTTTTCATCGTAAGTTGAGATGTCGTTGTACAGAGAAAAAATTCCGTAAAGAGCTTCTTCTTCATTAGGCTTGGCATCAAGACATTTCTTCCAATAAACCTCAGACTCTTTCAACTTTACAGGTATTTTTTGATAAAGCTCCTGACGTTTGGCTAGGTCAGCAGGCTTTGATCCTGCAATGGCAGTACGTTCCTTACGCAGGTTTTGTGCTTCAGTGTAGGTAAGTTTTGCTATTACCAAGTTTGCTTCATAATAGTCGGGATCAATTTTTATCGCTTCTTGCATCCATTTCATTGTCTCCACAGGATCTTTCATTTCATTGCAGATTAACCCCAAAAAATACCTTGACTCCTTGTCTTGAGGATTTGCACCGGCTCTTTTTTGCATTAACAATTTTGCTTCCGGCAGTCTATTATTCTGGGCGTAGATATTGTACTCCATGTTTAAAAAATCCACGTTAGTAGGATACTTAGCCGACAACTCTTGCGCTACTTTCAATGCCGACTCGGTGTCTTTTTTCTTGGTGTAGATGGTGTACAGTTGAATGTAAGCATCTGTGTTTTTTCCACTGGCAGCTATATATTTTTTGATATAGTCAATCGACTTATCGTCTTCACCTGCAGAAGGGCCGAAATAAACACCCGCATTCATCAATTGAGTGGTGTCATCCGGGACGAAAAAGACCACTTTCTCCATATCCACAAAGGCTTTTTTATAGTCTTTGGTTTTGTAGATATCATAACCTCTCTCCAAATACTTCTGAGCTAAAGTACCGGCCACTTCTTTTTTTGTCATAGGAAGAGGTTGACCAAGGAAAATTTTATTGACCAAGCTTTCATTTTTTCCTTTGTCTATTTCCTCCGCTTTAGTAAATGCTTCTTTCACCACCTTAAAAGGATCAGCCTCAAGCGACTTGAATTTATCTGCCTTGGTTGTATCAATACCGGCATAGATCAAACCTTTCAGATACCATGCTTTGGCCGCATTCTTAGATGGGTTACCTTTTTTATCAACCATAAATTCCTGGTTGGCAACAGTTACGTCAATGATGGCCTTTGCTTCATCAAATGCTCCTTTTTGCAAGGCAGCTTCTGCTTTGGTAACACTTGGCTTAATTTCCTTCTGAGCCAGCGCAAACATCGGGCTTAATAGACAAATGAAAATTATTCTTTTCATAGGATGTAGATTAAATTCTAAGTTATTGGTTATGGTTAAAAGTTTAAGGTCATTATTAACTAGAGGTTTCAGACTCGGGGTCTGTTCCGTTTTCAATTACACCTTCCATCTTCTGGATTTTTTCTACCGATGAAATGGCATCGTCTTCATTAAGTTTGATCAAGCGTACACCTTGTGTGGCACGGCCCATCACGCGCAATTCTTCAACGCTGATGCGAATGCTAATGCCTGATTTATTAATGATCATCAAATCGTCTTTATCAACTACTTCCTTAATGGCAACAAGCTTGCCAGTTTTCTCTGTTACGTTGATGGTCTTCACTCCCTTTCCACCACGGTGGGTGATGCGGTAATCGCCAATGTCTGATCGCTTGCCGTACCCTTTTTCAGAAACAACAAGTAAGTTGGCATCTTCGCGAGAGATACAAACCATCCCGATCACCTTGTCCTCGTCATTTTCAAGCGTTGCTCCTTTCACTCCCGCGGCATTGCGTCCCATCGGACGAACATCGGCTTCGTTGAAATGAACTGCTTTACCTTCGCTTTTCGCAATGATGATGTGATTTTTTCCATTGGTCAATGCTGCATCCAGCAAGCGGTCGCCTTGGTGCACTGTGATGGCCGTAATTCCATTCGCACGCGGACGAGAATATGCTTCAAGCAAAGTCTTCTTGATGATACCTTTTTCAGTACAAAGAATCACAAACGTATTATTTAGATACTCTTCGTCATTCAGGTTTTTAAGGTTGAGCACTGCCCTCACGCTGTCACCCGGCTCAATGTTCAACAGGTTTTGGATAGCTCGTCCTTTGGACGTTTTATTTCCTTCAGGGATTTCGTAAACTTTCTTCCAATAGACTTTTCCAAACTCGGTGAAAATGAGAAGGTAGTTGTGCGCTTGTGCAACGAACAAATGCTCTGTGAAATCATCATCCTTGGAGCCGGCAGCCCTTGAGCCTATTCCTCCCCTGCCTTGGGTTCGATATTCAGAAAGTGAAGTACGCTTTACATATCCTTGATTTGAAATAGTGATCACCATCTCCTCGTTAGGAATCATGTCTTCCATGGTGATGTCTTCTTCGCTATGAACGATTTGCGTTCTGCGTGCGTCACCGTATCGTTCTCTCATCTCGAGCAACTCACCCTTAATGATATCCATGCGGACGGTTTCGCTTCCTAAAATCTCGTTAAGTCGGCCAATAAGCTCTTTTACCTCCTTGTATTCATTTTGGATTTTCTCACGCTCAAGGCCTGTCAGGCGTTGCAAACGCATTTCCAAAATGGCTTTTGCCTG
Source organism: Bacteroidota bacterium (assembly GCA_016178785.1). Taxonomy (GTDB): domain Bacteria; phylum Bacteroidota; class Bacteroidia; order Cytophagales; family Cyclobacteriaceae; genus ELB16-189. Next base: position 31,810 of record JACOSO010000085.1, on the reverse strand, counting down.
GATTTCGGAAAGCTGGAATTTCTCTATCAATCCCGCCTTTGCAATGTCCGGATCTTTCGAATTGCGGATCAAGGCAATCACCTCGTCCAAATGATCAAGTGCAATCAGGTAGCCTTCTAAAATGTGAGCGCGCTTTTCAGCCTCTTCCAATTCAAACTTCGTCCTACGAACAACCACTTCGTGTCTATGATCAACAAAGTGCACTATCAGATCCTTCAAGTTCAATGTCTGCGGACGTCCTTTTACCAGCGCTACATTGTTTACCCCAAAAGAAGATTGGAGCTGAGTGTGTTTGAAGAGGTTGTTGAGAACGATATTGGGTATGGCATCTTTCTTCAAATCATAAACCACTCTGAATCCGTCTCTATCAGATTCATCGCGCATATCGCTGATGCCCTCAATTCTCTTTTCATTGATCAGCGTAGCTGTTCGCTCGATCATCTGCGCCTTATTTACCTGATAAGGAATTTCGGTCGCTATGATTTGTTCCTTGCCATTGTTATTGGTTACAATTTCAGCCTTGGCTCGTACAATAATTTTTCCTCTTCCGGTTAGGAATGCCTCCTGAATGCCTTGATAGCCATAGATGATTCCACCCGTAGGAAAATCTGGGCCCAGAACAATCTTCATCAACTCAGGGATAGTAATCGCACGGTTATCGATGTAGGCAATCGTACCGTCAATCACTTCACTCAAGTTATGCGGAGGCATATTGGTAGCCATACCCACGGCAATCCCAGACGAACCATTGATCAATAAATTCGGAACCTTTGCAGGTAATACCGTGGGCTCAGAATTCTGATCATCATAAGTCGGTTGAAAATCGACTGTGTTTTTATTGATATCAGCCAAAAGTTCTTCAGCTATCCTGCGCAAGCGGGCTTCCGTATATCGCATGGCAGCTGGCGGATCACCATCCACGGAGCCAAAATTTCCCTGGCCATCTACCAACATGTAGCGCATGCTCCAGTCTTGGGCCATTCGCACCATGGTATCGTAAATGGAGGCATCCCCGTGAGGGTGATACTTACCCATTACATCACCGACAATACGGGCTGATTTCTTATAAGGACGATTGTAGTTTACTCCAAGCTCCAACATGCCATAGAGCACCCGTCTATGCACCGGCTTGAGGCCATCGCGCACGTCTGGAAGGGCACGCGAAATGATGACCGACATCGAGTAGTCGATGTACGCGCCACGCATTTCGTCTTCAATATTGATGGGGATTATGGACTGTCTTTCGAGGGGTTCTCCGGTGTTTTCTGCCACTGTAAAATCGAGTTAAAAACGGGTAAAAATTTGAGCCGTGAAGGTAGCGAAAATAGGTTGGAAAATGCTGCGTTTTTTGTCGAAATAATGCCTGCCAGCACATTAAAATTAATGCCTATTTTGCGCGCCCAAAATTTCGTCACACATGGCGCTGAAATCCCTAATAAAAGCAATCCAATTTGTCGCTGTTCTACCTATTCTTTTCTTTGCTAAACCTGGTCTTTGCCAAGAAAAACACCTGATTGAATTGCAACCAAGTATATTTATTATACCCGATAGAACCTTTTACATCGACAGTGTCATTGACAACAGGTCAAATAAGGAAAGTATTGGTGTGGTTCAGAAGGGGGCGAATATGGTTCAAGTTTCAGCCGACCTAACCGGAGGGTTTACCAATTCGCTTCAAAACTATTTCAAAACGGTGGTTGGAAAAGCACATTCCAAGCAGAGACGGCTAATTGCAGTCTTTGACGAATTCAATATTTTAGAGAAAACCTACCGATTCAAAGAAACCGGATATGCCGACATGGAAATTTCATTTTGCGAACTTGACTCAGGGAAACTGAGAAAATTTTATACATGCACTGACCATCAGGAATCAGGGGGCCTGGATGTAACAGGTTCACATTTAAGGAGGATCAATTCCTGCTTAGCCTCATGCCTTAAGAAACTTGCAACCGCCACTCCTGAAAGCACATCTCATCGTGAATATTTAACTCTAGGACAGCAATGGATGCCGTACGATTCAAATTCTATCCTCGTTGCGCCAGTTTTAAAGAAGGGAATTTATAAAAACTATAAGGAGCTAAGAACAAATTCTCCCTCGATTATGACCGAATTTAAGATCATCCCTCAATATGGCTACATCGAACTAAGAACCTTGACCTCCGATAAAAGAATTAACGAGGCATTTGGATTTAGCGATGGAAAAGATATTTATATCAATACATTCTTTTATAACAAAGGAAACGCAAAAGCACATTATGCCCAAGTGATTGAAAAAGGAAGATACTTTGTCTGGTTGGATCACTATCTTGCACCTGGAGATGCTGCCGCTATTGGATTAGCTTTTGGACCATTTGGAACTGCTATCGCGAGCAACGGATTTGACTGTATCTCACTGGATTTAAAAAATGGGCTCATCATTCCATTGAATGAAAAGACCCTTTCCATAATCCTAGCTCATGACCCGGAACTTTTACAAGAAATGAAAGCGTCCAAGAAATTAAGTATAGCCGATCAGTTAAAATTGGTTAAAGCTTACAACTCTAAGCATCTGAGATTAAAGGGCACCGAGTAATTTACCTTTGCACTCTCCAAATCCAATGCGAATACCGTCCTTTTCGGCATGACCACGAATGATAACTGTATCGTTGTCGAGAAGGAATTTTCGCTCACTTCCATCCGCTAAATGCAATGGCCGCTGTCCATTCCAGGCCAATTCCAGCATCGATCCATATGAGCCAGGTGATGGCCCACTGATGGTGCCACTCCCATACATATCACCCACTTGAATGTTGCAGCCATTGACGGTATGATGAGCTAGTTGCTGGGCTATGTTCCAATACATGTACTTGAAGTTGGAACGGCTTACGATTGTCGGCTCAGATTTTTCTGGTTGGATCAAAACTTCCAATGTGATGTCATAATTCTTTTCTCCATCGAACGAAAGGTATGGCAACACGTGAGGAAATTGCTCAGGACCTTTAACCCGGAATGGCTCCAGTGCGTCTAGGGTCACAATCCACGGAGAAATGGTTGAGCCAAAATTCTTCGAGAGAAACGGTCCAAGCGGAACATATTCCCAGGTTTGTATATCGCGGGCGCTCCAGTCATTGAAAAGAACCAAGCCAAAAATATTTTCTTCAGCATCTTTAGTCGTGATATGCGAACCGAGTTTTGTTTCTGCGCAAGTGATGAATGCTACCTCCAATTCAAAATCCAATTTCTGTGACGGGCAAAAAACAGGAAACTCGGCATCGGGCGGTTTTACTTGTCCTTTCGGGCGATGGATTGGCGTGCCTGAAACCACAATCGAGGATGCCCTTCCATGGTAACCCACAGGCAAATGCTTCCAGTTGGGGAGCAGTGCATTTTTTGGATCGCGAAACATGGAGCCTACATTGGTTGCATGCTCTTCGCTGCTGTAAAAATCGGTATAGTTGGGCACACGCACGGGCATGAGCATCTGCACTTCGCTCATGGGGATTAGAGCAATCTCGCACGCTGCTTTGTTAGACTTCAGTTCATCGTTATCGTGCCGAAGCAACTCAGAAATCCGTTCGCGTACTTCGCGCCCTTTCTTTCGGCCAAGTGCCAAAAAATCATTCAGGTATTTTTGATTGAAGATTCCCTGGGGCAAGCTCAGTTTATCAAAGAATCCATTCTCATGAAGGTACACCAAGTCAATCACGTGATTGCCAATGGCAACCCCGGCCACGGGCGATAGATATTTCGTCTTAAAAATTCCGAAAGGAATATTCTGAATTGGAAAGTCAGAACCTTTGGGTACATCTACCCAAGATTTCAAGTTTGGGCTATTCGATTTTAACATCATTGCGATTATGTAAACTTTTGCATCATGCGGTCGGCAGTCTGTTTCAGGGGAGGTAAATCTTCAAAGACTGTGTTCCAGACAGTTTCAAGATTCACACTAAAATACTCGTGAACCATGACGTTGCGAAATGCTTTTACTGCTCTCCAATCGATTTCATCAAATTCTTTGAGCAATTCCTGATTAAGGTTACCTGCTGCTTCCCCAATTATTTCAAGTTGCTTGATCGTGGCAAATCGGGTTTTGGAATCCTTAATAAAATCATTGAACGATGAATCTTTAACATACGATTCAATTTCATCGATAGCTTCAAGGATATGTTGCAAGCGAGCCTTGTCGCTAAGCCCGCTTTTCATAAATCAATTTCTTTTCATTTGTTATGGCTGGGGAGATAAATTTCGATATCCCACCTTCAGAGAGAAGGTCGATCTTCTTTTGTAAAATATTCTCGAGTCCAAATTTTATCGAGGCAAATTTCATCAACCCGACTTTAGCTTGATGGTCTAATTCTATCAGCAAATCAACATCACTGTCGGAATTTTCGTCATTCCTTGCCACCGAACCAAAAACAAAGGCTTTGGTGACTGGCTGAGTATCCAAGAAATCTTGTATTTTTTTTATGTCGGCAAGCAAAAGCATTTACAAAGATTGGTTTTTCTCCTGTTAATGCAAATACCTCTGTCACTCCCCCCAATACTCCCAACCCAGCAATCGTGCCTGCTCAATTCTTGCAACGCAAAGCTGATATTGAAATTGGATTTGATTCAACAATATCCGCTCTAGATTAGACGATGCATTAAGCAAATCCAAATGTGTAGCAACTCCTTGTTTATACCTTGATTGTGCAAGGGTTAACGCTTCGCGAGCATAATTCACTTGTCCTCCTGAGTTTTTAATTCGCTCTTCATTAGATGAAAGATCGGCCTGAACTTGAGCAAGGTCTCTTCGCAAATTGTTCTCTGCCGTTTTTGATGCCAATTGATTGGCTTGCAAATTACTTTGCGCTATGCGAATATTTTGGCTGGTCTTCCCTTGAGAATAAATCGGCACACTTAAATTCACTCCTAAAGCATAGTTAAAAATAAGCGGGTTGATATTAGGCTGATAACCATTTCTATAACCAGTACCGCCAACAAATGTCAGTAAAGGAAAACGGCTGTTCTGCGCATATTTCAAATCCATTTCACTCCCTAATGTGCGCTGAGTTGCGAGGCGAAGATCAAAATTATTTTGCTTGGCATAGTCTTCAGCTAGCCCTTCGGTGAATTTTGGAAAATCAAAATCAGTAATAGTTGGTTCAACTGACGAACCGGAGGTGTATTCCATCAAGGCTTTTTGTTTCTGCAACGAATTGACAAAATCCACCTTGCGGTTTTCTTCCAGGTCGATATTACTCTGAATGTTCGTTAAATCGATTTGCAGCGCATCGCCACGTTTGATTCTGCTTTCTATGATTTTTTTGTTCTCGGTCAGGAAAGATAAAATCGAATCTTCTACTGCAACGGCTTTCTTTAAATAAATCATCGAATAATAAACTGAGGCTACTTGTGCAGCTACTTGTGCTTTGGCCTGTTCGATATTCGTGTTTGCACTCAGCAAATCCGTTTTAGCCTTTGCAATTTGTGCGTTGGTCTTTCCAAAATCCCAAATCGGCTGAGTGACAGCAAGATTAAAGTTGTAGTTGTTATTAGGTTGAAATTTAATTTCACCAGCACCAAAATTGGCTTGACTGATAGGGTTTACGTAATTAAAAGATCCAACCCCCGATAGCACAGGTTGATAATTGCTCCAGGCCTGCTGCACTCGGATGGCAGAGACCTCTGATGCCTTTTGCAATTCCTGAATGCGCGGGAAATAGTTAAACGATTTATTGATCAGTGACTTTAACTCAGAATTGGTCTGCGCATCCGCGAATGCGAACGTCAATATCAACATGTTGATTATAAAAATTCTTTTCATTTTCTATTCAAAATTTAAAATTCAAAATTGTGATCGTCTTAAAATCGTACCTCGTAAATCGTACCTCATACTTTTCTAATGGCTTTCCTCTGAAACTTTTTGCAAGGTGGCTTTGTCCACTTTTTTCGTGCGCAGTAAAAACATAAATGGTATGGCACAGACAAAAAACATAGCAATCAATTGAAAGCTGTCGGTGTAGGCCATTAAAAATCCCTGTTTGGCTACAGCAAGATCTAAAACCTTATAGCTGAATTCCGTTGACTGCACTGAATTAATGCCTGCATTAATGGCACCTGCTTGAGTTTGTGCCAAGCGTTGAATCAAATTTGGATCTGAAGCTTGCAAGTGGCTGACTAGATCTGTGCGATGCACTGCATATCGCTGAGCTACATAAGTATTCATCACGGCAATGCCAAAAGCTCCGCCTAACTGGCGCAACATGTTGGTGAGCGCAATACCGCTTGGCATTTCATGCGGAGCAAGACCGACCACCGCTTGATTTATGAGAGGCACGGTGAGACAAGCTGTAGCAATCCCTCGGCAAACTTGCGTCCAAAAGAAAAATGGAAGACCTACATCAGGTGTTGCCAGCGATGATGTGTAACCGTGTAAAATGAAAAACACGAAACCGATCACCACAAAAATTAAAGGTGGGGCACCTGCGCCTAACGCTCGTCCTACGATCGGCATGCAAAGAATTGCCGCGATGGCGCTGGGCACTAACCCAAACCCTGCATCTGTCGGAGTGTAGCCGAGGACTCGTTGCACCAGCACGGGAAAAATAAATATCGATCCAAACATGCCGAAGCCTACAGCAAACGTGAGGACGTTGCTCGCCCACAAATTTCTTCGCTTCATCACGCTTAGATGAATCATGGGCTTCGCTCCGGTAAGTTCCCGATAAACAAATGAAATTAATCCTACAGCACCGATAATGCTGAACAATAAGATCATTCGGTTTTCAAACCAGTCATCAGCTTGTCCTCGCTCAAGCACGTATTGCAAGCTTCCCACACCGACTGCTAAAAAAGCGATCCCGGTAAAATCAATTGCCGGCTTTTCACGATTTGGATTTTTTTCATCCTCGGTTCTCCTGATGAAGCGCAGTGTAAGCAACGTGGCAATAATCCCAAACGGAATATTGATGTAAAAAACCAGGGGCCATGAATAATTGTCAATGATAATCCCTCCTAAGATCGGGCCGATCGTAGGGCCTAATACTATGCCCATGCCAAACATGGCTGCAGCCATCGGGCGTTTAGCTGGCTCGAAGGCGTCAAACAAAATTCCTTGAGAAGTCGACAGCAAGGCCCCTCCGCCAATCCCTTGAACGAATCGCCAGATCACCAACATCGTCAAGCTCCCCGCTTGCCCGCACATATAAGACGAGATGGTGAAGATGATAATAGAAATGATGTAATATTTTTTACGTCCGAAAAGCCGGGCAAGAAAACCGGTGAGTGGAATGATGATCACATTCGCGATGGCGTATGCGGTTACAACCCAAGCAGTATCTTCAATGGTAGCGCCTAAATTTCCACTGATATCGGCAAGTGCCACATTCACAATGGATATGTCTATCAATTCCATGATGGCAGCCGAGATTGTAGTGATTACAATGATGGCCCGCGCAAATCCCGTTGGCAACGGTGTGTTCGACATAAATTTTATTTCACGTTGACTTCAACTTCCACACTTAAGCCTGCACGAAGGACGTCTTTGTATTTCGTCTCATCGTCCAATTCAATTTTCACAGGCACGCGTTGCGTAATCTTTACGAAATTGCCTGTAGCATTGTCAGGCGGAAGCAGCGAGAATTTTGCACCTGTCGCCAAACTGAGCGAAGAAATCTTTCCTTTGATTTCAATATCAGGATAACCATCCAACTTCACATTCACTTCCTGTCCTACTTTCATTTTTTCTAATTGTGTCTCTTTGAAATTGGCGATCACCCAAAATTTTTCCTTGTTCACGACCGTCATCAATGGTTGACCGGTTTGAACATATTGACCAGCTTCTAAATTTCTTTTTCCAATTTGTCCACTCACAGGGGCGTAAATATTACAGTAGCTCAATCGAAGTTTCGCCAAATCCAACGCGGCAACACGCGTCCCTACAGTTGCTTGTGCTTTCTTGATTTGTGCTTCTGAAGTAACCACCTGCGAAGTGGCAAACGCTACTTGCTTTTGATTGGCCGTAAGTTGTTTCTGTGCCGACTCATAATTATTGCGGCTATCGTCTAATTGCTTTTGGGTGATGGCTCCGTCTTTAAAGAGACCTTCATCCCGTTTTAAGTCATCAGAAGTTTTTTGCAATCGGGTTTGTTGCACATCTTGATTAGCAAGTGTCACTTGCTTATTCGCCTGGCTGTTGCTGAGTTGCGCTTGTGCGTTGGCTAGGTCGGCACGCGCGTTGGCTAAATCTGTTTCTGATTGCAGAACTGCCAACGCATATTCGCGGTCATCGATTGAGATCAAAAGCTGACCTTCCTTAACATCTCCGTAATCAAAAACGGCAAGTGAATCGATAAATCCCGCTAACCGACTGACAATCGGGATAGCATTTGTTTCGATCTGAGCATTGTCAGTTGTTTCATAATTCATGCTGTGTATGCCAGCGCGAATGCCAAAAAAGGCAGCGATCAAAACCAGGGGGATGATCACCAACGGGGTGCGGTTTCTTTTCTTCGGTATAGATGGGTTTGCTTCCATATAATAAGAGTTGTAATAAGTGCTACTAACGGCACAAAAGTAAACTTAGTTGACTATTTAGTCAATAAAGTTGACTATTATTTTTTTGTGAATTATCTTTGCACTAAATAAACTATAGTATGGCCCTCGACCGAAAACTTCAGGATCCTGAGTACGTACGAATGTACGGCTACGCGAAAGTTATCTCCGTATTGAAAAAGCAACTGGATCGCTGGGCAATGCGGGAGCTTACGAAGAAGGGCTTTAAAGATTTTAAGATTGCTTACATGCCCGTGATCATGAACATCGACTTGCATGGCACAAGAAATTTTGACCTCGCGATGTGTGCAAAAATGACCAAACAGGCCATGAGTAAGCTCGTGAAGGAACTGCAGAAAAAAGGTTATGTTTCAGCAATGACAGATCAAAACGATAAGCGTGGTGTCGTGTTTACGCTCACTAAAAGAGGAAACGATTTTGTAACAAGCGCACGCCAGTGCTTCAGTGGGTTGATGAATGAATACCGAAAAGAGTTTGGAAAAAAGAATTTTGATGATACCTTGAATAAACTCCTTAATATTATAGAGTACAACGACAAAAATCTGAATGGCTGAGAATTTGCCGCTGATGTCACAGATTAACACAGATTTCCCTTCCGAATTTACGAATAGAATGCGTGAGCAACTCGGCAAAGATTGGGAAAAATTTGTCGCGGCTCACCAACAGCCATCCCCCACCAGTATTAGAACCAATCCCAAGAAATGTCCTTCCAAGGAGCTCGAAAAAATCCCATGGACAGATTTCGGATACTATCTTAACGAGCGCCCCTCATTTACTTTTGATCCTCTCTTTCATGCAGGCTCTTACTATGTGCAGGAAGCCAGCTCGATGTTTCTCGAGCATGTATTGAAACAAACAATTGATTTATCACAGCCTCTTCGGGTTTTGGATTTGTGCGCGGCCCCCGGAGGAAAGTCAACTCACCTTCTTAGCTTGCTCCGCGACAATTCCCTGTTGGTTGCCAATGAAACTATTAGAGCTCGAGCAACCATACTCGCTGAAAATATTTGCAAGTGGGGAAACGTCAATGCAGTTGTCACTAACAATGATCCGGAAGATTTCCAAAGACTGAACGGGTTCTTTGATGTGATCGTGATTGATGCCCCATGCTCAGGTGAAGGATTGTTTCGCAAGGATCAGAATTCGATGAATGAATGGTCGGAAGAGAATGCAGAATTGTGTTCGCTAAGACAGCAGCGAATTGTAAATCAAATATGGCCTGCGCTAAAGCAAAATGGAATTCTGATTTACAGTACTTGTACCTACAACCCAAAAGAAAATGAAGGTAATCTTAGTCGATTGGTTGCGGAGAATAAGTCTGAAAGCTTAAAGTTGAAAGTAGAAAGTGGTTGGGGAGTAGAAGAAATTCAAATTGAGAACATAAATGGTTATCATTTCTATCCGCACAAAACCAAAGGAGAAGGCTTCTTTATTTCAGTCCTTCAGAAAAAGGAAGAGCAATCGGAGATCACTGCTCATACCAAAAAAATATTTGATCATCCACCTAAAAAAATAATTGAGAGGCTTTCCAGTTGGTTCACCAATCCTGATACAATTGAGTTTGCTCTTCATGAAGAATTAATTTTAGCGTTACCAAAGAAGTATTTATTTGACATCGCTTTATTGAACAAAGCTCTAAGGGTTATTCAAAAAGGAACAGCGATTGCTACAGCCAAGCACGACAAACTAATTCCTGAGCATTCCTTTGCTCTCTCAAATGAAATCAATGTTGATAATTTTCCTTCAATTGAAGTAACCCTTGAGCAGGCGATCACCTATTTGAGAAAAGATGTTTTGAATTTAAGCACTGACAAAACCGGTTTTACCTTATTGAAATATCAAGACACTCCGATCGGTTGGGTGAATCATTTGGGTAACCGATGTAATAACTTATATCCTTCGAATTGGAGGATCAGGAGCTAATTCAAGGTTCAAGGTTTAACGTTCAAGGGACGATTGTATGATGTTCAATGGGGCATAAACTTCGAACTTTAAACCTAAAACTTTAAACCCATTATAGTAATTTGCCTCGATGAAAATAATCGGAATTATTCCTGCTCGCTTCGCTTCGACCCGGTTTCCTGGCAAGCCTTTAGTTGATATGCTTGGCCAAACGATGATACAGCGTGTTTATAATCAAGTTAAAAAATCTAAAAAACTTCAGCAACTGGTTGTCGCTACTGATGAGCAACGGATTTACAATCATGTGCTTTCTTTTGGGGGGGCCGCTTGCATGACTGCCGATAACCATCCGAGCGGAACTGACAGATGCTATGAGGCCATGAATAAGCAAATCGAAAAGTTTGATTTCGCGATCAACATCCAAGGCGATGAACCATTCATTGACCCAAACCAAATCGACTTGCTTTGTTCTTCATTGTCAATGCAAACCGAACTCGCCACACTGATTCAAAAAATCGCCACACTCGATCAGTTGAATTCTCCAGGAGAAGCGAAGGTGGTAATCAACAAAGATAAGGAGGCCATTTATTTCAGCCGTTCGCCAATCCCTTTCGTTCAAAAGTTTGAGCAAAAGGATTGGTTAAGTAAAACCACTTTTTACCGCCACGTTGGTTTGTATGCTTATCGTGCTGACGTACTTGAAAAAATCACTAAGCTCTCCCCTTCCCTTTTAGAAAAAGCGGAATCGCTCGAGCAATTGCGTTGGATTGAAAATGGCTTCAAAATAAAAACGGTTGAAACCGAGATGGAAGAAAGCATATGCATTGATACACCGGAAGATTTGCAGAAGGCTATACAAATACTGAAAGCCTTAATTAGTCAGTAGTCCATGGTCCATAGTCCATAGTCGATAATAACTACATTCTAATTCCGATTCCTAAGTCTAGTTCCTAATACCCAACTTCTAAATTCGGAACAGGCGCTACATCCATCCCACAAAACTTGCCTTCTAAAAATTTATAGTGTGCTGCCATTGCTATCATCGCGGCATTGTCAGTACAGTATTGAAATTCCGGAATGAAGATTTTCCAGTTCAATTCTTTAGCTAGATCTGTTAAAGCATTTCTTAATCCTGAATTGGCCGCTACTCCTCCCGCTATAGCGATTTCTTTGATGCCCGTTTGTTGAGCCGCGAGTTTCAATTTTTGCAAGAGCATTTGAACAAGGTGTCGTTGCAAGCTTGCACAAATATCGTTCAGGTTCTTTTCCACAAAATTTTCATCTTCCTTTTTTTTATCACGAAGGAAATATAGAAAAGCAGTTTTGATTCCACTGAAAGAAAAATCCAGATCAGGCATGGAGGTCTGAGAAAACTTAAACGCACTGGCATTACCGAGCTTCGCATAATTATCGATAAGCGGACCACCAGGATAGGGCAAGCCCATCATCTTAGCTGCTTTATCAAATGCCTCTCCCACGGCATCGTCTTGCGTCTGCCCGAGCACTTTCAATTCCAAAAAACTTTTCACTAAGACAATTTGCGTGTGACCGCCACTCACCGTGAGACACAGAAACGGAAACTGAGGCTTTGGTTCGCTGATGAAATGCGCCAGCACGTGTGCCTCCATGTGGTTCACTTCAATCATCGGAATGTCAAGCGCGAGAGCCATGCCCTTGGCAAAGGAAACACCTACCAATAACGAACCCATCAAGCCAGGTCCGCGGGTAAAAGCAATGGCATTTAATTCATTCTTTTTTATACCAGATTGGTCCATTGCTTCGTTTACCACCCTAAGAATGTTTTGCTGGTGCGCACGTGAGGCAAGTTCAGGTACCACACCGCCATGTTTGTGGTGTACTTCTTGCGAGGCTATCACATTATTGAGTACCTTGCCAGACCGAATCACTGATGCAGAAGTTTCATCGCACGAAGACTCGATGGCTAGAATTGTTGGATGTAGCGTTTGAACCATGAGGTTGCAAGTTATCAAAAACCGGATTTTGTTTTGGGTCAGGAAAATTCTCTTGTACTCATTCTTTGCTATTATCGCTTTCACCTCCCTTTCATTTCTCATTTTTCAGTTCCCCGAAGTTCAAACAGCACTGATTGGCCGTTACTTAAGAGGCTTTTCACAGGTGGTAGGTTTTCCAGCCACAGTTGAGAAAATGGATCTGCGTTGGTACGATCGACTTGAAATGAAACAAGTAATGATCAAAGACCCTGAACGGAACGAAATGATCACCGTTGAACGCCTGACCGTGAATTTTGCTTTTATGGAATTGCTGGCTCGCGGTCATGTGAACATTGAGGCAGCCGATATTGATCTGGCAAGAGTGAGTTTGATAAAAATTGCTGAAGGCGATACTTCAAGAAACCTGAACATCAACATCTTCATCAAAAAAATAAACGAGAAATATTCCTCCGGCCGCGGTGGTCAAAGTTCGGCTAAACTGAACATTGCAGAAATTGCCCTGAACAATTCTCAGTTTATTTATAGCGAACCGGAAAAGGATTCCGTCAAAAATGGTTTTAATTATCATCATTTTCATTTGGATGTGACGAATGGAAATATCAACGCATTTCAAGTGATTGGTGACACCATTCAATTTGACCTGAAGTCATTGCATGTGCAAGACCGAAAGACAAAATTTAAAATTGAAGAACTCAGTACTTACTTCCGCATTTCGCAAAGTTCGATGGAGTTTTTGAACGTGAATCTAAAAGCAGGTAAAAGTTTCATTACCGACACCGTCATCTTCAAATATTCTAGCATGGATGACCTCAGCAATTTCAATGACAAAGTGAATATCACTGCCAAATTAAAGAACACTTTGATCGATCCGAAAGATCTCGCTTTGTTCAGTTACGGATTGCCTGAACTTCCACAAGCGGTGACATTAAGTGGAAGCGCATCGGGAAAAGTTGTTCGGTTCGTTTTTCGCAATATGAATTTGGCGATGGGCAGTACACGAATTGCTGGGCGTTTGAGCATGGATGGGTTACCCAACTTAAGTGAAACTTTTATCGATTTAAAAATTACAGATGGCCTCATTCACCAAAACGACATTCGATTTTTCATGCCGGAGAATATCTTCGATATGGTAAAACCGCTTGGCCGTACACAGGCGCAAATTGAGTTCACCGGATTTATCAACGACTTCGTTGCCAAAGGAAATCTTGCCACCAGTTTGGGAAATTTAAAATCTGACGTGAACCTGAAAGTGAATGAAAAAGATGTTGGCCGATCCACCTTCAAAGGAAATCTTTCGCTTACCAATTTTGAGCTGGGAAAATACCTCAATGACACGACAAATTTTCAGCGTGTTACGCTTAATGGAAGGATTAATGGTAAGGGCCTTACCCGCGAGACTACTGATTTTACTTTAACAGGCCAAGTGAATTCAATTGGTTTTCGCCAATACGATTACACCAATATCACTACGAACGCACGCTTTGCTGCACAGCTTTTCAATGGAGTACTTTCCATTAACGATCCGAATCTGAAATTCAGTGCCAAGGGCTTCATTGATGTCAGGGAAGGGAAAGATATTGTTCAAGTCAAAGCCACACTTGATACTGCATTCGTTGATCAACTTGGTTTCATCAAAGATCCATTGTTTGTCCGTTCTTATTTTGATGTGAATACGAAGGGGCTGAGTCTTGACAGTTTGTTTGGTTCAATCGTTTTGCGAAATACGCTTGTCAATTATAATGGCAAGGTGCTAACGTTAGATTCCATTCACATTATTTCAGACAGGAATGAAACTGACCGACAGCTTAAACTCCGTAGCTCCATTGCGGATTTTAGTATGCAAGGAAATTATAAATACACTTCGTTATTCAATGATCTAAGTCGATTGAGCCAAGAGTTTTATTTGAGCCTGAAAAACGACCGCGCTGCATTGTCGAATTATTACAAACAGAAAAAAGAAACTTCGTTGCAAAAGTACTATGCTACATTTGAATTGACGGTTCATAACATGCAGCCCCTGGCCGTGCTTGGAGATGTAGATTTATTCATATCACCAGATTCAAAATTGAACGGTAATTTCTTGAATGACGAAATCCCTTTCCTGAATCTCTCAGGCACAACCGATACAATCACTTATCAGCAGAAAAAATTCTTAGGCAACGACTTTAATTTCATGGCCTCCAAGCACCGAGACAGTACACGAGGAAAGTCAACGTTGACCTTTCGATCAGCTAATCAATTGCTCTCAAAAGTCTTTAAAACGAAAAATGTTTTTGCTGATGCCCAATGGAACAAAGACCACATCGATCTTGAATTGGACGCTGACCAAGATGGCAATTCGAACATTTTGCGTATGAAATCCGAAATAGACTTTTTGAAAGACAGTATAAAAATAAAAATTCTACCCACGCAACTTCGGATTTTTGATGAATATTGGCGAGTGAGCACTGACAATTATATACTCTTTAGAAATTTGGAATGGAACATTAATCACATGCATTTTCATCACGGCAAGGAATCTGTGTCTCTGGATGGCTTTGTTTCAGAGGACCCCAGTAAAGTGCTCACCATGAATATCGACAGCCTTGGAGTGGATATTATTAATTCATTGGTTCTTGAAAAAGTTTTTGGCGTGATGAATGGAAATGTGCAGGCAAGAGACATTTATCACAATCCGTTTATTCAAAACAATCTTACTGTCAAAGACCTCACAGTCGATCAGTTTCTGCTTGGTAATGTAAGTGGAACTAATCAATGGAGTCGTGAGCAGAAACGCTTTGATCTCAATTTTTCATTGGAACGTGACGGAAAACGAACGGTAGAGATGAATGGCTTTTATGACCCTGCACAGCCAGCAAGTCCTCTCTCCGTAAATGCAAAATTAGAAAACACGAATATCAAAATAATCGAACCATTTATGCGAGGAATATTTTCTCAAATGGATGGAGCACTCACTGGAAACTACACAGTAACAGGAACTTTTCTTGAGCCTGTCGTAAGTGGCACCGGCAAAATTGAATCCGCCCAACTGACAGTCGACTACCTCAAGACGAAATATTTTTTCGAAGGCGACTTGAGTTTCAATCCAAAGCAAATTCTGTTCAAAAATTTCAATATCACCGATGAACTAAAGAACAAAGCAACATTGGAAGGCTATATCGCCCATCGTAACTACAAGGAGATGCGCATCGACCTTGACGCTGCCTTCGCGAATTTTCAATTGCTAAACACTACCGCTAAAGACAATGAGCTTTTTTACGGGCAAGCTTACGGTACAGGTAACATGAACATGCTGGGGCCGATTAATAATTTAAAAATTTCCGGCACGGCTCGTTCAGAGAAGGCCACGCGTATTTTCATTCCGCTCAACGGCACAGAAACGTCTGTGACCAAAAAGGATTTTGTCACGTTTGTGAATTTTTCCGATACGCTAAAGCAGGAAAGCAAGAAAGTAAAATCAAAAACAAAAAACGAACCAACAGGCATCACGATGGATATGAACCTCGACATCACACCTGATGCTTATGCCGAAATTATTTTTGACATCCGCTCGGGTGATATAATTCGGGGCTATGGTCGAGGCGACCTAAAACTGCAACTGGACACAAAGGGTGAGTTTAACATGTTTGGCGACTATGAATTTGAGCGTGGTAACTATAACTTCACTTTATATGATATCATCAACAAAGAATTTGCAATCAACAAAGGCAGCCGCATTACTTGGCTGGGAGATCCGTATGGTGGAATTTTGAATCTCACTGCAAGCTATAGGCAATTAGTCTCATTTGCCCCCATTGTCTCCAACCAAGACCCTTCGGTTGTCAACTCACTTCAGATGCGCAGAAAATACCCAGCAGAAGTTCAGTTAAAATTGGATGGAGCAATGATGTCTCCTCAAATCAATTTTGATATTGTGGCCAACGATTTACCTAATACTGTACCCGTCACAACAACTTCCAATACTTCGGTAGCTATAACATTAAACAATGATTTCAAGGCTTTCAAAGCTCAGCTCACAGAGCAAGAACTCAAACGGCAGGTTTTCAGTTTGATTATGTTAAGAAGATTTTCTCCCCCAGATGCATTTGCCACTGGCAATAGTTTGTATAACAGCGTTAGTGAATTGTTTTCCAATCAGCTAAGCTATTGGCTCACGCAAGTGGATCAGAATCTGGAAGTCAATTTTGATTTGGGGAACTTTGACCAGGAAGCGTTCAACACATTTCAATTGCGCCTCTCCTATTCATTTCTCAATGGCCGCTTGCGCGTCACGCGCGATGGCGCATTCAATAACAACTACAATCGATCAGAGGTCTCCAACATGCTTGGCGATTGGACTGTGGATTACTTACTCACCCCCGATGGTAAATTCAAAGTAAAAATGTACAGCCGCAACAATATCAATCAACTTTTGAATAGTTCCACGATCGGTTCGCAGGCAGCTGTTACCACGGGTTTTAGCTTGATGAACACACAGAACTTTAACCGCTGGCGCGACCTGCTTATCTTAGCCCGCGAGCGAAGAAGAAAAGAGCTGGCACAGCAGCCAAAGAAGGAAGACGATGGCACAAAATAGTCCACAGTCTTTAGTCCATAGTCGATAGCTGACGTTTCATTGAAAATTGATAAATTGTCAATTGAACAATAACCCCACCTATGGACTTAAGTGCAATCATGAAAAAATATGCCGCTGAAACTGGCGCGCAATACACTCAATACGATCCGTTACAATCAATTATCATCGCACCGGTTCCTGGCGGGAGATTTCAGACGGTGATGGGCGTGATCACTGAAAACGAATTGTACAAAAGAAAACTGATTTCACTCA
The DNA here is from genome assembly GCA_016178785.1 of Bacteroidota bacterium. Lineage (GTDB taxonomy): Bacteria > Bacteroidota > Bacteroidia > Cytophagales > Cyclobacteriaceae > ELB16-189. Next base: position 14,572 of record JACOSO010000085.1, on the reverse strand, counting down.
GTTCCAAGGTCTGTGCAGTCAAACCTGACATTGATTATAAAATGTTGCTCGACCAAACTGCCTTCTTCAATTACTGCCGTTTCGTAATCAGAGATAATTATTTGCAAGTCGAGGCTGTGGCTTCCCTCATCGGTATCTCAGAAGAAACCGTGAAAGAAATGGTGCAAGAAGTAGCCAACCTTGCCGACCAGTTTGAAATGAAACTGACGGGTGCGGATATTTACTAAAACCACCTCTTATACTTAAAGTATAAAATCATTCCGGCTGTTATAATAATCATGACGAGCCACACCAGCGGGTAACTCCATTGCAAATGAAGTTCGGGCATGAATTCAAAATTCATCCCATAAACCCCAACAATAAAAGTGAGCGGAATAAAAATGGTTGAGATTACCGTCAGTACTTTCATCACTTCATTCATGCGCGTATTTTGGGTATTGATATAAATATCCATCAAGCCCGATGTCAGGTCTTTGTAAGTATCAAGCGAATCAATTAAGTGTGCTACATGGCTGTACACATCATTAAAAAAGCGGGTGTTAGAAGGGTCAATAAATCCGCTTTCATCTTTGGTGAGTTTGCTCATCGCATCACGCAGGGGGTAAAGTGCTTTACGCAAAAAAATGAGTTCCTTTTTCAATCGCTGAATTTTACGGAACTCATGTCCGGTATGCCCTCTGGAAATCTCCTCCTCGATCTGCTCTATTTGCTGACCAATCTCGTCAAGTACGATATAGTAATTGTCTACAATGATGTCAATAAGCCGGTACAAAAGATAGTCTGCTTTCTTTTTACGCACGCGTCCCTGGTCAAGCCGAATGCGGTCGCGCAAGGGTCCGAATAAATCACCTTCTTTTTCCTGGAACGAAATCAAATAGTTTTCCCCTAACACAAAACTGATTTGTTCATAGTCGATTACGTTACTCTCAATACGATAGAGCATCTTGAGTGTAAAAAAAAGATAGTCATCATACTCTTCTACTTTGGGCTGGTGGTCTGCCAAGACGTCTTCCATGAGCAAACTGTGTAGCGAGTAATGCTCTCCAATTTTATTGATTATGCTTGTATCAGAAAGCCCATCAAGATTTATCCAGTTGACAAGGTTTGTTTTTTGCTTGGTCAGCAACTCATCAATCCCTAAATTAACATAGCCTGCAAAATACTTTTCATCGTACTGAATCAGTTCAAGGATGATTGTTGATCCGGGTTGGGGCTCATGTAATTTTTTCTTCACCGCCTACAAAGTTTTGGTCACTACTTGATACTGAAGGTCAGCTAATTCTATTCCATTTTTATCAAAACGTTCTTTAACGGACTTATTTAAATCGCATTTCAGATCAAAAGCATCGGTCGGGTTTCGTGTCCATACGTAAGCACGAAGCATAATTCCGCCATTTAGGAAGGTCATCACACGCACCATCACCGGATGCTCGCCTCGTGCAATTTCAGATTCGCTTCGGTTCTCAATGTAATATCGATGTTTCATCGCCTCTTCCTGAATAATAGTAATTGCTGTGTCCAAATTTGTTTTCAGTGAAACAGCCATCTCCAGAAACACACAGATCTTTTCATCTATAGTAGATGAATTGATGATGGTTTCGTTACTAATTACACTATTGGGCATGATCACCCTTCGGTTTTCAAAATCTTTGATCACCGTGTGACGTAAAGTAATGTCCTCCACATCGCCACTATATGATTGCCCTACCTTCACGCGGTCGCCTACGCTGAACGGCTTGAAGATCACCAAAAAAATCCCACTGATGATGTTTGAAAATGCCGACTGCGATGCAAAACCCACTATTGCCGCCAATACCCCAGCACCCGTGAGAAGACCAGTACCGTATGTGCGCAGTGGCGGAATTGATCTGAAGATGATGACGATCGCAACAAAAAAGAGAATAAAGTCAACCGCATTCTTAAAAAAATTATAACGTGTTGGGTCAACTTTCAGTTTACGGGCCGCACCTTTGATGAAACGGCCAACAAGAAAGCGAAACAAAAGGGAAATAATAAAAGTGATGCCGAGAACAGCTGCTATGAAAAAAAACTGCTCCCACTGTTTGTCCATTGGTATCATGACTCGAAAATAGTTATTAGAGTCGATAGTCCATAGTTTATAGTCGGTTGCAAATGCAGAAACGATAAAAAAAACCGCAAGCTATGGGCTATCGACTATGGACTATTGACTATTATTGCAACTATGTCTTTACGATTGGACGATATCAAGAGGCCTGTGGCAAAGGAGATGGAAGAGTTCGAGCCCAAGTTCCGGGCTTCGATGAAAACGCGCGTACTTCTGCTTGATAAAATTATGGACTACATCGTAAAGCGAAAAGGCAAACAAATGCGGCCTCTATTTGTTTTTCTTAGCGCTGGTGCCTGCGGAAAGATTACAGATTCAACCTTTCGAGGGGCTTCATTAATTGAATTGCTTCACACTGCTACCCTCGTGCATGACGATGTGGTGGATGATTCGAATTATCGCAGGGGTTTTTTTTCAGTGAATGCGCTATGGAAAAATAAAATAGCTGTTTTGGTTGGCGATTTCTTGCTTTCACGAGGAATGGCATTATCACTTGACAATAAAGATTTTGATTTACTAAGTATCGTAAACACGGCTGTGCAGCAGATGAGTGAAGGCGAATTGCTCCAAATGGAAAAAGCGCGCCACCTCGACATCTCGGAAGAAATTTATTACGAAGTGATCCGCCAGAAGACAGCTTCCTTGATTGCTTCATGTTGTGCTGTTGGCGCCCGCTCATCAGGAGCAAATGGAAGCACCGTGCAGACTATGCAAAAGTTTGGCGAACATGTAGGCATGGCCTTTCAGATCAAAGACGATTTGTTTGACTACGGAGAAGAAGAAATCGGCAAGCCCGTGGGTATCGACATCAAAGAAAAGAAAATGACATTGCCTTTGATCTATTCGTTGTCGAAAGCATCGTGGCTTGAGAAAAGAAGAATTATCGGTATTGTAAAAAACGATAGCGAGAATTCTAAAAAGGTGAAAGAAGTGATTTCGTTTGTCAAAAATTCGGGTGGAATTGAGTATGCCCGGCAAGCAATGGAGCGTTATTATCAAATGGCACTGGAACAATTGAAGCCACTCCCCGAATCAGAATACAAAACCTCACTCGGTCATTTGGTGAGGTTTACTATTGAAAGAAAAAATTGATTAGCGCTTGACGACCGCCCTGCCCCTACCAGCTTCCAGCACAGCGTAATCTTTCCAGCTATTGAACGCAGAATTGTCTAATGTTTGCGAAGCAGGTCCGGCAGTTTCGGGAGTATAATTGCCTTCGCTTTCCCACCATTTTTTGGCGTTGTTGCGGGCCTCATTCTTATCCACTTCAAAATAATTGATCACAGAATCAGAAATCATCCAAGGCTTCGCAACTGATGCATATTTTTCAAAAATCATATTGCGCATTTGTGTGCCACTCGGCTGATTGTTGAAATGGGAGATGGTATATGAAAGTGTTTCAGGCTCGGTCATCACCAAATCCCAATACTTTTTGGATGAAATCACTTGCGCAGTGGTAAGCAAATAGCCAAAGCCGCTTTCCAGGGGCTCCCGTGTGATGTTGCAGAAGGCCTTGAATTCCTTCTTTTTCTTGGCAAACAGATTAAGGAGTGACATATCTTGGGGGATTATACGTATTAGATACTCTCAACCGAAGAAATAGTTGCATAAAAAGGCAAAAAAATTTCGGCAGTCTTTGCTTCCAACCAGAAAAAGACACAGAGGCACAAGGACATAGACGTAACTTTCTTTCTGCTTATTCGTCTTCGCGATTTAAATTCATTTTTACTCAATTACCTGAATTTGCATTCGTCTTTTGGGGGGACGATGTATCGCTTGTCTTTTTCGTATGAGAGAATTTTTCATGCTTTGTCAGGAAATCATCCAATTGTTTTACAGGTAATTTCTTAGCGATGATTTTCTTTTTGTCATCAAGGATAAAGATGGTGGGCGTTGTATCTGAATGATAAAGTTTCTGAAAATGCTCTTTGATGTAGCTTCGCGGGCCGTCTACGGTGATCCATGGGGTCTTAAACTCCTTGATAAAATCGCGCAACTTTTTCATTGACGTGTCTGTCGAGACCGCAAACACTTCAAAATTCAACTTTGATTTGCTCTTGTTGTAGAAGTCCACCAGCTTCGGAGTTTCTTCACGGCAATGACCGCATTCGGGATTGAAGATAAAAAGTATCGTATACTTGGCTTTGATGTCATACATTGACTTCGGCTGGAGATTCTCATCTTGCATAATCAAGTTAGCGCCTGTTCGGCCAATCATGCACGAGCGAATTTTGTCGGCATGCTCTTTCAGGTTTTCTTTCATTTTGGCGTTTACCCAAAAATCCATCTCACCCGTTTTAAAATACTGATCATAAAGGTTCACAAATACCTCATCAAGTCCCATAATCTCAGGTTGCTGATACATAAACACGCAATTCCAAACGGCATACTTATATGTTTCCTGATTCTTCTTCGCTTTTGAAACAATAAAATTGATTGCTTTAGTAATTGAGTCAGGCTGGGGAACAAAAAGTTTCTCGAGATATTCTTTCAGCTTTTGCTGATAAATAGTCTGCGGCATTCGGATCATCGACTCATCAGCCAAATCGAAATTATCAAAGAAATGCTGGCGATAATATTTCAATTGAAAAGTGGAATCAATATGACCATCGGCTTTTTTGGGGGGATCAGGAACAACAATGGGTGTTGCGGCCTTGATCATCCGAGCAGTAAGTGTAGTCGGGTATTTCTCGATAATTTCTTTTTGATGAGCCATCACTTTATCATTGATTTTCGAAATAATTGCCCGCGCTTCTTTTTTCTGATCCTCTTTCAACGTGCTGTCTTTCAAAATCTTTACAGTCGGTTCAGCTTCCTTATTTCGCTCAATATTGAAAGCAATGTTTTCAAAGAAAAGGAGGTTATCATCATCACCTTTCACCTTCGCGTTTACCACAAATTCAGGCGAAGCAGTTTCAAGACTAAAGGTCTGATCTTGCCCGATGACGAAATCAAAAATCTTACTGTTGCCTTTGCCTGATTTTCTCACTAAAAAATAAATTCCCTGTGGAAGAGCGCTCTTATCCTGAAAAGTGAAAGCTCCCTCGGCATTTACCTGTGCCGTGTCTTTTATATAGGTGTTCTCCCCATAATAATGGCCGAGATAAACAGCCGAGTCTTTCCAGCCTTTGACTTTGAAATCGATTTTATAGCCTACTTGCGAAAATGTGAGATTGCTAACTAGAGCGAGGGCAAAAACAAATATGATCTTCATAAAGTGAATTTTGTAGTGCAAATTTCTATAAATCGACTTTCACTTGCAATGGCAATACATCGACAAAATTGACGTTTAGTAACTTGTTTAAGAATTTATTAACAAACTGGATGCTGGTGGCCGATGCCTGATACTTTGCACTAGCCTATTCTATTGTAGATAAATCCGGCAACCAGAATCAAGCAACAAGTATCCAAAATCAAGAGGCCAGAATCCAGAATCCAATTTGTATTTTTGCCGATCATGTCATTGCAAGTCAATCACCTCACTAAAATTTACGGCCGGCAAAAGGCGGTTGACGACATTTCGTTCACTATAAATGAGGGCGAGATTGCCGGCTTTCTTGGCCCAAATGGAGCCGGGAAATCTACCACCATGAAGATTGCCACGGGATATTTACCGCCAACGAGCGGAAGTATTGTGGTTGATGGATTTGATGTAGTCGAGCAACCGATGCAGGTCAAGAAAATCATTGGCTATTTGCCCGAGCACAATCCACTTTATCTCGACATGTTTGTGCATGAATATTTGAATTTTATCGGCAAGGTTTATCAAATTCCTGCCAGCCAACTTAAAAATCGAACAAAGGAAATCATTTCGATGTGCGGACTTGAACCTGAACAAAATAAATTGATAGGCTCACTTTCAAAAGGATACCGCCAGCGAGTTGGACTAGCTCAAGCACTGATTCATAATCCCCCTGTTTTGATATTGGATGAACCCACCACGGGTTTAGATCCTAATCAAATCATTGAGATCAGAAAGCTCATCAAGGAGATAAGCAAAAACAAAACAGTGATTTTCTCAACGCACATTATGCAAGAAGTGCAGGCGTTATGCGATCGGGTAATCATAATCAATCACGGAAAAATCGTTGCAGATGATGAATTGACGAATTTGATTGGCCATCAAGAAAACGTTTCGATCATTGTGGTTGAGTTTAAAGAGCAAGTCTCTGCTAAAGACCTGTCATCTCTTTCGAGTGTAGAAAAAGTTGTTGCCGTTGACAAACAATTCCGCATTCATTCGAAATCCGATATCCGTCCTGAGTTAATTCGCTTTGCTTCCGAACGAAATCTATCCTTGCTCAGCTTGAGACAGGAAGAAAATTCGATGGAAGAAATTTTCCGTTCACTTACTTCAGAAGCTACTGCATGATCCGGGTCTTCGTTAAAGAATTCAACAGTTACCTCAACTCCCTCATTGCTTATTTAGTGATCAGTGTATTCCTCACGGGCATTGGTCTATTGCTCTGGGTATTTCCTGAAACTTCTGTGCTTGATTACGGTTTTGCCGATTTGGACACGCTGTTCTCCATGGGACCTTACGTTTTTATTTTTCTCATTCCTGCCATCACCATGAAAAGTTTTGCCGAAGAGAAAAAACTTGGCACCATGGAGTTATTGCTCACCAAACCGCTTACCGATTGGGGAATTGTTTTAGGGAAATTTTTAGCGGCTTTCGCATTGACGCTGGTATCATTGCTACCAACACTCATTTATTACTTTTCAATTTACAGATTAGGAAACCCGATCGGTAACATTGATACCGCTGGAGTGATTGGTTCTTACATCGGTTTGGGGCTACTGGCTTCGATTTTTTGCGCCATTGGAATTTGTGCGTCATCACTTACAACTAATCAGATTGTATCGTTTATTCTCGCAGCATTTTTCTGTTTTATTTTTTATACAGGGTTTGACTCATTGGCAGTGCTTACAACGGATTCGGCCTTGCTGATAAAGCAGCTTGGCATACTTTATCACTACGAAGCGTTAAGCAAAGGTTTGATAGACAGCAGAGATGTGATTTATTTTTTGACTGTAACCGGCCTTGTGTTGCTTTGTGCCAAGACAGTGATTGGAAGCCGGCAATGGTAATTTTGAAAACGACAAATTTTTAATTGCAGATTTAAGTGCTCAACAATAAAAAAACAGGCGATCTTTTATTTCTTTTGAATGGAATCGCGTTCGTGATTCTGCTCAACAGCCTGACATCGCTTTATTTTTTTCGAATCGACCTCACTGAAGAAAAACGATATACGATCAAGCTGCAAACGAAGGAGCTTCTGAAAAATTTGGATGATGAAGTTTTTATCGAAGTGTTTTTGGAGGGTGATCTCAATTCAGGGTTCAAGCGTTTTCAAAAATCCGTAAAAGAGACACTTGAAGAGTTTCGGATTTACTCAAACAATAAGGTCAAATTCATTTTTACTGATCCCGCACAAGCGCAAGGTCAAAAAGCACGCAACGAATTTATGAACGAACTCACCTCGAAGGGCATCAGCCCGATGAATGTGATCGAAAATCAAAACGGTCAGCGAGTTGAAAAATTTGTTTTTCCAGGCGCGCTCGTTTCTTACGGGGGATTTGAAGAAGGGGTTATGCTTCTCAAAGGTAACCGTGCACAAAATGCTCAACAAGTATTGAATCAATCCATTGAAGGAGCCGAATATGAATTGGCTAACGCGATTTACAAACTGAGCAACTCTAACCGAAAAAAAATCGGGTTGGTGCATGGACATGGTGAATTGGATAGTTTACAGATCGCCAGTTTCAATAACGCCTTGCTTGAGCAGTATGATGTCTTCAATGTTGACTTATCCAAAAAACAAAAAGTTGAAAGGTACCAACTACTTGTCGTAGCAAAACCGAAAAAAGAATTTTCAGCAGCTGATAAATACAAACTTGATCAATACGTGATGCGCGGGGGAAAACTGTTATTCCTTCTCGACAGACTTGAAGCAAATATGGATAGCGCTTCGCGCGATGACTACTTTGCTTTTCCTTACCATTTGAACTTAGATGATCAACTTTTCAAGTACGTAGTACGAATCAATCCCGATTTAATCGAAGATCGGGTTTCAGGTAAGTATCCGATCGTAATTGGTAATGCAGGCAACCGTCCACAGATCATGCAATTGGATTGGCCCTTCTTCCCTCTTGTCAATCAATATGCTGAGCATCCCATTACCAGAAATATGGATGCGATCGTCACTAAATTCATTAGCAGTGTTGATACAGTGAAGGCCGTTGGCATAAAGAAAACTCCTCTGCTTTTTTCATCTGCCTACTCACGCAAAATGACTGCCCCTGTAAAAGTGAGTGTGAATGATCTGCGCCAGCAATTGAAAGAAGTAAACTTTAATGACGGAAAAATTCCGTTGGGCTATTTGCTAGAAGGGAATTTTACTTCACTTTATAAAAACCGTTTTGCCCCCGAAGGTGTTGATGCCTCTGGCTTTGTTGAAAAAAGTTCTCCAACAAAAATTATTGTCATAGCCGATGGTGACATCGCGCGCAATGACGTGAATCCACGTGATGGCAAACCGCAAGCTCTTGGTTTTGATCCATTTTCTCAATATACTTTTGCGAACCAAGATCTTCTTTTAAATATGGTCGCTTATCTCACTGATGAAAACGGATTGATTCATGTGCGCAACAAAGAAGTAAAAATTCGTCCGCTGGATAAAGAAAAAATAAAAGAACGAACTTTTTGGCAGATCATCAATTTACTTTTACCGATTGTAGTACTTGTGATTTTTGGAGTGACTCGCTCGTATTTGAGAAAAATAAAATACGCTAAATTCTAAATGCAAAAAAGAAAAAACATACGACTCTTATTATCGCTGATCGTAATGATCATTCTGATCTTTGGCTTTTTTGTTTTCAATAATAATTCGAAAAATTACCCCTCAGTTGACAAACAGATATTTCAAATCACAAATCTTGAGAAAATTGATCGCATCGTTCTACAATCAACAAAAGAGAAGATAGAATTAACGTTTAACGGCACAAAGTGGGTAGTGAACGGCACTCATGAAGCTGACCGGCAAATGATCACTGTTTTATTTGCTGCGCTAAAACAGGTCGAAGCGAAACGCAAAGTGGCTTCCAGTATTCAAGACTCCGTGAAAACAGAAATCAGCAAAAATGGAATCAAAATTTCTTGTTATGAAGGAGCTGCCTTTGTTAAAGAATTTTGGTCAGAAGGAAATCAGCAAAAATCAGAAACTTATTTTCAACTGGGTGATGGTATTCCATACTTAGTTACTATTCCCGGCTATCGTGTTTATGTGGCATCTGTTTTTGAAGTACCCACCAACGACTGGCGCGATAAGCGGGTCTTTAATTTTAATTGGCAGAATTTCAAAAGTCTTGAAGCAGTCTTTCCTACTGATCCAAAACAAAACTTTAAAGTATCCTTCCAAAATAAATTCTTTGGTATTGAGGGAATTTCAGCAGACACTATCAAGCTCAACAATTTTCTGGATGCTGTTTCACTTTTACGGGCAGATCGAATTCTGACTAATGAGCAAGGAAAGATTTATGATAGCCTGACTTCTCTCTCACCTATCGAAACAATAACAATTCAGGACATTGCAAGTCGCAGTTATGAATTAAAGATTTTTCCCATTCAAAAAGGGAAACCAATCGTAATTGCAAAAACGAAAGATGAAATTGTTGAATTGAACTCCCTTGCCCTAAAAGAAATTTTTAAGAGGAGAGATTACTTCATTTCAAAAGAAGAATAAACTTACTCCTTCTTCTTCCTTCCACCAAATCTTCCTTTCTTCTCTGGTGCATTCGCTGCAAGTGTCACACATTCTTCAAGCGTTAATTCAGCAGGAACTTTGCCTTTCGGAATTTTTACGTTTTTCTTTCCGGCTTTGATGTATGGCCCGAAGCGGCCGTTGAGGACTTGAATATCTGCGTTCTCAGGAAATAACTTGATAGTCTTGTTAGCATCTGCCTCGCGCTTTGCTTTGATCAATTCTACTGCGCGCTCAGGTGTGATCGTATAAGGGTCCTCTCCTTTCGGAATGGAAACAAATTTCTTGTTGTGCAAAACATAAGGACCAAAACGCCCGATGTTGGTAACCACCGACAAATCTTCAAACGTGCCAAGATCGCGCGGCATTTTCATTAGCTCTAGCGCATCTTCAAGCGTGAGATTCTCGATAAATTGTCCTTGTCTTAACGCTGCAAACTTGGGTTTCTCTCCTCCATTGTCATCAGGATTTTCACCGAGCTGAACATAGGCGCCAAATTTTCCAAGCTTGACGTAAACATTCTTTTTAGTTTTCGGGTCAACCCCCAGTTCACGGCTCTTGTTTTGCACAGATGAGCGCTCTACTTTTTCAGTCTTGATGACGATCTTATGGAATGGTTTGTAAAATCCATCCAACATCTTTTGCCACTTCAGTTTACCGCTGGCTATCTCATCAAACTCTTTTTCAATCTCGGCCGTGAAAGAATAATCGGTAACTTCAGCAAAATGTTCCACCAAAAAATCGGTCACGATCATTGCCATGTTGGTGGGGAACAATTTATTTTTCTCTGCACCGGTGATTTCTGCTTCAGTTTTGTTTGTAATCTTATTCTCCTTCAATAAAAGGACTTTGTACTTGCGCTCTTCGCCCTCACGACTTTCTTTCACCACATAACCGCGTTTCTGCACAGTAGAAATTGTAGGTGCATACGTTGACGGGCGACCAATTCCCAACTCTTCCAATTTTTTCACCAAACTCGCTTCCGTGTAACGAGGTGGATGTCTCGAAAAGGTTTGAGTCGCAGTGAGTTCATTCAAATCCAATTCTTGTCCGACCGTAAGTGGCGGCAATACTTTTCCACCTCCTGAGTCATCATCGTCTTCATCCTGAGATTCAAAATATACTTTCAAAAACCCTTCAAACTTCACCACCTCGCCTTGGGCGGTAAGGGTGTATTTATTATTGGTAGAAATTTTGATGACTGCAGTTGTTCTTTCCAATTCAGCATCAGCCATCTGAGACGCAATGGCACGTTTCCAAATTAATTCATAAAGTCGTTGCGCATTGCGATCCATGCCAGGATCGGTCACTGAAAAATCGGTAGGACGAATTGCTTCGTGAGCCTCTTGCGCGCTTGCTGATTTGGTCTTGAATTTGCGCACATGAACAAATTCTTTTCCGTAAGCTGAAGTAATTTGTTTCGTTGCGCCTGCCACTGCTTCTTCGGATAAATTCAACGAGTCAGTACGCATATATGAAATCTTACCAGCCTCGTAAAGCTTCTGCGCTACCACCATGGTCTGAGAAACAGAGAAGCTAAGTTTTCTGCCAGCCTCTTGTTGCAAGGTCGAGGTTGTGAACGGAGGTGCTGGGGATTTCTTTGCAGGTTTCTTTTGTAAATCACCAATGCTGAACTTCGCTCCTTTACACGATTCCAAAAACCTTAGCACTTCTTCCTCCGTATAAAATTTTTCAGGAAGTTCGGCAACAAGTTGCTTGCCTTTTCCCAAATCGAAAATGGCGGAAACTTTAAAGGCAGACTTGGCATCGAATTGATCAATCTCACGTTCGCGCTCAACTACTAATCGCACGGCAACACTCTGCACCCGGCCAGCGGAAAGGCCCGTTTTTATTTTTTTCCAAAGGATCGGAGATAATTCAAATCCCACAAGGCGGTCAAGAATGCGTCTTGCCTGCTGTGCATTTACCAGGTCAATATCAATACCGCGCGGGTTTTTGATCGCGTTGAGAATTGCGTTCTTAGTGATCTCGGTAAAAACTATTCTTCTGGTCTTTTTATCATTAAGATTGAGTACTTCTTTCAAGTGCCATGAAATTGCTTCTCCTTCACGGTCTTCATCGGACGCCAGGTACACCATCTCGGCCGATTTAGCGAGCTCCTTTAAATTTTTGATAACCTCTTTTTTCTCGGGAGAAACTTCGTAGGTGGGCTCAAAACTATTTTCTATATCGATGGCACCCTTTCCTTTTGGCAGATCACGCACGTGGCCCATGCTCGATGCCACCTTGAAATCTTTTCCAAGATAGCCTTCTATTGTTTTCGCTTTCGCGGGAGACTCAACGATCACTAAATTCTTAGACATGCAGTTATTTTTCAGTTCAAAGGGCTCAAATATCTACATTTTTTTAAAAACCTAGATTTTCTGCCGGTTTAGGGATACAAATTCTTTCGGTAAACCAATTAGGTAGTCGCCATTTTGCACTTTGAATTATTGCTTTTTCGGTCTCACTTTTTGAAAAAATAAAAAACTGAAAGCCACAAAGAACGCAGAGCCCAATTCTGAAAGACAACATACTTTGTTAAGCGGCTTAAACGCTTCTGTTTAAATCAAATCTGGAATCTGGAATTTTGAACCTTAAATGAAATTCACTTCAACTTAATCGACTTCATAATAGCATGTGCCGAATTTTGCCAGAGAGCACGTTGGTCTTTGGGGCAGTTGAAAGTAAACACGAGAGTGCGGCCCTTCTCGATATAATATTGAACGTATGAATAACGGAAGACGGGTTGACGTTCAGACTCTTTCATCTTATTGCCATTCACGCGTGATTCGAATTCGTAGAAGATAAATTTCTTTTTGTTGATGGTCTGAATACCTGAGCTGATAATATCCACACGGTCATAGAGGTTGTAAATGCCCGATTTAAAAAACTTAGCTGCGATCTCAATATCGGCTTGAACCCATTGCGTGGCGGAGATATTCACACTGAAATCGGTATCGCGGTTTTGGTTAGTGAATGCGCCCAGCGGAGCCCGCACGGATGGATAGCGTACCACAATGTCTTCTTCAGTCATTGGCGTTAGTGTGGTGGGCAGCGTCACTGTGATTCCATCGCCAATTTTGGTCTTTACCTGTTTCGTTGGAGCGAAGGCGAAAAGAGCTAGTAAAAAGAGTACTCCAATTTTTTTCATAAAGTCATTCCCGATAACCATCGGGTCAAAATTCCACATTCAGAATTTAAGATTCAAGATTCTTTAGATATTAATAACCGCAGAATAGCAAAGACTGAGACCCTATAACGATTAACTAAGAACGATTAACTAAATTCGCGCCAAAATTAATCAAAACCCGATGCTACGGACACACACTTGCGGTGAATTGCGGATGAGCGATGTGAACAAACAAATTACCCTTACCGGCTGGGTGCAACGCTTGCGCGACAAGGGCAGTTTGCTGTGGATTGACCTGCGCGACCGCTACGGCATTACACAGCTTTTTCTGGAAGAAGGAAAGAGCGATGCTGCTTTGCTGCAAACGGCACGCAGACTTGGCCGTGAGTTTGTGATTAAGGTGGAAGGCGTAGTGGCCGAGCGGCACTCCAAGAATTCGAATATTGCTACAGGCGATATTGAAATAAAAGTTTCCTCTATTGAGATTTTGAATCAATCGAAGACACCTCCATTTACTATAGAAGATGAAACCGATGGCGGTGATGACCTGCGAATGAAATACCGCTACCTCGACTTGCGCAGGAATGTGGTGCGAGAAAGCTTGCAATTGCGCCACAAAATGGGGCAACAGACCCGGGCGTACATGGATGCGCAAAATTTTATTGAAGTTGAGACACCCGTGTTGATTAAAAGCACTCCTGAAGGAGCACGCGATTTTGTGGTGCCTTCGCGAATGAATCAAGGTGAGTTTTATGCTTTACCTCAATCGCCACAAACATTTAAGCAACTGCTGATGGTGTCGGGTTTTGATCGCTATTATCAGATCGTGAAATGCTTTCGAGATGAAGATTTGCGTGCTGACCGTCAGCCTGAGTTTACCCAGATCGACTGCGAGATGTCGTTTGTAACACAGGAAGACATCTTGAAAATGTTTGAAGGATTGATCCGTCATCTTTTTAAAACAGTGAAAGGAATTGACCTGCAGGAAGTGCCTCGCATGAGCTATACTGATGCAATGAAATATTATGGTTCTGACAAACCAGATACACGCTTTGAAATGAAGTTTGCCGAGCTGAACGATGTAGCTCAAGGCAAAGGTTTCAGCGTGTTTGACAGTGCTGAGCTCGTTGTCGGAATTTGTGCAAAGGGTTGCTCAGGTTACACCAGAAAGCAACTTGATGAGCTTACGGAATTTGTAAAACGTCCGCAGGTGGGAGCAAAAGGCATGGTGTATTTGCGCTGTGAAACCAATGGCACATTCAAATCATCAGTCGATAAGTTTTATGATGAGATTGAGTTGAGTCGCTTTGCGCAAAAATTCAATGCTGAAGCAGGCGATTTGATTTTGATTTTGGCTGGAGAAAAAGACAAGACCCGCAAAGCACTAAGTGAACTTCGATTGCATGTGGCCAATCAACTTGGCTTGCGCGACAAAAATAAATTTGCTGCGCTATGGGTACTCGACTTTCCTCTTTTTGAATACGATGAAGAAGCAAAACGCTGGAACGCGATGCACCATCCGTTTACTTCACCCAAGCGTGAAGACATTCCCTTACTCGAAACGGATTTAGGAAAGGTGCGCGCCAATGC
>JACOSO010000087.1 GCA_016178785.1 Bacteroidota bacterium | reverse complement strand
ACCTGAATCCGTCGAGCCAAATAAAGCATCCCCGCAGCAAGCTGCGGGGTATTAAGGGCGTAGCCCAAATTCTCCGTCATTCCGAAATGTTTCTGCTCGGAATCTAAACGCAGGGCTACGCTGATTGGCAACGCTTGGATGCTGAACAAAAGCATTTCAGCATGACGAGGCCAAAAAGAACGAAGCAAGCTTCGGGGTATTAAACCCGAAGGGAATAAACGAGGCTATCCTTTGGTGCAATGAGATTTACTCGTTCGATCCCGGTAGAAATGGATCCGAGCACTCTGGGATTGGATGGGTCAGTAATGTCAATGGAAACAAGCCGTCCAGAATACGTACCCACGTACGCTACCAATCCTTGGACTGAAACACCCATCGTTAGTCCAGAAAGAGCAAGTGATGCCACTTGCCGAGGGAAGGTAGCATTAGAAATATCAATGATCAAAAACCCGCTCGTGTTTGTAACGTAGGCATATGTACCTCGGACAAAGATGCAAGTGATTTCATTTTCGACAGCAAGTTCCCCAACTATTACTGGTGTACCGGGAATTAATGCATTCAAGACTTGAAACATCATTCCATTGCCGATGTAAGCATGTTGAGAATCAACGACTACAGCATAACACAATCCCCATCCCCACGTGCCCAGCTTCTTGAAGAAAGTAGTGTCCTGAGAGAGCAAGGTGTCGAGGGTCGCTGCATGTAAATTGAGTTCCTTAAAGTGTGCAAATGGAGAGCGGAGAAACGAAGGTGATTGTGAAACTGCTGCGGAGGTCATAATTAGAAGGACAACAAGAAGTAAGAGGGCTGCAAACGGAAAATCTCTTTTGGCTCTAAACCCCGTCCTCTTGTCCCATGAATATGGATTCAATTGAGTCGTAAGAATCAACCAAATTAGTCTCGACAGAATTTAAAAAAATACCTTGGTATAGTCAAGTGCCGCGGAAATTATTCTACTCAAATTATTCTACCCTCCCTACAATTCAACAGTGGGATCTCAATATGTTAATGGAATAAGAGAGAACTTGCTGCTTTAATGTTTCGAGAGGGTCTCCCTTCAACTCTCTTTGATAATAAACGTCACGACAATACCGGCAAGAGTAGCGAACTGGACAGCCTTTGCAACAGTCATGTTCCATCCCTTCATCCAGTGCCAGACAAATGCCATACCATACATAGTAAGGCTTAACGCAAGGAAGAGAGCAAAGCCCTCAGCGTAGTTGAGGTGGGGACCGAAATACCGAATGAAGCTCCATTCATAGTCATACCCGTAAACGATCAGGAGATGTACAACATACACAAGTAGTGATTCCTGACCAAACATTGAGAAAACAGAATTAGGTGAGATTGTTTTTCGATGCTCATAATACCACAGGCCCGTGCCGGCGAGAAGAACTAAGCCGAATCGGACGAAAAAGAATTCAGGGCTTGCGCGCCAAAATTCGTGATGGGGATAGAACGCGACCGGAAGAACCTCTGCACTAAGTGAGAGGGCAATTCCCACTAAGGAGCCATAACATAACCACTTGATGAAGCCATATTCCTTCCCATCTTTTTTGAATTTCAGAAACCAATAGCCCACAATCATCCCACCCATCAGAAACGCCGACCAAGGGAACAAAGGAAACTGGGACTTGAATTGCATCGTCAAATATGGACGGAGCCACACAGGAAGCGCAGTGAGATCCATCTCCCGAATGATAGGCGAGATGAATATTATTGTCAGTCCAATGAGAGAGTATAGTTTTACAAAAATAGACTCCGACCGCAGCACGACAGCGAGCGCGACGGAAAGCAACAAAGTCACAGCAATCGTCTGCAGAATATCTACCTGATAAAAGGAAAGCCACGCATGCTCATCCGTTAACGCCCGCAGCCGTGCGAGTGAAAAAAAGGGGAGATGAAGAGAATAGGCAACAACCAGGATGAATAATAATCGTATCACATAGCGCCACATCGAGGGTCGAAAGGTAATGAACTCCCGCCATTTCCGTTGAAGGGTGATCGCTAGTGCAAAGCCAGCACAAAAGAGGAAGGTTGGTGCAACAAGTCCGTTGAGAAACGTTAGTATCTTGAAGAACGGCTCCTCCTTCAAGTCGACACGAAGAACCGCATTGACAACGTGCGTCTCGATCATGAAGAAAACAGCCCACCCCCGTAATAGATCGATAAAGCGAAACCTTGATGAAGGTGTTGACGGGTGTGAATTCAACGCGTCAAGGAGTTTGGTTGGTTTACGACGTTTCTAACTTATTCTTAATAAGATGATCGAGACTATCGAGTTCGACGGGTTTCGTGATATACGCGTCAACTCCAATTGTTTGACCATACTTCTGTGCCAAGAAATCATCAACCGCAGTGAGGAAAAAAAAAGGAACATTGGAATGGGTGGGAAGCTTCTTAACTTGCTGGAACAGCTCGAACCCATTCATCGGCTGCATGCGCAGATCTGCTATGATCAGATCGGGGGTGTTCGTCTTAAGTAACTCCATCGCATCCTCACCGGTTTCGGCTGTTAAGACATCGTAGCCCCGATCAATCAGCCCCGCTTTCACTGATGTAAGAGCAATAGGTTCATCATCAACATACAATATGATACTTTTTTTCATCAACACTCCAATTGCTTAATTTACAGAAAGTAATCTGATTTTCACAGAAAATCAAGTTCGGAAATGCATCCATCTCCAAAGACTGATCTTGAATCATCCAAAACACTGGAGAGGGTATCGTATTAGTCATCGACTCAAGACCATTTTCTTTGTAACATGTATTTCTGGTGTCGTGATCGTGTAGAAATATGTGCCCGAAGGTAAGTCCGATGCATCGAACATAACCTCATGACGTCCCGACCCCAGGGGTTCATCCTTGAGAAGCATTTTAATTTCAGAACCGAGAACATCAGCAACTAGTAAAGTAACAATACTGCTTTTGTCAAGAGTGAACTCAATAGTCGTCATCGGATTGAACGGGTTCGGATAATTCTGCTGGAGAAAGAATGACGCCGGCATTGTTTTCTCACCAACAACAGCAGTAGGAGTAATGGCAAAATGGAAGGTATCTACGCTCGAGACCTCGGTAAACTCATCCCGAATCATCACGAACCATGTAAACTGACCGCCACCATCCCCGGGGACGAATGGAGGCGGTGTAAAGGAAGTATCGCGTGTGGTATAAATTGAATCAACTGCGGCACCCTTCAGATGGAGTTCATAGTAATGCGGGTCTTCTGATTGATCCGCGGCAGAGGTCCATCGGAATTGTCCACTGAAGGTCGATGAACTGTCCGGTGGTTCCAGCAAGCGCGACCGAACACGTGGTTTCAATCCATCAAAACGGCACACATAGAGTCCAGTCTGCATATCCGACCCGATCCACTTGCCGGAGGGAAAGTATGGATAAGCTCCCCAACACCCATTGTAGCCGCCGCTCGGACCGGGATAGGTATCATAGTATCCAACTTCAACCAGATTTCTTGGATCGTGGACATCTACGACTCGCATACCTGCTGTGTAGTGTGCAACGTAGACATAATTACCACGCCCGAAAACGTTGTGGACGATGCTGGCAGGATCTCCTGCATATTCTGTGACCATTACTGACTTCGGCAAACTATCCAATGCCCACACCTTCATATCTTTTTTGAGCGCATTGACTTCATCAGTGGTAAAGGCGTAATGACCATCAATCGAAGCCCACGCGTTATGGGTGCCACTCTGTGAATAGGAAATCTTACCAAGCTGTACAGGATTGGCTTTATCTCGGACATCGGCAATATATAACCCTCCCCCAACCGCTATCGCTGCGCCATACAGGGTATCATTGCGGACATATATGTCATGCAAATACTCGGGCTCGTATTTTCCAACATAACTCGGATTTGTCGGATCTTCACGCAGTGAAAATATCGTAGCTCCTCCCGGTATCCACGTTTGGCTGCCGTTACAATAGAGATAACCGTCTGCAATTGTCACGGTGTGCGATCTGGTATTACTCTTTCCAGAATCGGGTGGAACGAGCGGCGCGTAGATAAAGTTCTTTACAAGTACTGCCGTGTCTGGCAATCCGGAAAGATCAACGATCTGTACGCCGGCACCCCCTTCAGAAACGATGTACGCGTAGTTCTTATATGTCTTCATCTCCCGCCAGATCGCTCCCGATAGAGGTCCGGGGATAAACTGAGCTTCACGGAGTGAATCGCCGTTGAGGTCGATGATCGAGGTACCGGAGTCTACCGAGATAAGCGCGTACTCCATTCCAGTAGGCGATACCCAGCCCCAGCACGCTGAGTACTTAAAATAATAAGGTGGAGTCGAAACTCCATGTGGTTTGTCGAGATGACCAATGAGGGTAACACCATTGACCTGTGCTTTCACCGGGTGTGAGATGAATATGGCGGTGATCAGAATGATGAGGAAAAAGAATCGGGGCATACCAATGTTACATATTATGTAGAAACCATCATTTGATGTTAAAAACCGATATCAGCAACATTATGTTCAATATGAGAAAACCAAGTGGGGTTTGCAAATCAGAGAGGTAACTACCGGCTTCACGAGACGGGCTAGATAGAGCTGACTTCATTCTTTAAGCATTTCTTGAAGATCTCTTAGTGCTACATCGTGGTTTGAGTGATGACCGCCAATTCTTGTCGTCATTTCCAGAATTTCTTTTCCAGTGAGAGCGTATCTCCTCCAGGATGGATCATCATTCTTTTTCAAGCAAGACGCAAGTACAAAATATGAAAATGGAAACTTGGGATCTAACTTAATTATATTTTTGTACTTGGATAGCGCAGATTGCCCACAGCTGATGTTTTTTATTCCTCCACTTTCTATAACATACGTGCCTTCCAATATTCGAGAAATTGGGATTGATTCGATAAAAGAGCTGGAATCAAATCTGCGGGTTTTTCCAATCATGTTCAATTTGGACTCATCACCATACTCATTTACAGCATAAAGGAGTGTTTCCTGTTCCTTATTCTTTCTTCCAAGGTCGGTTGCATGTTGATTATCGTTTATTATCACTGTGAACTGACCCCTTTGCGCCGGACGGTAAGAATGGTTAAGTTGGGCGGAAAGGAGAATCGTGGTTATGGGTCGACGGCGATTTACAAAGGAATTGAAGATAGAAGTTGTCCAAGAGGTAGAGTCTGGGTT
>JACOSO010000077.1 GCA_016178785.1 Bacteroidota bacterium | reverse complement strand
ACGTTGATTCAGCTAGCCGACCTAAAGAAAAGAGTTATTCCTGTTTCACCTCTCCTGAAGAAAACACAGAGTCAGATCTTAAAATTAATTTCTGGATGGAGTGACGAATATGATGGAATGTTTGCTGAAAATTTCTTCCCAGATATCTCGAAAGATCATCGCAGGAAAGAAACTTATGCGTTATTGTCAAAAATAGGAATGATAACCTCGGTAGGAAAAATGAGACCCGAGAATTTATTGCGTGGATCTTTTGATTTGATTGGTGAGAAGGGAACGATTGAAGTTTTCTTCACGCTCACACCAGAAGCGGAGCCTAAGGTTCAGTATTTGAGTTTTCGATTGAAGGAATAGCTATTTCATTTTACTTCGTTCAATCTCTCTCAGGTTTTCCATTTTCTTGTTTCTCAAGAAACCGTTAATGTCTTCAAAGTGTTCTTTGATGCGTTTGTCGCCAAACTCAAAAACTTTGGCTGCCAATCCATCCAGAAAATCACGGTCGTGAGAGACAAGAATTAGAGTTCCGTCAAAGGCTTGCAGGGCTTCTTTCAAAATATCCTTTGTTTTGATGTCAAGGTGATTGGTCGGCTCATCGAGGATCAACAAATTGACGGGTTGCAGTAAAAGCTTGATCATGGCCAATCGAGTGCGCTCGCCTCCCGAAAGGACTTTCACTTTCTTGTCGATGGTGTCACCGCTGAACATGAATGCGCCCAAAATATCTTTGATCCTGGTGCGAATATCTCCTTGCGCTATCTGATCAATCGTTTCAAAAACCGTCAGGTCAACATCGAGCAAAGAGGCCTGGTTCTGTGCAAAATATCCAATCATTGAATTGTGACCCATCTGCAATTTGCCCTCATACTCTATCTCTCCCATGATCGCTTTCACGAGCGTAGATTTCCCTTCTCCATTTTTTCCAACGAATGCTATTTTCTCACCTCGCGCAATGGTCAATGACGCATCATGAAACACCACATTATCGCCATATCGCTTCGTTAAGCCATCAACAATCACGGGATAACTTCCCGAGCGTGGTGCAGGTGGAAATTTTAAATTTAAAGAAGATGTGTCTACTTCATCAACTTGAACAATCTCAATCTTCTCAAGCATTTTTACGCGTGACTGCACCTGCAATGTTTTAGAATATGTGCCTTTAAAGCGTTCGATAAATGCTGTGATGTCGGCAATTTCTTTCTGCTGATCGTCAAAATGTTTTTGTTGTTGCTCGCGCCTTTCTTTTCGCAATTGCAAATAATGTGAATAGTTCGTTTTGTAGTCGTAGATGCGACCCATCGTAATCTCGATTGTGCGATTGGTAAGATTATCGACAAAAGTTTTATCGTGACTGATCACAATTACCGCTTTGGCATTGGTCTTCAAAAATTCTTCCAGCCATTGCACTGATTCAATGTCAAGGTGGTTAGTAGGCTCATCTAACAAAATCAAATCAGGTTTTTGCAAGAGAATTTTTGCGAGCTCGATACGCATGCGCCAACCTCCGCTGAACTCGCTTGTTGATCTTGTGAAATCTGATCTCAGAAAGCCCAACCCCATTAATGTTTTCTCTACTTCGGCATCGAAGTTTACTTCTTCAATGGAATAATATTTTTCGCTGAGTTCAGATACTTGTTCAATAATTTTCGAGTACGCATCTGATTCATAGTCTGTACGAGTCTCCATCTGTTTATTCAGCCCATCGATCTCTCTCTTCATGTTAAGTATTTTAGAAAATGCCTTTGACGTCTCTTCAAATACCGAACAACTATCATCCGTTAAAAGATGTTGAGGCAGATAGGCAATGATTGCTTCTTTGGGCGCAGATACTTTTCCACGAGTAGGTTTATTTACTCCCGCCATAATTTTGAGGAGAGTCGATTTACCCGCACCATTCTTGCCCATGAGGGCGATGCGATCGTTTTCGTTGATATTAAAGGTGATGTTGCTAAACAGCGTTGTGCCGCTAAATTCCACGCTTACCGCGTCCACTGAAATCATATATCTTAAAATAAGGCCGCAAAGATATTATCCACTCCCACAAATAATATCATGGGCCGAAAAATAAAACATTAAAGAGTTTTAAAGGATTCTGGGTAGGAACCAATTCTAGAAACTCAGGGTTATCGAGGAGATAAAAATAATTCTCATCCGCCCTTTGTCGCAAAATCCAGAATCGTTTCGATTGCCATGCGGTCGTTAAGGTTTTTGGCATAGTGGATTTTTCGGATGATCAGGTTTTCATCGAGGAGAAATTCAGCGGGGATAGTCGAGAATGATTCCCCGCTCGCCATTGAATGAATGGGAAGTTTTTTTCTTTTCGCACTGATTGCTGTTTGAATAAAAGATGTGAGATGACTCATCGAAGATTTCATCAATGAGTTATCAATTCCATAGATGGAATACCATTTCTTCTCTGGATCAGCTATAAGTGGAACAGGTGAAACTTCTTTATGAAAAATGCTTTGCAACATCAAATCTTTTTTTGATTCAAAGAAGAAAATCATCTCCATGTTCTTCGCTAAGAGTTTCTCGTGAATTTTCATGAGGGTGTGCACTCGAAGGTTGCAGAACGGACATCCAGCATGCCGGAAAAAACCAATGAAAACTTTCTTACCTCTGTAATTCTTCAGATCAATAGTGCGATTAAAAATATCGATGAGGCTAAAGGCCGGAGCTGCTACATTTAACTCGACAATTAAGTTTTCAGAGGGTGCTGACATTGAATTTTAATTTATGACTTACACTTACGAAGAAACAAGGAAATAAGATCTCTGATGGGATGTTAAAAGCAAAAGGCAGGTTGCCCTCCTGACTTCCGCGCTGGGACACCCATTTTCAGGAATTAAACGAGGTTAAACAGGCGGGCTAGGTTACGTTGCTCTTCATTGGTGATTAAAGTTTTTTCGAAGACCTGTTTTGAATGTGGTTTTGT
>JACOSO010000073.1 GCA_016178785.1 Bacteroidota bacterium | reverse complement strand
TCGATGTGGAGATCGATTCGATCGAGTAATGGTCCTGATATTTTTGCCATGTATTTTTGGATTTGCATCGAAGAACAGGTGCAATCTTTTGCCGGATCGGTGAAGTAGCCGCAGGGACATCCATGCGTTGCATTTCTGCGATGTCACACTTTCTGCCAAAAAGCCACTATCTGAGGTATATCCCAAAACTCTACTAACTATTGGAGATCACGTTAGAAAGAGACGTCTCGATCTCAAACTCTTTCAGAGGGATGTGGCGAAACTGCTGGGAGTAACAACAAGCACCATTACCAACTGGGAAAAGAACCGCGGAGGTCCGGCTCTCCGACTGATACCTAAAATCATTAAGTTTCTCGAATATGATCCTTCCTCGGATGGTAGCCAATTACTTGGAGAAAAAATCAAGAGCTATCGCAGAATGCAAGGTTTGAGCATCAAGAAGTTAGCCCGAGTATTAGGCATCGACCCAACGACGCTTGCCCGATGGGAGAGCGGTGAAAGTGAGCCTAGTGGAAATCTCCGTAAGCGTTTTTCTCGTTTTTTCGATGCTCTCCCGTGAATCGTAAACGGAAAGATAAACGAGTCTAAGGCTTATATTCCTGGCGCGACAATGGTTTGGTGGCTAATTTTTAAAAACTCTGACCGTTGTATTTCAGGGAAAAGTAAACTCCTCGTCCTCTCGTGGTAAAACCATTTATCTCGGAGTATTTGGTGTCGAAAATATTTTCCATTCTCCCTGCGATCGAGAAATGAGCGTCAAGATTGTATTTTGTAGACAAGTCCACAATCGTATAATCAGCCACTGGTGCAGTTCCCAAGGCGCCATACGGACCGAGCTTTGATTCATAATAGATGTCGCTTCGTGAGTCTACATATCGGACATCGGTTCTTAGAGAAAGTCGATCAATTGGCATGTATGTCAAGCTTAAGTTGACCGTGTTTGGTCTTCGGACTAACCCCAACGATTCCACTTGTTTCGTGATGAATGCTCCGTTGCTGTACACTTGCACATGATTGCCGCCGGTCTGTGAAGTGTCTATGTTAGATGGATCGTATGTCAGCTTCCCGCTTACCAAACTGAAGTTGCCTGAGAAAGACAACTTATCACTTATTCTGGAATTCAGCGTAAACTCAACACCGCTCTTGGTCTGCTTACCAACATTTAAATACGTATCTCCCTTGAAATCGTCACGCATCCAATCGCTGCCGAGAGTATCGATGCCGATATTTTTATCCCACAGGTAAACGTTCTCAATAGCATCTTCGACCTCCGTATTGAAATACGCTACCGCCAAACTGATGCCGTTGCTGATGGACTGCTTCAGACCTAATTCGTATGAAGCAGATTTTTCCGGTTTAAGATTTTTATTTCCCCTTGTGATTGATGAGGTATAATAATTATCGGGTGCGTAGAGCTGATAGAGTGATGGTGCATTGAAGCCAGTTGAATAAGAGGCATATAACAGTGAATGATCGTTGATTCTCAGAGATGGGTTGATCTCATAGGTAAGATTAGTGCCGTAGGCATTATGGTCGTTCAGACGCAACCCCAAGGCAAGGGCCATTCGGCTAAAGTCATCATGTACGAGGCTGCCATTGAAATCAACGTGAGCGAAGAAATTCTTTGTCGAAGCGTTCAAATTTAGCGTATCCAGGTTCGTCTTCGATTCAAAGACACCAAAACTACTTCTTGAGTAAAAATACGTTTGTGAGGTCATCGATTCCTTATAATAGCCGCCACCAAAGACCCCTTCAAAACCCTTCTGCCTCACATTTGCTTGGATCTCATTGGTCGACATGCTTCCTTTCCACGTGCCGTCGAAATAGGTATGATCCGTGTTCCCCGAATTGTCGATCACGGAAGAATCATCGACAGCAACTCTTTTCATGTGGGAATAGCCACCAAGATATTTGAGATACACATCGTTACTTATTTTGTAGGCTGCGCCATAGGTGAATAAATTTCGCTTGAAATCGACAGTGTAGTTATCGTCATCCGTATAGGCGCCCTTATCAATATCTGTTTTCTGATCCGTGTTTTTGTATGCAGCGTAAACATCAAGCAGATCGTTCTTGAAACCGATTTTGCCAATGACATCCCTTTTATCGAAGCCATCTTTATCACGATGTTTGAACACATTCGGATTCGTGACAGTATCTACCGTGGCATCCAGGCCCTTGGTGTTGGAATTGTTGATTACTCCGTTGACGTAGAAACCGAAAGGATCGGTATAATTCAACAACATATTTTCAGAAAAAGTCGAAGTTCCACTTCCGAATGTTCCTGTTCTAAGCTCCACGTCTGTATTCAATCCCGGCTTTCTATTCTTTTCTGTGAAGATGCTTACCACGCCACCAATAGCAGATGAACCATACAAAGTACTGTGGGAGCCCCTAACAATTTCAATGCGATCAGAACCGGCGAACGACAATTCCGACAAGTCAAGTGCATTGTTCACACCGGAGGGGTCTGTAATGCGCACTTCATCTACCATAAGTGTCGTCTGATTGCTCCCGGCTCCACGAGTGAAGATGCTTTGAAACATTCCCGGATTTTGCCCAGTTCCCACGATGTATAGACCTTCCTGTTGTGACAGTAATTCTGCAACATTGTTATAAATGGAATTTCTCATCTGGTCCTGAGTCATGACAGTGACGCTCCTCCCCACATCGGCAGGATCTTTTTCGCTGCGAGTGGCTGTTACAACTACTTCCTTAAGGTGATAGACCTTAACCGTATCCATGTTTGTTGAATCATTGGCAGCTCTATTGGCTGAATTCAAAACCGATGGTGGAAACCCTGCGCGAAATGCGGAGAGCTCTTGCGCTCCTGCATAAGCTGTAAACAATCCGATTGCACAAAGCATGATAATATTCTTCATAACTGCTCCTTCGTGAATTAATTGTGGGATGATTTATTCCCTTCGGGTTTAATACCCCGAAGCTTGCTTCGTTCTTTTTGGCCTCGTCATGCTGAAATGCTTGAAATGCTTTTGTTCAGCATCCAAGCGTTGCCAATCAGCGTAGCCCTGCGTTTAGATTCCGAACAGAAACATTTCGGAATGACGGAGAATTTGGGCTACGCCCTTAATACCCCGCAGCTTGCTGCGGGGATGCTTTATTAATGAGAGATAGTTTTCGGATATTGATATACAAGATTACATCTTTTGCTTCTTTTGAGAAATCATCGATGTGAATCCTTTGTTTGAAAAGCGGGCAGTCTAGAACCAGAGAGTGGTATTCACCGTTTTCGCCGCAAAGATCCAGTCCTGTTTCTTCGCTTATTTTGTATAATCGCTCGATGGTATTGGTGTCAAATTCAGTACCCAGCCAATCCTCACTGAACCAAGGTTCCTTCGCACATGAAAAAATCACTTTGAAGTTATTCTCTATGAGTGTTGCAAGAATTTCTTTTCGATCCCGTTTCCATAAGGGTGTCAAGACTTCAATGTCACTGGAGGCAGCAAGTTCTTTCACCCAATTAGGATGACCACTTACCTCATCGATGTCACCAGTGATAACATGGGATACGTCACATCGTTCTTTTAAGAAGCGGAACGCTGATTTGTATCCTTCATTAAACGGCTGCGTGATTTCAATAGTAGCGTGTTGGAGATGGAGGGCTTCTGATTGAAACTTTATCACCTGAAGAGGGTGAGCGAGGAATTGTGGATTGGGTGGTATAAAAGTAATCAAGCTTTTGATCTCATAACCTAAACATTCTGCTTCATAGAGTGCCAAGCAAGAATCTTTTCCGCCCGTCCACAACGCAACTGCATTTTCTGAAGGCTGATTCATAAAATTTTGCCAACTTCTGAGATGGGGAGTAAATCGCCATACCAAAATCCACTCTCAAAAGGATTAAAGCTGCTGCTGTTGCAGTTATATTGAGAATTTCCATCTTGTTGTGTTGGTGAATATTTCCGATATACCATTTCGCCAAGTTTGAATTCAATTGGCTCTTTGAAAATAGGTCCGTCAAAGACAAATGAATGAAATTCTCCGTACTCACCGCAGGGATCGACATTGTCGGGGAGATCTTTCAGGAATGAATCGTCAATAACACGTCCTACGAAACTCTTATCCAGGAATTTATCGTTTACACAAACAACCACAGCCTTGAATCCCAAGTCGATGAACTCTCGAATCAGTTGATCGGTTGGAATCTTCCAGAGAGGGAAGATTGCTTTCAAGTCCATTTCAGCGAGCTTGTTCTCCCTGTACTTGCGAAGGTCCTCCAGAAAAATATCGCCGAAGATGCAGACCTCCATACCCTCATTCTTAAGCCGTGTGAACGTCTCTTTCATGATCGTTTCATACGTCTTCATATCCGGCATTTTTGGCATGAGCATTTTGACCAGGGGTATTCCAACGTTGGCAGCTTGTTGTTCCAATAACTCGATCCTCACACCGTGCATGGAAATCCGTCGGTACTGTTCATTGACACTGGTGAGCAGACACGAAACATCATATTCTCTGAGTGTCATAACCTTGAATAAGCAAAGAGCGGAATCTTTTCCCCCGCTCCAATTGAAAATAGCTTTCTGTTTTTGCATAAGTTAACCGATCGAAGCATAAGGGCAGTGTTTGCAACCACTGTTGCAACAATGCCCTTGTTTCAAAAGATACCATTCTGTAAAAACCCATCGATCGTTTTCTATGTAGTAATCTATTCCTTCAACTAGCTTACCAGTATCAACGTAATTCTTTGCAATGCTCTTTACAGCATTTTCAGGCGGAAGCGTCTTAATAAATCTGTCGTCTTTTTCCTTTACGACTTTCTTTAAGCACTCCGGGCATCGACAATCCTGATCAAAATCCAATGGCATGATGGCCGGAAAATCGTTACACCAGCACCACTGATCCTCTTCAACGGCACCGCAGGTAAAGGAATTACCACACACTGAGCAGTTTTTGTGCTTACAAGCTGTTGATGCTTTTTTCATCGTTCGATTCTAACGGTTGTGTTGAGAGAAAGATATTTGTTTCGTAGGCTCTCAGGTACTTGAAAAATATCCGGATGAAAAATTCCCGCCAGCAACTCAATGCCATCCACCAACTTGGTACTGGGCTGTGTGAATAAGTCAGCATCGGCAATGTATACTGACGAAGTTTTTACTGCGCTCAACTCATTCCACCGCGGTCTTGTCGTTAAAGTTTTTATTTCCTGCACTGATCTTTCAACGTGAAAACCGCAAGGGGCAATGACGAGCACTTCCGGATTGTATTGCAAGACTTTTTCCCAAGAAGTGATTACAGAATAACCCGATGGATTGGAAAGCATATCCACTCCGCCTGCTTGTGCTATTTGATAGGGAATCCAGTGCCCGCAATTGTAAATAGGATTGAGCCATTCCATCACCATTACTCTGCACAGTGGAGCATTGTTCTTCCTTAATGTATCTATGATACTGTCGGTGCGCTTTTTCAACTGAGCGAGCAAGTGATAGGCAGCTTCTTCTTTACCAAGTGTCTTAGCGATGGTGATAGCATTCTGATAAACATCTTCTAAATTGCGTGGGATAAGAGGTACTAATAGCGGTTGTTTTTCAAGCTTATGGACAGCCCTTTGAACGTAACTAGTATCAATCTGGCACACATCGCATACATCCTGCGTAAAAATCACATCTGGTGAAATGGCTTTCAGCAGTTCTTCGTCGATATAGTATAAACTTTTTCCCTCGGCTTTGGTTTGGGATACGATACGCTCAATCTCTTCGCTGCTATAAGTATTCCGTTCCAGATAGGAGCGGACTACTTTGGGCTTATCGGAAGAACATTCAAATGTTACACCGTATAAATACTCTTCCAATTCCATCTGGTAAATCATAGAAGTGGCGGCAGGCAAAAAAGAGCAAACTTTCACAATTTCGCCTACACTCGAGATTCTGACAACGCTGGAAATTTGTGTTTAGCCAATTCAAATGAGCCAAACAGTATACCCGAATACAAAAGAGAACTCAGGAGCATATTCTTAAAGAATGGAATAGCCGCGATATAACACTCAACCAATCCCCACGTGTTCATCTGATACAGATTTCCTCCTGCCCATACAGCAAAATTCGAAATGATGAAGAAGATGGTTGAACTGGCTACTGATGCGATAACAATATTTACAAGCTTCGGATGATGATGCAAAAGAAATCCGAGGGCGGTAATCAGGGCGAAACATCCATAAATTATCAAACTCATAGGGGTAAATAACGCGTAGCCTTTCAGAAAAGCCAAGCCGATATCGCTAAATATCATCGCGGCGAGAGGAACGAGATATGCATCTCTTTTGTCGGTAAAATATGTTCCTCCAAACAATGCAAGTGCGATCATCGGAGTAAAGTTCGGCGGATGTGGAATGAGTCGTGCAACGGCAGCAGCTACGATCATTGATGTTAGAACGGCAAATCGTGGCTTGAGCATAACTGTTTTCCTTTCTTGATTAGTGATTTGTTATGTGGATTAGATAGTTTAATCACTGCTTGAATAAACTTATTAATTCGATCTTCACTAGAAACAAAAAACCCCAACCTTCAAGGAGAAAGTTGGGGCAAAAAGAAAAAAACTCATTAATGCATACCCCTACCTTCCCTCGAAGGTTGTATTGAGTTCATGACGCTGGTCGGTCTCCTGGCTTACCCGATCTCTGACCGTCTTCCCATCTCGACTTAGTCGGGACAGTGACCTACTTGATCAGAAACGCAATGCCGAAATAGTTCAGCATCGGGATTACAGTTGCGGGGCAGCTTCCGATTTTCACGGAATTCCCTGTCCGCCTGTGGCGGACACCAACATCAACTATGTGAAAGAACAAAACTTGTAAAGAATATACTGTAAAAGATACGGAAAGTCAATTCTTCAAGCCGCATAGTGGCCATGTATTTTATTTCTCGACTTTCTTTGAAGTATACCAATCTAGAATCTAGAATTTGTCATAACTGTCACAGGTTTTTAGTGGGGCGCAAGAACTGAATCACTTCCCCGATGCATTCAAACTTTATGTTGTCGATTGAGCTAACTCAGCATCCCTGTGTTGCATTTCTGCCAAGTTACAATATCACGGAACGTGGCCATGTGTATCATCGAATGTTTGACTTTAGATCAAATATTGTTAAATTATCAGTCGCTTAGAAATTCGAGATTTTAGGGGAAAAAACTCTGGAATTCTAGAAAATTTGCGAATTTGAGCTCTGTGCTTTATAATAGTGGGTGGTCCTGGATAGCGTTTCGAGAGGTGGGAGTCACAATCCTTTCTTGTTACCCCAGCGCTGCTGAGTTCTTCTCTCATCGTTCAATCATCAAATGATAGAAGTAGAATAAAAAACTGGTCATTAACAATTTAGAGGAGAGACGAAGATGGGTATCTTAACGGAAAAACCTTTGGTGATAGAAAAGGTGATTCAAGAACTAGTAGCTGAGCTCGGTGGCGTTAAAGAAAGTCTCAGGATCTATTCTGGAGAGGCAAACAGTGCGATCTTTTCCAATATCAGATTTCTGGAAGCCCTCAAGCAATGCAAGAGAAGAGGTGTGAAGAGAATGCAGGTGGTCGTCGGGCCAGTACTCTCTTGCTATAGTATCAATGGAAAGCGCATTTCACCAATCGCAGACCTTGCCAAGCAAGGTGCAATCGAGCTTTATTTCCGTCCTCGAAGAGGGACCGTCAAGCACTTTTGCATCTTTGATGATCAGAATGCTAAGGTGCAACCCTCACATAAACCGGCGGAAGAGGTTCACCTGCGAAAATCTTTCCAGAGAGTCTCCAAGGATGATGCACCGTTCACTACATTGCTCGCAGATTTCAATCATTATGCAAGAAAGGAGAACAAGTCACGTCACCCGGAGCAAGAGTTCTTGTTACTCACACCTACTGAAATCAGAGAGGTAGCTGCACGCGTTGGGAGTAAGTACGATAATCTCACAAAGAATCAAATACAGAAACTTGTCCGACAAATCTATAGGGACAACAAGTTCCAAGCTGGTCAGCTTTGGAAGGCAAAAAAAGAGGAATTGAAAAAAGCGCCAATCCTCGTTTAAGTCTTCAGCTTCCATAATCTACTACGGCAAATCAAACACCACAAGGTAGTGTACTACTACCTTGTTTTTTTCATGAAAGGACGTGCTACATGGAAGGCATACCTTCCCCCGAATCCTTGTTCCTTGTAAAACGCAAGGAGTGGATTGAGGATGGAGTAAAACTAAAGGTTGCTTTTTTAGCCATTGAACATGGAATACCAACTCTTCAAATAGCCTTGAAAGATAAATGGATTCTTGGGCAAGTGAGACTTCTAATTAAGGGATTGGCACTTGCCTTGGAGATATTGAGAGGGCAAATCCGATTAAGCAAGTCCACTGTTAAGAGAAGGAATATGGAGAGATTCGGATCTGAGGTCTTGAAAGAAGTCCGAGCCGGTCACGACACTGATCCTAGCGGCATAATTACGACCTGGATGAAAAGCGATTCAGATGGCTCAGATACAAGTCTTTTGTCGTCGATTCAGCAGAGGGTTTTCAACGTAATTGAACCAATCGAACTAATTTGGTTAAGTGCGGCGCCCTCAGAGAGGCAGATGGTCTCCCCAGTTATGGAGGAATTCTTGATTAATGAACTAATCCTATTGAGAGATATTTACAAAGTTACGCTAGCTAGGCCAGAGGATAATTCACCAGAGTTCGATTATGAGAGCCCTTGATGCGAGGAGGTCTGTTTAGTGCATAAGCTTCTGTTGCTGAACTCACTCAATAGTAGGAAGACCGTGATATTCAAAACCGCCGGCATGCTTTATGGGCACTACCAGTCTCTTCTTTTAATGATCTTCTTTCAGACGCGTCATTGACTTAAGAATAACCTGGGCAACTGTGTCACGTTTATTTTTTCTTTCTTGGTCGTTCATGGCTTGGTACTGAACTTTCACCCTATACCCCTTCACTCGCTCCTCTTTAACACTCTGTAGTGCTACTTGCTCATCCAGATAAACAAAGAGGGCTTCGGGCTCAAAGAACGATATTTTTTCGTGATCGCTACTACTTAGTTTCTGCGAGGCGTGCGCTTTAATCTTGTCCAATTTTTTACGGTCAGACGCGCAAACAATGACCTTATCGTAACCAGCTGAGAGGCATTTCCCGATATTGTGAAATTCCTGCTCTTCATCGGTCGTGATCGAGACTTCACAGGCAATCTTCTTGCCATTTTGTTCGAGACCAACATCGATTCTACCCAAACCGTCGGGGGTCGGCTGTTCAATGACCGCACGGAACCCTCGATCTTCCGCCATACGCTTAATAAGAGCCTGTAAATACCTATGCTGCGATAGTGTCTTGTCTTCAGTAGCCACAGGTAAGACTGTAGGCTGTACGGCTTTTGAAGTCGCTTCTCGTTTACTTGACGGTGATACCTCTCGGTCGATTCTTTCATCTGTGGTTGCTGGTTGAGGCGTCTCCTCTTCAAAAAAGGACTCTGTTTTTTCTTTGGTGGTTCCTTGATCTGTTTTTGCCACCTCAGGCTGATAACCCTGATGAGAAAGCTCAATGAGTTTCTTCCTTCGTGATTTGGCAGTTTCAGGATTAACGGTTCGTGGGGAAAAGATTTTCAAATTAAAGTCATCATCTGATTTTTCGACTCGAGCGATTGCTTCGCCAAGACCCAAGTTTTGAAGGTCTTGTGAAGTGAAATGTGCAAGACCCTCTTGCAGCTTCTGCGCATCGAAGTCTCCCAACCGGAAACAGATCCTCGTGCCGGGGTTGGAGATGACGGAATTGGCGACGCCGCTATCTTGGTTGAATATTTGGCGTAAGTCCTGGTGAGCCAGAATAAGCCCGAGGCCGTACTTGCGCGTGCCGCTTAACACTCCTGCAAGCGATGGAGTGATGAAGTTCTGAAATTCGTCGACGTAAAGAAAGAAAGGCGTTCTCTCTTTGGCTTGGAGAGCTTGCCTTGCCATAGCCCCTTGATGGAGTTTGGAAACAACCAAGGTTCCAAGGAGCGTTGAGTTTTCTTCCCCCATTAAGCCTTGAGCCAGCTTGATCAGGAGAATCTTCCGTTGATTAAGAATATCATCAAAGTGAAGCTCTACTTTCGGCGCGACGACTTTCCTGACGATCTTCGGACGCAGGAAGGTGTCGAGGCGAGTAAGGATTGAACCTAAAGTACCTCCTCTGAGTATGTGGTGCTGCTTTTCCCAAAAATAACGGACGTCTTGATCCCTGACCGTTCTGAGGAACTCTCTACGGAAATCTTCCTCAAGAAGAAACTTTCGCAAATCTAACAGCGTGCCTCCGCGCTCACTTTCTAAGAAAGCTTGAATAGCATTTCCGAGCACGACAGTCATCTGATCGCCCCAACTTGTCGACATCCTCTGGAAGACGGCGACAAGATCCGAGGCGGCCACGTTCTTCTCCGCCTCTCCCTTAGCTGAGAGGATATTGATGCCAATGGGGTTTTCCGCATCCGATGGATCGAACAAAACGACATCTTTAAATCTTCTGGCAGGAATACAAGCTATCACTCGCTCAATCAAGTCACCGTGGGGATCGATAACAGAAAGCCCATGCCCTTGCTCGATATCTTGCACGATGAGGTTGTGCAGCAAAGTGGATTTCCCCGTTCCCGTAGCTCCGATGATATGCATATGATTGAGACGCTGCCGTGTCTCAATGGAAACCTTAGTGGTCTCTCCTCGGTGAATGTTTTCTCCAAGCAAGTGGCTATGTCCTTGGGCACTCGGTGGAGCGGGTCGAGTTTTTCTGAAGTACCTGAGAACCTTTGCCGATTGGATCGAACCAGAAGGAGGATGGACAAGGCTCGCGAGCTCCCTACTATTGAGCAACATACCGCTCCGGTGGCTGGTTCTTTTCAAAACGTCCTCAACGTGTTTGTCTTGATCGTAATCGTCATTGGTAAGAGGAATGAGTTCATTGCTCTGGGGGTCGGCCAGTTGCACTAGCCCACTGGCAAGTCCCCGTGCAATATCCCACGCTCGCTCAGCCGAGCTGCTAACTCCCGCGACCCGGATGGTCGCGGCGAACAACGGCCGTTTGGTTTTTTCACGGGCGAGCTGAAGCATCTCCGGCGCATCAGCAAAGAAGGATCCGCCGCTCCCATCTGAGACAGACCGTAAAATGCTCTCAGTCCACGGGAACCTCGTGGCATGGAATAAGACCTGCAAAAGCCCTGTTTCACCTCCCTGGAGGGCTTCCAGAGCCCCTAGAAGGCCTATGAGGGGATCTGGATCAAGGGAGAGCATGGTCTTTAAGGGTCGCATGAACTCTTCCGAAAGACCGAAGTCAACCACCAGGGCGTGGTTTACAACCACTTGATCGAGTGAGTTGGCGGTGTGTCTTTCGAGCACGGCACCGGGGAAGTATCCCTTCAAAGCTCCTTCGATGCCAGGGAGGTCCCTCTCACGGCAGGCTAACTGAAAGGTGATGCTTTCACTCCTCCCCAGAATCTCGAAACTTATGGGCGAATGACACAGCGAGAGTGCTAGGAGAAACTGCTCCGTCTGATCTGATGTCACTTTTTCCTCGGGAGGAAGCGCGATGCTGAACTCACATATTTGGGATCTATCTGTGAAGGGTGCGGGGGTGATGAACGATCGATCATCCGGTTCGTAGCGTCCCTCTTCCTCGCGAGTCGAGGGATTGAAACCTTCTCGGATGCTTTCAACGAAACTACTCAGGAACGTGTGCTTGCGCCCATCGTCAAACGTTGGACGAACCTGAGGAACATAAAGATGGAAGGGTTCAAAGGGAGGTTCAAGTTCGACGGGAGAGTCCCACACCTGCCAACCTCGGCCGCGCTGTTCCCACTCGTAGAACTGGAGCGTGAGCAGTTCGGGAAGTGAAAGGTTCATCTTAGCACCGTCTGTCGTAGCGGGGGGTGTGTACGTGGCTATCTCTTAAACAGGTCGTTCATGATCGGTTTTCGCTCGAGCTCAGTCAGAGCCCTTACCCCCTTCGTCTGGGTAATGGAGTCCAACACTTCAAGGACAGCCGCGTGCGTAGACTCTTGAAACATCAGGGCGGTATCAAGTCGGTAGTAGGTTTCTGGGCGAAACGTTCGCAGGAGGGCTGGACCGACCAGGGGAATTTTAATAATGAAATTCCAAAAATCACTGGTCGTCTCACCGAGCCACCATGAGATGAAGAAACCATTGCCGAACGGTGCCGCACACACGTCGAAGGTGTGCTCCTTCCGGTTAACGCGTAGGTACTCTCGCTTGGCTGATAGGACACCCCCTTCGTGGTGATCGACGCGGTCAAGTTTAATCCCAGGAATGTTTCGCGTGGTGAGTGCCTGTCCCAAGCTTTGGTAGAATTCTTGCGATGAGAGTTGAAGGTTCTCGATGAGGTGGTACCAGTGCGAGAAGATCGCTGCCGGGGGTTTTGCTTGATTTGACCTCGTGAGCAGATAGATGATCACCACGGCGAAAAGAATGAACAGAATAACTCCCATACTCCCTCCTGAGCTTTGATGAAGTTAGACCCTCGAATGAATTAACGAAAAGTAGTTATTATTTTTGTCAGAGTCAATACGTTCGTGTGCGATTCGAGGCTTCAATTTGACTTTCTCACTTGTAAGTGTTACCTTCGCTGAGCGCTTTTTGTCAAGAATCGAATTTTTTTTAAATTAAGGAAAAACGGAAAATCAGGAGTGCTCTTGAGTGAACTCATTCGTAAATTACTTACTACGAAATGTGCAAGCGGGAGGTAGTGACAAGATGATGCTCAAGAATGCGTTGCGTACGTATCGCCTGCCCAAGAGATGCCGGACGCTTACCACATAAATCAAAATGCTTTACGTACCTTCCCAGAATCTGGTAAACAAAAGCTACGAGCGCATTCCGTAGTCATCGATTGTCAATGCAGTTACTGCGCCAAGATTATTTCCACCACCTCGTCTACCCACCAGGACGTTGTGACATAGGTGTCGTGTTTTTCTATTTATCCACAGTTGCGGCAACTGTCGACTAGTGTATAATTAATAACGAATTAACAAAAAGAGTACATTTCAAATGACCAAAAAGTGTTTTCTTAATAAGGGAGAATACCATGGAAGAGCTACGTGAAATCTTAAGACCAGCTGCATTGTGGATCGGCATTATTTCTGGCACTCTTACCACAATATCCATCATATCATTTAACAAAAAAATGAAGAAGTTTTATGTGGAAGAGAGGAAACAAGCAATTGAACTAGCAAAAAAAATGCAAAAACGGATTAAGGAAAATCCAATTTTGGAGTAAGAAATTCTCAACGCTCGAGCCCTAACTTCATCGACAGATTAGTTGGGGCTTTTTCATAAACCCAATGTGGGACGCTAAACAAGGACCAAAAGCTTTTGGCCCGACCTCATTGGCCATCTCGGTGAGGTACCCTTCATTTCAGGATTGGAGTGACCCCATTAAACCGGACAGGCAGTTAGGCTGCTCTGTGTGAATGAAATTTATCTTCGAACTCA
>JACOSO010000016.1 GCA_016178785.1 Bacteroidota bacterium | reverse complement strand
CGGGAAATCCAGAAAAAGAGCTTAAGACCCACCTGCGTTAAAACTACGGTGGGCAAGCCTTAAGGCGACTATGGCGGTGGGGACCACCTCTTCCCATTCCGAACAGAGCAGTTAAGACCACCAGCGCTGATGGTACTAGGGCAAAACCCGGGAGAGTAAGTCGTTGCCTGACCTTTTTAAATCAAGCCCCTCATCGTAAGATCTGGGGCTTCTTTTTTTGCCCTTTACCTTAGCAGACCAAATCCCAAAATAATGCAAACTCCGAGAAGATAGTAGCGACATCCAGTAGTAGCATGACAATACGCAAAGGCGCGAGATAACCCGACTTTACTTTTTTTCTTGACAAAGCTCGACTAAAACGCTGTTTGTAGTTTTTGGATGCATGAATGCAATGCGTTTATTGTCGGCACCCGATTTGGGTTGAGAATTTAAAAGTGTGAAGCCATTGCTGGAATAGGAGCTGATGCTTTCTTCAATATCGGCTACTTCAAATGCAAGGTGATGTATTCCTTCACCTCGTCTGTCAATAAATTTTGCAATGGGAGAATCTGGATTAGTAGCTTCAAGTAATTCAATCTTGACTCCGCCAACTTCAAAGAAAGAAGTTCGCACACCTTCGCTCGCTACTTCTTCGATTTTATAGTGGGATTTGCCTAAGAGTTTTTCAAAAAGTCTGTTCGATTCCTCCAGGTTTTTTACTGCAATACCGATGTGTTCAAGTTTTTCCATGCGATCGATTCAATTGGTTTTCTTAATTTTGAAAGAAAATTCGGGAAACTTTTCTGGCTTTCCGAAAGTTTAACTACAGCTATGCCCAAAATTACTTTAGAAACAGCAAGCGATGCTCATGTGGAAGCGGCACGTGTGCAACAACAAGTTAAGGATTATCTTGGCCTGCGCACCAGCGATTTGATGTTTGAATTCAGCAACCATGATGGAAAGGTGAAACTAGATCTGATCACCATCAATCCGCGGCATAACCAATCTTTTTTGTTTCACTCTGAAACTGGTGCCGACAAAGTGGATGCTTTGAAAAAGATGTGGGACTATGTTCAGAACTATAAAGAGAAGGAAAACTCTTACACTATTCAGTGGACCACAAAAAGGGATAGTGAATTGCATACATCTTATTTCAGAGCGGGAAATATTCTGGAAGCATTGGAAAAATTATATTACGGCAGAGACAGGAACACAATTACAGTTTTTAGTGTTGTACTGAATCCGATCTCTTAAGCACAATTGAGCATATGATAACAGTTACCGATAAAGCAAAGGAAAGGATTGCAAGCCTGCGAACTGAAGAAGGTCGAGGGGAAGATCATAACATTCGTGTATCTGTAAAAGGTGGCGGTTGTTCGGGTCTGATGTATGATCTTGGGTTTGACGACAAGATCAATCCGGCTGACCAGGTCTTTGAAGACAAAGGAGTAAAAATTCTTGTTGATAAAAAAAGCTTGCTGTACTTACTTGGTACGACTCTTGATTTTTCTGATGGGTTGAATGGCAAAGGTTTTCAATTCATCAACCCGAATGCTTCGCGCACATGCGGGTGCGGAGAAAGTTTTTCCGTTTAATTTCCTTCTAAATGATTGCAATACACTTTAGCTCTATTGCGATTGGCGTTGGCAATGCATTTACTTCAACTGTAGTTCGACACGGCTGTGTCGCTTTATCTGGAAAATACTCAGCGTAGATTTTATTGAAGGTTGCAAAATCATCTTTCATATTTGTGAGATAGACGGTGACATCTATCAAATTCTCCCACTTCGATCCGGAGGCTTCTAAAACGAATTTCACATTCTGAAAAACAGAATGACACTGCTCCTCGATGTTGTAGCTAATGATATTTTTGTTTTGATCCAATGTAACGCCAGGGATTTCCTTAGACCCTTTTTTGCGCGGACCAACTCCAGATAGAAAAAGTAAATTGCCAACCTGCCTCGCATGAGGATATGAACCAACAGGATCTGGCGCTTTATCGGAAGAGATGAAAGTATTGCTCATAGTTATTCGATTCCAAAAACTAAGCTTCCCCAGAAACTTTGCCAGTCGGCACCCGTTTTTTCCGATTCAATCATTTTCACGGTACTCACCATCCACGGGCCTTTGCTGCTGATCGGGAATTTTATTGTACCATCATTTTCGGTATACGCATTTTGCAAGATTGAGGCGTTTCCGATTTTGTTCCAGACTTTTACCAATTGATGCAGACTGGGCTTGCCGTCAAATAATACAAGACATTGTAAATAATCCCCCGACTTTAAGTTATATGGATTTTGTTGAGGAATGATCTCTAACCTTAGACCCACTTTTTTCTTGTATGTGTCGTCTGTTTTATCACCCGATTGAACTAACAGTTTTGCGTAACGTGAATAAAACTCTTTCGATGGCTTATCAAGGGTAGTCGTTTTTGTGCGAATATCAAGGGCATCGTCTAGGCCATCTTCCTTCAGATATTCGTTGAATTTTTGCGCATCCAATTCGATATAAGCTTCGCTGCTTTGTAAGGACAGCAAGTAAGTGCCTGTTTCTGCAAACTTAAATTTCAACCTGTCTTTCTCCGCAGGCTTCACCTGAGTTTTCAAATCGATTACTTTGGTCAGGTGATGAAGATTCAATTTTTCAATTTTATTTTTATCTAAATCCCAGAGTTCACCTTCAAAATTTTCACCGACTAAAAAATCCACCCGTAAATCCTCCCCAATTTTATACCAGAATTTTTTCGGCTGTAGCCAGAATTCATGGGATTCCGCGATTGATCCGATTAATAAAATGAATATTACAAAGTGGATTTTTCTTTTCATTGATTAGCCAATTTATCAATTAGTCGATTAGCCAATGTCGTCAATACATGACTAACTGATCATTTGTTCATTAA
The DNA here is from genome assembly GCA_016178785.1 of Bacteroidota bacterium. GTDB lineage: Bacteria > Bacteroidota > Bacteroidia > Cytophagales > Cyclobacteriaceae > ELB16-189. Next base: position 89,511 of record JACOSO010000016.1, on the reverse strand, counting down.
GGTTTCAATTTCTTCAGCTTCAATCGGGATGTTTCTCATCAGATCAAAATTCTCCTTTTCACCAATAACTACATTGTTTTCCAGGCGAACGCCAAATCCCTCCTCCCTAATATAAATCCCAGGCTCAATTGTCCACACACTTCCCACTTGAACCTTGTCATGCATATTGCCTATATCATGAACGTCAAGACCTAGCATGTGTGATGTGCCGTGATAAAAATATTTTCGCAACGCTGGATTTTCAGGGTCCTGATTCCTGATGTCAGAATCTGAAATCAGTTTAAGGTTTAACAATTCAGCCTGCATCAGACTTTCGATTTCTTTTTGATAATCAAAATAGACAATGTTGGGCCTTAAGATTTTAAATGCTTCGCGTTGTACGCGGAGTACAGCATTGTAAACTTCTTTTTGTCGCGGAGTGAATTTTCCACTTACGGGAATGGTCCTGGTGAGATCGGAATTGTAATTGGCATACTCGGCTGCAACATCTAACAAGACAAGTTCACCTGCTTTGCATTCTTGATTATTTTCGATGTAATGCAATACAATATTATTTTTTCCCGAAGCGATAATCGGTGTGTAAGCAAAACCTTTTGAACCATTGCGAATGAATTCATGGACATACTCTGCTTCGATTTCATATTCCTTAACACCAGGTTTGGTAAACTTCAGCACTCTACGAAACCCTTTCTCGGTGATATCGCAAGCTTTTTGTATCAGATCGATTTCTGCTTTTTGTTTTATTCTGCGAAGTTTTGACATGATGGGAGCTATGCGCTGATACGTATGCAACGGATATTTTGCTTTGCACCAATCAATGAATCGCGCATCGCGGGTTTGGACAACAATCTCTGAACGATAGTGCTCGTTTGTATTTAGGTAAATAAATTCAACCCCACCCATGGCGAACATGTGATGCAACATATTTTCAAAATCGTGCAGCCACATCACTGTTTCGACTCCCGAAATTGCTTTCGCTTCTTCTTTCGTAAGTTTATGTCCATACCATTTCTCCAGATGCTCATTGGGTTGGCGGAGAAAAAGTATCTCTCGTTTCTTTTCTTCGCGGAAGCCGGGGCAGATTAGTAATATGGTTTCTTCCTGCTCGATGCCTGTGAGGTAAAATAAATCGTTGTTTTGCCGGAAGGCCATTGTGCCGTCTGCATTGGTCGGCATTGTGTCATTAGAATTGAAAACGGCAATTGAGCCCGGTTTAAGTTCGCTTACAAAACGTTTACGGTTGTTGATGAAAAGTTCTTTTTCAATAGAGGTGTATCGCATAGGTATTATTTATAATTTCAAGGCCGGCAAGTTAATTAACTGATATGAAGAAAACAGAATTTAGAAAACAGAATTTGAGATCTGGAATGATGCTCTCGTTATTGATTATCACAAGTATCTGTTCGGCTCAATATAAACCTACGCCAGAAAACCTGAAAAATCGGGAGTGGTTTCAAGAAGCACGTTTCGGGCTATTTATTCATTGGGGAGTTTATAGTGTATTAGGCGATGGTGAATGGGCGATGAACAATCAGCAAATTCCGATTGCAGCTTATGAAAAACTTCCATCCTTTTTTAATCCAACCGAGTTCAATCCTGCGGAGTGGGTGCAAATGGCGAAGGAGGCTGGAATGAAATACATTACCATCACGAGCAAACATCATGATGGTTTTGCCATGTGGGACAGTAAGATTTCGGATTATAACATCGTTAAGAAAACGCCTTATGGAAAGGATGTTTTAAAAATGCTTGCCGATGAATGCAAGAAACAGGACATCAAACTATTCTTCTATCACTCGCAATTGGATTGGCATCATCCTGACTATTTCCCAAGAGGATTTACCGGTGGGAATTATACTGGCCGTAAGGAAGAAGGCGAATGGTACAAATATCTTGATTACATGGATTCGCAGTTGTCAGAATTGTTGACCAACTACGGATCTGTTGCCGGGATTTGGTTTGACGGCATGTGGGACAAAGAGAAGGCCGATTGGCGATTGCAAAAAACGTATTCGCTCATTCATCAACTCCAGCCTGGCACTTTACTTGGGAGCAATCATCATCTTACTCCCTTTGATGGCGAAGATTTTCAAATGTTTGAGAAAGATCTCCCGGGGCATAACACTACCGGTTTTGCTCCCACACAAAAAATAGGTGATCTGCCCAAAGAAACTTGCGAGACCATCAACAATTCGTGGGGCTTCAACCTGAAAGACAATCATCACAAAAGCAAAAAGGAGTTGGTGCAATATCTGGTGAAAGCCTCGGGCTATGGCGCAAATTTTTTATTGAATGTTGGCCCTATGCCAAACGGAAAAATTCAACCTGAACATCAAGCTGCCTTGAAAGAAGTAGGCGAGTGGTTAAAAATTTACGGTGAGACCATCTATTCAACACAAGGTGGCCCGTTGACGGAAAGAAATTGGGGGGTGACAACGCAAAAGGGAAACAAAGTTTATGTGCACATCCTCAACTGGCAAGATGAGACTTTGACGATTCCACGTTTGAGTAAGAAAGTTGTAGCCGCAAAACTCTTTAAAAATAAAACGGCTTTGAAATTTAATGAGAATGATTTTGGAGTAAACATTCAAATTCCAAAACCTCAGCAAGATGAAATAGATACAGTTGTCGAGCTGGAGCTGAAATAGTTATTCAAGAGGGGGCTCTACCATTTCTCGCTGACGTTCGCGAAGAGTATGTTTTTGAATGATCCGCACACAAGTATTGTAACGAAGGATTGAATCGTCATTTCCTTGAGGCCTGATTCTTTCGGCTTCTTCAAATGCTTCCATTGCATCGTTGAGCCATTCGTAGGCATCGAAACTTGCTCCCAGTGCTCCGCGGCTTAGTGTTGCTTTCGCGAGGCGCTCTGAGATAATTCCCCGATAATAAGTGTTTTGATAAGGGTCTTCGATTTTTTTAAGAAGATTTCGCGCTTCCAAATCTGATGTGCCGCTGTTAAACTGATCAGACAAGGTCAAGATCAAAAGTACTATTGCCTTCTGGTTTGTGGGCTCCAATTCCATAATATCCCTGCAAATACTTTCGGCTTCCGAGGGCTCATTGAGCAAACGATAACGTTCAGCTTTTTCAAGTGCCAGGGCGATGCCTTCGCGGGTGATGGATTTAAGTTTTTTCATAATCGAGGGAAATGAAGTGATACCGAATATAACTTTTCCATTTTGATTTGCCAAGCAGGGTCATATCAAGACATAAAAACTGTAAACTGAAACGGCAATGGCTGATCCATAACAGAAAATTGCAATGATCTTATGATAATTTTGAAGTTGGAGTCCTTCGTACAACGTAAATCTGAAGCGGTGAGCCCAATGAAATAAAGAGAGTGAGACGATCACGAACACAAGAATTCTCGCGGGCCATATCGAAATCCATTTTTGAAGTAAATCATACGATGGCACCTCAATCCAACCAAGTGGAAATGCAATCCCAGTAAGGAAGATTAAAATTGGCAGGAATAGGGCAGATACAGCGCCACCCGCTCCAAACAAGGTCCACCAAAAGGGTTCTGAATGTTTTTTCATTTTAGCTGTATTCAAATTATGTCCCCAACAAATTCGTGACGAGCCACAAAATTGCTAATGAAATAAAAAACCACCCTGCATAGTTCATCAACGCAACGACAATTCCAGGTACTTTCTTTTCTCCTAATTTTATCACCATTGCCTGTGGTGCAAGGTTGAACCATGTGATGCTGTGAAAGACAAGGCAGAGTAATATGAAACAATGAAGAGCTATGAATGCAGGAGATTTTAGACTCTCCGAAAATTCTTCGAATGTTTTTTTGCCTTGCAAAATCGAACTGACATAAAATAAAAAAATGATAGAATAGACTGCAACGGCAACACTTGTAAGCTCGCGTAAAATAAACTTAATGCTGGACCATCTGTCGGTCCACCAAAAGATCCCCATTTGAGGTTTATATTTTTTTGAGTCCATACTTTTCTAAGTTATGGTTTTGCCCAGGGCATTAAGAATGATTTCCACCAATCCGTTGCCCCAGCCACCTTGTAGCGCTGAATTGCGCCAGCGGGATCGACATTTTTCGGGCACACTTCAGAGCACTCACCAACGAATGTGCATTGCCAGATTCCATCGTCTGTGCTGAGCAATTCCATTCGCTGTTCCTGGCCTTCATCGCGGTTGTCCATGTTGTATCGTTGAGCTAAAGCGATTGCTGCCGGTCCTGTAAACCCCGGCTCGAGTCCGTAGACCGGGCACGCAGAGTAACATAGCATGCAGTTGATGCACATACTGTATTGTTTGTAGTCTGCAAGCTGGCTTGGCGTTTGAATGAATTCACCTTCAGGGCCTTCTTGATTATCTTTTCGGATGATCCACGGTTTTACTTTCTTTAACTTTTCCATGAAGTCCGTCATCTCGATTACAAGATCACGAACAACCGGAAAATTAGATAGGGGCTCTACCCGGATTGGCCCGGGTGCAAATTTTTGGAGGAATGTAGCACATGTTAAAACCGGAGTTCCATTCACCATCATGCCGCAGCTTCCACACACACCCATACGACATGACCAGCGATAAGAAAGAGTTCCATCAAGGTAATCTTTGATGTAGTTTAGTGCATCGAGCACTACCCAGTCTTTTCGAAGTGGAACTTCATAGCTCTGAAAAACCGGGTTGTCTTCCTGTTCAGGTCTGAACCGAAAAACTTCGAGAGTGATTTTTTCCTGGCTCATGCAATTCAAAGTTTAAAGTTCAAAGTTTAAAATTATCGCCCGTAGACTCGTTCACCTGGTGGCCACTTGGTGATGGTAACCGGAGCGTATTTTATTTCTGGTAAACTCAAATCCTTTCGGTAAGCAAGGGAGTGTGAAAGGAATTTTTGATCATCGCGTTTTGGATAATCCGTTCGTTGATGCGAGCCTCTTGACTCTTTTCTTTGCAGGGCAGATTGAACAACTGCTTCGGCCACATCGAGCATGTATGAAAGTTCAATTGCGCTTATTAGTTCAGTATTGAATGTTGCGCTATGATCGGAGATCGAGATATTCTGTACCCTTTGTTGCAGTGAAGCAATTGCACTTTGTGATTTTTTTTTTTTTTTTTCGCTTCGATAAATCCCTGCACCTTCTTCCATACTTTTGTGCATCTCTTTTCTGATTTCAACAATCTTTTCGCTTCCGTTGATTCTCCTTACAAAGAAATTTTCCAATTTTTTTATTTCATCATTTGCAATTGAATCTATTGAAAAATTTGAACTGTTAATTCGCGATGCAAATTCTGCCGCACTTTTTCCTGCACGCGATCCGAATACCAAAAGTTCAGTCAATGAATTTGATCCCAACCGATTTGCGCCATTGATGCTGACGCAAGCGGTCTCTCCTGCAGCATATAATCCCGCAAGAGAAGTTGCTCCATCGATGTCAGTATGAATGCCACCCATCATGTAGTGTACCACTGGTCGCACAGGAATCATTTCCTTGATGGGATCAATGTTTTCATACTTCAAGCAGAGTTCACGCACGAAGGGAAGTTTTGCGTTGATCGTTTTTTCGCCAAGGTGCCTGATGTCCAGATATACAAAATCCCCATATGCACCTTTTAATGTCCTTCCTTTTTCCTGCTCCTTTACGAATGCTTGAGAGAGCCTGTCACGAGGGCCAAGCTCCATGGAGCGAAGAACGGGTTTGGGTTGCGGCTTGCCCAAATCATAATCCTGCAAGTAGCGATAACCATCTTTGTTGAGCATGTAACCACCCTCGGAACGCGTTGCTTCGGTGATGAGAATTCCTGTGAAGGGCAAACCTGTTGGGTGATATTGTACGAACTCCATGTCCTTGAGCGCTACACCGGCACGATAGGCGAGCGCCATTCCATCCCCGGTCTTTATATTGGCATTGGTAGTGTATGGAAAAATTTTGCCGCACCCGCCCGTGCAAATGATCACCGCTTTTGCAGCGATCGAAAATATTTTTCCGGTGGCTAACTCGATGGCAACTGCTCCACAACATTGACCGTTATCAACGATTAGTTTCGTGACAAAGAATTCGTCATAGCGCTGAATCTGATCATACTTCAACGTGTGCTGAAAAAGTGTGTGCAGCATATGAAAGCCTGTCTTGTCGGCAGCAAACCAGGTGCGTTCTATTTTCATTCCGCCAAACGGACGAACAGCAACGGTGCCATTATCCTGACGACTCCAGGGGCATCCCCAGTGTTCAAGACGAAGCATTTCTTTCGGTGCTTCGTTTACAAAAAATTCCACAGCATCCTGATCGCTCATCCAATCACCACCTGAGATCGTATCGTATGCATGATAGTCGGTGCTGTCATTAGATTTGATTACAGCAGCAGCGCCTCCTTCTGCAGAGACAGTGTGGCTCCGCATGGGATACACTTTTGAAATGACTCCGATCTTAAGTTTTGGATTTGCTTCGGCCGCAGCAATAGCTGCCCGAAGCCCCGCGCCCCCCGCACCGATGATCAGCACATCGCATTCTGACTTGAAATGGACCATGTTGTATGTTGATTAGGATTGACTCCACAACGCTACATCACATGCACCCCACACTAAGCGTAACCCGGATTATACTGATTAACATGATTCCCCTGATTCCCTTACAATGATCGAGGTTGACTCAACCACTAACCATCATCACGTGTTAACTGAATATTCCAAATTGAATATACAATAAAAGTCGGAAAGTCTAAATGTGATTTAGCCGGGGCAGAACAGAATAACCAAGTGGGAGATTAGCTCAGGCCGTGAAGGAAATCACGTTCTTCAAAAATTTCGGAGTCGATGGTAAAATCATCCGAATCTAAAAACGCAGGGAAGCGATCGCGATAAGCTTGAAGGGCATGGGCATTGAGCTCGAGAGTCTTGATAGCCTCAACACCTTCCACAGAAAAAATAGGATCGCCTTTTGGGCCTATGATGGCGCTATAGCCATTGTATTCAATTCCGTTTCCGTCAATGCCAACACGGTTTACACCAACGCAATAACTAAGATTTTCGATGGCGCGTGCACGAAGCAAAGTTTCCCAAGCGGTAGCACGAACTTGAGGCCAGTTGGCCACATAAACCAATAAATCGTACGAAGGTTTTTTAAGAGTTGCATTCCATCTGTTGCGGCTCCACACGGGGAACCGAAGGTCATAACAAATGAGTGGGCAGATTCTCCAGCCTTTCCAATGGCCTATCAATAAACTTTCCCCTTGCGAATAAACAGTATGTTCTTCCGCCATTCGGAAAAGATGGCGTTTGTCATAAGTTTTGAAATTTCCTCCCGGTTCCATCCACAACAAACGGTTGTAGTAGCGTTCGTGCACATGGGCGATAAAACTTCCAAGAATGAGCGCACCTGTTTGGTCGGCCATTTGTTTCATCCACTTGAATGTGCGCATGTTCATCATCTCGGCCAGCTTGTTGGCTTTCATGGTGAAGCCAGTGGTAAACATTTCGGGCAGCACAATCACATCAGTTTGTCCGATTTTCCAGATTTTCTCCTCAAACATGGCCAAATTTGCCCCAATGTCTTCCCAATGAATGTCTGATTGAATGATGGTGATTTTTAGATCCTGCATGGCTTATGAAACGGAGTGCAAAGAAAATGAAAGAGTAGGTCAATCCATAATGTGAATACTATCTTTTTTAGGATCGATTTAGCTCGCTTTTTAGTCGAAATCCCAGTCGCTTTACCTCAGTCTTAGGCTGACTGATTGGACTCGTTCATCCTTTCCAAAGGGCTTTCCATTTATTATGGGTATCATAATGGGCTCTGAAACATCAGCACAAGTCCACTTGACTTTTATGGTAAGGTTATTAATCCTCTCCTTCTCTTTAACACCGTTTAAAGACCAAAACTCGTACTCGTTATTTGTTTGATCATATTTATCCTTCGAGTCAGCTGATTCAAAAATTATGTCTGGAGGTATAGGGCCGCAATTTTCATCTTGGAAATTTGGAGGGCTAATGATTTGGATTAGATATTGGTCGGAGCTGCTAAAGGATAATCGAATTCCTCCATCAATCGAAGCAAAGAATCTAAGATGAGAATTAGGGATCCTACATTTCGTGATCGTACTTGTCCCCTCAATTATTAGTTTTTTATCATAGTCATAAAATTCCAATTGATTCTCGGCTCCGCAGCAGCCCCACTTTACGGTTTCATAATAATCTTCAAAGAAGTTTATTTCATGGCAGCTTTCTTCAATTACTATTTTCGGCCTTTCTGGTTGCTCAAGAGAGTTCAATTCAGCTTTTATTGTCCTATCTAGCGTCATGCCACCGAGATACTTATTTGTTGTTGTGGTGATTTTGGCGATATATGGACGCCAGTCGCCATTCCAAAGTGAGAGGTGAGAGTAAGTGACTTCTGTCGCCCTAGAGTATTTTTCGGTAACCTCTATCGAGGACTTGCTAACGTCAGAGTAGATTGTCTTTAGAGCGTTGTTGGTTTTTCCACTTGCATTTGTGTCTTTTTCCTTTGGTTTCTCAGTGCAACCATACACAAGGATTTGAATCAGAAACAAACCGATTAACTTTTTCATATTGTGATCTAAAATCTTAAATTATATCTATATCCTTCTCAAAATCTTTCCAGCGCTTCTTAGCGTTTCCTCACTTTTGGCAAAACAAAACCTCAAAAGCTTATGGTCAGACTGATCTTTATAGAATGCCGAGACAGGAATAGGTGCAAGTTTCATTTCTTTGGTCATCCATTCGGCCATTTCGTTATCCGATTTTTGGGAAGCGCCATCGAATGAGAGAAGCTGGAAGTAACTTCCATAACACAGCAGCGGTTTAAGCGAGGTGCCTTTGATCTGCTTGAGAAAGAAATCCCTTTTTTGTTGATAGAATTTTCCAAGATGAAGGTAATTCTCAGGATCTGACAGAAATTCAGCCAAAGCCAATTGAACCGGGGTGTTTACACTAAAGGTAATGAACTGGTGCGCTTTCCGGATTTCACGTGTGAGTGTTTCTGGTGCGACAGTATATCCTACTTTCCATCCTGTGGCGTGAAATGTTTTTCCAAAGGAGAATACTGCGATGCTTCGTTTAGCTAGTGAAGGAAATTTCAAAACACTTTCGTGAGATTTGCTTTCAAAAATAATTCGCTCATACACTTCATCGCTCAACACGATAAGATCATGTTCCTCTGCAAGGCTTTCTAATTTTTTCAGATCGGAATAACTTAGTACAGAGCCCGCAGGATTGTGAGGTGTATTCACCATGATCATCCGTGTACGCGAATTGATTTTCTTTTGCACTTCATCCCAATCAATCGAAAAATCTGGAGGAGATAAATTGATATGAATAGGAACTCCGCCATTCAAACGGATGGCCGGATCATAAGAATCATACGATGGATCAAATAAAATCACTTCATCATCCTGATGAATCAACCCTGCTATTGAGGCGAAGATTGCCTCCGTTCCTCCTGCTGTAACTGTGACTTCAGTTTCAAAATTGATTTCGTGATGATATGTTTTGGAAACAACTTCGCTAATCACCTTACGAAGTGCTGGCACACCCGGCATGGGTGCATATTGATTGTGACCTGCTTTCATTTGTACATGAATCAGATCAATCAATTTTTCAGAAACTGGAAAATCAGGAAACCCTTGCGAGAGATTAATGGCATGATGCTCTAATGCCATCTTCGACATGACAGAAAAAATAGACGTTCCAACATCGGGAAGACGAGAATTGAGGTTCATTTGATTTGGTTCTTATCAATCCCCGCCTGTTTCAAAATTCCAAAGTACGTGCCCTTGGGAAGATCTTTATTTCCATGAAAAGGAACAACCACAATTTTTCCAGATTGCTTGTTTTGAAAAAGATGATGACTGCCTTTTGATCTCTTGAATTCAAATCCGTGATCGTTCAGGATTTTAGACAAGTCTTTAGCGGAATAGCTCAAGCAATAAGATTAAGGGAATACTCTAAGGTTTCACTATCATCAGGAACCGGTGCTCCTTCTTCATGAAGATGCTCGATATAGAGTTCGATTGCCTCTTTAGCCATGGAGATCGCATGATCGACATTTTCACCATAGGTAATGCAACCCGGTAAAGCTGGAACAGTTGCGGTGTACGCACCCTCCGGTTCTTTGGTCAATAGTATTTTGTAGGTAAGATTTCTCATAATTCAACAACTAAATTAACGAAAAGAAAGTTTTCACTTCCTAAGCGGAGCTAAAATCCTGTACTCGGTATCCACATCCCCTTTGCTGATGTCGTTGAGCTTGCCTTTGAGCATTCTCTTTTTCAATGGTGAGAGATAGTCGATGAAAAGTTTTCCCTCGATGTGATCGTATTCATGTTGAATAATCCGTGCTTTCATTCCATCATATTCTTCTTCAAAGGGGTTCCAATTCTCGTCAAAATATTTAATGCGCAGTTTTTCAGGCCGTTCCACTTCCTCGCGAATATTTGGGATGCTTAAACAGCCTTCTTCAAAAGCCCAGGGTTCACCGTCTTCATTTAAAATGACTGGATTGACAAATGTTTTTTTGAAATCTTTCAGGGTTGGTTCGTCTTCCAAAGTAGTTCCATCTACTACAAACAACCGAATACTTTTTCCAATTTGTGGGGCCGCCAGACCGATGCCGTGCGCTGCATGCATCGTTTCATACATATCATTGACGAGCACTAGAATATCTTTTCCATTATCAATGTCTTTCGCCTTCTTGCGCAACACAGCATCGCCATACATCACTATTGGGTAAATCATAACGTGGATTAAATTACAAAGGTAATTTAAGATTTTAGATTTCAGATTGAGGAATTGAAGGATCTGCAGGGAAACCCCAGAATCTAAAATGGTTTTTTGCTTTGCATATAGCTTTGCAAAATCAATGTGGCGCTGATCTTATCGACATTGCCTTTCACTTGTCGGTCTTTTTTCTTCATTCCTCCCGAAATCATGGCTTGTTGTGCGAGGGATGATGTGAAACGTTCGTCAACTTCAGCAACTGGCGTTTGAGGGAAATTTTGCTTGAACAAGGCGATAAATTTTCTGACTTCTTCTGCTGTATCGGAATCTGTATTATTAAGCCTCTTCGGCATACCGATCACTATTTCACTGACCTGTTCTTTTTCAAAATATTTTTTGAGGAAAGAAATTAACTGCGAGGTGTCTACAGTTTCCAAAGCCGTGGCAATGATTTGCATCGGGTCGGTAACGGCAATACCCGTACGCTTTGTTCCGTAATCAATGGCTAAAATACGCGGCATGAAAAAAAATCAATTCCACTTTGCCTTTTCGAAGAAGGCAACTTTTACCTGGTTTTCGAGCTGCATTGCTTTGGGGAAAAGAATTTCATTTTCAATTCGTGCGTGTGCCTGCAGGTTTTTTTCAAATTCGATCAACTCGGTATAAAGCACCTTCACATGAAGTGGCGCATCGGGGGAGAGGTAATAATCTTTTGTGATTTTGCGAATCCCTTCCATTTCATCATCGTGTGCTTCGTGCTCTAATGCACAACTTTGCAGTGAATGTTTCTCCATTGCATTGTATAAACGAGAGGGATTAAACCGGCCTTGTAAGGCGCGTTCTAATGAACCGATATATTTAAAGAGCGTGTCTTCCTCTTCATAAATGTGATGAATGAAATCCTCCATGAACAAAGGAAAAAGAACTTTTAAATCTTTCTCCACTGCCTCGTATTCCTGGTGATCAGCTTTAAAATTCAAAACCAATTTGTGTATAAAAGGCAGCTTGTGTTTGATAAAGAGATAATGCGCATGCTTCAGGTATTCAATAATGAGATCAATGCGATATGAAAACAGAGGCAATTCGGCTTCTTTGAAATTCTCGTGAGAAAGTTCGAGGCCTTTTACTACCGGCTCAGTGGCCAATCCTTTCTCGAGGCAAACCTGCTCCAGTGTTTGTGTCGGATATTCATAAAAAGTAATGCCGAATGAGTACAGCACATGTGCCAGAAGGTGATCTTGGTTCACCAACTCGGTAATTTTCTTACTTATCAAGTCACTCGGCTTCATGGCAAGAAGTAAAGATAGCGATCTCGAAACTGTGTTCAAACTGGTAGCTGTATTCATGTTGCTGGATACCGATCATGGAGTCATAGCTTCAGGTATCCGGCTACTAGCATCCACTATCAAATCACAATCTCTATCTTTGAAAAGAATTAATGGATATGCGCGAGGATTATTTGAAAGGCGACCCCGAAAGTCAAAATGCGACCGACAAAGAATTTGAGAAAGCATTGCGGCCACTTTCGTTTAAAGATTTTACCGGACAGCAAAAGGTAACAGACAATATTAAAGTGTTTGTAATGGCTGCTAAGCAGCGTAATGAACCGCTTGATCACGTATTGCTGCATGGCCCTCCCGGACTCGGTAAGACCACGCTTTCATTTATTATCGCGAATGAGCTCGGATCGAATATTAAAATCACTTCTGGACCTGTGCTCGATAAGCCAAGCGATTTGGCCGGGCTACTCACTAACTTAGAAGCACACGATGTTTTGTTTATTGATGAGATTCACCGGTTGAACCCGATCGTGGAAGAATATTTGTATTCGGCCATGGAAGATTTCCGCATCGACATCATGCTCGACAGCGGGCCGAATGCGCGATCTGTCCAAATCAGTCTTAATCCTTTTACGTTGATTGGTGCAACTACTCGGGCAGGTTTACTCACCTCCCCACTGCGTGCGCGATTCGGAATCAATGCACGGTTGGAATATTACGATTCACAGTTGCTCACGAAAATTGTAAAACGCTCGGCTGTTATTTTGAATACACCGGTTGAAGATGATGCCGCTTATGAAATTGCAAGAAGAAGCAGGGGTACACCGCGTATTGCTAATAATTTATTGAAACGTACCCGCGACTTTGCCCAAATCAAAGGCGATGGAACGATCACCAAACCAATTGCCCAGCTCGCACTCAAAGCTTTGGATGTTGATGAAAATGGATTAGACGATATGGACAACCGTATCCTCAGCGCCATTATCGAAAAATTTAAAGGAGGACCCGTAGGTCTCACTACAATTGCGACTGCGGTGAGCGAAGAGGCAGAGACGATTGAAGAAGTTTATGAGCCCTTTCTAATTCAGGAGGGCTACATCAAGCGCACCTCGCGCGGTCGCGAAGCAACAGAGCATGCGTACAAGCATTTGAAAATTCCCAGACCAAGAACGCAAGGGCTGTTTGATTGACCTGACAAGACTTTTTTACCCCCAATATTGTAGGTAACTTTCGTTATGCGTACTTCACGAGTTAAGAAATACGAGGAACGGATCGAACTTTTTTCGAAAGTGAATGAAGTTGCAGTATTATTTAATAATGCAAATCCAACTAATAAAAATATGTCTGCTATCGATTTTCGTGATGAAGACATTTTAAAATTCTTTCGCGATTTGGAGCTAAAGAAAGTGAAATACCTTTTGGTTGGCGGATTTGCAATGGCTTTTCACGGGTATGTCAGAGCCACTCATGATCTCGACCTTTGGCTAAAAGACGATCCTGAAAATATTGAAAAACTGAAGGATGTTTTGTCGGAAAATGGGGTTAAAGGAATTGAAAAAAGCAGAGAGCTGCAGCTTGTAGCCGGATTCACTCAATTTAATGTTGGCACTTCGGGTTTTGTTGTTGACCCAATGACAAATCTTAAAGCATTCAGCTCATTTGATTTTGATCAATGCTATGAAAGAGCAAAACCGGGTGAGTTCAAGGGAATTCATTTCAAGGTCGTTCACATGAATGATCTGCTGAAGGAAAAAGAATCAACAAACCGGCCAAAAGACCAAGCGGATATTATTCATCTTAGAGAGATGAAGGGCAAACAAAAAGAGTAGCTTATAGGCTAGCTAACCTAACACAGTCGCGAAGGAACAGAGCACGCGTATAATCATTGAAAATCTCAAGACCGAGAACGCAAGGGTTGTTTGAATTAAATTTGGGTTGATCTATTCTGCAACCATGACTGCCTTACGGTAAATATTATTAGTACAAAATAAACTAGTGAAATTACCGAGTACTGAATCGAATATTCATTTAAGTAGCTTATTATATTTTGTTTTCTTTTCATGTTATCTTTTTTTTCAATTTCCACCATTCGCATTGTTTCGTATTCTTCTGAGTAACCAATACCATGATCTATTGGTGGAGGTTCTTTTATTTGCTTGTGAGCAAATGTAATAACCCAAATATCATCTTCGTGGGTCCAATAGGTCTTTGCATTATTCTTAAGCAAAATGTTAAGTGTCTGAATGAATGAACGGTATTTCGTTTGCGGAGTAAACTTAAAGTGAATACCAATTGTAGTGTCTGGGCTTGAAATCAAATCTTTAATTCTCTGTTCGGCTAGCCTCAGTTTTTGAGAATCCTTGTTGTCATCTCCATTAAGTTCAACGAGAAAATATTTCCTTTTCAAAATTCTCTTAAATATTCCCTTAGGGTACATTATTGAGTAAAACTCTGGATGAGAAATAGAGTCAATTTGTAATGATCTTTTAGACGTCCACGTCATTTCCATTGAATGTAGCTGCCTAAAAAGATTTTTATCGGAAAGAAACTTGTAGACAAATGGGAGCAGCATAATCAAGCTGATCATGCCGGGCACATAATAGATTTTCTTGGAGCGCTTACTCATTGCAGTTATTTTGACTTATAATCTTAGACCAAAGAAAAAGTCACAATACAACAAAGGTATTTTTGATCAATCTTGCCTCCGTGATACAATCGCATTACTTACCACAAAGCTGATTACCCCAAGCACGATCATCAGCAACGTTTGCCAGGCATGAAAAACAAACACAAATGCAACGGCATCGGGTTTCGATATGTTGTAGAGCATCGTCAATCCCAATGGAACAAGTACGTGATATGAACCTGTGCCGCCCGGAAGAGGGGCGGCCATCGCAATTGATCCAATCGCAAAGAGCGTGACTACGGCACCGAAACCAAGATGAGCTGTTTCAGGGAAAGCCATCAGCACCAGATAGCTCATCACAAAATACATTCCCCAAATAGCAATTGAGTAAAAAACAAAAAACCATTTGTTTTTCAATTGAAAAACGGAAAGCATGCCTTCTTTAAAACCATGAAAAATTTTCAAAAACTTCTCATTTTTCCTGAGGAAATAAATTCCAACAAGGAAAATAAGAGCGAGAAGTGCGGCTATCCAAGCCCAGGTTGGAATTTTCATTTCGCCAGACGAGAAAGTTAGCGTGTCCAAAAAAGTTTTAAGTTTTTCCCATTCCATATAAAATGAAAAAGCAATTAAAAGGAGCAGGCAAACCACATCAGCAATGCGCTCGGTAACCACAGTTCCAAAAGAAATTTCAACCGGGGTTTTTTCTAATTGATATAGCGTATAACATCTCGAAACTTCCCCGCCACGTGGCACTGCAAGGTTAACAAGGTATCCGGTCATCAATGACCAAAAGCTGCTTGACAATTTTACATTGTGACCGGTTGGTTCCAAAAGCATTTTCCAACGAAGCGCACGAATGATGTGACTGACTATTGCGGCCCCGGCCATCAGCCACAAATAAATCTTATCACATTTTTGCCACGCACTCCATAGATAGTCTGCTTTGTTTTCCCCTTCGACTTCAAGTCCGCGAAGAGATAACCAAAGCAACACTACGGTTACCGCTATCATCAATACATAGCGTGTTCCTGTTTTAATGCGCTGCATTTTTGATCAGGCTAATTTGTTTTCGGGAGTCGGAAAGATGATTGTGGGCTTGAATTTTTTTGCCTCTTCAAACTCCATCGATGCGTAAGAGATCACTATGACAATGTCACCTACGTGGGCTAATCGTGCGGCAGGTCCGTTGAGGCAGACCATTCCGCTATTGCGCCCGCCTTTGATCACATAAGTTTCCAAACGCTCGCCATTATTTACGTTCACCACTTGCACCTTTTCACCTTCGATAATATTGGCCGCATCCATCAATGTTTCATCGATAGTGATGCTCCCCACGTAGTGCAATTCGGCTTGAGTAATTTTTACTCTGTGTATCTTCGATTTTAAAACGTCAATTCTCATTTAACAACAGATTATCTATCAATCGTATTTCTCCTACAAATCCAGCGATCAGCAAAATGGTTTTGTCTGTAACGCTTTCGGTAGGCTTTAAGTTTTCGACATTGGCCAGTTCAAAATAATCCAGTTTTATTCCATCAACAGATTCGCATTTCTGTTTTACTATGTCTCTCACTTGAGAAATTTTTTTTCCGCTGTTTAATAATTTTTTTGCTTCGCTTAGGGACTGGTAAAACACAGTTGCCTTTTTGCGTTCGGTTTCATTCAATCGCATGTTGCGCGATGACATGGCCAAGCCATCAGCTTCACGAAGAATCGGCATTGACTTTAATTGAAGATCAAACTTCAGTTCGGTTACCAATCTTTCGATGATTTTGAATTGCTGGAAGTCTTTTTGTCCGAAGTAGGCAATGGTCGGCTTTATAATATGAAAGAACTTTGCAACCACTAAAGCCACCCCGCTAAAATGGCCAGGCCTGAATTTCCCCTCCAAGATTTTGTCAAGCTCACCGAAATCAAATTTTATGGTCGGCTCACTTTCATACATCTCTTTCGCATCAGGCGCAAAGACCGCATCGCAACCGGAGTTTTTCAGCATTTCCACATCTCGATTGAGCGTACGAGGGTATTTTTCCAGGTCTTTAGGGTTATTGAACTGGGCGGGGTTGACAAAAATGCTGCAGACGGTAAGCTGGTTTTCCCGCTTCGAGGCCTCTATTAATGAGAGGTGACCAGCATGAAGGGCGCCCATCGTGGGCACTAAGCCAATAGAAATAGAATTGCCTTTTTGGCTCAAAAAAGCCTTCAGGGACTGAATTTCCTTGAAAAATTCCATTTTTAACCAGGATTATACTTTGGAGAATCTTTTGCAAAGAACCAATTTATCTCCTTGGCACGAGGATGATTTCCCTGATTCCAGTGATTTAAGGGCCACCATTTCATTACTTTTCGCGCCTTGTTGAGAAGAGGTAATGGCAGAGGCATCAGGTAAATCAGATAAATCAATTGTGAACTTAATATCAAGCAGCAATGATTTGTTTGTGACAAATCAAGCTGCAACGGGCATATCCTGGTCCAAAAGGCCGCAAATATAGTCCTTATGTTTAAACCAGAGTTGATAAAGGGGTAGAATTTTCGTACTTTTGTGCTCCCGTTTTCTAGTCTCAACAAAATTCAACATATATGTCAAAAATCCGCATTCTCTATGTAGCCAGTGAGATCAATCCGTTCTTACAAACCACCGAAGTTGCTGACTTCGTGCGCAAATTGCCGCAAGCAATGCAGGAGCGTGGAATGGAGATCCGAATTCTGGTTCCGCGGTTTGGTTTGATCAATGAGCGTAAGAACAGGTTGCATGAAGTAGTGCGCCTTTCAGGTATCAACATTGCCGTAGGCGATGAAGAAAAGCCCTTGATCATTAAAGTAGCTTCAATTCCTAATGCCAAACTGCAGGTTTATTTTATCGACAATGAAGATTACTTCCACCGCAAGTCCGTTTTCCATGATAAAGAAAATCGTTTCTTTGAAGACAATGACGAGCGTGCTATTTTCTTTTGTAAAGGAGTGATCGAAACTGTTAAGAAACTTGGCTGGTCACCTGACATTGTGCATTGCAATGATTGGATCACAAGCTTCATTCCATTGTATTTGAAGACGACTTACAAAAACGATCCATTGTTCAAGAATTCAAAGAGTGTTTTCACGATCTACAACAACAGCTTCGCTCACAAATTCAAAGGTGATTTGATGGGCAAGGTTCGTATGTTGGATATTGAAGACAGCATGCTTGGCCATTTGAAAACCGCTGACTATGAGGGCTTCATTAAATTAGGAGCTCAATGGGCAGATGTTGTAAACGTAGCCGGTGATGGTAAGAAACTTGAAGGCTTAGTGAAAAAGATCAAAGAGAAGAAAGTTTCATCTATTGAGAAAGATGAAGACTACACCGAAGAGTTTTTCAACCTGTATACCGAATTGGCAGGCTAATTACTTTTCAAAAGCTAAATGCATTAAAGTCGGGTGTGATTTTCTCACCCGACTTTTTAATTTTGGACCTTGATGGGTTTGATTAATTTGATTTACCTGATGTTGGCATCCTGTAAATTCTTAGCGACTTTTGTTAAAATAGATTGTTTGAATTACTAGACAAAAAAAATATGTGTGGAATTGTAGCTTATGTTGGCCATCGTCAGGCGAGTGATGTAATCATTAAAGGACTAAAGCGCCTGGAATACCGTGGCTATGACAGCGCAGGTATTGCTTTGCTCAACGGTGGTTTGAATGTTTATAAAAAGAAGGGAAAGGTTTCTGAACTGGAAGCTTTTATCAAAGGGGAAAACCTAAACAGCACCATAGGCATGGGGCATACACGGTGGGCGACCCATGGCGAACCCAATGATGAAAATGCGCATCCGCATTACTCAGCTACAAAAAAATTGGCCATCATCCACAATGGCATCATTGAAAACTATAGTTCTCTGAAGCAAGACTTACTTCGCAAGGGACATCAATTCTCAAGCGAGACAGATACTGAAGTTTTCATTCACTTCATTGAAGACATTAAAGAAAATGAAAAGTGTTCTTTAGACGAGGCTGTGAGATTAGCACTCACTAAAGTTGTTGGAGCTTACGCTATTGTAGTGATGTCGCTCGAAGATCCATCACTTTTAATTGCAGCCCGAAAAGGAAGCCCGCTCGTTGTGGGTGTTGGCAAAGCTGAATTTTTCATGGCTTCGGACGCAACACCTATTATTGAATATACTAACGAAGTAGTTTATCTCAATGACCAGGAAATAGCCATTGTAAATAAAGGTCAGCTTAACATTAAGAACACTGCCAATCTACCGCTTACTCCATATGTTCAAACCGTTGATATGGAGTTGGAAGCAATCGAGAAAGGTGGCTATGAACATTTTATGCTCAAAGAGATTTTTGAGCAATCGCGTTCAATCAAAGATTGTATGCGTGGAAGATTGGATTCTGATTCAGGTCGATTG
Organism: Bacteroidota bacterium; assembly: GCA_016178785.1. Lineage (GTDB taxonomy): Bacteria > Bacteroidota > Bacteroidia > Cytophagales > Cyclobacteriaceae > ELB16-189. The sequence continues at coordinate 70,509 of JACOSO010000016.1, read as the reverse complement.
ATTTTAGGTGGCTTACGCGAATACATCAACAAGCTTGTCAATGCTGACCGGATTTTGATTGTTGCTTGTGGCACGTCATGGCATGCCGGGTTAGTGGCAGAATATTTCTTTGAAGAATTTTGTCGGATACCTGTTGAGGTGGAGTACGCGTCAGAATTTCGTTATCGCAACCCTGTTATTCGCGAAGGCGATGTAGTAATAGCCATTTCACAATCTGGAGAAACGGCTGACACCCTAGCTGCAATCGAAATGGCAAAATCAAAAGGGGCAATCATTTTTGGGGTGTGCAACGTGGTTGGCTCATCCATTCCGCGCACTACTCATGCGGGCGCATATACTCATGCGGGACCGGAGATTGGTGTGGCAAGCACAAAAGCATTCACTGCGCAACTTACCGTTCTCAACATGATTGCGTTGATCGTGGCTCAGAAAAAAGGAACAATCACGGAGCAAAAATTTCATGAGTTGTTGGTAGAGATGGAAAACATTCCTGCTAAGGTGGAGAAAGCGCTGAAGTTGAATGCGCAGATTCAGGTGATTGCGGATGAGTTTAAAAATGCACACAATTTTATTTACCTCGGCCGTGGTTATAATTTCCCCGTGGCCCTTGAAGGCGCATTGAAACTGAAAGAAATTTCGTACATCCATGCCGAAGGTTACCCGGCAGCTGAAATGAAGCACGGCCCGATCGCATTGATCGATGAGGAAATGCCTGTAGTGTTCATTGCCACGAAAGATGCCTCTTACGAAAAAGTGGTTTCCAATATTCAGGAAGTGAAGGCACGCAAAGGCCGGGTGATTTCAATTGTAACCGAAGGAGATGTGCTGATTCCTAAGATGTCGGAGTTTGTGATTGAAGTGCCCAGTACAATGGATGCCCTTATGCCCATGATCTCAGTTATTCCTTTACAGCTTCTTTCGTACCATATAGCTGTGATGCGAGGCTGCAACGTTGATCAACCCAGGAATTTGGCAAAGTCAGTTACAGTGGAGTAAACTAAGGAACAATCACCAAAGGCATTTGAAGGTCGACAATCAGTTCGTCAAATGATTGTTTGTTAATTGCATTCATTTTCTTGCCAACCACTAAAAGATCGACTCCGTTTTTCTTGAAATGATCTTTGGCCCGGTCGGCCACGAATCCGACTTCTGCCTTAAAGTCGTAGGACACTCCTTGATCGATCAGTAGTTCTTTTTCAAGAGTTGAAAATTTTTTGAGTGCTTCATCTTCAATTTTCCTCTTCATTTCAACCACTTCTCCATTGTAGGGTTGCAAAAGCCGATAGGTATATAGCACAGTGAGATGGTGGTTAAGCTTTTGTGCGAGATTGATTGACCATCGCAAGGCTTCTTTTGATGAAGCCGAAAAGTCAATCGCACATAAAATTCCTTTTTTCATTCCTTGATTTAGAGTCGGTGCCCGAACAAACGTACTGTTTCTAATGCGCAAGATGTGTCAATAATTCTCATCTGTAAAGATGATTTTCATCATGTTCTTGAGTTCGTTAAATTGTGAACTTGACCAAACCTAATTGAATATGAGTGCTCCAATGGTTCCTAATGAGGCTTACAGAGAAATTTTTCAAAGTATGTCAGAAGGAATCATCATGGTAGATGAATCTGGGAAAATAGCAATTGCAAACCCTGTGGCTGAGCAACTTTTTGGATACGAGCAAAATGAACTGAATGGAAAATTGATGGAAGAACTGTTGCCTGAAAGATTCAGAAAAGGCCATGTCAATTTTCGAGGTGCGTTTAATGCTGACCCGCGCCCTCGTAGAATGGGTTTTGGTCGTGACCTTGTAGCGCTACGAAAAGATGGAATGGAGTTTCCGGTGGAGATTAGTTTGAGCTATACGCGAATGGGAGGTCGACTTCTGGTGATGGCGTTCATCAGCGACATTTCACAAAGAAAGAAAACAGAAGATGCATTGAAGCGAAGCGAAGAGCAGCTCATTGTATATGCCGCTGAACTTGAAAAGAAGGTTGAGTTACGAACGGAGGCATTGAATGTTTCGATCAACAGATTAGAGGAAGAAGTCATAGAGCGTAAAAAGGCTGAAGAGGAGGCTAAAAAATCTTTGGAAAGAGAAAGGGAATTGAACGAGCTGAAATCAAAATTTGTGTCAATAGCCTCACATGAATTCCGCACTCCGCTAAGCACGATACTTAGTTCAGCAGCTTTGGTTCAGCAGTATAAAAATAAAGGCGACTTGGATAAAGTAGATAAGCACGTGCAGCGCATCAAAACATCGGTTAATCATTTGACCATGATCCTAAATGATTTTCTATCTCTTGGCAAATTGGAAGAAGGAAAGGTGGAGGTGAACGTTGAGAATATTTTAGTGAAAGATTTCTTTGAAGAAATACTTGAAGAAGTGAATTCAATGCTGAAAGACGGCCAAAAAATAATTATCAAATGTTCTTCTGACATAGATCGGATAGGATCTGATCCTCGCATCTTACGCAATATTATGTTCAACCTTATTTCTAATGCTAGCAAGTATTCAGAACCCCGCACAAACATCCATCTTATTTGTGAAACGATAAATTCGACTATCAACTTTACCATAAAAGATGAGGGCATTGGTATTTCGCTTGAAGACCAGAGGCATTTGTTCGAGCGTTTTTTTCGTGCGAGTAATTCGGGAAATATTCAGGGCACAGGCTTGGGGCTTAACATTGTAAAGCGGTATGTCGATTTGCTGAAAGGAAAGATTTCTTTTTCAAGTGAATTTGGAAAAGGCAGTGAGTTTACAGTCAGTATTCCCCTTTGATTTTAAATTATATGACGATGAAAAAGATATTGTTGATTGAAGATAATCCTGAGGTGCGAGAGAATACCACCGAAATTCTTGAGCTAGCGGGTTATACCGTCACCACTGCTCCAAACGGAAAAGTTGGAGTGGAACTAGTGCAAAAAGAAAGACCTGATTTGATCATTTGCGACATCATGATGCCCGATCTTGATGGCTATGGTGTATTGCACATTCTCAGTAAAAAACCGGATACAGCCACGATTCCATTTATTTTTCTTACGGCAAAAACGGAAAAGACTGATATCCGCAAAGGAATGAATCTGGGTGCGGACGACTATCTCACCAAGCCGTTTGATGATACTGATTTACTGAATGCCATAGAAGCGCGCTTGCAGAAAGCAGAGATGCAGCAGAAACTTTACGAGCCAACCTCCGAAGGGCTGGATGAGTTCATAAAAGACGCGAAGAAAATTCTCGACATGAAGGATTTGTGCAAAGACAAAAAAGTTAAATCCGTAAAAAAGAAGTCAGAAATATTTGCAGAAGGTGATGCACCGCTAAATGTTTTATTTGTGAAGTCCGGAAGTGTAAAAGTCTTTCAATCTCACCCTGATGGAAAAGAGTTAATCACTAACATCTACAATGAAGGAGACTTCTTCGGATTCGAGCCAATCTTCGAAGGCAATCTCTACCAACAGTCGGCTGTGGCGATGGTCGATTCAGAATTGATTTCCATTCCTAAGCACGATTTTGTCACGCTCCTTCAGGGGCATCCGGACGTTTCCCATGGTTTTATTTCTCTTCTGTGCAAGAAGGTGGCTGAACGGGAAAAGCAATTGCTCAACCTGGCTTACAACTCGGTGCGGCAAAGAACAGCCGAGGCTTTACTGAAAGTGCAGCAAATGAAGGATCTCAAAGAAAATATTCCCATCTCACGCGATGACCTCGCGAAAATTGTGGGCACTGCCTCTGAATCTGTAATACGTGTGCTGTCCGATTTCAAAGATGAAAAACTAATCGAAATTGAAGGGGGCAAAATTAAGATTATGCAGCCTGCAAAACTTGAGAAAGTGGTGAGGTGGAGTGTGGCCAGATAAACTTAATTACCGCAAATCAGAATGTCGAGCATTCCATTGGCAACCGAATGAGCATGCGGAAGGTGAATCAAAAATATTCTCGCAATCAGCAGTAGCCCTGAAATCACAAGCAACGAAGTAGTGAGTCGTTGTGAACTAAAACTAAATCGCCTCGTTAGCCAACTCAACAAACTGGTGAATCCCAACATTGCCGGAAGCGTTCCGGCTCCAAATACAATCATGAAAGTAAAACCTTCCGAGGGCGTTGGTAAGATCACGCAATAAGAGAGAGCTAGAAAAGTCAAGCCGCAAGGGAGAAACCCGTTCAATGTTCCAAGTAAAAAAATCGAACCAAAACTCTTGTGTATTAAAAATTGGGCGAATGCTTTCTTTAATAGGTTACTGGATTTTGACAACACCAAAGTGATGAAAGGAATGGGCCTTCTTGAAACACTTGCGAAACCAATTATAATAAGTGCTAGTCCCATGATGAGCGAAAGCACATTTTGATATTTTGAAATTGGAAAAGCAAAGCCAATAGAGGCTATGAGCGCGCCCATGATTCCATAGGTTAAAATCCTTCCTGCATTATAAAGTAAACGATTCGCCAGTGCCTTGGAAGAAACTTTTGTTATAGCCATAGCCAGCGGACTACACATGCCAATGCAGTGCAAGCTTCCGGCAAAACCCATGATCAGTGCTACGAAAATCATCCTATAAAAATTTCTTCTTCGTAATAATATTCTTTGCCTTCCGAGCTCCACAACAACTTCACGCGATACATTCCTTTTTTCAAAGATGCCATCTCAAATATTTGCTCGTTGACTGATTGTAAATCAAATTGTCTATCAAGCTTAGCATTGGATGGACAAAACAATTTCAATTCACCTTTCTCGATTTTTGTTCTTTTATTCCACACCACTTTCAAGCCAATACGATCGACAAATGTGATTGTGGGTTTTTGCTCAAGCTGTTCTGTGTTGTTTAGCCGCTTGATTTGTTGCTGATAGTCGAGCTCTTCTTTATAATAATCTTTTGACACGAGACTGGTGTCTTCGCGGATGCATAATGCCACCAACGTTCCGATAAACAAAGCGAACAACACAAATGATACAACGATCCACCTTCCGAAATTCATAAAGTTGAATTTTAATTTCTATTCCTCTTAGCGTCCGATGCTTTATGCACCGGTCCAATGAATTTAGCTTTTGCCTTTTCAACAAGTTCTCCGTTTTCATAAACACTGAGCCGTATCGCGATTCGCGCGTTATCAATTTCTTTTTCGGGGATCTTGATGAAGTAAACTCTTTTCAACAATCCTTCAGCAGGAATAACAATGTCTTTTCCATCTACATTTGTGAGAACGGCAGCGCGAGGTTCATCTACTTTGAGCTCCAGTTTCTTTTCTTCGAAGGTCTTATTGATAAATTCGATGTTGTACAGATTAGTTACAAAGTCCCCATCGCGTTGATATAAGGTTCCGGGCACTTTCAGAATAGTTACTTTCACATCAGATCTTGTTGCCAAAGAAAAACTCAGAATGGCAATCAGCAGAACCAAAACAAAAGAGTATGCTGCAACTCTGGCGTTGAAAAGTTTTAAGATCCCGTCTTTAATGGAATTGTAAGATGCAAAGCGGATTAGACCCTTTGGTTTCCCAATCTTCACCATTACTTCATCGCAAGCATCAATACACGCTGTGCAGTTTACACATTCCAATTGAGTGCCATTTCGAATATCAATTCCTGTGGGGCAAACGTATAGGCACAATTTGCAATCAATGCAATCTCCTTTGCTTTGGTTCCTGTCGACACGAACCATGGAGGATTTTGTCATACGACCACGTGGTTCACCGCGAAGCCAATCGTAGGCTACCACTATTGAATCTTTAATCAGGAGTACGCCTTGAAGTCGGCCGTACGGACAAACAGCGATGCATGCCTGCTCACGAAACTTTGCAAAGTTCAAATAAAAAATGCCAGTGAAGACCACTAGTCCGATGAAGGCTGCCTTATTCTCAGTTGGAGATTCAGTAATACTTTTTTCTACTGACTCAATCCCGATAAGGTAAGCCATTGCTGTGTGGGAGATCAAGACTGAAATTAGTATGAAAAGAAAGTGCTTGCTCGTTTTTTTACCCAACTTCTCCCAACTTAAATGTCGAAGATTTAGTCTGCGCTGAGCAGGAGCATCGCCTTCAATCCAGTACTCAATTTTTCTGAAAACCATTTCCATGAACAATGTTTGGGGGCACATCCATCCGCACCAAAGGCGACCAAATACTACAGTGAAAAGAATAATGAAAACAAAAAAAGTAATGAGTGTGATGGCTAATAAAATAAAATCTTGCGGCCAAAACGGCTGACCTAAGATCACAAACCTTCGCTCAAAAAAATTGAGAAGCAACAGAGGCTGACCGTCTATTTTAATAAATGGGCCTCCAAAAAAAAAGGAGAGTAAAACAGCAGTAGCTGCAATTCGCCACGTGTGAATTCTGCCGGATGGTTTTTTGGGATAAACCCAAACACGTTTTCCCTTCGCATCAACAGTAGCTATGTTGTTGCGAAATTCCTCTTCGTAGGTGTAAAGGTCGTGTTGTCCTGCCATCCGGATTTTATTTCAAGACAGCCTGTGTTTTCGTGCTGTCTGTTTTTTCAGTTTTTACTTCGGGCTCGTACAATTCACCTTGCGATGCTTTTGCATTTGCCGGCTTGGTTCCCTGCAGACTCATTACAAAGAATGCTACATCCCTCACATCGCCAGGGCTCATCGCTTTTCCCCAGGCGGGCATTCCTTTTTCAACCACTCCATTTTTAATTGTGGTGAAAACAGTTTTTAATCCACCACCGTGAAGCCAATATTCATCGGTAAGATTAGGTCCGATGGCATTGCCACCTCCATCATTGCGGTGGCAGGAGCCGCAATTATTTCTTGTGAACACCGCTTTTCCTTTTTCAAGGATAGCAACATCAGGTGAGTACACTAGCGTAGATTCATCAATCACCGCTTTGGGTTGTGATTCTAAAAATCGCTGTTGTGCTGCAGTCGCTTGTGCTACTTCGTTTTCATATTCTTCTTTTGAAAGCGGAAGCGAATATGAAAAGTGATAAGCAACAAAGTAAACAACCGCCCAAACGATGGAGATATAAAATAACCATTTCCACCACGGGGGTAAGTGATTATCAAGTTCTTTGATGCCATCATAATTATGATCGAGCTCGATGTCTTTCTCTTGAGACACTGGGACGGAAGCGTTGAGTTTTTGTGTAAGCTTATCCCACCATGAAAGCGCAGGAACATAAGCTTGGCCCATTGCCTCGGCTCGCTGTTTCTCTATTTGCCCAATCAGCAAATTCATTGTACGGATAAGTACGATTGAAATGGCAATGACTAAAATGATGATGACGAAAATAAATGCTACCAGAGAGTAAAATGGAAGCAAGGGGTGATTGAAGGGGTCAGCCCAGAAACTTTTTTCTTTCGTTGCTCCTTCCGCCCACCCATTTAAGGTTGCAAACAAACCCAAAACGATAAAGAATAATTTTTTCATCGTACGCGATTTTTAACATGATAATTCAATTGCAAAATGTCCCTGTAAGTAGCCAAAATTGATAGCTTGACAAGATGAATGATGATGAATATGATTTTCATGATGGAGGGAGTATTTATTGGAAGGTCATTCATGGGAATCATATTAATCAGGAATTGAGATCGAAGTGTCATTCTTTTTGAGAATAGTCGAACTAATAACAGTGCCATCCTGGTTAAGACAAGATTCTTCAAAAGGCAACTGACTCATCTTTTTAATAAAACCTTTGTCGGCAGTGAATACCCACCAGAGCAGGCAAATGAAAAATAAAAAGAAAATGACAAACGAAACTATCGGCCAGATGGCGATGTTGTCGATCCCTTGAAGTACGTTCTTATACATATTTCGGTAATAGTTTATCTATTTGTTGACCTCTTCCGCTAATTTTTCAGCTTTAATGTCTTTGCCTAGTCGCTGCAAGTATGAAATCAATGCTATGATCTCAGCATCACTCATTACTTCAATTCCATCGGCTTTCAGATTCGCTGCAATTCCATCAGCTTGCTTTCGTAAATCATCATTGGCAGTATCCTCATATCCTTCTTCATAAGGCACACCAATTTTTCGGAGTGCTCTGATTTTTGGAGCTGTTTGCTCTATATCAATAGTTTGCTCAAAAAGCCATGGATAGGCTGGCATGATTGAGCCGGTTGAGACAGCATCAGGGGCGAGCATGTGATTATAATGCCATGAGTTGGAATATTTTCCACTAGTGCGAGCGAGATCCGGGCCAGTTCTTTTTGATCCCCATAAGAACGGGTGATCGTAGACAAATTCACCTGCTTTTGAGTATTCACCATAGCGTTCAGTTTCAGAGCGGAATGGTCTCACCATTTGCGTGTGACAGTTCACACAACCTTCGCGGATGTAAATATCGCGACCATGCAACTCGAGTGGAGTATAGGGTCTTACTGAGCTGATCGTTGGTACATTTGACTTGATCAAGAAAGTGGGGATCATTTCTATCGCGCCTCCAATAAGTATGGCTACTAAAGCAAGAGCGGTCAAAAGAACAGGCTTGTGTTCTAGTACTCTGTGATGCCAGCCACCACTTGTTGCTACATATTCCTTCATCAGTGGAGCGGCTTCGGCTTCTTCATTGGCAACAAAACTTCCAGCGTAGGCAGTTTTGATCAGGTTGTAAGTCATGATCACTGCTCCGATGAAATATAATCCACCACCTGTAGCACGAAGCATATGGAGAGGCAGAATAGCTACTGTTGTTTCAAGAAAATTTTTGTAGACAAGAAACCCTTCAGGATTAAACTCTTTCCACATCAAACTTTGAACAAGTCCGGATACATACATAGGCAGCGCATAGAAAATAATTCCAAGTGTGCCGAGCCAGAAGTGAATGTTAGCCAATTTCTTCGAATACAAACTGGTATTCCACATGCGAGGCACCGTCCAATAAAGCACCGCGAAAATCATGAAACCATTCCAACCCAATCCACCTACATGTACGTGCGCTACGATCCAATCGGTAAAGTGAGCAATTGCGTTCACATTTTTTAGGGAGAGCAGGGGGCCTTCAAGCGTTGCCATACCATAAGCAGTTACCGCTACAACCATGAATTTTAAAACAGGATCTTCACGCACGCGATCCCACGCACCACGAAGTGTCATCAGTCCGTTGAGCATACCGCCCCACGAAGGAGCAATGAGCATGATCGAGAAAACGACTCCTAATGATTGAGCCCAATCGGGAAGTGATGTATATAATAAATGGTGAGGGCCCGCCCAGATGTAAATGAAAATGAGTGACCAGAAGTGAATGATAGAGAGTTTGTAAGAATAAACCGGACGGTTAGCCGCTTTAGGTAAGAAGTAATACATCATTCCTAAAAATGGGGTAGTGAGAAAAAATGCAACCGCGTTGTGACCATACCACCATTGCACCAACGCATCCTGAACCCCCGCGTACCAGGAATAACTTTTGAATAAACTCACCGGCATCTCGAATGAATTCACTATGTGAAGCACGGCTACTGTCACAAACGTGGCGATGTAAAACCAAATAGCTACATACATGTGTCGCTCTCTGCGCTTGATGATGGTGCCAATCATGTTCCATCCAAACACCACCCAGATCACTGCGATGGCGATATCAATGGGCCATTCTAGTTCTGCATATTCTTTAGAAGTAGTGAAGCCAAGAGGAAGCGTGATGGCTGCAGCGAGAATGATCAATTGCCATCCCCAAAAATGAATCCAGCTTAATGAGTCGCTGAACATGCGCGTCTTCAGTAAACGCTGCATCGAATAATACACGCCTGCAAACATGGCGTTGCCGACAAATGCAAAGATGATGGCATTGGTATGCAATGGACGGATGCGACCGAACGTTGTGTATTGAAGATCAAAATTGAAGAGTGGATAAAATAATTGGATGGCTGCTGTCAGACCGACCAACATACCCACCAGCCCGAAGATGACGGTGGCGATCATGAAGGCCTTAACGATCTTGTTGTCGTAGCTGAATTTTTGGAGTTCCATGATACTTTATGGATTTTTTGTCAAGATTTATTCAGAGATAAAAGTAGAATTGCCTGACAGAGTCAGGCCTGACCGATGTTTTAAAAAAAAGTGATTTTTGTCAGTTGAACTTTGAAACTCTGAACTATATGCGAGGATATGAGGTTCAGGTTGGGTAGTTTAAAGTCAAAGCGATAATTTTCGATCATGAACTCTGACCATGAACTTTGAATCTTAAACTTTGAACTTTGAATTCAAACTATGAAAACGTTTATTAGCGACATCTCTAAGAAAGAATTCTCTGCAGGAGAAAAAATATCTGCCAAAACATTAAGACCATCGATTTTATCCATTATTCAGCGCGATCATCCTGAGTTTAATCACTCATGCTATCTGTCTCTTGGTGAGCTGAATCAATTCCGGCAAAAATACATTGGCGATTATTTGCTAAAGGAAATCGGTGAGCTTAGCGATTTAGAGAACACTGTACTTGGCGCTTTGAAAAGCAGAAGTACACTTACCGATAAAATCGAAGATACTGATGAGGGAAATTATACGCCTGGCCAACGGCTTGCAGATAAGGTTGCATCCTTCGGAGGCAGCTGGAAGTTCATCACCTTGTTCATGTTCTTTCTTTTTTGTTGAAGAAGCCTTTCGATCCCTATCCATTTATTTTATTGAATCTCATTTTGTCATGTATTGCTGCGTTACAAGCGCCCGTGATTATGATGAGCCAAAACAGGCAAGATGAAAAGGACCGAGAGCGCGCCAAGAAAGATTACATGATTAATCTCAAATCAGAATTGGAGATAAGAATGCTTCATGAAAAATTAGATCACCTTATCATTCATCAACAGCACGAACTACTCGAAATTCAAAAAGTGCAAATCGAAATGATGAACGACATTATGAAGAAAGTGAAATAACTTATGGTTTCAGCTTGCTTGTTCCATCAGTTCGTGAATTAAGTGAACTGCGGGTATCATACTCACTTTTGTTTTTATGGAGTTCGAAATCAAACAAGCCCGTTCTGATTTTTGAAGTACACGCATGGCAAGTTCTTGCTGATTAGAATTTGCAATAGTCACTTCGGCTTGAAGAGAAACTTCAGTCATCATTAGTTTTCCTTCTTCTGAGTCGAGTTTCCCCACGGCTCTGCAGGCGAAGGAAGTAAATTCTAATTTTGAATTCTCAGCAATTGCAAGAAAAGTAGTCATGAAGCAACTTCCTACCGAGGCGGTGAACAGATGCTCGGGTGACCAAATGCCTTGCATGCCTTTTTCAAATTCTGGAGGTGTTGCTACTTCAATGCAACCGTGTTCCCCCGAGTTAGCCTTGAGCTCAGGAGAGCACATGATTCCCTTGCGCTCTTTGTTCCATCGAACGTCAACGTGATAGAAATAGGGTGTAGTCGTTTTCATTTTAATTGAATTAATTGAGGCGTATCTGATTCAGTTATTTCAATCTGCCGAGTTCATTCATAACTATCTTTGGTAACATATGAAAGCACAGGTTTGGCGGAATGATTCAATACGTCTTCAGTAATGCTTCCCGCAAGAATATGTGCAAGACCTGTGCGGCCGTGAGTAGCCATAGCGATCATATCAGCGTTGACAGTGGAGGCAAAATCAATGATGCCATCCTCCTCACTGAAATCGCTGGAGATATTGATTGTAAAATTTTTGAGGTTCACCTTCTTCGCAAAAGTTTCCATCACTTTTCTTACAATGTGGTCAGGTTGGAAAACAGACGGTGTATTTATTCTCACTAAATGAATTGTAGAGCCGAACATTTCCTGGGCTTTCTTTACAATTTCGGCAAACGATTTTTCCCGGTCGTTAAGAGATGTTGCGTAAACGATATTTTTGAAATTCATCTCCCCTGGGGGCTCATGAATAGTCAACACAGGGCATTTGGAATAACGAACTACTTTTTCTGTGTTTGATCCGATGAGCATCCTTTCAAATTTAGTGTGACCTGCTGTGCCCATCACTACCAAATCCACCCGATGATCGGTGATGATGGTGCGGATGCCATGAAAAGCATTTCCAATTCTCAACTCTGTTTTTACATTTAGACCTTGCTCTTCAGTTTTTGCAGCAGCTTCAGCCAGTTGCTCTTTGCTTTTTTCGATAAGCTTCATCGTAAATAGTTTCCCTTCCCAATCTTCAGCCAGTGCAGCTTGACCCTCAATGTTAAAGGAGTCTTCTGTTGGTTGCTCGATGACGTGAAGGAGTACCAATGTCGCTTTCGCTTTTTTCGCGATTCCGATGGCGACCTCTGTAGCCCACTGTGCTGGCTTAGAGAAATCGGTGGGGACAAGTATCGTTTTCATATGGATGTTTATTTGATTTTTTATCCTTAGCGCATCCAAAGGTATCCTTCGTAGTCGCCAGAAGAGAAGGAAATCCATCACTTTCCCTAATGACATTTATCACTCAGATGACTTGGCGTTCTTCATTGATTCTTTTTTGAGCATAGTCATTCGATGCCATGACAGACATCATTCCAATTCTTCAGCGCTTCAACGACATTAGTATCATGTTCAACCAACAAAAAAAGGAGGAAATATGACACTCGTAAAAAAATCAGATTGGCCGTCAATGATCAACAATTCTTTATTGTCAGATTTTTTTGATGGCGACAGATTCTTTGATTCGGATTGGTTACGTAAGCAATCAGTACCTGCAGTGAACGTAAAAGAAAATGAAACCAACTTTGAAATAGAAGTTGCAGCACCCGGCTTGAGCAAAAAGGATTTCAGGGTTACAGCTGAAAACCGCATGCTCTCCATCTCTTCTGAAAAACAGGAGGAGAAAGAAGAAAAGGAAAAAGACTACACGCGCAGAGAGTTCAGCTACAGTTCATTTAATCGTTCGTTTACTTTGCCGGAGAATGTAAATGAAGACGATATCAAAGCAAACTATGAAGACGGAATTCTCAAACTTCGCATTGCCAAAAAAGTGATCGGCCAGCCGAAAGCTAAAAAAGCAATAGATGTGAGGTAATTTTCTCGTCTGTAGTTGAAGAGGCTGCCTCAAAGTCGAGTCAGCCTCTTTTTTATTCGGACACCTACCTGAGTGAGTTCCGCCAATGGTGCCAAGTATTTCTGAAATGAGTGTAAGTAAGAAAATGAGGTCAGGGTAGAAGCTCAAATCAGTTTATCTAATTTCGGTTAGATTTCAATTGGTCCGAATCGCTCTTGAGCTGCACGTTAAAAATACTCCCTTGGCCTAGCTGGCTCTCGACATCAATCATTCCGCCATTTAGTTTTATAAATTCATAGCAGAGCATTAAACCTAACCCTGTTCCTTTTTCTCCGGCAGTCCCATTCAAGCTTTGATTTTTACCAGTGGAAAATATTTTCTCCTTCATGTCGTCTGAAATCCCTACTCCGTTGTCCGATACTGAAATTTGTATATATCCATTTGCCAATGAAACAGCATTGAGTTTTATGGCGCCCGCTTTCTGTGTGAACTTAATTGCGTTGTTAATAAGATTTCGTATAATGAATTGGACATGATTTTTGTCTGCAAATAGCGTTAGGGTATCTTCGAAAGACCACGTCAGGATTATTCCTTTCTTTTCGGCTATGCGTTTGTAAACTGGTAACAGAGTAGCAACGACTTCGGTAAAATAAATTTTTTCCGGCAATGTCTCATAGTCATTCATTTGCAGCCTTGCCCATGTAATTAGATTATCTGCCATCTTAATAGTGTTATCAACTGCAAGTTGCGCTTGCCTGCTGGTTTGAATAATCTCTTCTTTACTGAAATGGTCCGTATGATCTATTAACATAGTAGTGAATGCTTTTAAGGAATTGAGTGGGCTTTTTAAATCATGAGCCACAATGCTAAAAAATTTATCTTTTGTATCGTTCAGGGTTTCCAAATGACGCTTTTGAGTTTTTAATTCAAATTCCTGGAACTTAAGATGGGTAATATCCGTACAGACGCCAGAATTTTTAACGGCTTTTCCAGACTTACCTTTTATTGGAAAAGATTTTTCCCTGATCCATTTGACTTCACCTTTGCTGGTAATTCTAAACTCCACGTCATAAGGAGTGCCGGAGTCAACAAGTTTGTTGGCTTCCAGCATTTTTTGACGATCTTCCTCTACCACGAAAGTTTCAGTGTACTTTTTACCGCTGTAGAAAAAATCCTGTGAGGCCCCTAAGACCTCTTCACAATTTTTACTGATGAATTCGTATCGCTTCTCTACTATGTTATATAAGTAAAATACATCGTTGATGGTTTCGCTGATCTGTCTGAACCTGCTTTCACTTTCTATCAAGATGTTTTCGGCTTTTTTCTTCTCGGTAATATCGTTGATGAATCCTATAAAATAGGGGATACCTTTTACTGTAGTCTTAGAAACACTAAGAAGGATTGGGAATTCCTCATTATTTTTTCGTTGGGCCGTAATTTCAATAGTTGAATTAATGATCCGACCCTCTCCCGTATTGTTATAGCTTTGCATTCCAAGAAAATGAGCTTTGCGATGAATTTGGGGAATAATGGTTTGCTCAATGCTCTTTCCAATAATTTCTTCAGCTTTCCACCCAAAAATTTGCTCGGCCTTCGGATTCCAATTGTGAATCGCGCTATTCTTATCAATAATAATAATAGCATCGGGAGCGTTGTTAAAGAAATTATTGATTTGGCTTTGTTTGTCTATCAATTCCTTCTCGATCAGTTTCTGGTCAGTAATGTCCCAACTGATTCCTTTCAATTTTGATGGAGAGCCCTTCGCATCAAAAATCAGTTTTGCCCTCGCTTTTAAATGATGGATACTCCCGTCTGGCCAAACCACGCGGTATTCCGGTGATATAGTTCGTTTAGTTTCCAGTCCTTCACTAAGCATTTTCTCCAGCGCATCTCGATCTTCAGGATGCACTGCGTTGAAAAATTCATTAGGTGTTCCTTTGAAAGTATTGCCGGCAATCCCGAGCAAGTGCAATATTTTTTTATCAAAAGTGCGCTTGTTGGTTTTTATATTCCAACTCCAAATACCCATTTCGGCCGCCTGTAAAGCCTCATCGAGTTAGAGTTGGTTTCCATTAATTCTTCATGTTGAACAAAACTGAGGCGTTTAAACCAAACAATCAGGTAGCCGATAAGCAGAGAAATGGAAGCGTTGAGTGAAATATTCCAGACTTGCGAAAGGTGAAAACTTCGATATGGTGAGAAATAAAACGAATACAGAATGAAGAGGACAGCGAGGAAACTTGTGTGGACAATCTTGATTTTAAATGAATGCCCTAAGCACGCGTTAAACACATAAAAGAAGAGGAGCATTGCATTAGGAAGAAAAAAAGGTGGCATACCTGCAGTCAGGTCCAGTAAATAGAAGAGTACAGGCAAAGCCGAACAAAGTAACAAACAGAGGAAGTTATAATAGTAACTGGTAACTCCCTTTTTATAACTCAGTAGGATTACCAAGAGTATTACGAAAATCGTGCTTGATCTGTAAATGAGTACGTAGATGTAATTGTTTGCACGCCAGTAATCTAATATTAGAAAAAAAAATATATGGAAGATTCCGAAAAAGCAGGTTACTCGAAGGGCCTGAATTTCAAAGTTGAGCATGAATTGATTATACGCTTTCTCAACTTCTGGGGAAGTGATGATCTTTCTGAATAATGTCATTATTGGAAAGTCATATAAGTTACCAAAAATTGAAGCATTTATGTTTATTGATAAGACATCAATAATACATACGTTATTGGCTTATTTCCAGTCCATCAAACCCATTTTGAATTGAAAGACAGCTGCGATAGACTCTGCTCGCAATTTAGTTTCTTCCGCTTTTTCTCCTTTGAAATGCTCGTTGATGGTAGCTTTGAATAACAAGAGCCACTGTTCAAAATGTTTGGTGCTGATCTTTAAGGGCAGATGTTTTTGCAGAGGGTTTCCAAAGTAGGAGCGATCACCTAAAAGCATCGATGACCAAAAATCATACATCACAGGCAAATGATTGGGCCAATCAACGTGACTGAAGACAGGTGCCAACATGAGATCGGCTTTTACTTTGTCATAAAAACTATTTACAAAAAGAATCACGTGATCACGGGTTTCAATATCAGGAGTAAAGGAATTCAAGATTCAAAAATTAAAATTCAGAGTTTAAAGGTCAAGGTTCAAAGCTGAAAGCTCAAGACTCAAATTCAATCATGCTCACAACTGCCTGCTGTCTCTTTTTCCTTTCTTGTTTTGGGATTCATGCTTAAGTTTATCATCAAACAGCATTCGGATGGAAGGTGTGTATGTATCGTCATACTGCCCGCTCTTGATATTCCAATAAAATACACCTAAGAAAATCAAGGCAATGCTAAGGCTGATCGTGATTAAGATGACAATGATGCCCATGCTTAATAAAATGTGCGTTCAAATTCGTACGTATGGAAGCGATCAAATGCCTGGCGCTCTAGTTCTTCACGATGATTCGGATGGGCGATTTCAATCAGGGCCTTGGCGCGCTGCCTCATATTTTTTCCATAAAGGTAAGCCACGCCATATTCGGTTACAATGTAATGCGCATGCGCACGGGTAGTTACTACGCCCGCTCCTTGTTTTAAGAAAGGAACGATTCTAGGCTTCCCTTTCGATGTGATAGACGGAAGCGCGATGACTGGTTTTCCGCCCTCAGAAAGGGCCGCCCCGCGCATGAAGTCCATCTGGCCACCAACTCCGGAATAATGATACGTGCCGATAGAGTCAGAGCACACTTGCCCGGTAATATCAACTTCGATCGCACTGTTGATTGCCGTTACTTTTGGATTAGTACGAATAATAGAAGTGTCATTCACATAGTCAATGCCGAGCATCACCACCGATGCATTGTCATCTACAAAGTCATAAAGCTTTCTGGTTCCGAGGATAAAGGAACTCGCAATTTTTCCGCGATACTTTTTCTTGTGCTGATTGGTGATCACTCCTTTTTCTATTAACGGAATAATGCCATCAGAAAACATTTCAGTATGTACTCCAAGTTCTTTGTGATTGGTGAGGCTAGCGAGAACAGCATCTGGTACCGAGCCAATCCCGGTTTGAATGGTGGCACCATCCTCAACGAGATTAGCACAATAGGTACCAATTCGTTTGGCTGTCTCAGTGATTTCATCTCCGTTGGAAACCTCAGGAAGTTCTTGTTCATATACCACCATCGAATCTAGTTCGCTAACATGGACGATCCCTTCGCCCAGCGTTCGCGGCATTCTGGTGTTGATTTGTGCGATCACATGCTTTGCTGTTTTTACCGCAGCTGCAGCGCAGTCCACAGAGGTCCCCAAAGAACAGAAGCCATGTTTGTCAGGCGGAGATACTTGTACTAACGCTACATCGAGCGGAAGAATGTTCCTTCTGAATAACTGAGGAATCTCGCTGAGAAAAACAGGAACATAATCAGCACGACCATCATTCACGGCTTCGCGCACATTCGGAGAAACAAACAGTGAATTGATTCTGAAATTTTCCCGATACTTTGGGTCAGCGATTGGAATTTTACCTTGCAAACTGATGCTCACCATTTCAATATTGAAAAGCTCCTCTGCACGCTCGCAAAGTTTTTTAAGCAGATAGTGCGGAGTTGCTGCGCCTCCGTGCACAAAGATCCGATCGTTTGGCTTGATAATCTTTACTGCATCTTCTCCTGATTGATACATAACCTTATTTTAATTTATGTTTAGCTACTGTGTTGACCGCAATAGAAGAGAAACCAACTACGCTAATGCTGCTCAATGGCATAAGCACGGCAGCGGTGAGTGGGGTTAGGTTTCCGGTTACAGCAAAACCTAATGCTACCGCGTTGTAAAGGAATGAGATGACAAATGCACTTTTCAGAATGACTGTTGATGATTTTGCCAGCGAAATGAATTTATCGAGCGAACTTAACTTATGTCCGTTGAGAATGCCATCACATGCCGGAGTAAACACGCCCACATTGTCGGTTATGGCGATGCCCACATCACTTTGTTTCAGGGCACCAGAATCGTTGAGGCCATCGCCCACCATTAAAACCGTTTTTCCATGCTGCTGCAAATTGTGAATGTATTCAAGTTTGTCGTGAGGGGATTTATTGAAAAACAAAAGTGTATGATCTGTGAATAGCGATTTCATCGCAGACGCATCATTTTCTGTATCACCGGAAAGAAGTGCATCGCATTTTTTCCCCAGGCGATCGATCATGCCTTTGATATTTTTCCGTAGTGAGGTTTGGATGTGAAAATACCCGATCACCTCGCCATCTATCGAGACAAAGACATTTGACCCTTGAGAGTCGCTTAAGTGGGTGGCATCCACGAATTCGGGTGAACCTATTTTTATAAAATGGCCATTCACTATTCCTTGAATTCCTTTATTAGGCATTTCTTTGAACTCAAGAATTTTCTCGTTAGAAATTTTATTGATCGACTGCGCTATCATAATACTTAACGGATGTGTAGATGAGCCGGTAAGCAGCTTGATTACTCCAAGTTCTTCATCACTTAATTTCCCGCAGAATTCTACTTTCGGTTTATTTCCATGAGTTACTGTCCCTGTCTTATCGAATACAATTGAATCAATGGCTGCGATGCGTTCAATCACATCGGCATTTTTTAAATAGAATTGATTCCTTCCAAAAACGCGCATCATATTTCCGTAGGTGAATGGTGCAGCAAGTGCCAGGGCACAAGGACATGCTACCATCAAAACAGAAGTGAGCACCAACCACATTTGAGAAGAATTGGTGAACCGCCAATAGACAGCAGTAATGACTGCAATCACTAAAACTACCCAGGTGAATGCACGCGCTGATTGATCGATTATTTTTTTGTATTTGCTTTCATTTGCTTTTCCGAAAGCAGGATTGTTCCAGAGACTTGTCAGTTGACTTTGGGAAGTTGACTTTTCAATAATAAGCTGTATAGGTTGCCCAATCAGTCGGCCACCTGCATAAATTTTATCTCCTTGCTTAGGCTTTACGGGTCTTGACTCTCCAGTTACAAAACTGTAATCGATGAAAGCGTAATCATCAACGAGCGTACTGTCGGCAGGAATGATTTCCATATTCCTGATTTGAATTAAATCTCCGGGTGATAAATGGTAAATGATAACCGACCTCCATTCGTTATTGACCATTCGCTGAACTGCGAGCGGAAAGTATGATTTGAAGTCGCGATCAAAGGCCAAGCTCTCATACGTTTTGCTTTGAAACCATCGGCCGATGAGCAAAAAGAAAACCAGACCTGTGAAGGAATCTAAATAACCGGAACCGGTATTGGTCATGATGTCAAAGGCACTTCTGAAAAACAATGCAATGAGACCGGCAGCGATGGGAACGTCTATGTTGATCTGCCGCTGTTTAAAACTTTTAGCTGCCGATCTTAAATAATCAAAACCACTATAGAAAAATACAGGGACGGCCAGGGCCAGATTTAGGAATGAAAATATTCTGATTAAAAAAGGATCTGTTTGATCGAGTCCAAGATATTCTGGAAAACTGAAAAGCATCACGTTGCCAAAGCAGAAGCCGGCAACAGCCAACTTAAAAACTATAGGATTAGTTAATGCGCGATTAATTTTTCCGTCAGCATCAAGATTAATTTGCGGGGCATAACCCAATGAACTCAAAAGTCCGGCCAGCTTACTTAGTTTGATGCGATCAGGAACAAATTCTATTGCAACCGATTTGCCAACAAAGTTTACTTCTGCGCGAAGAACACCGTGATCAATTTTTTGAAGGTTTTCGAGAAGCCAAATGCATGACACACAATGGATGGATGGAATAGCAAAGGTGATTTTAGCGAAATCTTCAGAATCGAATGTGGTCAGTTTCTTTCGAATAGGCTCTTCATCGAGGTACAAGAAATTTTTATCGTCAATATTTCGCAGTGAAATGCCGGGATGATTGTCGAGTTGGTAATATTCACAAAGATCATTAGCGTTTAAAATCTCATAAACCGTCTTGCAGCCGTAGCAACAAAATACTTTCTCATCCAGCCAATGGGTTTCTTCGCAATTCTGGCCGCAATGGAAACAAATGGTTTGGATTGCCCGCTCCTTCTCTGTTGCAATTTCTTCCACGATGTTTAGGCTTCGATTAATTCGTTCTTCAGCTTGTAAGTCCAGATCAGGCATTCCGTATGGTTGACCAGGTCTTCGGCAATACTTCCTTTCATTAGATGATTGATGCCTCTGCGACCGTGTGTTCCGATGGCAATTAAATCGCCTTCGATCATTTTTGTAAACTCAATGACACCTTCCTGGGTTGAAACGTGATTGAAAATGTTGATGGTGTAATCTTTGAGCATATAGCGATCGGCAAATTCCTGAAGCTGCGGACGTATAACGGTGTCAACCACAAAATTGGATGCCGTATTAATGTAGACGATGTGAAGTTTTGCTTTAAAGAAATTCTGCAGCTCTTTCACCTTCATCACCAGGTCTTCCTGGTGCTCTGTGTCCAGCTCGTTGGGAAACACAATATTTTTGACGGGCCATTCATAGAATTCTTTGACCACAAGAACCGGTACAGGAGATTGGCGAACAATCCTTTCGGCATTTGATCCGATAAAATATTCTTTGAGTCCACTCGCTCCAGTTGATCCCATGATGATGAGATCGATCTCGTGCTCTTTGATGTATTCCTGAATAGTGTTTGACACCGCTCCATACTGAATGTCGAATTTGACTTTCACATAGTCAACTTTATTTTCCTTAATGACATTTTTAAATGAACCTTCCGCTTTTTCCTTCAATTCTTTCATGAGTTCTTCTTCGAAATTCAGCGTAGGCATAAGCATGGTATCATTTAAAATCGGAGGCTCAATCACATGAAGCAAATGAACAACGCCATTGGATTGAGCAGCAACACCTAAAGCCTGGCGATAAGCGCTGATCGCAGGTTTAGAAAAATCGCAGGGAACAAGTATCTTTTTCATGGCCATTTAGTTTTGATGATGAGTCAAAACTATAACCGAATCCATTGAACCGGATTGATCACGGTCAAGCCATAAACTGATTTTTGTCATGCCTCATCCCCAACCCCGGCTCCTCGGGAGAAGGGGCTTAAATAGAGAATGTAAATCCGAGCGTTTTAGATTAAAGCTTGGCTTGACCGTTGTACATGTCTTGAGCAATCGACAAGTAGTATTGTTTTTTTTAAGCAATTATTTTGAAGGGGGAAGCAAAACGTTGTCAATAATGTAGACCACTCCGTTGGAAGCTTTCACGGTTCCAATAATTGAGGCGCCATTGATCGTCAACTTTCCATCTTTCATGGTAAAAGTAACGTTATCTCCATTTACCATTCCCAATTTTTGGCCGTCATTTAAATTTTCCAGTTGATAAACACCAACAGCTACATGATATTGAAGAATGTTTTGCAAGTCATTTTTCTTTTCAGGTTTTAAAAGCCCTTCAAGCGTTCCTTCCGGAAGTTTGGCAAAGGCTGCATTGGTGGGAGCGAAAACGGTGAACGGCCCAGCGTTAGAAAGCGCATCAACTAAATCAGCAGATGTAACTGCTGTCACTAATGTGGAATGATCTTTTGATGCCACCGCCACTTGCACCACATTTTTTGCGGATGCATCATCCTTCACGGACGACTGTCCGCCAAGTGCAGGAGCTTCGGCAACACTACTTGTCGCGGATTCAGTTTGTTTTGATTGACAAGCAACAAATAAGACAGAACTTACCGATGCTGCTATAAGGGATTTAATTAAAATCGATTTCATAACTTGGTTGATTTAGGTTTTTATAGTCGGTTTTTAAAATCCCTCACCCCCTTCCCCTCTCCCTGGGGAGAGGGGTGTCCGAGGCACGAGGACGGGTGAGGGAAATTATTCATAGATCATTTTTTTTGAATCTTCTTAATGCTAATAGCAAAGGCCACATCACCCACAGTCCCATCATCGCAAATGAAAATAGAATACCAAAACCACTTCCAAAAAAATCTTTGAAGAACGCTCCGGTGTAACCCATGAGCGCGGAGATGTCCATAGATAGCAACATCATGATGCGTGCGAGATCGACTGGATTGAGACTTGTAAGAATTAATGTTGGTGTTTCTAGTGGATAATCATTGAATGCATAAATCACCCAAAGGAGAATACCATCATAGATTAGAGTGAAGTAGAACCAAAACAAAAGCGCAATGCCTATTGCTTTCGCTTTATCACGTGTGAGACTTGAAGCCAGAAAACCGAGTGATACAAAAATACACGTGAGGAATAGTCCAACGTTGATCAACGGAAGAACTTGTGTTGCAGCACCAAATGCTAATGCCGGCAATCCAATACCAATTAATAACGAAAGACAGAGTGAAGAGGCAACCCCGGCATATTGACTCAAAAAAACTGATTTGCGATTGATTGGCTGCGCCATCAAGAGCAGAATAAATTCGTAAGAGTTGAAATAATGAATCGTGGTAAATACGATACTTACCAGGGGCACGACCAACAATACTACATTGAGTAAACTCATAACCACTTTGGCAGGATCGCTGTCCAGCTGGAATAGAATGGTAGTCACCGCCATCATGAATACCATGTAAAAAAGAACGAACCTTGCACGAAGGACGTCTTGTAAAACATATTTGAGCATTCGTGTCATGGTGTTACAAGTTCTTTGATTTGTAAATCCTGATTTTTAATCAGCACTGCAATTGCTTTAGCAAAAGAAGACTCACGTGTTTCCGTTTTTAAATCTTCAATCGCACTGTTGTATCGAATGGAGCCCTCGAAGAGATAAACCATATCGGTAACGATGTCTTCCAGGTCATTGAGAATATGCGAAGTGATGATGAAAAGTTTCCCTGATTTCTTCTCACGAATTAATTTCTCTTTCAACACTTCCACAGCCACAGGATCAAGGCCTGCGGTGGGCTCATCTAAAATGTAGATGAAAGGACGAAATAGGAAAGCAAGTGCTGCACTTACTTTTTGCCGGGTGCCGCCAGAGAGAGAGTACATCCTTTTATCCATCAAGGGGCGAAGGCCAAATGAATCAATTAATTCTTCATCCGTATTTTTTACATCCGGGCGAAGGCCTTTCATCATTTCAAAAAGTTGAGCCATGCGAAGGTTAGCCGGATACTGACCTATCTGGGGCATGTAACCTATTTGCTTTCGATAAAGATATTGCCCCGCTACATTTTGATTATTGATTCTGATTTCACCGCTGTCGGGTATCACCATTCCAAGAACAGATTTGATCAACGTTGTTTTACCTGAACCATTCGGCCCAAGAAGCGCATAGCAATGACCCGCCTTCATTTCGAGTTCAACTTCGCTAAGGGTTTTTAACCTTCCGTAAAACTTAGTTACTTTTTGCAAGGAGATCATAAGGTTTCATTGAAGGTTTACTGTCCAGTAAATTTTCAGGAGTAATTGCAGGGAGATTTTTTTCTGCCCTGTCGATGAGAAATACCATAAAACTTCTCCATAATAGTATTGCGACCGGCACACGTTCAACAATCATTGAATAAAGATTTACCGGATGATAAGAAGTATCGCCCAGACCATCTTTATTGAGATCATAGCCTTCGTACTTGTCCCAGTAATTTTTTTCCATTTTGTTTAGCACCATCGTTCCGTTGGTGGCGATATCAAAAGTGTTGGCTTCAAAATTATTTTGATCAAATACATTTCCATCGCAGCTCGCTTGCATGCGAATGGCGTATCCGTTTCCGGAAAATTCATTCTTTGTAAAATTGATGCGGCTGCTGCCCTCCATATAAATTCCCATCGTGTTATTGAGGAATCGGTTGTTGATCACTTCGCTGTCGCGCATATCCTTTAAAAGCAAACCGTAAGCCGAGGAACCCCAGTTGTTGGCGAAAAGATTTCTAATCATGTTCACCGCGTAGCTATACATCACAGCTACACCGGCACCGTTGTTTACAAATTCATTTTCGATGTATTGATCTTCATTTGAAAACATGAAGTGAAGCCCGTACCGCATATTTTTCTCACTATGATTGTTTTTGATAACCGAGTTCGTCACGAATTCAAAATAGATTCCATCACGATGACCAGAAACTTGATTGCGTTCAATTAATGCGTGATTACTCTTCCAAAGGTGAATGGCATTTCCTACAGCAGTTTCAGAAGCAGCTTGTGCCCTTGAAATTTTGTTTCCGATAATTTGCGCGCCTGATGTGTTTGATATGTGAATTCCAAAATAGGCGTTGATCAGAATGTTATCAATTACTTTCAGGTCGTCTGCACCGGTAGCTTTGATAGCGGCATAATCCAATGTGCTAGAAGTTCCGGTGTTGATTAATCGAAGGCCTTTGATCGTTACGTTCTTCACGTTGACAGTGAAGATTTCATATTTGTATTCACCATCTATGGTTGGTAGTCCTTCGCCAATGATCACGAGCGACTTAGTAACTAAAAGGTTTCCCGTTTTATAAATTCCGGGCTTAATCCAAATCGTATCACCGGCCTTTGCACTTGCAATTACTCTAGCTAATGAATTGTCGGAAACAACTATTTTTTTAGCTTGAATAGTAAATGCGATTAAAAACAGAAACGCTATAGTGACAGGTATTTTCATTTGAAAACTTCTTTCACTTCATTCCATGACATGGCTGAGCCATTCCACTTCTTTTGATAGTCTTGCAGTTCTTCTAGCATTTTGAAAGCTGCAACATTTCCTGCCATTGGTGATTTTAACTCAGAAGACTGTAGATAGAAAGCATCACTTGCAGGAATCAAATCAAATTCATCAGCCGCGTGCGCGTAATCCACTACTAACTCATAAGAATATACCTCCGCTTTTCTTTCGGAAGAATTTAAGAATGAAATCATGCACTTGATGTCATCGAACTTGAACACTTTTCCCTTTTTTGTTACCAGCTCTCCACCAAACTTGTCATCAACTAAAGTCATTTTGCAGAAACTACAGTTGTCCTTTGAATAACGAAGTGGCTCTGGTTTGATTGAGCAATTGGCGCAGAAAGCCAGTATTAAAATGAGTGACAGGAGAGCCCTATGGAGAATAATAAATTGTCGCAGTGTTCTCGCCCTCACCCAAATGAATGTCTGCGCTAACATAAAAAAGCGGTACCCTCTCCCTGGGGAGAGGGTGGCAGAAGAGTGGAAGTTTCTGATTGCGAAATTGGGTGAGGGAACAACGTCAATCGCTCGCGGCAATTTGTTATACCAAGTTTTCATATCATTTGGGTTTTAGGAAGAACTGTTCAGCGATAAAAACAAAAAAGATAATCCATGCAACTGCAATAAAAATCCATCCGCCAATATCTGGGCCTGAGAACGCGGTAAAATTTAAAAGTTGTTTTGTTCCGATGAGCGGAGGTTGATAAGTCATGCCAGGTACTTTGATGGGTGCATCAGGATTTAGGTTGTGTCCATAATCGTAGCCCCACATATAAAAATCAATTAAAGCTCCTAATCCCGCTGCACCAAGTGAAATGAAAAACATAAGTAACGTCCACCTCTTATTAATAAGTGCAGTGATAAGTCCAATGGAAATGATGACTCCAACAATATAGATCATGTACTTAAATTCAGGGAACATCGAGACTTCAATAGTGCGCATGCCAATGTAGTGATTCAGTGCACTGATGATTTTGACATTGCCCGTTAGGTTGTTGATCCAGATTTTCATTTCCAATCCTTCAGGGTATTGAGGTGCCCACATCAGAATTTGCCACAACGGTGTGAAGAAGGCTGATGCAAGCGCAACAGCACAAAATGCAACCAAAATTCTATTGACCGAGTTGAGGGAGTGATTCATTGTATTTTTTTTTAAAGAGTGCTGGCGTTTCCGTCAGCACTCCAAGACCTGATCTGATCCAAACCTGTAAACCATGAGCAGGTCACTTGCCTTTTGGTTCTTCTTCAATTTTTCCTGTTGAGAAAGTGATAGGCACATTGCTTCCGGTACCAGATACGCGGATGTATCCTTGCATCTCCTGGTGTAATGCTGAACAGAAGTCCGTGCAGTAGAATGGGAACACACCCACATCATCTGGTTTCCATTTCAAAGTTTGTGTTTCGCCCGGCATAATTAAGATTTCTGCATTAGCTGCGCCTTTAACTGCAAAACCATGTGGCACGTCCCAATCTTGTTCGAGGTTGGTTACGTGGAAATAAACTTCATCTCCAAGTTTTATTCCCTCAATGTTATCAGGAGTTAGGTGAGAGCGAATCGCAGTCATATAAACATGTACCTGATTTCCTTTGCGCTCCACTTTAGTTTGCTTCTCACCCTTGGCTGCATAAGGATGTTTATTGTCTTCTATTTTATAAAACTTGGTTGAGTTTGGCGCGATCAAGCTTGCCGGAATTGCTTCCGCATAGTGAGGCTCACCGACAGTAGGGAAGTCAAGCAACAATTGCATTTTGTCTCCATCAATAGAATAGAGTTGTGCACTTTGAGCTAACTCAGGACCGGTGGGTAGATAACGATCTTTAGTAATCTTGTTGTAAGCAATTACATATTTGCCGTGCGGTTTTTTAGTGGGGCCACCAGGCACACATAAGTGACCGATAGAATAATAAGTATGAACTCGATCTAATACTTTTAGCGATTTCACATCCCACTTCACAATCTCTGAAGACACAAAGAAAGAAGTGTAGGCATTGCCGCTGGCATCGAATTCGGTGTGCAATGGACCAAGACCAGGTTTCTGAACTTCGCCATGCAATGCAGCTTCATATTTAATAATAGGAATACCATTGAAATCGCCATCATAAGCTTTGTCCGTAATTGCTTTTTGAATTTTTGCGAAAGAGAACACAGGAATAGTTGCCGCTAACTTGCCGCTGGCAACAATATATTCACCGCTAGGGTCGGTATCACAACCATGAGGAGATTTTGGACATGGAATGAAATAAGCAATGTCTTTCAACTCGGCAATATCGAGTTGCATTACTTCGTTCAGCATCTCACTAGTTGCTACATCCGTTTTTTCGTCTATGAAATTGTGAGCATATTTTACATTCGATACTTTTTTGCCTTTTCCTTGTTTGAGATATTCTTCCGCTTTCTTCCAGTTTACCGCGAGAATAAAATCTTTGTCGCGTTGCGAGGCATTTACTTCCAACAAGGTGTAGGCCTGCTCGGTATTGTAACAAGAGAAAAAGAACCAACCATGTGATGGACCTTTGCCTGCACGCGATAAGTCGAAGTTTACGCCTGGAGTTACCAATTGAAATGAAAGGTTCATTTTTCCACTTTGCGGATTTACGCTAATGAAACTGAGTGTTCCTTTAAAATTCTTTTTGTAAGAGGAGATAGGTACATCGCGGTTTTCGCCCATGGGCACACTGAATCGAGTTCCGGCTATGATATACTCACTGTTTTCAGTGATGAAAGGCGAAGAGTGATTACCTGCACTATTGGGTAATTCCAGAATTTCAACGGTGCGGAAAGTTTTCATATCCACCCGGCCTACACGCGGTGTGTTGTTAGCATTTCCGAATGCCCAACGGCCATCGTGCTCTCCGTTTGTTTGTGATAATGCGATATGGTGGAGGTCATCCCATGGAACGAAACCGTGTGAGGTGTTCAACATAGCTTTGCTTTCTTCACTAAATCCATATCCATTTTCAGGAAAAACAGAGAAGACGGGAATGATTCTGAACAATCTGCCAGAAGGCAAACCATAAATTGACATCTGGCCGTTGAAGCCACCTGACACGATATTGTAAAATTCATCGTATTGCCCAGGAGCTACATACACTTTTTCGGCTGCACCGCTTGTCGTTACTGATTGTGGTCCTTTAGGCTTACAACCTGTGAAAAGAATAGCGATACTGCTCAGCAAGATCCCTATTGAAAGAATTCGATTAATAGTCATAATATGTTTTTGGAGTTGATTGATAATTATTTTTCGCCATCATTTTGTCTCATGAACTCAAGAATATCGCGCGCATCACCAATGGAAACATTTTGATTGGGCATTCTTGTTAAGCAGAGTTCAAGAAGTTTTTGTGCTTCAGCATCCTTATCGAGCATGACTTCAACATTGGTGACCATGTTCATGATCCACTCGGGTCTTCTTCTCTTGGTGACATCTTTCCAGCCTGGGCCTACTAATCGCTGGTCGGTGAGTTTGTGGCAGGCGCTGCATTTCATTTCATAAATAGAGACTCCGCGTTTAACCCGATCTTGTTCAATCGGCTTGTTAAGAGTCACTTCTTTAATGATGCCAATTCCCTTGGTGGGATCAACCTGGCTTGCAGCCGGGGCGGGAGTTTGCGATTCGTCAAACTCGGGATACTCTTCTTTAGTCTTTGGTTTATCGGGTGCGCAGTTGTAAAACAATAATGCGATTCCGATGCTAAATATGATTTTTTTCATGAGGCTATAGTTTTGAAATTTCGCTTCAAACGTAGGGCGAGAAATGGGTCTGGGGTATGACTGATCTTATTGACGCAAGTGACTTTTGTCAGGAAATAGTCCTATTAAGTAGTTTTGCTTTGCTTTTAAATGAACAAGCCTTTTCTAACGGTACTTCTTTTCGTTGCCGCGTGTGTACCGGAAAAGAGATACGCGCCAGATCGTAATTTTTACCTTGAGATCATTACTCATCGAAAGGACGATGCATCCTTAAAGCTCGCGACATATATTAAGGAGCAGATCCCACAGAAAAAATATACGATTACCAACCACTCGGGGTTAACCTGGCCATTCTATAAAGAACTCAATCTTGATGAAAGGATTTCAAAAGACAGTCTTATGCCTCCTCACTGGTTTGTTCACCGCATGATTCCCTTAAGCACTGATCAAGCGATTAAACCAAATGAGTTTTTAGTTCGGATTGACCTCATGCCGCAGACAGACACTATTCCAAATTATAGTGTTGAGATTTTAAGAAAGGACTCCACTGGCCTTATGCTTTCTGGCCAATCTGGCGTTCATTACATTGACTCCACAGAATTCACATCCTCCAGCTCGTTATTCGAAGTTTATCTGAAATCAATTATAAGGTATTCTTTTAAATAGTAAGGGATACAATGTTATTAGGTTATGGGGCTTGCAAGTACATGATACCCGGTTAACGACATTGATTCAAGATTTAAAATTCAAGATTCAACATTGTTGGACTAAACTAATTTGGAATTTTAAATCTGGAACTTTGAATTGCCTCGCTTAAATAACGACATTGAGTAAGGACACCCCTTCTCTATACTATAATATATAGTGGCAGTTTCCTCTTTCCTGTCATATGTCATTTTAGAATTTGACTTCAATCAAGTTAAAGCCTGCGATCAGTCATGCGATCACAGTTGTTCCTGATTTTACTTTGGCTTGTCAAACGAAAAAAATATCAACCATAAAAAATTATCAATTATGAAAAGGTTTAAGGTAATTCTCAGTCTAACAGCCCTCTTTACAATTCTATTTGTGGTGAGGTGTTCAAAAAGCAGTGACCCGGCACCTAAGCTGGTTTCTATATCCGGGAAGGTTACTTACACGGACTTAACTGGCGCAGCAGCCAATGCATCTGGCGCAGTGGTTTACCTTGCTAAAAGTGCAACGACTACAACCACGTATGATCAAAGCACTATTGCCGGTGCGGATGGATCTTACAATTTCTCCAACCTTTCTGCCGGTGCCTATTATTTAAATTCAGTTTATCAAACAGACAACAAGAATCTAAGCGCAAGATTGGATGGTCTGAAATTTACAACCGCCAGTGGATATCTCGTTACAGCAGCAAGTACTGATCTTACACAGGACATGAGCCTTGTTTCAGTTGGTCAGACTGCGACAGAAGCCATTCAAGTATCTTATCAGTGGGATCCAAATTCAGGTACTGCCGGTGCGTTTACCAATACCGGAGCTTGGGTATTCGACAATATTCACAGCCCTGTTCAATTCCAGTTTCCATATAGAGGTGCAGAAGCTGATTTCAAAGGTTCATTTATTCAAACTGCACAATTTACTTTGAATTTTGATGCTTCGAATCTCGCGTCAAGCAGTATAGTGGCAAAAGTTGACCTGCTATCAATTAACACAGGCACCCCGGGCGGAAGAGACGCGATGCTCTCAACTGCTGGTGGTACTTTCCAGAACGCCTCGACATTTGTAAAAGGAAAACTGGGCTGCATCGCA
Organism: Bacteroidota bacterium; assembly: GCA_016178785.1. Lineage (GTDB taxonomy): Bacteria > Bacteroidota > Bacteroidia > Cytophagales > Cyclobacteriaceae > ELB16-189. Next base: position 40,538 of record JACOSO010000016.1, on the reverse strand, counting down.
GGTACCTTCGGAATCACTGCTGATGACGCGGCAGCCGATCCAAACAGTGTTACCACAGACGTTGATCGTTATGCAACATTTACAAGCACAAGTATTTCTACTTATGGTGATGGTTATCTGGCCAAAGGAAATTTAGTTTTTCATGGAAAGACCGTACCTGTCGGCTTGATGTTCAAATATGTTGCACCTTTTACAGATACCAGTGTAACGCCAAACAAAAAATATGTAAGCTTTGAAGGTAAAATAACAATCCAGGCAAAAACAGATTTCGCTCTTGTTTCTTCAAGCATTGCTGATCTTGTTACCATCTACATTACTGTTAATCTCAACAAGAACCTGTAAAATAATCGGGGGATCTTCGGGTCCCCTTTCCATAAATGAAAAAACAATGGCTAGCAGAGTAAATACAACTCGAGGTTTGATCATTGCGCTTGGTTTGGTGTGGATCGGATGCACTTATTACGAGAATGAACCCATCAAGCTTCCGCAACCTAAAGTGTCAAAACCGACAACCACGCTTGAAGCCACGTATACAAGCACGCCTCCAAACAAAATAACATCTGCTTACTGGAAAACTGCAAATTATTTAGCCATTGGTCCTCAAAGTCTAGTCACAGGGCAAGTGCCCTCTGATGACGGTTTGTATAATGTCAGCGGCACTCTCAACGGACTTGCCGATTTTAATAACGGGAAGAGTCCCAAGATCACGATGAGGGCTGCCTATGACGACAACAATATCTACATCCTAGTGTCATGGAGAGACACCACATTTAATATATCGAATGCCAATTGGGTTTATAATGGAGTGACTGATCCAAATAAAAGTGGCTCTACCGCTGGCTGGACTTCGCAGCGCAGTGATGACAAGATGATTCTTTCATTCGACATGGGCTCATCCAAACGTGATGTGTGGAATTGGTCTCTTGCACTTTCCGAGCCATTGGGTTATGCAATGGACATGACGGATAATTCAAGTGTAGTTACCAGCGATGAAGGCGATAAAACTTATGTAAGAAATGCTGCCGGCCCAACCAATCGTTCAGGCCCCCAATATGAATGGGATGGAGTTCAACAAGAGTTAACACGTAGCCCAGGTGGGTTAACTATTCTTGATCCAGGTTTTTATTTGTTGACCAAAAAGAATTTTGTCGGGGATGTTGTTGCGGGCAATGTTGTTTTTCAAAATAATTGCGCGCCATGTCATGGTGTTACTGCTGATGGCAACGGTACTGATTATCAAACGGGCGTTGCCCTCAATGGTCCCGGATTCATGAACCGATTCACACGAGAAGCTTTTGTTTCTTTTGCGTCTAATCAAGACTTACACGAAGGTGCAGCCCATTTTACTCCTTTGACTAGCACTGAAGTTGACAATCTTTTTGCAAGACTCCGTGGGTTTAGCGGGATTCCCGGATACTGGCTTCAAAATCCTTCGGGAAGTAACTCAGATGTTCATACACTTTCAAATGTTCAGCTCGCGAAAATTGATGGAAACAACGGTAAAGGATATACAGTACTGCTGATCCGTGCATTAAATACAGGAAATGCTGACGACATCATTTTCAATTCTTCTGCAGGACAATATGAGTTTAATATCTCGTTCACCGACAATGACGACCTCAACCGGATTGGCGAGATAAATAATCAACTAATATTTAAACCTAAGCCATTATGAACCTAATTGGAATAACGAAACGGTTTATGTTGGTGGCGCTACTGTGCACCCTGTTGGCCTCGTGCACGTGGGAAGAAATAAAACCGAAGAAGGTAACAACTCCGGATTCCGCTAAGTTTTCACTCAACATCATTCCCATATTTAATGCGAACTGCGCCAAATCCGGTTGTCATATCAAGGGCGGTCAGGCGCCAGATCTCTCAACTCAAAACGCCTACACAAGTTTGATCTACTACGGTTATATCGATGTGGATTTTCCCGCATCAAGTATTCTTTATGAAAAGATCAATACAGGAAGCATGAAAGATAAAGCGACCGATGTCGATCGCGCACTTATACTCAAATGGATACAACAAGGAGCACTCGACAATTAAAATCTAAGCATTATGAAAAGCAATTTCGACCTACATGTCAAGCCAAGAGAAGGATTCAAAATGCCTCCAGTCCTTTTTCTCTTGCTAATTTTCGTTGCTGCATCGAGTGCATTAGCGCAAGAGGAAGAAAAAAAGGAAGGTGAAAAGAAAGAAGAGGTCAGCAAGCCCGCGAAACCGGCATTTGAAAGTGGGCAGCTCATGGATGAACAATCTGTTGTTGTTCCTTCAAAAAAAACGTTAGAGATGAATATGCAGCACCGGTTCGGTACAGTAGAAAATGGTGTCAAAGATTTATTTGGAATTTATGGCTCAGCCAACATCCGCATTGGTTTTAGCTATGTGCCGATTAATAATCTGGCGGTTGGCTTTGGTTTTAGTAAGCTCAATAAATATTTAGATGTGAATGCCAAATATTCCATCCTCAAGCAAAGAAAGGACTGGAGTATTCCGGTGAGTGTCTCCGTTTTCACGAATGTGGTAATAGACACTCGCGACAAAAGTTTTTTCCCTAAAGACATTTACCGTTTTTCTTACTTCGAAGAGCTCATCATTGCTTCGCGTGTCAGTTCAAAGATTTCACTACAGATCGCGCCAAGTTTTACACACTTCAATGCAACTGATTCTCTTTACAGAAATGATATGATTGCTATCGGTTTTTCCGGTCGATACAAGTTTTCGCCTCAATCATCAATCATGTTCAATTACACGCAACAATTGACGAAACACAAAGACCCTAACTTTAAGCTTCAGCCTGGCATCACTATAGGATGGGAGATTTCGACAAGCGCCCACGCCTTTCAAATGTTCGCCACTACTTTCCAGGGAATTTTACCGCAGCAAAACATTTCATATACAGAGAATAGACCTGGTTCAGGAGTTTTTTCCACAAGTCAATTTCTGATTGGGTTCAACATTACCAGGCTATGGAATTTTTAGCAAGAGCAAAATGAAAAAGCAAAATCGCAGAAAATTTTTATTTGCCGGCTTGAGTTTGGCGGCTTTTCTGGCCACACTTCGCTTCACCAAGCAAAAGGAAGAAAAGAAGACCATTAAGCCTGCCTACCCGTCAGGCAGGTTCCTAACTCAGGATGGCAAGCTGGTTGAGATTGATGCAAACAAAATCCCAATCACCAAACAAGCAGCCACCAAACAAGATCTTCAGAACTGGGTCAAAAAAAATAAGGCTATATGACGGAGCTTCCTAAAATTGTTCCGCTCAGTGAACAAAAATCGAGAAGAGATTTTATTAAAGGTGCCGTGACTGCGGTTGTCGCAACGGCAGTCACGGCTTGTTCATCGAAAGATCCATTTACTAAGGCTGGTGAAAATGAAACAAAGGCTTCGGGCGAAAAAGTAAAGCTTCTTTCGGTCACAGGCGAAATCATTGAAGTAGATAAAGCTTATCTCAAACCTATTCCTGAAACACCTCATGTTTCTAATGAAGAAGCACGGAAGGGTATACCCGGGAAAAAATTTGTGATGGTGATCGATCTTGCGCACTGTCATAATTTAAAGAAGTGTCAATCGGCATGTAATCATGCCCACTTTGTTCATGATCATCAAAACTGGATAAAAATTTATCCGATGCAGGAGGCTGAACACACTTCACCCTTTTGGCAACCAACTACATGTATGCATTGTGATGATCCGCCATGTGTAAAGGTCTGCCCAGTGGATGCAACTTTCAAAAGACAAGATGGAATTGTGTTGATTGATAATGATCGATGTATCGGTTGTCGTTTCTGTATGGCAGCTTGTCCATACTCTACTCGTGTCTTCAATTGGGAGGAACCTATTCTTCCACCTCAAGCGCTCGAGATGCAGTATTCACCTGAAACAAGTTGCCCGCCAAAGATTGGTACGGTTTCCAAGTGTGATTTCTGTCCTGATATGGTTCGCAAAGGAGAGCTGCCTCATTGTGTATCGGCTTGCCCCAACGGTGTATTTTATTTTGGCGACATGAATGAAGATGTCGTGACTAATGGTTCGGAGACAGTTCGCTTCAGCGAATTGATCCGCGATCGTTCGGGCTATCGCCTCATGGAAGATTTGGGAACGAAACCAAGTGTCTACTATCTGCCACCGGTAGATCGGTCGTTCCCTTTTGAAGATGGACTCAAGACAAAAAGTTAGCAGTAGGCAGAATGCAGTCGGCAGACTCGATTCCTCTACTGCCTACTGGTGACTGCCCACTGCCTACTTCTAAATTGTAAAGGATTAAACTTATTCATCAGAATGTCATCCGATCAAAAAAATAAAATTGTAGCTGATCTCCTTCCACAAGAGTTTGGCAGAGCCGGAGTTATCTGGACAATTTCCCTCATTGTTATTTGTGCAATAGGGTTGGGCGCATACATCCATCAAATTCAAAAAGGATTAGAGATCACGGCCATGCGCGATTATGCTTCGTGGGGAATTTATATTTCCAATTTTGTTTTCTTTGTGGCCATCAGTTTGGTGGGTTCGCTGATTACGGCCATATTCAGACTGACTGGCGTACACTGGAGAACTCCACTCACACGCATTTCCGAGATCATTGCCGTGGCCGCTATCATTTTTGCATCACTCGCAATTATTGTCGACATGGGGCGACCAGATCGCTTTATGAATTTGTTTCTCTTTGCAAGGCTGCAATCACCAATCATGTGGGATGTGATTGTGATCACCACATATCTCATGTTAAGTATTCTGTTTTTGTATCTTCCCTTGTTGCCTGACCTGCCCATACTCATTGCGAGTAAAAGTGGAGGAAAGATCGGACAGTGGTGGTATAAATTTCTGGGCTCATTCTGGAAAGGAACTCACCTTCAAATCAGAATGAGCAAGAAAGCTGTGAAGATTATTTCAATTATGATTATTCCCATAGCCCTATCTATACACACCGTGACGTCCTGGCTCTTTGCTACTACCTATCGGCCCGGATGGGACAGCACTAATTTCGGGGCATACTTTGTTTCAGGAGCTTTTCTGGTTGGAGCGGGTGGAGTGGTGGTGGCAATGTATGTTTTTAGAAGGAATTATAAGCTCGAAAATTATATTACTGAAAAGCACTTTGATAACATGGGAAAAGTGCTGGTAATGCTGGCGCTGCTGTATCTCTACTTCAATGTGAACGAATATTTAGTACCTGCATTTAAAATGAAGAAGGCGGAGGAGCATCATTTGATGAGCTTGTTCACTGGAGAGTTTTCTTTGTTATTCTGGTCAGTGATTATCCTTGGAATGATCGTGCCTGTGATCGTTCTATTATTTCCGCAAGGAAGAAAACCGATGCCGATGTTCGTAATGGGAATGTTGGTAGTCGTGGGGGCCTGGTTTAAGCGCTTCCTGATTGTTGCGCCAACATTACTGAGTCCTTTTCTCCCGATGTATGACGTTCCCGAAAACTACAAAAATTATTTTCCAACGTGGGAAGAGTGGGCTATCACCATTAGCACGTTAGCCGGAGCATTGCTGATCGTCACATTCTTTGTTCGGTTTTTTCCAATCATTCCGATACATGAAACTATCGAGGAAAGAGTGCTACCATTAAAACTGGCTGATCATGGAAAGATGTAATTTTATAATACTTACCACACTCTTGTTGCTGAATACATTCATCTCTTCAGCACAGGAGGAAAAAAAATCCATAAAGCTTGGTTTGAACTACTTGCAAATCAACGATCAGTCCTATGAGGTGAGCGCAACAGCAAAATCCAAGCGTGGAAAGAAATTTGAAGCTGTTGGTGATGTTGAAGTTGAATTTTTTCTTGGCGAGCAAACGCCAGGCAATTCTTTGGGAAAAGCAAAGACTAATAGAAAAGGAATCGCATCAATTGAATTGCCTGATGCAATTATACTCAAATTGGATTCTGTGTCGCCTTTCAAGTTAGCCGCATTTGTAGCCGAAGGCAAAGATTATAACGAGCAGTCAACTGAGATCGAGATCGCCAAAGCGAGAATTGACCTTTCTATTTCTGAGGTCGACAGCACCAGGAAAATAAGTGCGAAGCTCCGGGCCTTGAAAGAAGGCAAATGGATTGAGGTGCCGGAGACTGAAATGAAAATTTTTGTTCGGAGAATTTTTAGTGATCTGTCACTCTCAGAAAACGCGCTCACTACAAACGAAACGGGGGATGTTTCAGTAGATCTTAATTTTAAAGCCACTATTCCCGGAGATGCCAAAGGTAATATCATTATCGGAGCTAAGGTAGAAGACAATGAAAGCTATGGTACAATCATTGCACTGAAGTACGCTAAATGGGGTGTCCCACAAAAAGTGGATCGAAGTTTTTATGAAAGGAGTTTGTGGGCAGCAAGAGATAAAACTCCAATTTGGTTATTAGTGTTTCCAAATCTCGTCATCTTCACCGTATGGGGGCTAATCTTCTACTTGTTCTCTCTGATTTTCAGAATTCGTAAGGTTGGTCTTGAGCAATGAAATAGTTATCTTCATTTTAAACACAAATTGTATGAACACAAGTGCTTATTTTAAAAATCATGTTCTTATTGCAGTATTAGTTGTAACCATTGGTTTATATTCTTTTACTTTTTTTCAGGCTAAGCCATGGAATGTACCCGATTCCTTCGCAAAAAAGACAAACCCTGTAAAGTCAGATGGTGAATCTTTGCAAACAGGAAAAGAACTTTGGGCCAAACACTGTCAATCGTGCCACGGGAAGAAGGGTGCTGGCGATGGAACGAAGGCTGGAGAGCTTGAAACTGAAATGGCTGACTTCGCCAAAGACGTAGTCCAAAAGCAAAGTGACGGCTCGTTGTTTTATAAAATCATTGAAGGCCGCGATGAGATGCCCACATTTAAGAAGAAAGTCCCTGACGAATCCGATACCTGGAGTTTGGTGAATTACATTAGAACACTTAAGGCTAAATAAGAATTTAACCACCAAGAGCTTTCTCTGCAGTATTAATTTGTTGATTTCAATCCCCTCTTGTAATGTAAGTCAACACTGGCATGGAGGAGTGGTTCACCACATCTTCAGCAATACTTCGTGCAAGCACATGTGCGAACCCGGTACGGCCATGTGTGGCCATGGCAATTGCATCTGCTTTAATACTGGAAGCAAAATGAATTATCCCTTCTTCTTCATCGTAGTCGCTGAAAATATTTAGCGTGAAATTTTTGAGATTCAATTTTCGAGCAAAATTTTCCATTGTCTTTTTTACCAGGTAGTCGGGCTGAAATACCATTGGCGTATTGATCCTTACCATATGCAAGGTAGCATCGTAGGTTTCTTGCATCTGCTTAACAATTTCTGCGAAGGATTTTTCGTTTTCGTTGAGCGAAGTTGCATAAACAATGTTTTTGTATTCCGTGGTAGTTGGTTTTTCGTGAATCGAAAAGACGGGACGCCTTGAATATCGCACGACTTTTTCCGTATTCGAGCCGACTAAAGCTTCTTCAAGTCTTGTACGGCCCGATGTGCCCATCACTACTAAATCAACTTTATGGTCAGTAATGATCGCCCGAATTCCATGAAACGGATTGCCAATCCTCAACTCTGTTTGTATAGCCACATCTGAAGTCTCGGCTGCTTGTGCCGTTTCTTCTAATTGACTTTTACCTTTTTTAATGAGCATCAATGTAAAAAGTTTCTCCTCCTGATCGGTATAATCAAATACCTGGCCTTCCACATTGAAAGAACCGTCTGTAGGCTTTTCAATTACATGGAGTAAAATAATTTCGGCCTTTGTTTTTTTCGCTATGCCGATTGCAGTCTCCAGCGCCCACTGAGAGGGCTTGGAAAAATCTGTGGGAACGAGTATTTTTTTCATGACCGGGAAATTTTGTTTGGCGGGAAATATTGCAGTGTCAGATGAATCAAATTTTACCTATTTGTAGCAATTATCCCCTGACCTAAACTTAGAAGATCATTGATTTTTGTCATGTTTTTAGAAGGCAATGACGCTTTTTTGCGGCATTCAGGTGGTAAGCACTTTTAAAGGCTAATCGATGTTCTGCTTAAAGACTTGGTTACTTCTTTTGAAAACCAGTGAACCTGGAAGGGTGGGGATCGTTGACAACAAAGCTTAAATACTTTTCAGGTTCGGTTGGATAAGCTTGTAAAGGATAAACAGGGCATTGAAATAAACTAAAGGCGAGTTTGTTGTCGATGTAAAAGAAAACAAATTTGAAAAACTGTTCGGGTCTTTCATGTGATACTAATTTGACAAAATAGAGAAAGCCGTTGCTCATTCGTTCCACGCCACTCCCGATCCATTGACTCTCAGGGATTTGATCAGTAAACGATAGGATGAGTTTCCATGTAGATAAGCCACCGTCATTGCTCTGGGAATTTTCAATGTTGGTCTGATAGAACCTTATTGTAGAATTTTCGCCAATCTTAAAACCGTCAGCGCGAAGTATTTGTCCTGTAAAGGAAGATGAGTACATGAGCAGGAGCTGATCAGTTTTCATCACAGTGAATGTGCTTGTTTTCAAAAGAACTTTGAGACGGCCGTTTAAAACACGAAGGGTATCCATCTTAGTACGCACAATTTCTGAACCCTGGGCGTTTGTATAATTTATTTTAATAAAAGCTAAAGAGAATAAAATCAGATGAATGATATACAGAACTCTGCTCATCTTTACTGTGGCATTGCCCAAGCTTGAATCACGTATAGCCCAGTTATATATTTTGGCTGAAACCATACCATAGTTTAAAGCATATATTCAAACTGAATCAGTTTAGATGGGAGTTTGTCCTATGGAAAATTCGTTCATTCTCTGGTAGGCCGATCAACCCTCTATATTGCCTCCTAAACCCATGCCTATTTCCCTTTTGCAATCGATAGAGGACGGTATGCTCATTGAACCAGGTCAGGGCGAATTGCGCTTGATTTTTTTGAAACCCTGAATTCAGTAGGAGTATGTTGCAGTCACTATCCGGTGCTTATCGTCAAAGTCCTTGATGATTTCGACCTGATGAAACGAAGTGTTTTCAAATAATTCTTTTATGGCTTCACCAAACTGTTCGTTGATCTCGACAAAAATTTTGCCACCGGGTTTGAGTAGCGATTTGCTTTTAGAAGCGATTGCTTTGTAAAAGAGCAGGGGGTCTTCATTAGGAACAAAGAGCGCCTGGTGAGGCTCGTGCTCCAATACGTTTGGCCTCATCGATGTTTTTTCAGATTCCTTTATGTAAGGAGGATTACTTACGATAACATCAAACGGTTCTATCGAAAAATCTTGAAGAAAATCTTTATGAATAAATTCTACTTCTGCTTTTAAAGCGGCAGCATTTTCTTTCGCTACACTGATTGCATTTTCACTGATGTCGAGCGAGTAAACTTGGGATGCAGGGATCTCAAGTTTTAGAGCGATTGCAATGCAACCGCTACCTGTACCAATTTCTAAAATGCGGGGAGAAACAAAATTTTCATTAATCACTTCCTGAACGAGCAACTCGGTTTCAGGTCTGGGAATTAAAACGGAGGAGTTAACCTTGAATTTTCTTCCATAAAAAACTGCCTCGCCAAGAATGTATTGAATGGGCTCATGTTGATTAATCCGCTCGATGATTAGAGAGAAGTCAATATTTTCAACGTCTTTTCCTGAAAGAATGTCGGTTAAATTGAATCCATAATATTTCTCCATGATTGCCAAAGCAATGGCATGAGCCTCATCAGGGTCGTCTAAGGTCAATCGCGATTTGATCAACCGAAAAACAGCTTTGGAATTAGTTAACTTCCGAATCATCTTTGCAATGATAACAAAAGCCGATGACACCCGATGAGCTTTTCATGCAGCGTGCCTTAGAATTGGCAAGACTTGGCATCGGACACGTGAGTCCCAATCCGAGGGTTGGTTGTGTGATTGTGCACGATAATAAAATCATCGGTGAAGGCTGGCACAAAAAATTTGGTGATGCTCATGCCGAAGTCAATGCCATTGAATCTGTTGAAAATAAATCTCTTTTAAAAGAGAGCACAGTTTACGTAAACCTCGAGCCATGTTCGCATTTTGGCAAAACTCCTCCTTGTACTGACCTGCTTGTCAAACATCAGGTCAAGAAAGTCTTGATTGCGAATGTTGATACAAATCCCCAGGTGAGCGGAAATGGGATTAAGAAATTAAAAGAGGCAGGGATTGAATTGGTTACCGGGGTTTTAGAAAAAGAAGGTCGTGAATTGAACAAACGGTTTTTCACTTTCGCGGAGAAGCGAAAACCGTACATTATCCTAAAATGGGCTCAAACATCAGATGGATTTGTTGCGCAGAAAAATTTCGGATCGAAATGGATAAGCAATGAATTTTCGCGACAGCTCGTTCACCAATGGCGAACCGAAGAAGATGCCGTTTTGGTAGGCACGAGAACAGCCTCTCACGATAATCCATTGCTCACCGTCAGAGACTGGAGTGGAAGAAACCCAACCCGCATTGTGATTGACCGCTTTCTACGATTAAACTCTCATCTTCATTTGTTTGACAAGAAAACAAAAACGATTTGCTATAACGTGTTGAGGCATGAAGAACATGTAGATTTGCTTTTTGTTCGGCTGGATGAAAATAATTTTATTGGCGATTTAGTTAACGATTTACAGGGACAAAAAATCCAATCAGTAATTATAGAAGGAGGAGCACAGACCCTTCAACTTTTTATCGATGCGAAACTTTGGGACCAGGCAAGGGTCTTTACTTCCTCCCGCACTTTTGGTGATGGAATTAAGGCCCCGGTTTTTCACGGTATACTGACATCTGAACAATTCATTCAAAGCGATAGACTGGAATTTTTTTCTCCGTTATAATTTCATTCACGGACATTTTTGTCCGCGAACGAACGAGAAGGTTGATTGGAAATCATTAATTCCAGAAATTTAGTGCAAAGACTCAGGCACAATAGTTGCGAAACCTAAGTTGTAATTTCTAGACTATGGACACACAAAAAGTTAGAACCTGCTTTACCATCACGTTCACCAACGAGCAATACTCCCATGCCAAAGCTTATGTGGATGACATGAAGAAACATCCTCAACGCGTTTTTTGGCAAGGCAAACAAAGTAAATCAGATGATGAGTTGGTGATCGAGCAAATTGCTCACCGCATTCTTTCGGGATTCTATAATGACGATCCTTTCAATGCCGGTAGGCACATTTTGCGCATGGACAGCATAACCACTGCTTAAACTCGCTCAAGTACTTTCTTGATAAGCGATTCAATGACCTTGTTGGGGTCTTTGGCAAATTTATTCTTTATTCGATTGGCAAGAATGGCGTTCACGCTCAAGGCTTCATGTCCTAGTAATCGTGCCATGGCATAGTAACCGGCCGTTTCCATTTCAAAGTTGGTGAGCCAGAAATCTCCTTTATGATAGTAATTCAAGTCTTCCAGTAAATTGGGCAAACGAACAGGCGCACGAAGTGTCCTTCCTTGTGGTGCGTAGAAACCGGGGCTCGTCACCGTATTTCCTTTCGGAATATCAAAACCGATTTGTTCGATCAAATTCTCTGAACCACGCACAACATAAGGCATAAATGATAAACCTGCTTTTTTCTGAATATCGTGAGCGAGGCCGGCTTCTTCATCGTTCATTGGCAGGTCGTAAAAGTTCATCAAGTTGTCAAAGCCTACGGCATAGTCGGAAACTAAAAACGAACCAACGGCAATATCTTCTTGCAATGCGCCTGAAGTTCCGATGCGAATGACTTTTAATTTTTTCTTTCGTGGTTTTATCTCGCGTGTTTTCAAGTCCACATTGACAAGCGCATCGAGTTCGGAAAAAAATATTTCAACATTGTCAGTGCCAATGCCTGTGCTGATAACGGTTATTTTTTTCCCATTGAATTTTCCTACATGAGTAATGAACTCGCGCTTATTCATCTCGAAATCTATGTCATCAAAAAACTGACTTACCATGTACACGCGACTCGGATCGCCTACGGCTATAACAGTGTCACTGATGTGCTTAGGCAACAGATTAAGGTGATAGACACTTCCGTCAGGATTAAGCAGGAGATCGGTCTCAGAAATTTTAGGCATGCATTTCCAATTTATTCACGATAGATACAAAATCCAATTGTTCCCATGTTGCTTCTATATTATTTCGTTGCATCACGTCATCCATAATCCGTTTTTGTTTTTGTCCAATGGAAAGTGCTTCTGAGTAGCGAATGTCATCGCGAAAAGTGACCATGGTATATAAGGGGATCCATTTTTCCGGAAACAATTGATTCAATTTTGCTTCGATCTTTTTTCTCAATAAAAACCTGGCATCAGCCACGAGATCGCGCATTTCAATAAAATTATCCAATGCCAATTGTGCGATTGCATCTGTATCAGGCTTTCTTGTATTTTGAAATTGATTGAATAGTTCCCGCCAATCTGAAGCTTGATCAATCAGTTGATTTAAGATTCGGCAATCTTCAAAACCAGCATTCATTCCCTGTCCAAAAAACGGAACAATGGCGTGAGCAGCATCTCCGATCAATAAAGTTTTGTTTCTTACCCACGGGAAACATTTTACCGTTACAAGCGATGACGAGGGGATACTCGCAAAATCCTGAATTGCATTGGACATCAAAACAAAGGCATCTGGAAAAGTCTCCTTTAGAAATTTCTCAACCTCTATTTCAGTTTTCAATGAGTTGAAAGAAAGCTGTCCTTCAAAAGGAAAAAACAAAGTGCATGTAAAACTTCCATCGGGGTTGGGAAGAGCGATGAGCATAAAACTTTCGCGAGGCCAAATGTGAAGAGAATTTTTTTCTAATCGAAAATTTCCGGCCGCATCTGCGGGAATGTGCAATTCTTTATACCCATGAGCGATGTAATCCTGGGCATAGTCAAACCGATCAGTGATTTGCATCGAACCACGCACTGCTGAGAAAGCTCCGTCTGCCCCGATGATGCCATCAAATGTTGAGTATTGAATGTTAAATTTTGAATCTTGAAAAGCTATTTGAGTTTTATCGAAATCAACGGAGGCAATTCGTTGTTCGAAATAAAAGTTTACCCCAAGAGATTCTGCTTTGTCCATCAACACGATGTTGAGATTGCTCCTTGAAATCGAATTGATGAATTGCCCTTCTTTTCCGTACGGTTGAAAAGTTAATTGTCCCTGGCGATCGTGCATGGTTCTACCATGCATAGGGATGGCTACTTTTTTTATTTCGTCTGCAAGCCCAACTTCTTCGAGCGCGCGAAGACCGCGGTTGCTCAAGGCAAGGTTGATCGATCGTCCACGGTCCACGGTCTGCTTGCGCATGTCAGGTCTGCGCTCGAAGACCGAAACTTTAAATCCGCGTTTAGCTAAGTAAATAGAAAGGAATGAACCAACTAGTCCGGCTCCGGCTATGGCGATGTGTTGTTGTTTATCGAATGGCATTGGCAAAAATCTGAGCGAACAAAAAAACTTCTTCAAAAGTATTGTACAATGGTACTGGAGCAACGCGAATCACATCCGGCTCACGCCAGTCGGCAATCACACCTGCTTTCGTAATTCGATCAAAAGTTTTCTTGCCATTTATTTTCATCAGCAATGAAAGTTGACAACCCCTTTGATTTTTATCGGATGGAGTGATGATCGAGAAATAATCTTCAAAGTGATCGATCGATTTTAAAAGGAATTCAAGGTAGCCTGTGAGGAGCAGACTCTTTTTACGAAGGGCAGGCATTCCAACTTGATCAAATATTTCGAGAGAAGCCAATTGTGCTGCCCCTGACAATACTGGAAAATTGGAGAGCTGCCACCCATCTGCACCAGCAGAAGGCTTGAACCCTTTTTTCATTTGGAAGCGCTCTTTCTGGTTGTGCCCCCACCAGCCGGCAAATCGAGGAAGCTCAAAACTTTGAGCGTGTTTTTCATGAACAAATACGCCCGCCATCCCGCCAGCTCCGGAGTTCAGGTATTTGTATCCACACCATACCGCAAAGTCTACTTTATCTGTGTGAAGTTGCATAGGCACATTGCCAATGGCGTGAGCGAGATCGAAACCAACAGTGGCGCCTGCCTGATGACCTGCTTCCGCTATTTTTTTAATGTCAAAGAATTGCCCCGTATAATATTGAACTGCACCGAAGATGACGAGAGCGATTTCATTTTTGTTTTCTTCGATCGCACGAAGTATGTCTTCTGTGCGCAAAGTAAATTCTCTTTCGCGTGGCGATAATTCGATTATCGTTTCATCGGGATTCAACCCATGAAATTTCACTTGAGATTCAAATGCATATTGATCTGACGAAAACGCGCCTGCTTCGGTCAAAATCTTGAAACGAGTTTTTGTAGGTCGATAGAATGAGGTCATCATCAAGTGGAGATTCACGGTGAGTTGATTCATCGCTACAACTTCACTCGGTTTAGCGCCCACTAATTTTGCTAATGATTTTTTACTGAACCGGTGATAATGGAGCCAAGGTCGCTTCGAATGAAAATGACCCTCTACGCCAAGGGTGGCCCAATCATTCAGCTCTTCGTTTACAAATTTTTTTGTTGATTTTGGCTGAAGCCCAAGAGAGTTGCCCGTAAAATAAATCGCTGTTTTTCCATTTATTTTTGGCAAAAGAAATTTTGATCGATGCGAACGAAGAGGATCTTGTTGATCCAATTTTTTTGCGAAGGATACAGCGTTTTCAAACTTCATGAGTATGGAATGAACATGAATGCCAAAGGTATTTAAAATATTGAAAGCTGTTTTTGCATGGCGCCCTCGTGTTGGAGCAGCCAGATTTTTTTGTCAAGCCCGCCACCATAGCCAACCAACTCGCCACCCTTCCCGATCACGCGATGGCAGGGCACAACAATGGCGATAGGGTTCTGACCATTGGCAAGACCAACTGCACGAATAGATTTAATGTTGCCAACGCGAATGGCGAGCGCTTCGTAAGAAATAGTTTTTCCAAAGGGGATGTTTACTAATTCATTCCAGACTTTTATCTGGAAGTCGGTGCCCCAAAGATCCATTTCGAAAGAAAAGAATTTTCTATGACCAGAAAAGTATTCTTCCAACTCTGATTTACATTGTTCAATAACGGGTGAGAGAATTTCTTCTTGCTTCGAATCTTTCAGAAAGGCAAGTGTGATTATCTTTTCGTTTTCAGATTTGATTAACAATTCTCCGACTGGTGATAAATAATAAGCAAGCCCTTTCATTTAAAATCATTTCCAATAAGTGGTCCAGTATTTTTGAGGAGATATGATTTCCGTATTTTCGAATTTGCCAAAAGGGAAATGTTTCGTGTTGCCCGTGATCAGAAAGTCAGCATTGGACGCATAAGCTAAGTCTAGGAATTTATTATCGTCTTTGTCTTTCAAGACGCTAAAGTTCTTTCGAGCCCGAACATTAACTGCAACCGACTGGATATCATCGATTAATTCAATCGATTCTTCCTTGAATTTCGGAATTGAGCGGAATTTTTCGTAAGAAATTACTTTATGGTATTCATTAGTCACCTCATCAGACACGATGCATAATATTCTTTTTTTGAGGATAAGCTCTCGCGTGATCAGATACGGGTAACTTTTTCCAAGCAGCGTTGATATAATGATATTGGTATCAACGACTACTACGTGCATTTTCCCTTACTCTTTTTATAATTTGATTAATTTCCTTGTTGGTCATTTTTGAAAGGCCTGTCTCTTTCGCGATTTTAACAACACGATCAAGGCGATCGCGGGCATTAGCCAGCCTAATTTTTTCCTCCAGCTCATTAAAATTAATCCGGTTGCCGCTTATTCTGTATTTTTTCTTAATAGTGGGGCTGATATTTACAATCAATTCACTCATGTTTTCAATTTACCAAATTTTCAAACAAACCTCGCATCGGTTTCCATTACAGTGCCGCACTTTTTGCATGTGCGCAATTCTCTCGATCCGTAAAATTCGCGGAAGCGTGGAAGAAAATCTTTTTCGATGTTGTCGAGGTGAAAGCGGTATTCGTGGAGTATGTTGTTGCAATTATCGCAAAACCAAATCAGTCCATCCTGGTACGTGTTTGCCGAGCGCTTACATTCAATCACAAGCCCAACAGTATTTGCCGGGCGTTCAGGTCGATGGGGAGTATTTGCAGGGAGTAGAAACATGTCGCCTTCTTTGATGGGAATGTCAACTGCCTTTCCGTCTTCCTGAATTCGCACGTTGATGTTGCCTTGCAATTGGTAAAACAATTCTTCGGTCTGGTTGAAGTGATAA
Organism: Bacteroidota bacterium; assembly: GCA_016178785.1. Taxonomy (GTDB): domain Bacteria; phylum Bacteroidota; class Bacteroidia; order Cytophagales; family Cyclobacteriaceae; genus ELB16-189. The sequence continues at coordinate 24,368 of JACOSO010000016.1, read as the reverse complement.
TCTTTTCGTGCATTTGGACCACCCACGATCATCACAATGTAGTCGCCTGCATCAGCATAAAGATTTTTATTTCCGACAGGCGGTTTCAACAGATCGCGGTTGTCGGCAATCCATTGATTGAGATTAAAAGGTTTGCGAATAGCCATTCTTTATTTGTGTATACCTACAAAGTTAGGTTAGAAGTAGGCAGTAGGCAAGGAGGCAGTTGGCGGATACAAGCTGCCGACTGGAGATTGCCTATTGCTGACTTTTCATCAAACATTTTCATAAATCACCGCTGCACCTTGCCCTACGCCAATACACATGGTCGCTAATCCGTATTTTACTTTTCTTTTTTTCATTTCATGAATCAACGTTGCGCTGATGCGAACCCCACTGCAACCAAGAGGATGACCGATAGCGATAGACCCTCCATTAACATTAACAATGGAAGAATCAAGCCCAAGGTCGCGCATGCATGCAATGGATTGGGAAGCAAAAGCTTCATTCAACTCTACCAGGCCAAGATCAGAAATTTTCAAATCCGCTCGTTGCAATGCTTTTTGAGTTGCGGGCACCGGACCTACACCCATGTAAGCGGGATCAACACCTGCAATTGCCACTGACACAACTCGAGCCAACGGTTTGAGATTATTCTTCTTTACAAATTCCTCACTCGCGATAAGGCTTGCCGCTGCACCATCATTAATGCCTGAAGAATTTCCGGCCGTCACGCTTCCTCCTTCTTTGAAAGCAGGTTTGAGTGCTGCCAGTTTTTCCAGAGATGTTTCACGGGGATATTCGTCTTTATCAAAAATGAGATTCTCTTTTCCCTTTGAAACAGGAACAGCAACCAACTCTTCTTTGAATTTTCCTACGGCTTGGGCTTGAAAATATTTCTGCTGCGAAGCAAAAGCAAATTTGTCCTGATCTTCCCGGTTCACCTTCCATTTGTCGGCCACATTCTCGGCTGTTTCACCCATACTGAACGGATGGTATAGTTTGGCAAGCTTTGAATTGGTAAAACGCCACCCAATGGTAGTATCAAAAACTTCTGCTTTACGCGAAAATGGTTCATCACTTTTTGCCATTACAAACGGAGCTCGTGTCATGCTCTCTACACCGCCAGCAATATATAATTGTCCATCGCCATGAAGCACACCACGAGATGCATCCATAATGGCCTGCAAACCAGATGCACACAAACGGTTTACAGTTACACCACCTACTGTTGTCGGTAATCCCGCAAGCAATCCAGCCATGCGCGCCACATTGCGATTGTCCTCACCCGCCTGATTGGCTGCACCAAAAACAACATCTTCAATTTGATTTGGATCAACCGATGGGTTTCGCTCCAATAGTTTTTTGATTACGAGAGCGGCAAGGTCATCGGGCCTGACCGAAGCAAGCGAGCCGGCATATTTTCCAATGGGCGTTCGAAGGATGTCAACGATATAAGCAGTTTGCATGAGTTGTATTAATTATCGAATGGTTATTTTTGCCGGATTGCAAGTTAAACCAACCCCTTTATGTGGCAAAGAGTTCAAACGATATTTCTGGCGGTAGCCATCGCCTGCTTAGTGGCTATGATTTTTTTTCCGGTGTGGGAAGTGAAAACGGAAACGACACGGCTCACCTTGTATCCATTGTATTACCGGGCGCAATTGGGCGAATCCACAAGTGAAATTTATTTTCCGTACAGTGCTATTGCTATTCTGGCCTTGGCGGCAGCCACTCTTGCTTTCATTGAAATTCAAAGATTTGAAAATCGATTGGCGCAAATGAAAATGGGCGCTCTCAATTCGCTACTCATGGCGGGCTGCGGGTTTGCTGCTGTCTATTTTTCGCTTACACTTCAAAAGACTGTTCAAGCTCCTGGCAATTTTGGCTTTGCTCTTTATCTTCCGTTTGCTGCCATGCTACTCAATGCCATTGCCAATCGGTTTATCAGAAAAGACGAAAAGCTGGTGAAGGACTCGGAGAGGTTGAGGTAAGATTGATCAGATTTTGCAAAACCTGAAAATCCCATTCATATTTGCTGAAATAAAGTGAAATGAAATACAAACGCATTCTTTTAAAGCTCAGTGGTGAGGCACTGACGGGTTCGAAAGCCAGTAACATCGACCCTGATGTGCTTGAGCAGTATTGTGAAGAGATAAAAGCCGTTAGAGACCAAGGAGTGCAATTGGCAATAGTGATAGGAGGAGGGAATATTTTTCGCGGAGGTCAGGCCGAAGCCTTGGGCATTGACCGTGTGCAAGGCGACTACATGGGTATGCTCGCCACGGTGATCAATGCGATGGCGCTGCAAAGTGCACTCGAACGACACGGTGTTTACACACGACTGATGGCTGGCATTAAAATGGAACAAGTTTGTGAGCCGTTCATCAGGCGCAGAGCGATCCGTCACTTAGAAAAAGGGCGGATCGTTATTTTTGGGGCAGGTATTGGTAATCCCTATTTCACTACCGACTCAACTGCAAGCTTACGTGCAATTGAAGTTCAGGCGGAGGTGGTTTTGAAAGGAACAAGAGTGGATGGCGTATACACCAAAGACCCGCTCAAATTTAAAGATGCTGTCCGTTATTCTACATTGTCATTTCAGGAAGCCTACGAAAAGAACCTGAACATCATGGACATGACAGCATTTACATTGTGCATGGAAAACAAACTCCCGATTATTGTTTTTGATATGAACAAAAAAGGAAACCTGCTGCGCATTGCCAAAGGTGAAGAAGCCGGTACGTTGATTAGTTAATTTGAAAATTCCTTAATTTGACGATTTGAAAATTGGGTCAATAACTCAGGACTATTTACTCTTTACTCAATACTATTATGGAAGAAATCGAATTATATCTTGAAGACGCCAAAGACCGAATGAACAAGGCCATCAACCATGTGGCGAATGAGTTGGTCAAAATTCGGGCGGGCAAAGCCAACCCTTCGATGCTCGATGGGATTATGGTATCTTATTATGGAGCATTGAGCCCGCTTAATCAGGTTTCGTCTATGACTACCCCGGATGCCCGAAGCATTTTCATTAAGCCCTGGGAAAAAAATCTGATCCAGGAAATCGAGAAGGCAATCATGGCTGCGAACATTGGTCTAACACCTCAGAATGACGGACAGCAGGTGATTATCAATATCCCTATGCTCACCGAAGAGCGCAGAAAACAATTGGTGAAACAAGTAGCCCAGGAATGTGAACATGGCAAAGTAAGCGTGCGCAGCATTCGTAAAGAAACAAATGAAGCCCTTAAGAAAATCAAAGGAGCATCGGAAGACGACATTAAAAATGCGGAAGAGACCGTACAAAAACTCACAGATGATTTTATACTTAAGATCGATGGCTTGATGAAGAAGAAAGAAGCCGAGATCATGACAGTTTAATGTTCAATGATTGATTGAGACAATTGGCAAATTAAATTCTTCATCGGCTAATTACATAATGTTGCCATCGTGATTTAATTCTATGTTAAGTTGAGACGAAGAGCTAACTTTCATTCATCTTCATCAAATTAGCACTCCTATGGAAAATGAAAGCATGATTAGCCGAGTGGCTCAAACTACAAAAAAAATTGTCAAACGTGCTATTATCTTAATCGTTGTACTCGGCATTGCACTGCTTTCATTTTTATATTGGGGAGTTTATGAACGTGGTGTGATGGCGGGCAAAGTTTTGCGCATCACCCAAAAAGGATTCGTTTTCAAAACTTATGAAGGGAAATTGAACCTTGAAACTTTTGGCGCTCTCAAAGGGACAAGTCCGATTGCCGAATCTTTTGATTTTTCTGTGGAGAGCAATCAAACCGAAGTGATAAAGGAACTCGAGCAAGTTGCCCTGAGTGGCGAACGCGTGAATCTGAAATTCGTAAGACGTTTTTCTGCATTTCCATGGCGTGGTGACACTAAATATTTCGTTGTAGGGATCGAGCGATTAAAATAATATCATGCCCTCATCTCCGGTCATTGTTTATGGCTCTTATGGTTACACAGGGCAATTGATTGTAGAGGAGTGTAAGGTAAAAGGGGTTGATGTAATTCTTTCCGGAAGAAATGCTCATGAGTTGCAAAAGCAAAGTTCTCTTACCGGATTTCCGTTTGAGCCGGTAGATATTAGTGATTCAACAAGTCTATGCAGGCTCTTGGACCGAAGCTCAATGGTTATTCATGCCGCTGGTCCTTTTCAATTTACGGCCTTGGCAATGGCCGAGGCTTGCCTCAAAACCAAAACTCATTACACAGACATCACCGGTGAAATTCCTGTCTTCGAAACAATGGCAAGTCTTGATGCCCGGGCTAAAACTGCTGGCATCACATTAATGCCTGGCGTAGGTTTCGATGTTGTTCCATCTGATTGCCTGGCAATGCATCTGAAAAACAGATTGCCATCGGCTACCCATTTACAGTTGGCGTTTGCTTCTAGCAAAGGCGGACTTTCGCGTGGCACATCAAAAACAATGGTGGAAGGTTTGGGACTCGGTGGCGCTATTCGCAAAAACGGGAAAATAATACCTGTCGCTCTTCACGAGGGTATTACGAAAATAAATTATGGCCCGTTTCAGTTGCCTTCAATACGAATTCCATGGGGCGATGTGTCAACAGCTTTTTACAGTACTGGGATTGGAAATATCGAAGTGTTTCGAGGTGCGGATCAGAATTTAATCAAGCAAGTAAAAATAAGCCGATACCTCAATTGGTTGTTGCGAATGCGTTTGGTTAAAGACTATCTGATTAAGCAGATTGATAAGAAACCATCAGGACCGGATGAAGAAAGACGCAATGCCTCAAAAATGTTTTTGTGGGGCAAGGTTTGGGACGATAAGCAAGAAAAAATAAGTTTACTCGAAACGATTGAGGGTTACTCACTCACTGCAAAGACAAGCGTTTTAATCGCACAGAAAATTATTTCAGGAAATTTAAAAACCGGGTTTCAAACTCCGTCCATGGCTTATGGAGCTGATTTGATTTTGGAAATTTCAGGGAGCAGAAGAAATGATTTATGAAATGGGAAATTAGCGAATAGCCAATTCATAAGCATCTTCGTAGTGTTTAATCAATTTGCCCCAATCAAACGAAGATGAATAACTTTCAACATTGTTGCGCTGCGTAATTCGATCCCTCCTCGACTGAGACAAAAATTTATGTAAGAAAGCGCTTAGCTGCTTCGCGCTCCAATCAAAGGTGCGCTTACCCCTTTCAACTACAAACATTCCTCCCTTTTCGTGATCAGGCATATTTTTCATTAAGTAGTCCCCAAACCCACTTAGGTCGCTGGTAACAGCAGGTATCCCACTGGCCATGCATTCGAGGGGAGTGTAACCCCAAGGCTCGTAGTAGCTCGGGAAAATTCCCAGATGACAACCACGCACGAATTGCCCATAATCCAAACCAAAAAGCGGATTGGTAGAGTTGATGAAATCGGGATGATAAACGATCTTGACTTTGTCCTCGGGTTTGTTAAGCAAATTTCTCCTTGTAACAAATTTTACGATGTCGTCCTGATCTTCATGAAGCAGTCGATGGGTAACTACCGTTGGCAGTCGTGCATTTTTCCAAGATTGAATTGTCCTTCGATAGCGAAGTATCCAATATTCATCCACAAAATCGTTCAGTGCTGGCAAGTGATGATCTTGACGCGCGATGCTTTCAATAAAAAGCCTTTTCCCCACTTGTTTTTGAATCGCTTCGCATACTTGTCTTATCTCCTCCATTCCTGCTCGGGATTGTAGCACTTCGGGTTTAATGCTTCGGTAATCTTGTTTCGTCACAAAAAACATCACCACTGTTATATCAGACCCTTCCTGTTTCAATTGTTCATTTAAATGAGAGAGTGCCTCAAGGGTTAAATCGAAGCCCTTATTTTTGTATTCGTAGCGTCCTGATGTAAAAAAATATAGGGTTTTCTCAAGATCAAATGAGTACGACTGAAAGAAGTGACCCATTACAAATTCCTGAATTCGTTCCTTATACTGCACATGCAGATTTTGAAATTCATGTAGTGCCTCGAAACGTTCTATATTGAGTCCGTTGGGTGTAATCACTTCAGGCTTACGCCTGAGTAAGTGCGTACATTCACGTGCGGTTACATCACTCACGGTAGTAAGCACATTACACAGTTGGGTACATCCATATTCAATAGATGCTTCGGTCTCTACTCCAAATTTTTTTGCTTCATCTTCCCATTTAAAAAAGGGCAAGTGCGCGTAAAACAAAGGCGAGTTGATGGCAAGATGTCTTCCGAGCTGAGTGGCATGCGTGGTAAAGACCGTTTTTACCGGCATTTTCTCGCGCCTTATATCCAGGATAGGCAAACCCGCCATCCACTCATGAAAATGCCCGATGATATTTTTTCCTTCGGCCAACTTAGTTAGTTCATCAAAGAAAAGCTTGTTCAAAAAAGCAAAGGCAATGACTTGGTCGATCAACTTATTTCCATCAGAGACTTTGATGCTATGATTCTTCCACAAAAGGTATTTCACCACGTTCAATGCTTTCTCTTCAATCAAAGGATTGAGCAGCACTACTCTGGGTTTTCCGGTGATGAGCCACTCTGCATAGACCACATCGTACCCCTTCTTTCGCAGATTCATGGCAGCTTTGCCGAAGACATCATCGGCATTTTCTATCACTTCAATTTCAGCAAGAATGCCTTTGCTTACGAGGGGGCCAACCATGCAAAAATTCTCTCCATGGTTCTTCATCATTTCAGGTGCTTTCGATCGGATCACCGTGTAGATGCCGCCCACCTGGTTACAAACCTCCCATGCGGCTTCAATAAGAAGGGTATTGTTCTGGGGTTTTATTTTTTTGGACATGGATAAGTCGTGAGAAAAGTTGCATAAAAGAAACCTTTTAAGCAAAAATCATTTTAGGGGCATGACTGAAATCAGAATGACTTACTATCAATGTTACGTCAAACTGTCTTGAATGTCTTAAATTTAGTCTTCCTACTAAGACATTTTTTCTTGAAGATGGGTCATTTTGCGAAGTGGACAGGGTTTTGATCTGATCGGGTTTGAAGGTTAAAACTATGAACTTCGAAAAATTTACAATCAAGTCGCAAGAAGCATTGCAAAAGGCAGCAAGCATTGCATCGGGCAATCAGCAACAAGCGATTGAGCCGGGCCATCTGCTTCAAGCGATATTGGAAACTGATGAGAACGTTTCAAACTATGTCATCAAAAAGATGAACGTCAATGAAGCGATTCTCAAAACCAAACTGGAAGAAATTGTAAAAGGCTATCCGAAAGTTTCAGGGCAACAAGCCTATTTATCGCACACTGCGAATTCTGTTTTGCAAACTGCCGAAAAAGAATTGAGTGAATTCAAAGATGAGTTTGTTTCGATCGAGCATTTATTGTTAGCGCTTCTCGCCACGAAGGACAAAGTTTCTTCTTTGATGAAAGATGTGGGTTTTGACAGAGCAGGTTTGATCAAAGTCATAAAGGAATTGCGTGGGGGATCAAAAGTCACTGACCAGAATGCCGAGGCGAAATACAAATCACTTGAGCGTTATTCCAAAAATTTAAATGATCTCGCCAAGAAAGGGAAAATTGACCCTGTAATCGGTCGTGATGAGGAGATCAGGCGCGTGTTGCAAATTCTTTCACGCAGAACGAAAAATAACCCCATTCTTTTAGGTGAACCCGGTGTGGGTAAAACGGCCATTGTTGAAGGTATGGCTCAACGTATCGTGAATGGTGATGTGCCCGAAAAACTGAAAACAAAAACACTTGTCTCGCTGGATATGGGTTTGCTCGTAGCAGGAGCCAAATACAAAGGCGAATTTGAAGAGCGACTGAAAGCCGTGATCAAAGAAGTGACCGATTCCAACGGAGAAATCATTTTGTTCATTGATGAGATTCACACGCTCATTGGTGCAGGCGGTGGCGAAGGTGCAATGGATGCGGCAAATTTATTAAAGCCGGCTCTTGCCCGTGGTGAACTTCACGCAATCGGGGCAACTACATTAAAAGAATATCAAAAGCACATTGAAAAAGACAAAGCGCTCGAGCGTAGGTTTCAGGCGGTGATGGTTGATGAGCCTAATGTAGAAGATTCGATTTCAATTTTGCGGGGTATTAAAGACAAATACGAATTGCATCACGGTGTTCGCATAAAGGATGATGCCGTTATTTCTGCCGTTGAACTTTCAAGCCGCTATATCAGTGATCGTTTTCTTCCTGACAAAGCAATCGATTTGATGGATGAAGCTGCTGCGAAGTTGCGATTGGAAATGGATTCTCTCCCGGAAGAGCTTGATGAGCTCAATCGAAAGGTCATGCAATTAGAAATTGAACGGGAAGCCATTCGCAGAGAAAAGAACAAAGACAAAGAAGCTGTTTTGAGTAAGGAGATTGCAGAGCTTTCCGGAGAACGCAATTCCCTCAAAGCAAAATGGGACAGCGAGAAATCGGTAGTGAATGAAATTCGAAAAGAAAAAGAAAACATCGATCGATTAAAATTTGAAGCTGAACAGGCTGAGAAAGCTGGCGACTATGGAAGGGTGGCAGAAATTCGTTACGGAAAAATTACCGAGGCGGAAAAAAACCTGAAAAGTCTGCAAACTCAAATGAAAGAAATGCAGGGCGACCATTCCTTGCTAAAAGAAGAAGTCGACAGCGAAGATATTGCTGAAGTAGTAGCTAAATGGACGGGCATCCCAGTCTCTAAAATGCTGCAAAGTGATCGCGAAAAATTACTCCATCTTGAGGAAGAATTGAGCAAACGCGTAGCAGGTCAAGAGGAAGCTATCAGGGCGCTGAGTGATGCCGTGCGCAGAAGCCGGGCAGGCTTGCAAGATCCAAAACGCCCTATTGGTTCGTTCATCTTTATGGGAACAACAGGCGTAGGTAAAACGGAATTGAGCAAAGCGCTTGCAGAATATTTGTTCAATGACGAACACTCAATGGTGCGCATTGACATGAGTGAGTACCAGGAAAGCCATAGTGTAAGCCGATTGATTGGTGCACCTCCCGGATATGTTGGTTATGATGAAGGCGGACAATTGACAGAGGCTGTTCGAAGGAAACCGTATTCCGTGATCTTGCTGGACGAGATTGAGAAAGCACATCCCGATGTTTTTAACATACTACTTCAGGTTTTGGATGACGGCCGGCTCACAGACAATAAAGGTCGTGTGGCGAATTTTAAAAACACCATCATCATAATGACTACAAACATCGGTTCTCAGATCATTCAAGAGAATTTTGAAAAGCTCACTGACCAAAATTATTTCGAAGTGGTTGAAGGCACTAAAGATGAAGTAGTTGCGTTATTGAGGAAATCGGTGCGGCCGGAATTTATCAACCGGATTGACGAAATTATCATGTTCCGACCGCTTACGAAAAAAGATATCCGCAAGGTTGTGGCCATACAATTTGAACTGGTGAAGAAACGTTTAGCTGAAAGCGGAGTATCTCTTGAAATATCAGAGGCGGCTCTCGATCGGTTGGCCAAATTAGGCTTCGATCCCCAGTTTGGAGCCCGTCCCCTGAAACGGGTGATGCAACGCGAAATTTTAAATGAATTATCAAAACAAATTTTATCGGGCAAAGTGAACAAGGACTCGCAAATTTTCGTTGATATGAAAAATGGCGTTGAATTTGAGTTTATAAACAGCGATTCAATTGAAGTAACAGGTTAATAAAGATTGTTGGTTTGTGGGGTTTGGTTTATCCCGCGTCTGCGGGATAGGTTTTTGGGGTTAGGGCGTGCAGAGGTGCACGCCCTTGTTTTTGCCCAAAATGCTCACCACCAAGAGCTTATTTTTTTGTAGATTTATATAGATGCCAAAGTCTATAGTCCCTGAAAGCCCGGAGGGTGATGATAGTGAAGTAAGTTTTCAAACGCTGGCAGAAAACACCCCGATCGGCATTTACAAAACAGATGCCGAAGGCCATCGCACGTACGTCAATAAAGCATGGAGAGAAATAACGGGTCGTACACAAACTGAGGCTCTTGGCACAGGCTGGGCGCTGGCCATTTTTTTCGAAGACCGCCAAAGGGTAATTGATGCCTGGAAAGAATCCGTATCCAATCAGGCCGATTTTAAACTCGAATTCCGTTTCGATAATCCTATCAAAGGTTTGCGCTGGGTTAAGAATCAGGCCACACCGCTCAGAGATTCGGAGGGAAAATTCACGGGCTACATTGGAAGCATTGAAGACATCACACGGCAAAAGTTAGCTGAGCAAAGATTACAAGAAAGTGAGAAAAGATATCGACTTCTCTCAGAAAACTCCCTAGATATTATAGTCCTTACTAATTCTGAGCGGAGAATAGTTTACATCTCTCCGTCTGTAAAAGAAATATTGGGCTATCTGCCGGAAGAATTAATTGGCGCATTGGTGAGCGATTTAATTCATCCGGAAGATTGGGAACTGGTCCGGCAAAAAGGAGATAGCATCCGCACCAACGCTGAAGAAATTGTACGACCCGTTTTCCGGATGAAAAAAAAAGATGGTGAATATCGCTGGGTAGAATCGCATTCAAAGCTTTTTCATGACAGTCAATCGAAAGAACAATTAGTCCAATCCTCTTTACGTGATGTCCACGAAAGAAAATTGCTTGAAGAAAAATTAAGAGAAAGCGAACATGTTTATCGGCTGCTTTCAGAAAATCAGAATGACATTATTTCCCTTGCAGATTCCGAAAGAAAATTCATTTACGTATCCCCCTCGGTAAAGGAGATGTTGGGGTATGAGCCGGAGGAGCTGATTGGCAAAAAGCGAATTTTAGATCTTACCCACCCCGATGATGTGGATATGGTTTACTCACAAGGTGAAGAAATACGAAAAAATAAGATACCCATTGCGCGGACTATTGCGCGGCTGCGAAAAAAGAACAACGAGTACATTTGGGTGGAAGCGCAGATAAAACTATTGCAAGATGAAAAGGCTGGCAAGCAATTGGTACTCGCTTCCATTCGCGACATTAATCAAAGAAAACTGCTCGAAGATAAATTACACGAAAGTGAAAAGATTTATCGGTTGGTTTCTGAGAATTCAAGTGATGTAATCAGTTTGCACAAAATCGATGGCACTTTCGAGTACATCTCTCCTTCATGTGTGGATTTGCACGGATATAAACCGGAAGAACTGGTTGGCAAAATCGGCACTGACTTCATGCATGAAGAGGATGCTCAGCAAGTGACAGCGCGAGTTCCTGAACTATTAGATAAAATGACAAAAGGCGAGCCATTGGAGCCCATACGCTTCCGGCTGATGAGCAAACATCGCGGAATCATTTGGGTTGAAAATGTAATGAAACCTGTTTTTCAAGGAGGATCATTGATTGGTTTTCAGTCAACCTTGCGCGATATCTCCGCAAGGAAACTTCATGAAATTGCATTAGAGGAAGCAAAAGAAAAAGCGGAGGAGGCGTCAAAAGCAAAGAGCATGTTCCTCAGCACGATGAGTCATGAAATTCGCACACCAATGAACGCCATCATTGGACTGACCAACCTGATGCTTGAAGAAAATCCGCGCGAAGACCAGATAGAAAGCCTCAACCTCTTGAAATTTTCCGGGGAGAACCTGCTCGCAATTATCAATGACATTCTTGATTTCAATAAAATTGAGGCAGGAAAAATCAATCTCGAAGAAATCAATTTCAATCTCAAAGAAATTCTGGGGCATAATATTAATCTCTTAAAAAATAGAGCGACAGATAAAGGCATCGATTTAAAATTAGAAATGCATGGGCGGTTGCCTGAAACTGTCTTAGGCGACCCTGTGCGCGTAGGACAGGTGCTGAACAACCTAATCGGCAATGCTATCAAGTTTACTGAGCGAGGCTACGTACATGTCATCGTTTCGGAGCTCAGACGCGAAGGACACAATCATTTAATAAGGTTTTCGATCAAGGATACAGGCATTGGTATTAAACGGGAAAAAGTAGGTGAAGTGTTTGAGAATTTTACTCAGGCCGGCAGTGACATTACGCGAAAATATGGTGGCACAGGTTTAGGATTGTCCATTTCGCAGAAGCTGGTCAAACTGATGGGCAGTGAAATAAAATTACAAAGTGAGTTTGGCGCGGGCTCTGAATTCTCATTTGACCTTCAGTTGAAAGAGGGGAGAAGTGACTCTCTTCAAAAAGAAGTGCAAAAACGAAATGATGTGGGCAGTGCCACTGGTATCGAGGTACTATTGGTTGAGGATAACAAAGTGAATCAAGTTGTAGCCGGAAATTTCTTAAAGAAGTGGGGAATGGTGGTGAGTTTTGCCAATGACGGACGCGAAGCCTGTGAAATAATCACCCAAAATAAATTTGATATTATCCTGATGGATTTGCAAATGCCGGAGATGGATGGCTATCAAGCTACGCAACTCATTCGCGCCATGAATGATCCGCACTTTAAAACTCTGCCCATCCTCGCATTGTCTGCTTCTGCTATGATTGAAGAGAAGAAAAAAGCGGAATTGTCGGGATTCAATGGATTTATTACGAAGCCCTTTCAACCACAAGAACTAAGGGAGAAGATATTGGAGTTAGTGCCGGAAAAATTGAAAAAGTCCCAACCGTCCCAAAAATTACCTAGTGACGCGTTTGATCTTTACGCTGGGGGAAATGCAGAAATGAAACGCGAGTTGGCCATCTTGTTTATCGACAACCTTCAAGAACTTAAGGCAGCATTGAGAAGCTCAATCGAAAAAAAAGATCCTGAAGATTATGAGAAAGTACTTCACAGGTCAAAGACTACCCTGGCGATCATCAATAATCAGGAGTTTAGCAAGGCAGCCGCTGAGCTAAAAGAAAAGCTTCATGATCACAAGGAAATCAGGAAAGCAGATTTGCACGACTTCGATAGAATAGCAGATGAGTTAATCAAAGGCTTAGAAGAAGAACTGCGCATTGAGCGTTAGATTCCTTCTTCAATGTGGAAAAGTTTGCTCAATTTATCACGGCCTTTCCCATCCATCATCATTAGCAGATAATCCCCTGTTTCAATTCTTACATCGCCTTCTGGATTCTTCATGAGTTTGCGCACGCCATTGACATGCTTCACTAAGCCGATCAAAACAACATTGCAATCTTTCTTCAGATCAAAAAAGGCTTTGTTGTATGGAGTATTGGCATAAATATTATCCGGTTTAACAAGAAGTTGTTTCATGTCATATTCATCGGCTTCGTGCGCGTACGCAATCAACTCTTCGCTGAAGAAAGCAACGTCAGGTTCGTAGATATAACTTGCTAAAAGCTTGGAAGAGATTTCATTTTTAGAAATGGTGTAAGTAACTCCTGCATGCATGAATGTGCTCTTCAAATTTCCATTGTCGAGTGTCACCACATAGTTGAGGTTTTCAAAATGTTTTTTGATATTGATGATATACACTAATTTTTCGGTGTCATCATTGAGATTGACAAATACGATCGAAGCTTCACGGATATTCGACTTTTCGAGCTGGTCAAAATTATTATAGTCTGAGAAGAGGGTGTACACCAGGTCGGAAGTGTAGTATTCGCGAATAATGTCGATGTGCCCCCGGTCTTTGGTGATTACGGCAACTTGCTTGCCTGCGCCAATGAGATGGCTTATCACCGACTGACCGAAGTCATTCCACCCGATGATCACCACGTGGTTTTTGAAGTTGGTGCCATTGAGACCTAACTCCTTTTGTTCTCTTAGTGTACCCATAATATTTGCAATCTGGCCAATGATAAAACCATAAACGCCTAAACTTGAAAGTAAAAATACAAAACCAATCATACGCCCCCAGTAAGTGACTGGCAACGCATCGCCATAGCCAACAGTGGTGAGTGTTTCCACCATATACCACATGGCATCTTGCACGGTGTTCAGTTTACTATTCGGCTGTCCTGACTCCAATCTGAGAAGTAAAGTCAGAAGGCTTCCGTAAACAAGGGCAAATGCAAAAATACTTGCTAGAACTCTGCGATAATTGGGGCGCTTCATAGGTTAAACAAGCTTAAGTAAATTAAAAGCAGCAAGAAATAAAAATCAGTGAGTGCAACTTCCTAGAATTTTCGATGCTTTTGTGACGTCAATTAACCCTTGCTGTGAGCCCCAGGAGTTGCCAATGTAGGTTGTGATTTCGGCAATCTCCAATTCTGTGAGCGATGGAATTGCGGGCATAGGCTTGTTGAAGCTTTTTCCGTTGACTACGATCTCACCCTGCACACCGTACTTCATCAGGCAAAGCAACTTCTCAAAATTAGCATCTAGATAATCGCTCGAAGCAAGTGGCGGATAGACCCGCCCAAGGCCCTGCCCTGTTTTCTGATGACAGTTGCTGCAGTGTTTTTCATAAAGCACCTGGCCTTGAGCATAGTATTGTTGAAACTTTGGATCGTGTGTTGAGCACCCTGATACCAAAACAAAGACTACGAACAAGCTCATTCCAAATTCCAAATTCCAAATTCCAAATTTTGGCAGACCTATTTTGAATCTTGAATTTTGAATCCTGAATTTGAAATTACTCATTGCGTAACAACTTAATATCCCCAATCAACCGATTCACATCATCCTCTTTAGTGCCATCATACTTTCCGCGAATGCGGCCTTGCTTGTCGATCAATAGGAATGCTCCGCTGTGAATATAGCCATCCGGCTCTGTCTTATCTTCCATTGCGGTGGTGAAATAACTGGTCTGCGCAATTTTGAAAATGGAGTCTCTAACGCCTGTCACAAAATGCCAACGCTTGCTTTCTACTCCGAGCCGATCGGCAAAATCGTGAAGCAACGCCACCGTATCATATTCAGGATCGATGGAGTGAGAGAGCAGCAGCACATCGGGCATATTTTGGATGGCTTCATACACACGCAGCATTTGTGTTTTCATAATCGGGCAGATAGTGCGGCATGACGTAAAGAAAAAATCGGCTACATAGATTTTGTCTTTGAATGTTGAGTTGGTAATCAATGAGCTGTCTTGATCTACGAATTGAAACGGAGCGATTGTGTGATAGATTGTGTCTTTACCGTTCCATTCGCGACTGCCGAGAATTGGAAGCTTTTCATTTTTGGATGCGCAAGAGAAAAGTAGGCAGTAGGCAGTAAGCAGTAGGCAGTAAGTCCATGATCGATAGTCCATAGTCCATAGCATGTTTGCTATTGACCATTGACGATTCACCATTGACCATCGACTATTGACCATCGACTGTGATTTCATCTCCTTCATAAACTTCAAAATGATTAAGGGCCACAAGATTTTTCCCGAACAGAACTCTATTTTCTTTTTTTCGATACTGCGATAAAGTCAGCAGCGGTTCGATTCCTTTATCGCCTGTATCCTGATTCACAGTAGTAAGCACACAGCGCGCGCATTGTTTCACGGCTGTGAACTTATTTTTACCAATTGAAAAATTCCTCCATGAATCCTCTACATAAGGCTGACCACCGCTGAAAACAAAATTGGGGCGGAACCGATTCATCGGTAAAGGCTCTTTCAATCGTGAATTGAGATCAGCCAATGATTGTTCCCCAATAATCAGAAAAGGATAGGCATCGGCAAGGCTTACCTGCTCATGGTTGACTTGATAATTTTCATCGACCGGCCTTGTATTAGATTCTGGAAAAGAAACCAGCCGGCAATTCATCTGCAATCTTTCAGAAAACCAATTGCTGTATTCATTGCTTACTTCAAAAACCTGAACTGTGTCATCCCATATTCTTGCTTCAATCGATTCATCTTTAATTGTATGATTAAAAGAAAGAGTAATGGAATCGGATTTATATTCAATTTTGAATCTGGAATCTTGAACCTGTAATTTAAAAAGCGCCATCCTCGGATAAAGCCGCTGTGTCATAAACTCATTGTCTTCATCAATCAACATCCAACGCCTGTCGTGTTCGAGCCCTTTTTCCTGAACCTTTGCCGATTTCAAACGAATGCCGCCTAACGATTTTACAGGGTAAATCCAAATTTCGGTAAGCCTGAGTTCTGTCATTGGAACTTTTAAACTATGATAGCCCTTAATAAAGGAGGCGCAGTTTGGCCATTGACTGCGCAGTTTGCATTACTGATTTGTTTGATTCACATGATTTCTCCAAGCAAGCAAGTAATCGAAAAAATTAATGTTTTATCATGGCCATCATATAAATCATATCTTCTTGTAAAAGTATTAATTTTTGTTGCCAAGAGCACCGTTTTCTAAATGAGTAATCCAGGTTAAATTTGCGCTAACTTAGCCAGTAATAATTCCTTATAAAAATGGCGAACACATCTGCCCTATGGTATTTTGAAAGCGTCAATTTGTATGACATCCTATGTCCACACAAGGTCAAGCCCATGGCCGAGCGCCATACATTCAATTATTTTAAGAAAGATCAGTTCATTTATTTTCCAGATGAACCCGCCCAATACATTTATATGATTGCTGATGGTCGTGTGCGTATTGGCCACTACTTAGACGATGGCAAGGAGGTGGTCTCTGCCATTCTCGGTATGGGCGAGATTTTTGGCGAGCTCGCATTGGCTGGTGAAGAAAAACGCAGAGATTTTGCCCAAGCCATGGACGACAAAACCACGGTGTGCCCGCTGAGTATTGACGAACTCAAAGCGCTGATGTGGGAAAACAAGGAACTTAGTTTTAAGATGCTCAAACTTGTTGGCCTTCGCCTGATGAAACTGGAACGCAAGCTTGAACTTCTCGTTTTTAAAGATGCCCGCACTCGCGTGATCGAGTTTATTAAAGATTCTGCTGCCTGGAAAGGAAAAAAAGTGGGTTATGAAACCCTAGTGCCTACGAAACTTACTCATAAAGATATAGCCGCATTAACAGGAACAAGTCGGCAGACTGTCACCACTATCCTCAACGAGTTAAAGGAAAAAAACCTGATCAACTTCGACCGAAAGAAAATTTTGGTAAGGGATTTGGAGAATTTGAGGTAGTATTCCAAGGCATCGCACTTATTCGAGCGCCCCTGGAATCGTTTTCCATTCGTAGGTGATTGTATCGTAGTAACTGATTTTGTTTGGCCACTGCACATACGTTTCCATGGAAAAGAATTTATCGATGTTGTGATTTACCATCTCGTCAAATAAAAATGAGCAGCGTCCTTTTACATCAGCCTCGGGCAAAATCGGTGTAACAAAAACTTCGCGAAATCCTTTCAATTTAAAGTTCTTATCCATTTTAAAATACCCGCCTACTCCTCTTTTTTCTGAGGCGCGAGGGGAAGGGCGCATAATGTAGAAATAATGCGTGCCGTCTTCAGCGATGTAATACTTTAAGAACGAAAATTTTTGAGTGAGATTAGAGTAGAACGCACGATGCTCATCTTTAAAACGATCTTTCATTTGAGTATAGGGCGGTGCGGTAAAGAGATAGGTGACTGTACTGGTAAGAACAGAATCTTGTTGGTACAAATCATAGTATTTGGCAATGTCATACTTCTGTTTGGTGCTGCAACCTGCTACAGCTAATAAAGAAATGACGATGATGAGATATTTCATTCGATAAAATTATTCAAATCTTCTTAAAAAGAATCGGAGCCCGAAAGCTCCGATTCTAATCATTATTTAATAAAGCCTGATTACTTAGTATAGTCCGAAATTTGTGGATTCCAGTTAACCCAGCCTAAAGTCCAGTCGGTCGCACCAAAAGCTCCTTTATATGCTACAGTAGTAAAACCAGTATATCCGGTAAAATCTGCTCCGCTTAGTAAGATAGACCCGTTAGCAGGAAGCAATGTGGGTGCGCCATTAAGAGGTTCAAAGATATTAGAGTTCAAACCGATAGTGGCATCGCTCCACTTAGCTTTAACAGTATTGTTTGCCGCAAACCAAACGATAGGATTTTGACTGCTGATCTGCGCCTCTGTATACGTTCCAAAAGTTCCATTACTGAAAGAACCCACACCACCTGCTACTACCCTTCCCTTTGGGGCGTTAGGGTGATTGCTTCCAGCGGCAGACAAACCGAGTACAGTGATTTCATCAGCTGTTGCAGAGCTTCCAAAACCATTACCGCCCCAACCTTCAACTCCGGCAAGAACATTGTTTTTGAATACAAGCTCACCTGCCGTTGCGTTAGCAATTGTACCAGGAAGCGCGTTGTCAATGTAAACCCCGTTAGGATAAGCTGTGATAAATGAATTGATCACATCTTGTTTTGCATTTCTGCGAATCTGGGCACCGTTCTGGAACTGTAAGTTGATGGTTGTTCCAGAAGTAGCTTTTCCACCAATGATAGTCATGTTAGAGAAGGTAGCATTAGTGTAAGGCGTGTTGGATGATCCATTGGCATCGTTATCACACTCAAAACCGTTTGAACCAGATTGGTCAGCAATTCCTTGATCACGGATACCCAAACCGAATTGCACTTGTCCGCTGAAACCATTGTCTGTATCGAAGTCGTCATCAATTCCTTTGTAGGCAATGAGGTGGTCTGCATTGATTGTTCCGCCAAACCACTCGAAAGAGTCGTCATTAGCATAGGTTACTTGCACGTGATGGAAAGTTGTTCCTGAGCCAACGCTACCAAATGTGACCCCATTAATTTCCTGGTTAGGGTTGATCGGATAACCGGCAAATTCTACACGCACATATGAAATAGAACCGGAGTTATCCGCCAAGTCAGGAGAAGCGCCACCACCGTGGAAACCGCCATATCCGCCTTCGAGCTCTTCAATTCCAGGTGTAGCCGTTGAAGTAGATGTAGTTATATTATTAGCTGATTTTCCACAAATCACAAATCCACCCCAGTCGCCAGCCTTACGTGAACCTGCTGATTTTTCTGAAGTGAAGACAATCGGGTTGCTCGCAGTTCCATTGGCAATAATCTTGCTACCGCGTTGTACAATAAGTGTTCCGCCAGGGGTACCTGACTTTCCATAAATTACAGTTCCGGCATCGATGGTCAATGTTGCAGTGGCAGAGATTGTTGGTGCAGTGCCAGGACCTGTGTGGGCATCAGTACCTACGCGCACAAAACCATTCAAACGATAAATTTTGTCTGCAGTCCAGTGAGTGTCTGTAGTGATATTTCCTGCTGGAACATCTATAATGGTTTTAGATGGCACAGCCGAAACGATCACAACAAAAGTAGACACAATAGATTGCTGATTTTTATTGTCAGTTACCTGAAAACTGATTGTATACACTGTATTGACAGCAGCATTTGCAGGGATGGAATAGTTATAAGTGATGTCCTTAGATACAGCACCGCTCAACGTGCCATCGGCAAAGTTAGCATCCGCCACTCCGTTTATAGTAACAGAAAGAGTCTTTCCGCCTTCGGGAGCATTAATTGTGACAGTTGTCGATACTTGCGATCCAGCCACATTAGAGGTGGACGAACTGCTAAGAGAAATAGTTGGAGCCGGCTTATTAGATTCTGTCTTGGTACATGAAGAAAGAATCAACATAAATGCCCCCACCATTACTAGACTTGCGAGGATTGAACCCTTGAGCATTGTAGTTTTTTTCATGGGATTTTAATGTTTTGTTATTGATGAAATTCAGGTGCAAACGTATCCCTTCAATATTATTTGGCTGTTAAGACAAGCCGAACTTTACTTTACCAATATTTAGATGATGTTAAGCTAAACACATGAAAAAAAACCGAGGGGCTGCCTCGGTGTCAGACAATGTTGAATCGATTTTTTTAGAGCCTTGCCGAAAAACCAATTGAAAATACCTGGCCTGGCTTATAATCTTGAATAACCTGAGTCAGGCTACCGCCCGCAGTGCTGCTGTTGTGGAAACGGAAGGGCTGGTTTAAAATATCAACTATTCCACCCTTCAGACTAAATTTCTCAGAAAGCCTTTTGGTGAAGGTAAGATCAACCACATTTCGAGGAAGCACATATACATCGTGATAATGATCAGTCCCTACTACGTATACTGTGTTTCCTGTGGTGTTAAATAGCAAATTGAATTGCCAGCCCGAAACTTCAGAATTATAGTATAAGCCGGCATTTATGATATATGGCGCTTGTCCTTGAAGTGGATGTGAAGCTGACCTTCCATTCAAATAACCATCAGGTACGTATGCAGTGCTTGCGGCAACTGTTGTATTAACCATGACATTCAGCTTATCTAAAAGAGTTGATGAAGTTAATCCAGCCAAAGATTTTTTAACTTCTACTTCCACCCCGTATACTTTTGCGGTTTTAGAATTATAATACGTCACAAGTTTATTTCCGCCACCCGAATTAAGAGGATCAACATAAGATTCAATTGGGTTAATAAAATCCTTATAAAATCCCCCAATGGTGATCATCTCTCCCTTAGTTGGATAAAACTCCCAGCGCAAATCAAAGTTCTGAATCTTGGCAACTTGAAGGTTTTCATTGCCTGTATAAATAAAGTTCATGTTAAAATCATAAAACGAAAAGGGAGCAAATTCTCTAAACTCAGGCCTGTTCAATGTTTCACCATAAGCGGCTCTCACTAACATCTTGTCAGTGAAGTTGTAGCTTAAGTTTGCTGATGGCAATACACGTTTTGTCCAATAGTGAGGATCTACCAGGGCCGATTTTGACACACTGTAACTGTGCAGCTGCTGCAGGTTGTCTTCAAATCTAACACCGGCATCAAGCTTAAATTTAGAGCTAACCGGTAATGAGAGCATCGCATAATAAGCCAACAAATTATTTTGGGCAGTATAGCTGTCCTGAGCATTGGTAGCTTCTCCGATCTGAAGGCCGGTAGAATTATTAATGTTTTGCGATTGCAGCAATTGATCGATTGGAAGGTAAGCCAGGTTTTGATCAAAATTTGTTGTAGCTGTAGTATACCCGATGTTACGGGCATGAAAAGAGCGGGTTTTGTTTTCAAAGAAAAATCCTGCTTTCAATTCGGGACTTTGAACAGGATTTCCACCTATCGGGATAAGTTGTTTTACCGATACTCCTCCGGAGTATGAATCTTCTTGTAATGCCGAGTAGAATTTTCCTAACTGAGTTGGGGTAACTGTATTCGGAACGTAGATAATACCATTTTTGGAAATATAACGCTTATAATCTGGCTGATCACGATAAGTATTGTTGTACCCCGCTACCCATTCAACGGTGGTAAACTTATTGAACAGATCGTGTTTGCCTGTAAGCTGACTGGAATAAATACCACGATAAACTTTGTAAAAAGCTCCGTTGTTTTCTCCTTCGCTTATTGATCCTGTTGCTCCAGATCGATTCACATATTGATCTTGGGAACTAACATTGAAAAGGTTTTTAAATTCAATTAAATGGTTGGAATTGATCTTAAACGCCCAATTACTAAGAAGGCCTGTTCTTACTTGTTGGTTGTATTGTTTGTCGCGGAATAAGTAATTGGGATCTGCGTCCGTGTAGTCACCCCGATCTACATTGTAAGTTGCAAGAGAATTGGAGTAATTAAGTGCATTGATATTGCCCACTTGCACATTGCCAATCGAAAATTTCCTATTATAAGTAACAGTCAATCTTTGGTCAGGAATGGCAGTTCCTTTCTCAGCTTTCCATAAATTTTTTATGGATTTTCCAGCATTCTCCAAGTTGTTGCCTGAAACATTTTGAGCATTGACCGGGAAATCTGAAGGAAGATTGTAAAAGCCTGTATTGTACCCTGTAATGAAGCCGGGATTTCTTTGCTGATGATAAAAATCTTGAAAGGTGGTACCCGCCCGGTATTGAGTACTATAATCAATCACCCAACCGTTTTCATCGGGGATACTCTTTGTAAATATCTTTACTACGCTTCCTGCAAAATCACCTGGAAGATCTGCAGCCGGACTTTTAAAAACCAAAATACGATCCAACTGACTGCTCGGTATGGTAGCGAATGAAAATGATCTCACATCAGTTTCCAAGCTTGGCGCGTATGTATTGTGAAGCATTACGGGATTGTAGCGTTCTGCCAACCCTCGGCTTACCACAAACTGCTCATCCTTAATGGTAAGGCCAGGCACTCTTTTCAAAACCTGTGCTGCATCGCGATCCAGTGTCTTGCTGATCTGTTCTTCAGTAATACCTACTACAATTACCTTTGCCTCCTTAATAGACCTCACCAAATCATAATCAGTATTAGTTTGGCGCGATCCGTTGACTACAACTTCGCTTAACGTGGATACTTCTTCGGACATGGGTACATCAATACTTATCCGTTTGCCATCCTCCACCAGAACATTAGGAATAAGATGCGTTTTATAGGTGATGAAAGAAA
This sequence comes from Bacteroidota bacterium, assembly GCA_016178785.1. GTDB lineage: Bacteria > Bacteroidota > Bacteroidia > Cytophagales > Cyclobacteriaceae > ELB16-189. The sequence goes on along the minus strand of JACOSO010000016.1, from coordinate 2,271 downwards.
CCTGAAGATTATATGATCCTGCTTTTATATTGGAGATCAGAAATTTCCCGTCAACGTCTGTCTGCCCTCCGGTAGTAGTTCCCTGAATCACCACATTCGCCCCAATAATTGTTTCTTTGGTTTTGGCATCAGTAATCGTTCCGGAGATTGATCCCTGAGCGAAAGTGCTCCCAAAACAAAGAGAACAAATAGAAAATAGTAGGATTTTTTTCATTGGGGCTAATTTTACTGCAAAGGTGGCTCGACAGTATTAACCCAACACGTCTCAAATGTTACTCAATTGTTAAGTAATATTTTCGGGTTCTTCTTTAGGGTCAGACTCTTGGTTTTTCTTCTGCGTTAATAAAATAAACCCACTTTTATTTTGGGTGGCTTCTTGCGATGAATCGCGGTAGAAGAAATTAAGTTCAGCAAGGCGATGATCTACAATTTTGAAGTCGGCTAGATTCTTCCTTTTGTTATTGGGCATTTGCACCACTCCGTTCACAAATGAATCTCCTTTTTTTTCAAGATTGGTAATCAAATCAAACCCCTACCAGTTTGTTCTTTTCGGGCGGGCATCAAGGCCACAAAAGGCTGAGATCTTTTCAATGACAGAAAAATCTTTTACCGCCCATACTTTTATTTTAGCGCCACCTACACGTGGAGAAATTTTAAGTTCTATGGTCTTTGCAACATCAGACCAGATTCCAAATAAAGAATGAAATTGAACCTTATCTCTCTGAATTTCATGGGCCGATTGAATACCATTTCTCATCATCTATCTCAACACTTCGCCCAAAGAAAATGAACAAGTAGCATTATGGCAACCGTAACGTCACAAAGATCCAAATCTTAATGGTTGCTTAACATTTTATTATTCGTTTGGTTACAAATTGAATAAATCACTGAAGGACTTACTTCACCAAAGCTAAACTGGGAATTGTTACTGTGAACTCGGTCCCGTTGCCAAATTCTGAATGCACATTGATCGTGCCTTGCAATTTTTGAATGGCTTCTTTAACGATATACAATCCCAACCCTGAACCCGAGCCGCTTCCAGAGCCGCGATAAAACATATCAAATATTTTGGGCAGCGCCTCATCTGTAATGCCTTCTCCATTGTCAGCAATAAGGATTTCTGCTTTGTTGTCTGCGAATTTTATTGACACTTGAAGGTATGGATCATCTTTGCGCAGGTCTGCATATTTTATGGCGTTTGAAAACAGATTGTTTAAAACAATATCAACGCGAGTAGATGAAGTATAAAAAACTTTGTCTTGCTCTATGCTAATTATTTTCCTGATCCGGCCAAATTTCTCCATGAACTGAAGCTGTTCAAAAGCGTTGGCCACCACCATTTCAAAATCGACAGGTTCAGGAACGACTTGGAGGCGCGCGTTACGAGAGTGGTCAACAATATCTTTGATGAAACGATCCATCCTCACCAAACTCTTTTTCTGTAGGTCAAGTAGTTGGACTACGCTGTCCATGTCCTTTTCCATCTTTGCTACTTCGATCAGGCCGAGTAAAGATGAAATCGGTGCGCGAAGATCATGAGAAGCGCTATAAACAAATCGATCAAGCTCGGTGTTAATCTTGGTCAGATCTTCATTCTTCTCCAGAAGAGTGAGTTGGAGCCTCTTGTTTTCCTCTTCCGCTCTTTTGCGCTCGCTTATATCGCGCACAATAGCCTGGATGGTTACTTCACCTTCCATGTCAACGCGGTTTAGAGAAACCTCAGCTTCAAATGGGGTGCCGTCATAGCGCGTGTGTCGCCATTCAAAAAACTGGGGTTTGCCGGAGAGTGCTGCATTGATTTTTTCCATGGCCTTTTCTTCCGAGGTCCTTCCGTCAGGCTGAAATTGAGGTGAGAAACGATACGGTGTCTGACCAACAATCTGCTCGCGCGTGCATTGAAAAATCCGGAGAGTGGCAGGATTACAGTCTACAAACGTGCGCTCATTCATGGTGAAGATGGCATCATGGGCGGAATTAAATAGCGTGCGAAACCGAAATTCACTTTTCCTGATATCCTCATCTTCGATTCTGTGCAAATCCATATACTCCTCAAATTGGAAAGGAAAGATAAAGTAAAGAAATAGTAAAAATTTCCCAAAAGGAATCGCATAAAGATGAGAGCGATCAAACCCCCTTTAAAACCTTTCCTGTTTCCAGAAAATAATTGATTGCCTTTTCCCAGTCTTTCAGATCATGCGCGTACATTTTTTCTAGGGCAGTGGCATTGAGCGCATTACCTTCATTATTCAAGCCTATGTAAGTGTATGTGAT
>JACOSO010000072.1 GCA_016178785.1 Bacteroidota bacterium | reverse complement strand
CCTTGAAATTTTAATATGGCCCTCTTTTAAAATATATATTTTCTGACTCGGATCCCCCGGGAAGAAAATCGCGGACTTTTTTTTCACGGACTCTTCCACAGTAATCCGGTCCAGCTCCTTCATCTCTTCGGAAGACATGTCTTTAAAGAGATTGGTTTTCTGCAGATACCAGATTTTATTTTTTTTCATACGGGTTATCGTATGCCCTGCAAACCAAAAAATCAATATCTATTGCTTTAATCCCGACTTCAGCAATGTACTGATTTTTTTTGGAAAAATAAAGGTGAGAAGATAAAAATACTCAAAATCAATAAAAGGCAAATCCAAAGAGAGAATAGATAGATTCGTTCCGTGAGCTGTTGGGTAAGAACTCTAACAGCCTTTTTTACCAGTGCATGGAATGATAATCACAATCGTTGACGATCCATTTCTTTGTTCAGGATCTCTTTCGCGAACTGATAAGACTTGTCAATCAGCATACCGCTATAGCGAAAGTCCAATAGATCGATATTCAGACCGAAGGGAGGTTCCAGGATGATCAATTTGGCTTTAGATTGGTAGTGGCGAATATCGCAGAGGGTTTTACGGTCTAAAGCGATACTAAAAGCCCGGCTTAGAATTTTCAATAGACCTTCGACAGGTCTATTAGAACCCTTGCAGCAGTTATACTGCATGGCAAGTATAAGGGTTGCCCCTTCGGAAACGGCCATCTCCAGGGGCATATTTTCCGCTACCCCCCCATCCACAAGCTGATGACCATCGCACATCTGCGGCGGAAAGATCCCCGGTATGGCAACACTGGCCATCAGGGCGTCCAGAAGATCGCCTTGACGAATATAGACCGGTTCTCCGGTTAGGAAATTGGTGCAGGGAACGATCAAAGGGATTTTAAGTTCCTCAAATGTCCGCGCCGGAAGATGTCGTTCCAGGAACCGTCTGAACCGGCAATGATCATAAAGACTGTTGGACCGGAAAAACTTCCACAAATTTTCCCAATTAAATCCATAGAGATCATCAATTTTGAGGTTTCGCCACAATGCGGCCATCTTTTCCGGAGGCACGCCGGACGCAATAAAAGCGCCGTTGACCGCTCCAATAGAAGATCCCACGATGAAATCGATCCGGACCCCCTTTTCTACAAGGGCCTGGTAGAATCCTACCTCTAACGCTCCTTTGCTTCCCCCGCCGCTTAGAACCAGAGCAATCTTTTGGCTCATATTCTCCTCCCTTTATTTATTCGGCTGGTCTCTACATGGTTACGGATACAGGGCAAATTCTACCACAAAAATAATAGACAATCCCAAAACCAGGTTGATTAGGGTTAAATTTCGCATCGGAGGGAGCAAAGCCTCGATTGCCTGATAATGCTGAGTCGCCTCTTTGGAATCCGGTTTACGAAGCAAAGCCCGGTAGTGAATTCTAAACTCAAAAAAATATCTGAAAAAAAGGAACCCAAATACGACCAACATCAGTCCGAACAGCATCCATTTCAACAAGAGGAGCATCCCCAATCGGGAACCCAGTGACACCTTCTGATCGACAATAACCCTGATGACCATATCCGATCCGGAGAGAAGCAACAGGGTAATTGAAGACCAGGTCATCATCATAAACCGTCTGACGATCGGGAATAAAATGGGAAGACGGAGAGAAATATCCTGGAGTCTTAAAAAAGGCTGAAGGGCAATGAGTTGAAACATCATTCCCCCGATCCAGGTAAGCACTGCCAGAAAATGCAGCCCTCGCATGATGGCATCCATACTCATGATAAAATTGTCTCCTATTGTTTAATGATAGATGTCCAATCAGAAACCAACGGTTGAATTAGAAAAAAAGGCCTAGCCTTATCCTGCAGAACGGACGGACAACCTCGCGGTTTTTTTAAGTTGTCGTCGCCGGAGCAGGTAACCCAGAAGGGCATCAAGGGAGAGAAGACCGGGT
>JACOSO010000014.1 GCA_016178785.1 Bacteroidota bacterium | reverse complement strand
TTGACTTTGAGCTTTCCTCCATTGGCATATCGGATGGCTTTAGCAAGCTGATGGTAATTCTCTCCCCGGTTAAGGACTTTTTGAACGCCACGTTGAAGAACCGGGGAATCAATATAATTGAGAATATAAATGGATCGGTGAATGTTTTCAAGTCCCCAGAAGGCTCTTTTTGTTTTATTGGACCGGGTATAGGAACTTAATTTGGACACCATAATGCTCTGCGTGGTCGTTTTTAAAGCCAGAGAAAGGAGGATCTTCTCCATGTTTTCCGCTTCATCCTCTATTAATTGGTTATATATTTTTCGGACTGGTTTAAAGAGGTAGCCGTCATACTGAGACGGATTCTTAAAACCATAAATCATATTGGCTTTGCTGGAAAGATTTTTATATCTCGTGGCAAACTGATAGCCAAAGAAATGAAGAAGGGCAAAATTCACCTGGTTGGTTCCATGGGTATCGGTGGAATGAATCACAGGGTCGATTTCGGAGGTATTATTATAGAGAATATCAAAGACGTAATGACTTTCATGTTCATTGGCACCGATGATTTTAGCATTGATTGGCACATGGTTTCCGACGAGAGTGTAGGCGGTGACCCCTTTATCCAGTCCGAAATACTTGGGCGAATACCGTGAATTGAAGGTGTCAAACTGGGTCTCAAGCTTCTGGCCATCACTGCTGGAATGAATCCCTTCCTCTGAAATGTCGTAGTATTTAAAGATAGGAAGCTTGGCCATTTTATTGCTGATCTGATCATTAGCCGCCTTTAGTGTCTCAAGGCGGACATTATTGTTGGAGGTGTCTTCAAGTTCCGGATATCTGATGTCGGAGATATTGGCCATTTTATATAGGCCGTTGTTGGTGGCGTAGGCGGTAATTACGGCGATGATTCTTTGATAATCGACACGGCGGTTCACATGCTTTTCAAGGATATGCTGAAACGATCTCAGTAAACCGGTCTGTTGATGGACAAAGTGGAGAAGATCAGTCACCCTAATCTGACTGAAGTGTTCATAGATCGGATGGTTTACTTCTTCCCCCTCGATTTTCTGATAAGGAAGGGTCCACCGGACTTCGTCTCCTTTTGCGGTAATCTTGATTTGCTGGTTCTCTCCTTTGGCTATTCTCTCATTGACCTTTTTTAGTTTGATTTCCAGCTCTTCTTCCAAATCCCGCAAGAGCTTTTTAATAGGTTTCTGAAATCCCGGCACCGAGAGATTTTGAATCAGATGTTTTCGATTGTTCCATTGGTTGGGGGTTATGAGGTCTTGATCAAAACTCCTGAAACTGACGCTGTTTGTGCAATAAATCCGCCCCGACTCCAGTCCTTCCCGCAGCAATTTATAAACCAGAAATTCAAATTTATCGACATTGATTCCATTGATTGTTCTTGGGGTTTTACCAGCCTTATTGCCTTCTTTTTCAATCAGGTAGCGCCGGAGTTTTTTAGGAATTATCTCTTCTGAAAACTCATGAGCCATCGTCTCCCTTTCTTTCCCGATTCTAGGAATATATTCTTTTAAAAAGGAAACCGCTTTAATCAGCGGATCCTGAGTTGCCTGGGCTTCGAAGTCTATATTCAGAAAGATATGTCTTAAATTCCTTTTAATCGCCATTGATGATTTGACGTAATGATTCCATTCATATTCGACCTGGTCGAATTCGTAGCTGGAAATATATTGGGACACCGCAAGAAATTTGTCTTTTCCCAGGATTTTAAAGGCAATCTGTTTTACATCGCCAAATCGCATCTCATCGGAAAGACGATCATCCACAAAGAGTTTTAAAACCTTTCCGGCAGGCTTTAAGTGATTATTTCCTTCAACGGCCTGTTGATAAACGGTTTCTTTGGCCGCCGTCCTGGCTTCGTCAGCATATTTCCGGACACGATAAATGAAACTGTTAATCAGATTCTCGTTGATTGTTTGGTAACGGTTGTAAATAAAACAAAGCAGATACAGATAGATCGTTTCTTTATTGAATCTGGAGAGTCTGAACATGGAATAATAATCAACCAAAGAGGCGTAATATTTGACGTTTTCATTGGAAATGCCAAGAGTGGGGAGGAAAGAAATCGAATACTCGTAGAGAGATTTCATCGATTCTCGTTTTTGAACTTCCCGGGCAATTTCCGAATAACTAAAATCCCTCGGTTCTTTCTTCAACAAGGTAAGTTCATACATGCTGGTTTCAGCGGTTAACAATTTATCCAATGTCTCCTTGTTCTCCTGAGAGACCTGTTCCTTTACGATTTTCTCAAGCCGGGACTCTTCATAAGAGAGCGCACTGCCAATAATAACTTGAAAAAACGAATAGGCCGGAAAAGCAACTCTTCTGCTTTCCAGGTCATTAAAAAGTTCCTTGAAGATATAAACCGGTTTCGTATAAATTGTTGCAAGATATTTGGCCTTTTCCAGGAGGTCTTTTCGGTCAGTTTTTGAGCAGAGCTTGTAATTCAGCAATTTTAAAATTCGTTTCTGTTGGTTTAAACGGGGAGTGCCAGAGATTCTTTCGCCTTCGATGTGGTAGGCTCCTGGAAAGTGATGTTGAAGTATGAACTGAATGTCGTCCTCGATATTTTTAAATGAAAAATTAAAAAACATTTTTTTGGCTTTGAAATATCCGAGCTGCAGAATAAAATAAACTTTGGCCCTCAATAGACGAAAAGACGAAAGTTCTTTCTTCTCGGCTGTTATCAATGAAAAATATTTAACCCGTTCTTCATAGGACATTTTGGGCAAATCATAAAGATCTTGAACTTCTTTCTCAGAAAGAATGTTCAGTCGGTTTCCGGAAGACTTCATAAAACCCCCTAGTGAAAGTGAATAGTCTGTGGGTTTTATAAGGTTTCAAATTAAATTTCAACCGACTTTTTAAGTATGTTCTGAAATTATTGGGAGGGTTGTAGATAAACGTTAAGAATTGGGGTTTTAATGAACAATAACGGTTTTTAAATTCATACTAATAGATTTTGCGGGATGTGCAAAAAACCCCATGATCCAGAAATCCGTTAAGGCGAATCTATAACCGTTTTCACTTGTTTTCTCAGGTGATTTTTAATTAATTTAGATGATCCGAATTCCGTTTAATAACACAAGGCACGAAATTTGCTGTTTTTATAATAAACGAGTTGGCGGCTGCTGTTAATCTCAGTGTGTAAACGATGAACGTCGGGCGATAGAAGCTGACTAAAGATAAAAATTGGCGTTATGAGGGAGCAATGGTCTGATGAGAGTGAGTGAATTCAGCAGGCGGGCTCAGGTATCCCCTGAGGTCATCCGCTACTATACACGACTTGGGTTATTGAAACCTTCACGGGATCCTGAGAACAGATACCGAATTTTCTCAGACGCGGATTTGAAGCGGATTCTATTCATTCGGCGTGCTAAGCGACTGGGTTATACATTGGCTGAAATTGCCGAAATCCTGCATGAAAGCAGTAAAGGCAAGTCCCCGTGTCCAAAGGTGCGTGAAATTATCCAACGGCGTATTAAGGAAAACCGAAACGACCTGGAGGAGTTGACCGCTTTGCACGCACGCATGGAAAATGCGCTGGCATTATGGGAAACAATGCCAGATGGAATTCCTGACGGTGATTCCATCTGCCACCTAATTGAATCGGCAGAGGAATTGTAAAAAATGCCTTGACCTATGTGCTACTCCCATGTTGTATCTTGGAGCGGGCCGAGCCTGGAAACGCCCAAGCCGTGGTGCATAAATTGCAGCCGGGAGCTTGAGCGTTAGAAATAGGACGAGGTGTTTTCCGAAATAATCAACATAGAAAAAAGGGGATGAAAGCCATTTAGCGGGTTTACGTTTTGCAACCTCAGAAATAGGTTCTGTTTCCGGGAAACTTTGTTAGAGTGCATTTGACATGAAAAATATCATTCAGAAAACTCACGAATTAAAAAAAGGGAACCCCCGTTGCTTACTAAAGAGAAGACCCAGGTTGGCCTAACGGCAGACATTTCTAATCCAGGGAAGTTGACCGGTACGTATGGCATTGTATTGGCTGCAGGAAATGGCAGGCGGATGGAAGATTTCATTTACAGACATTACGGCTGTCATTATCCTAAACAATATGTGGCTTTTACAGGAAGACGATCCATGGTTCAACATACTCTTGGAAGGGCTGAAACGCTAATCCCCCGGGAAAACATATTGGTAGTGGTGGATCCCAAACATCGGGAAGTGATTGATCA
>JACOSO010000069.1 GCA_016178785.1 Bacteroidota bacterium | reverse complement strand
TGATTTGATGGCGCACTACAAGTTGAATACTTTTCATTGGCATTTGACAGAAGACCAGGGCTGGCGAATTGAAATCAAAAAATACCCCAGGCTTCAAGAAGTAGCTGCCAACAGAAAAGAAACAATAATTGGCCGGGCCAGCACCCGCACCCGTAACAATGGCTTAGCCAAATACGATGGCGTGCCCCACGGTGGATATTACACGCAAGAAGAAATTAGAGAAGTGGTAAGCTATGCATCGAAGAGGTACATAACTATTCTCCCTGAAATAGAAATGCCAGGTCACGCACAGGCGGCACTCGCTGCTTACTCTTACCTTGGCTGCACAGGCGGGCCATATCAGGTGGCTACTACTTGGGGTGTTTTTGATGATGTCTTCTGTGCCGGAAAGGAAACAACATTTCAATTTCTTCAAGACGTAATCGATGAAGTCCTTCCGCTCTTTCCAGGAAAATATATTCACATCGGAGGTGATGAATGCCCTAAAACAAAATGGAAAAAATGCGCCAATTGTCAGGAAAGGATGAGGATTGAAAAAATAAAGGATGAACACGGGTTGCAAAGCTATTTTATTCAGCGAATTGAAAAATATATTAATGCTAAAGGGAAGAACATCATCGGTTGGGATGAAATTCTTGAAGGAGGACTTGCACCGAATGCCGTAGTGATGAGCTGGCGTGGTGAAGAAGGAGGTATTGCTGCTGCCCAACAAAATCATGATGTGATCATGACTCCATCAAAGTGGGTATATCTCGATTATTATCAGGACACAACTAAAGAAGAGCCTTTAGCCATTGGCGGATTTGTACCCGTCAGTAAGATTTATTACTATGACCCCGTGCCGTCACAACTTACACCGGAGCAGGCAAAGCATGTGCTGGGCACTCAGGCTAATGTCTGGTCTGAATATATGACAACCGGAGATCAAGTGGAGTACATGGTTTACCCCCGAGCAATTGCGCTGGCTGAATTAGCTTGGACTTCAAAAGAAAATCTAAACTACAATGATTTTATAAAGCGCCTCACGGCAAACAGGATATTACTTGACGACTGGAAAGTGAATTACGCCAAACATGTTTTTAAAACTAAAGCAGATTCGAATAAGTAGTGAACGCACCTTATCTGTTCGTACCTAAAACATTGTCGGTCACATTTAAGCGCACTTCGTTTTGGATTCTTTCTGTTTTGAGGTCAATGACCTAGATTCGGTCAAGATGCAGGTATTTTAATCCTTTGCGTAAATTGAGGTATATTGTGCGTAAATTACGCATGGTTTCATTTTTAATTTTGATAATCTTATGATGATTATCTAAGCCCGTAATGAAGCCTAACACATTCATCGTCATTCTGATTTTACTGATATTCTTTGTAATATCATTTCTGACCAATATTCTCGGTCCACTCATTCCAGACATCATTGCAAGTTTTAATCTGAGTGTTGGGCTAGCCGGTTTTTTACCATTTGCATTCTTTGTTGCTTATGGCATCATGTCAATTCCTTCTGGCCTTTTAATCGAAAAGTATTCTGAAAAAACCGTTCTCTTATTGGCGTTTGGAATCGCATTTACCGGGGCTTTTTTGTTCGGTTTGTTTCCGGGATTTTATGTAGCGATGTTATCGTTGTTTTTCATAGGTGTGGGCATGGCCATGTTGCAGGTGGTTATCAATCCCTTGCTTCGTCAGGCAGGGGGTGAAGCAAGTTTTGCATTCCATTCAGTTCTGGCTCAATTGTGTTTTGGCGGAGCCTCCTTTCTAAGCCCTTTGTTGTACAGCTACCTGGTGAAAAATGTACACTCTGAAAATCAATCATTCATTATTCAAATCTGTAATTATTTAGTTCCTGAAAACTTGAGGTGGGTTTCCCTGTATTGGTTTTTTGCCTTAATAGCTCTTCTAATGATTGTAGTAATTAAGTTCATAAAGTTCCCGGTTGTGATATTAAAAGATGACGAACGCATTGAGGTAGGAAGTTCATTTAAAAGTTTACTTCGCGACAGATATGTGATCTTATTTTTTGTCGGAATATTCGCCTACGTGGGCACAGAGCAGGGCGTAGCAAATTGGACCTCAAAATTTCTTCAAGTATACCATGGGGTTGATCCGGCAACTACAGGTGCAACGGTCATTTCATATTTCTGGGGTCTACTTACGTTGGGTTGTTTATTAGGATTGTTGTTACTAAAGATTTTTGATAGTCGAAGGGTGCTGATCATTTTTGCTTCTGGTGCAATATTATCCTTGACATTTGCCTTGTTCGGATCACAGCTGGTAGCGTTGTACGCATTTCCTTTAACGGGCTTTTTTGCGTCTGTCATGTGGTCTATCATTGTTTCACTCGCACTCAATTCAGTTTCATCTCATCACGGAACATTTGCGGGTATTCTATGCACGGGAATAGTTGGTGGTGCTGTAGTGCCACTTATCATCGGTGGCCTGGCAGAATTAGTGGGCTTGCTATACGCAATGCTTTTTCTTTTCATTACGCTCGGATATATTTTAAGTATTGGATTTTGGGCAAAACCTCTTGTCAAAAATTCAACTATAAAATTTTAGAGAATTGCAGGTTTAATCATTTAGTAATTGATATGATGTACAAAGTCATTTTATTAACTGATTTTTCTGAGGAGTACTTTAAAGGCCTCTTACGGGGAATTACGAAGTATTCTAAAGAACACGGACCATGGGTTTTCTGTCGCATGCCAACATTCTATCGAGAGACCAAAGGAATTGATGGAATTTTATCATGGGCACAAGAGTGGGGCGCGAATGGAATAATCGGGCAGTTTTATAACGGTTCGGATGTAAACAAAATAGTCAAAGCAGGCATACCCGTAATTGCACAGGATTTTATTGAACGGTTTACTGAAATACCAAACATCAGTGGCGGTGCGTATGATGAAGCTGGTAAAATGGGGGCCGAATATTTTTTGAAAAAGGGTTTCAAGAATTTCGCATTTTATGGTTTTAAAAATATCGTATGGTCAAGAGAGCGCGCTGAGGGCTTTGAGAAAACATTAAAAACAAAAGGCTATGAAGTCCACTACTTTGAACATAGAAAATCCAGATCGCGTGAGCTGTGGTATTATAAGCCTTCTTCATTGAGTAAATGGCTAAAGTCACTGCCCAAACCAATAGCAATTATGGCGTGTGACGACAACCAAGGGCAACACATAACACAAGCCTGTCGGCATTTAGAGATAAGGATACCTGAAGAAGTAGCGGTACTTGGTGTTGATAATGACGAGATGATCTGTAATCTTTCTGATCCACCATTATCTAGCATCAGCCTTGATGCGGAGAAGGGTGGCTATGATGCTGCCGAGCTTCTTCATAAAATGATGAAGAACAAAACAAAAGATTTTTACGATATACAGGTCATGCCAATGCAAGTAATCACGCGACACTCAACCGATATCTATGCAACCAATGATATTCACATCTCCTCAACCTTGAGATACATACATCAAAACATTAATACCCATCTTCATGTTGAGCAAATTCTGAAGCAGATTCCGATATCAAGAAGATCATTGGAGAAACGTTTTCAACAGGTTACAGGCTTTCCTGTTTACAAATACATTTACAATCTTAGGATAGAAAAATTTGCACAAAAACTTCTTGAAACTGACAAAGCAGTTTTTGAGATAGCGCTTGACATTGGGTTGGAAGACGGAAAAAATATTTCCCGGACTTTCAAAAAAATCAAAGGATGCACTCCGCACGAATTCCGGAAAAAATATCTTCTTAAGAAGTGAAACTGTAACAACAGCCGAGATCAAATTCACATTTTCCAACTAGCAATTCTGAAAGTAAACTATTGCTAATCTCTGTCTCCTACTGAGAATACAAATCGGTGTGATTACGCAATTCGAGGATTTATATACGCAAAATCAAGAACATAAATATGTTGACGGAGATAAATTTGTTAGGAAGTCATAGAAGATAAATTTAGGGTTAGTTTTTTTATGGCAACGATTCGGCTGAAAGTGATATGTACAATTGAACATTCATCACGGCCGAATCGTGTTTTACGCAGTTATCGAGACGCTCCAACGAGAACAAATTATTGCCCTAGTCAAAATGAATATGATAAAAACGGCACACTATAAATTCTCTTAGTCGATGACGGCTAAGGGTTGTTTTCAAGACTTTTTCTTCAATTAATACATTTCCTAAACCAAAAACTATGAGAAAAATCGGTTACTATGACTTGTCTCCATGTTTTGCAAAGACAAAGCGGTATCTCTTGCTTTGTGTGATGATTGTACTGTGCAGCACGTTTGCTTTCAGCCAAGGGCAAAGTGTTTCGGGTAAAATCATGGATGACCAGGGCCAGCCTATCCCTGGCTCAAATATTTTAGAGAAAGGCACCGGAAACGGAACTGTTTCAGATGCACAGGGCCTTTTTACTATAAAGGTTTCTGGTGCAAACAGCACCTTAGTAGTGTCATTTATCGGGTTTAAAACAGTGGAAATCCCCGTAAACGGTCAGTCCAATGTAGAGGTAACAATGGAACCTGATGTAGCCGCCCTTTCGGAGGTGATTGTTACAGGCTATACTTCTGAACGCAAGCAGGACCTTGTTTCGGCTGTGTCCGTAATTTCCGCTGCAAATACAATAGCTATACCACAATCGGATGTTGGTCAAGCTCTCCAAGGAAGAGTTGCAGGTGTGCAAGTGACTACCTCCGGTCAGCCAGGTACTCCTTCGCAAGTAAGGATCAGGGGTTTTGGTTCTTTTGGGAATAACACACCGCTTTATGTAATCGATGGAGTTCCCACATTCGATAATTCTAATGTAAACCCTTACGATATTGAAAGCCAAACCATACTAAAAGATGCTGGCGCGGCTTCCATCTATGGCGCAAGGGCAGCTTCAGGTGTCATTATCATTACCACAAAGCATGGCAAATACGATGGTACAACCAACGTAAGTCTTGACATCAATAGTGGCGTGACCATGCAAGGTTCTGGTATTGGAATTCTTAAACCTCAAGACCAGGCCAATAAAGTTTATGAAGCTTTGCGTAACACGTCTGGTGCCACGACAGCCACAGCAAAAGATTCCTATGGTACAGATATTAATAACCCCAAACTCCCTGACTTTATAAACGTAGGTATTCCAGGAGGCGGTGCAGTTGGAAACGTGTTTGCGGGCGATCCAAGAATAGCCACGGCCTTGGCCAATTATAATGTAGATCCTTCCAAGGGTCAAATTATTCAGGTGACGGCTGCAGACAAAGGAGGCGTAGATTGGTACAAGGCGATGACACGCGTTGCCCCCGTAACTCGTTTAAGCCTTGGATTATCAGGCGGAGGTGAAAAGGCACACTACTACGCCAACTTTACTTATTTTGATCAGACAGGTATTGCGATTAATCAATACCTGAAGCGGTGGAACTTAAGGTTAAACTCTGAGTTCAAGCCGATGAAGAATGTTAGGGTTGGGGAAAATTTACTTCTGACTTATAAACTCAACCCAACCTTTGGAAATCCTCAGGATGAAAATGTTTTGAATTTAGCTTACCGTATGCCTACAATAATCCCAGTCCATGATGTGAATGGCAACTGGGCGGGCACAGCTGCTCCTGGATTTAACAACCCTGTTAACCCTGTCGCAAATTTAACTAGGTTAAGCCCTCAATATAATACGCAGAACACATCACAAATTTTTGGTAATGTCTATATTGAAGTAGACCCTGTAAAACACATTACTCTTCGTTCCAGCTTTGGAGGCTCGATCGACCAGTCTCACTTTCTACAACTGAATCAGCAGACTTATGAGAATGCGGAAAACACTTCTTCCAATGCATTAAGTGAGGGCATGGGTTACGCACTGAATTACACATTTACTAATACCATTAAGTATGATAATAAATTGGGGGATCACTCTATTAAAGTACTAGCGGGTTACGAAGCGATCAAGAACAGCACAGGAAGATTCGTTTCAGGCTTTGGATTAAATCCTTTCAGTCTGGATCCGAATTATATAAGCCTCACAAATACGAATTCAACAGGCAGACAAGTGAATAGCACACCTTTCCAACCTTACACTTTTGCTTCTGTGTTTGCTAAAGTAGACTATAACTTGAGCGATAAATATTATCTCAGTGCCATTATTCGCAGAGACGGATCTTCTGTTTTTGGTCCTCAGAATAGGTACGGTGTCTTCCCTGCTGTCTCTGCAGCTTGGAGAATTTCCTCCGAAAGCTTCATGTCTGGAATCACTTGGATTTCCGATTTGAAGCTTCGTGGCGGATACGGGATCATGGGTAATACAAATAGTTTATTATCAGCAAACGCTGCCAACCAGTTTACTCTATTCCAAGGAGGCCCTGCAAATGGATACGATATTAATGGAACCAATAGTTCAGTTGTAGGAGGATTTATTCCACTCCAGGTCGGAAACGTTGCAGGAAAATGGGAACAAAACCGAACTGCCAACATCGGCATTGATGGTACATTTATGAATGGAACTTTGGACGTTATTCTTGAAGTCTGGCAAAAGAACACGGTAGACTTATTATTCAATCCCAACTTTCTTAATTCCGGTGGGGTACTACCAAACAACCCGTTTGTGAATGTCGGTAAGATGGTCAACAAGGGCATTGATTTACAAGTGATCAAAAGAATGAAAGTAAGCAATGAATGGAGTCTAACACTTGACGGAAATATTTCACCTATTCATAACGAAATAACTCAAATTGCATCAGGTCAAACTTATTTTGAGCCTGGGGGTGGTAACTTCCGAAATTTGCAACTGGTCAGAAATGCAGTTGGTCAATCTATTTCTTCCTTCTTTGGGTACAATATGATCGGGTATTTCAAAGACGCAGCTGACGCTTCTGCGTCTCCTACTCAAGATGGTGCAGCACCTGGGCGTTTCAAGTTTAAGGATGTAAATGGCGATGGAGTAATTGATGATAAGGATCGCGTTTTCATGGGCAGCCCTATTCCAAAATTTACGTACGGTCTTAATATTAATGTTAAGTACAAAAATTGGTCTCTCGATGCCTTTGCTTATGGAGTTTATGGAAATAAGATTATGAACTTCCAAAAGTGGTACACCAATTTTTACCAATCCTTCTCCGGGGCCGGCCTCAGTACAAACATGTTGCAATCCTGGACACCTGCTTTGGGAAATGGAGCTAAAACTCCAATCGCAGAGTCAGCCTCTAATTTCAGCACAAACACAGTATCCAATTCGTGGTACATGGAAAGCGGTTCTTATTTGCGCTTGAAAAATTTGCAGATCAATTATAACATCCCTAAAGCGATGCTTACTAAACTTGGTTTGCAGCGCGTGAAGATCTACGCGCAAGCAGTTAACTTATTTACAATTACCAAGTACACTGGTCAGGATCCGGAAATTGTAGGGAATGTAGATGTAACTCGGGGTGTGGATGTAGGAAATTATCCTGCTACCAGATATTATGGCTTTGGTCTTAATGTAGGCTTCTAAAAATTAATCATAAAGAACATGAAAAAGAGAATTTTTAAATCCCTGACATTGATTGTTCTGCTCTTAAGCATTACAATCTCCTGCAAGGATAGCTTCTTAAATCAGCCTGCCACCGGGAGCTTAGGAACTTCGCAATTACTTACTCAGGCAGGAGTGGAGAATTTGCTTATCGGTGCTTATGCAGCCCTAAAAGGGAATAATGCCTGGTTTGGCCAGCCAACAAACTGGGTGTATGGCAGCGTAGTCGGTGAGGAATCGTATAAAGGATCCAACTCGGGTGACCAGTCAGATATCAATCCACTGACCACTTTTACAGCTACAGCAACTAATAGTTATTTAGCCGCAAAATGGACTGCTGTTTATGACGGAATTAACCGCTCCAACGCGGTTTTGAAAACACTTAAACAAATCCCTGCAGGCGGAATTTCAACATCTGACATAGACCGTATCACTGGTGAAGCAAGATTTCTAAGAGCTTTCTTTCACTTAGAAGGATATAAGGTATTTAAAAACGTCCCCTATGTGGATGAGACGATTGACTACACGTTGAATAATTTTAACATTCCGAATGACCAAGACATCATGCCCAAGATCATCGCGGATTTTGATGCAGCTTATACAAGCTTACCTGAGACCATGCCAAATATTGGCAGAGCAAACAAATGGGCTGCTTACGCATTTGAGGGAAAATGCCTGCTTTATCAAAAGAATTATGCGCAAGCGCTCACGGTACTTACAAGCGTAATTACTAATGGAAAAACTGCTGCTGGCACAAAATATGACCTGGTTCCAAAGTTCAGAGATCTGTTTGATGCTGGAAGTGAAAATAATAAAGAGTCTGTTTTTGCCCTTCAAGCCTCAGTTAATGACGGATCCGGTGCCGCAAGTGCAAACGGAGACTTAGTATTGAATTATCCTTATGGCGGTAATTCTGTGGTTACTTGTTGTGGATTCAACCAGCCCTCCATGGATTTATCAAATTCATACCGCTTAGGTGCCGGAGGTCTTCCCCTTCTGGACGGATCGTATAACACAGGTGCAAATCAATTATCTGACATTGCATGGCAAACCGGTGCATCCAGTGTATCAGCAGATGCTGGTCCTCTCGATCCGCGAATTGACTGGACTATTGGTCGTACAGGAGTTCCTTTTTTGGATTGGGGAACATACACGGGCCCCGCTTGGGTTAGAGCTTCTTCCGATGGCGGCCCATATACACCTAAAAAGTATGACGCTCTTTCGGCTGATGTCGGAAAATATACGGATGGAAGTTCCTGGACGCCCGGCTATAATGCCGTAAATCAGTACCTCATGCGTTTTGCCGATGTATTATTAATGGCTGCCGAATGTGAGGTTGAATCAGGAAGCTTGATCAATGCTATGAATTATGTGAACATGGTAAGGGCGAGAGTTCAAGATCCCAAAACGTGGGTAAGGATATCTACTGCTGCTGGTAAATCAGATTGGCAAGCTTACGCTGATCCTTCAATCACTTCCAATCCAGCAGGTAATTATGCAAGCATTGCCCTTTATACCCTTGCGGATTTGACGTTTGTTACTAAGGCAAACGCACGCAAAGCTGTGCACTTTGAAAGGAAACTTGAGCTTGCCTTAGAAGGCCATCGCTTCTTCGACCTCGTACGTTGGGATGAAACCACCAAGACAAATACAAACGGGAACCCCGATAATCTGGAGGCGAATTATTTGTATAACAGCTCATTGGCCGGTGCAGCAATCCTGAACAATTCATTCAGCTTCAAAGTAGGTAAGAGTGAAGTATTCCCTATACCTCAAACTCAAATTGACCTTGCCGCTGGGAAACTGAAACAAAATCCAGGGTATTAAACTTTAAGTTTTATCGCCAAATTAAAACAAGGTCAATGTAAATTGGCCTTGTTTTTTTACTACCGTTTTATGAGAAACCTCTTTCTGTTTATTTCATTTTTTACTTTGCTGGTGGCATGTGATCATAAGCCCCAGACCCTCTTTACAGTTGTCCCTCCCGAATTGTCAGGAATAAATTTTTCAAATACCATCCAGGAATCAGACAGCTTCAATATCCACTTTTGAATACATCTACAATGGCGGTGGTGTAGCTACAGCAGATTTCAACAACGATGGTCTTCTTGATGTATTTTTTAACGGTAATTAAGTGCCCAACCGCCTTTACCTAAATCATGTTGATTTTAAGTTTGAAGATATCACCGATCGTGCACAACTATATATTCCTTGTCGCTGGAATTCCGGAATAGGAGTGGTGGACATCAACAACGATGGAATGATGGTCCGAGTCAATAGCATCACATAGGTTCTGTAGCATAAACTGAATCGCTGACTATAATCGGATAAGGTTGTGCTAGAGTATAGTTTGTAATACTTTTAAGAAGTGATCTGTCGAAATTGGAATTCGTTCCGAATTACATGTAAAAAAAATGGACTGAATTTTTGTATTCAGTCTGATTAAGTAGTCCGTACGGGAATCGAACCCGTGTTACCAGAATGAAAATCTGGTGTCCTAACCCCTAGACGAACGGACCGTCTTTTCTAAAGAGCCGCAAAGATAACCTTGTCTGATCGAATTGCAAATTTCGAAATTAAAATAATTGTTTGTGGAACATTTCCATTGGTTTTGGTCTTAAGGGAATATACTTTTACCGCACAATTTTAACACCACCACTCATGACAAAAATCGGGATCAATGGTTTTGGCCGTATAGGCCGCCTCGCTTTTCGCGCAGCCATCAACAGAAAAGATATTGAAATCGTTGGCATTAACGACATCGTTGAGCCTGAGTATATGGCCTATATGCTTCAGTACGACTCCACGCACGGTAAGTTTGACGGCACTGTTTCAGTGAAGGACAAGAACTTGGTAGTCAATGGAAAGACTATTCGCGTAACAGCAGAAAAGGACCCCGCTAATTTGAAATGGAATGAGGTTGGCGCTGAAATCGTGATTGAATCTACCGGCTTGTTTCTAACTCAGGCGGATGCACAGAAGCACATCACCGCAGGTGCGAAGCGCGTGGTAATGTCCGCTCCCGCAAAAGATGATACGCCTACTTTCGTAATGGGCGTTAACCATAAAAAACTAACTTCACAAAATACAATCATTTCAAATGCATCGTGCACAACGAATTGCCTTGCCCCGATTGCAAAAGTACTCAACGATAAATTCGGAATTGCGGAGGGATTGATGAGCACAATACATGCTGTCACGGCAACACAAAAGACTGTTGACTCTCCATCGATGAAAGATTGGCGTGGTGGTCGTGGGGCATATCAAAATATTATTCCATCCTCAACTGGCGCTGCAAAAGCAGTGGCATTGGTTATACCTGAACTGAAGGGAAAGCTTACGGGCATGTCCTTCCGCGTTCCAGTGGCTGATGTCTCTGTAGTGGATCTAACTGTACGTTTGGAAAAACCTGCCTCTTATGATCTGATCAAAGCAGCCATGAAAGAAGCATCAGAAGGCGAAATGAAAGGCATTCTTGGCTATACAGAAGACGAAGTCGTATCTCAGGATTTCCTGGGTGATGCGCGCACTTCAATCTTCGATGCCAAAGCAGGAATTGCATTGAATAATAACTTCGTAAAAGTGGTTTCATGGTATGACAACGAGTGGGGCTATTCCAACAAGTTGATCGACATAGTACAAGAGTTGGCAAAATTCAATTAAGGTATTACCAAAATCATTCTAACAAAGACGCTTTCGGGCGTCTTTGTTATTTTTTCAATAATCCCAAATCATTAACTTGCGTACATGGGTGAACTTCGTGTTGATCTAACCAAAGTCAAGAAGAGTTATTTCAATCTGCTTGCCACGTATCAAACAGCAGGTAAAGTGGATGGGAAATACCTGGCTTGCATTGTGAAATGGGGAATTCAATTGGGCGTGAATGTAGACGACCTTCGCGAGCTCGAAAATGCAACCCCATCACCCCCTACAGAAAAAGCTGCGCGCATTGAGGCATTGTATCATTTGGTATACATGATCTACCTCGATCGTGTGGTGGAAGACCTTGAACTCGAGGTGGCCGCTGACTATGCAACGAAGTTAGGTTTTGAAAAAGAACTTGTTGGCGACCTGTTTAAATCCATTGCCACCATCCCCTATGACGAAGTTTCTTCTCAAGACCTTCAAAAGGAAGTAGAAGATTTCATAAAAATCCAGAACGGCTGAATTTTCTTTGGGGTTCTCCGAGAATAGTTTTCACTTTTCCTTCCCTGAGTTTTAGTTACTGATGTAGGTTTTGTGGCAGATTTAAAAAATTCTGAGCAAAGAGACGATGCATCTTTGTGTCATCAAAATAACTACTATGGAATCCATGAAGATGCTAACGAACTCAAGTCTAAAAGGCCGATTCAGACAAGTCATGGTATTGCTGATCATCATCGTGATCGGAATAGTAATTTCGCGCGTTCTCGGAATGCAGTAATTCAAATTTTATTTGGCTTCCCCTGGGGGGCTAATTTAAATCCTCTGTTTTTGTCTTCATCTTCTCTTTCTCTGACCTGTCAACCGCAGAAGCCTTGAGTGCTTTGAGCAAGACAGTAAAAGTACTCCCACGTCCATACTCTGATTGTACTGAAATACTTCCCTGAATCTTTTCAAGTGTCTCTTTCACAATGTAAAGACCGATGCCTGACCCACGGCTTTTTGAATCTGCCCGATAAAACATCTTAAAAATACTGTCGATGTGCTCACGCCCAATGCCGATGCCATTATCCTTCACTTGCAGCAAGACCTGTATCGCATTTTGCTTAACATAAACCTCGATGTATGGATTCTCTGCAAGAGGACTTGAGTATCTTATTGAATTGGCGATGAGGTTATTCAGTACAACAGTCAGTCTTTTTTTATCGGAATAAAAAGCTCCTCCTCCCTCCACGTGCACGATTCGTTTTATCCTGTCTTTCTCATCCAGGTATTTAAGGTTTTCAAAAATTTCACTGATTAGACCTTTAAAATCGATTGGCTCAGGCTCCACCTCAACGCGAGCGTTTCTCGAAAAATCAATGATGTCTCGAATGAAGCCGTCTAATTTTAAAACACTTGTTTCAATCTTCTCTAAATAGATCTCAAAGTTTTTTCCTTTTTCCATCCTGGCAATATTTACTAAGCCCAGCACAGAAGCAAGGGGTGCCCGTAGATCATGTGATGCGCTATACACAAACCGATCCAATTCGTCATTTACTTTGCGTAGCTCTGTGTTCCTTCTTTCAACAGCATTTACGCGCCACTTGTATATCGTAAAAAATAAGAGTAGCAGTAATGCTGTCATTAACAAATAGAAATAAGCTGTCTGATAAAAAAAAGGCTTAACTGTAAATGAAAGTGATGCGCTTTTCTCGCTCCAAACACCATCACTGTTGCAAGCCAGCACACTGAAAATATAATTGCCCGGAGCAAGGTTGGTATACTCAGCTTGCCTGGTGGTGCCTGCATTGATCCAATGGGCATCCACATTTTGTAGCTTATACTTGAATTGAATTTTTCTTGGCGAAATGAAGGTCGGGGCAGTATATGAAAAAGTGTAACGGAGTTTTCCAGGTTCAATTTCCAAAGGTCCTTTACCATCCAGCTCTTCGTCATCAGCCAATAATGATGTAATGTAAACAGGAGGGGGCACTGTGTTCGCAACCGTCTTTTCAGGATAGAAAACAGAGATCCCGCTAATGGTTGGTACCCATATGCGCCCGCTTGATGAAAGTAAAGAGCGTGTAGCGGAGGTGCATTCTTTACCTTTCATTCCATCACGGTTGTCAAAAAGTTTGAACTTCACTTCATTGATCTCATTCTTTAAAAATTTATTAACATCGCTTTTTAATATCTTCAAGACACCGAGGTTGCCGGTCACCCATACGTTGCCAATTTTATCTTCCACCCAGTCAAAAAATATTTCGCCTTTCAATGACTTGGTAAGAATAATTTTCTTGAATTTCTTCCCATCAAAATGAAGTAGTCCTGTGTTGCCGACAGCCCAAACCCTGCCCTCATTGTCGATATGAATATTGAAGATTAATATTCCGTCATCATTCCCTTCGATGTGAAAGGTCTCGATTTTCCCATCGGTGTGGATAATGCTCATACCACCGCTATGCGTGCCTATATAAAGATTTCCGTTCAAATCTTTTTCGAGTGCCAAAGCATAATTAGACTCAAGGCCATGACCTTTCCCATAACTTGCTTCCACTTTGCCATTGTGGAATTTCATCACACCGCCTGATCGAGAAGCAAACCACAAGTCACCTTTATAGTCAGGCAAAATCCTTCGTATATCTACGGCCGTCAGCCCATCTTTTAAAGTGTAAAGTTTTTCGCCACTTTTTGATTTCTTTATAACGCCTCGATAAGATGCAATCCATGTATTGCCTTCCTTATCCAAATAAATATCTCTGATACCTGACTCATAAATCGGAGTTTGAATTTTAAGCGGGGTCACTTCTCCGAACTGGTACACATCGACACTTCCGCCATCACTTCCGATATAAAATGTCTTATTCGGCCCTTCATAAATCAAATTGATTTTATTTATGGTCAGGCCTTGTTGGGAAGTGATGTTAACAATGTTGGTTTCTCTCAATTGAACAAGCCCATCACGACCTGTGCTTACCCAAAGGCTGTTCTCATCATCGAAATACAGGAAGTTTATTCTTGACAGGGGGAATCCATCTTTCTCACTGATATAGGCATAGGTGGTTTCATCTTTTAAGTTAAATCGGCCAAGACCCAGTTCAGAGCCAATCCATACGCGATCATACCGATCACAGATAATCTTGTTTATCTGAAAATCCATCAGTGCAGTTTGATGACGCAGCCTATTATCTTTAAAAATATCAAGTCCCAGAGGGGTGCCAATTAAGACCGTATTATCGCTGGCAACGCAAACCGAATTGACAACATTATTTGCCACACCATGGATATTTTCAAATTTTGAACCATCGTATTTATAAAGCCCCTTTCCGTCAGTGGCCAACCATAAATTATTTTTCGAATCTATTGCTATTTCCAATATGGAAGTCTCATTTAGCGCAGGGCAATCGATACGTTCGATCTTCTCGTTATTAATTTTGTACAAACCTGAATTATTTGTCCCCACCCAAACGGTGCCATCATCGCTCAGCTTTAGCGAACGAATAGATTTCGGCAAAATCTTGCCCTCGGGATCAACCCTTTCAAATTTCCCATCGCGATAGCGCACTATGCCACTGCTTTGTGAACTGAACCAAAGACCGCCAGATTTATCTTCATAAACTACATAGAAAGCGCCCGTGGATAAAAATGGAATTTTATTCTCGTCATAGACGTACACTTGAATGCCATCGAAGCGCATAATGCCATTGTAGGAAGTGATCCAAACAAAACCATTGCGATCACGAATAGCGGAAGTGATGTTGTTTGATACGAGACCATTGTCACCCGTCCATTGGGTATACGAACTTTGTGACAACATTGAGCTTGCCGAAAAATTGGATTGCTGCCCTTCTGAGATAGAAGAACAAAATAAAAGAATTGCACCACCAATTAAAGTCTTTTTGATATACGGATGCATGCAGCACTAAGTTAACTTTACTTTGCTGAGTTTAAAAATCGCGAACGAGTTGTAGTTTTACACAATGGAGTTCAGCGCAACTATTTTCTTAGATCACCTGGCACAGACATCCCCATTTCCGTTTCTAATTCCAATCGAAAAAGCGGAGGGCGTTTACTTGTTTGCACCAGACGGCAAAAAATACATCGACATGATTTCAGGGATTGGCGTGAGCAATATAGGCCATCGTCATCCGCATGTGGTGCAAGCCATCAAGAACCAATTGGATAAGCATCTGCACGTGATGGTGTATGGCGAATACATCCAGTCACCTTCAAATCTGTTGGCAAAAAAACTTTCAGATGCCCTGCCTGCTCAGCTGAGCTGCTCTTATTTTGTCAACTCGGGAACTGAAGCGAACGAAGCTGCATTGAAATTAGCTAAGCGTATCACCGGCCGAACAGAAATCATATCGTGCAAGAAATCGTACCACGGAAACACACACGGCTCGATGAGTGTATCTGGCAATGAAATAAAGAAGAGAGCCTTTCGCCCGCTCTTGCCCCATGTGAAATTTATTGAATTCAACAGGGAAGATGAGTTGAATCAAATTACTGATAGAACCGCCTGTGTAATTATGGAAACCGTGCAGGGCGATGCAGGAGTCAGGGTTCCTTCAAAAAGGTATCTGCAAGCAGTCAGAAGGCGATGCGATGAAACGGGTACTCAATTAATTCTTGATGAAATTCAATGCGGCATGGGGCGCACAGGAAGCCTTTTTGCGTTCGAGCAATTCGGGATTGTGCCAGACATACTTACAATAGGTAAAGCTTTTGGCGGAGGATTACCCATTGCGGCATTTATTTCAAGTCGTGAAAAAATGAAATTGCTCACGCATGATCCAATGCTTGGCCACATCACAACATTTGGCGGCAACCCTGTCTGCTGTGCATCTGCTTTGGCCACCCTTGAAGTGATCCAAAATGAAAAATTACTTGATCATGTCGAGGTGAAAGGAAAGCAGATCGAAAGCTTGCTCCAACACAAAAAAATAAAGGAGATTCGAAGGATCGGGCTGATGTTTGCAATTGACTTTGATACTGAAGAGCGGGTGAATCGGATTGTGAATTACTGCAAGGAAAATGGAGTAATTGGTTATTGGTTTTTATCGCATCCTTACAGTTTTCGAATCGCTCCACCACTTACGATTTCGGAAAGTGAAATCCACGAAGCCTGTTCAGTTATTTTGAAGGCGATCGAAAATTCATGATCTTTCCATCGTATGGAAATTTCACACGAAAAACTCGACCGCACTTTCAAGACAATCGCTATCGTTGTTATTTCAATCACGGGATTGATTTTATTGAAGGACATCATAGTCCCCATTTTTTTCGCAGCTCTTTTTTCGATTATTATGCTGCCGCTCGTGAAAAGATTAGAACGGAGAATGGGAAAAATTCTATCGATCATGATAGTTTTACTTGCTTCATTGCTGACTATAGCTCTGTTGATGTGGTTCGTGATTTCGCAATTGGCTAGCCTCGTGGCAAGCCTCCCCGATCTTGAGGATAAATTTTCTGCTTTAATTATTTCGTTGAGCGCGTCAGCCAGCACTTATTTGCAGATCAACTCAGAGGACCAAACACAAATGCTTCATGATGCAATTCAACACTTCTCATCTTATGCCGGTGAAGTACTGGTCTCAACATCATATCTGGTTTATTTTTTTGTACAAGTTCCCGTTTACATTTTCCTTTTTCTTCTTTACCGTGAACGATTCAAAGCATTTTTGCTCGCCCTAAAGCCCGGGTCTGACTTGAAATGGAAAGACGAAATTCAAAGCGTTGTACGTGGCTACATCACAGGGCTTTCTTTGGTCGTTTTTATCGCTGGCGCTTTGAACAGCATTGGCTTGCTGATTCTTGGCATTCAACATGCTATTTTCTTCGGCTTCCTTTCCGGAATGCTCACAATGATCCCTTATGTGGGAATTACCATTGGTGCATCCCTTCCTGCCATTCTTGCATTGCTTACCAAAGACAGCGCCTGGTATGCGGTTGGGGTAGTAAGCGTTCATGGGTTTGTGCAATTTCTTGAAGCCAACTTCATCACGCCAAAAATTACCGGATCCAGAATAAGTATCAATGCCCTGGCTGCAATCATTGCCTTACTGCTTGGAGGAAAAATCTGGGGAATTGCAGGGATGATCCTGGCAGTACCATTGGTGGGCATCCTTAAAATCCTACTCTCCTACTCGCCAACGCTCAAACCCTTTGTTATTCTCTTGGGCGATGAGATCAACGGTCAAACCACCATTGAAAAATAAACAAGAGTGGCCCGCACATTTGCGCTTTTAGGCCTCTCGGAATTATCAGTTGGAACGATTGTTAACTCTCCCAATTGTTGGTACTTTCACGGCATGCGGATTTTAATTTCATGCCTCTTTGTGCTCTGTCAAATCAATGCTTCAGCGCAGAATGTAAAAGCTTTTTTAGACAAAGGGGATCGTTTTTTTGGCCGCGCAGATTACAAATCAGCGTTGACCAACTATGAAGCTGCAGAAAAATTGGCACCCAATGATGCAAAAACCAAATACCGTATAGGTCACGTTTTTCTTTCTCTGGGAAATGAAGTGAAAGCGCTCCCCTATCTGGAAGAGTCGTACAAACTGCTGCCCGAGGTTGATCCGGACGTCAATTATTTTTTGGGTACCGCTTTGCAATCCAATTTTCGGTTTTATAGTGCCATGGAACATTTCAAAAAATATAAGGCGAAAAACAAAAAAATGGCACTGGTTGCCGAGCAAAAAATTCGTGAATGCAAACTGGGCGATTCACTTTTGAATAATCCGGTTTTGTGTTCAATCAAAGTTTTAGAGTGGCCGATTAATTCGCTTTATCAGGACTATGGCCCGGCATTACCCGCTGATGAAAGCAAACTAATTTTTACATCGGCTCGCGACACATCAAAATTTGATAAAAAGAACAAATTAGTCTTTGAGGATGTAGTGCTCAGTCAGCGTCAGGATGATAAGTGGTCAGTACCGGAAAAAATCAGCCCACGTATCAATGATACTTTTCATGACGCAGTCACATACCTGACACCTGATGGCAACACGATTTTTCTCTATTACGAAAAAGGGAATGGCGACATTTACCAATCGAACCTTAGCGGAAGGGAGTGGAGCGAACCGATTTCTATGGGGCCGGAGATCAATACCATCTTTTGGGAAACCTCAGGTTGTATTTCGCAAGATGGAAAGAAATTTTACTTCACCAGTGATAGGCCCGGTGGTCAAGGCGGCCTTGATATTTATATGAGTGAAAAACTTCCGGACGGAACGTGGGGCAAAGCGATAAACCTTGGCCCGACAATTAACACCCCCGGCAACGAAGACGCTCCTTTCATTCATCAAGACGGTACATTGTATTTTGGCTCAGATGGGCAGCCCGGCTTAGGCGACTATGATATTTTCAAAAGCGAATGGAAAGGTGACCAATGGTCGAAGCCAGTCAACCTCGGCTACCCGGTGAACACTCCAAAATTTGAGAATTATTTTTTCCTTTCAGTCGATAAAAAACGTGGTTATTTTAGTTCAGTCCGCCATGAAGGTGTTGGCAATTCAGATATTTGTGAGGTGACTTTTTTTGATCCACCGCCAAAAAAAGAAGTGCTCCTCGTAAAAGAAGAGCCCAAAAAGGAGACTCCGCCTAAAGACGAATTTTCAGATGCCCTCGTGAGTCTGCAAAAGGATTTGGGCTTTGCATCAAAACTAATCGGTAGAGTAATCGATGCTGAAAATGCGAAAGCCTTGAGAGCACAGATCACATTGGTTGACAATAAAACCAACACTGTAAAACAACGTGTTTATTCCAATGACAGTACCGGTGAGTTTAACATTGTAATTCCTCACGGAGGCAATTATGGTATCAACACTTCGGTGGATGGCTACCTTTTCAATTCGCTAAATTTTGAAGTGCCCATGTACTCAGAGGAGCAGGAAATCGAAACGGCCATCCTAATGCAAAAAGTCACTGTAGGCTCAAAGGCGGTTATGAAAAACATTTTCTTTGATGTAGGCAAAGCCGAACTTAAAAATGAATCTGTGAGTGAATTAGAGCGAATCCTTGACCTGCTCACTAATAATCCAGGAATAAAACTGCAGATCAATGGCCATACCGATAATTCTGGTAATGCAGAATCAAACAAAACCCTTTCGCTTAAGCGTGCTGAAACAGTTATGGCATTTCTTATAGCCCGAGGAGTTGATACCAACCGACTGAAAGCCGTTGGTTATGGTCAGGAAAAACCTATCGTTTCAAATGACGATGAGTCTGGTGGTCGTGAAATCAATCGTAGAACTGAGATTGAAGTACTAGAAACCGAAACAAGTAAAAATTAGCGATTCCCTTTTTGAACATACTAAAATCGAAAATCAACATTCATCGTTGAAACTAAAACTTGAATGCAGAATGATGAATGTTGATTGACGAGTTAAGAATGAAGAAATGGATACAAAACACAATCTTCATTTTGAACTCCCTTCCAAAATCGAAAATCAACATTCGGTATTCATCATTCGGAATTTAAAAGCCTGAACGCAGAATGATAAATAATTATTGACGAGTCAAGACGAAGCGGATAAAGATCCTCTCCTTTGGAGAGGATTTAGGTGAGGCCATTAAGCTAAGAAGTGGATACAAAACAACAATCTTCATTTTGAACCCCTTTCCAAAATCGAAAATCGACATTCGGTATTCATCATTTGGAATTTAAAAGCCAGAACGCAGAATGATAAATGATTATTGACGAGTCAAGACGAAGCGGATAAAAGTCCTCTCCTTTGGAGAGGATTTAGGTGAGGCCATTAAGCTAAGAAGTGGATACAAAACAACAATCTTCATTTTGAACCCCTTCCAAAATCGAAAATCGACATTCGGTATTCATCATTCGGAATTTAAAAGCCTGAACGCAGAATGATAAATGATTGTTGACGAGTCAAGACGAAGCGGATAAAAGTCCTCTCCTTTGGAGAGGATTTAGGTGAGGCCATTAAGCTGATTTCATCTCCAGAAACTCATCCCATTCATTGTGGTTTGAGCCTGTGACATCGCGTAAAAAAAGCGCATAACTCGGTTTGAATGGTTTGCGCTTCAGCGGCATATTCGCTTCTTCAGGCGTGTAATCGCCTTTCTTTGCATTGCACCGTTTGCAGGCGGTCACCAAATTTTGCCAGCTGTGCTGCCCGCCACGAGAACTCGGCATCACATGGTCGAGGGTAAGATCGCGCCTCGTTCCACAATACTGACATTCTTGGTTATCGCGCTTAAAAACGTTTTGTCGTGTAAGAGTCACCCCTTTATAGGGAGCATGAACGTATCGATGCAATCGGATCACGGAAGGCATGGGGTAAGCATGAGTCACCGTATGAAGTTTGTGTCCATTGGCAGGGCGAATCATCTCACTTTTGTTGAGGTAAACCAGAATAAAAGCCCGCTCCACCGAACAAACCATCAACGGACTAAAGTCTTGATTTAGGACCAGCGCACGACTATTCATCCTGTTAAGATAGAACTCCGCGTTCGGGATTCCAAATTCTAAATTCAAAGATTTAAAATCCGTCAGCTATTATTTTGGGTTTTGGACCTTGAAATTTGGAATTTATTAGCTCAGTAGTCTTCGAATAGTGGCCAAAGAATGCGAATAAATTTTAGTCTCAGCGTTGAGAATGCCTTCTTCGTTAAGATGATCTATACGAACATGACCGTAGGCATGAATGATTTTATTCTCACCTAAAATAATCCCTACATGGTTGATGTTTCCTTTTTTGTCTTTAAAGAATGCGAGGTCACCTGCTTTTGCAGAATTGATGTCCTTCACTTTTTTTCCTGCTTGACTTTGCGGATGAACACCCCATGGAAGCGGATGCCCTGCAATTTTAAAGACCATGTTGCTCAAACCTTGAGCACAGATACCAAACGGATTCTTTCCTCCTTCCACCTCAGGCGCATTCAAATACTTCATCGCCACTGATTTTATAAACTCGGCATCCCGTTTCTGGCTTATGGATTTCGTTTCACCATTAAAAGCAAATTGCTCGTCCATTTTAAAAAGCTCAGCTGATGAAATTGGAACAATGCTCCCCAACAATATGGGCAACGGGCTTTTTTTATAAAGCAAAGTCGAAACTAAATCTAAGGTAATTTTAAAATCAGCTTGATTGATCTGATCAAAATATTCCTGAGTAATCGAGTGATGATGATTTCGGTGAATCCAACCTTCAATGCCATCAAAGTTAGTTTTTACGGAAAGCCACAATTTGTCTTTGCTTCGATCAATTACTTGATACGAATCGCCAAACAAAAGTTGATAGGATTGAATGGCGCTTCCCAACTCTTTCCTAACAGGTACGACCGATAACCGACATACTCCGAAATCCTGTTCCATCGTCATCTCAATTTGATTTTACTAAGCTCTCTCTTCACATCTCTCTCCTTGATGCTCTCACGTTTGTCGTGAAGTTTCTTTCCTCGACCAATGGCGATTTCCAGTTTGGCCAACCCTCGTTCGTTGATAAAAAGTCTTGTTGGAATTAGCGTCAATCCCTTCTCTTCCACTTTGGCTTCCAGTTTTGTCAGTTCGGATTTTTTCAGTAACAATTTTCTCTCACGCGCAGCCTCGTGGTTGTAATGCGTGCCTTGGGCGTAAGCAGTAATATTGATTCCTTTCACGAACGCCTCTCCATTATTAAAATAACAATGACCGTCTTGTAAATTCACCTTGCCTTCGCGAATGGATTTGATCTCCGTGCCTTTCAGGACAAGGCCAGCAACAAACTTTTCAAGCAGTTCATATTGAAAGCTTGCTTGCTTATTGCGAATATTTATATCGTTCGAAAATCTATTCTTCATTTTTCAAAGGCTGCAAAAATACATTTTAGTTGGCAAACCACATACGCTCTTAAGAAGCATGGCAAAATTCCGATCAACTTGGACTGTGTTAAATTTTCAATTTCACCTTATACGAACTGATGAATTCCCCTACCCTTTTTCTTCGATACTGCATGATAAATCGAGGATGAGGCAAAGGGGCAATCTCATTAAAAAATCCATATCGCGCATTAAGTCTTTGGATGTGCTTATAATTCTCTCCTTCTCCAAGGCAATAACAAATTTCTTTATTCATTCCCCAACTCAACTGCTCTTTCAGACATTTTACAATAAAACTTTCAAGTATTTCGGGCAAACCTTTCACATCGTAATAATTCAGATTCTTTTCATCCTTTATAAAGCCTAAAGGCGAAACAGCACCTATATAAAATTTTTTGTAGAATTTTTGCGCTCCTCCGCATGCATCGATCATTTGATAAATGAAATCCGCAGAGAGCTCTCTCTTCTTTGGTAAATCATTCCCAAGTCCCAGCTTCTCCAATTTCACAGGGTCAGTAAATGGAATGCCCGTTATTCCTCCGCCAAAGCGACCCGGATTAATGCCAAGAACTAAAACTCGTTGATCATTATCATTGTAAAATTTCTTATAAAACTTTTCACAAAGCTGAGCTACTTCCTCTTCAAGATAAGGGTTCATCACCTCTACACCTTTGGGCAAGTCAATGTCGAGTCTCAAATTTTTTTGAAACAAAAGAACATGTTCGGCAAAAGTCATTGTAAAAGTTCGATGAGCTTTTTGATCTCTTGCTGATTGCGCTCCGAGTTGACGTTGTTGATAACTCCTTCCTTCTCGCGCGTGGTAAGTCGCCAGCTTAAAGAAGCCCTGGCATTGTTTTGTCGAATGCTGTCCATCTTTTGCAAAATAGGAACGTAATTCTCGGCTTGATATTGAATATCGATTCGAAAAATAGGCGCGCTCAGCCAGCTGTGCGCTTCGCCTATAAGCAAGTCACTGTTTATATCCTGAAAATTTTCAAAATTATTATAGACACTGCTGATCGGTTGTGTGATGTCATCAACAATTGTTGAACCGGTGGCAGGACTAATGTCTCGAAGCTTTGGCGAATCACGGATTGAGACAAATACAACGCCTGATGTATTTTCAGCAACCCAGTCTTTAAATGCGTATAAAAACCGCACCGCATCAGAGAGCCCAAAATTGTCTGAGATGCCTGCATCCATAATTTGAATTCGTGGCTCAGTGGGTAATGAAGTATTAGGCGTGATGTACGGAAAGGTTGCACTCATTCGAAGGGCAGAAAGAAACCGCAACTGTGCCGCCCCATGATCGAGAAAGAAACGTTGAAAATCGAGACCACTGATTTTGGAGCTCGCATAGCTCCGGTTGATTTCATAATTCATAAACGAAACAGGTCGTGAGGCGATATAAATTTTACGTCCATCATTGACAACCGTAGGCGTAAGTATTGCTAACGGGATCATTCCTTGCTTTTCGAAGCGTGCATAATCCGTTATCGGCTTATCCAAATATCCAAACGTGATGCGGTTTAATTGATCTTCAAACGTATAAGCGCGGTCTCGCTCATAATTAATTCCCGCGTATTGAAATTTGGTGAACCCGACAAAAAGATCGTTGGCAAGCAAACTAAAAATGAGCGGGTTAAGGTTATCGGTGGAAATTTTGTTTCTATGGATAGATGAATAAGGGTTAACCGGCTCTCCTAACATTTTCCTCAACTTCAATTCTCGAAAGTAGCTCGCGCCAATCAGTCCACCGGAAGCACCTGTGATGAGCACCGAATTTTCCATGAGCTTACCATGTGTAACGCTATCAGAGTATTGCAATGAGTTGAGTGCCCATAGGGCTGCGCGCTTGCCTCCTCCACTTACGCAGAGAAAAACCATCTTCGGTTTTTCTGAAAATTTTTTACGCCAATTATTCAATTGAACGAGTGTCGCCTGGCGGTCTTGCTCCATCGCTGCGCTATCAACCTGACTTTTCAAAGCTTCCACGGTGTAAGGCGCGGGAGCTTCCTGGTAATCCAATCCAAAGGCCTCATATTTTTTGGTGAAGTAGTCTTCGCCAACGAGATAATTAATGCCGAGGAAAACAACTAAGCCCATCGTTGCGCTCCATTCACCAAACCAATAAGTAAACGCACCAAACATCATCACGAAAATGGTAAGAAAGATCATGAAACTGGCAGCCGCTGGCAACTGGAATGCAGGGAGGTCTTTAAAAATTCCAAGCAGCAACACGATAGTGAAGATCAACAGTTCAATGATCACCAGATTAAAATGGTTTTGATCGAACACTTGAAGGATTGTTGCCTTATCATAAAAAGAAGTATCCTCCACTTTATTCACTCGAAGTTTGCTGTCGATATAATAGTCAACCCGTACTTGACGCTTGCGAGCGATGTCTAATTTTTTCAATGCACTGGCTCGAGTTACCTGCACATTCTGTTTGATCTTCTCATCGATGCGACACACCATGTATTTAAAAATATCCTTGTTGGTAAATCGAAAGTAAAGCGAGAAGAGAATTGTCATCAGCAAATAGCCAAACACAAATCCAAGGATGTACAAAACGAGTTCGCCAGCGGTGCTATTTTCATTGTTAATCTGAAAAGCAATTACCTCATAGAGATAGGTGACAAGAAATATAATCGGAAGCAAGCTATTATTGATCACAAATTTCCTAAACGGACGTGGCAGTGTACCCACAAATGAGAATCGATGTCCGTCAGAAATATAGCAGGTGATGTGAAAGGCCATGCTGAAACCAGCTGTGAGCAACCCCATAATCATGAAACTCGTGAAGCCAACGTGATTGACGTACTCCGGATCGAGAAAAAGATAAGGAATCCCGAGGTATTTGCCGAAGTTGCCCGTGATCATCGCAAACAAAATGATCCAGCAAACAACCAGCATAATATTCCGCCTAATGTTGTTAAGGAAAAGTTGTACAGGGAAAGAGTAGATGATCTTGGGCAATAATAAGTAAAGCTTTCGCATAGACAGAATTCTTTATCAAGTTAGAGAATTTATTACAGATTACAGATTGCAGATTTTAAATTCCAGATTTGTTGCGATCGAGTAAATAATTTGTAATGCGTAATCTGAAATCTACAATGGGTTATCCGTAATTTGCAATCTGTAATTTTAAATCATCCTGGAAAAACTCTTTCAAATCTATCGGTCATCAGCCGGTTCGGGCAAAACTCACACGCTTGCCAAAGAATACCTGAAGTTTGCACTTCGCTTTCGATCAGATTATTTCAAACACATTCTTGCAGTCACTTTCACGAACAAGAGCACGCAAGAGATGAAAGACCGCATCATGCACTATCTCGAAAAGTTCGCTAGTGGGAGCGCGAATGGGCTTGCCGTTGAATTACAAACCGAACTTGGTTTAGATCCACTCACTTTCCAAAGTCATTCGCGTGAAGTGCAGGCCGAGATTCTCCACAACTACCACGAGTTTTCGATCAGTACTATCGATGCTTTTTTTCAGAAGGTAATTCGATCTTTCACCCGCGAGGCGGGAATCCTTGGCGACTATCGATTGGAAGTTGAGAATGATGAAGTGATGGAACAAGTTATCAGCAATCTGATTGGTGAACTTGGTGGCAACGAACAGTTGACCAAATGGATAGTTGAACTTGCTCTTCAAAATTTAGAAAACGATCGCTCTTGGGACATGCGTCAAAGTCTCGCCTCCTTTTCGACCGAAATTTTCAGGGAGGAATTTAAAGCTATTGAAGGGCACTTGGGAAAGATAGCCCAACAAAAGAATTTCTTTCCCGACACACTTCGCGTTTTGAGAGAAATAAAATACGGCTTCTTGAGCTATATCCGAAGCCACATTAAAAAACTTCTTGACAATATTCACTCCGAGGGATTCAAGGCAGACGACTTTAAATACAGCGGAGGCATTCATAACTTTCTTGAGAAATTTTCAGAATTGAGTACCGTAAAAGATTTTAATGAAAAGGAAAAAGGATCAAGAGTAGATAATGAATTTCAAAGCTCAAAAAACTGGCCGGCAAAAGATCACACAAAGAGCAGTGCCATCATCACCCTTGCCGATAAGAAGTGGATACCACAACTCAATGAGATTTTAGAGTTCAGAAAGAAGAATTTTCAGGTGGCCCTTTCGGCTGAAGTGGCTCTCAACAACTTTTATGCCTTCGGCTTACTTACTGATATTTCGAGAAAGCTTGCAGAATACAAAAAAGAAAACAACCTGATGCTGCTGGCCGATGCACCTCAATTCCTCAACAGCATCATCGATAACAGCGACACTCCATTCATTTATGAAAAGGCAGGATCATTTTACAAAAATTTTCTAATCGATGAATTCCAAGATACTTCCGGCTTGCAATGGAAGAATTTTCAGCCTCTTCTTACTAACAGTTTAGACAGTGGGCATCGTAGTTTGATTGTGGGCGATGTAAAACAAGCGGTTTATCGCTGGCGAGGCGGTGATCAAAGCTTATTGCAATATGCAAATGATGCGATAGGCAATCATCGCTCCGAAATAAAATTGCTCAACAAGAATTTCAGGAGCGTTAAAGAAATCGTTTCGTTCAACAACGAATTATTCAAGACTGCTTCCGTTCTGATATCAACCGAAACTGGATCAGCTGTTTCTTTAAATGAATATAATGATTTAGAACAAGTTCCGACTCAAACAGCAAAAGGGTTTGTTCAAATAAAATTTGTTGATGAAGAACCTGAACTGAAATGGGGCGATCGCGCTCTTGAACAAATGGTGTTGCACATTGAAGAGCTGCAAAGTCTTGGCACCAAGCCTCAAGACATTGCTTTGCTCGTGAGGAAAAATGACGAAGGTGAAAAGGTCATTTCCTATTTACTCAGTCATAAAAATTCTTCAAGGGTAA
Source organism: Bacteroidota bacterium (assembly GCA_016178785.1). Classification (GTDB taxonomy): domain Bacteria; phylum Bacteroidota; class Bacteroidia; order Cytophagales; family Cyclobacteriaceae; genus ELB16-189. The sequence continues at coordinate 6,523 of JACOSO010000069.1, read as the reverse complement.
AATCAGGCTGTACCTATGATGTGGTGTCAAGTGAGTCGCTGCGCATAGATAATGCTTCCGCAGTTAATTTGATTGTGGCCGCACTCACCTACCTATTAAATCCGATGGATGACATTGCGCGTGCTCAATTGGCATACGAATACACGCGCCAGCAAAATTCTGACAAACCATTGGCAGATATTTTTTCCTCATCTAATCCTGCTATTTTTGAAAACAGCTTGCCTGCTGAATTCGTAAGAAGAAAAATATTTCTGAAAAAACTTCCGCTCTTTGAGCTTACCGAATCACTCATTGACATTTTTGAATTAAAATCTGTTTCAGGCGAGCTTCCTTATCTGCTGGCCTTTCAAGATTTGGTATTGGAATTCGTGCATCGCGAACGAAATGACTTAGGGGCTTTTCTTATCTGGTGGCAAGAAAACAAATACAAAAAATCTATCGTAGCACCCGCGAGCGCCAATGCCATGCAACTTTTCACCATCCACAAAGCGAAAGGCCTGCAGTTCAAATATGTGATCATTCCATTTTGCGCCTGGAGCTTAGATCATGAACCAATGCGGGCACCCAACCTTTGGGTGAAATCAAATGAATCCATTTTCAAAAACATAGGGTATTTGCCGGTTAAGTATTCCGGCACGCTTAAGGAAACTTTATTTGTTGACGACTACAACACCGAACATGCACGCATCTTCCTTGACAATTTCAATTTGCTGTATGTAGGGTTTACTCGAGCTGAGAAAGGATTGTTTGTGATTGCCCCGGATTCTTCCGTGCCTCGTGTATTTAAGACTTCAGTGGCAAGACTCATTTATGAGTCGATTGAAAGATCAAATGAACTTTCGACAAAGTGGAACAAGAAGGCTAAAACATGGAGCTCAGGCGAAATAATAATAGATGAAGAAAAATCTATTCAGGAATTGCGAACCACATCACTCAAAGCATACAGTACTGGATCATGGCGAACAAAGTTGGTAGTGAAGCACTCTGCCCATAGTCCAATCGATGTGGATAACGAGCAAAGAAAGAAAATCAATTTTGGAATTCATCTTCATGCTGCCTTTGCTAAAATTGTATACGCTGAGGATATCCCAAAGGCAATTGACCAATTAGAATCGGATGGAGTGATCCACCAGCATGAAAAAGAAATTCTCATTAAACTGATGGATACGATGATGGGCAACCCACAAGTCGCCCGATGGTTTTCACCTGAATGGGAAGTACGCAATGAAGCTCATTCGCTTTTGCCAAATGGAACAGAAAATCGAATTGACAGGTTATTATTAAAAGGGAAACAAGCTGTGGTCATTGATTTCAAAACGGGCAAGCCGAAAAAAGAAGATCAAAAGCAAGTTGGTGAATATTGTAATATGCTCAATCAAATGGGCTTTTCATCAGAAGGCTACCTCTTTTACCTTGCGGAGGGAGATGTAGTCAACGTAGTGCCTCCCAAAACTTCGAAAAAGAAAAATGAAAATCAATTGGGTTTAGATTTTTGACCAGGCTATTCATTAGAAAATTAGCAACGCTCAAAGAATTCATGGGAATAATCAAGGTGCCAATACAAAATCATAGTTTAGAAATGGACTCACTTGAAGAAAAAGTAAAATCAGTAGAAGCCGTTTTTGAAAAACTTGATGCCGAGATTTTGAAGTTTCAAACTTGGTCATCACTGCATTGCGAATTTGGCTGCGGCAAGTGCTGCTTCAAGCCTGACATCGAAGCAACTGTCCTGGAGTTTCTACCATTTGCTCTACATCTGTTCAAAAACAATCAAACCGAAGAATGGCTGGCTAAATTGAGCGAAACTGATTCTGATGTTTGCCTGATTTTGCATCCCCATCAATCGGGCGCAGGACTTTGTTCGGAATATCCTCACCGTGGATTGATCTGCAGATTATTTGGATATTCAGCTCGCACCAATAAATATGGTAAACGCGAATTAGTGACCTGTCAAATCATCAAAACGGGGCAGACAGAAAAATTCAATGAAGCCGAAAAGAAAATTGAACAGGGAATTGATGTGCCTGTAATGAACGAATTCTACATGCAGTTAGCCTCGATCGATTTTGAAATGGCACGTGAATTTTATCCTATCAATAAAGCAATACGCAAAGCCATTGAAACGGTTTTGCATTTTTATGCTTATCGATAAATAATTACAAGGAAATACGAGAGGAGAATTTTTTCACCACGGTCTTAAGAATAGCCGCAGGCTTGATTTTCTTTGGAGCGGCTTTCACCGAGTTTGTTTCCACATTTGCATCCTTAAAATAAACTGAAGTGACAATAATAACTGCTGCCACCAGAATTCCCAGTGCAATAATCAGATCTCTATGTGACAGTTTTTTCATTTTACGAGCATCCAAATGTACCAACCGCATGCCAACCTTGAAATCGACCAACGTGGGGTAATTTCGCGGTTTCAGTCTACAATCTGTTCATTCGCGTACATCGGTTTTTATCAATTCGTACAATAAATACCGTTTGTAAAATCAAAGGTTACCAGGCTTTCCTTAAAAAGATTTATGCCGTTTTCTGATTAACTTTGTCCGATGAAAAACTCTGCGTTGATGAAGTCGGTTCTGATAGTTATTGTGGCATTTTGGTCGTTACAAAGCAAAGCTCAATCGGATGAACATCTAGCTGGCTCACCGGTAAAATGGATGTCATTCGAGGAAGCAGTAGAGAAGTCGAAAACTGAAAAACGCAAAATTTTTATCGATGTTTTCACGGATTGGTGCGGTTGGTGCAAAGTGATGGACAAAAACACTTTTCCTGACGCTGAAATCGCCAAGCTGCTCAACGAAAAATTCTATGCAGTGAAATTAGATGCTGAACAAACCAATGACGTGGTCTTTCGAGGCACCACATTCAAATTTATTCCAAGTGGCAACCGGGGCTACCATCAATTAGCTGCCGCATTGCTCAACAATCAAATGAGTTACCCCAACTTTGTTTTTCTCGATGACGAGTTTAGGATTATTCCTATCTATCAAGGCTCAACTTCATTGCCGGGCTATCGTAAGCCGGAAGAATTTCATGTCTTCTTGAGTTTTGTAGCTAATGATTTCTATCAGAAAATGAACATTAAGGAGTATCAGAAAGATTACAAGTCACCCTACGCCAGCCTTTCTCCTGCCGGCCCCAATAAGAATTGACAACAATCAATCGCATAAAAAAAGCCCGTACTTTTCAGTGCAGGCTTAAATATCAATTGATAAGGACTTAAAAAGGGCGGTTGCCTTTTTCTTTTTCCTCTGTTCTAACTTTATCAACGTAGCTAAGACCCCCAACAAACCCAATAACTATTGCGACAATGACCATAAATAAATTTGCACCATCGCCAACGATTTGATTGAAAACAAAATCCATAGTCATTCCTAATTTGATTCAAAGATAGAGGCTTCTTTGAAATACGAAAAGGTTAGTGAAATAAATTTTAGATCTTAAATACCGAGTTCGCTACGGTTTTTTCTGAGTGTATCGATGATGAAGAGGATATGTTCTTGCAAATCAACCCCAAACAACTCAGCTCCTTTGTAAACTTCGTTGCGATCAACCTTTGCTGCAAAACCTTTGTCTTTCAGTTTTTTTATCACGGATTTAGGTTCCAGGGTAGCGATTCCATCAGGCCGAACCTGGCAGCACGCGACAATAAACCCCGTGAGCTCATCGCAGGCGAGAAGTGCTTTGTCGAGCAATGTTTGATAAGGTACATTCCAAAGTGTATAGTGAGCAGAGATGGCATGGGCAATTTCGTTTTGGCCAATCGTATTTAATTTCTCTACAATTACAGCTGGGTGCCTGTCGGGGAAGGCTTCGTAATCGGCATCGTGTAGTAAGCCTGCAATTGCCCAGCGCTCAACATCTTCACCAAGTTTTATTGCATAAGCCTCCATCACCAACTCAACGGTGCGCATGTGACGCAATAAACTTTCGCTTTTGGTCATCGCGGCTAAAAGTGTGCGAGCTTCGGGGCGAGTCATCAATAAAAATCAGGTTGACTTTAGACTCAGATCACAATTTAGATGCTTCAATTGCCTGTTGAATATCATTCAGTATGTCCTCCATATTCTCGAGGCCGACCGAAATACGAATAAGCCCTGACGTAATACCAACAGCTGCACGCTCTTCTTCAGTAAGTTTGGAATGCGTTGTTGACGCAGGATGAGTAGCAATACTGCGTGTGTCTCCCAGATTGGCAGAATGCGAAATCATCTTTAAAGAATTCAGAAATTTTCTTCCGCGATCAATTCCCCCTTTGATTTCGAATGTCACCACTCCACCGCCTAAGCGCATTTGTTTTTTAGCCAGCTGATGTTGCGGATGAGATGGAAGAAACGGGTATTTCACATACTCTACGTTGTTATTTTTCTCAAGCCATTGCGCAAGCAGCAATGCATTTGAACAATGCTTCTCCATCCGCACCGCCAGTGTCTCCAAACTTTTTGAAAGCACCCATGCATTGAATGGCGACAGCGAAGGGCCGGTATGGCGTGCAAAGAACCGCACTTCTTTGATCAAATCTTTTTTTCCAAGAACGGCCCCTGCAATCACACGTCCTTGGCCGTCAATAAATTTAGTAGCCGAGTGGGTGACTAAATGTGCTCCCCACTTCGCTGGATTTTGCAAATACGGAGTGGCAAAACAATTGTCAACGTTCAATATCAATTTGTGTTTCTCTGCCAGCTTGCCCAACCATTCCAAATCAATGAGATCAAGCGCAGGGTTGGATGGTGTCTCTACAAAAATCATTTTCGTGTTGGGCTGGATTTTGCTTTCCCAGGAAGATGGGTCACTCAAATCGGCATACGTGTGTGTGATGTTCCATCGCGGAAAAAGCATGTTCAATATTTGATGCGTTGATCCAAACACTGATCGTGAAGCAAGAACATGATCGCCACTCTTCAACAGCGAGGCCATACTGATGTACATCGCGGCCATGCCAGAAGCAGTTGCTATTCCATCCTCTGTCCCTTCAAGCAAACAAAGCTTTTCGATGAGCTCGGTATTGTTGGGGTTAGAAAAGCGTGTGTAAATGTTTCCTGAAATTTCATCGGCAAAAAGTGCACGAGCTTGTTCGGCATCATCAAATACAAAACTTGATGTTAAATACAGGGGCACCGAATGTTCACGGAATTCAGAGCGATCGCTTTGCGAGCGGATAGCATCGGTTTCAAAATTTCTCTTATCTGTCATAGTGTGTTTGTTGGTTTCCCTCACCCCGTCCTCGTTCCTCGGACACCCCTCTCCCTTGGGAGAGTGGACGGGGTGAGGGATTTAATTAACGATCTCAAAACTGTATGTAATCTTCGCATTCTTTTCCAGCGTTTTTGCTACAGAACAATACTTTTCCACCGACAGGCTTACTGCTTTTTGTGCTTTCTCCTTATCGATGTTCCCAAACAATTTGAAATGCGCGTGAACTTCGGTATACAGCGAAGGCACTGCGTCTTTTTCGCGCTCGCCTGTTACTGTGATTTTGATGTCTTTCAACTCTTCTCTTTGCTTTCGCAAAATGCTAACCACATCAATAGCACTGCACCCACCCATCGCGGCAAGCAATGTTTGCATCGGTCTCATACCTCGGTTGTTGCCGCCATCGGATGGGGAGCCATCCAGCAAGATTTTATTACCTGTGTCGTTTACTGCCTCCATATTAAAGTCATTATCGAGGCGGGAGAGCTCAATCTTTATCATTCTGTTTTTTTTGAACCAACAAACTTCCGCAAATCAACGCAAGAAAACTAACTAAAGTTGCAGGTAATAAGCTCGGCCACTCAGTTTCATACACTTCAAAGAATATCCACGTGGCTATTCCGAAGATCATCGAAAGAAGTGCACCTGTGCTATTGGCCTTTTTCCAATATAAGCCCATCGTAAGCGATGCAAACAGCGTGACCAAACTTAAAATGGACGACTGGCCCACAAGGTGATAAATATTTGATCGCAGGCAGGCCAATACTGTAGCAATAGTACTGAAACCTAACACACATAAGCGTGCAATGAGTAACAACTGTTTGTCAGTTAATTTATCCTTTGCCAGTGGGCGGATCAGGTTCTCAGAAAAAATTGCTGCTGGCGCAAGAATAGCTGAACTGGTTGTGCTCATGATCGCAGAAAGCAGTGAACCGAAGAACAAAACCTGAACAAAAATTCCTGTGTGTGCCAATACCATTCGCGGAAGCGCAAGTTGTGCATCGCCTGCATGGGAAAATTCAGGATACAGATGCTTTACGCACAAGCTGATAAAAAGGGGAAGCATGGCAACCGTGAGATACAAGGCGGCACCAATAAAGCAAGAACGTACGGCCACTTTCACAGAGCCAGAAGACATCACACGCTGAAAAACATCTTGAGAGGGCAATGAACCCAATCCCAGCACCGACCACGCACTGAAATAGAGAAGGACTTCTTTAAACTCAGGTTTTGGCAAGAAGCGAAAAGTACCAACAGGCACATCATTAATCAGGTTGCCGATCCCTCCTGCTTTTTGCCCCAGCGTAACTGCGAGCACTACGAG
>JACOSO010000076.1 GCA_016178785.1 Bacteroidota bacterium | reverse complement strand
TTCACCAATTCTGAAACTGCTTCAATGGCATCACCATTATTACCTGCAATGAATGTGTCGGCTATCTTATCAATCGTTGGAGAAACAAAATTTTCTGTAAATGCAGTATTGAATGTTTTCACCACTTTGGAGTAGGGCAACATGCGTTGTAATTCCTCCGCGGCACTGCTATTCGGTGAAGGGAACAAATATTCATAGCTCCGATCAACCGGATTTGAAGTGCTGATCACAATTTTGCCTGTAGCCACCTCCCTGATTTTTTCCGCCACCTCTTTTTCAGTTTGATAGGGAGTAGCCACAATAATAATGTCAGCCTCCCAGCAAGCATCTTTAGCGCAACTTATGGTTTCGATTTCTGCAATAGACGGATCAAGCTCTTTGCTTAATGCAGCAAGCTTTTCAGTTTCCGCACTCATTAAGAGTAACCGGTAATTTCCTTTTGCAAGACTTTTTGCAATGGCTGCGCCTCTTTTTTCTGTTGCGCCCACAATTGCAATTGTTTTTTTAGGTGCCATAGTGCTGCTCGTATTGATGACACAAACATACTATGGCCTCGCCCACTAAGTCATTGATGTATGATAAGAAAGAACTTGATGTAGATCAAGATTAGTTTAACCATTAACCTTGCTTACCAATAGAGACTTGTTTGCGTACGCGGCTTAAAGTTTCCGGAGTAATTCCAAGGAAGGAAGCGATGTGCTGTTGAGGAGCACGCTGAAGGATATCGGGATAAAGGTGCATCATGCGTTTATATTTCTCTTCGGCAGACAAACTTAATGTGCCTACAATTCTGCGCTGAAGGGCAATGATGCTGTTCTGCATGAGCAAGCGGAAGAAACGCTCCATTTTGGGGTGTTGCTCCAGCATTTCATCCATTGCTTGTTTGGTGAGCAACAATAATTCAGAATCTTCAAGAGCTTCTATATTATAAACTGCTTCATCCCCCGAAAGGAAGCTGCACATGTCAGTGATCCACCAGCCTTCGGGAGCGAATTGCACCACATGCTCATGTGCACTGTCATCAATGCTGAACGATCGCAGCAACCCTTTTTCTACAAAAGCAGTGTGTCGAGTTACATCGCCAGCGTTAAGAAAATATTGCCTCTTCCTGATTTTTTTGGGAATGAAAAAATGTTTGATGCTCTCTAATTCCTCTGGCGAAACAGACACTCTTTTACGAATGTTTGCTATCAGTTGCTCGTGCATTCTACAAGTAACAAATTTCTGCGGAGAAGGGCTAATTATTATTGTTTCAGCCTGTTGGAGGGGAGGAAAAACAAAAAACCTCAGATTTTCACCTGAGGTTTCATCACACAAACAAACCCAAACCCTAGATCAATATTGCCATGCTGGCAAGAGTACTTGATACTTTTAAATTCGATGCTTCGATCGCGCTCTGGTTCAACTCGAACTTCAATTTTTCATCTACAGTTTTGAAGTTGATGCAGCTGCCTTTAGTCCCCAAACCGTTGCGGTCGGTTACAACTAATGTGCCTTTACCTTTCACTTTAGTGTTTACGGCATCAAATTCATTGCTCTTGCTGCGATCGATGAAAACTACTTGGCAATCTGTAACCTCAGCCGCGCTATTGAATTTCTTTATTACATAAGTTTTATTGCCTTTTGGCTTGCCAGAGTACCAAGTATTAAGCGTATTATATATATCGTTGTTTCCGACAACACCAATGACAAACTCTTTGTTACTATCGTTAGTCGGCCACTGCACGTACTTTACAAAATTGAATACCATCATCGAGTAAACTTCATGCATCGGACGAGCCTCTTGTGCGTTTACAAATGAACTTGCCAACATTACCGCGGCTGCTACTACTGCTTTTATTGTTTTCATATTTTTATTTTTTGCTTGTGATTGATGATACAAATGTAGGGTGGCTTTCATGCCCTGAAAGCCTTCTCTTGACCTGTTACTTTCGGCTGTAAGTTTTCCTTGGTTTTATTTTGGGAACTAACGGGTGTGAGGAGATAACGGCATCCATATATTAATGTAGATGCCATCGGTTGCAGTAATTTTATTCGACCGGGTTTTAATTCTCAACCAAATAATATTTGGTAGAATTACTATTTCTCAATGAATCATATCCTGGCCCCCTTTTAGCAATCCAATGAAGAAACGAAAACTAGCACGGAATCCTTATGTTAGTTTCATAGTGCTTTTTATAAAATAATGGCGCTTTCTGGCATTCGCAGTTTATTCAATTCTCTCCTTTGATAGATTTAGCCAATCCTAAGTTGCCAAGGAGAGGCGTTCGTATCATTTTTGAATCTGGGCGCTGACTTTTGCACTATAATAATATAGTAGCCCTATTATCTTTTTATTGGCCAATCGCTGGTCTGCCAAAGCGTGGTTATTTTGATCAGTCGCATTTCATGAGAGAGCTCAAATCGTTTACGGGCAAAACGCCATCTGCCTACGCAACCCACTATTTTTCCAATTAGTGCGGCACTGGCATCAAATTGAGTTGTTCCGTTTTGTACAATTCTGAGGTTAGCATCCTTCTTTATTTTGCATCAAATTCTAAAAGAAAAAATATGAAAACGGGCAATTTTCTCATTTCCGTTCTCTTGCGGGCAATTTTCGTATTGCCTTTTGGTTGCAGCAATGTGCAACCAAATTCAAAATCTGATCTTGAGGAAGCAAAAAAAGCGATTGCGGAAAGCAATGGAATTTACTTTAATTCCTTTGCAAAAAATGATTCTTCTATATTCATTGATCGCTATGCCAAAGATTGTTGTATTATGGCGCCTAATGCTCCATCCAGATGTGGACCGAATACTCCGCTGGAATTTTTTAAGATGGCGTACTGTCAATTCGGTTTGCGTGGAGGCAAGTTCATTACACAAGAAGTTTTCGGAGTGGGTGATGGTTATGTTGCGGAAACGGGATTGTGGCAATCAATCAATGCAGAAGGTAAAATGTTTGATGACGGAAAATTTCTGGTGCTCTGGAAAAAGACCCCCAAGGGCTGGAAAATGTTTCGAGATTCATTCAGCAGCAATCATAAGGAGGGATATTGAAATAGGATCAGGTTATAAATTTTAAAAGGAAAGCTGCCCCGGCTTCCTTTTTTGCAATCAATTCTTCCGCCTCACTGTTCGATCCTTCCGCTTCGCTGACTCCCCTTTTGAAGAAATCCATCCAACCATTCTCTTTGTCGTATGATCACGCAAAAAGACATGGTAAGAATACTTCTTCTGCTCGCTATCAGTTTCTCCTGCAGCGCGCAGGTGCTCACTATTGAGCTATGTTACGAAATGGCAAAACAAAATTACCCCCTTGCTCGCCAACGAGAATTGCTTATGCAAGGCAATGAATATGCGGTGAGCAATATTGCTAGAGGCAACTTGCCTCAACTCCTTGTAAGCGGACAATACAGCTATCAATCGGAAGTGGTGAAACTTCCCTTTCCCGAGAGCCCTCAAATTCCTAAAAATCAGTATCGTGTTTACGGAGAAATCAATCAACCACTCACCGATTTAATTACGCTAAGGCGTCAGAAAGAATCACAAGAAGCCACTGCGCTTTCGCAAGTGCAAAATCTTGAAGTGGAGTTGTTCAAATTAAGAGAACGTGTAGATCAACTTTATTTTGGAATTCTGCTGCTCAGCGAACAAGCCACTCAAAATGAATTTTTGAAAAAAGATATTCGCAATGGTCTCGAACGAGTCCAGGCAGCCGTTGCCAACGGTGTTGATTTTAAAACCAGTGTTACCAAGATGCAGGCTGAACTGCTTAAAGCTGAACAGAGGGACATTGACTTGGCATTTTCGAAAAAATCCTTTCTTGATATGCTCGGGCTATTGATTCATCAACCGCTTAATGAACAAACTGTTTTGCAATGGCCTGTTGAAGTTGAAACAAATAGTCAAATCAATCGCCCTGAATTGAAATGGTTTAATTTTCAATCACAAGTGCTCGATCAACAAACCAAATTGATCAATACGAAAACAATCCCCAAATTTTCTCTTTTTCTTCAGGGAGGATGGGGCCAGCCCTCACCCTTGAACTTAGTCAATGCAACTTTGACAGGTTATTATATTGGAGGCGTGCGGTTGAATTGGGCAATCAGCAATTTTTATACGATCAATAACGAACGCAAAATTGTGGAGGTGAACAAAAATATAATCACTACCCAGCGCGAAACATTTTTGCTCAACACCCAACAAACGATGAGCAAACAAAACGCAGAAATCGAAAAACTAAAACTTCTTCTTCAAAAAGATTCGGAGATCGTTGATTTGCTTTCATCAGTCAAAAAAACTTCGGCCGATCAACTCCAGAACGGGGTGATCACCAGTCACGATTATTTGCGCGAAGTAAATGCCGAAGACCTTGCAAAGCAAAATGCTGCTCTTCACAAAGTGCAATTGGCGATGGCTCAATATAATTTAAAAACCACATCAGGTAATTAATATCAGTTTTATGAATAAAAATACTTTAATCTCAACCTTTGTCAGTGTTGCTTCATTGTTCGCAGCTTGTTCAAACCAGAGACCCTATGATGCCTCAGGTACGTTTGAGGCAGTCGAAACAGTTATCTCAACCGATGCGAATGGTAAACTTCTTCAGTTCAATGTCGAGGAGGGGCAAACTTTGGAGAAGGGAAAAACGATTGGTTACATCGATAGCGTACAACTCTATCTCAAGAAAGTACAATTGCAAAGTCAGGTGAGGGCTACGCTTTCGCAAAAACCTGATGCTGGTTCACAACTTGCCCCCTTGCAAACGCAATTAGAAACTGCGAAGAAAGAACAGAAGCGTTTGACAAACCTGGTTGCCGCGAACGCAGCCAATCAAAAACAGTTGGACGATATCAGCGCACAAGTAGAACTCATTCAAAAACAAATAGAATCCTTGCAAAAGAATTTGTCGCTTACTTCAAGCAGTCTTGATGCGCAAATCAAACCCTTGCAGGCACAAATCGATCAGATCGATGATCAATTGGCAAAATGTAAAATCATCAACCCTGTGAATGGAACGGTACTATCAAAATATGCGGAGACCAACGAGTTGGTGTTGATGGGCAAGCCTTTGTACAAAATTGCCGATCTCTCTGAAATAATTTTGAGAGCATATCTCACCAACGATCAATTGACACAAATAAAATTAAGTCAGAAAGTGAAAGTGCTCACCGATGATGGCAAGGGTGGCTCAAAACCCTGTGAAGGTATTGTTACCTGGATTAGCAATAAAGCAGAGTTCACTCCCAAAACAATTCAAACAAAAGACGAACGCGCCAACTTAGTGTATGCCGTAAAAATAAATGTGAAGAACGATGGCCTCCTGAAAATCGGAATGTATGCTGAAGTTATTTTAGAAAAGTAAGCAGTAGGCATAGGGCAGTAGGCACTCAGTTATGACTGCCTACTGCGTTCTGCTCACTGCCGACTAAACCTACTATAGACTTGACTATCGACTATGGACTACTCCGTTGAAGTAAAAAATATAAAAAAGACTTACCAGGCAGGGAAAGAAATCGTCACTGCACTTCATGGAATTTCATTTGATGTGAAGCAAGGTGAGTTGTTTGGATTGATCGGTCCCGATGGTGCAGGCAAGACAAGTTTGTTTAGAATTTTAACTACAGTCTTATTGCCCGATGGCGGATCAGCAACAGTGAATGGATTTGACGTAGTGAAAGACTATAAAAAAATCCGCAACTGTGTGGGTTACATGCCAGGCAAATTCTCACTGTACCAGGATTTAACCGTAGAAGAGAACCTGAGTTTTTTCGCTACTCTTTTCAATACCACGATCGAAGAGAATTACGAATTGATCAAAGACATCTACGTGCAGATTGAGCCATTCAAGACCAGAAGAGCAGGGAAACTTTCTGGAGGAATGAAACAAAAACTGGCGCTGAGCTGTGCGCTGATTCATAAACCAGCTGTTTTATTTTTAGATGAACCAACCACTGGTGTCGATCCTGTCTCGCGCAAGGAATTTTGGGAAATGCTTAAACGATTAAAGCAACAGGGCATTACCATTGTAGTATCAACGCCATATATGGATGAAGCTACTTTGTGCGATCGTATTGCACTAATTCAGCAAGGAAAAATTTTGTCGATTGATAAGCCTGAGAAAATCACAAAATCATTTCCTCACCAGCTGTATGCGATTAAATCCGCGGAGATCTATCAATTACTGAAAGATGTAAATGCTTTTGAGAATTCACTGAGTTGCTATGCCTTCGGAGAATATCTTCATCTGATTTTCAAGGAGGAGCATGACAATCGTGAAACAGACCTTTTGAAATTCCTGAAGATGAGAGATCATTCGGATATAGAATTAAAACCTATTGATGCATCGATCGAAGATTGTTTCATTGAATTACTCAAGTAAAATGAGCGGAGAAATTGTTATACAAGCCAATCAACTCACCAAACAATTTGGAGACTTCATTGCCGCCAACAGCATCACGTTTGAGGTTTACAAAGGTGAGATCTTTGGTTTTCTAGGAGCGAATGGCGCAGGTAAGACCACAGCGATGCGCATGCTTTGCGGATTGTCATCACCATCGTCTGGCCAGGCAACAGTCGCGGGCTTCGATGTAAGAACACAACCCGAGGAAATAAAAAAGAACATCGGCTATATGAGCCAAAAATTTTCTTTGTATGAGGATTTGACGGTCGCAGAGAATATTCAATTTTTTGGCGGCATTTACGGATTGAGTAATAAACACCTTAAGGCCAAGAGTGAAGAGCTGATTAATCAATTAGGATTACAATCGGCCAAAGGTCAATTGGTTGGTTCTCTTCCGCTGGGTTGGAAACAGAAACTTTCATTTTCAATAGCAATACTTCACCAGCCGAAAGTTGTTTTCCTGGATGAGCCAACTGGCGGTGTTGACCCGGTAACGCGCAGGCAATTTTGGGATTTAATTTACCAGGCAGCAGAAAGTGGCATTACAGTTTTTGTAACCACGCACTACATGGATGAAGCGGAGTACTGCAACAGAATTTCGATCATGGTGGATGGACGAATCGAAGCACTTGATTCACCTTCGGGTTTGAAAAAACGATTTAATGTCAGTTCGATGGATGAAGTATTTTATCAATTAGCACGTAAGGCAAAGAGAAGCGATAACTGAAATGATTACGGCCTCACCTAAATCCTCTCCAAAGGAGAGGACTTTGGCCATTCTCCTCTAGAGAAGGGGTTGGGGATGAGGCTGAAAACAAAGCAAATGTTTGTAGTCCTAAAAAATATTATCTCATTTATTCTCCCGGTAACAGTACTGATTCTCATTCCACGCTGGATAGAAAAGAACTGGGTGATTCAAAACACTTTTCAACTTGTCGGAGGAACTATCATTATTTCAATCGGATTAACAATCATGGCCTTTTGCATCAGGTCTTTTATCCGAATTGGAAAAGGAACACTTGCACCCTGGTCACCACCGAAAAATTTTGTTGTGGTCGGCCTATATCGGTATGTAAGAAATCCAATGATCCTCGGTGTGCTCACTGTGTTGATAGGAGAAGCAACAATGTTCGGTTCGATGCCGATCTTAAAATGGACAGCGGCATTCTTCCTCATCAACACCATTTATTTCTTCGTCCTCGAAGAGCCTCAACTCGAAGAACGTTTTGGTGAAGACTATCGCATCTACAAGAATTACGTGAACCGGTGGATTCCGCGTATTAAACCTTATCAACCAAAAGAGAAGTAGATGAAACAGTTTATCACATTTGTTCGAAAAGAATTCAAGCATGTCTTTCGCGATCGGAAAACGTTACTCATGCTTTTCGGTTTACCGATCGTACAGATCGTGCTGTTTGGATTTGCACTGACGAATGAAATTAAAAATTCAAAAATTGTTGTTCTGGATTATTCAAAAGACAACGTCACTCGCGCCATAATTGACGAAGTTGAAGCCAGTCAGTATTTTGAAATTGCAACTGAAACGAAAAACATTCAAGAAGTTGAAGCAGCTTTCAAAAGTGGAAAAATAAAATCCGCGATCATTTTTCCTTCAAACTTCGGCAATGATTTGTTGCACTTGCATAAGGCGCAAGTTCAAATTATAGCCGATGGCTCAGATCCCAACACGGCAACCACGCTTACCAATTATTTATCCTCAATCATTCAAGGCTATCAGCAGCAGCATTTGGCCTCACCCCAATCCTCTCCAGAGGCGAGGGGGAATTCAATGAGTTTTCAGATCATTCCTGAAATGCGAATGCTTTACAATCCTGAATTGAAGGGCGCGCATAATTTTGTCCCGGGGGTGATGGCGCTTGTGCTCATGCTTGTGTGCGTGATGATGACGTCCATTTCTATCGTTCGTGAAAAAGAATTGGGGACTATGGAAGTACTGCTTGTGTCACCATTCAAACCATTGCTAGTAATTCTTTCTAAAGCAATGCCTTATTTGATTCTTTCACTGGTCAATCTGATTGTGATTTTATTGCTTAGTGTTTTCGCGCTAGGTTTACCGATCAATGGAAGTGTTGTTTTGCTTTTTTTGGTAAGCACTCTTTATATCATTACAGCTTTGTCGCTGGGCTTGCTGATTTCAACCTCAACTGCATCTCAACAAACAGCAATGCTACTTTCACTGATGGGAATGTTACTTCCTACAATGCTTTTCGCGGGCTTCATGTTCCCCATTGAAAATATGCCTTTGCCATTGCAAATAATTTCAAATGTGGTGCCGGCCAAATGGTTTTACATCATCGTGAAATCAATTATGATTAAAGGACTAGGCATCGCATCGATTTGGAAAGAGACCCTTATTCTTTTTGGAATGACGATGTTTTTACTTGCCCTGAGTTTGAAAAAATTTAATGTTCGTTTAGCATGAGAACTGTATACTTCATTCTGCGCAAAGAGTTTAAACAAATTTTTCGTAACAAGGCGTTGCTTCCACTCATTTTTGTTGCTCCAATTATTCAGCTGCTCATTTTGCCTTTGGCCGCTGACTATGAAGTGAAGAACATCAATCTTGCCGTGGTTGATCACGACAAATCTTCGTACACTCAGAAATTAATTTCAAAAATTACTTCTTCAGGATATTTCCGCTTGTCGGGTTATTTTAATTCATATGATGAAGCTTTCCATCAAATAGAAAAAGATGAAGCCGATTTGATTTTAGAGCTCCCGTCCAACTTTGAAAAGAAGCTGATTCGTGAAAATCATGAACAGGTTTTTATTGCAGTGAATGCGATCAACGGAACAAAAGCGGGCTTGGGAGGATCATACCTGGTCCAGGTACTCGCTGATTTCAATTCTCAGATCCGATTGGATTGGATTCAACCTCCCCGGTTTAGGGAGCAGGCCCAAATTGAAATTACGTCATCAAATTGGTTTAATCCGTTGATGAATTTCAGGTACTTTATGGTGCCTGGTATACTGGCAATTCTCGTCACCATGATTGGAAGTTATATGACCGCACTCAACATTGTGAAAGAAAAAGAGATAGGCACCATTGAACAGATCAATGTAACGCCAATCCGAAAGCACCATTTCATTCTCGGCAAGCTGATTCCCTTCTGGGTATTGGGAATGTTTGTGTTTTCTATCGGCCTATTTGGTGTTTCTTTCTTGATTTATGGAATTGTTCCGCAGGGAAATCTTTTTTTGCTCTACGGATTTCTCGCCATTTATTTAGTGGCAGTGCTCGGTTTCGGGTTGCTCATTTCAACTTATTGCGATACCCAGCAGCAGGCAATGTCAGTGGCCTTTTTCTTTGTGATGATCTTCATGCTGATGAGCGGATTATTCACTTCGGTAGACAGCATGCCAATGTGGGCAAAGGTAATTTCACAGCTGAGCCCTGTTACTTATTTTATTGAAGTAATGCGAATGATTGTTTTAAAAGGCAGTGACTTTAATGACATTAAATTCCATTTTGTGATTATTGGTGGTTTCGCCATTTTGTTGATGAGTTGGGCAATACTGAATTATCGAAAGACAACATGAGATGAAAAACAAATACATTCCTTACGTTATCATCTTTGTGGGCTCACTCGCTACAGCACTGATTCGCTTAGTAGTGATCGAAGGATGGTCGCTGGCGTGGCACTCTCTTTTTCTCGGAATACAGTTAATTGGATTCACCTTCGTGTGGGAGGTCATCAAAATGTTAAACCGCTTTTTAGACAAACGAATGCCTTATTCGGCAGGCAGCACCAAACGTCTGCTGATTCAGCAACTATGCAGTGTGCTTGCCGCATTTCCGGTGTTTTTTCTTTTTTATCATTTGATAACAACCTACTTCCGCCCATACTTCGTTACACCTCAGTTTATTGCCATCGGTACTGTATTGGGGTTTATCGTCATTGCCCTGATGAATCTTTTTTTCTACAACGAATATCTCTCCAACCAGTGGCAGCAATCCATTGAAGATAAAGCGAAGTTGCAGGTAGAGGCTGCGGAACTCCAAAAGGAAAAATCAATGATGCAATATCATCATTTGAAGAACCAGGTCAATCCTCATTTTCTGTTCAATGCATTCACTTCGTTGGATGGATTGATTCAAGCAAACCCAACGGTCGCCTCCGAATATGTACGGCACTTGTCAAAAGTATACCGATACGTTTTGGAGAACAAGGAAAATGAAGTAGTAAGGCTAAATACTGAAATGGATTTTATCCAACATTACATTTCTCTTTTAAATATTCGTTTTGGCGATGCAGTGAACGTGAGCGTGAATATTTCTTCAGGCGCAAGAGAGAAGGGCATTGTGATGGTTACTTTACAAATGCTGATTGACAATGCTATCAAGCATAATGCTGTTCACGTCAAGACACCGTTGATAATTACAGTTTGGGATGAGGATGGAAGTTTGCACGTACAAAACAACAAGCAGTTGAGAAGGCAAATAGATCACTCAACCAAACACGGACTGAAACAATTGACTCAACTTTATTCTTACTTGACCGAATCTAAAGTTACAGTTATTGATAATGAAAAAATTTTCGATGTAAAAATTCCGTTGCTTTGACGGATAAATTTGGTCCTGAATGAAAATATTGATTATTGAAGATGAGCCATTCGTGGCGGTTAGCCTCTCAAAAATTCTTCACGAACTTGAACCCAATGCACAATTGATTGGTCCGCTGGGAAGCGTAACTGAAACAAAGGAGTGGCTCGCCAAAAATCCCAATCCCGATTTGATTTTATCTGACATACAATTGGCTGATGGAATTAGTCTCGATATTTTTTACGGAGAAAAAATTCTTTGTCCGATCATCTTCACTACTGCTTATAATGAATACGCAATCAGAGCATTTAAACTGAACAGCATCGATTACCTGCTAAAACCGGTTGATAAAATCGAGCTCAAAGCAGCGCTTCAAAAATTTCATTTGCTGCAGTCGAAATTTGAAAATGAAATTTATTTAAATCAATTGAAAGAACTCTTTGCAAATTTTAATCAGCACAAAAAGTTCAAAGAACGATTTGCGGTGCACGTGGGGCGTTCAGTAAGCTTGATTCCGGTAAATGAGATTGCATTCTTTGTGAAAGAGGACTTGATTTTTTTGATCAAAAGTGACGGAGCAAAATTCATCACGGATTTTCGTTCTCTGGATGAAGTAGAAGAACAAACTGACCCCAAATTATTTTTCCGGGTTAACCGACAGTTTCTTGTTCAATTGCCGTTCATCGAAAGCTACCGAGGAGATGATACCGGCAAACTGACTTTGAAAATCCGAGATCTGAAAACGGAGGGCCTCGTGGTAAGTAAAGAGAAAGCGGCAGAGTTTAAGAAGTGGTTCGATTAATTTTGCTTAAATTTCATTGAACAGAAATTCAGCATTCTATGAAGAAACAAAGCAGACGAGCATTTTTGACGGGAACGTCACTATTGGCGGTAGGAGTAACGACTTCATCGCTGGCATCGCCAATTGCCAATGCACCTTTAATTCACCATGTTTTTTTCTGGCTAAAAAATCCTTCTTCGAAAGAAGACACGGAGAGGCTTATTGAAGGAATTCAAACATTAAAGAAAATCGAAACGATGCAAGAATTCAGAATTGGTTTGCCGGCCAAAACCCCGAAACGCGATGTGATCGATGATACTTACGCTGTCTCACTTTTCACTACATTCAAAGATGTTGACGGACATAATGTTTACCAGGAGCACGCAATCCATAAAAAATTTATCAAGAACTACTCAAACCTGTGGGCTAAAGTTCAGGTTTATGATTCAATGGATGTATAATCTTGGGAAACAAAAAAAGACTCCCGTTTAGGAGTCTTTTGGACCAAACTAAATTTTTCGATTACAAATTAGGCTGAGGCGTAGTGCGCAAATAAGGCTTTATTCGATTGTGACCTTTTGGGAATTTTGCAGGCACATCTTCGTCTTTTACTGCCGTAGTAATAATTACATCTTCACCGTGCTTCCAGTCAGCGGGTGTTGCCACGCTATATTTTGCGGTTAATTGCAAGCTATCGATCACGCGAAGAATCTCATCAAAATTCCTTCCTGTTGACGCAGGGTAGGTGATGGTAAGTTTTACTTTTTTGTCAGGACCGATCACAAACACCGAGCGTACTGTAAACTTATCACTCACTTGCGGATGAATCATGTCATACAAGTTCGATACTTTAAAATCAGCATCTGCGATGATTGGAAAATTGACTTCGGTCTTCTGAGTTTCATTGATGTCGCCAATCCATTGCGAGTGAGAAGAAACAGTATCTGTGCTCAACGCAACCACTTTTACGTTGCGCTTATCGAACTCAGATCGAAGTTTTGAAACAGCCCCCAGTTCAGTGGTACAAACGGGTGTAAAATCAGCGGGATGAGAGAATAAAACCCCCCAGCCGTTGCCCAGCCAGTCATGAAAATTGATTTTGCCTTCTGTGGTTTCGGCCTGAAAATCAGGCGCGATGTCTCCTAATCGTACTGCCATAATTGTAATTTTTTTTGCAAATATACTTAAAGTCTATAGATTTAATAGGATAAAATAAAATTTATTTTAGTGCCAGCGCCTTCTCCCTTTTGAGGATTTTGTCTAGTGTGCTTCCACCGAGAATAGCCAAAGTTTCGTCACGCACCTTAATAAAGGCATCGCGGATGCCACAAGTCTTTTCATTTCTGCATTCTTCGCAAGGTTCATAGTAATGGAGCGAAACGCAGGGCAGCATGGCAATGGCACCGTCCATCAGCCGGATAATTTCCATGAGGTTTACATCAGAGGGTTTTTGATGAAGGTAATACCCCCCGCCCTTTCCCTTTTTACTATGAAGCACTTTCGCGTTTCGCAACTCTAAGAGAATGGCCTCAAGAAACTTTTTAGGGATGTGCCTCTTTTGAGCTATCTCGCTAATATGTACCGGACCTTCCTGATATTTTTCGGCCAGGTAAACCAACGCGTGAATGGCGTACTTACATTTTTTTGAAAGCATGGCACAATTTATACTATTTGCAACTAATTTTAACCCGGATTCTTTATTGGGAAAATTTTAACGCTTTGATCGAATCATTCTTTTAGTCAAAGGGAATAATTGAGGTGATTTTTATGATGAATGCGTGGACACTAAGGGTTTGGATAAATTTATTTTTGTGGGGATAATAGAGAACATCATTGGAATCGAGTTAGTCACTAAAATCCAGATCAAACTGCGATTTTGGATTTTACTTAATCAATTTGACAATTCATTGTCCCGTTTTAATTTTTGAATTTAAGCCGAAGTAGCTCAGCTGGTAGAGCAACGGTTTCGTAAACCGTAGGTCGTGGGTTCAAGTCCCATCTTCGGCTCTTCTTTTAATCCCAATACTTTGATTATCTCAAGGCCCCAAACCAATACCCTGATTTCTTTTTCCTTTTTTATCCTGATTACAGTTGCGGTTGCTACCATGAACGTGGTTGTTGTAATTAAGGGCCAGCTGGTTGCCTGGTACAATTATTTGGTTTTAATTGTACTAATACCGATTGGTCTGTTTGTTGTATTTCGAATTTTTATCCAGTATAAAATTCTCCGCTTGGGCGGCAATCAGATTCAAATTGATTACCCTGTCCTGAGAAAATCTCAGAAATATTCAATAGAAGAGATTGTGAAGTGGCGAGAAAACAAAGTGAAGACCGGAAAAAATTCAGAATACAAGGAGGTTGAAATTCTATTCTCAGATCGCAATAAATTAAGCATCAGCCATAAAGAGCACACTGAGTATCCGAGAATTGTTCAATACTTAACCCAAAAGGCCTCAAAGAAGAGAGAGATTTCTGGATGATTGGGAAAGTTTCAAATCCTTTTTATTTTTGCAACCCTAGTTTAGATTGAGTTTTAAAAAATGTCATGCCCAGGTGGTGAAATTGGTAGACACGCTACTTTGAGGGGGTAGTGCCGCAAGGTGTGCTGGTTCGAGTCCAGTCCTGGGCACCAATTAGATTCAAAATTCCGGATTTAAAATTTCAAATTAAACCGTGCAGATTTGAAATTTTTGAATCTGAAGTCTGGAATTTCAAGTATGCCGAAGTGGTGAAATTGGTAGACACGCACGTTTCAGGGGCGTGTGGCGTAAGCTGTGCGGGTTCGAGTCCCGCCTTCGGCACTATAAATGTTTCATGTTTTTTGTATATGCCATTAAGAGTTCCATTAGAAATTACATTTATGTAGGACTCACAAGTGATTTTGACCGAAGGTTTCGACAGCACAATTCAGGTCACAATCGAACAACCAAGGCATACGCTCCCTTTGAAAAATTACATATTGAATCTTTTCAAACACGCGGAGAAGCGCGCACAAGAGAAAAGTATCTGAAATCAGGAATTGGGAAAGAATTTTTAAAAAAATTAAAGCTGATTGAAGTGGTGAACCTGCCTGACGGCAGGCAGGATTGATAGACACGCACGTTTCAGGGGCGTGTGGCGTAAGCTGTGCGGGTTCGAGCCTGCCTGTCCGGTAGGCAGGTCCCGCCTTCGGCACTATAAATGTTTCATGTTTTTTGTATATGCCATTAAGAGTTC
>JACOSO010000075.1 GCA_016178785.1 Bacteroidota bacterium | reverse complement strand
TGACTCCTGAATGCTAACTCCTAACTCCTGAATTCTAACTTCTGTTAGTATGAAAAAATTTAAAGAATGGGCTGACAACAACTTGCAGGGCGACCGGGTGATTTGGGCGGTTGTACTCATGTTGTCACTGATTAGCGTGCTGGTAGTGTATAGTTCTATTGGAACACTTGCTTACCGAAAAACTTCTTCGCCCGAATGGTATTTACTCAAGCATACTTCGATGGTGCTGCTTGGCCTCGCGGCAATGTGGGTGGCGCATAAAATTGATTACCGATATTATTCCAGGCTTTCACGTTTGGCTATGTGGGTAAGCATTCCGTTGCTGCTTTACACTTTGAAATTTGGCGTGAGTGTGAATGAGGCCTCGCGTTGGATTAAAGTTCCGCTCTTTGGTTCGTTTCAGCCGTCAGACTTTGCCAGTCTTGCGCTCATCATCAATTTGGCAAGCATGCTTTCTAAAAAGCAACAGAACATTGAAGATGTAAAAGATGCACTCATCCCAATGTTGATCTGGTGTGGTGTCATTTGCGGATTGATTGCACTAACCAATTTGTCCAGCGCAATATTATTGTTTGCCACTTGCATGTTGGTCATGTTCATTGGTCGCGTTCCTGTTAAATATCTGGCGATGCTGGTATTGGTAGGATTACTCGCAGGAGCGATGGCATATAAGTTTGGAGTGAGAGGTGAAACTGCGAAGAACCGTATTCTCAGTTTTGTCAATGGCACAGAACTTCCTTTTCAGGCAAAGCAAGGAAGGATTGCTGTTGCTACAGGAGGAATTTTCGGCAAAGGTCCTGGCAACAGCGAACAACGGAACATTTTGCCTGAAGCTTATTCGGATATGATTTACGCCATTTTGATTGAAGAATACGGACTGATAGGTGGCGTTGT
This sequence comes from Bacteroidota bacterium, assembly GCA_016178785.1. GTDB lineage: Bacteria > Bacteroidota > Bacteroidia > Cytophagales > Cyclobacteriaceae > ELB16-189. The sequence continues at coordinate 37,133 of JACOSO010000075.1, read as the reverse complement.
TGTTTTGATTTTATACCTGGTGCTTCTTCATCGAGGGATGAAAGCGGCATACAATAGCGAGCGCGCCTTCGGAGGATTGCTCTCGGCAGGGCTGAGTTTTGACTTGGTCTGCCAGGCGATGGTAAACATGGGAGTTGTTGTTGGTCTCTGGCCGATCACGGGTCAACCTCTTCCTTTTATGAGCTGGGGTGGTACTGCAATGGTGTTCACGGGTATTTCAGTGGGGATTATTTTAAGTGTGAGTCGTGGTGAGCAAGATGAAAGTTGGAATACGCAAGTGCAGGAACAAGAGAATAAAGTTGAAGCAAAAGCAGCTTAATTAATTTGAAAATGAATCGATTTGAAAATTTGAAAATTGGCCGCAAGCTAAAAGCCACAAGCTTCAAGCGGATTGGTAGCACAAAGCAGCTTGCAGCTTGGAGCCTGAAGCTTGCAGCCTTTAATGAGGAGCAAAAAATTAAGTATCAAAGCACAATATTAAATTGAGTGCAAATCAACCATATCGATTGATCATTAGCGGAGGCGGAACGGGTGGGCATATTTTTCCCGCAATTTCTATCGCCAACAAATTCAAGGAGCGCTACCCGGCCACGGAGATTCTTTTTGTCGGTGCACAGGGAAGAATGGAAATGACACGCGTACCGGAAGCCGGCTATAAAATCATTGGGTTGTGGATCAGCGGACTTCAGCGAAAACTCACCCTATCGAATTTGCTTTTTCCTTTCAAGCTGCTCTCGAGTTACATCAAGGCAGGAAATATTGTGAAACGGTTTAAACCACATGCCGTGATTGGTACAGGTGGCTACGCCAGCGGTCCGATCATGTTGGCGGCTACACGTAATAGAATTCCATCCCTTATCCAGGAACAAAATTCATACGCAGGATTGACCAACAAACAACTGGCAGCAAAGGCGCAGCGCGTTTGCGTGGCTTATCCTGAAATGGAAAAATATTTTCCGAAAGATAAAATAGTGTTCACGGGCAATCCGGTTCGTCAAAATATTTTGGACATCAATAACAAACGCGAACAAGCCTTCGTGCACTTCGGATTGCATTCAAATCAACGGACGTTATTGGTTCTTGGAGGAAGTTTAGGTTCGCGCACAATCAACCAAAGTATTCTCGCAGGGATTGACAAAATCATTGATTCGCAGATGCAAATGATCTGGCAAACCGGCAAAATTTATTTTGAGGAGGTCAGGAAAGAAATCAAGGGCAAAGATTTGAAGCGCATTAAGGTTTATAGTTTCATTCAAGACATGGATCTCGCTTATGCTGCGGCTGATGTGGTGATTTCCCGCTCAGGTGCTCTTGCCATTTCTGAATTGTGCTTAGTCAAACGACCATGCATTCTGGTGCCGTCACCCAACGTGGCTGAAGATCATCAGATGAAAAACGCTTCCGCATTGGTGAAAGAAGATGCAGCTGTTTTGGTTAAAGATTCGAGTGCAAAAGAAACTTTAGTAAGTGAGTCATTGAAATTGATTTTTGACCTGCAGCGTTGCGAAATGCTCAGCCAAAATATCTCAAAGTTGGCCAAGCCAAACGCTACAGAAGATATAGTAAACGAAATCGAAAAACTGATCAAATGAACTTTAAAAACTACGATAGTATTTATTTTCTCGGAATCGGTGGTATCGGTATGAGTGCACTGGCACGTTGGTTCAAACATTCGGGTTTGAAAGTGGCGGGCTATGATCGAACGGCTACTCCGCTCACGCACGAGTTATTGGAGGAAGGAATGGAAATTCATTTTGAAGACCGGATCGAATCCCTTCCGGGGTATCTCAAAAAGGAAAAAACACTGATCGTGTTTACACCCGCTATTCCAAAGGATCATAAACAATACAATTATCTCAAATCGAGTGGCTTTACAATTCTCAAGCGCTCCGAGGTTTTGGGATTGCTAACAAAAAATTACAAGACGATTGCGGTAGCGGGTACGCATGGTAAAACCACAACGTCATCATTGATCGCACATATATTAAAGAGTGCTGGAAAAGATATGGTCGCGTTCCTTGGGGGAATCACTGCGAACTACGATTCAAATCTGGTAATGCATGGAAAAGTGAGCCCACAAACCATTATGATTGCTGAAGCCGATGAATATGATCGCTCGTTCTTGAGACTTTTCCCTCAAACCGCAGTGGTAACATCAGCTGATGCGGATCATCTCGATATTTATGGAGATCACCTGCAAATGCTTTCGGCATACAAGGAGTTTATTCATCAGGTAAATAAGGGAGGCCACCTGGTGATTCATGAATCGATTGCACCCTTGGCCGAAGAAGAAAAGCATATTACAAAGGAGACTTATGGAACAAACCGGGGACAATTTTTTGCCGGCAACATAAAAGTAGATCACGGGTTTTTTGAATTCGATCTGATAGGCCCAGGTCTGAAGATCGAAAAAATTCAGCTTGGCGTCCCCGGGTTTCATAACATGGAGAATGCAATCGCAGCTACGATGGTAGCAATGAAGTTGGGCATCGATGACAAAACGATCAAAGAAGCACTTGCTTCCTTTCATGGAGTGAAGCGCAGGTTCGAATTTGTTTTGCGAAAAAACGGGTTGGTTTACATCGATGATTATGCACATCATCCGGCAGAGATTGAAGCATTTTTGAAATCGCTCAAGTCGATGTATGCAGGCAAAAAAATAACAATAGTATTTCAACCTCACCTGTTCACGCGTACGCGTGATTTTGCCGAAGGATTTTCAAAGAGTTTAAGCATTGCTGATGAAGTACTACTGCTCGACATTTACCCGGCACGTGAGGAGCCCATTCCCGGAATTACCAGCGACATTCTTTTCAAAGACATAACAAGCCCCGTAAAAGTGCAGTGCACAAAAAAAGACTTGCTGCAGAAACTGGAAGATATGAATGTGCAAGTGCTTGCCACTGTGGGGGCAGGAGATATAGACACTTTAGTGAAACCGATTAAAGAAATGCTTTCAAGAAGATGAAATGCGGTCTTAAAATTATTATTAACGGATGAAATGGAAGTTGAACATACGGAGTGAAATAAAAGTAGCGGTGGCGCTGATAGGTATTTCATTTCTTATTGCATTTGGAGAGCGCAAACAAGGCGGTAGTGTGTGCAAAGATATTTTGGTGGAGCTCGATAATCTGCACGAAAATCATTTTCTCGATGAGGCTGATGTGTTGAAGTTGGTCGAGAATTCGGGACAAGCGATCAGAGGCACAGGTATCGATCGAATCAAGTTGAAAGAGATTGAAACAAAGTTGAAGTTTGATAAGCACATTCAGGACGCGCAGTTATTTGGCGATCTCAAAGGAAATTTGATTGTGAATGTAGAATTACGCAGGCCAATTGCGCGCATCGTGCAGCAAGATGCCCCTGATGCCTATATCGCTGATGATGGCGTAATCATGCCGGTGTCTGAAAAATATACTTCGCGGGTGATGTTGCTCAGCGGTGGGTTAATGAAAAAATTATTGGAAAGCCAAGATCTGAACAAGACAGATGAAGGCAAACAGATACTAGAGATGATCAGGTTTATAAATGAGGAGAAGTTCTGGAAAGCTCAAGTGGCCCAAATGGATATTGATGATAATGGAAGAATTACACTTTATCCACAAGTGACGGGCCAGAAAGTGGAGTTTGGGAAAGCAATCAGCATTGAAAACAAATTTAGGAAGCTGATGATTTTTTATAAAAAGATTTTACCTCAGCGTGGATGGACAAAATATGATCGTGTGAATTTGGAATATGAAGGACAGGTAATCGCAGAATGAGTAAAGAGTATTGAGTAGTTAGTCTTGAGTTATTCGGGACTACTAAGGACTAAAGACTATATACTAAAGACTAGAGACTAAAAAGACAACCACTAAAAATAAAAGTCATGGAAAACGATAAAATAGTAGTAGGCCTGGATATCGGAACGACAAAAATATGCGCCATCGTTGGCCGCAAGAATGAATACGGAAAGCTGGAGGTGTTGGGCATGGGCAAAGCCGAAAGCGAAGGCGTGATCAAGGGCATCGTTACTAATATTGATAAAACCGTTTTTGCCATTGAGAAAGCCATCAAGGAAGCAAGCGACATGAGCGGCATCGACATTGGTGTGGTGAATGTGGGTATTGCTGGTCAGCACATTCGAAGTACAATTCATCATGGAAGCATCACACGCTCTTCGAATGATGACGAGGTAAGCATTGAAGATGTTAATCGCCTCACAGAAGATATGTATCGCATAGTGATTCCCCCCGGAAGTGAAATAATTCATGTGATGCCTCAGGATTATACTGTGGATTATGAAGAAGGAATCAAAGATCCGGTAGGAATGAGTGGCGTGAAGTTGGAAGCGGACTTCCATATTATCACTGCCCAAACGAGCGCGATCAACAACATTAATAAATGTGTGAGACGCACTGGCCTTGAAATTCAAGATTTGATTTTGGAACCACTGGCATCAAGTCTTGCGGTGCTGAGCGAGGAAGAAAAGGAGGCAGGTGTTTGTTTGATTGACATCGGTGGTGGCACAACGGACATTGCTGTTTTCCATGACAGCATTATTCGTCACACCGCGGTGATTCCATTCGGTGGAAATATTTTGACAAGCGATATCCAAGACGGATTGAAAGTGATGGCAAAGCAGGCTGAACAATTGAAAACACGTTTTGGAAAAGCGATTGCAGAAGAAGCAAGTCCGAATGAAATCGTGTCGATCCCCGGAATCCGTAATCGTACTGCGAAAGAAATTTCGGTGAAGACTTTGAGTAGCATCATTCAAGCGAGAATGGAAGAGATCGTTGAGATGGCGCACACTGAAATTATCAACTCAGGTTACGAGAGCAAACTCGCAGGAGGCATAGTGATCACAGGCGGTGGTTCGCAGCTAAGCAACCTGAAGCAGCTGGTTGAATACATGACGGGAATGGATACACGCATCGGTTATCCAAACGAGCATCTTGGCAAAAGCAAACTCGAAGCGGTGAAGAGCCCTATGTATGCGACCGCTGTTGGCTTGGTGCTCTCGAGCTTCCGCTCTCTGGATGAACGCGAAGATCGGTACAAGGAAAAAATGGCTGAGACAAAACCAATGGCAAAAGTGAAGAAGGTAAACCCGACTTCGGATTTCTTCACCAGTATTTTGAACAAGACGAAGGGATTGTTGATTGACGACTTGGGGGATAAGAACGAATACTGATCAGGATCAGGATTTTAGGATTAAAGGATAAACAGGATGATTCAATATTTGAAAATGAGAACAAGTTTGAGATTTGAGAATTGTGATTTGGAAGTCACTGCGGCAGGGATAGAAGTGGAAAGCCCGAAGCGCGCGAGCATGAGCTTGGCCGGACCTGCCTACCGGACAGGCAGGCTTGTAACGGATAGCCCGACCGAGGAACGAGGGGCCGCCCATTGAAACTAAATACTATATACTAACGACTAACTACTTTTTTAAAACGAACAACCACTTAAAATAATAAAGTCATGTTTGAAACAGGATCATACAAATTTGATCTGCCGAAGCACCACAAGTCGATCATTAAAGTGATTGGCATAGGTGGCGGTGGCAGCAATGCGGTGAACCACATGTATAAGCTCGGCATCAAGGATGTGGAGTTTGTTGTGGCCAACACTGACTTGCAGGCGCTGAACAGCAGTCCGGTGCCCTACAAGTTGCAACTGGGTGCTGCACTTACCGAAGGTCTCGGCTGTGGTGCGAACCCTGAAGTGGGGCGTGCGGCTGCGCTCGAAAGCAAAGATCAGATCCGCGAGATGCTTGCGGGTACGAAAATGATTTTTGTAACGGCAGGTATGGGCGGTGGCACAGGCACGGGCGCAGCGCCTGTGATCGCGAAGATTGCAAAGGACATGGACATACTCACGGTAGGGATTGTGACCGTGCCGTTTGGTTTTGAAGGAAAGAAAAAAACAACGCAGGCTGAACTTGGCGTAGAATCGCTGCGTGCGAACTGTGATACTGTTCTCGTGATACTCAACGACAAGTTGCGTGAGATTTATGGCAACCTGGCCATCGGTCAGGCATTTGGTGAAGCTGATAGCGTACTTACTACAGCGGCCAAAGGTATTGCAGAAATAATCACGCTTGCCGGCTATGTGAATGTTGACTTCCAGGACGTGCGCACCGTGATGCTCAACGCAGGTGCGGCCGTGATGGGATCGGCAGAAACTCGCGGAGATAATCGCGCGGAGAAAGCTGCACAGCAAGCACTTGCTTCTCCCTTGCTCGACAACCGCGATATCATGGGTGCACAGAAGATTTTGTTGTCGATCATTTCAGGTCAGGAAGCAGAATTGCAGATGGATGAACTCACTACGATTACGGAATACATCCAACAACAAGCGGGTGACGAGGCTGAGGTGATCTTTGGTCATGGAGTGGATTCTAATTTGGGTGATCGCATTCGCGTGACGGTGATTGCTACGGGTTTTGTAAGTGAAGGTAAAATCGCAAAAAAATTAGCTGAGAAGAAAGTACATGAACTCGATCGCTCGCAAATCTCTTTGTTTAACCAATCAGATAATTCGGTGAATCAGCGTACTGCTGAAATTGAATTGAAATTAAAAGACGATAAAGACAGGCCAATTCTGGGAGAGAAACCGACTGTTCAAAAACCGGTGGACAAGCCTGTTCAACGGCCTCAAGATAAACCGATTCTCAGCAAACCTGAAGAACCGATTGAAGAGCGCACTTATGTTTTTCAAAATCCATCGAAGCCGGAAGAAAATGAAGAAAGCTTGATTGAAGACGATGAATTTAAAATCGGAAACGAAATCTCTGCCGATCAGGTGATCAACGAGGAGGGTTTGATGGAAGTTCGCAAAACCAAGGAACGCTTAGAACAACAAGCGCGTGAACGCAGAGAGAAACTGAAGACAAACAAAAAGCAGGAGATGACAAAGGAAGAATTCAACGAAAAGTGGACGCTGCCGGCTTATTTGAGACGAGGTGTTAAAGTTGATAACGATGTGCCACACTCTTCAGAACCATTCATATCGCGATACAATTTGAATGATGATAATAATTTGTTAGGCAACAATAAATTTTTGCATGACAATGTGGATTAGGCCTCACCCCAGCCCCTCTCCAGAGGAGAGGGGAAAGTCCCTCTCTTCCGGAGAGGGATTTAGGGTGAGGCGAAAGATATGGCATACCCGGCACGACTGGCTTTACTCCATTCGTAGTGGTTGTTGGAAGTAATAATTTTTTGCCGGTGCCGGTGTGCCTTCTTACTCGGTCAGAGATTTTGAAAAATGCAGTGGCTTGATTTTTTGCTGCGCTGATCGACAGGGGTTTTTAAACGGGAAAAGCCGGGAACTATGTCTCGGCTTTTTCTATTCATGATGAATGATTTCGAAACCCTTGCAACCTTTATTGTTCAAAGAATCCTGTCATCATTTTTAATTTTCCGTTTTCATAAAAAGCGTAGCTCGCGCCCTGACCAATCGTCTTCCCGTCCTGATCTACCATGTTCCAATGCGCTAAACTCTGGTTGTGATGCTCTTTAAAATCGGTTGTGACAAATTTTGCAGATGGAAATTTGATTTGGAAACCAGTCATGTATTCAGCAAGATTAGTAATGCCTTTGGTTTCAGTGTTAATATCTGTGTAATGACAATCAGGCGAAAGACTATTCTGTAACATGTTTATTCTGGCATTCTGATTTGATTCCGCCCAGCAAGCAGTGTAAGTTTCCCAAGTGTCTTTGTGAGATTGTGTTTGCATAACTGTTTATGATAATACGCTAAATTATTACCCTTAGGGCAGCCGGACACTTAACAAATGGTAAAAAATCAGGGAACTTGCTTTCTTATCCGACTTAATGATTGAGGCGTGATATTCAGATAGGACGCAATGTATTGGAGTGGTACCCTTAGCGCAATTTCCTGATTATTCTCAACGAAGAGTTCGTATTTCTGAACCGCGGTTCCTTCGCGATGTATATTTTGATCCTTAATTTTTTTCAGTAGAGAAGCTTCTGAAATAGAGTGGAAAATGTTGATTAGGTTGGGTACTCTCAGTCCCAATTCGTCAACTGAAGACTTAGAAATTGCAAGCATTTTGCAAGCAGTTATTGCTTGAAGGTAATGGGAGCTCATTTTTTGATTGCTGAAACTGTCGATATCGACTGTGAACTCTCCTTCAGCCATGAAATGCTTTGTTATTTCTTCTCCCTCATCATTTAAGGAAAGCATCCGTACAATTCCTTGCGTAATGAAGCCTATGCGGTCGCTAACTTTCCCTGCTTTTAAAAAATAATCTCCGGGGTCAAGACTCAACTGATAATAATGATCAAGGATCAGATCAATCTCAGCGGATGTTAGTCGATTGAATGATATCAAAAGTGACCTAAGTCTTTCCATTACTTGGCGTTAAATGTTTTAAAAGCTACAAAAGCTGGGCCTGCCGAGTGCCAAATTTATTGAATTGCCTGTTTTTAGTGTAGGTAGCCTCACATATTATAGAGTACTAGCGTTTTTGACCATCTTCATTGCGTCAAAACCTGCCATAAATTAATCCGTTGCTTTTATGAACAACACACTTTAATATAGGAGTGCATTTTGAGTCAACTATCTTTAATTCTAAGTACGCTACCATGAAACAGAATAAACCATCTCGCAGGAGTTTTATAAAAAAAGTTGCTGGCTCTGCGTTGGCATCAAGCCTTGCACCTTCATTTCTTTCGGCCAATCCGAATGACAAGCATGTTGAGCTTCAAACACCGCCTGATGAGAAGAAGCATTTTGGTGCCAATGACCAAGTTAATGTTGCTGTTATTGGCATGGGCATTATGGGTTTTAATAATGCCGAGACAACGGTTCAAATTCCCGGGGTAAAACTGGTGGGGGTTTGTGATCTGTACACCGGTCGACTTGATCATGCAAAAGAAGTTTATGGTAAGGACATTTTTGTAACTAAAAATTATCAAGAGATATTGGACCGTAAGGACGTGGATGCAGTGATCATTGCCACCTCAGACCATTGGCACGACAGAATCTCTATTGACGCCATGAACAAAAACAAACATGTTTACTGTGAGAAGCCAATGGTTCATCAGCTGGAAGAAGGTGCAGCTGTTATTGCAGCACAAAAGAAAACGGGCAAAGTATTTCAGGTAGGTAGCCAACGTGTGAGTTCGATTGTTACCCAAAAGGCCAGGGAAATTTTTGAATCGGGGGTGATCGGGAGTCTTATTTTAGTTGAAACTTGGAACGACCGTCAGAGCGGCAACGGAGCATGGCAATATTCTATTCCAACCGATGCCAAAGCAGGAACTGTGGATTGGGATAAATTCATCGGTGATGCTCCCAAGATGGCGTATGACCCCGTTCGGTTTTTCAGGTGGAGGAATTATCGCGATTATGGCACGGGCATGGCGGGTGATTTGTTTGTTCATCTTTTTTCAGGACTGCATGCGGTGACAAGTTCGAAGGGCCCCGAAAGAATTTACGCCACAGGTGGACTTCGCTACTGGAAAGATGGCAGAGATGTTCCGGATATCATTGCAGGATTGTATGATTATCCTGCGTCAGAAAAGCATTCGGAGTTCACCTTGCAAATGCGTGTCAATTTTATTGACGGCAATGGAGGCGGAGAGAGCATTCGATTGGTTGGAACCGATGGTGTGATAACGCTGGGATGGGGAAGTGTGAAGGTGGCTTTGAAAAAGATTGCCAAAGCTCCGGGCTATGGTGGCTGGGATTCTTTCAACACATTTACATTGGCGCAACAAAAAGAATTTGAAAATTGGTACAAAGCCAATTATCCAGAGACGCTTCCAGAAGTAAGTAGCCCGGGCACCGAATATTTTGCGCCCAAAAATTACAGCGCTAACTATGATCATCACTTTAGTTTCTATAAAGGCATAAGAGAGAATGCACCCATTGTTGAAGATGCATTGTTTAGCATGCGCGCAGCTGGCCCTGCATTAGCTGCCAACAAAAGTTATTTTGAAAAGAAGATAATTAAATGGGATCCTGAAAACGCAAAAGTGATTTGATAATTAATTCTGTTTGCTTAAGCATTACCTTAGCGCCCTTGGTCTTCGCGGTAAAAAATTAACCGCAAGGCGCAGAGACGCTAAGTATTCAAAGGTTAATTAATTTCTAAATACGACATTGAAATTGTGTTCTCTTTTTTTAATTCATGGGAGCTATTTTTTATTCTTCGAACTCTCATTGATGATCCTGAATAATTCAGCTTCAGTAAACGGTTTTTGCAAGTGATCATTCATTCCAGCTTTAAAGCTATTTTGAATATCTTCTTTGTAGGCGCTTGCCGACAGTGCCACTATTGGATTTGTGAAATTCAGTTTTCGCAGCTCCTGTGTAGTGGCGTGCCCGTCAAGTTCCGGCATTTGAATATCCATAAGAACAAGATCGTATTCATTCTCTTTTACTAATTTGATCGCCCCTCTTCCGCTGTCCGTTGTAGTTACTTCAGCCCCGAAATTTTGTACCATTTTTCGTGCTACTATTAAGTTGATAGGATTGTCGTCCACGATAAGAACGCGCATTACGTTTTTAAGAGTTTTGTCATTCTTGGCAGCAACATAATGGTTCACTCCTTTTCCAGACACCTTCAACTTAAGAGTAAAAGTGAAGCACGATCCATTGTTCAACGTCACATTAGCAGGACTTTGCACTCCGATTGTTCCATTCATTAACTCAACCAGGCTCTTCACGATGCTTAATCCAAGACCGGTTCCGCCATATTTTCTTGTTACCGAATTATCCGCCTGGTCGAAGCTTTGAAAAATTCTTCCTTGAGCTTCCCTGCTTACACCGATACCGGTATCTGTTATGGTACCTTGAATCAATACTTCATTATTATTTTCTTTTAGCGCAGAGAACTTCACATCAATTCCTCCTTCGCTCGTGAATTTGATTGAATTACTAATAAGATTGTTCAGTATTTGTGTAATACGAACCTGGTCGCCAATCACGTCTTGGGGAACGGAGTCCTCTATCTCACAAGTAACGACCAGTCCTTTTTGTTTTGCCAAAAACCTGTAACGCTCGATTTCATTGTTTACGACTTTGCCGAAATTGAAATTCACTTTTTCCAATTCCATTTTTCCACATTCAATTTTGCTGAAATCAAGAATGTCGTTAATTATCTGTGTCAGGTTCTTCCCTGAACTTTGAATCATCTCGAGGTACTGCAAGTATTCTTTATTCGTTACTTCATGCATCATTACCTGGGTAAGCCCCAAAATCCCGTTGAGTGGAGTCCGAATTTCGTGGCTCATGTTAGCAAGGAAACTGCTCTTTGCCTTATTGGCTTCTTCGGCTGCCAGCTTAGCCTCTCTCAGGAGGTTTCGCTCGCGTTCCAATTCCTGGCGAGAAGCTGTGCTATGCTCAAGTTCATCGCCCAACATATTAATTCCGGTAGCAATCGCGTCCCAGATGGTACCATTTTCTGATATGGGCAACTTTTGCTTGAAATCAAGATTGGTGTATGAGCCAATCACATCCATAAACGTATTTACCGCTTGATCCTGATCACTGCTGGAACCCGTAGGATCCAATTGCATTTTGTCTGCGTAGCGATTGAGCGTATTTGAAATTTTAGTGATGAGGTCATCACTGAAATCGGTGATCACGCGCTTGGTGTAATCGCCATTCATTAAAGCTTCGCTAAACTCCAGTAATTTCGCCAGCACTTCTGCCTTCACCGGTATGGTATCATCATTCTGAATTGACAATGAGCGTATCATGGCTATTCTAGGTTATGTTTATATTACTGAAAGTCCTGTTTGTTTCTTTAGATAAATCCAGTCAAGTGCGGCCTGCTTGTTGTAAAAGAACTTGGCCTGAAAATTTTTTGGAGTCTTAATGAAAACGTTGGCGATCAGGGCAGCCACGGGATTGGAGGCGATCAAAGCTGCTCCCAAAATATTTTTCAAACCTCCTTCCGGCTGTTGTAAAAATTTCTTTGCTTCAGCAGTCACGTTTCTAACGTTCGACATGTCGAGCACGAGGTAGTGTTTTTTATTCCCTGTGAAATCTAAACGATTAGCCACAATCTGCCGCGCAGTAGAGAGATCAACTTCCAGGTTGGCGCGGAATTCTGCAAAAATCACATCTGTATTATCTGCAGTGTTGAAAATGGTTAAAGGAGATTTTTCTGTTTCCATAAAGGATTAATTTTTAACAATGTGAGTATCGGCCGTTTTTATTTTCCTTAACCAACCAACCGCGTCCTCTTCATTCGTAAAGAACTTTGCGGGGATAGAAGGATTGCTCACTTTCAAATAGAGGTTGACAAACAAAGTAGCAACCACACTATTTGACAGAAATGCTCCACCCAAGATTCCTTTGAGCCCACCGTCAGGACTGTTCATATAATCGCGGGCTTCTTTGGTTACCGATTTCACGTTAGTGAAGTCAATTAAAGTGTAAACCGACTGCCCTGAAGTGTAATCCAATCGGTTTTTCACCAGATCTTTAGCTATGTTGATATCGATCTCTATGCTCGGCTTATATTTGAAGAACACGATGTTCTTTTCAATTTTCCCGAAGGTGATATTCCCATATTCTTTGTTTTCCCAGATATTCATATGCTTTAATTTTTAGTTTGTGTTTTTTTCTAAGCTGCCTCGCGGCCAATTAATTTTAAATCGTCATTCCTTGTGATCTTTTGTTGTTGACTGTACACAGCCCCGATCAGTTCCATGTTAAAATTATCGGCAGCTTGTACGAACACACTCTTTTGTATAACATCAACACCGAACTTTTTCTTTTCGATAGAGGCGTCCATGCCCAGGTAGAGCTTACCGCATTTGAGTTCGTTCGCTCTCACCACCGATTGATACAAGCTTTGTCTGTAGCAACCGTGGCTGAGTACGTAGGTGTAGTCCATACCTACGGCCATGATGGAATAATTGTTTTTAGCAGAGATGTAACTGAAGCCTACAGCCACGAGCGGTTGATCTTCCGTTTTCAATCGCAACTCCACCACTTCCCAGTTGGGATGGTTGACAATGTTTTCAAAATACTTCGCAGGCAATTCGTAGGTATTGATGTTTAGGCTTTTGTCTTTCACGTTCTTGTAAAGCCTGCGCCATTCATTTATTTGTTCGGCTTTTACATTCTTATTGCCTGTCAAAACAACGACATTGTAATGCTCACGCTTGTCAAGAATGTTTCTTCTGAAGTGCCAACGAGATTTGGTCGACAAGCGCTTCATCATGTACTCTTCTTCATTTCGCCAGTCCGCATTGTGAAGCACATGAGTATCGGGCATCTCAATCTTAACGAGACCTTCTTTGATGAAGAAGTCACTCAGTTCGGTATCATTTGTATCGATGTCGCGCAGTTGTACAGCCGTTGCACCGCTTTTTATTTTCACTTCATTCATAATGCGTATCATTTCCAATACGGCTGGTTTCCATGACGTGTGCTTGCGGTCGATGTACAGATGATCACCAACACTTAGCAAGGAGCCCATCATCACTACTTTTGAGGTCAGAAAATATTTGTCTTTTTTACGATCCTCTTCAATTTGTCTCGAAGCATCGGCAGAAGCAATCATGTCGTCTTTGCACAGAAGCTCAGTGAAGAAAGTAGCTAATACGGGTTGTTTTTTCTGATCGCGAATGACCAGGTAATGAAACTTCCAGTTATTTTCCTGTTCAGGATTGTTGCTGTAAGTCTCTTCCAAAAATTTGCAACCCTCCCAGTCGAACGTACCATTGTCACCAAGCGAATCGTTCCACAGTGTTTTATCAATGTTGTTAATCGTTGGTTCGAGTTGGATATCCAGGTCTGCCGATTCTTTTACAGAAACGGCTGTGTATCTTTTTGAAGTTTGCTCGAATGGAAGATCAAAATTAGCGCTGATGTTTTCTACGGTTTGCCCTTCCTCTTCGAGAACACGTGGAAAGTGATAATGAAATGCTTCCAGCACATTTTTAATATCCTCGTCACTCTGGCCATTAGTGATAGCCAGGCGAAGGCCGCAGCATTTTACAGGCACACCGGGGAAAATCCCGATGTTGGTGTAGAAGCCTTCATCAAGCAATCGCTTCACCATATTATAACCAACGCGAGGCAACCCGAGACCTAAGTAGAAGATAGGAGAATCGGAAGGCAACACTAAAGGCAGGTCATACTGATCGATAATGTTGCGCGTCATTTTGATTTTTTGCGCCAACTTATTTTGAAGCAAATAGATCTCATCTGTCAAATGGATTTTTGCACTGGCGATGGAAGCGCCCAGCATAGGAGGCTGCACCGGACCTGAGAAAGTGTAAGAGCTTCCGCAAGTGAGAATTTTTCTGTGCATTTCTTTATCGTGGAGCACTGTTACGCCACCGCCTGTTCCGAAGCCTTTCGCCAAAGAAGTTGTCAATACCATTTTAGGATGAAGCGGCATTTGACTTAACACATAGCCGTTTCCATTCTTACCTGCCCAGCTCATGCCGTGAGCATCGTCTATATATACATGAAAAGTGGGGTATTTGTCTAGCAAATAAGCGATGTCTTTTAATGGAGCATAGTCGCCATACATGGAGTAAAGACCATCGGCCATGTACCAGATCTTATTGTATCTGTTGGGATTTGCTTTGATCATGTCTTCAAGCAAATCCATGCGGTTATGCTTGATCATTTCTACTTTGGTGCCGCGGGCTTTCAATTGTTGCACCGCCAATTGTACACTTCCATGAACTTGATGATCTAAAATAACCAGGTCATCATCTTGCACCATTACCGGCAGCGCGCCCAAATGAGCAAGCGTAGTTGTTGCAGCTAGTATGGAGTGATGGTTGTCAAAGATCTTGTAGAAGAGACTTTCAACTTCTTCATACAAGTTGCAGGAAGAAAACAAACGCGAAGAGGAGTACTGTGTTCCGTAACGCAACGTTGCGTCAATGGCTCCGTGTTTTAATCGATCATCTGTTTCCAAACCAAGATAACTGCACGAGCCAAAGCTGACTACCTTTCTGCCGTTGATGGTTACTTCTCTTCCATTCAGAATCTGGTCTTCTACTGAAACCTGGAAGATGCCGTTATTCACTCCGTTGGAGATACATTCATCGATAGTATTGATGAATTTGTTTGAGCTTTTAGTTTTTGACATGGCCTAAAATGTTTGTTTGTGACAGTACAAATATGGCCTTCCGGGATAGGCAAAAACATCAGTGGAAATTGCATTCTACAAAATCAGAAGATGGCTGAGTTTTACTCGGGCACATGATTGATTTTGATTAATTACCCCATATTTTGAGCTATTTCATCGGTTTTGATTCTTGAGCTAGGGAAAAGGAGTAGGGAAATTCCTGACACTCCTCAGCTACTCTCCAATCTATCATGGCAGGTCAGGGAAATTGCTTTTAAAATAAGTCCGCAAAGCGAGTGCGAAGTGGTGAATCTTGAATTTTAAATCTTGAATCAATGTGGTTAACTGGGTATCCTGTACTTGCAAGGGCGAAAAGCCTTGGCCTAAACGTGCAGGTTTTTAACTACATCTAATCCACCAAGGCGCGTAAGCTGTTCCACAGCCTCTGCCATTGCGCGGACGGCTGAATCGAATCTTTTCCAAAAAGTACAGTCCGCGCCAAAAGAGTTCTGCCCCGACTTGTCGGGGCAGAACTTGACACCCGCTGATTGCCGCGCAGCGGCATCAGCGCCTCTTTGCGCGACTGCCGGCTTTCAATGAAAATAGCATGATTGGTCGCGCGGATGAGCTGCGCCTTGCCAAAACCTCTCCTTTCTTGCAGATTGATGAAGCATTTTCTCACGACTAGAGTTAAGTTCGGGGTCTAATCATTTTCAATAAAATAAAAAAGACACAGTAGGCGCTATTTTAAGTGCAACAGTTTCTTTACACGACTTGCTACATAATCAGCCGATCTCAACGGCTTTTTAATGAACTCATCGACCCCCTGTTTTTTTGCCATGGCAATGACTTCTTCTTCAGCATCGGAGGATAGCATGATGATCGGTGTCTTTTTCTTTTGTTCATCCCGAATAAGGTTCAAGACCTGACCGCCATCATGATAGGGCATGTGAATATCGGTAATGACCAGATCAAAATCTTGTTCTCTTAATTGCTTCATAGCCTCATCGCCATCGCGAGCAGTAAAAACTTCTCCTATGTTGTCTTTTAAGAGCTTAAAACGCACTACGCTTAGCACCGCCTCATCGTCATCACAGATAAGTATTTTTAGGGCCATAATTTTTATTTCTTTTTTCAATTTAAGCAAAACATCAGTGTTCGGCTGTGGCTATGGGATAAAGTCCTATTGACTCATACTAGTCACACTGATTGTTTTTGAAAATCAAATCCTGCTTGAGCAACAAGTCAAGGAATCGCTTTTAAGTTTGTCCATTCAGTGGCTACATAGAGAAGTAAACTTTATGACAAGCAAGTGCTCTTTCCGCGCACGGATCACGGGCGATCCGCAATTTGTACCTCACAGGTTGTCGGAGGTCACGGGCACAACATTGTTGGACTAACCCAATTTTGAATTTTAAATCTGGAACTTTGAATTTTAATCCCATCTGACTGATTAAATTCTTTTTATTATTCATCACGCCTGCTGCTTTTTATTTACCTGAACGTATTGACCCCATTTTTCGATAAGATTTACCAGGTGATCAAGCTTTATTGGCTTACTGATATAATCATCCATACCTGCCTGAATACAATCTTCCTGATCGCTCTTCATTGCATTTGCTGTCATGGCAATGATCACCGGCTGCTCATTTTGATTTGACCTGATTTTTCGAGTTGCTTCCAAACCATCCATCTCCGGCATTTGTACGTCCATTAATATTATATCATACTGATTTTTGTTTTGTGCTTCAAGGGCTTCTTTTCCTGTCACCACCATATTGGGCGTATAGCCAAGCTTGTTGAGTACCCGCTCAGCTAATCGCTGATTTACCGGGTTATCTTCTGCAACCAGAATTCGCATTGGGTATTTCTCAGAAAAGTCGGCCTGAAGTTTCTCCTCGCTATGCATTACAACGGTCATCTTATTTTCCATTTTGCGCAGCGCATTCGCTATGTGCTGACAAAGCATATTTTGTTTAACGGGTTTGGTCAGCACGGAAGAGAAAAGCCCTGTAAATTTTTTATTTCGTTCGTCTCCCAAGGAACTCAAAAGTATAATGGGAACATCCGGATAGTTATAGCGGATAGCTTGCGCAAGCTGCACCCCATCCATCCCCGGCATTTGCATGTCGGTAATCACAAGGTCAAATTCATTTGAGCGCGATAAGATTTCGATAGCTTCTTCACCAGAGCTCGCCAACGTAGGAGCAAGTTTCCACATTTCAAGCTGCGTCTTAAGAATACTGCGGTTAGTAGAGTTGTCATCCACTACCAATACTGTCTTTTCTTCCAGACCCATCATGTTGCAGTAAACATAAGTAGGAAGAGACTTAACACTACTGCTTGTGCAGATAGTAAACCTGAAGGTGGTGCCTTTGCCTGCGATGCTCCCCACTGTAATATTACCGCCCATTAACCGGATCAGTTTTTCAGAGATAGCCAGGCCCAAGCCTGTGCCTCCATATTTTCGTGTCGTAGAAGAATCGACTTGAGAAAAGGCTTTGAATAGTTTATCAATTTTATCTTCCGGAATTCCGATTCCCGTGTCTCTGACTTCAAAGCTGAGTTCGCATTTTTCTCCTTCCATTTTCAAGAGACGCACACCGATAAATATTTCTCCTTTCTTGGTGAATTTTATGGCATTGCCTACGAGGTTGGTTAGCACCTGCCGAAGGCGTAAACTGTCGCCAATAATCTGTGAAGGCACGTTGTAATCCAACTGATAGATTAAATCCAATCCCGTGTGCGCAGCTTTTTCAGCAAACATGTCGAGCACTTCCTCAATGGAACTTCGCAGGTTAAAATCTTTTTGCTCCAGTTCCATCTTCTCAGATTCTATCTTTGAGTAATCGAGAATATCATTGATAACGCCCAACAGACTGTCGCTGCAAGTTCGTATAGTGTCTGCGTACTCGCGCTGTTCACCGTTAAGTGACGTTTGAGCTAACAATGAAGCCATCCCGATTACCCCATTCATGGGCGTTCTCAATTCATGACTCATGGTGGCAAGAAAAACACTCTTCGCCCGGTTTGCCTGCGTTGCTTCGAGGTTTGCTTTTTCCGCTTCCTTTCTTGCTTTTCGTTCATCTTCAGTAGAAAGGAGTAGTTGCCTGGTTCGCTCTTTCACCTGTTGCACCAGCGTTATTCGCTGTTTTTTGATCATGCTCTCTCTGATTGCGAAAATAAGAGCTACAAGTCCGACCCCCATTATTATCGAAATGACTTTGAACCACCAGGTACGCCAATAGGGAGGCGTTATGGTAACCGCAATAGACGCGATATTCTTCGACCAGTTTCGATCGCTGTTCATGCCTCTTACTTTAAATACATAATTGCCCGGGTCGAGGTTGGTATAAGTAGCTGAATGGCGTTTGCCCATAAGATTCCAATCTTTGTCAAATCCTTCCATGAAATAGGAGTATTGCTTTCGTTCACGTGATGTGAAATTCAACGAGGCAAACTCCAAAGAAATTACAGACTGCTTGTAGGACAGGGTTATCGGTTGGTACTCGTTATCTACTCCCTTATTTTTTACAAGTGGCACTGATTCATTAAAAATTTTAAAATCCGTAAACACGAGCGGAGGCTCGTAGGAAATACTTTTTATACTGTCCGGATGAAATTCGTTGAAACCATTTACGCCTCCGAAATACATCTTGCCGTTTTTGCTTTTACAGGAGGCCGGTTTAAATTCATTGGATTGCAGCCCATCGGCATCGGTAAAGTTGGTGAATTTATTAGCTGCCCGGTTGAATTGCGCGATCCCATGGTTCGTACTGATCCATAAATCGCCATGGTTGCCTTTCAATATTCCGAATATGGTTTCGTTAGGCAAACCATTACTGATATGATAATTTCTAAATTCGTTTTTGTCCGGATCCAGGAAGCAAAGACCAAAATCAGTGCCGATCCATAACTTGTTGTCGGTGTCAATGTAAAGGCAGTTTACTGAGTTGTTGCTTATGCTGTTGTCGCTATTGCTATGCTCAAAATGAGTGAACACACCCGTCTGTTTGTTCAGCCGGTTGAGTCCGTTTCCATTCGTCCCAATCCATAAATTTCCCTTTCCATCTTCACTCATGGTATTTACATGATTGCCGCTGATGCTTGCCGGATTAGTCGGGTTGTGTCTGAAATGAATAAAAC
Organism: Bacteroidota bacterium; assembly: GCA_016178785.1. GTDB lineage: Bacteria > Bacteroidota > Bacteroidia > Cytophagales > Cyclobacteriaceae > ELB16-189. Next base: position 17,926 of record JACOSO010000075.1, on the reverse strand, counting down.
TTTTCTTGTCACGGTCGTAAAGATCAAGACAACCTCCGTAAGTGCCGATCCAGATATTTTTATCGGAATCTTCAAAAATAGTCCAGGCATTGTCACTGCTTAGACTTGCCTGATCGGCTGGATTATGTTTGAAATAATGGAAAGCATTCTTCTTCCGGTCAAAGACGATGACCCCCTCGCCCCACGTGCCCATCCATAAATTTCCTTCATGATCCTCTATCACACTCAGCACGTAATTGCGGCCCCGGTGTGATTGATCATGTAAAAAATGCCGGAATGATCCGCTCTTGCGATCGAAAAGGTTCAGTCCGCCCCCGTCTGTGCCGATCCAGAGATTCTGATTTGCATCCTCATATATGGATAGCACTGTATTGTGACTCAGACTTTGAGGCGAACCAGTGTGACGATAGTGAGCAAATTTCCTTGCATTAATATTCAAGAAATTGATTCCTCCGCTGTAAGTGCCTACCCACATATTTCCGATAGCATCTTTATAGATTGACCATATTGAATTGTTGGTTAAACTGGCCTTATCAATGTCATCCTGTATCGAAGTATCAAATAGTTTTGTATGGAGATCCAGTATGGACAGCCCGCCATTTTCAGTACCTACCCAAAGATTATTTTGATTGTCCTGGGCCAGGGAGATTACTACGTTATGTGCAACACTGTTTTTGTCGAGCGGATCATTCTTAAAGTGCTTGAATCTCTGAGTTTCACGATTAAATAAATTCAGACCTCCTCCGCGCGTGCCTATCCAAAGTCGCTTCTCGCTGTCTTCAAAAATGACGCTTACTGTATTGGAGCTTATTGAGTGAATATCTCTGTCATCCGATTTGAAGGTTTTGAAAGTTTGCTTTGCTCGGTCAAATAAATTCAGACCACCCTCCAATGTTCCGATCCAGAGATTGTGATTACTGTCCTCAAAAATATCCTTGATGTAGTCGCTGCTGAGACTACGGGTATCACCTTGCTTATGATTGTAATGAGAAAAAGTCTTATTCTGATGGTTAAACAGATCCAGTCCCTTATCGGTGCCCACCCACAAACTTTCGTTGCTGTCGAGCAATAAACTATTAATGTAATCGCCTGCAATGCTATTCTGATTGTTGTCATCGTGCCTGAAACGCAGAAATTTTCCTTCTTTGATATTAAACAGGTTCAATCCTCCACCGTAGGTTCCGATCCACAAGTTCCCTTTAGCGTCTTCGACCAGATCCATGATGAAATTGCTGCTAAGGCTGTTTTCATTTTTTTCATCACTTCGGTATACGGTAAACTTGTACCCATCATATTTATTGAGTCCGTCACGCGTACCAAACCACATAAAGCCATGGCGGTCTTGCAACATACAGGTAACGTTGCTTTGAGACAGACCTGCGTTCGTTCCTATGCGTTCGAATTTTAAATTCTGCGTAAACGCATTGAAGCCAACAGCCAACAGAAAAACAAAAAAGGAAAATTTCATTATCGGTTCACTTAAGATTTATAGCCTGGTGTAAGAGTTTGACTTGGACTGAATATGCGTATCATTTTCATTGGAAGCTTGCCGCATGCAAACTTTCAACTACCTGATCACATAAATTATTGAACCGGTTCACTTTGATATGGAAAACTTCTCCCGTTTGGCCGGAGTCGCACATCATTTTTATTTCCTCCAGCGTTTCCGAAAATTCTTTATCGCACAGCATGCCCACGGTGGAAGTTACTTTATGGAGTACTTCATGGAAAATTTTTGATACGTTATGAGCCTGGCTCCGGAGTGTTTGCTGAAGTTCTCTGACATTATCTATCAAAAGAGTGATCAACTCCTTTTTAAAGTCCGGATCGCCATCGGTGTACAGGTTGAAATTGATAAACAGAGGTCGGTGACGAGCACTTATGTATTTATCGATTTTGCTTTGCAATTCTTCTAAGACGAGGGGTTTTGCAATAAAATCGGTTATACCATTCTCGTCAGCGCGTTTTTGTACTTCGACAAGGCCGGATGCCGTGAAGGCAAGAATAGGTATGGTTTTAAAATACGTCTCATCCATAGACCGTATCAGCCTGGTAGCTTCAAACCCATCCATCACCGGCATTTGAATATCCATGAGGACAAGGTGAAAAGCTTTACTGGCGATTTGGGCTACTCCCTCCGCACCGTTGTTGGCGATTGTTGCTTCCATTCCCCATTGGTGAAGAAGTGTTTTTGCCACGATCTGGTTTATTTTATCGTCTTCAACCACAAGTATGCTTGCTTTCTTGGTGTTCATATTTTGCTGATCTATTTTGTGTTTCGATACTTTTTTTGTTTTAATAACTGGCTCAAAATTCTGCAGAAACTTAAGTCAAAACATCAGGCTGGTTCTGATTCTGATAAATCGGGAAATTGCTGATGTGATCGATTAAGAGCTTGACTCCATTGAAAAGTCCATGTTGTAACTGTGGAACTCTAGATTTTATTTCCAAACGCAGGGCGATGCAGCCGGATTGCATTTTTTGCGATTTAGTTGGGTCGCTTTGGCGTTGTCCACGAACGAAAGCCAGGCCTACAATGGTTGCAAGAATGATAACGTAAATAATCGCTATTCTTTTTTCCGTATTCATATGGCTCTTAATTTTAAGTGTTATCAAGTTTAATTTAGTTGAGGTTGGGAAGCCACACTAAGAAATCAGTGCCGGCATTCAGCCGCGTCTGCACAGATATCAAACCTTTCATCTTTTCGATGACTTCTTTGACAACGTACAAACCAATTCCAGCTCCTTTCGATTTTTCCGTTCCCTTGTAAAAAGGATGAAAGATTTTGCTTACGCACGTTGATGCAATGCCAATCCCATTATCTTTTATCGAGACCTCATAGCTCGAACTGAATATCCTTACGTCTATCCAAATTCTTCTCTTAACCTTGCCAGGGTCGTAATAATTGATAGCGTTCGATAAAATATGGGAAAGAATGGTAGTAAGTCTGGTTTTGTCAGTAACCAATTTCGTATTCTTACTTACTTGAAACGAACATTCGATTGAGCGTTCTTCCAGGTCTTCATGAAACCGATTTTGAAGCTCACTTATTATTTCACTTACATCAACTTCATCAACTTTCAAGTCAGTCTTTGAGTTCTCCAGAAATTCTTCCAGTTCGATCAGCACGTGCTCCATTTGGTCGGCCGTCTTCTGAATCAATTCCAACATGTGGTTTGAGTCCTTTACTTCTGTGTTTTCTTCTTTAGAAACTAAATTCACCAGTCCCTGAATTGTTTTAAGCGGACCGCGCATGGAGTGAGAACAACTACTAATAAACTTGTCAATGACATGGTTAGCTTGAGCTAGTTTATTTACGATGGCGAGGTTTTTTGACGCATTGATAGTATTCATGGCTGTACTATTTTTGAGATCGCGAAATTTATTCCGAATGAATATGAAACACTGCCAAGTGCTACGGTCTGAGAAAAAGCTTTGCCCGAAAACATGGAGATGCCTTGAAAGCCATAAGTTGCTTGCATGAAAAGGTGAATGAACTTGAACGCTTCATTTTCCATTTGATATTCAACGCCCAATCCAACATTGCCGAATACCCATGCAGACTGACCTAAGTAAGGTGCGTTTGTGCTGCTGTAATTGGTGGTGATATCAGGGTTTAAATAATTTCCGTAGAATCTTGAGCGGAGGAAGTTTGCACCCACCACAACGTACGGTTCAAAAAGGTGAGCTTTGCCGTCTCTTGCAGGTAACAAATACAAGCTCCACGAAGCACCGCCTTGCATTAAATCAATGGGGTAGGGAACTGAATCATCAGAGCCAAACAGGCCAAACATTACTTTAACCTTGTTACGAGAATTGACATAGACTCCTCCTATGTTGGCGCCCAGGTAACTTGTGCGGAGGTTTTTAAGCTGAGCGACATTGCTTTGCAATCGATAGTGTGGTGTGCCTAACGAAAGCTCAAGGCCGAAGCGACCCTTTGACTGGGCAAAAGATTTGGAGACTAAGAGAATCAAAAGAATCATCATGATTCCTCTCACGATTTTAGATTGGATTGTAGTTTTCATAATTGGTTTTGTTTTGTGATAACCAAAAGTGCTACGGTATTCCTCGCTATAAATCAGCGTAACTTGAAATTTGAAAAATCAGGAGTTAGGCAGCCAAAAGTGCCTTTGCAGAGGGAATTGACACTTTTAACAACTGCCCCAGTCGGTTCTGCCACTGATTTTATGCAATGGACGAGCATAATCAGGATAGAAAGAGGTATCAGGAGAATGCTGAAACGTCAGACAATCCCCTACGCTTGTGGGATAGACCAGTCTGAAGATGATTACACTCGGTTTAGATTTTTCATATTATATTGTTGTAAGAAAACTTCAAGAAAAAACCATGAGCGCTGCAGACAAAATCAAAATCGTTTTAGTAGATGATCATAATTTAGTACGCGATGGCATTGCGGGAATGCTGAAACAAGTAGACAACTTCCAGATTGTTGGGTCGCTTGAAAGCGGAGAACAACTGGTGAGTGATTTAAAGAACCTTAACCCGGATGTCATCATCATGGACATTGTCATGAAGGGAATGACGGGAATAGAGACAACACGTTGGATTAAAGAGCGGGCAAGTAAAATAAAAGTAATCTTGCTCTCAACAGAAATAAAAAAGGATTTTGTTGCCCGGGGAATCCAGGCAGGAATTGACGGGTATTTGCCTAAGGACATTGAAAAAGATATCCTTATCGAAGCCATTAACAGAGTGTATGCCGGAGAAAAATACTTCAACGAGGCTATAACTACCCTGGTGTTTGAAGACTATTACAATAAGGAAAAGGTAGCTCGCCAGACAAAGCAGCATTTGCTGTTTACCGACCTTACCGAACGCGAAATCCAGGTACTGAATCTTATCGCCAGTGGCAAATCAAACAAGGAAGTAGCAGATGAATTGTTTATCAGCACAAAAACCGTTGATACACACAAGTCTCACATCCTCGATAAACTTGGTCTTAAAAACACGGCAGAGCTGGTGAAGTATGCAATAAAGAATGGATTGATTGCGATGTAATAATCTGACTCGGAGGCCATGAACTAAGGAGCGCCAGAGCGCTGATACTGACTCAGTTCAGGAAGTAACCTGCAGTCCGCGCTATTCATCTTTGCTTCTCTTCGAGCCGCCAGCGGCTCGAAGAGAAGCAAAGAGCAGAACTCTGGAAAGACTCGATCGCCCGCGATCGAGTCTTTCCAGAGTTTAAGTTCGCGCGAGCACTCAACAACAATGAAATGCAAATGTTCGGTCGCGCCTGTATCCGAATTTTGATGTAGCCTGGATACTTCTCATGTAGGGAAAAATAAGTTTAGCCTGAGAATGCATTGCCGAAGTCTTTTTGACACCCGAAGGTGGTGATATGTTTATAGATTTTAAGTATGAAAATATTCGGCCCCGATGGGCCCGGTGGGTCGTACGGCATTTCTTTGTGCACTATTTGATTGAAATACTCTGTGTATTCAATTATTTTCCCATTTTCCATTTTGAAAGTTCCTGAGTAGTCGGCTTCACACTTGCCGCGAGCTTAAATAAATTTTGAACAGGAGCAAGAGCGGCAGGTGTAGAATTGAATCCTTTAATAACGAGCCAGACGCCCAGCGAAAACTCAAATAGCGCTACCGGAACTGCGGCCAGTGCTGCCAGGAGGTCAAGTCGCCCGATGAGACCGAAAAGCACAGCGATATAACCAGCGATGAGTAAGGGCGCTCCGATGATTCCGATAAGGGAAAGTGCTCGTGGCACTAGGCGTGACTTGTACAGTAGGAATCCAAGCAACATGTCGCATACGGCTGGCATGAAGCTTTGTCCAAGTAGGAAGATGCGGTCATAAAGGGAGACCAGCGCATGGCTGGTGACCAAGGCCTCTGCTCCAGCTCCGGCCTGTCGTAAGGTCACTATCGACAAAAGGAATGCCACGCCAACGAAGATGGTGCTGGATTCCAAAATTCGCGCGGCAACAAGGCCCAGCGCAGCTCCTTCGTTTTGTTTCTTGAGTACAGGAAACAGCACGATGGCAGTGCCGATGCCAGCGAGGGCCACGATGATCTCCAGGACGCCACCGATGATAACAGGGATGTCCGACCCAGGGCCGAGGATGTAGTTCGCACCGTGTATCGAACCGTAGAGCACGAGGGTCGGAATCGAGACAAAGGTCAATAAATATAGCACGCCCGCGGCCAGTGCGGTCTTCCGCAGTGAACTCATCGAGGCTTGTTCCGTTGATGCGCTCGTGCCGATTGCGGTATTTCTGTTTGAATTCATTTTTTATAAAATTTATAAGCTACTTTTTGTGAGATAATTGATAACACTGATCTGAATGACTTGGATATTTTTATTTTCTCCCAAGTGGATTGGTTTTCCAAGGTTTGGAAAAATGCAAGGCGACAATAAGGCTCCGGTTATACATTTCACCACGGTTAGCGATATTGGTTAAACCGTAATTGTATCGGATGTCTAATGCAACCCTCTTCCGTTTCGTATGAAACGTATATCCTCCACCCATTTGAACGCCAGCCTCCCAGCGCTTAAAGTTTTCAGCCGAATTATTAAATGTGAGATCGGAAGTAGAGTTCTCAATTTTCTGAGACCCATAAATGTTATATGCAATGGATGGCCCTGCGTTCAAATGAAATTCACCAAAATGAACACGGGCCAGCACAGGAAATTCGAAGGTATACAACCGGATGTTTGTGTTGTAGGTAGTTAATGGATTGTTAGCTTTTAATTCACCCCCCTTCATTATAAAATACAGCTCGGATACGAGCGACAGTTTCGGTGTAATGCCCGCTTGAAATGACACTCCGACCTGCGCACCCAGAACCGATTTCTTATAATCTGTTAAAGCACTATTTGATTTTCCATAATTCAGGTTTGTACCCACCACATTCAGCACAAGGTCTAAATAGGTCTTCTCAATTACTTTGGCATCCTTGATTTTTTCTGATTCCGTTCCTTCTATCTGACCATAGCTGTTCCCGGCAAGGAAAATCATACCTAGTATGAGCCCTTTTTGTAAGTGTTCCTTCATCATTGTTCTTTTTTGAACAAAAGAAGAGGAACGCGTGGGAGCCTACAATTCTATTATGCAAATCAAGGAAATGTGTCTGCAACCTAAGGTTTTCAGCCTGTCAAAATAAACGGAGGTTTATTGACGGTTATTGATGAGTTGAAAGAAAGCCTCTTTGTAGGTCTCAGAAATGGGGATTAACTGATCAGCGATTTTTATTCTACTCCGCTCAATGGATTCGATTTTATTTAGTGCCACCATGTACGATTTATGCACCCTGCACACTACACTGGGAGGGATTAAGGCCTCAAACTCATTGAAATTCTGCAACGTCATTACTTTTATATTTTTATTCACCGTATGAATTCTCCGGTAATCCCTCATCCCTTCAATGTACACGATTTCATTAAGCATGATTTTTTCCAGCCGGTTTTCGGTCTTTACGAAAATGAAGTCCGGCTGAGATTCTGAAGCATGATGAACTAAATTTTCCTGCGCTTTATTTACAGCTTGTAAAAAGCGATTAAATGTAAATGGTTTTAAAAGATAGTCTGTTATCTGCAATTCGTAACCCTTTAAAGCGTACTCCTGGTAGGCTGTTGTAATAATGACCTGGCTGTTTATTTTTGAACTTTCAAGTAATTCTATTCCGGATAATTCATCCATGTTTATATCCAAAAAAAGCAAATCAACTTTGTTGTTGTTTAAATAAGTAAGCCCGGTAAGTGCATTGTCGAACGTTGCACTTAAATGTAAAAAAGGAACTTTGTTTACAAAGTCCTTTGTCTTTTCAAGAGCAAGAGGCTCATCTTCAATAATGATGCAGGTGTATTTAATCATTGGGAATTGTTAAGTTGACACTGTACAGTTCATTATTTCTGTTCACTTCCAATGTATGTCTTCCTGCATAAATAAGATCAAGTCGCTTTTGAACAAGCTCATTGCCTAAGCCTCCAACAGGTTGCTTGGCCGACTTTGCCTCGTATTTATTTTCGCATATCAGTTGTATGGTCTCATCCTTTATAAAGATATTGACGCTAATGGCATTTTCCAGTTTCTTATTATTGGTATGCTTAAAAGCATTTTCAATGAAAGGAATAAAAACCATTGGAGCAACACGTTTGTCTCCGATACTGCCGGTTACTTCAAAGTGTACATAGGTTTCGTTCGCTGTTCTTATTTTTTGCAACGCGATGTATTTTTCTATGTATTCGATTTCCTGGGAAAGAAGGATTTTATCAGCTCTTGTTTCATAAAGCACAAAGCGTATTATATCGGATAGCCTGTTCAAATAGCCTGAAGCTTTCACCGCGTCTTTTAAAATTAATGCATCAATATTGTTAATGGTGTTAAACAGAAGATGTGGGTCGAGTTGTGATTTGATCAACGCCATTTCCATTTCATGGTTCTTTTCCCTTAAGATCTCCCGCAGTTTAATTTCATTGAACCAGGTGATAAATCCCTTGATAACCAATGCCACGGCTCCGCATATGGAACCAATGAAGGTCATAATAAGTATTACCCTGATGGCGGTAGACCTGCCGTTTTTGCCGCCTTGATCCATGTCAACAACGTAACCCGATTCTATTAAATACCGATGCAGAATATACGCTATAACGGCTGCTCCAGCAGAAATGAGTACGCCAACAATTATTGAAAGGAAAAACTTCTTTTGCTGAAGATATTTAGGGAACAAAAGAAAATAATATAAGTAAAATGAAATGAAGGAAGGAGTTAATGCAAAAAGGAAAATGTTCTGCAATGCAATCATAACACGCGACTCCCGGCTGCTGGCATAAAGTCCACTTCTATAGTAAAGACTTACCATGATTAACACCAACAAGAAATAAACTGCCCAAAAACCGATGTGCAATAAAACAACAAATGATTTTTTCATGATTTGAAAATTACCAACTTTAAAGCGACCAAAGGTCTGATAATTTGAGTTTAAAAAGAGTGAGTTTATAGACTTACCTTTATTAATTGTAACACAATGCTCCAGGACCAGTATCTCCCCATATCACTATTTGGGAAAAGCATTTTATGGTTATTCATGAATCTCCGGATAAAGCCTGGATTTTAGTTTTCCATTAGTTATCAGGATCTTATTTAGTCGTCCCTTAAAAAGCCGATCGGGTTTCAATTTGTAAAGAAAGTAGCGAAAAACAGTTGAAAGAATTTGCCATAAAGGAGAGGATTTATCTGAAACCCTTGCAGTTTTTTAACAAGTATGGCCTACTTGTCCTACCGGCTGGAAGTTGAAGCCGCGTAAGCTCTTTTGATAAATCTGTGCAGATGCGCGGGCACTGAAGGAGCATCTTTTTCAAAACCCGCAGTCCGCGCCTAAATGCTTCTGCAGCCAGCGGCTGCAGAAGCTGATGTCAGCTGATGCCGCGCAGCGGCATCAGCTACTCTTTGCGCGACTACAAGCTTTCAATGAAAATCGCATCACGGGTCGCGCGGCTGATCTGCACTTGAACAATGCTTTCGCCCTAATCAGAATTTAAAAATTGAGTTTTTAAGGGACGACTATTTACCGCATTTATTGTACCAATGACGCTGCTTTAAGAAAATTTTCACGCTATTGGCTTTTGGTCAAACCATTCTGTGAGATTATTCGCAAGAGATTTCAAAGTGCTGAAGCGAAAGGTTGAAAATGGAGGAAATGAATAAGTCATTTGTAGGTTTGACAAATCCGCGAAAAGCGCCTGTAATTTTATCGAGCTTATTTTAAGACCCTTTCAGGCTCTAATCACGGCCCGACTTTTTAGCATGATTGCTATGACCGACCTGACGGCTCATCCCTTTGACTGATACATTGAGCATGAAAGGAGGGGATCACCTTGCTTTTACTGCTGAGTTCTGCATGGAAGGAGCTTACTTCGCTTTGATCGATGAGTTGAGCATGTAGGTGCAAAAACCAGGACATAGGTGTAACTCCTATAGAATCAGCAAACTGGTGGATGAAATGTTTAAACTGAAATCGGTTGATTTCCGACAATATTCATCAAGTCATGAATCTTCTAAAAAAATTATCCATTAGGGGTAAACTGATATTGGTTTCCCTTATCCCCGTGTTAGGACTGCTTTTTTATTTGCAGGAAAGCATCCGTAAAGAGATAAGCAATAAACAGGCGGCACAACAATTAATACTCGATGTTACGCTGATAGAAAAGATGGGCAGCCTTATTCATAATCTACAAAAAGAAAGGGCTCTGACGGTGGCCTACGTAATCTTAAGAAAAGAAAAAAACAAGGAAGTAATCTTAAGCCAACGAGAGATCACGGATAAATCTATTTCTGAACTCAATAAGTTCTTGGAAGAAACTAAACGCCACATTGATAACATGTGGCTTTTGGATAGCCTGCCTTTGTTCCGCTCAAAAACGGATGCATTTAAATTTGGCGATCAGGATAACACAAATTTTATTACAGGCAAAAATTTGATGTTGAATGAAGTCACCAAAATATTGCGGGCCAGCCCCGGAACAAAAATCAAAAACAACATTGAAGACCACATCAGTTTGCTGTATGCAAAAGATCTCTTGGGTCAAATAAGAGGTAACCTCGCACAAGCCATTCTCAAAGGAAAGTTCAGTGAATTAACCTACGGTATATACTCATCAATCAAAGGAAAACATGAGTTTAACCTGGATAAAATAAGAAAAGGCGGAGAACCAGAACTTCAGGATTTTTTGCAGAGAAAATTTCAAGGGCCATTCGTTCAACAGACTTATGCGATGATCGATTCAGCTTTTGCAAATCCTGGATTGAAAAATATTAAATATGATTATGAAACTTGGTATGCAAATGCAACCTCGAGTATTAACCTGCTTAAGGAAGTGGAGGATTTTTCCAACGAGTTAATCCGGAAAAAAGCTGAGCAGGAGGTGACTCTTGCGGATGTCAACGTAGCACGTGCAATGGTTGTAGGAGCGGTGATGATAATCGTTATCTTTTTGCTCGCGTTTTACATTATCCGCGGAATTGTCAATGCTGTAGGTAAAATCAAAAACGCGGCTGATCTATTGGCCAAAGGCAGTGTGGACATTTCCTTAGAGGTAGATTCTAAAGATGAGATTGGAAACCTTGCGGCTTCATTCGGCCAGATGATCAAGAGCACAAAGGAATTTTCGCTCATTGCCGAAACCATTGGCAAAGGTGATTACAGCCCTGTAATCGGAATCAGAGGTGATGACGACATGCTGGGCAAAGCGCTGGAAACGATGAGAAATAATCTGCAGAAACTTTCTTTGGATAATCAGACAAGAAACTGGCTGCTTACCGGCAATTCAGAATTGAACGATAAAGTCAGAGGTGAAAAAGATGTAAAAAACCTGGCACAGGATGTTGTTACGCAGTTGGCTAATTATCTGAAAGCACAAATCGGAGCTATCTATATTAAGGAGAACGGACAATTGGACTTGATTGGCAGTTACGCTTTTCATCATCGCAAAAACAATGCAAATACTTTTAAACTTGGCCACGGCCTGGTTGGGCAGGCTGCTCTTGAAAAAAAGTCTATCGTCTTCAGCGATATTCCGGAAGACTACATCAAAATAAATTCAGGACTTGGTAATTCCGTTCCTAAAAATATTATTGTCTTTCCATTCTTGTATGAAGAAGAAGTTAAAGGTGTCATTGAGATCGGGGCTGCGCATCCGTTCTCTGAATTGGACATGCAATTTCTGAACATGGTTGCCAGCAATGTGGCCATTGCCTTTAATGCTTCGCAGTCGCGCGCTAAACTCAAGGACTTGCTGGAAGAAACCCAGCGACAAGCCGAAGAACTGGAAGTTCAGCAGGAAGAACTAAAGCAAGCCAATGAAGAACTACTGGAAAAAACCGGTTTACTTGAAAAGTCAGAAGGCGAGCTGAAAGCGCAACAGGAAGAGTTACAACAAACCAACGAAGAGTTAGAAGAGAAGGCGAATATGCTGGAGGAACAAAAGGAGAAGCTGGAAGTCACTAAAATGGAAATTGAAAACAAAGCGCGTGAACTAGAGGCGGTCAGCAAATATAAATCTGAGTTCCTCGCCAATATGTCGCACGAGCTTCGCACACCATTGAATAGCATCCTGATCCTTTCGCAAATGCTCTCGGAGAATAAGAATAATGTGCTGAGAGAAAAGGAAGCAGAGTTTGCAAAGAATATTTATACCTCGGGCTCCGATCTGTTAAACCTCATCAACGAAATACTCGACCTCTCTAAAGTAGAAGCAGGTAAAATGGAGCTCGATATCGCAGATGTTCCTTTCAACGACATCGCAACAGACATGGCCTCCATGTTCTCAGAAGTAGCCAAGTCAAAAAAAATCGGGTTCACCATCACGATAAGTGACGACATGCAGCAGGCCACCATCGCAACTGATAAACTCCGGCTCGAGCAAATAATAAGGAATCTGCTATCGAACGCATTCAAGTTTACAGAGAAAGGAGGTCAGGTTAACTTATCCATTAGCATGGCTTCTTTAGATGCATCGATCAACAATGAGAAATTAATGGGCACCCAAGACGTAGTGTCGTTTATAGTAAGGGATACAGGAATAGGAATTCCCCAAGAGAAACAAGGAATTATTTTTGAGGCCTTTCAGCAGGCCGATGGCTCAACCAAAAGAAAATACGGTGGAACTGGGCTCGGCCTCTCAATCTGTCGCGAACTGGCAAATGCGCTTGGGGGAGAAATTCATCTTGAAAGCCGTGAAAGCGAAGGAAGTTCTTTTACCCTTTATCTGCCTTTGCAATTTGGTACGCCCCCAATAGCGCCTAAGAAGAGACGGGAATACAGAGAAAGAGAGCCCGTCAGAATTAGCGAACCCGTCAGGCCTTTTGAAGCTTCCACCTCAGATTCAGATATTAATATCATAGATGATCGCTATGGTGTGCATGAAAACGACAAGGTTGTATTAATTATGGAAGACGATGCATCCTTCGCAAGCCTTCTACTGGGATTTGTAAGGGAGCGCCACTATAAGGGTATCATTGCTCACCAGGGAAACACCGGCTTGAGCTACGCTCGTCATTACAAACCCGATGCCATCATACTCGACATGAAACTGCCGGTGATGGATGGATCGGAAGTTTTGCGCCAATTGAAAAATGATCCCGCGCTCAGGCACATACCCGTTCAGATCATTTCCGGTTATGACTTCAGAAAAGAGGGGATGGAACTTGGCGCATTTGACTTTGTTAAAAAACCCATCTCTAAAGAAGACTTTCAAAACACTTTCGACAGGATAGAGGACTTCGTCAACCGGAAGTTTAAAAAATTATTAATCGTTGAGGACAATGAGCTTCAGAACAAAGCCATTCGCGAATTGATCGGTAACGGGGATGTCAAATGTTTCTCGTCCTATTCGGGAACAGAAGCCTATGAGACACTGAAAAAGGAAAAATTTGACTGCACCATTGTTGATCTCGGCTTACCAGACATGTCAGGATTTGAATTGTTGGAAAAAATTAAATCTGACGATAAGTTGAGCAAGATCCCAACAATAGTCTACACAGGAAAGGACCTTACAAAAGAAGAGACCAAGCGCCTTAATAGTCTAGCGAATACGGTAGTATTGAAAACGGCCGATTCCCACGAACGTTTATTGGATGAAACTATTCTGTTTCTTCACAGGGTCGAGTCAAGGCTTCCGAAAGAGAAGCAAACCATCATTCGAAAATTGCATAAGACCGATGAAGTTTTGAAAGGCAAACTAGTATTGGTAGTTGACGATGACATTAGAAACATCTACTCGTTGACAAATGTGCTAAAAGAAGAAGGCATGAATTGCCTTGTAGCTGAAAATGGCAATGCCGCATTAAAAACACTGAAAGAAAATCCTTCGATAGATATTGTCTTAATGGATGTGATGATGCCGGAAATGGACGGTTATGACGCAACCCGTGAAATTCGGAAATTGAAAAGGCTTGAAAAGCTGCCTGTCATTGCATTAACAGCCAAGGCAATGAAAGGCGACAGAGAAAAATGCCTCGCGGCAGGCATGTCGGATTACATTTCCAAACCAGTGAATATCGATCAGCTTCTTTCCTTATTGCGAGTGTGGCTATATCGGTAACAGACCTAAGTGCCATTGCATCTATGAGTTTTGATGCCAGCGAATTCAGAAAATTACTGGAGTCCATACGGTTTTTATATGGATATGATTTTACCGATTACTCGGAAGCCTCGATGAAACGCAGGGTAGCTCATTTTATACGTGGGCGCAAAATCAATTCGCTGGAAGAACTCGGAAGAATTTTGTTAAGAGACGAAGATACTTTCGAGGAATTCATACAGGAAGTCTCCGTAACAGTTACGGAAATGTTTCGAGATCCTTCCTTTTACAAAAGCTTGCGTGATAAAGTAATCAAACGATTGGCCACGTACCCTACCATAAAAATATGGATTGCAGGCTGTGCAACGGGAGAAGAAGTTTATTCAATTGCTATCCTTCTCAACGAATACGACTTGCTTGAGCGCTCTATCATTTACGCTACAGATATTAATCAAAAGTCGTTGCAGATTGCCAAAGAAGGACTTTATCCCATCGCTAACATGAAGACATACACAGAAAATTATATTAAAGCTGGCGGGAAAAAATCTTTCTCGGAATATTACAAAGCCAAGTATGACTCGGTTTTATTTAATAAGATGCTCAGGCAAAACGTAGTGCTTTCACCACACAATTTAACTGCGGACAAATCCTTCAATGAATTCCAGCTGATCATTTGCCGGAATGTCCTCATTTATTTTAACCAAAATCTACAAGATAAAGTCATCAATCTTTTTTATGAAAGCCTGTGCCCGCTTGGTTTTTTAGGGCTTGGCGGCAAAGAGTCACTCCTGTTTGCCAGTCGCAGAAAATATTTTGAAGAGATCGTTAAGAAAGAAAGGATCTATATGAAAACAGAATAATGGCGGTGGACGAGAAATACCAGGCTATTGCAATTGGTGCTTCGGCAGGAGGACTATATGCGCTATCGTCTTTGTTCGAACAACTTCCGGCCGAATATCCCCTCCCCGTAATGGTGATCCAACATCGTGCAAAAGATCAAAAAGAGTTGCTTGAAGAAGTGCTACAGAATAAATGTAAAATGATAATTAAACAGGCAGATGAGAAAGAGAAAATAAAAAGAGGAATCATTTACATAGCTCCACCAGGCTACCATCTCCTGGTTGAACAAGATCAGACGCTTTCGCTTTCATCAGACGAACTCGAATCGTTCAGCCGACCTTCTATTAATGTCTTATTTGAAACAGCGGCTGAAGTCTACAGAGAAAAACTTATTGGAGTAATTCTCACAGGGGCAAATAGTGATGGAGCATCAGGGGTGGTGGCCATAAGGAAAAACGGAGGCTTAACCATAGCGCAAGATCCGCAGGAGGCGCAGTACCCTCAAATGCCTCAAGCTGCCATAGACAATGGAGTTGACCATATATGGACGCTAAAAGAAATTCAGGGGTTCTTAAATCAACTTTTCGTACAGCACAGAAATGAAAAAGACTGAAAAAAAGACGGTAACAATTTTGATCATTGATGACAAGCGGGCCAATATTTTTGTATTGGAAAAATTGCTGGAAAAGAAAGAACGAACTTTTCTGACGGCCACAAGCGGGAAAGAAGGATTGACCATTGCGCTTAACAAGGAGATAGACCTGATTATCTTGGATGTGCAGATGCCAGGTATGGATGGATTTGAGGTAGCTCAAATCCTGAAGTCAAACAAGCAGACAAAAGACATCCCCATCATTTTTGCCTCTGCGGAAAAGAAGGAGCACGCGTCAATGGTGAAAGGTTTTGATGAAGGAGCCATCGATTACTTATTTAAACCCCTCGACCCCGAGATAACAAAAGCCAAAGTGGCTGTGCTTTTGCAAATTCAATTACAAAGGAAGGAACTGCTTGAAAAAAATATTTCACTTGAAAAAGCGGCCCTGCTCATCAATAACTCTGCTGATATTATCGGGGTGATTGATCCAATGACATTGAAATTTGAGGAAATCAATCAAGCCTTCTCTTCCATCCTTGGATACCCAATTGAAGAAGCAAAGGGGACGGCTGTAACTTTTTTTCTTCACTCGGAAGACAGGGCATTAATCCAGAACATGGTCAAACAGGAAAAAGAGAAACTCTCTTTTGAAACACGGGTTTATTGCAAAGACAGGACCATCAAATGGTTACACTGGCACGTGATTGTACGAACCGGAAAATGGTTCATTAATGCAAGGGACATAACCGAGATCAAACAAGTGGAAAAGATCACAAACTATCTTGCCACAACCGTTAAACAATCAAATGACGCGGTCTATATACACAATAGCGAAGGAAAAATCATATCATGGAATGAAGGAGCCGAACGGATTTACGGTTACAAAGAAAGCGAGGCGTTGAAGATGAAAATTTGGAATATTATCCCTGAATATATGTTACCTGAAACACAACAGATTTTCAATCAAATTATAGAAGGGAAAAAAGTGGAGTTTCAGGAGACGAAACGTGTTACTAAACATGGTAAAATAATAGATGTCTTATTTTCAGCATCCGTAATAATTGACTCTAGCGATCAACAGAAGTCGATTACTATCACCGAAAAAGACGTGACTCAGCAAAAATTGGCTGATGAAAAAATCCTGCAGCTAAACGCTCATTTGCAAAGAAACGTGACGCAATTAGAGTCAATAAACAAAGAACTAGAGTCGTTTTCATATTCAGTTTCACATGATTTACGAGCACCCCTTCGGGCATTGAGTGGCCATTCGGTAATTCTTTTGGAAGATTATGGTGACAAGTTTGATGATGAAGCCAAGCGTCTGCTGGAAAGTATTCAGGGTAGCGTCCATAAAATGAATAACCTCATTGACAACTTGCTCAGGCTATCAAAATTAGGGAGACAGGAAATAATCAAATCAGAAATTGATGTATCGAAACTTGTGGTGAATGTGGTTAACGAGATCAAAGGCTCAATTCCCCATAACGCAAATATCAATTTGAATCCATTACCACCCATTTGTGCAGACCATTCTTTACTTACCCAGGTCTGGATAAACTTAATATCCAATGCAATAAAATATTCGTCCAAAAAAGAAAACTCGCAAGTGGAGGTAGGCTGCGATAAAATGGAAAGTGAAATTGTGTATTACGTAAAAGACAACGGTGCCGGCTTTGATATGAAGTATGCAGATAAATTGTTTGGTGTATTTCAACGCCTTCATAAAGCCACAGAGTTTGAGGGCACCGGTGTTGGGTTAGCTATTGTGCAACGCATTGTTACCAAACATGGCGGGAGGGTTTGGGCTGAAGGAAAGGTAGATGGGGGGGCAACTTTTTATTTTTCTCTGCCTTTTTAGTATGAATCATTCAAGTGTTTTATGATTATGCCAGTGTTGAATTTACATGGACTGCTGTGCGAGAAAAAGAATCCCATATAAGCAACTCGTTAAGCGTTGAACTGTATAGGGCAAAGTGATGGATCAAAAAATAGAATACGTCATTACAATCCTGTTGAGGTTGGTTGTGCCGTTTGCCGGAGGAATATGGATATTCAAGCGCTTCATTTTACGAAAGAATGAATCGGCCCTAAAGGAGAGGATTTATCTGAAACCCTTGCAGTTTTTTAACAAGTATGGCCTACTTGCCCTACCGGCTGGAAGCGTAAGCTCTTTTGGTAAATCTGTGCAGATGCGCGGGCACTGGAGGAGCATCTTTTTCAAAACCCGCAGTCCGCGCCTAATGCTTCTGCAGCCTGCGGCTGCAGAAGCTGATGTCAGCTGATGCCGCGCAGCGGCATCAGCTACTCTTTGCGCGACTACAAGCTTTCAATGAAAATCGCATCACGTGTCGCGCGGCTGATCTGCACTTGAACAATGCTTTCGCCCTAATCAGAATTTAAAAATTGAGTTTTTAAGGGACGACTATTTACCGCAT
>JACOSO010000074.1 GCA_016178785.1 Bacteroidota bacterium | reverse complement strand
GGAGCCTGTCGGGTAGCACATAGTCCAATACTAAAACGAACGCTGGATACGAAATACTTTAGAAAGCGTGGCTACATTGGCTTTTACAATTATTGGCAAACTGAAAGACAACCATCATTATTCTAACAAACCGCCCTGTACGCAGGGTGGTGTGAGAGGACAGGTAGCGAACTAATCGCTACCTTCCTACTCGATTACATCCCCACCATGACAAATGCGCCCCAATAATACGGCTCTTTATATTTAAGCATCAGTTGCTGCTGAGCTTGTTTGAATGCTTTAAGTTTATTTCCGCCCTTCGAGAGGTTCGTATAAAAATTTGTCATTAACGCCTGCGTAGCGGCATCGTCTACTTTCCATAAACTCATCACTAAAGCTTTTGCGCCAGCTACCACAAATGCTCTCTGCAATCCATAAACACCTTCGCCTGCGCGCACATCGCCAAGGCCGGTTTCACATGCGCTCATTACTATCAAGCTCGTTCCGTTCAAATTCAGATTCATCGCTTCATATGCTGTGAGCACTCCGTTGTCATTGCTTTCCAGGTTTGGAAGCACTTCGCCTGACATAGTCTTTGAAGCACCCGCCAACAGCAAACCAGATCTTAACAGCGGATTGTCCTTGGCGTGTTCTGTTGCTGCGCCCACAGCACCTTCCGTATCTTGCAAAAAATACCCATGAGTGGCAATATGCACCAATGAAGGACCATTCATTGATTTTATTTTTGCCTCCGTTGCCTCATTTTGCTCGGCTAATGAAACTTGATACCCTGAAGTTTTTAAAATTCTTGTAATGCCCTCAACTTCTACTTTGGTGCCGGGTAGTGCTACGATGGAGCCTCCTCCATAATTAGGAAAGCCAAGGAGGAATGCATCTTTCTTTGAAGAGACAGTCTTATCATTTTTTAGCGCAATCAAATCTTTTGAATTACCGATGATTGCTAAATCATATTTATTGATAACAAAATCACCATTTGTTTTTTTTAATGTGTTTAAGTTGATCTGATTGTAAACGCCATCAGGAGAAATGTAAATCGTTTTCTTACTAAGAAGGGCCGGCTCTATGCGCGCCCAAAATTGATCATACGAATATTGGTCTGCAATTTTTTGCTGTATAGCGTTGCGGTAGTATTTTGCGAAACGGGTCTCCAACTGATTGCCATTGTCGAGTATGATCAGTTTGGGTTCAGTCGAATTTTTTGCGAGTACAAGAGCTGCGTACTTTGAATCACTCGTAAAATCTTTATCGAATACTCGAATTCGAATCAATTCAATTACCGCCTCATTGTCTGCCAGAAGCGATGCAATTTTGTCAAAAGTGATTCTTTCAGAAGAATATCCCTGAGCAAAATCGCCCGATTTTTGAGAGAGTGATCGCTCCATATTATTGGCTTCCTGCTCTAATGCTGCGAGATCAATTTTCTGTTCAGCCAACTCATTTTTTGAAAGTGAATAATAGCGTGCAAGTGTTTCTTTTTTATCAAGCCACGCAGTGTAGTCTTTAATAAGATCGGCATTGCCGCTGCCCAGTATGGCTTGTTTGATTTTATTTGTTGAGTTTAGCAATAATGCCTTCGTTGCCATCTGATAATTGTACATGTCATTAACGATCGAAGAATTGGTGGCCTGCGCATCGAGGCAGTAATTAAAAAACCGTTGAAAGCGTGGCTGCAAAATGTCCCAGAATTTTGTTTTCTCTGATTCGCTCATAGGAGGGAAGAAATGATCAACAAAATCCAAAGATTTGTTCATGGCCGACTGCAAGTTGGCGTAGGCTTTTGCCAAGTCACCTTTTTTCCAGTAAAGAATCCCTAAGTCTTCTTCAGATTTTACATAGTCAGGATGGGTGGTGTCAAGTGCTGTGCCTCGGATATTCATCGATTCAATTAGCTTTTGTTCAGCTTCATCGTAGCGACCTTGCATGCGATAAAAATTACCAAGGTCGTTCAATACTTTTGCGTAGCCGATTTGACTTCGTGTTTTATAAACGCTGGCTGATTTCACAAAATAGCTTTCAACTTTGTCGAGTTTATTCATTTGAATGTAGAGAAGGGCAAGATTGTCGAGCACTCCTGCGTAGTAAGGATTATCGCTAAAAGCCTTCAATGAGCTTTCCAGCTTCAAGTAAATGGCCTCAGCATCAGTAAGTTTTCCGGTTTGTTGATAAAGCAATGCAAGGTTGGATTGAAAGCCAACGGCATCGCGCGAGTCTTTTTTGTTTTGCTGTTCGAGAATAGCAATTGCAGCTTTTGATTTTTCAATGGCTTGGTCAAGCCGACCAATTTTTGAAAAAAAGATCGCTTGATTATTCAACACGGTTGCATACTCTTGACTTTGTTCGCCCACCTGCTCTTTCACCGCTTGAATTGCTTCTTGAAAAAACTTTTCTGCTTCATTGTATTTCCCCAAATCTTGATTTAGCACCGCATTGTTGTTCAAAGAAGAAGCATAAGCTTTGCTTTTTTTCCCCAGTGTGGTCTCCCGTATCGAAAGAGCTTCAGTGGTGTATTTGCTGGCGAGGTCAAAGCGGCCCATCGATGCATACAGTAGCCCCATATCGGCCAGTACTTTGCTATAGTTAATGTTCTCCTTGATGTTATTGGTCTCGTAGGAAAGTTTAGCGTCTAAAAAAAAGGTTTCGGCAAGCTTATATCTCTTCCGATCGTACGCTTCTTCTGCAAAGTCGAGTGTGTTTCTGGCTTTTTGTGCTGGCGTTACCTTCGATTGATCTTTCACTTGGGTGTTGACAACAAAGTCCATTTTTTTGGTAAGCCCTTCATTTGCATCGCGAATGCTCATCATGCCCGAATTGTCGATCACAGAAATGGCATAATTGAAATCGGTCGAGTCAAGTTTGTCACGTGCTGCATCAGAACTTTTGAGAGCTTCGCTTTTTCCTTTTTCCGCTACTTTTTTGGCAGCTTTTTTCATCAAGTCTCCAAACTGAGCATTGGAAAAAAATGGAATAAGAAGAAATAACGCGATGATGAGTTTATTTGTCATAGTGTGGTTTTTAATCATGAGAATCAGATCAATCATGGCTTTACAAAGCGAATAAATTTGTTTTTATAGAGATGATTTTTATAAACAGTAATCATGGTTAAATTTCCGTCAAAAATAGGTAATGGTAAAGCTCTATCGCAATTTATGTGAAGCAACGGTGCAAACACTTAACTCAATTTTCACAGAAAACCGGTATGCAGACAAAGCCATCGAAAAATTATTAAGGAAAAATCCGAAGTGGGGCGCACGCGACAGGCGCTTTATCGCAGAAACCACCTATGATATCGTGCGCTGGTACAGACTTCTTATCTACTTATCCGATGCCGAAGAGAATGATTTTTGGAAATTGCTTGGTGCCTGGTGTATTTGGATTAAAAAGATGGATTTGCCATCATGGGATTGGGATGAATTTAGAGGGTTGAACCCCAGGAAATTTCAGGAGCAATACGATTCAATTAAGTCCGTTCGAAAAATCAGGGAGTCTATTCCGGATTGGCTGGATGAATTAGGTGAAAAAGAATTAGGAAAGCGATGGGACAGTGAACTCCAAGCACTGAACGAAGAAGCAATGGTGGTGCTGCGCGTAAATACGTTGAAAGTATCCATCGAAGAATTGAGAGAGCAATTAGAAGAAGAAGATATTTTAACAGAAGTCTCTCGCGAATACCCTGATGCGCTGTTGCTCGAGCAGCGGCAAAATATTTTTACACGTCAACAATTCAAAGATGGGTTATTTGAAGTACAGGATGCCGGCTCGCAATTGATCGCTCCATTTTTAAATGTAGAACCTGGTCATCGGGTGATCGATGCTTGTGCGGGTGGCGGAGGCAAAACACTTCACCTCGCTGCGCTGATGCAGAACAAAGGCCGCATCATTGCACTTGATACCGAAGAATGGAAACTGGAAGAGCTTAAGAAAAGAGCGAGACGTGCGGGTGCATCCAATAATATTGAAACACGTGTGATTGAATCTTCAAAGACAATCAAGCGGTTAGAAAACTCAGCCGATCGTTTGTTACTCGATGTGCCCTGCTCGGGATTGGGTGTGTTGAAACGAAACCCTGATGCCAAATGGAAGTTGTCTAACGAATTTATTGAGAATGTAAAAACGATCCAGCAAAAAATTTTAAATGAATACAGCGGTATGCTCAAACCAGGAGGACTCATGGTCTATTCAACATGCAGCATCCTTCCTTCCGAAAATGAAAAACAAGTCGAGAAATTTTTATCCGAGAAAAGGGACTTTCAGCTTGTTAAAGAGAAAATGATTTATCCGTCTAAAGGTTTTGATGGATTTTATATGGCGCTGATGAAAAAGCAGTAAGCGGTAGTACAAACCAACTTCATCATTCTCCATTCAAATTATGAATTTCGAATGATGATTTTTGAATAGTGAAGTAGCGTCCATTTCATCATTTTGGTTCTGACTTGTCCGGTTAGGTGACAACCAAGTTTACTTGAGCATCTTGAGAAGGGTACTCAGTCTTTCTTTCAAATTTCTTCGGTCAACAATGAAATCAAGGAAGCCGTGGTCAAGTACAAACTCTGCACTCTGAAATCCTTTTGGTAAATCTTTGCCAATGGTTTCACGAATAACTCGAGGGCCGGCAAAACCAATCAGCGCACCGGGCTCAGAAATATTGAAATCACCAAGCATGGCGTAGGAAGCAGTTACACCTCCTGTGGTTGGATCAGTAAGTAATGAGATGTATGGAATTTTTGCCTGATCAAGAAGTGCAAGTTTGGCCGAGGTCTTTGCCATCTGCATAAGTGAAAGCCCGGCCTCCATCATTCTCGCACCACCCGATCGGGAAATCATCAGGAAAGGTGATTTTGTTTTCAATGAATGGTCAATGGCGCGTGCAATTTTCTCACCCACTACAGAACCCATCGAACCACCAATGAAACTGAAATCCATACACGCAACGACAATGTCAAGCCCGTTCATTTTTCCAGAGGCAGAGCGCAAGGCGTCTTTCAATTGCGTTTTGACTTGTGATTCTTTAATTCTCCTTGGATAAGGTTTTGTATCAGAAAATTTAAGTGGATCAGCCGACTCCATGTTGGTGTCAAGCTCAGTGAACTCATTGTTATCGAAAAGGATTTCGAAATATTCCTTCGATCCGATTTTTACATGATGGTCTTCTTCAGGAACAACGTACGCATTGTTCTTTAATTCACGAGTGTGGATGATCTTTCCCTTGGGTGATTTAAACCACAAACCATCGGGCACTTCGCGTTTTGACTCCGTTGGAGTCATGATCCCTTTATCTGTACGTTTGAACCAAGGCATTTATCAAATTTTTTAATTAGACAATAAAAAAGAGTTGATGAAAATCACCAACTCCTTAGCTCTTCAATTAAGCGATGTCGATTGACTTATCTAAATACACGTCTTGAATAGCATTCAAAATTTCAACGCCTTCCTTCATCGGGCGTTGGAATGCTTTGCGACCCGAGATCAAGCCCATGCCACCGGCACGCTTGTTGATCACCGCAGTGCGTACTGCATCTGCCATGTCGCTCGCACCTTTTGAATCACCGCCTGAGTTGATCAACCCCGCGCGGCCCATATAGCAATTTGCAACTTGATAGCGGCACAAATCGATCGGGTGCTCTGAGGTCAATTCGGTATAAATTCTTTCATCCAATTTTCCATAGCTACTTCCGCCTGTGTTCAGCGCTTTGTAGCCACCGTTATTCTCTGCTAATTTTTGCTTGATGATATCAGCTTGAATAGTTACTCCTAAATGGTTGGCCTGACCGGTCAAGTCTGCTGAAACGTGATAATCTATTCCATCTTTTTTGAAGGCGTTGTTGCGCGTGTAACACCACAGAATAGTGCCCATGCCCAAGGTATGAGCTTCTTCAAATGCTTTTGCTACTTCTTGTATCTGGCGGGTTGATTGGTCTGAACCAAAATAAATAGTGGCACCAACGGCTACTGCTCCCAAGTTCCAGGCATCACGCACAGATCCAAACATGATTTGGTCGGCTTTGTTAGGATAAGTAAGCAATTCGTTGTGGTTGATCTTTACGATAAAGGGAATTTTGTGTGCGTAGCTTCTCGACATCATTGCCAAGCCTCCGTAAGTTGTTGCTACCGCATTACAGCCGCCCTCTATGGCTAGTTTTATAATATTTTCAGGATCGAAGTAGATCGGGTTTTTTGCAAATGAGGCTCCTGCACTATGCTCAATTCCCTGATCGATAGGCAGAATCGAAAGGTACCCTGTGTTAGCTAATCTTCCCTTGCCAAATAAGGCCTGCAAACTGCGTAGGGTCTGCGGAGTTCTGTTTGACTGCGAAAAAATGCGATCAACAAAATCAGCTCCGGGCAAGTGAAGCTGCGATTTTGAAATGGTTTTGCTTTGGTGCGTTAGAAGCGATTCAGCGTCTTTGCCGAGGAGTTCTGAGGTCTTATTCTTTGACATATTTTTATTGGGAAAGGTGACAAATATAACGTTTCAACAGATTTTGATCAAAGCGACCAAGTGGCAGATAAGCAAAAAACCCATTTCAATTCGAAATGGGTCTCTGATATAACTTACAAAATCATTAAGCGGGTTGAGCCACTGCCAATTTTTCTTTGATCCGTGCGCTCTTACCTTGACGGCCACGCAGGTAGTACAACTTGGCCCTGCGAACTTTACCGGCTTTTACAAATTCAATTTTATCGATGCTGGGGCTGAGGATAGGGAAAATCCTTTCCACACCTACGCCATTGGATACTTTCCGTACCGAAAAGCTCTCTCCATTGGTTCCTTTGCCGCGGTGATAGATCACGGTGCCCTGAAACTGCTGGATACGCTCTTTGTTACCTTCGCTGATCTTAACGTGCACATTTATGGTGTCACCAGCCTTAAAACTAGGAATAGAAGCCCTTTTGCCTGCTAATTCCTGCTCTACTATCTTCATTAAATCGGCCATAATCGCCCTTTTAGAAATGGGAGTGCAAATATAGCGGAAGAACACGGAAATCAGCGCATAAGATTGAGAATTTTCTGAAGGCGTGGTGAGCCATATTTATATGTGTATAAAATCAATTAAATTTACACATGGAAAAAATGGTAAAAATAAATGTCGACATCAATGATGAAGTTATGGAAAAGGCTATTCGCCTAAGCGGAATAAAGACAAAAAAGGAGTTGGTAAACAAAGCGTTGCGGTTTTACCGCGATCTGCTGACAAACGAGAAAAAAGAGAGCAACCAAAAAGCATGAGGACGAACATTGAAATTGATCAGCAGGCGATTACCGCAATCATTCAAATGAGCGAAGCAAAAACTCAAAAGCAAGCTATTGAAGATGCCCTTAAACGCTACACCCGACACATGGCACAATTAGCTCTGCTTGAGTTGAAGGGCAAAGTGAAATGGGAAGGGGATTTGGATGACATGCGTACTTCTAAATATTTATGAGGGGAATTTTAGTTGACACTTCGGTTTGGATAGATTTTTTTAACAACCATGATTTACCTCAAGTAGCAACACTAAAAAATCACTTGCGAAGTTCTTCGATTTGTTTATGCCCACCAATCGTTCAGGAAGTGCTTCAGGGCTTCAGGAGTGATGTTCAGTTCCAGCAAACAAAAGAGATGCTGCTGACTCTGGAAATTTTAATATCAGATCCACTCTACGTGGCGGTGGAAGCTGCAGAACTTTTTCGTTCACTTCGTAAAAAAGGAGTAACTATACGAAAGCCGAATGATTGCATTATAGCATGGTATGCAATCAAGAACAAAATGAAGTTACTGCAAAATGATTCGGATTTTGAGCTTATTGCTAAACATAGCGATCTTGAATTGGCTTAACTCCAAAGGCCTTAGTTTTTTATCTGTTCCGGTCTTCTTTTTTTTGTTCTTTCTAATGCCTGATCATGTCTCCATTCATTGATTTTTGCTTCATGACCTGACAACAAGACATCGGGTACTTTCCATCCCTTGTACTCGGCAGGGCGGGTATAAACCGGTGGGGCAATCAGTCCATCCTGAAAAGAATCCGAGAGCGCTGAGGTCTCATCTGACAATACCCCAGGTATCAATCGAATAATGGCATCACTCAAAACTGCAGCGGCAAGTTCGCCTCCTGATAAAACGTAATCTCCAATGCTGATTTCACGTGTGATCAAGTGTTCACGTACACGCTCATCTACTCCCTTATAATGGCCGCAAAGAAGAATTAATTTTTTTTTCATACTGAGCTGATTGGCCAATGATTGGGTAAGCAACTCTCCATCCGGACTCATGTAAATGATTTCGTCATAGCTGCGTTGTTCTTTGAGGGAAGAAATGCAGCGATCGATCGGTTCGATCATCATCACCATTCCTGCACCACCGCCAAAAGCGTAATCATCGGTAGTACGGTGTTTGTTGGTTGAAAATGGACGGAGGTCGTGCACCATCACTTGCACTAACCCCTTGTCTTGAGCTCGTTTCAAAATAGAATCTGAAAACGGACTCTCGAGAAGTTTAGGAAGGCAGGTTATTATATCAATCCGCATAGAATAAAGGTACGAAGTACGATTTACGAAGTACGAATTTTACACTCGTACCCCGTATTTCATACCTCGTATCTCCAATTATTTCTTATCAACTGCAATTCTCTTTTCACGATTGGCCAACTCCCATGCAGTGAAGAACACGGCCTTGTCGCGTTTAGCTAATAGGTCAAAATCGATTTTACTCACTTCGTCACTCACTTTATGATAATCTTCATGAATTCCATCAAAGTAGAAAACGATCGGTACGTTGTTCTTAGCGAAGTTCCAATGGTCACTGCGCTTGTACAAATTGGTGGGATGATTTTCGTCATTGTAGGTGTAATCAAATTCAAGTTGAGTGTAAGTCTTATTATTGCGCTCATTGATTTCGTGCAATTCGCTCGATAGTTTATCGGAGCCAATCACATACACATAGTCGGGTTTTCCATTGTGCTCAGGGTCTTTACGGCCAACCATGTCGATGTTCAAATCCGCAACAGTATTCGCCAATGGATATACCGGGTGCTCGACATAATATTGGGAACCAAACAATCCTTCTTCCTCACCGGTCACGGTCATGAAAAGAATACTTCTCCGCGGACCGTGGCCTTCTTTCTTTGCTTGCGCGAATGCTTTTGCTAATTGCAAAACGCTCACCGTGCCTGAGCCGTCATCGTCAGCGCCATTGTTGATTTTATCGCCTTCACCTTCGTGGTTCACGCCAATGTGATCGAAATGAGCAGAGATCACGATCACTTCATCTTTTTTGTCTGTGCCTTCGAGATAGCCAAGTATGTTTTCCGATTTAACAGTTTTCATCTCCACCGACACCTGATAAACAATTCGGCTCGGCTTGATTTTGCTCAAAGGTTTTTTCGCAGCATCCTCGGTGGTGGCTTTCACCATTTTCTCAAAAGGAACATTGAAGACCTTTGTAACTACTGACTGGTCAATGTAAAATGCTCCTTTGTTTGGATTATTAGGATCTGGTTTCGTCAAGCTAAGCGAACCGCCACTGGTAAATCCTTTTACCTGGTCAACGAATGCCTGAAATTTTTCTGGTTTCCCGCCTGACGCTATGAGCACCATGCGCGCGCCTTTATCACGGGCAAGCTTTGCCATTCCTCTTATTTTGCCAAACATAGAAAAACCAAGGGAGTCAACGTAAAGCACTGCTGCCTTGTCCTTTACGTTCAGGTAGTCATATTCTGCCTCGGTACCTTTGCCTACAAACACAGCCTCTAAAGAAACTTCACCCCCGCTATCACTTTGGCCGAAGTAAACTATTTCTTTGTGGTTGCTAAATTTTGTGACTCCAGCTTTCATGTAAACATCTCCTGTCTTTGTTGATGTCAGATCGATGGGCATGTAGTGCGAGCCATTTACCGGTGCTGCAAGACCAAGCGATTCAAAATGGTTGGCGATGAACGCAGCTGCCATCTTTTGCCCACGCGATCCGGTGTATCGACCCTCGAGCGCATCAGAAGCGATAATTGAAAGATTTTCTTTTAAGTCAGAGGTTGTGATTAGTTGTGAATACTGTGATGCAAGTTGGTCTTGGGCAAATGCAGCTTGCGAAAGCAAGAACGCAATGCCGAGAAAAGTTTTTTTCATGAAGTATGTTTTGTTTGAAGGAGTTTGACGCAGAATATTCTGAAAGGTTGCAAAGTTAAATTATTTCACGAAGCTGTTCATCACTCAGTTAAACGTTAATCGTTATTGGTTAATCGGTCAGTAAAAAGGATAAAGGGTTACCCATTAACGTATAACGATTAACTGACGTTTGAACAAATCAATTCAAGCAATCGAAATTGATTCTTTGCCCGCACTAAATTTTGTTCAGGGTAAGTGATGTGATAATAGGTATTGCCACGCAAAAAATCTGCAAGCATGCGCAAGGCCATGATGTAGGTCATCATCTTACCTGCAAAAGGGATTGATTTTTTCTCCTCTGCTGTAAGTACCCTTTCCATTTCGGATAAGTATCCTTGCAGTAGTGCACTGTAAATATTTTTCCTGAACAGAACTTTGGAAATATCTTTCTCTTCTTCAGTGACTGGGCTCACAAATGTGCGCACCATGTCGCCAAGGTCGTAAATGAAATAGCCTGGCATGAGTGTGTCCAGATCAATGGCACAGGCGGCTTTGCGCGATTGAGCATCGAACAAGATGTTATTCACTTTAGTGTCGTTGTGCATCACCCGTAAAACTAATCGACCACTATTGATAAGTTGATTGTATTCTTCAACTAAGTATTCAAATGATTTTGCTTGCTCAATTTCTTGCTCAGCTTGAATAGCCACTTCAGGTTTTGCTTTTTGCAATGCATCTTCAAATTGTTCGTACCTCCAGGCAAGATCGTGAAATCGATCTAAGGTTGGTTTAAACAATGAAGCATCAACACCATTTAGGTTTTTTGTCAGTGATCCGAATCCTTTGGCAGCCTCAAACGCCTCCTGTTCAGAAGTAACTTCATCAATGGTGGATGTGTTTTCGATCATCGGGAAAATTCGCCAGGGATAACCTTCGTCATCGTAGGGAAGATCATTTCCATTTTTATCCGACAAAGTTTGAGGAAACAAATAATCGGGATGACGCTCCTTTAAAAATTGAAACGCCAGGCGGTTATTAGAGGCAATGATTTCAGGTTGAGTGAAAACATTTTTATTCACTCGCTGCAAAACAAAATTCTTTTTGCCTGTTACTTTGAAGGTTTTGTGAATATGGCCTGAGCCGAGAGGAGAGCAAACTCCTTTAATTCCAAAGTGGGCGAGGATTTTTTCGTGGTTGGTCATGGAGAAGGCTATCCGTAAATGTTTTTTCGATCTCCAATCTTAAGTATCTCAATAATCAACAGTTTATGCTCAATCTTATAAATGACACGATAATTACCACTGCGAATTCTGTATTGATTTTGAAACCCTTTCAGTTTCTTAAACCCATGTGGAAATGGGTTAGAACCCAAGGCGATAATTTTTTCTTTAAGATCAAGAATCGCGCTTAGTGGAAGAACAGCTAATTCTTTCTCAGCTGATTTTTTTATGATGACGCGATACACCAGGAGACTTTGATTTAATAATTTTATTGACCGCTCTTTTAAAATCCACCGCTGGTTCGTTTACTCGGGAGGCAGCTTCAAGCCCATCAATAAAATCTTCCAATTCTTCTTTGTATTTCTTCAGATCAAAGACTACGGCAGTTTTTTCGCCTTTTGTATTGGTCAAGTAGTTTATTCCTTTCATTCCTCAAAATTAAAAATTCGGTAACACCTCACCAAAGCTTAGAGGGATATTTACCTTCAGCGACCAACTGATTTATTTTTTGCGACACAATTTCTTTGTCCTCTTTATAAGTGACGCCAAACCAGGTGCTTCCTCCCGAAATCACTTTCACTTTACCCTGATTTGATTTAATCATGTCATTCACTACCAAGGGAATAAAAAACTCGGACTTCACATTTTGCGAATTGGCTTTCAAAAACTGATGAAACATTTGTTCGGTCAACGGCATAATCGATGGGTGAAATCCCCAAAAATTCATTGAGGTTGGAGTTTCAGGGTCAAGCACTAAATCTCCATCCTTTTCTTTAGATATAATTTTTCCATTCTCCCTAACAATGGTTGTCCGTTCAACAACGCTTTTCAAAAAGCCGCTTGCATCGCGCTCGCCACATCCGCGTGAAACACTTCCATGATCTGATAATACATTTTTCAAAGTATAGCCCACCATGGCATGAGCGCCTGATGTTTCGTTCTTGAAAAACTCTGCGGTGGCGGCAAATGCATCGAGACCGTAAAAATCATCGGCATTGATTACGGCAAAAGGTTCGTTAATTACTTCTTTGGCGCATAGCATGGCATGACTTGTGCCCCAGGGCTTGGCGCGGCCTGTGTTCAAATACTCTTTTGGCACAAATGTGTCGAGCGACTGAATGACAAACTCCACATCTACTTTGCCTCTCAGGCGGGGCAAGAACATTTCTTCTACTGTATCGCGGATTTCATCACGCACAATGAAAACCACTTTAGTAAAGCCTGCACGGATCGCATCGAAGAGCGAATAATCCATGATGGTTTCGCCCGAAGGCCCAAAGCCATCGATCTGTTTAATACCACCGTAGCGGCTGCCCATGCCTGCCGCCAGCACTAATAAGGTGAGTCTTTTTTGTGCAGCCATTGTAGTTTGAATTTTTTGGGTTAAATCGAAACGAAATATAAAATAGAAATCTGTTCAAAAGTAAAATTTTATAACATACAAACGTTAGGAAAATGTCTTCTTCAAAAAACTACCTTCTTTCCATCGCCATCATAGGGGTACTATTTTTCATGTTTGGGTTTATCACCTGGCTGAATGGCACGCTTATCCCATTTCTAAAACTTGCGTGCGACCTGAAAACAGATGGGCAAGCGTTGTTGGTGACCTTTGCCTTTTACATGGCTTATTTTTTTCTGGCTATTCCGTCTTCTTTCATTTTGAATGTGACGGGATATAAAAAAGGAATGGCGCTGGGCCTTTTTGTGATGGCCATTGGCGCTTTGATTTTTTTGCCGGCAGCAAGCGGAAGAAGTTTCGGTTTGTTCCTTACGGGATTGTTTGTGCAGGGAATGGGTTTGTCACTTCTCCAGACAGCATCGAACCCGTATATCTCTGTCATTGGCCCGATCGAATCAGCTGCACAGCGCATCAGTATCATGGGCATATCCAACAAAATAGCAGGTGCGCTTAGCCCGATTATTTTAAGTGCGGTGGTGTTGAAGGGCGCGAGCGAAATTGAAAAGAAAGTAGCCTTGGCAACAGATGAAGCCAGCCGCAGTCAATTGTTGCAGGAGCTTTCTAATCGTGTGATAACTCCGTATATGATAATGGCCGCTGTTCTTGGTGCCTTAGCCTTGATGATTTGGTTTTCTGCACTACCTGAAATTGAAAGCAATGGGGGTGATGCTTCAGATAATTCGGGAAGTAAATCAAAAACCTCAATTCTTCAGTTTCCCCATTTACTTTTAGGTGCGTTGTGCATTTTCGTTTATGTGGGTGCCGAAGTAATGGCTGGCGATGTAATCGGGCAGTATGGTCGCTCGATGGGCATGAGCCTGGATGAAACTAAAATCTTCACTTCTTATACTTTGATGTCGATGGTGGTAGGTTATATCATCGGGATAATTACCATTCCAAAATTTATTAAACAAGAAGTCGCCTTGAGAATCTGTGCGATTACGGGTATGGCCTTCGTTACCCTCGCGTTTTTTACTCATGGCTACATTTCGATTTTCTTCATCGCCATTACTGGCTTAGCTAATTCGTTGATGTGGCCTGCAATTTTTCCTTTAGCGATTGAGGGACTCGGAAAATTTACGAAAATTGGCTCGGCACTTTTGGTGATGTGCATAGCCGGTGGGGCAGTTATTCCCCAGATTTATGGAGCACTTGTAAAGTCTTTTCCTGCACAAACCGCATTCTTCATTTGTACTGTGCCCTGCTACCTCTACATTTTATTTTATGCGATGAAAGGCCACAATGTTGGAAAAGCAATAGCAAAATGAGAGCACTATTTTTTTTCATCGGCCTAGTTTCTTTTTGCAATTCTTTTGCTCAGGAATTTTACCAGGCGAAAGATCTTACAGATGAAAACCTCTTCACTACCAACTGCGAAGGACCGATAGTTGATAAGAAAGGGAATTTGTATGTCGTCAATTTTCAAAAGAATGGAACGGTCGGTTTGGTCCACGCGGACGGCAAAGTGGAGTTGTATGTAACATTGCCGGAAGGAAGCACAGCCAACGCCATTCAATTCGACAAAAAAGCAAATATGTTTCTTGCCGATTTCTCAGGTCACAACATCTTGAAAATCGATTCAAAGACCAAAACAGTTTCAGTCTTTGTTCACAGTGAATTATTCGATCAACCCAACGACATCTGTATCAACAAAAAAGATCAACTGTTTGCGTCTGATCCAAATTGGAAAAATAACACCGGAAAAATTTGGCGTATCGATCCGAATGGTAAAACAACTTTGCTTGAAGAGAACATGGGCACCACCAATGGCATAGAATTAAGCCCCGATGAGAAAATATTGTATGTCAACGAAAGCATTCAACGAGCAATCTGGGCCTACGATGTGGATGACAAAGGAAACGTGAGCAACAAAAGGAAATTTTTTGACTTCCCTGATTTCGGCCTTGATGGGATGAAGTGTGACCGTGAAGGAAATCTTTTGGTAACCCGCTATGACAAAGGTGTGGTGGCGATTATTTCTCCTCAAGGAAGACTAATCCGCGAAGTGCAGCTCAAAGGGAAAAAGACCAGTAATATCGCCTTTGGCGGCAAGGATGGAAAGACGTGCTATGTAACCTTGCAAGACCGAAAGTGTGTGGAGACTTTTCGGCACGAGATTGCTGGAAAATTAATCCATTAAAAAAACTCGCGTCTTCATCTGAACTATAAAAAAAACACCCCGATTTCTCAGGGTGTTTTCCATCAAAAGGAATCAAATTTATTTTTCAGGGTAAAGCACAGCCTGCAGATAATTCTTATTGTTCAAATAAAGATTAGCTGCCTCCTTAATATCTTTCACAGTCAATGCATTCATTTTTTTCTCAAGCTGCAGAATATTAGCACCGTCATTGCCGAAGTCAACGGTTTGCTGAAGGGAGCGTAACCAGAAATTGTTGTCTTTCATTTCTTCTGCGTGCTTCTTATTATAAGTCTCTTTCACTTTGTTGAGATCAGCGTCAGTTGGCCCGTTTGCTTTTATTTTGTCGATTTCGGCAAAAGTAGCGGTGATTAATTTGTCAACATTTTCCGGGCCGCAAGGAAGAGATATTGTAACCGAGTAATTGGAATAGGGAAGTTTATTCACGTTACCGCGCATGCCACCGCCATAGATTCCACCCATGTCTTCGCGAAGTGTTTCGATCAACTTGATGTTTATCACTTCAGTTAATGCAAATAATTTCAACTGGGCATCTTCTGAGTATGGAGTTTCGCCAGTGAAGGTGAGGGAGATAAAACTTTTTGGCTCAGCACCTTTTTTCACTTCTTTCTTCACCACCCCTTTGATGGGCCGCACACCTAAGTCCTTATAAGCGGTTGCGATGTTACCCACAGGTAGCGTGCCTAAATAGGAAGCAACCATTGGTTTGATCTTTGCTAAATCAAAACTTCCAACGAAAAAGAAAGTGAAGTCTTTAGCGCTACCGAAACGCTCTTTGTAAATTTCAAATGCGCGATCTAAGCTGATCTTGCCAAAATCTTCTGCTTTTGGGAAACGCGGTGCGCGAGGATTTTTATTATACAAAATCGCCTGGATGGAGTCTTGAAATACCATTTGCGGCATCGCCATCATATTTTGATACATCGCCTGTTGCTTGCTTACAAACGAAGAGAATAAACCTTCGTCTTTACGAGGTTGAGTGAAGTACAAATAAGTAATCTGTAACATCGTTTCAACATCCGCTGAGCCCGACTGCCCTCTGAATCCTTCAGTGGCGTTACCCATTACCGGTGATGAGTTCACTGTTTTGCCTGCCAATGCTTTACGCAAATCGGTTGGTGACAAATCTTTAATGCCCATTTGATTTATTATGGTAGTTGCGTTTTGCACATTGTATAAATCTTTGTCGGGATAAAGCGATTGACCACCAAAGCGAGTAGCGCTCATCACCACTTGATCGTTTTTAAAATCAGTTGGTTTCAAAATCACTTTTACGCCATTGCCTAAAATCAATTCGGTGGTTCCCAGCTCCTTATTTTCTTTTTCGGAGCTGATCACACCACCTTGCGGAGCTTTCTCCATGAAATTGCTCGACACAATTTTTTCTTCATACGGAGTTACAGGCAATTTCTCTGCGTTCAGCTCATTATTTAGCAATTCTTCATTCGATGGAATTTTGAAGTCTGCTTTTTCTGATCCTTGGTAAATCACCAGCTTAGTATCATTGACGGGAATTGTTTTGGCCGCATAAGCATTGATTTCATCGAGCGAAATGGTTGGCAAAAATTCTTTGTGATAGCTATACTCATTTACGATTCCAGGAATGGTCTCTTGAACGAGGAAGTTTCTGATGTACTCTTCGGCATAAGCTCTTGATTCGGTTTTTTCACGCTCATTATAGATCTGCTCCATACTGCGCAATAAATTTTTCTTAGCAAGATCAAGTTCGGAGGCAGTGAATCCATATTTGCGCACGCGTTCATTTTCTTGAACAATAGCATTAATGGCCGGCTCAACTCCGGCTTTGCTTACAAGGGCAAATGAATTGTACGATTCAT
Organism: Bacteroidota bacterium; assembly: GCA_016178785.1. GTDB lineage: Bacteria > Bacteroidota > Bacteroidia > Cytophagales > Cyclobacteriaceae > ELB16-189. The sequence continues at coordinate 51,952 of JACOSO010000074.1, read as the reverse complement.
AGCCCTGAACAAATCCGCCTTGGCCACTACCACCGAAAACAAACGGAGGATTGGGTTTCTGTGTAAGCTCTTGCAAGCGCTGACCCAACATGGAGCCGAAAAGATTTTTCACTATCGAGGTACGATAATCGCCAATCAATAAGTAGGGCTTGCTCTTTTGAAGAGAATAATAAACCTGCAAAATATTGTTGGTTGCTTCTTTGTCAGTTACAACTACACCTTCAGATGCCTTGCGGTTTGGAACTTCAGCATATTCACGCACTCTCTCTTTCGATGGGTTTTTCAATTTCTCGAAATGTTTTTTGATGAGATCTTCGGCCACTGCGGGATCGACATCGCCAACAGCTATGACAGCCATCAGATCCGGCCGATACCAATCTCTATAAAAGCGCTTGATCGCATCGTATTTAAAATTTTTAAGAATGTCATCTTTGCCTATGGGCAAACGGTCTGCGTATTTTGATCCGGCAAATATTTTTGGAATGATGACTTTGTTCATTCGGTCGTTGGCTCCTTTTCCTAAACGGGATTCTTCCAACACCACACCGCGCTCTTTATCGATTTCTTCATTATCGAATGTTACGGTACTTGCCCAATCTTCCAATACCAAAAATCCTTTATCCAGATTTTCAGGTTTGTCAGTTGGGATGGGCAGAATATAAACTGTTTGATCGAAGCTTGTATAAGCATTGAGGTCAGCTCCAAACTGCACTCCGATTGATTGTAAAAAAGAAACAAGATCATTCTTTTTGAAATTCCTGGTTCCGTTGAAAGCCATGTGCTCGGTAAAATGAGCAAGACCTTGTTGGTCATCGTCTTCGAGTATGGAGCCCACTTTCACCGCGAGGCGCAGCTCTACTTTTTTCTCAGGCTTGCTGTTTTTGCGGATGTAGTAAGTGAGACCGTTAGCGAGTTTCCCTACTTTTATTTCAGGTGCGACTGGCAGCTTATCGTTGGTATTTAATGCAGACTGCGCGAATGCAGCGCACACTAAGCACAAAAGCCCGACCGAAGTCGTTAATCTTTTGAAAAACGTGTTGATCATAAATTTAATTTTGATTTGGGTTTGAAAGCCCGAAAAGTGCAGAAATGGTCGTGAAAATAAAACAGCTTGAGGAAATATTAACTTCTAATTCTTAGAATAAGCATTATCATACTTATTTATAAGTATCATCAAATGATCGTCTTGCGTCTATTAGAAAAAAAAGAGTCAAACACTTACTTTTGAGATTCTTATTTTTCTGACTAAATGAAAATTTCTTACCGCTGGCTGCAGCAATACATTGCCATCACTGAATCGCCCGAGCAGATCGGGCAAACACTTACTTCTACAGGGCTTGAAGTTGAAAGCGTTGAACCCTTTGAAACAATCAAAGGAGGACTGAAGGGTTTGGTGATAGGAGAGGTGCTCACTTGCGCAAAGCATCCAAATGCGGATAAGCTGTCTCTGACAACCGTTGATGTTGGCGGTGATAAGCCTTTGAATATTGTTTGTGGCGCACCCAATGTTGGTGCCGGGCAAAAAGTAGTTGTTGCACTGGTAGGCACCACAGTAAGTCCCACCAAAGGTGAACCTTTTACAATTAAGTCTGCAAAGATTCGCGGTGAGCAAAGCGAAGGGATGATCTGTGCTGAAGATGAAATTGGCATGGGAGAGAGTCATGCCGGGATAATGGTGTTGAAAACTTCTGTAGCGAATGGAACCCCAGCGTCAGAATTTTTCAAAGTAGAATCAGATTATGTCTTTGAAATTGGATTGACACCCAATCGTGCAGATGCTGCATCTCACATCGGGGTAGCACGCGATATCAAAGCCGCAAAAAAGAGAGATTTAAAAATACCTTCTGTCGAGAATTTCACAGTATCAAATACAAAACTTACCATTCCGGTAGAGGTTGAAAGCCCAGAAATGTGTCCGCGTTTCTCAGGTGTTTCCATTGCCAAAGTCATAATAAAAGAATCTCCGGAGTGGCTGAAGAACCGTTTGAAAGCCATCGGGCTTGAGCCGATCAATAACATTGTTGACATCACCAACTATGTCTGCCACGAACTGGGTCAGCCGTTGCATGCCTACGATGTCAGTGAAATAGCCGGAAAGAAAATAGTAGTGAAGACATTGCCTTCAGGAACAAAATTTAAAACACTTGATGGTAAAGAGCGCACCTTGACAGAAAACGATTTAATGGTTTGTGATGGCGAAGAGAATGGCATGTGCATGGGCGGGATTTTTGGAGGCGTCAACTCCGGTATAACCGAAAAAACAAAAGACGTTTTTCTTGAAGGCGCTTATTGGACTCCAAGTGGTATTCGCAAATCGTCTATGCATCACGGACTGAAAACAGATGCATCATTTCGTTTTGAGAGAGGCACCGACCCAAACATGACGGCAATAGGTGTGAAGCGAGCTGCTATGCTGATGGTTGAGCTGGCAGGTGGAGAAATTGCATCTGAATTGGTTGATATCTATCCAAAGAAAATTGAGAATCAATCCATTGAAGTAAAATTCAAAAACGTTGATCGGTTGATCGGAAAGAAGATATCGCGGGACGAAATATTTTCCATACTTGAAAGCCTTGAAATAAAAGTTTCGAACAAAACAGAAAATGGATTTACTGCTTTGGTTCCGCCCTATCGAGTGGATGTTGTTCAGGAAGCGGATGTGGTTGAGGAGATTCTTCGGATTTATGGATTCAACAATGTTGAATTGTCGGACAAGGCAAGTACAGATTTTATTGCGTCATTCCCTGAAAAGGATATGACCAAATTCAAGAAATCGGTTGGGTCTATGCTGGCTGCGAATGGGTTTTATGAAATCTTGACTAACTCACTCACCAACATTGCTTACAAAAACAAAATCAAGACGGATGGTGATGCCGTTGAAATTCTGAATAAACTGAGCGAAGAGCAAGGAATCCTTCGTCAGTCAATGCTCTTCACGGGATTGGAAGTTTGTGCCCACAATATCAATCGCAAGCAAAAAGATTTGAAATTGTTTGAATTCGGAAAAATCTATGGGAAGAAGTCTGACAAGTATTTTGAGGAAGAGCGACTGGCGATTTATTTAACAGGTGACAGTGAAACTGAAAACTGGCAAAACAAATCACGAGCAGTAAATTTTTATGACATCGCGCAAGCGGTTACACTCGTTTTAGAATTATCCGCTGTTGGAAAAACAAAACAAGAGCAATTCGCTGATGATGTTTTCGAATATGGTGTGAAAATTTTGGCAAGCAACAAAGTAATCGGCCAGGTTGGTAAAGTGAAAAATAATTTGGTGAAGGAGGCAGGCATCAAGCGCGAAGTTTTCTTTGCAGATATCTCCACTGATTTGCTTTTCAAGTTGGCAAATCCTAAGTTCGTTGTGCAAGATGTTCCCAAGTTCCCTGAGGTGAGAAGAGATCTTTCATTGGTACTGAACAGTCAGGTGAAGTTTGCGGAAATTGAAGCATTGGCAAGAAATACCGAACAGCGATTAATCAAAGAGATTATTGCATTCGATGTTTACGAAGGAGAAAAAATTGAAAAAGGAAAAAAAGCCTATGCACTTGGTTTCACATTGCAAGACGAAAATAAAACATTGACTGACGAGGAGATTGACAAAACAATGACGAAATTGATGAGCGCGTTTGAAGGGAAGATGGGGGCAGTTATCAGAAAGTAGACAGTAAGCAATCACCAGTAGGTGGGATTCAAAGACTGCCGACCGCATTCTGCCGACTGCCGACTATCATTCAAAGAAGGACATTAATACAGAACTACCAAGTATGGATCAGGAAGCTTTGAAAAATAACCTCTCAGGATTGGAGCGCAAAATCATGATGCTGCTCAACGATCACAAACTATTGAAAGATGAGATGCGCACTATCAAATTAGAGAATCATGAGTTGCGCACCGATTTACGCAAACGCGAGGAGCAACTGTCTAATTTTAAAAATCAAGTGAAAATCACTAAAATTGCAGATTATATAAGCCCGGAAGACGAAAGTATTTCGGAATTGAGAAAGAAAGTGGACGATTACATCCGCGAAATCGATAAATGTATTGCACACGTAAGCCGATAAAACGGTAGTTTTTGAATGGACGAGCTCTCGATCAAAATAAAAATCGCAGACCGCGAATACCCGATGAAAGTAAAACGCACAGAAGAGGAGCGTATGCGGGTGGCGGGAAAACTCGTAAATGAAAAAATAAAACACTACCGCGAAAAATTTGGCATTGACGATAAACAAGACCTGCTGGCGATGGTTGCCTTTGATTGTCTCATTGAAAGAATGGCAGACGAAGAAAACCAGCACAGCATCGATCAAACGGTAGTTGAAAAAATACACCAACTCAACCAGTTGGTTTCACAAGTCTGATTCTTTTTTGATTCCCGCCTTTTGTTGATGGCCATTTGGCCTTTCGGGTATTGTTCAACTCACAAACAGTACCATTATGGACTCCATAGAAATAATTTCAATATCAATTGCGGCCTTTGCAGTCGCGATTGTTTTCGGCATACTTCTTGGAAATTTTCTGTACAAAAGAAAATTGAAGAAAAATAAGATTGATGCGGAAGCGAAATCAAAACTGATCATTAAAGAAGCCGAGCTCCAGGCTGAAAACATTAAGAAAGACCGCATCATCGAAGCGAAAGAAAAGATGATGAAAATGAAGCAGGAGTTTGAGGAGGATGCCAACCGCAAGAAAAACCAGATTATAGCCAACGAGCAAAAAGTAAAACAGCGCGAAGCACAATTGAACAAAGAACTTGAAACAATTAAGCGCAAAGAGGCCGATGTTGATGAAGAGCGTCAGAGTTTGGCGCAACAACATGAGCTTGTAAAAAAGCGCAAAGAAGAGCTCGACAAATTCAATGCGCAAAAAGTGGCCGTACTCGAAAATATTTCAAAACTTACTGCCGATCAGGCACGCGACCAATTGGTAGAATCGATGAAGGAAGAGGCTCAAACGAAAGCCAGCAGTTTCATCAAAGACATTATGGAACAGGCTAAACTTAGTGCTACTAAGGAAGCAAAGAAAATTATAGTGGAAACAATTCAGCGCACCGCATCAGAGCAAGCCGTTGAAAACTGCGTTTCGATTTTCAATATTGAAAGTGATGACATCAAAGGAAAGATCATAGGTCGTGAAGGAAGGAATATTCGAGCGTTAGAAGCAGCAACTGGCGTAGAATTTATAGTTGATGATACGCCAGAAGCAATTATTATTTCCGGCTTCGATCCTGTGCGCAGAGAAATTGCACGTTTGTCGCTGCACCGATTAGTACAAGATGGACGTATTCACCCGGCACGTATTGAAGAAGTTGTAGCGAAGACATCAAAAAATATCGAAGACGAAATTAACGAGATTGGTGAGCGAACCGTAATCGATTTAGGTATTCATGGGTTGCATCCTGACCTAGTGCGAATGGTTGGCCGCATGAGATTCCGTTCATCGTACGGACAAAATTTATTACAACACTCTCGCGAAGTTGCTAATCTCTGTGCGATAATGGCATCAGAACTTGGGCTGAATGTGAAGCAAGCAAAACGCGCTGGACTTTTACATGACATCGGTAAGGTGTGGCCTGAAGAATTAGAGAAGCCTCATGCTATTGTGGGTATGGAGCTTGCGCAGAAATACAAGGAGCATCCCGTGATTTGCAATGCCATCGGTGCACACCACGATGAAATTGAAATGACCAGTATCATTTCACCAATTATTCAGGCCTGTGATGCGATCTCGGGTGCCCGCCCGGGTGCGAGACGTGAAGTGATGGAGCAATACATGAAGCGTCTCAAAGAACTCGAGCATGTGGGTTTGAGCTTTGAGGGCGTAGAGAAATGTTATGCCATTCAGGCTGGCCGCGAATTGCGAGTGATTGTTGATGCAGAAAAAGCAACCGATGAGCGTGCTGCACAACTAAGCTTTGACATCTCGCAAAAAATTGAACGCGATATGCAGTACCCAGGTCAGATCAAAGTGACTGTTATACGCGAGATGAGAAGTGTTGCTTACGCGAAGTAATATTTTGATAAACTGTAGCGATGAGGAGAGAGACCTAAGGTCACTATTCTCGCGATGTTGGAATTACCGCATCAACAATTTTCCGAAGGCAGCTTCCACAAATTTTTTGTAGTTGGGGCCGATAGGCAAAGACACTTTGTCGATAAATATTTCTTCGGCATTGTACGAGGTAATTTTGTCGCAATTCACCAAATAAGATCGATGGATGCGAAGAAATCCTTCACCCAGCATTTTCTCCATTTCTCCAATCCCCATTTTGGTGATGACCCTTCCCTTGACGGTGTGGATGTAAATATATTCACGCATGCTTTCCACGTGAAGAATCTCACCGAACAAAACTTTTACCATGGTCTTGTTCACATTAAAAAACGCAAAACTATTTTTAGCAGTCTCGGCTTGATTCATTTGATAAACCTGTTTTGCATCAGGTTTAGCCGCCACGCGGTTCACCGCCTTTAAAAAACGTTCGAACGAAAATGGCTTCATTAGGTAATCGCGGACGTCCAATTCAAAAGCTTCAATGGCGTGCTGCGAATAAGCGGTGGTGATGATGACTTGTGGTAAATTTTTTACAATTTTCAAAAAATCAATCCCGCTGAGCGAGGGAACTTGAATATCGAGAAAAATTAGATCCGTATCGTGCGTCTTTAAATAATCAAGCGCACTGATGGCGTCATCAAAAGTAGCTTTCAGGTCGATCCATTCGGTACGAGCCAAAAAAGATTGAAGCACCTCTTGTGCCGGCTTCTCATCTTCAATAATGATGCACTGTATTTTGTTCATCGTTTTTCAAAACAGGTACTTTCAAATTTACGGTATACTTGCCATTGTTGTTTTTTATATCCAATATGAAATCCTTTCCATACAACAATCCCAGTTGTTTTTTTACATTGGCAATGCCCATACCGTTGGTTGAACTGTTGCGGTCCAACTGTGCCAGATCGTTTTCAACAAACAAGATCACAAAGTTGTTTTCTGTTTTGATGCGAACAGTTATGGGAATAATACCGCGGTTGGATGACAGGGTATGCTTGCAGCTATTCTCCACAAAAGGCAGCAACAAGAGCGGAGAAATGTAAGCAGGTGATCCGTTAACCTTAACCTGACAATCGATTTGTAGCCGGCTTCCGTGCCTCAGCTTCTCTAATTCGATGTAATCGTCAATCACTTTTATTTCTTTTTCAATCGGAATGAGACGCTGGTTGCACTCTTCCAACATAAATCGCAATAAATTGGAAAGGTGTAGCACAATCTGTTCGCTTTTTCCTGTGTTTTGGATGGCATGAGAGTACAGCGTGTTGAGGGTATTAAAAAGAAAATGCGGGTGCATCTGTGCTTTTAAGAATGCGAGCTCGGCAGCTTTTTTTTCTTCAAGGAGCCGCTCGTGCTGTTGTTGAAGTTCGGTCTTGTTCTTCATCACCTTAATGGCGATGGCCATGCAAATGACAGACATCCAGGCAAAAATTTCACCTACTATCGGGCCGATGCCCCAAACGTGAGGTGGCAAAGCGCGAGTGGGGTCGATAAGAGGATACACTATAAAAAAACGGTAGTACCGAATACCAACCCCTATGAAAACAAGAGCGGCAAGGACATTGATCACTAATTTGATCTGATTGCGATCGCGCGCGTACGAGGGAATGATGTAATAAATAATAAAATAAGTGACCAGTACTGCAAGGGGCATAATAAGCAGAAGAATGATAACCGTTGCTTTTGTTATTTCCGCATTGGCTGATATCACTACTAAATAACTGATCATGTCGGTAGACCAGAACAAAACATGGCGGAAAATGCGCACCCCCCAATGTTTGCTGTAAACAAATTCGTTAAAGAATTTCATCTCACGCAAAATTAGGGATTAATAGAGTAGAATATTAATAACAACAACAGGAAGGGAATTGCGTGTGACAGATTTTCGTTTGCGCCTAATCAAAGAAAATGGTTATCACGAATTAAAAATTATCCGCTCGGCTGCTAGCTTCTACGAACTATTGGCTTATCGGGGTGATGTGTGCCTGTACGCACCACCATCTTCCATTTTCTTTGATATAAGTGTCGGTATACACTCCTTTACCTTGAGTGGTGACACCGTTATTTACTCGGGTGTAAACTGTTTTCGATCGGACTAAAGCCATGTTGTCAAAAATGCGAATGACCTCGTCCGTGTAGGCAAAGGAAGTGAACCCTCCGTTTTGATAATCATGTGCCCAGGCCTTCATGTATTCGTTCCGTTCGAAAACATGCCCATTGCCTTCTATGCAAACAAAATCTTTGTGAATGATTTGGTTGTGCGCAACGGTATCCTGGGCTATAAAATTTTTGATGAATTGGGCGTTCAGTTTGCTTAAAACAGCGATGTCATTCTTTTTATCATTGTCTTTTTTGATTGGTTGCGCGATTAAAAATTGCACAGTCGAAAAAAGACTGATAAAAAAAATAAGTATTGGTTTTTTTCTCATGGGAGTGAATATTGCTGTTAATAAAATCGATTAATGTTTATCTGAATAATATCTATGGGCCATGATGGAAATAGGTAATCCGATACACATCATTAATATGGCACAACCGATCAATGCATTGCTCAACTTGAAAGGTCCGGTGGCAACACGCGTGAGGGGAACAAGCACACGGTTCATCATGACCCAAACAAAAACCCCATAAAGTAACCCAACAACAATTTTGTTTTGCGTAAGAAAATTTATTTTGGGATAAGACAAAAAGAAAAGGGTAGTCCATCCAGTAGCGATCAGGTAATGGATCAGTAAGCCGACCAGGATCATACTAATGCCGCCAGCGTAGGCATCGCGCCCAAAGAGGGAGGTTGCAATGTACAATAGTATTCTGTCGGGAGTGATGCTTTTTACGAGGTAAGCCTGAATGCAAGCAGCAATAATGTCTAATGTGCCGGCCAACAAACCCGCCATAAAAATGGCTTTGGTCAGACCGCCAGATTGAACAAAGCCTGAGGTCGATGAAGTGTTCATAGTATTGAAGTTTAAGTTTTAATTTTCAGGGTGTATTTTAATTCATTTCTGCATATCCACTTTTACTGCTCCTGTTATTTTCAGTGATTTAGAATTTTGCAGATACAAAATAATGCTTGCTCTATCCTTTGCTAATCCTTCGGGCCAACCCACCTTAATTTCTTCCTTTGCTTTTGGCATCACCGTCTTGAAGGAGCGCACTACATTGTAGTGTTTCAGCGTTCGGTCTTTATTTTCGCCACGCAGCACACGGTGCACAATCGAATTCTCTACTATTGCGATATTGAGCAAAACATTTTTCGGTTCTTTATTCAACTCGTACGTAAGGGCTACTTCGCTGTTTTCTTTTTTTGCCTGAGCATGGATGGAATAAACAGGGTTGACACCAAGCGCTGAAACAACTTTGTTCCTAAAGTTGATCGGATCGGAGCCGATAAATTCCTGTTCGCCATTTACTATGGCCTGGGGAGTATAGAGTTGCTGTAACTTTAATGAGTTTACATAATTTTTTTGTCGGTCGGTAAATATTTCGTTGCTGTAGATATCTTCCCACCCATACTTGTTCCAATAGGTAACATGAAAAGAAAGACTGAGTACTTCCTTTCCTTCCTTTTGCAGAATCTCCGTCATCTCTTTGAGCAGATCATCTGCCGCGGGGCAACTCGAGCAACCTTCGGCAGTGAACAATTCCACGACAGCAAAGGGTTTTGGTTTCTCTGCAGTATCAAAACTTGCAGTCACTGAAAAAATTATCGCAAGAATAATTGTGTTGAGACCCTTCCAGTCGAAACATGAAAAGCTGCCCCTTCCGAGGCAGCTACGGGCAGCCCCTGTTTTACCTAAACCTAAGCCTGCCTCCATATATTTAAAGTTTATATTTATTTCGAAGTAACTTCTTTATCATTCATCAATGAAAAAAATTCAACCGGTGAGCCCCTCGTATTGGTGAATAAGAAGAATTGAATAACTAAACCAAAAAATTTAAAAACCGCTCCATAAATTTTACGGAGCGGTCTTAATTAATCAACACTTCAGTATGCGGTAGAGAAAGCGTTGACTTGATCGTACAGCCCAACACCCGATGCAGGTACATTGGGGTTAGTGTTTACTTCTATCTGTGAATAAAGTGCGCGCTGAGGGAAGTTTGTTTTGCCTGCAACAAGAGGAATGCTTAGCAAATTGTGCGTCCTTCTCATGTCGTTGTATCCTTCGATCTGCCCAATAAAAGTAACGTATCTTTCTTCCAGTATTTCCCGTAACAAAGCCGCATCTTGTGCAATGTTATCCGCGTTCTCAATACCCCCTGGTGCAAAATCAGCGTACACGTAGGGCAAATATTTGTAAGCATAATCGGCCTTGTACCCGGGGCCAACATGCGACCCCGTATTGTAGTATGTACGTAATGAATTTAAGCTGGTAAGAGCATTAGTAGGATCTGCAGTTTTGGAATAAGCCTCTGCCAAGATCAATTGATTTTCCTCGAAGGAAGCAATTGGAAAAGGAGTTTCAGCGCCAAAAAAACCATCATGAGCTGTATCATTTCCCCAGCCTGCCGTGGCATCATCTGCAGTCAATACGTTGGGCTCGTACGATATTCCCGAGATATTTAAACCACCACCTGGATAATAATAATAGTTGAGGCGTGCTGTCTCATCGGTCTTTGCATTGTTTCTGCTGTTAGAAAGTTTCTTGTCCAGCAACTTGGGTGCGTATGAGTTTGCCCCCATGTAGCTCGAGCGGTCGTATGTCAGAAAAGAATAATAGAGATTGAAATTTTGTTGTACTGCATTGCCGTGTGTAGCCATCAGATTACCACTAACGTTGCTGATCCCTTGTGCGGCTTGCCCCAATGCACTGGCATAGTCGCGGGTGTGTAAATACAACCTTGCCTTTATTGTATGCGCAACGGCTATCCAGGCGCTTTTATTTCCGTTGAGGAGAAAGTCCCCAGGAGCATTTCCAGCTTTGCCCAAATTCACGATGGCCTGATCAAGCAACGATTGTGCTGCAGCGTAAACAGAAGTTTGCGTATCAAACTTGGGTGCTGTTATAGCAGGATATTGGGCAACCTCCGAATAAGGTACATCGCCCCATAAGTCTGCAGCCAACCCAATGCACATTCCCTCCATAGCCTGGGCGATACCTATGCTCACAAAGTTGCCGGTGGGTTCTGCATTTGCTTTGATGATCTTGGTGTTGTTAAGTATTGCCGTGTAGATCGTAACCCATTCGGTATTAAAATCCTGGCCGGAAACGACATAAGAACCAATTCCCGCATATTGTCTGTCTTCACCGCTAAAGTACCCCGCCCACATGCCTGACATGCGCGCGATGTTGGCTTCGTAAATTCCGATCAGCGATATCTCAGCCCCGGTCATGTACTTGCTGATGGCAATCACACTTGGGTCGGTAATATTCACCGGATCGGTTGAAAGCCCGTTAGTTAAGTTAGTACAGTTGGTGAGCATCATCAGAGTGATCGCACAAACAGTGGCGGCCACTTTTTTATAGAGTATATTTTTCATAATATTTTTCGATTTTAATTTTAATACGTAATCGTCAGCTTAAACAAAATCGACTTAGTGTTTGGGTTCTGGAAATAATCCAACCCTCGGCCATTGCTGGCGCCCGTCAAATTGGTGTCTGGGTCTATACCTTTGTAAGGCGTCCACAAAAGCAAGTTCCGGCCGGTGAGAGCGAAAGAAACTGATTGTAATTTGGTCGCTGTTTTAAATGCTGCTGAGTTCAATGAATACGAAAGTGTCACTTCTCGTAGCCTGGCCCATGTAGCATCCTGTACAAAAGGTGCGATGATGTTAAAGCCACTGCCTCCTGTCCTGTACCAGTTCTGATCTAAGGCGACTTTGCCTCCTCCAAAATCAGTTACTGTGCCTCTGAATGTGTAGCTCCCGTCTGAATTCAAGGTAGATCTTGACGAAGTTGCAATGGTAGCACCGTCAGAAGTTTTTGTTGCAGCTGCATCTGTTGCATTGAGCGTAGTGGTGGTTGCCGTGTATTTCGATGTGCCAAAATTGAAAAGGGCACCTTGCGTTCCATTCCACATCTGACCACCCACCATGGCTTCAAACAAAGCATAAACGCTCACTCCTTTATAGGTAAATGTGTTGCCCAAGCTTGCCCGATAGTTTGGATTGGGGTTGCCCACTGTAGAGATGTTAGGGTTCACGGTTGGGAAACCGTTGGCATCGAGCACGTAAGTACCATTCGCATTTCGGGTGTAATCGGTTCCATACAATGCACCCAGCGCCTTGCCTTTCGCAGCCACAGAAGAGCCATTGGCAAAGCCAGACAAAACCACATAATCTGCACCTGCCAGGTCAAGGACTTGATTGCGATAGGCATACCAGATCACATTCGTAGTCCATGTAAATCCGTTTTGCAATTTCAGCAGCGTTGCACCTAAGGATAATTCAACGCCTTTGTTTTCGATCACCCCTGCATTGGCAATTGTATTGGTAAAGCCACTCGTGGGTGCCACCTGGGTTTGTAGAATGGCATCAGTAGTTTTATTATAAAAAGCAGTGGCACTAAAAGAGACCCTGTCGTTAAAGAATCTTAGATCAAGTCCTGCTTCGGTTTCGTGTTTTTTCTCGGGCCTGATCTTCTGATTGCCTGCCAGTGTAGAGATGGCATAGCCGCCCACCCCATAAATTGAGCCTGATAAATTGCCACCATACGCATCGGTATAATTCTGAAGACCGAACTGCGTCAGATTTAAGTAAGGATCGGGTTGCTTACCAACCACGCCATAAGATGCCCTCAATTTACCAAAGCTGAAGAAATCATTGGTTCCGATTATTTTCGAAAACTGCCAGGCGGTCGAAGCTGAAGGATAATAAAACAAGCTTTGAGCTTGTGGACCAAATGTAGAAGCACTTTCGGCCCTTCCGGTAAGGCTTATAAATAATTGATCTGCGATCTCGCCATTGATTTCGGTAAACCCGGCTGACGTGCGGATGGTAGAGGCACTGTTGAACGGGCTGCGATTGGAGGTTGGTGAGTTGCTAAAATTGGCAGGCGCATCAGGGATGAGAAAATTTGATACGCTGGCTCCGACATTATTGAACTGCCTGTTGTTGTAATTAAATCCAACCAAAATTGATCCATTGAAAAAATCCGAAAACTTCTTTTTGGCGGTGGCAAACAAATTGGTATTCCATTGCGATTCCTGAAAATATTGCTCTGAATAAGATCCGCTTAAAAAAGACTGTGACTGCGCATTGCCGAAATCAGTTCTGCGGTCTGAATAGGTATCTACCCCTGCGTTGGCCTTTAGAGTCAGCCAGTCTGTGGCATCGTAGTTCAATTCAAAATTGCCGATAAACCGATTTACCACAGAGTAGCTTCGGTTTTTATTGATAGTCCAAAATGGGTTGTCGTAGCCAGGGGTTGCACTTGCTCCAATTGGATTTCGGTAAGTGATCTCCTTGTCTAATGTTCCCACGCCTGCTGCGTTAAATGCTGTACCTATATATTGTGTGTTATCAAAATCAGGTGATGTTCGCAACATACCCAGCAGAAGCCCTGAAGTATTGCTCCCTTGTTGAATCCGATTGGATCTGATGTTTGAAAAGTTAGCACTTGCAGTTGCGTGCAGTTTATCGGTGAACGCAGTAGATACATTGATCCTGGCTACATTTTTGTCGTAGTTGCTATTGCTTTTGATGATGCCCTGCTGAGATAAATTGGAATAGCTGGCGTAGAACTGAGATCGATCACTTCCCGCACTCATATTCAATCCATGTTCTACATAATGTCCAGTTTGAAATACGTCCTTGGTGTGGTCGTACACATTTTGAGAAACTTTCCCCCCATGTGGGTTTGATGCAGTTCCTCCTGCGAGCGCGCCTCTTACAGTTCCGTCAGGGAAAAGAACATAGGCCGAGCCGGGGGCTGGGGTCGGATCCGCTCCGCCCGGGCGAGTTGGTATCAAGTCGCCATAACTCGCACTTGAATTATTAGAGTACCTGCCATTTAAGCCCTGTCCATAAGTTGTTTGTAAATCAGGCATCTTGTTCACCTTATCAAAAGAGACTGTGCCGGTGTAAGACACACTCAGTTTGCCTTGGGTGTTCTTGCCTTTCTTGGTAGTGATCACGATCACACCATTTGCTGCACGGCTCCCCCACAGGGCAGCGCCAGCCGCACTTTTGATCACTTCTATGCTCGCTATGTCAGCGGGATTCAAGTCATTCAACCTGGACTGTTGCTGTGTGCCTGCCACACTGTTCATCATAATGGTGCTGTTGAACATGGGCATGCCGTCAATAACAATGAGAGGCTGCAAATCGCCAGTGATCGTGCTTTGACCGCGTAGCTGGATATATGATCCTGCACCTGGGTCGCCACCACTTCGGGTAATATTCAAACCGGCAGCTTTGCCGGCAAGTCCGTTGATTACACCTGCTTCACCCGACTGTGCCACAGAATTGCCGGTGATAGTAGATGAGGCTATGCCCAGTTTGTCTTTAGGTCGCGATTCGCCAATGGCATTCACCACTACTTCCTGCAACTGCTTTATATCGGCCTTCATTTGCAAGTCAATTACAGATCTCACACCTATTTCTTCCTCACTGGTTCTCATCCCAATGAAAGAAAAAATTAAAACTCCACCGGGCGCAGGTACACTAATTTTAAAATCTCCAGTGGCATCTGTAACTGTTCCACTTGTAGTCCCCTTTAAGACTACGTTCACACCGGGCAAAGCCGATCCATCATCGCTGGATGTCACTTTTCCGGTTATCACTCGGTCTTGCGCCCAGACACTGATTGCAATGCCGAATGAGAAGCACATTAGTAAAAACTTCTTCATACGTTTTTAGTTAGGTTTAACATAAAATCTCAGGCGGAAATGTTTCCGCATGGTCTAAGTAAACCACCTGTTGCTAGTTTTTTTTGGAATATCAATCAGTCAAAAGAATGTAATAGTGAAGGAGGGCTTCTATTTGACCAGGCAATTTTATTTGTCGGATTTTTTTTTTCGGACATTGTAATGGCCGATCTGCGTATTTCTCACCCAATATTTTGTAATTCGGCTAATCAAGGTCTCGGAAAAAATATTGGGGTATTTATTCCCACATTAGGAATTCTTTTTCTGATATACCTTAATTTTGGGGGTCTAATAGTTGAAAATAGATTGGCACAATTTTTCACCACTAAGGGTGAACACTCGAACCTATGAATTTAAAATCTGCTTTAATCAAACTCTACTTCCTGCTAGTACATGCCGATGGTGAAGTGAACGAACGCGAAGAGGCGCTTGGCATTCAAATGATCAAAACCGAAGGAATCAGCGAAGCTGAATTTATTTCAGTACTTGAGTTGCTGAAGAAAAGGACCACCTCAAACATTTATGCCGAAAGCATTGAAGAACTTAAAAGGCTTGACCATCAGCGACAGATTCGCTGTGTCGCGTGGCTTTGCGTGGTGGCCAATGCTGATGGCTTCATGGACAAAACCGAATGGCAATTCATTTACATGGTTTATCATAAGGAGCTCGGCCTTAATCTAGAGGAGGTAATGAAAGTGCAGAAGGAGCTGGTCGGTCTTACTTTCAAAAAGCCAATGTCGTTTATCTCTGTTTTGTGACTTGTAAATGATGAATAAAGGGCCCGGGAGTCCCTTTATTGCTTTGGCGTTGGGAACTTAACTTGCAGGCAGAAATTCTTTCCTTCTAAGCAGTCCGGCACTTAATAAACTAAGGGCAAGGCCTATCGGGAAAATTTCGATAAGTGTGATTCCAAAGCGAATGACCGGATTTTTGTACATCTCCGCGTACAATTTCATCTTTTGTTTTGCTTCCTGAAGTTCTGTTTCTGAAGCGCCTTTGGCTTTCATTTTTTCAAAATAGTGCTCACTCATTTTTTGAGTAAACTCCTGACCTATGCGGTTGTAAGAAACCTCCCATGAGAGTGCATACATCACAGATGCAATGAGCGTAATTAAAACCCCAATCTTAAATCCCTTTGCGAAAGTAATAGTGCCATTTTGGTAATTGTCGCGAAATGATTTGATGCCAAAGAAAACCATCGACAACGCGATGATCATTGTGGTGTATCCGATCACTTCACCTTTGTCTGGCGTTATAGCCCCGGATTTGTACAAAGGCATGGAGATGAACATCATTGCGGAGACGATCGCTCCTGCAATCAATCCGTAGATAAGTATTATCTTTTTCATAGTTGATTTGTTTTTGCCTCAAAACAAGCTCTTCAAACCTTGTCGGCCTTCACCTAAAAGTATGATTATTCTGATTTTTTGTGAATTCGCCTGAAAGTACGAGTATCATCTGGGATCCGATAACAAGTATCCCATGTCAAGCCTCAAGGAATCAATCTCAACGCTTTCCCTTTTTGAACAGCCTGCGTTCTGCGACTTACATCGAGTTTAAGAAATAGATTGGAAGAATGAGTTTTGATCGTATTGAGTGAGACAAAAAGTTTGTCTGCAATTTCCTGGTTTGATAAGCCCTGTGCCATCAGTTGAAGCACTTCGTGTTCGCGCTTGCTGATACCTAGTTTTTGCATTTGAGTTTCATCGAGCACAAAGTCAGGTGAGGCAGTGATCACTTTTTTACGTGTCAGTTTTAATCCGGCCCAAATGCCGAGCGCTGAAAAAAGAATGGCAATTCCGCCAACATAAAATTCGATCGATAAATCGTGGATGTAATATCGATATTCCACCATCTTGAGAACGAATAGAAGAACCGCAAGTGATAAGCCGTATAGAATAATAGTGCGCTTCACGAAAAAAGGAATTTGCAGATTGAAAATTACAAATTACAAATCGCTTGTGGTGTAACCTTTAATCTGAAATCTGTAATTTGTAATCTGTAACGCGGCCATAATGAAAAGATTATGAAAAATGCATCCATCTCATCTACGTACTTTGCTCCCCAACTGACGCTCAAAATAGTTTTGCCAGCGATGGAGTTTTACAAGAAAGCGTTTGGCGCGACTGAGCTGCGCAGGTGGAGCAACCCTGATGGCAGCGTGCATGTGGCCGAGATGGAAATTGATGGGGCAATGTTCCATCTGCATGAAGAAAATTCGAAGTCAAAGCAGCTAAGCCCCGAAACGCTCAATGGTGCTACTTCACTGATCGGGATTTTTGTTGCTGATCCTCACCAAGCGGTAAAGATGGCTGAAGCTGCCGGTGGGCGAGTAACCAATCCTGTTCAGGATTACGACTACGGCTACCGACAGGGGGTCGTTATTGATCCGTTCGGCCATCAATGGATGATACAAAAGAAGATTTAGATTTCGTAAATCAATTTTCAACCAATCTACCATTTCCGTAAATTAGTTTCTCAACCCGCACCATTATGCCCGATAATAACGAAGGCGGCCTGCCTCAAGGAAACACGCCAAAGCAGATGCCTATTAAATACAAATTCCGCGATATTAAAGTCCACTCATCAGACGAGTGGATGGCGGACGCAACCAAAAAATATCGTAAGGTTTATGATCGGTATGAAACCAGCTACATGCGTGTTGAATTTTCTTTCTTCAACAAGCTTTTTGATGAAGAGGAATGGGACGCCACGTTCAATTTAAAATGTTTTCACGTGCATGGCAGCCAGAAAAATGAACTCTGCAATGTAGAGCAGAAAAGAAAAATATTGAAAGATGAAAACATCGTGTACATCCGCGATTCGTGGGGACAAGCCACACTGGGAACATATTGGTTCAAGGGCGACTACGTTTGGGAAGGATATATTGACGGGGTAAAAGTCGGGGAATCTAAATTTTATGTGGAAGATGTGGGACAAGCAAAACCCGGTGAAAATCTTTTCTTCGACATTGACTCAATCAAGCTTTACGAAGGAGACGGGCAAGCATACGCACTTCCGCAGAAAAAATTCTTAAAAAAATTCAGCCAGAAAGACACGCGTTTTGTGTGGGCTGAATTCAATTTCAAAAACAAGAGCGAGAAAGATTACTTCGCTGAAGTATTTTTCAACTTCTATGATAAAGCGGGGCAGCCCAAAGGAAGCAGTTCTTATGTCACCTATATTACAACCAATACGGCTGGAAAAATCTATACACTTAATCCGGGTTGGGGTGGAGATGCGCCCGGAAGATGGAAGAGCGATTCGTATACCATGGAAGTAATTTTCATGGATAATCTGATTGCCACTGTTCCTTTTCAAGTAGGTGAAACTTTCGATGAGGGTCAGGCAGCCGTGATTACCGATACTACCCAACTCTTCAAGCCCTCATCAGCACCTTCAACAGGCTCTTCTTCCAACAAGAACCTTGAAGATATTTTAAATGAAAGCTTGGCAGAGTTGAATTCACTCACAGGTTTGGAAAGCGTAAAGACAGAGGTGAACGAAATGGTTAAATTGGTGCGCTTCTATCAGGAAACCGGAAAGGATATTCTCAACAAGTTTTCTTTACACACCGTATTTACGGGAAATCCCGGTACAGGAAAGACAACGGTGGCGCGCATTCTCTCACGCATTTACAGAGGTCTTGGTATTCTGGAGAAAGGACATTTAATAGAAGTTGACCGTGCCGGGCTCGTGGCAGGTTATGTTGGGCAGACCGCCATCAAAACTGATGAGAAAATCAACGAAGCAATGGGTGGAGTACTTTTCATAGACGAAGCATACTCTCTCGCACAAGAGAAAGGAGCACAACATGATTTCGGAGCAGAGGCAGTTCAAATTATTTTGAAGCGAATGGAAGACCAACGTGGAAAATTTGGGGTGATAGTGGCAGGTTACACTGAAAACATGAGTGAGTTTATTAATTCAAATCCAGGATTGAAGTCGAGGTTTGATAAATATTTTGGTTTTGAAGATTATTCATCTGATGAAATGCACACTATTGCGCAATCGTTATTCAACAAAGAAGGAGTGAAACCCGATGCAGCGGCAGAGATTCATTTGAAAAACTATTTTGCTTTTCTATATGAAGAGCGCGATAAGCATTTTGGCAATGCGCGAACCGTGCGCCAGGTAGTAGGTGAATCAGTGAAAAACCAGAATTTGCGATTGGCAGCCTTGAAAAAAGAAGAGCGTACCAAAGAACTGATGGAGACAATTATTTTGGATGACGTGAAAGAATTTGAAATCAAAGAAGTCAATGAGAAACCGAAGATTGGGTTCAGGACGAGTGGAGAGTAAATTTTAATCTCCTCGTTCGGTTAATCCAAACTTCTGCTAGGATTAAATGCAACGTAAAGCCGATCCACAGTGCTGTTCCAAAAAAATCCTGTGGAGTCAAACCTGTAAATCTGCTAGTGGCAAAAAAGATTCCTACAATCGGCCTTGTGGTGGTTACAGCCATGCCAATGGCAAATGCACGGATCATCCACTCGCGATGCAACTCTATTTTCTTTTGACGGATACTGATGAAAGCTTTGGTCAGTGAAAACAAGAATAACGTTCCGAATAAAGTTGTAGCTGCCGTCTCGCTCACTCCGCTGATTGGCATTTTAAACCCCATCACAATTCCGGAAACGCCAATGATCGCCCCAAGGCTTAGCAACACTCGTCCGTTCCAACGGTGAAACCTAGGATTTTTCGTTCGAATGGTTTTTACAAACTGAAGTAAGCCAAACAAAATGAAAAGGAGCGCAGGTAAGATGTGAAGCAAAGTCAATACGGGGTTGTTGACAAATCCTTCTTCAGGAAAATTCGGCATCCCTGGAGGTGGCGGAGTTGGTTCATAACGGTTTTGCAAAACTGGAATTAAAAAAAATGTGCGTCTCGTCACGATCACTACTCCGATTAGTGTAAGAAAAAATGCGACAGTCCAGACGAGTTTGTTCTTTGGTTTGTACATAAGCGAAAGGCTGCAGTATTCCGAGAAGACGAGTTCCGCTCCATTTGGTTACAATTCTTATTCAATCTTATTGGTAACCTGACCTGCCAAAAAAGAAATATTTAGATTTAGAGCAAAAATTATTTCTTGCAGCATCCTACTCGCTTTATCATTTTCGGTTTTCTCTTCGCCATTTTTTGGTCGTCTGCTTCTGTGGCGGGGAAATTTGGTCTAATGTCGTCAGAGCCACTCACTTTGTTTAATACGCGTTTTATTTTTGCTGGCATTCTGCTGTTGACGCTCAGCTTATTTCAAGAGGGCCGTAAACTTCCTAACAATAAGGAATGGTATCAGCTTACTGTCTTTGGTGCACTCAATACTGCTTTATATCTCGGTATTTTTATCATCGCATTAAAAGAAGTGGCTGCGGGGATTACCACGTTGATGCTCGCGCTGAATCCTTTGATGATAAGCATTATCACCTCACTTTGGCTTAAAAGAAAAATTGCTCCACGCGAATGGGCGAGTATTGCATTGGGAATTGCCGGTGTAGGTGTGGCTACGTTCCCGCTCATAAAAAATGGATACGCAAGTTTTTTGGGAATAGTGCTGCTCATCATTTCGATGTTGTCTTATTCGGTTGCTGCCGTCTACTACTCTTCCGTATCGTGGACACTTTCACGAATGACCATCAACGGCTGGCAGGTTTTGATCGGAGGGATATTGCTATTGCCTTTCACGTTATTATTCGAAGGCGGTCACACACAATATGATTTCAGATTTTGGGTGTCGCTCGGTTGGCTGGTTGTACCGGTATCTATATTGGCGGTGCAGTTATGGCTGCATCTTTTAAAAGAAGATCCGGTGAAAGCTTCACTCTGGCTTTTCTTGTGCCCCATATTCGGGCTTGTTTATGCATCTTTCCTGCTGAAGGAACCATTCACCAGGTATACAGTAATCGGAGCTTTGATGGTGATTGGTAGTTTGCTTTGGGGGCAATCGAAAAACTTTACTCGCAAGGAGGGTTAACAGAAATGTTGGTTCTCTCAGCAACCATGATTTACTTTGAGTAATAATGATTACATCCAATATACTAAGCGGTGAACTAGAATTTTCGACTTCGCGCAGCAGCGGCCCTGGTGGTCAAAACGTGAACAAGGTGAACACAAAAGTGACGCTACGATGGAATGTAAAAGATTCTTCTTTGCTTACTGTCGAAGAGAAAGACCTGCTCCTGCAAAAACTTTCCTCCAGACTTACCACCGAAGGAGTACTGCTACTTTCTGCGCAGGATAAACGCTCTCAACTTCAAAACAAAGAGGAGGCATTGCTTAAGCTTGATCAGTTACTCAAGAAAGCATTCGCTAAAAGAAAAAAACGCAAAGCCACGAAGCCCTCCAAATCTTCTGTTCAGTCTCGACTCGACAAAAAGAAAAAACATTCCGACAAAAAGAAGTCGAGGCAAAGTCGGTTTTGATGAATTGTTTATGAATCCAATTATCTTACTTCACGGAGCACTCGGTTCCAGCTCTCAACTTCAACCGCTTGCGAATAAACTTCAAGAAAAAGGAGGGAAAGTTTTTCTTTTGAATTTTTCAGGCCATAGTGGCCGCGTATTTTCAAAAAATGGATTTGGCATTGAAGTATTTGCTGATGACTTACTCGAATTGTTAGATAAAGAAAAAATTAATAGGGCGGATATTTTTGGTTACAGCATGGGTGGCTATGTTGCGCTATGGTTGGCTTATCTTCATCCAAAACGATTAGATAAGATTGTTACTCTGGGCACCAAGTTCGACTGGAGCATTTCATCGGCAGATAAAGAGATCAAAAAGATGAATGCTGAAAAGATTGAGGAGAAAGTTCCAGCCTTCGCGCGATTGCTTCAACAGCGACATACACCCAATGATTGGAAAGAAGTTTTGAAGAAAACCGCAGACATGATGTTTGACCTCGGTCAAAAACCTTTGCTAACAGAAGATGTATTCAAGAAAATAAAATCACCAGTCGAAATTTTATTGGGCGATCGTGATGATATGGCCGATCTGGATTTTTCAAAGCAAGTTGCTGCATGGCTGCCCTTTGGCAAATTTGAGTTGCTGCAAAATACTCCTCACCCGATTGAGAAAGTGCAATTGAACTACATCGTTCAGAAATTTGATGAGCTGAAATGATCGATCAGGGTTTTCGAAGGAAAGAAATGAGAATTGTGATCGGTGACAACTGACAACGTGAAGCGCTGCGAAGGATTTGAAGTATTTTGAAGAATTGAATAGATTTAATCCTTATGAATAAACTAACAACTAAATCACATTTAATAGTCAGCCTGGTACTTGCACTGTTGCCGACACTCACAACGGCACAACATCATACGTCAAAGGGTTCAGATCTCGCTCAGCGTCAACAAGAATTTATTAACCTTCGCTTTGGCATGTTCATTCATTTCAACATCCCAACGTTCATGGATGAAGATTGGGCCGACCCTGAAGCACCGCCATCGATTTTTAATCCTGCCAACCTTGACTGTAATCAGTGGGCAACTGCCGCGAAAACTGCGAACATGTCGTACGGTTGTCTTACTACGAAACATCACAGTGGCTTTTGTATCTGGGAGACCAAAACAACCGACTACAATGTGATGAACAGTCCGTTGAAACGCGATGTCGTGAAAGAATATACCGATGCTTTTCGTGCCAATGGATTAAAAGTAATGCTTTACTATTCTATTCTGGATACACATCACAAGCTGCGCCCCGGTTTTATTACCCGAAAGCATACCGAGATGATAAAGGCGCAACTTACCGAGTTGCTTACCAACTATGGCGAAATCACTGCGCTGGTTATCGATGGCTGGGATGCTCCCTGGTCAAGGATTTCGTACGATGATGTTCCGTTTGAAGAGATCTATTCTCATGTGAAATCATTGCAACCCAATTGCCTCGTGATGGATTTAAATGCAGCGAAGTATCCACCGGAAGCATTGTTTTACACAGACATAAAATCATACGAGCAAGGTGCAGGGCAGCATATCTCTAAAGAGAGTAATCAACTTCCGGCACTCTCTTGTCTGCCCATTAACAAGGCATGGTTCTGGAAAACATCGTTCCCGGCTGAGCCGGTAAAATCAGCAGCTTCACTTGTCAATGGCAACATCGCCCCACTGAATAAGGTCTTTTGCAACTTTATTTTGAATGTGGCGCCCAATAGCGATGGGCGAATCGATGATAATGCTTTAAGAGAGTTGCAAGCCATTGGAAAGCTCTGGAAAAATGAGGGAGCTTTGCCAAAATTACAATCTGCGGATGCACCTGTGATTTCTTCCAATATCGCCAAACACCAACCGTGCAATTCAAGCTGGAGCGATGATATGTGGATTATGGATTTTGCCAATGATGATGATTTCACTACGGCTTGGACCTCTAATAAATCGGTGCGTGAGCCCTGGTACGAAGTAGTCTTTGATCAGGATAAAGAATTTAACATGATCGTGATTACTGAGTCAAAAGCAACGATCAAAAAATATCGGTTGCAATATTATGCCAACGGAGCCTGGCATTTGATTTTGGCAAGCGACAATAACAGGCGAATAAAGATCCATCGGTTTGATGGAACGAAGAGCAGTCGCGTTAGAATTTTAATTGATGAATTTACAACACCTCCATCCATTGCAGAGTTTGGAGTGTATCGTGAGGAAAGATAGACAGCTACCTTCAACACTGGTGAATTCACCAGCGGATACTAAAATTAGGGTTTTGTGATTGGTGGCAACACTGACCACGGGCAAGGTGATTCGGATGTTCATGATTTATTCACGACTTGAAAGAGTACCAATTTCTACCTTCCTGATCTTGGTCGGATGACTCAGCTTATAATCGTTAGAGGAGTTGTCGATTTTGTAATTTTTGTTCACATATCCTTTACGATATTCTTTTACCCTCGCTTCAAATTCAATTGAGTCACCTACTTTGAGCAAGGCTTGTTCAAACCCCTTAGTGAAAGCGAACCAAACATGGTCTGTCATTACTTGGTTAGTTTCTATGCTGACTATGTTTTTTAACAAGATTGTCTCCTCGCTATAGCCCTTGTAATTTACTTTCTTACCGATGCGGGCAAATACGGCCCTGAATTTTTTCCGGTTGCCATTTTGTGCGGCTAGTTCTTTTCTCATGCACCAAGATAGTCAGAGATTCAAAATCTCTTACTGAAATAATCTCCAAAACGATTATCTCATCAACAAATCATCATCGACCCATCTCCTTTGGATTTTTGCGGGTGAAGAACATTGAAAGACCAAAGAGGCTTCAAGTCAAAATACAATCTAAAATTTTCCCCGAAATAACTATAGCTACATCTTTGCTAACTTTGGTTGATGTTGAAATTAATTTTTGGCGAATCAATTTTTAAACGATACCGAAAAAATGCGGGCTTTTGGTTCAGACCAAATCACTTCGGGTGCCTATATTTTTTCATATTATTCCCGACAATATTTTCACTAATGCTTGCAGGCTTAGGTAAGGTAGATTTAAAAGCAAACAAAATCGAGATGGAGAGTGCTGTATTTCTCATTTCTTATGTTGCGATATTTATCGTAACATATAAAATCATAGTTTCAATATCACGTTATTATAAAACACAAATTCCGATTTGGAAGCACATCAAGAATAAGCCACCAACAAGCACACCTTGGCACATATTGAACGTATTTTTCTTTTTCTTATTCTTCATTCCAGTAGCCAATCTAAATGGTTACGAAAAAATGACTGATGGGGAATTAGTGTTACATCATAAACAGCAATTGGCAAAAATAAAATATCATTTGATTCTACTTGTCCTTATTCTTATCGCACTTGTCTTTCCTAAAAAATAAACGGGAGTTGGCTAGAAATTCTCAACCTACTTGGTGTAACCTTAGATATTATTGCCGCAATCATTCTCTATCTTAACACACCACATCCAACTAAAGCCACAGGGAGGAACAATCAATGTCAATATTGAATGGCTCGTGAGCGGCCAAGAAAAAGAGAGGAAAGAGCGGAAAATGGTCAGGATTGGTATCGGAATTCTAATCGTGGGTTTCATTTTTCAATTTGTCTCGGCATTATTTTCGTGAGCCCAGAAATCACACCTAAGGACTCCCATTGCAATTTCACCTTGTCCTTGATTGAAGTTCTACACCAACAATACATTTTCAAATCTTCAAATAAGTTATTCCAACAGCTCAGAAATCATCCTCTGCCGTAAGGTATTCTCTCTTTAACCTGAGCCACCAAGAACAATCTGGACTTTATGACTTTCAAAAACAGGTTTTGCTGCCCTTAGATGAGCTTTTTTCTTATTTCCTGATTTTTTCAAAATCAGAATAGTCCTGATGCTTGAGAACTTCAACACCTGCACCTTTGAACCATCAAAAGGATAACAATTATGAAAATCAAGGAGGCAATTTCTAATCTACTGTTCCAATGGTTAAGAAAATCAAACCAAGGGTCAATAAGTGAGCGCCATGCCGAGGCCATTATCAATACGCGTGATTTTTTAAAATTAACATTGCAAGACAAAATACTTTGCTTGGGAAAACTGATTAAACATTTTGGGTCGAATGAAGGTTGCTATCCAAATTCAATGGAACGAACTCTCGTAGCTCTGAACAAAGAGTTAAATTATAAAATTGATACGTCTTGGGCCGGGATATACTCGGAAGGGTTTCAGACTAAAACTAAAAACGACAAGATTAGTTTCAAAACAATTCTTTCACCGAACTAGTCAATTAGGTAAAGGTCTTACAAGAATATTTTTATAGTGTACGATGCTTTTGGGGTCATGGCCTTGTAGGGCAAACGTTCCGCTGGAAATGAAACGGTTGGCTTGATCAGGACTGCGTTTTACACTTTCAGGTTCGGTATAATCCACAACCGTTTTGTCGTTGATCTTAATGACTATCCTTTTGCCTTCTACTTTGATATATTCGGTGTACCATTCCCTATCTCTCACATAGACTTCCTTCACATCTTCAATGGCATACAAACTGCCGGTTCTGCGCCAGTCAGTGTGCGAATTGTTTACCTGCACCTCGTATCCCTTTTTTGGCCAGCTGCTTTCCTGATAGGCTGTATGGAAATAAATTCCTGAATTGCTACCGGGGTTGGTCATGACGTCCGCTTTGAACTCAAAGTTTTTGAAATTATGGTTCATCACATCGCCATCATAAAATAAATGGGCAACAGGTCCGTGAACAATGATCATCCCACTGTCTACTGAAAAGGTGCCGGCATTTTCACCCACTTTCCAATTGTTTAAACTCTTTCCGTCAAATAAAGAGATCCAGCTTTGATCTTGCGCTGGTTGTTTGAAACTGACAAGGAACATCAAGCAAAAGCCAACAACGGAGAGATAAATTAATTTTTTCATATGAGTTTGATTGATTGAAATGAAGCCGAATAATAAAGGTAATAACTTTCAAAGCTGAAAATCTTAAGATTTATACTATTGGTATTTTCGAATCTTCAAATCAACTCATCACTGTGTCAAAATTCTTTGCCGCTTCTCATTCATTTTCAATTTCGATATATGCTTCGCCTCTAACAACTTCCCCTTCTTCCGTTACTCCCTCCGCGACTACCCGATATTTTCCCGGCAAATCAGCGGCAAAGAATGAGATTGTTATCGGTTCACGGCCGCTCCGTGTTTCCACTTGTGGATTCCAATAAATGGTTGCCCGATAGTCAACAGCGTCCTTATTGTTTTTAAAGTCATCGTAATCCGGAAAACGAAAAGTATGTGGAGACGAATAACCACCTATTTTAATGGTTTGAAAATCCGGTGTTACTTCTGTAAGCGAAACCCCTTTCTTAAGATAAACAGAAATAACGCCCGCATTGCCTTGCGAACCGTAAAGTACATTAAGTCTTTTGGTGAACGAGATTGATTCGATGGAGGCAGGGTTAATCATTGCCAATGTAGAGCCAATATTTACATCGGGACTGCTCGTTAAAGGAACATCATTAATCATGAGCAAGGGTCCTGATTGATTACTAATCGATTGAGTCATACTTCGAGAAAAGGCAATTCTTTCGCCACCTGGATCAACTACAAGCCCTGGGACTTTTCCCACAATAGAATAGAGTATGTTGGGATATCCCGATTTGAAATCCTTTTCCGTTAACGTAGCATCCGGTTTTCCATAGGTACTGTGCTGCTGTTCAGGCTCATAGATTTTACGTGCCTTGACCACCACCTCTTTAAGCATCTTGAAATCATTTGGACCTTTATATTCAGACACAATGCGTTGCCTTGATTGAGTTGCCTTTGTTTCTTGGTGGTATTCTGATTCTTTGAAACTCATGGAAGGGATTTCACGCGGAAGCAGTTCAAATTTCCCATAAGAATATTTATTGGATTTGCCCTGCTTAAATGCAAAAGCGAGCGTGTCATAAAAATCGAGATCGGATTGCGAGAAAATACCTTCATCGTTTGCTTCTGCAAAAAAAACTTTTCTTGGTTTAGTTTGAATTATGGTTAGAGGCACTTTCTTGGATTTGCTCCAGTCATCTACAAATCTTCCTGTAAACCCGACACCGTTCTCAGTGTTGAATTGCCATTTCAAAATCTTCCTTGGTTGCGTTGAGGCATTGGCGTTTAAAATTGTATTAGTATCCAAAATCGGTACTACCTGACCGGCATCCGTGACTGACACAGAAAGGTTTGAGTTGATTGCTGTTCCATTTTTTCCCTTGACCTCAAATGCCAGCTTTATTTTCTCCCGCGTATGGTACTTTTTTTTGTTGGATGTAATAGTAATGTATTCACCCGATTTTGATTCTATCTCCGGAAGACTATTAAGGTTGTTTGTCAAATTAAGGATTGGGATTACTTTAACATATAAACTCGAATCACCAAAATTTCTGTTCAGGTTGGTGTATGCTCTGAGATAATAGTTACCCTCCTTCAACGAGTCGGGAAGAATAAAATCGTTATGAGCGAAGCCACTGTCGATCTTCAAGACTCTCTCCATCAAAATTTTCTTATTTGGGCTTATCAACTCCACATACAACGTCCTGCTCAATGAATCTCTCCAGGGCCGATAATAATAATTCAGGTACGCTTTAAACCAGACGCTTTCGCCAGGGTAGTAGTAGGGCTTGTCGGTATGAACATATACTTTTTCATAGAAGCGCATCATGGTTTCAGTATATGCATCTTCCACGTTGCCCACTATGGGTAGATAATCAACCGGCAGTTGATCAGCGAGGCCCGTCTTTATCATTTGGCCTTCAGCCACAAGCGCTTTTGAATTGATCAGTAACCCTGCTTCACTCACATCAATCGGAGTGCCATTGGTGAGCCGGCTTATTTTAAGAGAAACATTTCTTTGCTGATGGTGAATCAACAATGGCTTATCGATATTTATTTTCTTGTAACCCGCGATAGAAGAAGATGAAACTAAAGTCTTCGAATCAACTTCATTTCCATCTGCATCGCGACAAGAAAAACCCTCTTCGCGCATGCGTCCTGCTACAGCCGCCATGAGCCAATGACGAAGTGATCCGTTGAAATACTCTTTTCGATTCTTCTCCCAGGATATATTTTGGTTTATGTCTGAAGTGGGGAGGTTTTCAAATAGAACAGGCGCTCTGGAAATTTCAGAAAGTGGAATCTCTGATACGTAATATTTCAATAAATAGCCGGTGGTTTCATTTCTGATCAGCAACGGTGCTTTAGCGACCAATAACTGATGACCGTCATTCCTGGCAATTCCGAGGTCCTCCTCGTTCAATAGCTTCACATCTGGCGTTGGTCCGGCTACTTCATTTAAACTGTTCTTGATTATCTTACTCTCTTCAACCGTAAGCAGCGTTTTCCTTTTCTTTTCAAGTCGCGCGAGTGTCAGATTCACGGTATACAAGTGACCACTTTGTATTTTCATAGAGGAACGGTAGACGGAATATCCCGGTTTATAAAGTACCAGGTCATAAAACCCCGTGAACGTGCATTTCAAATTAAATTGGCCCGCATCATCGCTGGATGATGTAACAGTGGTTCTATTAATAAACACCTCAACACCTGGCAATGGTTTACCAGTTTTGCTGTCAATTATTTTACCGTTGATTTGGGCCGATGAGCTTAAACAGAAAATAAATTGCTGGATCAACGTAAATAGGGCAACGTTCCTAAAAAAATGACTGACCATATTCAAATTGCATTTAATTCATAAGCAAAATCATCGAATCAATTAACCGGCCCATCCCTCTCTATCCAGGCTTCTATACTGGATAGCTTCAGCCAAGTGTTCAATTTTTATTTCCTGAGATGAAGCAAGGTCAGCAATGGTGCGTGATACTTTTAAAATGCGGTCATAGGCACGAGCAGATAAACCCAAACGCTCCATCGCGGTTTTCAAAAGTGAGCGACCCGCATCGTTGATAACGCAAATTTCTTTTACCATGTTGCTTGGCATCATGGCATTGCAGTAAATATTTTTCTGTTCTTTAAACCTTTCAGATTGAATTTCCCTCGCATTCACCACGCGCTCTCTTATCTGGGTGCTTGTTTCTGATTTTCTTTCAGCTGTCATCTCATCAAAACTCACGGGTACCACTTCCACATGCAAATCAATGCGGTCCAGGAGAGGGCCACTCACTTTGCTGAGATAGCGCTGCACCACACCTGGGGCACACACACATTCTTTTTCAGGATGATTGTAGTGGCCGCAAGGACAAGGATTCATACTGGCCACGAGCATGAAGTTAGCTGGATAGTCAATTGACATTTTCGCGCGCGCAATTGTGACGCGTCTTTCTTCCATCGGTTGGCGCATTACTTCGAGCACCGTGCGTTTAAATTCAGGAAGTTCATCCAAAAACAAAACGCCATTATGCGACAAAGAAATTTCTCCGGGCTGCGGATTGCCTCCACCGCCAACGAGAGCAACGTCTGAAATTGTATGGTGAGGACTTCTGAATGGCCGTGTGGTGAGCAATGATCCTTCTGCCCCAACCTTTCCAGCTACAGAATGGATCTTGGTTGTTTCGAGCGCTTCATTCAAAGTGAGTGGCGGAAGAATAGTGGGTAGTCTTTTGGCCAACATTGTTTTACCGGCTCCTGGTGGACCGATCAAGATCGCATTGTGCCCGCCTGCCGCTGCGATCTCTAGGGCACGTTTGATGTTCTCCTGCCCCTGCACGTCTTTGAAGTCAGACTCGTAGCTGTTGAGTTTACTTTGAAAGACCTCGCGCGTGTCGATGGTGAGGGGTTCTATTTTTTTCTTGCCTTCAACAAAGGCAATTGCCTCCTCGAGATTTTCTACGCCAATGATTTCAAGATTATTTACGATCGCGGCTTCTTTTGCATTTGACTTTGGCAAAATAAACCCTTTGAATTCTTCTTTGCGCGATTGAATGGCGATGGGGAGCACTCCTTTGATCGGACGAAGTTCGCCATCGAGTGAAAGCTCGCCCATAATCACATATTTTTCTAAAAGTTCAGTGGTGATTTGTCCGGAGGCGGAGAGGATGCAGAGCGCAATAGGTAAATCATAAGCCGATCCTTCTTTGCGAATGTCTGCAGGCGCAAGGTTCACCACTACTTTATTTCGTGGCATGAAGTAGCCTATAGTTTTCAGTGATGACTCCACGCGATGTTCACTTTCTTTCACTGCAGTATCGGGCAGGCCACTCATGTGAAAATATTTTCCCTGCGTCACATTGACCTCAACGGTGATCGTTCGAGCGTCAACACCATGCACTGCACCACCAAAAGTTTTTGATACCATTACCTGAAAATTAATCGCAGCAAATTAATCATTCACTGCAAAGGCACAAAAGCGTTAAAAACGTTAGCTGATAATCTTTGCGACTTAGCACCTTCGCGGTTTGAAAATTTCTAAATTGCAACCCTCAAAACTCTAATGGACTCGTTGCAGAATTTATTACAAAAAAAAATCGACAGCGATTCATTTCGTAAACTAAAAACAGTTCACGGCCTCATCGATTTTTGTTCAAACGATTATCTCGGCTTGGCAAACTCAAAAGAACTATTCGAAATCATCCAAAG
Organism: Bacteroidota bacterium; assembly: GCA_016178785.1. Taxonomy (GTDB): domain Bacteria; phylum Bacteroidota; class Bacteroidia; order Cytophagales; family Cyclobacteriaceae; genus ELB16-189. Next base: position 21,117 of record JACOSO010000074.1, on the reverse strand, counting down.
AGAAGTTGAAAAAATAAATCCTCCTTACAATGGCGCTACTGGCTCTCGATTACTTTCCGGCAATAATGAATTGGTTGAAGGGGTCGAATTGAAACTGGCAAAAATTTTTCTTTCACAAAGAACATTGCTTTTCAATTCTGGTTACATGGCCAACCTCTCAGTTCTTTCATCACTGCCTCAGCGGGGTGACACTATTATATATGATGAACTAGCTCATGCCTGTATAAAAGATGGTGCGAGATTGAGCTTGGCTTCACGATTTAGTTTCAAACACAATGACATGAACGACCTTGAAGAAAAAATTAAACGATCCAGAGGAAATATTTTCATTGCGGTTGAATCTATCTATTCCGTGGACGGAGACGAGTGTCCGCTCGAAGACTTGACGACACTTGCTGAGAAGCATAATGCAACCATCATTCTCGATGAGGCACACAGCACAGGAAGCTATGGGGAGAATGGGAGTGGTCTTGCAGTGCAAAAAAAATTGGAAAACAAAATTGCAGTTCGGGTTTATACTTTTGGCAAGGCGATGGGCGTGCACGGTGCTTGTGTGGCTGGCGATGAAACGCTGATCAATTATCTCATCAACTTTGCGAGACCCTTTATTTATACTACAGCAATGTCGCCACATAGTTTGGTTTCTATTCGATGCGCATTTGAATTTCTTCAACAGAATACAGATCGTCAAAAAGCATTGCAGTCAAAAATCAAATTGTTTCTTGCGGGTTTAGAAAAAATAGAGTTGAACCGAGTGAGCAGCCAAAGTGCAATTCAAAACGTAATTGTGTCCGGAAATTCTGAAGTAAAAAAACTTGCGACATATCTTCAAGAACAAAAATTTGATTGTCGCCCCATTCTTTCGCCAACTGTGAAAGAAGGATCTGAGCGAATCCGTATTTGCTTACATTCATTCAACACCGAAAATGAAATTGATAAACTGAACCAGGCACTTGGAAATTTTAATCTTGAATCTTGAATTACTTCGTAACAGCCATCGGCACTGATAGCGGAAAAACTGTTTTCTCGGCCATCTTGTGTGAAGCATTGCATGCTGATTATTGGAAGCCCGTGCAGGCAGGAATGCCCCGCGATTCAGACACTGTCAGAAGCCTTTTGTCAAAGTCAATTTCAAAAATTCACGATGAGACCTATTTACTAAGAACGCCAGCTTCGCCTCACGCAGCTGCGCAGAGAGACGGCATCTCAATTCAGATAGAAAAATTTGTTGTACCCCCAACAAATAATGATTTGGTGATCGAAGGGGCTGGTGGTTGTCTTGTGCCGTTGAACGAAAGGGATTTTGTAATTGACCTGGCAAAGAAATTTAGATCACAAATAATTTTGGTTTCTAATCTTTACCTCGGAAGCATCAATCATACGTTGCTTTCAGCAGATTATTTAAGAAAAAATAAATTTGATGTGAAAGGAATTGTTTTCAATGGAGAATCAAACCCCGAAAGCGAGGAGATTATTCTGAAGCACACCGGGTTTAAGTGCTTACTTCAAATGGAAGAGGAAGAGGAGGTAACGAAGGAAGTTGTGACAAAATATGCCGAACAATTAAGAAAAAACTGGTGATGAATTTCGAAATACTCGACAAAAAAAATATCTGGCATCCATTCACACCACTCGAGGGTGCTCTTGAACCACTGTTTGTTGAATCTGCACAGGGAGTTTATCTCAATTTGAAAGATGGTCGCAGGATTATCGATGTTGTTTCATCCTGGTGGGTGAATATTCATGGGCATAGTAATTTATTCATTGCTGAAGCGATTGCCAATCAGGCCAAAAAATTAGAGCATGTCATCTTTGCCGGATTTACGCACGAGCCTGCAATTCGCTTGTCAGAAAATTTGTTAAGCATTCTTCCAAAAAATCAATCTAAAATTTTCTTCTCGGATAATGGGAGCACAGCCGTTGAGGTTGCGTTGAAGATGGCGATTCAATTTTGGCATAATCAAGGAATTAAAAACAAGAAGAAGATCATTGCGATTGAAGGCGCTTATCATGGCGATACATTTGGCTCGATGTCAGTAGGAGAGCGAAGTGCTTTCACTACAGCATTTTCTCCTTATTTATTTGAAGTTGAATTCATCGATTTTCCTGCAGATCAAAACAAGGAAAAAATAATTCGGGACTTTGAGCGAAAACTTCAGACCAGTGAAATTGGAATTTTTATTTATGAACCTCTTGTGCAAGGTGCGGCTGGAATGCGAATGTATCCCCCGGAGATTTTAGATCAAATGATTTCAGCGGCACAGCATTACGGAGTCATCTGTATTGCTGATGAGGTTTTTACAGGGTTCGGACGAACGGGGAAATTATTTGCAAGTGATCATCTAAAAACTCAACCTGATATCATCGCAGTATCGAAAGGAATCACTGGTGGATTTTTGCCGCTAGGAGTCACAAGTTGTTCACAGAAAATTATTGATGCATTTAAATCTGCTGAGACAAGCAAAACTTTTTTTCACGGCCACTCCTATACAGCAAATCCGCTTGCCTGTGCAGCTGCGAATGCAAGTTTCGAATTATTGATGAGAAATGAATGTCGAGGCAATATTCAGCGCATCAGTGAAAGTCATTTGCAATTCGTTTCAAAAATCAAGAGCCATAAAGCGATAAAAAATTCCCGGGCCCTTGGAACAATTCTCGCTATCGAATTGCAGGCTGATGGAGGCACATCTTACTTCAGCGAGATCAGAAAGAAAATTTATCCGTTCTTTCTGGAAAGGAATATTTTGCTTCGCCCGCTGGGGAATGTGATTTACGTGCTGCCTCCTTATGTAATTACCAATGATGAATTGGAGATTGTTTACATCTCAATCGAAGAATTTCTCGATCAGCTCGCTGAAAAATGATAACCGACTCCCTTGAGGGTAATGATTTTAACAGATGGGTCTTCTTTTAAATAGTCTCTGAGCTTGGCGATATACACATCGAGGTTACGTGAGTTGAAAAACGAATCATCACCCCAAACCTTGAGCAAAATGTCTTTTCGAGTAACGGAAGTGTTTCTGTTTTCAATCAATGCTTGCAGCAGCATAGCTTCGCGATGAGAAATTTTGCGAACAGTCTGACCAATTCTTAACTCATATTTCGAAGAATCAAATTCATATTTTCCAAGTGCTTCTACTCCTTTCGACTTGGAATTCTTCTGTGCAAGCTGCAAGAGATTGTTAATGCGTACAATCAACTCCTCCATACTAAATGGCTTCCGCAAATAATCATTGCCACCCGATTCAAATCCTTTCACCAAATCTTCTGTCTGAATTTTTGCCGTAACAAAGATGATTGACACATCTGCGCGCAATTTTCTCAACTCTTTCGCAATGGTATATCCGTCTTTGTTTGGCAGCATGACATCCAGCACGCAAATGTCAGGTTGAATTTCATTAAAAACAGTTAGCGCTAAGGCACCATCAGCAACCAACTTTACTTCGAAACCACGTGTCTCCAGGCTTTCTTTTACAATGCGGCCGAGAAACGGTTCGTCTTCGACATAAAGAATTTTCACTTTCATCAATGCCTGAGTTTAGGCAAAGTTATGATAAAGGTGCTGCCTTCGCCCAATGCGCTTTGGATGGTTACATCACCATCGTGGAGGCGGGCTACACTTTTAACGTAGCTCAATCCGAGACCGTAGCCTTTGGTGTTGACCACATCACCTGTTGGTACGCGATAAAATTTCTCGAAAATTCTTTTTTGATGCTCGGGTGCAATTCCGAGTCCTCGGTCACGAACGGAAAGACAAATTTTATCATCAAGTGATTTTAGGACAACTTCAATGAATGGAATTTCCTGACTGTACTTCAAAGCATTGTCAAGCAAGTTGTAAACTACATTGGTGAGATGGTCTTCGTTTCCGTTCACAAAAAAGATTGCGCCTTCTCGCAAGAAATTTATTTTTGCTTGCTTTTTTTCAAGCATCAACCTCATCGAGTCGATCACGTGATTTACAATTTTTTCAAGATCCACTTTTTCGGATTGAAATGTCAAACCGTTGCTTTCAAAAATGGCTGTCTTCAAAACTTTGTCTGTGAGAATGGAGAGACGATTCAATTCTTGTTGGGCCATCTCAATGTATTCTTTTGTTCGTTGAGGATTATCAATCGCGTTAAAACTTTTCAACGATTCTAAAGCTACACTCACCGTTGCAATCGGGGTTTTCAGTTCGTGTGTCATGTTGCTAATGAAATCATTTTTGATTTCAAGCAGTCGCTGGTTGGAAAGTATATTGCGATACATCAAATAAAATGCAGCAAACGTAAGGGATGTCAGAAAAATAGAAAACAAGAATTGGGGCAAGAGTTTTTTCCAAATAAAGAAAGAGACATCTGAAAATCGTGCTACGTAGAATGATCCCTTCTCATAAAAGAATAGAAATGGCTCAGTAACGATAGTTGAATTATTTTCTTTTCGTGAAGGGCGGTCGTTAGTGCGTTCAATTTTAAATTGGAGAGGCAGTCCTGCCTTTGTCAGGGTCATTTCGTATTTTTTTTTGACTGCCTCCGGCTTAAGTGAGTCCATTTTATCTTGAATGATAAAGCCGCGATGCTTTCGATTGGTGCGGAACTTCATCATGAGGGGACGAAAAAATTTCCTTAGCGAATCCGGCCGCGCGGTGCCAAAATAAATTGCTTCATCGTGGCGAGGCATACGGATTTCTAAATGACGATCTCTAAACCGAGTTGAGTCACGTGTGCCGGGAGTATTCCCAAAAATTTCTGCTGTACTGTCACCAATGAGTGGTTTGATATTTTTTTCCAGAATTGAATCTTGCATTGCCATCACTGTGGCAGAAAAGAGGATGCTAGTCTCTCTTCGCAAATCGCGCTTCACATCCTTGTAAAGCGATTGCAACCACACCACTTGAAGGCCGATGAGCAATACAATGCTGCTGATTATCAAAATGAGTGTAACCCAATTTTTCTTATTCTTCATAGCCGCACAAAATTAATCCTTCACACTTTAATTATAGCTCCCATTAACATTAATTAACCTTCTTTTGATAATGGTTAACCTGAAGTGCAATTAGTTTTACAAAAAAAATTAATTGCTATGAAGAAATCATTTGTCGTATTGTTTCTGTTGGTTCTCCTCATGCCGAATGAAAAAAAACTGTTTGCTCAAAACGAGGGAGTGATCACGTACGAAGTCACCATCAACAATCACCGTTTGCTTACGGGAGAACGTGAGGGGATGAAAGCGATGGTTCCCGAATTCCGCACCTTCAAGCAGGAGCTTTTTTTCAACGCCAACGAATCGCTCTACAAACCTTTGATCGAAGACGATGAGGAAGAAGAACCACACGGTGGCGGTGGAAGATTTAGATTTCGAATGCAAGGTGCAACAAGCTATTTTGATCAAACCACCAGCATTATGCTTTCACAGATGGACATGATGGGCAAGAAATATTTGATTGCCGATACGCTCAAACCAGCGCCATGGAAGTTCGGAACTGAAACAAAAGTGATCCAGGGCTACGAGTGCATGCAAGCATATTATACTACCGAAGATGATCGCAAGCAAACGATCACTGCATGGTTTACTTCGAAACTAAGATCAATGCTTGGACCCGAGCGATACAACACGCTGCCCGGTGCAGTGCTGGCAGTTGATATTAATAATGGAGAGCGAGTATTGGTGGCGAAGAAAGTTGAAACGCGAGAATTAAAGAAGAACGAATTAAAGGCCCCAACGGATGGGGAGAAAATAACGCAAGAAGAGTTTAGAAAAAAGGGAGAAGAGATGCGCAAGCAATTTAGAAGCGGTGGCGGTAATGTGATCATTAGAAATTGATTTTGCATGAAGAAGTTTTCGTTTTTGTTTTTTGTTTTGATTGCAAGCGCGGTATCAGCACAAAAGTTCACTATCAAAGGTCAGTTGAAAGACTCGGTTGGAGTCCTGCCCGGAGCAACCATCATGATATTGCAACAGAAAGATTCATCACTGGTGCAATTCGGAGTTAGCAATTCAGAGGGAAAATTTGAGGTCAAAAATATTGTGCAGGGAGATTATCTGTTCAAGATCTCGTTTACAGGATACTCGAGTTACACCAAAAGAATTTATCCGCGACCTGAAAACGGACTTGAGCTGGATTTAGGTTTGATTCAAATGCATCCAAAAACAAAGCAGCTCAACGAAGTAATTGTGAAGGGTGAAAAAGATCCGGTAAAAGTGAAGCGTGATACCATCGAATACAACGCACCTTCCTTTAAGGTGAAAGCAAATGCAAACGTAGAGGATTTGCTAAAGAAACTTCCAGGCGTTGAAGTCGATAATTCCGGAACAATTACTGCGCAAGGTGAACAAGTGCAAAAGGTGATGGTCGATGGGAGAGAATTTTTTGGTCAAGATCCTAAATTAGCTACTCGCAACCTCCCTGCCGATGCCGTTGACAAAGTGCAGGTGTACGACAAGAAATCGGATCAAACTATTTTCTCGGGAATAGATGACGGACAACGACAAAAGACCGTGAACCTCGCATTGAAAGAAGAAAAACGTCACGCTGCGTTTGGCAATGACCTGGTTGGTGGCGGTCATGATTTGACTGGAGCAGGCGGCAGCGGTCGTTTTCAAGCGTCAGCAAGCATCAATCGTTTCGATAAAGGAAATCAACTTTCGTTCCTTGGCATGGGTAACGATGTGAATCAGCAGGGCTTTTCATTTGGCGATTATGCCAACTTCAATGGGGCATCTACAGGTGGAGGTCAGTTTCAACAGCAGAACACCGGCTTACAAAATGGCATTGTTACCAACTATGCGGGCGGAGTGAATACCAACAGAGCAATCAATAATGACAACACCAAAATCAATGCTAATTATTTCTATAATCGAATGGATCAGAACCTGGCTACTACTACTCATCGAATTAATTACCTGCCTAATGATACAACCAAGAGCAATACCTACAATTTCGATCAATTTTCCAGTCAGCATTCTATAACCGATAATCACCGTGGAACACTGATCATTGACCATAAAATTGATTCAGCAAATTCGGTGAAGTTCACAGCCAATGTTGGCTACACTGCTTCAAGTTTGACACTAGATAGCCAAGGTAAAACTATGAGGGTGGGCAACACGGGTTTGCAAAATGAAAACCAACGTAATACAACTTCGAATAGCACCAATACCACTTTGACTTCATCCTTACTGTTGAGGCATCGGTTTCCGAAAAAAGGAAGAACTGTTTCTACCAATCTCACTTTCAACTATACCGACAACAACACCAAAGGGACACTTAACTCCACCACGAAAACATACGGCCCCGATACAACCATATATACTAATCAACGAAATGGGCAATCTACTATGAGCCCAACTTATGGAGTGACGTTGTCCTACACTGAGCCGCTTGGCGGAAGAAAATATCTCGAAGCTAATTACAACTTCACTACTGACATCAATAAAGTTGACAAGGAAGTATATAACTCAGATAATAATACACTGAACACACAACTCACGAATAAATACAACAGCAATTATTTATACAACCGTCCGGGATTGAATTTCAGGATCAATCGCGAAAAATTTAATTTCTCGCTAGGCGCGGCCTTTCAGGATACTCGTTTGTATGGGAATCTGATTTTGAAAAATCAAATCATTGATCGGGAATTTCAAGCGATACTGCCCGCGGCACATTTCAATTATGATTTTAGTCAGTTTACAAGATTCCGATTTGATTACACCACCAACATGCAAGAGCCAACCGTGCAACAACTCCAGCCCATCATCGATAATAGCGATCCACTTAACAAGACGGTAGGCAATCCGCAGTTGAGTCCCGCGTACGCGCATCAGATACGTTCTCACTTTACGTTTTTCAATCCCGCCAATTTTATGAATGTGTTTGCGTTTATCACCGGGAATTACACGAACAATGCCATCACCAGTTTGCAGGCAACGGATTCTGTCTTGGCGCGAACGACAAAACCCATCAACGTGCATAACAGCATGAGCTTGAACGGGAATTTCAATGTAGGAGTCCCGGTAAAAAAATTAAAAAGCAGATTCAACATCGGCCCAAGTTATTCGGCTTCAAAAAGTATCAACGTTCAGCAGGATTATAAAAACAATATTTACGAAAACAACGTGCTTCAACAGACCATTGGGGGCAGAGCCGGATATAATTATTCTCTTGGAGATATTCTGATTGTTGATTTGAGCATGAACTTGAGTCATCAGGAATCGAAATACAGTTTCAGTACACAACAAAACCAAACGTACTTCAATAAGACGTACTCGGCCGAAGTCAACGTGAATTTTCTGAAAAACTATTCCTTTAATAGTGAGACTGATTACTTTATTTACACAAGCACGACTACAGGGTTTCGTCAAACCATCCCTCTCTGGAAAATGTCAGTGTCAAGATTTTTGTTGAAAAACAAAACAGGTGAACTAAAACTTACGGTCAACAATATTCTGAACTATGGTGTGAGCATAACCCAAACAGCCACATCAAATTATTTGCAGCAAGTGACCAACAATAATTTGGGGAGATACTTTATGATTAGTTTCACTTATGCACTCAACAGGCAACTGAACCCGATGAATGGAATGGATAGAAGGAGAGGTGGAGGAGGTCGGATGATGATGATCAGGCAATAAAATAAATAGAGAACTTAGGGCTTGGGTCTTGGGTCTTAGGGGTTGGGTATTAGGGTTTGAAAATGCTTTCCCAATAACAGCCCAATCTTGAATTTGGAATGTTGAATTTTAAATTTCGAGTAGCTTTGTTTGGATGAGCAAAGATTTATTTTCAAGTCATGCGAGCCAGTATGCAGCCTTTCGCCCGACATATCCCAAAGAACTTTACGATTTTATTTTTAGCCATATTAAAAATTTTGATGCTGCTTGGGATGCCGGCACCGGCAATGGACAAGTGGCACGCGATCTTTCAAAAAGATTCAAAAAAGTATTGGCCACTGACATCAGCGATAGACAGATTGAAAATGCAGTTCAGGCTGAAAATATTTTCTATTCGGTTGCGGGTGAGACCACTCCGTTTCCTGAAAACAGTTTTGATTTAATCTGTGTTGCCCAGGCAATCCATTGGTTTGATCGCGATAAATTTTATTCGGAAGTAAAACGTGTTGCAAGGCCAGGAGCCATAATTGCAATTTGGGGTTATGGGTTACTAAGCATCAATTCTGAAATCGATTGGCACATCAATGATTTTTATGTAAATATTGTTGGACCTTATTGGGATAAAGAGAGAAGATTGATCGATGAAGGGTACAAAACGATTTCATTCCCTTTCCAAGAAATCGATACTCCTTCATTTTCCTTTTCTTTTCAATGGACGCTGAGGGAGTTCCAGGGATATCTTACCACCTGGTCTGCAGTGCAGAAATTTATGAAGTCAAACAATTTCAATCCGGTTTCTGAACTCATCGAAAAAACAAAATCGCATTGGCAATCTGAAAAAATGATCGTTCAGTTTCCCTTGTTTATGCGATTGGCGAAAATCAGTTAATTTCGTCTCATCAAAGCTTCTGAAAAATATTATATCACCGCCATTCTGCTTTTGGTGTACATGAGCAGTTCGGTAGGAATCTTTTCATCCCTATATCAGGAGTTTCATCGAGACTCTATGCAATCAAAAGTGTCTGAATCGGTGCTAATCAGTCTTGAAAAACTATTCTTCTCGAAAGAGGATTTTCTTAAAATCGATTGGAAAGAAAAAGAGCGCGAGTTCGAGTTGAACGGCAAACTCTACGATGTCTCAAAAATTGGCAAAACGAAAGATGGTTTTGAAATTTATTGCTTGAACGACAGCGAGGAAGAGGGTATCATCTATCTTTTCAATGAGTGGAAAAAATCAAATGGTCCAATTGGTAAATCAAAAATTCAATTTCAACCACTGTTCTGCAATCAATTTGATTTTGATATTGAAATTCAAAATCAAGGTGAACCAATAACCTTAATCAACCAACAAGGATTTTATAAGAGTGTAGTCGAGCGCATACCTTCACCGCCACCGGAGGAACGTTACTCATGTTCCTTAATTAATTCTTTATAAATCTTCCTCAATTGCTGCAAGACGCTGCATTGAGCAAAGACAACCTTGGTTCACATCAAATTTTTTATGAAACTCAAATTATATTTTATATCAACTTTATTTCTATTTTCAGGATCGATGTTCGCACAAAATGAATTGGCAGGGAAAATAAAAAACAAAAAAAATGGTGCTGCTTTAGTGAGCACATCCGTTTTTATTTCAGACCTGCAGTTAGGTGCATTAAGCGATGCTGAGGGAAATTACTCATTCAAAAATGTTCCAGCAGGAACGTATCTCGTTGAAGTGAGCCACATTGGTTTCGCTTCTATTGCCAGAGAAGTCGTCATTCAAAATGAAACTTCTTTTGATTTTGAAATGGAAGAATCACGAATTGAACTGAACGAAGTTATCGTCACTGGTTTTGCTTCCGCTACTGAAAAACAAAGCACTCCAATCCCTGTTTCGGTAATCCATCAAAAAGATTTTATGCAAAGCAGCGCAACTAATATCATTGACGCATTGAGCGCAACACCCGGAGTTTCGCAGATCACCAACGGACCTTCTATTTCCAAGCCCGTGATTCGAGGCTTAGGTTATAATCGGGTTGTTGTTGTAAACGATGGCATCCGGCAAGAAGGCCAGCAGTGGGGCGATGAATTTGGAATTGAAGTTGATGAGTATTCCATCAATCGTGTTGAAATTTACAAAGGCCCAGCGAGTTTGCGTTACGGCTCGGATGCGATGGCAGGCGTGATCAACATGATTGCTGCTCCGGCTGTACCTGACGGGACAATAAAAGGAAATGTGTTGCTCAACTATCAAACCAACAACGGTCTGTTTGGCACCTCAATTAATTTGGCTGGCAACAATAAAGGTTTGTTTTGGGATGTACGCTACAGTCGCAAGCAAGCACATGCTTATAAAAACAAAAATGATGGCTATGTGTGGAACTCAGGTTATTCTGAAAATGATTGGAAGGGAACTATCGGCATCAACCGCAAGTGGGGCTACTCACATCTCACCGCGAGTTCATTTGATCTGCAACTGGGAATTATTGAAGGAGTTCGTGACAGTGCTACCGGAAAATTTATTACTGATGAGCTTACACCATCTGGCCCTGAAGAAATCATTGCTCCAGATGACAAATACAAGTCTTATAGTTACTTCCCGATTATCCATCAGCATGTTCAGCACTATAAATTGGTATGGGATAACAATCTTGCCGTTGGCAAAGGGTTTTTAGGTGTGCGATTTGGTTATCAGGAAAATTTCAGGCGCGAAGCGAATGACCCTGAAGCTGGCGATGTGTACAACAATTATTTTTTCCTCCGCACAGGTAATTATGATTTGCGCTACGTCTTTTCTGAAAAGAAAAAATTTGAATTGTCTGTCGGAGCAAATGGAATGGTACAGGCCTCGGAAGACAGAGGGACTGTTTTTCTCGTGCCGGAATACAATTTGTTCGATTTGGGTCTATACACGATCGCAAAAAAATCATTTAACAAACTTTCCCTAAGTGGCGGTCTTCGTTTTGATTCACGCTTGCTTCATGGAAAGGATTTGTACACGGACAGCGGGAATGCACGTATCAATGGCCCGGCTGTTAATTCCATTCATCGATTCACTGCATACAATTCAGATTTCTCTGGTGTGTCGGCAAGTGTGGGGGCCGCTTATGATTTTTCTTCGAACTGGTACGGTAAATTAAATTTTGCACGTGGTTATCGAGCGCCTAATATTGCCGAGAGTGGATCGAACGGGATCCATGACGGTACACCATTTTATGAAATTGGAGATGCAAAGTTGAAAGCCGAAAGCAGTTTGCAAGTAGATGCAACGATCGGATACTTTAATCCCGATGTTTCCCTGGAATTGAATGCATTTGTCAATAACATCGACAATTACATTTTCCCTGTAAAACTTGCAAGCAAAAAAGGAGGGGACTCGTTGCGCTATGATCCGACTGTTTCATTCCTTGAACCCGCACCAACATTTAAGTTTGTACAAGGTGATGCCGTACTGAGCGGAGGTGAAGCGATGTTGAATATTCATCCTCGATCGGTCAATTGGTTTTCATGGTTCAATAGCCTTTCGATGGTTAACGCTATTCAGAAAAATCAATCTGACTCAAGCAAATATTTGCCATATACTCCGCCATATAAGTTGAGAAGTGAAGTGAGGTTAGGTTTGCCTGGTAATGGAGAGACCTTGAAGAATGCCTACTTTAAATTAGGAATCGATCATTTTTTTGAACAGAGCAAAGTCTATTATAAATACGGCAATGAAACTATAACACCGGCCTATACATTGTTGAGCGTAGGCTTGGGCGCGGACATTTGTTCGAAACAGAAAATGTTTTGCTCACTTTATATTTATGCGAGCAACATTTTCGATGTGGCTTACCAAAGCAACATGAGTCGACTGAAGTATGCTGACACTAATAACGTGACAGGAAGAGTTGGCGTGTTTAACATGGGAAGAAACATCAGTTTTAAAGTTATGATTCCAATCACTTTCAAAAAGTAAGGTTTTTTTAATGATACTTTATTTAAGGGTCCCGTGAGCGGGACTCTTTTTTTATCAATTTTCCCATTCCTCTTCGTAAGCCACCTTGACACCAATCGCATTGAGCAACTTCAACTTTTTTAGAAAATTTTCTTTGTGCTTTAGCTTTACGCTCACTTTTAATTTTGCCAGAACATCGTATTCTTGGTTTTCAATAACAAGATCAAAATCTTTCACAAGTTGCATCACATCTGCCGATGAGGTGTAGTCGTAATTCAAAATGAACATAGAGGTAATTTCCACCTCAATAATTTTTGCATTAGCGAGTGCAGCCTCTGCTGCGGCTTTGTAAGCTTGAGTAAGCCCGCCAACGCCTAACTTTGTTCCCCCGAAGTAACGAACGACCACTACAAACACATTCGTGAGATTCTTAGATTTTATTTGGCCGAGTATGGGAGTGCCTGCCGAATGACTGGGCTCACCGTCATCAAAAGCACGAAAACGTTTTTTGTCAGCACCAAGCATCCATGCGTAGCAATGATGGCTTGCATCAAAATATTTTTTACGGAGCCCTTCAAGCCTGCTTTTGATTTCACTTTCATTGCTTACCGGATATGCGAAACCAAGAAATTTGCTTCCTTTTTCCTTATAGATTCCCTCAGAAACCGACTGGATGGTATGAAATGAATGGATATCTGCAACCGCCATTCGAATTTTTGCGTCTTAGTTGAAAAATATTCCATAAACATAAGCAACCTTGTGTGCAAGACATGAGTCTTTTGCACGAACTTTAATATGCCCCTATGAAAAAACTAGCCGTTCTTGTCTTAATGTTGGTTTCCGGATTCGCGTTTGCGCAAACCAAAGAAACCAGAAGCGTAGAGTCTTTCTCCAAACTTTCTTTCCGTGTACCCGGCAAACTGATTCTGAAACAAGGGAGCACTCAGAGCGTGGTGCTTGAAGGCGACAAGGAGTTTTTAAGTAAAGTTGAAACTTCTGTAGAAGGCGGAAAACTAATCATTGGTCGTGAAGATAAGTGGAGGTGGTTTGACTGGAGCTGGCGCGATGATAATAATAAGGTTACAGCTTATGTTACGGTAACTACGCTCGAGTATTTAGGAGTAGGTGGCTCTGGTGATGTAATAGGTGAAGGAAAATTTTCAACTAATGACCTGGAGCTAAAAGTGAGCGGCTCAGGTTCATTGCAGATTGAAGTAGCGGCCAAAGGAAATTTGAATGCGGATGTTTCAGGGAGTGGAGATGTAGATGTAAAAGGCACTTGCCAAAATTTTGACAGCAGCGTGAGTGGATCAGGTAAAGTGAACGCTCAAGTTTCGATCACAGGAAAGGCGGACATAAGTATTTCGGGGTCAGGAAAAATTGTAGCGAGCGGCACTGCCAACGAGATCAAGGCAAGAATCAGTGGATCAGGAAAAGTTTTGGCTGCCAATCTCGAAGTTTCTAAATGCAATGTACATATCTCCGGTTCTGGCGATGTAGAGATCAATGTGAAGGACGCACTCGATGCGAATATTTCGGGGAGTGGAAGTGTAAGCTATAAAGGAAACCCCAGTCAATTAAACAGTCACGCTTCGGGTAGCGGACATGTGAGGAAGATGTAGTTCATTTTTTTCGACAATTTATTTTAATTATCAGTTTGGATTTATAGCCTAACCCACGATAACATGAAATTGTATTGTTTGCTTGCGATAATTTTGTCTCATTCTAGACTTTTTGCCCAAACCGCCAAGGATTATTTTCTCCCACCTTTAGAAAAAAATGTATCGGTATTTAAAACGAGGATGCCTATTGGCGAATCAAAAACCCAAGTGTTTTTTAAGAACATGGGTGATAGTGCCTCAGTTACTACAATGTATTATGATGACAAAGGCTTAAGGGGAGGGCAAGAGCAAGTTGTTAAAATAGATGATACAGAAATATCCCTCATCAGAGGAAAAGCCAATACATCGCCAGGAAGAGTTGAAACATATGTTGCAGATGGGCAAATACTTTTTAAAATGCCCTCAGGTGATGGTAAAACTGAGTGGACGAATCCTGGGCAAAAAGGAGCCGTGGTAACGACTTATTTAGCTGAGTTTTCAAGAGTTAAAATTGATGGAAAGAAAAGGAAGGCTGTAAAAATCTCTACGATTCTCAGACGGAAACACAGTGGAAAAGGATCCGTGTTCTATGTAGATTACTATGTTGCCGGAATTGGTCGTTATAAACGAACATCAGAATCAGGACATGCGACTGAAATTTTAAAGGAACAAAAATATGACCCTAACCCACCTTCAGTAAACTAATTCATTTTCAGTGGACATGTAGAGTATCGTCTGTGGCCTTAAATTTCTCTGATTTCCATTTCTCCAATTCCTCTTTACGAAGTTTCAGCTCGTCATCAGAAGGTTTATAATCGATCAATGATTTCAAATCCGGCTGACCTGCATCGACCCATGCGGAGTACAAGAGACTTCCGGTCACGAGTATGCTTGATCGCATTTGCCGCTCCACCATTCCTGAAAGCCTTTCATGGTAAGCCACAGAATAGTTGTTGGAAAAGACTTTTACCGTTTGCCGGCCTTGAGATTCAAAATTGTATTTCTTTTCACCCCATTGTTCACTCAATTGTTTTTCAAATCGTAAGACTGAATCAAGTGATTGGTTTGTGCGCGAAATAATTTTCCAGAATTCAAGCTGCACGTTTGAAATGTAAGTGGCCTTGCCCGTGTAAAAATCAAACTCTGAAGAAAATAATTCCGGCAGTCGAGATTCCCAGAAAGCATGAATACCGATTTGATTGGTAAACTGCCCATCATAATTTTTTGTTGTGTGTAGTGGCACGTGTGCATCGGCAACATAATGACCAAGATCAGCAGAAAGTTTCAAAATCTTTTCAGGATCGCGAATAAAGAAGGCATCTTTCAATTGAAAATAAACGCGTTGAATATTCCATGGTAAGATTCCGTGCCTCCTCAAAGAGTCTTCACCAATTTTTTCTACAGCATCTTTCCAATAACGAGGCAACTTGAAGGCCGCGCTGTCGCCATAAGTGTCTAAGTCGATGTAATGACGTGAAGCTTCATCCGGAACGATGTATCGTCTTCGATCCGGATTTACTGCTGACTCTTCTATGTAACGGATGTTCTTTTTGAAAAACGAAGCCATCTCCATCGGCAGGGTAAACACGGCCAAGCGATTGATTTTTTTGTGAGCGAAGAACCCCCAGCTGCTGCACGTAAGAAGGACAATAAACAGACCGATTTTCGCGAGACGAGGCAATTTTTTAAGGCTAGAAATTTTATGCCACTTTTTCCTTCACCATATCCATATCAGGCTTGCTTTCATCGGTAAGCTTTACTTTGCCACGTTCATTGCGCGTGATGCGAGAGAAGAGGGAAATGTTTTTATCGAATAGAAAGCGGAAGAAAAGACTTGTCCATGATTGATGAGAGAGAAGCGAGTCGTAGTAGGTCGGTGCACTCTTTTTCAATCGCGGTAATCTGTTCCATGGTACGGATGGAAAATCATGATGCTCGTTGTGAAACCCAACATTAAATGCAACAGCATTGAGCGGGCCATAGTAGCTGTAGGTCTCTTGCGTTTCACTTAGCGTCAGATAATGCTCCTGAATCCATCTTGCACCGAGTGGATGTAAACCCACAGAAAAGAAGAAACTCAGTAGCATGAACATAAGCGCTTTGGGTCCTAAGAAAATCCAAAGAGTAACGTTAAATGCAATTTGAATAATCCAGTTTGTTACAATCCAGCCATCCACAGGTTTGATTTCTTTCAGGCGGAAAGTGCGGATAACCTGAAATACCGGGAATAGCAACAACCAAAATGCTTTGCCTAGAACCGAGTTGTTGAACAATTTCGCTTCCCAGAAATCAGGTAAGTCGGCATCGAGTTCATGCACACCTTGAAAGGAGTGATGCTTGATGTGGTAACGCTCGAAAGAAATAGCTGAAGGGAAGACATGAGGCAGATTTGAAACGATTGCAGCAAATCTGTTCAGCGATTTGTTCTTGAAAAGCAGATGATGTGAGCATTCGTGTATCATCACAAAGAGGGCATGATTGAAAAATGCACCAACGAAATAGGCAATCAGTAAAACTACCCACCATGGGGTGTCTTTGACTAAATAGGAGATGCCAATCATTCCTCCAACTAAACCAATAATAGCAAAAATGGTGAGTGGGTTTTTACCCATCAGTTTTTTTACATCAGGATATTGCCTGAGAATTTGAAGGGTTCGCACACGGTGGGGCTCTGCAACTTCTGAAAAACGAAACGAATTATCTGCCATAAGACTGCGAAGTTTGCACTTTTATTTCAGATTTCAGATTCTAAATTTCAGATTTAGAAACTGGACGGCTAGTACTGCGAAATTTGTAATTTGCAATCCATAATTTTTATATGATTCCTTTTAGTCAGTTTACTTTGGATAACGGCCTTCGTGTGATTGTTCATGAGGATCATTCGGTTCAGATTGCTGTGATGAATATCCTTTATGACGTTGGCTCTCGCGATGAGCAGCCTCAGAAAACAGGTTTCGCTCATTTATTCGAACATCTGATGTTTGGAGGCTCTAAAAATATTCCAAGTTATGATGAGCCATTGCAATTGGTGGGCGGGGAAAACAATGCTTTTACCAATACCGATATCACCAATTACTACCTGACTGTTCCTGCTTCCAATCTTGAAACCGGTTTTTGGCTGGAGAGCGACAGAATGTTGAGTTTGTCATTTGATCCGAAAGTTTTGGAAGTTCAACGCAAGGTGGTGATCGAAGAATTTAAGCAGCGATACCTCAATCAGCCTTACGGAGACGTGTGGCTGAAACTTCGGCCTTTAGCTTATACAACTCACCCGTATCAATGGGCAACCATAGGCAAAGAGATTTCACACATCGAAAATGCAACAATGGATGATGTGAAGGGTTTTTTCTTTACTCATTACCTTCCCAATAATGCGGTGCTTGTTGTGGCGGGCAATGTTACCCTTGATCAGGTGAAACGACTCTCAGAGAAATGGTTCGGTCCAATCTCATCCGGAAAGAAGGTTGAAAGAAAATTACCGACAGAACCAAAGCAAAAAGGAAAACGGATTGTAAATGTAGAAGCCAAAGTGCCCGCCAATGCACTGTACAAATCCTATCACATGCCTGGACGATTTCATAAAGATTATTATACAGCCGATTTACTGAGCGATGTGTTGAGTCGGGGACAATCGAGCAGGTTGTACCAGACTTTAGTGCACGAAAAGGAAATTTTCAACTCGATTTCCTCTTTTGTGATGGGAACAATAGATCCGGGTATGCTTGTAGTAAATGGCCGCGTGAAAGACGGAGTTGATCTATTAGATGCCGAAAAGGAAGTGGATGAAATTCTGCAAGCAGTGATTGCAAATGGAGTTAAGGAAGATGAGCTGAGAAAAGTGAAAAACCAATCGGAAGCTTCCATCGAATTTGGAGAAGTGGAAGTAATAAACCGCGCTATGAATCTTGCTTTTGCTTCGCTGAGCGGAGACGCAAACTTGGTGAATAAGGAAATTGAAAAGATTGAAGCCGTGACCACAACCAATATTCACCGGGTGGCATCCGAAATTCTGAAGGAAGAAAATTCAAATGTGATGTATTACAGAGCAATCAAATGAAAATTCGTGTAGGGCTTGGGTTTGATGTTCACCCGCTGGCCGAAGGCAAGGACTTTTGGCTAGGTGGCATTAAATTAGAATCTGAAAAGGGTGCTGTTGGTCACAGCGATGCTGATGTATTGATCCATGCCATTTGCGATGCGCTGCTCGGTGCTGCGAATGTAAGAGACATCGGGTTTCATTATTCCAACAAAGACCCAAAGTGGAAAGGCAGAGACTCAAAATTTTTCCTTCAGGATGTTACTCGCATGCTCAATGAAAAAGGCTGGGAAATAGAAAATGTGGATTGTACACTTTGCCTCGAAAACCCCAAGATCAATCCACGCATTCCTGAAATGAAAAAAGTGCTTGCACCTTTGATGAATATCAGTGAGGATGATATTTCAATCAAAGCAACTACAAATGAAAAACTTGGTTATGTAGGTCGCGAAGAAGGGGTAAATGCGATGGCAGTGGCATTGATAAAAAATGTTGAAATATGAGTAAATTTGAAAAGGCACTGATAAAATTGCTGAGAGGAGCCTCCGATAATAACTTTGATTTTGAAGATCTTGTAACTTTACTAACGAAGTTAGGTTTTGAGTATCGAATTAAAGGGTCACCACATTTTTTATAAAACTGGCATTGAGGAAATTATCAATCTTCAACCGAATTCAGGGAAAGCAAAATCGTATCATGTAAAACAAGTAAGAAGCATTATTTTGAAATATAAATTAGGTCATGAAAGTGAAAAATAAATACGAGATTATCATTTATTGGAGCAAAGAAGATGGAGCATTTATTGCAGAGGTACCTGAGTTGTCTGGGTGCATGGCGGATGGCAAGACACAAATCGAAGCACTTACCAACGTAGAATTAGTGATTGAAGAATGGATTGAAACAGCCACTTCTCTAAACAGATCAATTCCCGAGCCTAAGGGAAAGTTGATGTATGCATGAATATCGAAATCATAGTAACATCTGATGGATCTCATTCACTAATCAATAAAGAACTTAACGAAACCTATCACTCCACCCATGGAGCTATTCAGGAATCACTTCACGTTTTCATTAAAAACGGTTTGCAATTTTGGCTTGAACAAAATCAAACGAAAGAAATTTCAATTCTGGAGATTGGATTTGGCACAGGGCTGAATGCGCTTCTTACCTTACGAGGGTCGCTCAATCAGGAGGCAAGATTTCATTACACAACCATCGAAGCGTTTCCAGTTGCTTTCGAACTAGTTGATCAGTTGAACTACGCGCAGCAATTGAATTTTGAAATGGCCGAAAAATATTTTCAAGATATTCATCGAAGTGAATGGAACGCACAAATTTCAATCATGCCCAATTTCATTCTAGAAAAGCATCAGGGGAAAATTCAAGCAATGAATTTTCCTGACCAAACCTTCGATGTTGTCTTCTTCGATGCCTTCTCACCTGACAAGCAGCCCGAAATGTGGGAAATGCCTATTTTGGAAAAAATCGCAAAGACAATGAAGAATAACTCTGCCCTCGTCACATACTGTGCCAAAGGCCAACTCAAGCGGGATTTAAAATCGCTCGGACTTAAAGTGGAGACACTCGCAGGCCCACCGGGAAAAAGGGAGATGGTGCGCGCGGTGAAATCTAATTAGTGATATTTTCCTTCTTATCTTTGTGTTTTGAAAAAGTCTTTATGATGCATAAGTCCATCAAACCGATTATTTACTCCGACATCAAAGAGAAAAATTTTCTGGAGAGGAAAATGTTCAGACCGCTTACTCCCTCAGAAAGTTTGATACATACACTAGATGTTATGGATTGGATGGCTTCCATGAAAAAGAGAGAGCCTCACCCTGATGACGTTTTATATCCTTGGATCATTTTAAAATTTCAAGGGCGACAGCAAGCAAATAATAACATCAAGTAAATAGTATCGTGTCAAAACCAGTAAAAATCGGAACGGTGCAGATGAGTTGCACTTCAAACAAAGAAGAAAATCTCTCAAAGGCGATTGTTAAGATCCGTGAAGCTGCTCAGAAAGGAGCACAGATTGTTTGCCTGCAAGAACTTTTCACTTCTCTCTACTTCTGCGATGTGGAAGATTATGAAAATTTCAAACTGGCGGAATCAATCCCAGGGCCATCATCAGATAAATTAACTGCGCTCGCAAAAGAGTTAGGCGTTGTCATCATCGCTTCACTTTTTGAAAAAAGAGCACAAGGCATTTATCACAATACCACGGCTGTGCTCGATGCTGATGGAAGTTATTTGGGCAAATACCGTAAGATGCACATCCCCGATGACCCCGCGTATTATGAAAAATTTTATTTCACGCCAGGCGATCTCGGTTACAAAGTTTTCAAAACAAGATTTGCAACCGTTGGTATTTTGATTTGCTGGGATCAATGGTATCCCGAAGCTGCACGTATCACTTCCCTGATGGGAGCAGAGGTTTTGTTTTACCCGACAGCAATTGGGTGGGCTACTTCGCAAGATGAAGCAACCAACGCTGAGCAGTACAATGCGTGGCAAACCATTCAGCGAAGCCATGCGGTAGCTAACGGTATCCATGTAGTAAGTGTGAACAGAGTTGGCTTCGAACAAAATGGCGCCATGAAATTCTGGGGTGGATCTTTTGTGGCGAACCCTCTCGGCTCACTCCTGTACAAAGCATCGCACGACAAAGAAGAAGTGAATGTAATTGAAGTTGACCTCAACAAGACCGACAGCATTCGCACACATTGGCCTTTCTTACGCGACAGGAGAATCGATTCGTATCAGCAGATCACGAAACGGTTTATAGATGAGGAGTAATACGATTATAAATTAAAGATTACATATCAATGCCATTAAGTTAAGCTTCTTCTCATACAGATTTGTAGCTCATGGCGAATTTAACAAATGGTTTTTTGTTTCTTGGAAACGATTGACCCTTTCTTGAAAACTCGGGTTTGCATCCCACCTCTCTTCGAAAAACTTCT
>JACOSO010000071.1 GCA_016178785.1 Bacteroidota bacterium | reverse complement strand
CGCGTGGAAGGAAGATGCATATAAAGACGAGCCCTCCAACAGAAACAGCAAACAAATAGATGAGCACGGAAATTTAATCCGCCCGAAATTTCTCAGTAACCACACGCACTACAGCGCTACCGATTCCGATGCAAGAATTTCGGTGAAGCCGGGCAAAGCAAGACAGATGAATTACAGCGGACAGATTGCGGTGGATGATGCGCACCATGTTATAACGGGAGCGCTCGCTGACTTTGCCGATAAAAGAGACAGTCAATCACTTGCTGAAATTTTAGAACAAACAATTCAAAATCTCAAGGAAGAAAATATTGAAGCCCAGCAAATCACAGCCGACACGGGCTACTCAAGCGGAGAATCATTATCATTCATAGAAGAAAAAGAAATAGACGCCTACATTCCCAATTTCGGACAATATAAAAATCAAAGAGAAGGATTTATTTACAACAAAGAAAAAGACCGCTGCGAATGCACCAGGGGAAACAAAGCCGTTTTGCCGTTCAAAAAAATCAGCACCGACAGCAAAGGATACACAAAGAAAATCTACCGCAGCAGCGAAAAGGATTGCGGCAAATGTCCGCTGAGAGAAACTTGCTGCGGCAAAAAAACAAAGTTCAAAAAAATAGACGACAGCATACACAAACCGCTCTATGATAAAATGTACGCTAAGATGCAAACCGAATATGCAAAACGCATTATGAAAAAAAGAAGCAGCACGGTGGAACCCGTGCTGGGAACGCTCATCAATTTTTTAAACATGAAACGGGTGAACACGCGCGGCATCGCTCAGGCGAACAAGCATGTGCTTATGGCAGCACTCACCTACAACCTGAAGAAGTATCTGAAGTTTGTTTCAAGAAAATCCAACCAGAAACTGCAGGCAATCCATAGGGTTCCGATAACTATCGGAATGCCGGCTCAAATAAAAACCATCTTTTTGCGCTTCATTACATCACTTCTGCCGAAGGTAAAAATCTCACTTTCATAAACCGGTCCGCAAAACTGCGTGTGCTATAAAGCCGCTATGGAAGCGATTTCTAATCAGATTTTTTCTTTGGGAAGAGTTGCGCAACGGCTACCATTGTTATCCGTAACCGTTACGGAATAATTTCCCGCTGAAAAATTTGTAACAGCAGAAGTGGTTTGCCCGCTGCTCCAACTGTATGTGTAAGATGGCGTGCCTCCTGCGGCTGTCTCCGTTGCTGTTCCATTGTTTCCGCCATTGCACGAAACAT
>JACOSO010000070.1 GCA_016178785.1 Bacteroidota bacterium | reverse complement strand
CCCATATCCTACAAGCGGCCACAAAACACTATTGTCGTTTGAACTTCCCAAAACCGATTTGCCTCCAGCAAATTTTTTAGTACAACTCAAAAACCCCAATAAAAAAATGTAACGCTTGCATCCGTGGTTAGCCGCGGGTGCTAAAAAATAACATTTTCAAGGTATGCTTTTTAGTGAGAAAACAAAAAGAAGTGGTGTAAAAATTTAGGGTTTGTTTAGGGATTGAGGCTGTGAATAGCGAAAATGATTTAAGAATTTGATATATAATATTAAGGAGTTGCATTAAGGCCAGCCGGGCTGTTAATGGAAAGAATATTCGTGCAGGAGCTTTCACGGTGTATTGATTCAAAATTTAAAATTCAAGATTCAATATTGTTGGACTAAGCTAATTTTTGAATTTTAAATCTGGAACTTTGAATTGCCGTTGCTTAACTAAACTACATTGGTATAATTGAATGGTTAACTGATGAAAAAGCAACTGGTAGACTTTACTGTTAATCATCTATTTTTGCCCAAAATATTCTCATGAGAATTTTATTGTTCTTGACACTTTTTCCTTCTTTAGTTCTTGCTCAGTTCGAAAGTGGTTTCAAATTTGGAGCGATCACTTATGCGGATCTGGGAATGAAAGAATATTCAAAGGATAGTACTGCGGTTGCCCTTGTACTGAATGAATTTGGAGATACTTACATTCAAAACGCTTCGCCTTACAACCTTATATTAGAGTACCATGTCAAAATAAAGATTCTAAAGCGACAGGCTTTTGAACTGGCTAATTTTGAAATTCCTCTCAGGATTATTGAATCTGAAAAGGAATCGATTACCGACATTCAAGCCTCCACCTTTAATCTGGAAAATAATTCAATTAAAGAATCAAAATTAAATCCTAAAGATGTTTTTACAGAAAACAGAAACAAAAGCTGGGACTTTAAAAAATTTGCATTGCCAGATGTTCGAATCGGAAGTATCATCGAGATTAAATACTTTTTAGAATCCCCCTTTATTTTTAACTGGCGAACATGGGAGTTTCAGTCGGATATCCCAAAAGTGAATAGCGATTTCCGGGCTAAAATTCCAGGTAACTATACCTACAATATTGTTCTCCGCGGACCACTCACCCTTTCCAAAAATAAGTCAGACATAGTAAATAATTGCTTGACGATCGGTGGTGGAAATGCCGATTGTATTTTTGTTACGTATGGTATGAATGATATTCCTGCATTTAAGGAAGAAGATTACATGACAGCAAAACGTAACTTTCTAAGCGCATTAAACTTTGAGCTTATTGAGATTAAGAGGTTTGATGGAGCAGTAACAAAATATACCGAAGAATGGAGCGATGTTGACAGGAAACTTCAAAGTCATGAAAATTTTGGGAGTCAAATTAAACAAGCTCGTAAGTTATGGGATGATCAGATCCAATTATTGACAAAGGATACGTCAGATCCGTTGGTAAAAGCGAAATCAATCTTTAATGAAATTAAAAAGTATTATCAATGGAATGATGCTTACGGGAATTTTACAGATCTAGGGGCAAGAAAAGCATACCAGTCGAAAAAGGGAAACGTAGCCGATTTAAACTTGACTTTAGTTGGAGCACTTCAATCTGCCGGGCTCCAGGCCGAACCTGCAATGCTTTCCACGCGACAAAATGGACTTCCGACAACGTTGCATCCGGTGCTTTCGGGATTTAATTATGTTATCGCCCGCGTCACGATTGGAACCGACCAGTACTGGCTTGATGCCACACATCCATTGCATCCGTTTGGCTTTGTGCCCGAACGATGCTTGAATGGAAAAGTTCGGGTGGTTAGCAAAATTTCTGAATGGGTAGATTTAAAAATCAAGGACAAGGACAAAAGGATTAGCGAATTAACTCTAACTGTAGACAAAAATGGAGATCTGAAGGGAAATCTGAAAATTACCCACTTTGGTTACGATGCTTTTGATCAGCGGAAAAAATATTTTTCTTTCGAATCAGTAGAGGAGTACAGGAAGGAACAAACTAAGACATGGAATAATTTTGAGGTGACAAACTATTCATCTCGAGCAGTAGACTCACTGGACAAACCATTTGTTGAAGAGTTTGAGCTTCTCTTTGCGGAAAAAGCGGACAACGATCTGCTTTACTTTTCACCTTTTCTTGTTGACCGATGGGAGAAAAACCCTTTTCGATCAGCTGAAAGAAACTATCCCGTGGATTTTGGTGCTCCACTGGAACAAATCATGATGCTTAAACTGGATTACAAAAATTTATTTAGTGTTGATGAGCTTCCAAAAAGTAGTTCCGTTTTCCTGCCGCAATCCGGAGGTCGTTATTTTTTCAGCGTTTCAAATCTTAACAATGAAATTCAAATGACAAGCAATTTGACGTTGAACAAATCAGTATACAGCTCTGATGAATATCATTACCTGAAAGAGTTTTTTGCACGTGTGATACAGTGCCAGCAATCTCAATTTGTCTTCAAGAAGAATAAATAAGGTAGAAGAGAAAGCAAAATCCATTTTCGATATATGGCCATTGAGATCAGGGAAGTTCATACTAAACAACAGCTCCGAGAATATATCCATTTCCCTGAGACAATTTATCGCGGTGACCCACATTGGGTACCCCCGATTTATGCCGATGAATGGAGTTTTCATAATCCCAT
The DNA here is from genome assembly GCA_016178785.1 of Bacteroidota bacterium. Taxonomy (GTDB): domain Bacteria; phylum Bacteroidota; class Bacteroidia; order Cytophagales; family Cyclobacteriaceae; genus ELB16-189. The sequence goes on along the minus strand of JACOSO010000070.1, from coordinate 16,712 downwards.
CAAAAATTCAGCTCTTCAATATTCTGCGACAATACGTTTGATGGCTTATCGGGATGGACAGGCGGTGGGCCGTGTCATGGGTATCATTAATAGAAAATACAATGAACAAATAGGAGAGGAGACAGCTCGTTTTTTTAACCTCGATTGCATCAATGATCAGGAAGCTGCCCATGCATTGATTAGACAAATTGAATCATGGGCAAAATCAAAACGAATTAACAAGGTGATCGGGCCATATGGGTTTTCAGATAAAGATCCGCAAGGTCTTCAAGTCGAAGGTTTTGAATATCTGCCTGTGATTGCTACCCCGACCAATCCGGCCTACGTGCAAACCTTGGTTGAGAACGAAGGATATACGAAAGAATTGGATTGTGTTTCGTATACAATGGCAATACCGAAAACCGTTCCGGATTTTCTCAGTAAAATAAGTGATCGTGTTATTTCGAATAAAAAAATCCGATTGCTGGAATTTAATTCGAAGAGAAAACTGAAACCTTATATTGTTCCTGTCTTTCGCTTGGTCAACGAATGCTACGCACCTCTTTTTGGGTTTTTACCGATGAGCGAAGAAGAGATGAAAAAATTTGCAGCTCAATATTTGCCAATTCTTGATCCTGCCTTTGTAAAAGTAATCGTTGATTCAACAAACGATGTCATTGCTTTTGTGGTGTCCATGCCAGACATGAGCAAAGGCATTCAAAAAGCAAAAGGAAAACTTTTTCCGTTCGGATTTATTCACATTCTTAATTCGGCTAAGAAGACTAAGCAACTTGATCTTTTGCTGGGTGCCGTCAAACCAAACTATCGTGGTAAGGGACTAACCGCTCTACTCGGACAATCGTTAATGCAGACAGCCACGCAGCGCGGTTTGGAAACAATGGACAGTCATTTGATTTTGGAAACGAACAAACTGATGTGTGCCGAGTGTGAGAATGTGGGAGGGGAAATTTACAAACGCTATCGCGTGTACAAGAAAACAATCTAAATTTTCGCAAAAGCCCTCACCGGGAATGTTCCAACTCCCACAAATTTTGGCGGCACTGCTGTGAACCTGAATTTTTTTCCTCTGAGCAAATGCAAATTGGTCATGTGCTCGGTGATCAGGACTTCACTCTTTAACAAAATCGAATGAACTGGTCGTGCGTTAGTGCGGGTGTCATCGATATTGTGGCTGTCAATGCCAACTAAAATCACTTTTTGCGAAACTAAATAGTCAGCGGCATCTACCGTGAGGAAAGGATGGTTTTCAAAGTAAGTATCTGTACGCCAATGTTTGCTCCATCCGGTGTGCACAATTACGGCTTTGTTTGCGAGATTCTTTCCTTCGAAGAATTTCTTATCAAGGGATTGAACTCTTTCCGCATCGATCAGAACTCCTTCGAGGTCGGCTAATTTTTCCAATTGAATTTGTGAAAGATCCTTTCCATCGGCATAACGGTGAAACGGACAATCAAGGTATGTGCCTGTGTTGGCCACCATTTCTATTTTACCGATCTGAAACTCTGTTCCTTCTGCATATTTTGTTCTTGATTCTTCGCGACTAAGGTAATCGCAAATGATCGGTGCCGGCAACCCTTTGTAGGTGATCATGCCATGCTCGATCGAATGACTCAGATCAATTAATTCCATATTTCAAATTCAAAATTCAAGATTTAGCTGGTTTATAGTTGTAGAAAAGTCTTTTAAATTTTAAATCTGGAATTTTGAATTTGAAATCTATTTCTTGCTGGCGTTGAAAAGTTTTTCTTTCTCGTCTTTGCTGAGGCTTTCGTATCCGCGGTCAGAAATTTTATCAAGGATGGCATCGATCTCTTCTTGAGAAGCTTTTTTAGGTGCAGATGATTTTTCTTTTGGCTCGGTTTTACGATAAGTGACTTTCACCTTAGCACGTGGCTTGAAAATATTTTTTATCCAATCCAAAACAGAAGTAATCCACCCGCCCCAATTCACGCCAGCTTGCAATTGTTTGATATAAATAAATCCCATCAACGCGCCACCGAGGTGAGCGATGTTGCCACCGGAATTTGCGCCAACCGAGCCAAGAAAAGAAATCAAAATATAAATAGCGGCAATGTATTTGATGCGAACGGGGCCAAAAAACAAAAGGAAAAAAGTGTAGTCAGGGAGTAAGGTTGCGGCACCGACCATGATTGCGTAGATCGCACCCGATGCCCCGACCATTCCGGGAAAATTAGATTGTTCTTTGAAGAATGGAACTGTATTGAACATCAACAAATAAAATGTTGCTGCCGCTAACGCGCCCAAAACGTACAACGCAACCAACTTATCGCTTCCGAGATATTCAACAAACAATTTCCCAAACCAATAAAGAGCGAGCATATTGAAAAGGATATGGAAAATATCGGTGAGGCTGTGGGCAAATGCGTAAGTGATAACCGTCCAGGGCCTTGTAGCAAATTCAGCAAACGTTGGAGGGATAAGGAACTGATCGTGAACAACCTTAAAGATATTTTCAAATCCTCCGATCCTGGCAAATACAAAGAGTACGCCCAGCACAACAAAAATCACCACGTTGATGATAATCAATTGAATATGCCCATTGTTGGAGCGGCTGAAAGCATTTTTAAATTCCTCGAACACAGATCAGGATTTTATGATTTTCAGGATGAACATGATTTCCATTCTGCCAATAAATTTAGGCTATCGCTGATTAATTGGCTAATTGAGTAAATGAAAAATTACCTGCCACCCTGAGTTTTCCAGTAATTGATTATTAGAAATGCGACAAAAGCTCCGCCAAAGTGTGCGAGGTGGGCAACTGTGCCACTGCGGTCCATAAAATATGTGATTCCTCCAATGACGAACACCATGTATTTTGCTTTGATTGGAATGGGAGGGAAGAGCAGCATAAGTTCCATATTAGGAAATACCAAACCGAACGCCATCAACACGCCATAAAGCGCACCCGATGCACCAAGCATCTGCCCATCTCCGGGGAAAAAAAAGTAATTTATAACGGAATATATTATTCCGGCACCGATTCCAGTTGCTAAGTAAAAGAAAAGAAATTTCTTCTCGCCCCAATATGTCTCCAAAATTGGAGCGAACGATGCAAGTGCAAGCATGTTGAAAAAGATGTGACCGAAGCCTCCGTGAGCGAACATATAAGTAAAAAACTGATAGGGCTTAAAAAAGCCTACAAAAAGATTGGGTTTCATGCTCCACAAAGAAAGGACATCTGTAAGACCCATTTGGATTTGTTGTCCATTTGCCAATTGACCTGTGAACAAATTTGTCACCATCTGCTGGAGTATAAAGACAACCACATTGATAATGATCAGTGTACGAACAAGCGGAGTGATATTGAACATAAAAATTTATCGGGTAAAATAATTTTCAATCTTAGACGAGTCGAGGGTGAAAAAGGTTGGGCTGCCTTCAGCAGAAAAATTGGGTGTATTACATGCGAAGAGGCTGCTGGCAACCGCTTCCATTTCTTCAGAAGATAGTTTTTGCCCGGCTTTGATCGAAGCACGTTTGGCCAAAGCCTGAGCTAAATTTTCGCGAAGAGGCAATTGCAATTCAGATTGATTTTTTTTGAACTGCTCAATCAAGCCTTCAAATAATTCCTTTTCACTTCCGTGAACATCAGTTGGCGTTCCTGAAATCAGCAATGTGTTTTTTCCAAACACTTCAAATCGAAAACCGAGTGCGTGAATCTCTCGCTCCATTTCCATAGTCAAGGCAAAATCGGGAGCACTTAGCGAGAGTGTCTGCGGAAACAAACTTTGCTGACTATTGCCGGGCACTCCTTTTAATTGCAATAAATATTTTTCAAAGAGAATACGTTCATGCGCTGCTTGTTGATCGATGAATAACACGCCACTTCGCGATGCACGCACAATGTATTTCTGCTGAAACTGAAATATTCCTTTTTCATTTTCAGGAACGGAAACTTCTTCCGGCTTGTTGATTGAACTTTCAAGTCGAACCGTAGTTTTTTGTGAGACTTCAGTTTTCTCAAACAATTTAGAAGTTGCTGACTCTTGTTCGAAAAGTTTATCCCAGTTCTGCAGATTAGACCGCTGCAATGTGCTGAACTGCTCATCGTAATATTGTTCTCTCGAAAGCGGCTGATTGCTTACCTTACTCATAAGGTTTACATCGGCAGTAAAGTCGATGGCAGGAGAAAGATTATGTGATCCAAGAGCCTGCTTTACGGCACTCCACACTACTCCGTAAACAGAACGCTCATCATCAAACTTGATTTCCGTCTTTGTAGGATGAACATTCACATCCACATGTTTTGGATCAATTTCAATGAACAAAGTGTAAAACGGAAAATGATTTTCTTGAAGCAAGCCTTCGTACGCACTGTTTACTGCATAACCGAGATAATTATTTCTGATGAATCGGTTGTTTACAAAAATGAACTGCTCTCCGCGTTTTCTTTTGGCTAGTTCCGGGCGACCGATATAGCCTGTAATTCTCAGCAGAGAAGTCTCTTCCTGAACCGGGGCAAGCTGAGTTTGATAATTTTTTCCGAAGAGATTAACAATGCGCTGACTCAATTTCCCCGCAGGAAGATCGAGCACAAGTTCATCTTCTTGAATCAAAGAAAATGAGATGACTGGATTAGCGAGAGCAATTCGTTGAAACTCTTCGGTGATGTGGCTCATTTCCACACCATTCGATTTTAAAAAATTTCTGCGAGCTGGAATATTATAAAACAAATTTTTCACACTGATGCTCGTGCCTTTTTCGCAGGCAACCGGCTCTTGCTTCTTTACTTCCGATGCTTCGACAACCAACAAAGTGCCGAGCTCTTCATTGGGCAATCTCGTTTTCATTTCCATCTGCGACACCGCTGCAATAGATGCCAATGCTTCTCCTCGAAAACCCATCGTGCGCAACCGAAACAAATCATCGGCAGTTCTGATTTTTGAAGTTGCGTGTCGTTCAAGGCTCATGCGTGCATCCGTCTCGCTCATGCCTTGGCCGTTGTCGATCACTTGCAACAAAATCTTGCCGGCATCTTTTACGATGAGCTTGATAGAAGCTGCCCCCGCATCGATCGAATTTTCCATCAGCTCTTTAACTGCAGATGCGGGCCTTTGCACTACCTCACCGGCAGCAATCTGATTGGCAATAGAATCGGGAAGAAGTTGAATGATGTCGGGCATGCAAAACTATCCCGCAAGGTAAGAAAAAGTGAGTGGGGCTTTCCAATGAAAATTGTATTTTTAACCAAGATTCTGCTCTGGCGACTTTTGTGCATGAAAAATTGTTGAAAGACTCCGATTTATTTTTAGCGATTTATCTGATTCACATGATTTTCTCAATGATGTTATGTCTCGCCCAACATCTTAAGGTTGATTTCAGAATCGTGGAAATCAAGTTAAATCTATTACTTTGACGGAAAGATAAATGAGGTTATCAAATCGTAGACTTTTCTAACAGATATTCCAGGTAAGTTATGAGTGAACTAAAGCCCAGCCGGCTTGCTTCGATTGATGTCTTTAGGGCATTGACCATGTTCCTGATGATCTTTGTGAATGACCTCTGGACATTACAAGATGTTCCGAATTGGCTTGAACATGCTGCTGCTAATGAAGATGGACTTGGTTTGGCTGATGTAGTTTTTCCCGCATTTTTATTCATTGTCGGCCTGTCCGTTCCTTTTGCAACTAATCAGCGATTAGCGAAGGGTGATTCGGAGATGACGATCCTTAAACACACATTGCTTCGCTCTTTGGCTTTGATTGTCATGGGGGTTTTTCACGTCAACCTGGAATCGTACAATGCCTCAGCAATTTTGTCTAAACCACTTTGGGAAATCCTTATTACGCTTGCATTCTTTTTTATCTGGCTCGATTATCCAAAGAATCTTGATAGCAAAAGAAAATTTGCGCTGGAAGGATTAGGTATAGCTGTGTTGCTTGCCATGGCTTTGGTGTATCGAGGCGGAACGATTGAAAATCCGGTTTGGATGAAAACACAATGGTGGGGAATACTTGGCTTGATCGGGTGGAGCTACCTGATTGCTTCTCTTCTCTATTTATTTTTTAGAAAGAGCTTACGGATTCTTTTAATGTTCATGATGTTTTTTATTTTTTTTAGTGCTGCAGAAAAACTGCACTGGCTGGATCCTTTTAAATTCATCCAACCTTATTTTTGGATCGTGAGTGATGGTTCGTTGCCTGCCATCGTTATGGCAGGAATTGTGGTGGCTTGCGTTTATAAAGAATCACTGGAAGCTGAGAGTAAAAAAAAGTTTTTTGGTCTCCTTATCTCAGGATCACTCGTCATGATATTGATTTGTTTTGCGACTCGCTCACTATGGGGCATCCACAAAATCGGTGCATCGCCTTCCTGGGTGGCATTGTGCATTGGAATAAGTGGATTATTCTTCGTCCTACTGGTTTGGCTTGTCGACATCAATCGAAAAGAGAACTGGTTCTCGATTTTAAAACCGGCTGGAACGAGTACGCTCACTTCGTACTTACTTCCTTATTTTCATTACTCTATTATTTCATGGATAGGCGTAAGTCTTCCACTGTTTCTAAGAACAGGAATGATCGGGATTGCAAAATCACTTTTATATTCCTTGGTCATTATTTTCATCACGGGCCTTCTTGAGAAAAAAAGGATAAGATTGAAAATTTAGACTAGGCGTAAAGCAACTCCTTTTTATTTTTCTCTATTGGAACAAGATTCAATTCGGGAGCAAGAATTACACTTACATTGTCCCACTCGTACCAGGCTTTCAATTTCTCTAATTTAACAGAGCCAGTCAAATATTGATGACCATTGCCTTGATAGCCGCCTTTGAAATTTTCAAAATCATGATTCGAGATGAGCGTCCCAACCGGGAAGCTTACAACAACATCAACTGTGGCATTATTTGAAAAAATCAAATCTTCACCTTGCGTAAATTTTTTGTACTCATAACGATAGCCGTAAGCGAGTGCAGAAACATCTGACAGAACTGCGGAGCCTGTAGGATAACTGCCAGCTCCTTTACCAATGAACACTTGCTTCTCTGCAAAAGCACCTTCCACCAAAACAGCATTGTATTCATTGCGAACAGTGGCAAGCATATTATCAGTTGGAACAAACTGAGGAATTACGAACCCGTAAATTTTTCCATCGCTCTTCAGTGCACGAGCTATCAGTTTGATCTTATAATTATTTTCCTTCGCATACTTCAGATCCACCGTACTGATTTTATCAATACCAATGTTGATAATTTCTTCAGGCTTAAGAAAAACTCCGAATGTGTGAGCAATCGCAATCGTCAGTTTGAATTTCGGATCGAATGCTTTCACATCAAGGGCAGGATCAGACTCAGCAAAACCCAGTTCTTGTGCACCTTTCAGTGCTTCAACATAGGTTTTCTTTTCTTCAAAAACTTTAGTGAGAATATAATTTGTAGAGCCATTGAAAATCCCTTCGATACTTGTGATCAAGTCGTTGTCGTAATATTCTTCGAGGTTGCGTAAGATGGGGATGCTGCCGCAGACAGCGCCTTCATACAGAACTGATCGATCGTATTTTAGCTGAAGCTCATAGATTTCAGTCAAATGTTCTGCCAGCATTTTCTTATTCGCTGTCACTACATGCTTCCCATTTTGTAAAGCTGATTTCACAATGTCAAAGGCGGCATTCGAATCATCTATCAATTCGACTACAACATCAATTTCAGGATCTGAAAGAATATCGTTTTTATCGTACGTAAAAATTTCGCTCCCGAGGATGCGTGATTTGTTTCGATTTTTCACACAGATCTTTTTGATCTCAGCCTTGATGCCGTGCGTTTCATTGAGTACATGATAAAGTCCCTGACCCACACATCCGAATCCGAAGACACCGAGTTTTAAATGTTTGTGTTCGCTCATTTGATTCAAAATTTAAAAATTCAAGATTATGATTACTTTTTTACTTATTGCCTAATGTCTTAATGCCTAACTAAAACGCCTTCCTTTAAAAAATTACCAACGATCGTTTTGAACTGATCGAACTCAACTAAAAATCCATCGTGCCCAAACAAAGAATAGATTTTTTCAAACTTTGAGTGAGTAATGTTTGTAGCTAAAAATTCTTGCTCACGGATTGGGTACAGTACATCGTTTTCAATTCCAACCACAAGGGTCTCAGCTTTTATTTTTTGTAGCGCAGCCTCAACACTTTCTCTTCCTCTGCCTACGTTGTGACTGTCCATCATTTTGGTAAGGAGCCAGTACGTGAACGCATTAAATCGATTTGCTAATTTCTCTCCCTGGTATTGTTGATAGGACGATGCGCGGAAGTCATCGATCTTGTCGTTCGTTTTTTCCGATTGCGTATTCCCATAACCTTCATACGCGCGATAAGAAATCATTGCCATTGCGCGGGCTGCTTTCATTCCTTCAATGCCTGCACGCTCATCATTCTTTTTCCAGGTCGTATCTGCAGCAATGGCCATTCGCTGCGCTTCATTGAATGCAATCCCCCATGGTGAATGAGCAGCATTTGTTGCAACAGCAATCAGATGTTCAAATACATCTGGTTTTTCAATAGCCCACTCAATTGCTTGTTGTCCACCAAGGGAGCCGCCAATGAGCGTATGCACTTTGTCGATTTGCAAATGTTCGCGAAGTAAATCAAAGGCGCGTACCACATCGCGATTGGTGAGCTGAGGAAATTCATGAAAATATGGTCGGCCGGTGGAGGGATTCAGCGACAGCGGCCCGGTGGAGCCATAGCAACCACCCAAGGTATTCGCGCAAATAATAAAATAGTCGCGTGGAGAATACAAACTGCTTGAATCAAAAAATCCTCCCCACCAGCTGGTGAAATCAGAGCTTCCAGTTAATGCGTGGCAAACCCAAACCACATTGTCACGCTCTTTGTTCAACTGACCATACGTTGTGTATTTGAGCTGAAAGCCCGAAAGCTTCCCTCCGGACTCAAGCCCAAACTCATTGGGATAATGAAATATTGAATCAGATTTTATCATCGCTTCACATCAAATCCTCTTCAGTAGAAAATTATTAGATTTTTTAAATGCCTTTGACATGGTGTATTTTTTCTAATGCTTTAAATCAAATTTTAAAATAGTTGGATTAGCAGAGACGAAAACCGTCAGGCTATTGTGTTGAGAGAGTAAAACCTGGACTCTAACAACACGCTCGAATAATGCATGCGCATGGCGCACAACACATTCGTGGCGTGATGCAACAACACGCAGTGTAAAGAAATTGCAAGAGAGATTTTTCGATGGAGTCGAAGCTTTCGCGGAGGATTTGAATTGAATTTTTCATTTTATTTAATCGGTTTATCGTTCCCTGAAGACCTTCTTCGGGGCAGGCATTAGCACCTTTTCTTGGGGTTGCTAGCGCTTCATCGAGCCTGTTCTCTCTGCGCTTCTTTATAAATCGATTAAGCGAAGTGCTTCATCGATCTGATGGTGCAAACGTATAGTGATTCAGTAGAGTTTCCAAATCTTTTGCTAAAAAAATGTTAAAAAAGACCTCTACAAACGAATGTTAGTGTCAGAAGCTACTGTTCTATTTAGGACTCGGATTGAATTCGTCCTGAATGGCTTTGCTGATGGTACTGGCCACTTCACTGAGCTCATCAGAGGAGTTGGCAAGATGGTTCATAATTACAGGCTTTTCTCCTGCGTTGGATTTCATTTGCAGCAGATTAACTAAACCCATGATGCGCGCAAGCGGGGCCCTCAGTTTATGAGCATTCAAGAAAGCATATCCTGAAAGTTTGGTGTTCTGGTTTTCCAAGGCTTCTGTTCGGTGAGCCACGAGCTGTTCTAGTTTTTCATTCACTTCAGCAACTTGTTTGCTCATGGTTTCTATCTCCTTGTTTTTTTCGGCCAGTGCATCACGTTGGCTCATCACCTCTTCTTGCTGTGATCGGAGTTCTTCATTCAATACGATGAGCTCATCATGCTGAATCTTGATTTGAATATGTTGTTGATTTACCTCATCATTTTTTACAGCCAGTTCATTGTTCTTCACTTTTATCCTTCTATAGTTGCGAGTACTTATCACTAAAAACAGAATGGCGAGCAGTGCAAGCACCGCAATAAACGTGAGTTGTGTATTTTTGATCATAATACCTTCCGATTGAAGCTCCCCGTTTTTTTTAAGCAACTCGATCTCTGCCTGTTTTTTATTCGATTCAAAACGAAGCCGTTCTGCAGCGATTTTTGATTCTACTTTCAAATTCTGAACGCTGTCTTTGTAAGCCACGAACAGCCTGAAATATTCAAACGATTTATTCTGATCATTTTCAGCCTCTGCTATTTTATAAAGCAGGTCGTATAGATCTCTTATGATAGCCCGGAGGTTCCTTTTTAAAGCCTGACCTAGCGCGGTTTGACCATGGTGTTTTGCCAGGCTGAATTTTTTTATTTTGAAATAAACAGAAGCAATTGATTTATGAGAAAGTATATAACCACGATGATCGTTGATCTGCTCTGAAAGCTTAATGCATTTAAAATAATGGGTGAGTGCTGAGTCATACTGACTGTTGGCTTCAAACACGTTCCCTAAGTTTCTCAGATTGGTTGTTACGCCTAACTTATAACCATTGTGGATACTGTAATCCAGCGCAGTGGAATAAGCATCTTTTGCCATCGCATACTGATTCATTGCCAGATATGAGTCTCCGATGTTATTGAGCACTGCAGACTCGCGTAATTTATTCATAAGCCTTCGCTGCATCTGCCGGGCGCGAAGCAGGAAAATCAAGGCTTCCTTCGGATTTCCCATGCTGTTATAGGCAGTGCCGATATTGGATGTTATGTCTGCCTCTACTTGAGGATGGTGGTTAAGCTCGGCAATTCTCAGTCCTTCCAAAAAATAATTCAGTGCGTTCGGAATATTACCCTGTTCCCAATAGGCCATTCCTATTTGCCGACAGGCATCGGCTTGCCCTTTACTATAATGGATGTTATCTGCGATTTTTTTTGCTTCCAATCCGTATTTGAAGGAAGCTAGAGGGTCAGCGTAATAATTGGCGTAGGCAAGTTGATTTAAAAGTAAAACTCTTATCGAGTCATTTTCCAAATGATCATTCACTTCCTTCAGCAAACTGTCTGCGGACGGATTGACCACTTGGGCATCGGCCGAATACCAAAATATCAGAGCAAAAAGAAGCAACGATGGTTTAAGACACTTCAGGATTTGAAACTCTAAGACCATTTGCTAAGTTGGTCAATTTGGTGTGAAAAGAAAAGTCAAATTCAGATGGGAAGAATCACAGTGAAGGTAGAGCCTTCATATAGTTTACTTTTCAACTCTATTGTGCCTCGAAGCCGCTCAACGGCACGTTTTAAAATATAAAGGCCAAGTCCCGAAGATCCTTTGGTGCGCTCGCTGGCTCGGTAAAACATATCGAAGATTTTAATTTGGTGCGCCTCGTCTATGCCTTGCCCATTGTCTTCCACAGCAATTCGAATTACTGTTCCTTCATTTTTGATCGAAATTTTTATGTAGGGATTTTCCTTCTGCGAATATTTGATCGAATTCTCAATCAGGTTTTGCAAAATAGTATTGATGATAGCCCACTCCGAATAATATTCTATGTTAAGCTCAATCTCCTTGATGAATTTTATATTCTTAAAATTGTCAAAGTAGCTGTATGAATTGATGCACTCCTCAACCAATGAGGGGAAATCAATTTTTACGCGAAGATCTTGCAAATGCTTCATTTGCGTTAGTCCAATCAGGCCCATTACAATTCGATTGATGCGACTGATCTGTGATTGATACATTTCAAAGTACTGCATTGAAAGCGGGTCAGTCACTTCTTGTATCACCAAATTATGCAGGCCTATGAGTGAGGCAATCGGTCCCTTGAGGTCATGCGAAACGCGGTAGAAAAAAGAATCCAGTTCTGTATTTTTATTCTCGATGATTTCCCTTTTTTCTTTCTGCGCCCGGGCTTCTGCTTCCGCTGCTTCGAGCTTTGCCTTTGCTTGATAGCTTTTGATTACGTGCAGTGTTTCGGTACTGATTACACGGTCTTTCAACTGCAGGTATTTTTCCAGATAATCAAAAGCCTCTAAGTTAGTAGTGGTCTTTTTGGAGAGTAAGTAAAGATGAAAGTAAGATTTCACGGCCATGATCGTGAGCTTCGACATTTGGGCTGTTGCTAAGGCGCGGTGAAGAAAAAATTTAGCCTGGTCATAATTTTCCATCTGAATGTATAACTGTCCCAACTTATTACAGCACATGCATAGTCCTAACTGATCACCAGATTCTTCGTGCATCGCTAGGCTTTCCAGAAAATCTTTTCCGGCCTGGCTGAATTTTTTCTGTTTAATGAACACCTTTCCTCTACCATAGATTGCAAATGCCAGTCCGCGTTTATCACCTGTTTGTTTCTTCATCGCCAGCGACTTTTCAATCATTGCGGCTGCAAGCTCTATCTTCCCTTGTTTCAAGTATAAGCCTGAAAGCGGATTGTATGCATTTGACTCTGAATTCAAATCGCCAGATTTCTGACTTGCTTCAATGCATTTTTGATAAGCATTTTCTGCACTGGTATAATCCTGAAAATATTCATAAACCGTCCCGATCGATTTGAGAACGCGAGCATGGTTGTGATGGTCTCCCAGTTCTTCGAAAATTCTAGAGCTTTCAAGCATATAGATGAGCCCTTGCGAAAAATTATCGCTTCGGTAATAGGTGCTTCCAATGTTGTATTTGGCCAACGCAATTCCGCTCTGATCATTGGTTCGTTCGTAATAGCTCATGGCTTCGTTGGCATACATCAGCGACATTTCGAAGTCGCATCGTATAAAATGAAAAAGAGAAAGCAGGTTTTTTATTTTAGCTTGTAAGCCGGCATCTTCAATTGCTATACTTTTTTGCAAGGCTTGGTTAGCTATTCGGATGCTTTGTGACAAATCACTGACCCTCACTTCATACGCATTCATGATCAGTTGATCAATTTCTTTTCGGAGCGATGAAGAACGATCGTCTGGCATTACCTGATTTTTAAAAGTACAATTTCGTCTGAGTGATAAATATCGTGCTGAAAAATGCCGGTAGACTCTGCCATGCGGGGCCATCAAAGGTTTTTTTGAGAAGGCTTGCAATCCTATTTATTTCCATTTTCGGAGTTTTGTTTTTCGTATGCCGTGATACCGTGCTGCAGAGTTTCGCTGATTGAACGGATGACGCGATCAAGCTCGTCTGATGATTTTTTCAGATAGCCTACCATCTTAGCTTCTTCTTCTTCCAAATTCTCCTTTTTAAGCAGACTTACAATACCAATGATATTGGCTACCGGCCCCCGAAGTTTGAAGGCGTTGATGTAGGCGTATTCTTCAAGCCTCTTGAGTTGCTCTTGCAAAACAGCCGTCCGTTTGGTTACGAGTTCTTCCAAAATCTGATTAGTTTCAGTTACCTGGAAGTTAAGCGTCTCTATACTTTGGTTTTTTTTCGCTAGACTATCTCGTTGTAAAATAGCTTCGTTCTGTTGTGCTCGAATTTCTTTGTTAAGTGTGATTACTTTGTCGCGTTGCCCCTCAAGCTCTGTTCGCTGTCTGTTGATCTCTTTATTGCGATCAGCCAGTTGGATGCTAAGTGATTTTTGAATTTGGAAACCGCGGAAAGTGAAGAACAAAAATGCCGCAATAAACAAAAGCACGATGGCGCTCATAATGAGGAGCGAGTTTTTTAATTTTATCTCTTCGGTTTGTATTTGAGATTCTTTTTTAAGGACATCTATTTCCAATTTCTTTTTCTGCATTTCATACTCGAGCTGCAGCGAGGCAATTCGCGATACCTCAGAAGAATTCTGGATGCTGTCTTTACAGCTGTTATATGATTTGAAATAGTCGAATGATTGGCGAGTATGGCCTTGGGCCTGAGCCGACTTATAAAGCAATTCGTAGCAATCGCGTATGTAGGTCTTTAAGCGGACTTCCTGAGCGAACTTGAGGCACTCAAGCAATTCCTTTTCTGCAGCTGTAAATTGATTTCTTGCCATGCGCACTTTCGCAATTGACATTCTCGAATGAACCATCGCACGGTGGTGCTTCGTTGTATCGCTTGAGTGTTTGCCTTTGTAATAGAATTGCAAAGCGTCATCGTATTTTCCAAGATCAGCGTAAACATCACCAATGCCTATATTCGCCAAATCAATGATGGTGCGTGTGTCCTTTAGCTGATGAAGCATAACCAATGACTGATTATAATAGAATAAGGAGCTGTCTGCTTTTTTTAATCGATAATAACCGTTGCCCATATTGAGGCGCATCACCGCTTCGCGAAGTTTATTTTTAAGTTCAATTTGCTTGGTCAGCGATGCCTTATAATATTTCAATGCAGAAGTGTAATCGCTCATGTCGTTGTACACCATACCGAGGTTGCCCATTAAATCAGCTTGAACTTGCTCGCTGTTGATGGAGTCGGCAATCTTCATCCCTTTCAAAAAATTATCGAGTGCAGCGGTTTGATTGGCTTGCGCCCAAAATGCATTGCCAATTAAGCGATAGGAGAGCGCAAGGCCTTCACCGTATTTTATTTTCTCAGAGATGCTCAGTGCCTGTGCTGCATAATTGCCCGCAGTTGCCGGGTGATCATACATTTCGGCTGTGGCCAGGTGAACAAGCAGCGATACACGAACTGAATCTTCCTTTGTGTGGCGCTTTAAGAGGCTTCCTAAGCTATCGATCAGGCGCTTTTGGGCGAAACCCGTACCGATTGGCCCAATCAAAAGTAGAAGCAATAAAAAATTCCGGCTCATTCTTCTGGTCAAGTGCGTAAAAGATAGCAAGAATTGTTAAAAAAATTGCCCTCACTAGTTTCTCGTGAACAGAATGCGCTTGGTGTAGCGAAGCTGCCGTAAAATCAGCTTTTAAAAGGAGGAAATATAGATTTCCATGATTCCATGAAATGGTGAAGAAGGTCAATTATGTTGTTTCGATCTGCTCTTCTCTACTTCTTTTTCAGGAAACACATTCATTCCCTCATGCAATGTGCTGCTGATACTTCTAACCACAGAATCCAGATCATCTGAAGACTTTTTCAGATGCGTGAGAATTGCCGGTTGCTCTTTTGGCTCAGGTTTATTTAAAAGCAAATTTACCAATCCCATAATCCTGGCAAGTGGTGCCCTTAATTTGTGAGCATTAAAAAACGCGTATTCCGACAGCTTTTTGTTTTGCTCTTGCAATACTTGGGTGCGTTGATTCACCAATTCCTCAAGTGAGGCATTGACCCCGGCCATTTGTTGGTTTATTTTTTCAATTTCAAGATTTTTTTCTGCCAATGAGTCTCGTTGTGCCATGACTTCTTCGCGTTGCGATACAATTTCTTCGTTGAGTGCCACGAGTTCATCATTCTGTTCGGCAAGTTTGGAGTGCTGTCGCTGAATTTCCTTATTTTTTCCAGCAAGCGCTTTGTTACTTCGTTTCATGCGCGTAAAATTTCTTATGCCGAGCACCAAAGAGAGAATGGTTAAGAATGAAATCAAAATACTTAAAACCAACTGGGCATTTCTGCTCGAAAGCCGCTCGGCATTTAGTTCAGAATCTTTTTTGAGCAGCTCAATCTCAGATTGTTTTTTTTCAGTCTCGAAACGCAAGCGTTGGCCATCTACTTCTGAAACAACATTCAGATTTTGTACGCTGTCTTTGTAGGAGGAATATAATTTGAAGTAAGTAAATGCTTTTTGTTGATCCCCTTCGGCTTCACTGATTTTATATTGTAACTCATATAGATCTCTTGCAAATGCGCGCAACTTTACCTTTCGAGCAGCCTCAAGACCAATTTGTGCGTACTTTTTTGCTTTGCCGATTTGGTTTGTCTTCAAATAAACGGATGCAATGGATTTATGCGAAAGAATAAAACCTCGATTGTCGTGTATTTGCAATGACAAATCAATACACTTGAAGAAGTTGAGAAGAGCCGAATCATATTTTCCGTTGATCTCATAGATGTTGGCCAAATTTCTTAGGTTGGTGGTTATTCCCAATTTGTACCCAATTTTTCTTGCGTTGTTCAATGCTGCTGTGTACGACTCTGTAGCTCGATCATATTGTTTCATTAAAAGGTAGGCATCGCCTATGTTGTTGAGTACTGAAGCTTCTCGCCATGGATTGTTTAGTTTTTGTTGCATGTTGCGCGCGCGGTTCAAAAAGACGAGCGCTTCCTGCGGATTGCCCAATCCATTGTAAGCGGTACCAATGTTCCCGGTGATATCGGCTTCGACTTGGGGGTGGTGATTTACTTCTGCAATCTTTAATCCTGTCAGATAATATTTAATGGCGGTAGAAATGTCAGCTTGCGCCCAAAAAGCCAGACCAATTTGCCGGAAAGCATCCGCTTCTCCTTTTGTATAATGAATGCTATCTGCTATTCTTCTGGCTTCAAAACTATATTTCAGGGACGCGACCGGATCTCTGTAGTACCCTATGAATGCCAATCGATTTAAAAGCAGCACGTGTGAAGTATCACGGGTTGGGTGGTTTTTTAATGCATTCAATAAACTGTCTGGCGAAAGATTTGTAGGTGATTGAGCAATGCCCGAAAAGCTGTGAGCTAATGCGAAAGTGAGTATTAATGCTCTTCTGCAAAAACTTAAGGCCATTGCCTAATTTGGTTAATTGCTTTGAGAAAAGAAAATGTCTTAAGCTATTGACTTTAATTCTCTTTTTCCGGAAAGTCATTCAAGCCTTCCTGAAGTGTATCACCTATGCTTCTTACTACGGAATCGAGGTCTTCGGAAGACTTTTT
>JACOSO010000019.1 GCA_016178785.1 Bacteroidota bacterium | reverse complement strand
ATTGGTTTATAGCAGAGGAGCCGGAGTCATTATAGGGAATTCCGGGGCAACGAATAAATATTTGCAAGTGAATGGACCATTGACTGCAAATGGAAATATAAACCTTGCGGGAGCATCTGGCCGGAGAATCTATATGGGTGGCGTTGGAGGTACAACTTTTGGTATGGCCTACGATGCTGCAAACCCAAACTATGGAATATTCTATACCGAAGCCACACCTGATTACGTGTCAATCAGTCCAAACGGAAATGCTAACAATGGAGTAATGAATGTGTTCGGGGACGGCAAGGTCGGTATTGGTACTTCTAGTCCTGGTAGTTACACGCTTGCCGTAGAGGGAAAGATAGGCGCACGCGAAGTAAACGTCATTGCCACCAACCCCTGGCCCGACTATGTCTTCGAAAAGAACTACACTCTCCCAACACTTGAATCAATCAAAGCCTACATCGATCAAAACAAACATTTGCCTGAAGTACCCTCAGCCACCGAGGTGGAAAAGAACGGAGTGAACCTGGGCGAGATGAATGCATTGCTGCTCAAGAAGATTGAAGAGCTGACGTTGTATATACTAAAGCAGGAAGAGCGTGCTCTCGAGCAGGAGAAGAGAATCAGTGCGCTAGAGGAAAAGAAATAAAACGAGGCTATAGAATTAAATTTTTTTATGAATAAAATATTACTGCTTATAGCACTTGCCAGTCTGACCTTTTTTACCAAGAACTCTTTTGGCCAGGCAGCAACAGTTGAGCTTCCGAAAATTCTATTACCATCTCCCGATGCGGCAGCATTAGGAAAGTTTGGTGATATCCCTGTTGGATATGAGACAGGTGTTGCCAACATTGGCATTCCACTATTTGAAATAAAATCACCACGGCTATCGGTACCGATCAATTTAAGTTACCATTCAGGGGGTTTTCGTGTTGACGAAATCGCAAGCTCCACAGGTTTGGGATTTTCTCTCCTTGCTGGTGGTTCAATATCGAGAACAGTCAAATCCGCTCCGGATGAAGTTCAATTTGGAATTTTGAATCAAGGGGCACTAACGTTGTCAAATGTTTTTACCAGGAGTTGTGATTGGTATACATCAGCAGTTCAAAGCTGCAATGGGACTGATACTGAGTCGGATGAGTATTACTTTAGTACCCCCCACACTTCCGGAAAATTTGTTTATGATGAGTTACTCAAACCGTTTTTGATCCCCTACAAACCGGTCGATATCCAATTTGCTAATAACTCATTTACCCTGAGGGATAGTGATGGAACAACTTACCTTTTTTCGGACATTGAGCAGACTACGTCAAACCCTTATTCTGGCTGTACAAAAAACTATACTTCATCCTGGAATCTGTCTAAAATGATTTCAGTGGATCGGTCAGATACTATCTATTTTGAATATGAAGCAAAAAATCAATATTCAATTGGGACTTGGACAATGAGCGAGACGGTTGGCTCAAAAATTACGGCCGTTAACCCAGACGGAACACCTACTGCAACAATGGATGGACGCGACCATAACGACTCTTTTATTTTAAATACTTACTATCCAAAAACGCTCAAGCGAATACGATATAACAATGGAAAAGTTGAATTCAACTTTTCAGAAGGGCGGTCAGATATTGATCCATCTCTTGGTCCAAAGCTCGATAGAATAGACATCTATCAAAAAAATCCAGGTAATCAATATTCAAAATTAAAGTCTTTCAATTTGGCCTATGGATATTTTTATTCGGGTGATGGAAGCCAAACAACAAGCGAATACTACAGGTTACGATTAGATACTTTAAAAGAACTTAACCAAACAAATCAAGTAATCAAAAAACATCGCTTCGAATATGAAGCCAACCTAAAACTACCAAGTCGAAATAGCTATGCCAGGGATTTGTTTGGTTTTTATAATGGGCAGAACAGCAATACTTCTTTTGTTCGAACACATAACGGTTTAGTCTATTCCAATGTGACTTACAACATTGGTGGGGCAAACAGAGATCCTAATGGCCAATTCATCGGTGGTGGTCTTCTTAAAACAATTTACTATCCTACAGGAGGCTATACCCGATTCTATTTTGGCCCTCACAAGTTTCAATATACCGATGCCAACAACATTACCCAGACTGTAAGTGGTGGAGGCATCCGGATTGATAGTCTTGAAAATTATAATTATGACAACGCACTGATTGGGAGTGAGAGATATAAATACGGAATTAACGAGACGGGTCTTGGAAGTTTGCTGTTTTATTCAGCGCTCCTTACCATAGATTATGAAATAAAAAATAATCGAAATGGATGTAGGGTTGGTTCATATACGGGAGACTCCTATGTTTTCTCAGGTGGGGCGCTCTTTGATATTTCCAAATTCAGCGGGAGTTCAGTTTTGTATCCTAAAGTAACGAGGTACTATGGTAAAGGGACAAACAATAATGGAAAAAGTGAATATGAGTACGATGTATTTGCAGATGAGTTGATGTGGTATTCCCCCACAAACAGCAATTATTATACAAAAAGGACTTTTCCTCCTCCTCAGGTAAATGTTCCATGGACTCAAACCCCTATGACCTTTATATTAAACAGCAACGAATGGAAAAATGGGAACTTAAAAAGGGAAGGACATTTTTCATTTGTAAGTAATCAATTTAAGTTGATTAACGAGACTATAAATAATTACACTTATGATTTATTGCCTCCAACGTATCGTATGAAAGTTGGAATGAAATGGGAAAGTTGTACAAACTGTATTGATTGGGGCAACCCGACAGATAATCAGGCCGCGGTTGATTACTATTTTTATTGGGTGAGTTGCCCGATATATTCTGGAAAAGTAATGCTGGGTCAAACAGTTACAAATGAATATGATAACATGCAGTCATTGCAATTGTCAAAGACTACAAACTACCAATACCAAAACCCCGTTCATCTATTACCTACCTACATTCAGTCTAATACCAGTACTGGTTTTAGTTTAATAACCAGGAGACAATATCCCTTAGATACAGTTTTGACTGGAAATGCAGAATCGGCAAGAGTAGAACTCAATAACCGCCATCAATACGATGCGCTTCTCGTTGAAACTGTTAAGAATAATGAGACCAATGCGATTGTAAAGCAAGTAGTAAATAACTATAAGCAACAGGCAAATGGTGCACCTTTGCTGGATAATATCCAAACGAAGGTGGGAGTTAACCCTCTCGAAACCAGAGCACAGTTTTATTCTTATGATAAATGGAACAACGTTACGGAGCAGTCCCTAACAAGCAATCTTCGTAAGAGTTATGTATGGGGCTATAATGGCGCCTATCCCATTGCAGAAGTAACCAACGGTGCAATCGGAATCGAAGTACCATCAAACACAGTTGCCCAAACGACAGCGCTTCAGAATTATAATCAAATGGGGGTTGCCAAGTCTACTACATTGGTGCAAATAGGGTCGTTTACACTGGGCACAACTGAAACTGCCGTTGAAACAAACTATGGGATCGCCCACAATCAACAAAATGATTCGGGCGTGCCAACATACCTGAGGATTGTTGAACTCATTTTTAGGGAAACGACCACATCAACAGATGTGATTGTAAATTTGCCTGCCCCAGGTTCAGGCACAATTACTACTTCACTTACTCCCAACAAAACCTACAATGTTTACTACCGAAGCCAGTACGTTGAGCCGGTTGATGTCCACATCAACAGTATTGTAAAAGATCGCGCGGTGCCAGGCCCAAGCCGGCAAATTTTCCACACTTCGTTTGAAGAAGATTTAGTTAATATTTCAACAGCGGATTTTAAAACAGGCAAAATAAGTCATGTCGGTTCGTACGATATTTTACAGCCACAGACCATAGGAACCTATATTTTATCGTGGTGGCAAAAAGATGGATCAAACTCATGGCAATACAATGAACAAACTATCACCGTCACGACTCCTTCAACGACCGTGACCACAATAGGCCTTTCAACTTCTTTAATTGATGAAGTCAGACTTTATCCAAAGAATGCCCAGATGACAACATTCACTTACAGCCCCACGATTGGCATTACCTCCTCCATGGATGCCAGTGGTGTTGTTACCTATTATGAATATGATGCATTTGGCAGATTGACCAATGTGAAAGACAACAATCAGAAGATTGTCAAGAACTATCAATACAATTATCAAAAATAAACGAATTACTGGCACATCACGCCTCAAATTTTTATTTCAATAATGTTTACAAGAAATAATTTCAGTATGCGGAAGACTTCTCATCGGCTAATATTTTTCCTGATGGCCCCATTTGCCATTCTCATTAGTGGAAATGCTTTTGCTCAATCCATTGGTGGACCAATGTCGGTTACTACCAATCAAACCTATACCTATACGTTTAATAATGGTACAACATATGTAGGTGCAAACTGGACTATCACAAATGGTTTTGTCAAGACGCAAACCGTAAGCGGAACAGTTTACACGTCCACCGTTGTATGGACATCGTCTGGTACGGGAACGTTAAAATTTCAGAATGGAGGTACAGTGCTCAGTACTTTAACTGCCACTATAAGTTATACGGCTCTCACCGCACCAACAGCATCAGGTGCTACATCAATCTCTAATAGTTCATTCACAGCCAACTGGGGAAGTATTTCGGCAGCCCAGAGTTATTCGTTAGATGTGTCAACTTCGAGTTCGTTTGCGTCATTCGTTGCAGGTTATAACGGGCTATCGATCTCATCTACAAGTCAAAGCGTAACTGGGTTAAGCCCAAATACAACCTACTATTATCGTGTTCGCTCTGTCAACATCGGAGGTTCATCATCGAGCTCAAATGTGGTAACCGTATTGACAGCACCTTCAATTCCAACTGCAACAACGGCAAGTAGTTTAACTAACGTTTCTTTTACTGCAAATTGGGGAAGTACTGGGGCAACAAGTTATTCACTGGATGTGTCAACGGATAACGCGTTTTCATCCTTTGTAAGTGGGTATAATGGACTATCAGTCTCAGGTACAAGTCAGACCGTGAGCAGTCTATCTTCAAATACGACTTACTACTACAGAGTTAGGTCAGTCAACAGTTCTGGAACATCCGGCAACTCCAATACTGTTTCTGTGCTGACCTTGTTGCCGGCACCCAACCCCGCAGGCCCTAGCAGCGTGATATCATCTTCGTTCACTGCGAACTGGGGTGCGGTAAGCGGTGCAACTAGCTATCAGTTGGACGTATCAACTGCAAGTGATTTTTCAAGTTTTGTTTCTGGTTACAATAATTTATCTGTCTCATCATCAGGTACAAGCCAATCGGTTACTGGAATTAGCATGAGCAACACAACATACTATTATCGTGTTCGTGCCGTAAATGCTTCAGGAGCTTCGGCAAATTCTTATACTGTGACCGTAGTGCCTCTTCCTGGTGCTCCTGTAGTTGCCTCGGCAACGAGCATGACAACCAGTTCTTTTACTGCCAACTGGTTAGCCGGAAATTATGCAAACGGTTATCAGTTAGATGTCTCTCTCTCGAGCTCTTTTTCAAGCTTTGTTAATGGTTATAATGGTTTGATGATCGGCAATAGTACAAGTGCAACTGTAACTGGATTGACACCCAACACTACATACTATTATCGCGTCAGGTCAACAAATGCTTCCGGGGTTTCCGGCAACTCTAATTCTACTTCGGTAGTTACAATACCAGTGGCTCCGACTGCCACCGCACCTACAGGAGTATCCCAATCCTCTTTTATTGCGAACTGGAGTTCGGGAAGTGTTCAGTATCAACTGGATGTTTCCACGGCTAGTGATTTTTCATCGATGGTGAGTGGTTATAACAGCCTTTTACTTTCGAATGTTACCAGTTATGCTGTGACGGGTCTGTCAACAGGTACCACCTATTATTACAGAGTTCGCGCTGTCAATGCCTCAGGGGCATCGTCCAGTTCCAACACTATTTCTGTTTTGACTTTCCCTGCTGCACCATCGGTTAGTGCTGCCGGCTCCATTACGTCAAGCAGCTTTGCAGCGCAGTGGGGAGCAGTACCGACTGCTACCGGATATTACTTGGATGTAGCAACTGACGCAGGGTTCACTTCAATTCTTTCCGGCTACAATAATTTATCAGTCGGCAGCGTAACAAGCCAAACTGTATCCGGACTGACAGCTGGCACAATTTATTATTACCGGGTTAGGGCATTCAATGGCTCTGGAACATCAGCCAACTCATCCAACGGAAGCGCCTTAACTTTACCAGGTGCACCCACAGCAAACAACGGTACATCAATAACCGGCAGCGGTTTCAGCGCCAATTGGGTAACGGTGCAAAGCGCAACTTCATATCGATTAGATGTAGCATTGGATAATGCTTTCGCAAGTTTTGTAGCAGGCTATAATAATTTGGGGCTCGGAAATGTTACAAGTTATTCAGTGACTGGACTCTCAACTGGTATCACCCATTATTATAGGGTTCGTGCTGTTAATGCCTCAGGTTCATCATCCAATTCCAATACTATTTCTGTTTTAACTTTACCAGCAGCGCCCGCGGTTAGTACAGCAAGTTCTATTACTGTAAACAGCTTTGTAGCTCAATGGGGTGCAGTGCCAACTGCTACTTCATACAATCTGGATGTGGCTATCGATGCAGGGTTCACCGCAATTCTTTCCGGTTACAATAATTTATCGGTAGGCAATGCAACAAGTCAAACTGTTTCGGGATTAACAGCAGGAACAATTTATTACTACCGAGTTCGGTCTGTCAATAGTTCGGGAACATCAGCCAGCTCGTCCAATGGAAGTGCGTTAACTTTACCCGGTGCGCCAGTAGCAAACAGTGCCACATCAATAACTACCAATAGTTTTAGTGCCAACTGGACAGCGGCACAAAGTGCAACCGAGTACCACATAGATGTTGCTACCGACAATACCTTTTCGTCAATTTTGACGGGGTTCAATGATTATGTTGTGTCAACAAATTCAGCAACGATTAGTGGCTTGGTTCAATCCAGTGTTTATTATTACCGGGTGAGGGCGAAGAATGCAAGCGGGTACTCAATTAATTCAAATATTATTTCCGTAACCACTGCCAACCAATTTGACGGACAGAATGTAAACTTCATCGTCTCCAATACATTATTGATTGATAATATATCTTCCGAATCAAGTGTCAAACAATTAGCGATTGGGCAGATAAGCCAAAGCATACAATATTTTGATGGCCTCGGCCGCCCGGTGCAGTCGATAGTTACCCAAGGGTCACCTTCAAAAAATGATTTGGTGCAAGCAGTGGTGTACGATGCCTTCAGCAGAGAGAACAAAAAATACCTTCCATTCACCAGCAACACCAATGGTAGCACCAGGGGCTGGTTTAAGAACGACCCTGTTGGCTTGGTGTCAGGCTACACAAACTCTGCGCAATACCAATTTTATAATAACGGCACCGCTGATAAAATCATCGATGATACAATGCCTTATGCAGAAACTGTCTTCGAACCTTCTCCACTCAACAGGCCCGCTCAAGACTTTGGTGCTGGAGCCGGATGGAGGGCCGCGACAGCAGGCACAGATAAATTTATGAAGCACCAATACCTGGTGAATAACGATGGCACTACTGCCGGCCTCGAAAAGATAATTGCGTGGGCATTGGATGTTAATGGCATGCCTGTGCGCAGCACGGTTGCAAATGCATCAGTGAGTGGAGGGTTCTACACCACTGGTCAACTTCTCATCAAGTCCACTATTGACGAGCAAAATCACGAAGTGCGTGAGTACACCGATAAACTTGGGCACATCATTCTTAAAAAAGTACAGGCTGTTGACAACGCTACACTCAATGATCCTACGCACTGGACACAGACCTATTATATATATGATGACTTTGGCTTGCTGCGTTATGTACTCCAACCCGAACTGGTGAAGACATTGGTACAAAATAGCACCAATCCATCGACTGCCGATCTGAACAACTTTGCTTTTCAATATAAATACGATGGCAGGGATCGGATGATACAAAAGCAGGTGCCTGGTTCAGGTGCCGTTTACATGGTGTACGACTTGCGTGACCGTTTGGTGATGACGCAGGACGCCAACCAACGACCCAGCAACCAATGGCTGCTTACCAAGTACGATGCGTTCAACAGGCCGGTGGTTACCGCCCTGTACACGCATGGTGCAACAGTTGATCAAACGGGAATGTCCTCCCTTATTGATCAGGTTAACTTTTACGAAACGTATAATGGTGTTCCCGCAACGCATGGCTACAGTAGCAACGTGTGGCCAACATCCGGTTACAGCGTACTCACAGCAATGTATTACGACAACTACAGTTTTGTTACGGACCTTTCCTTAGGGTCATCTTACAGTTTTGTGAACAACGACATCACCGGCCAGGAGACTTCCAACAACACACGACCCACAGGCCACCCTACCGGCACAAAAGTGAATGTGCTCGGCTCGTCTAATTATTTATGGAATGTCACTTACTACGACAGCAAGTACCGCACCATTCAGAACATTGCCCAAAACAACAAGAGTGGATGGGACCGTGTTACCAATTTACTGGATTTCCCTGGCCGTGTGTTGAACACCAAAACCACGCACCACACTTCAACACACAGCGATCAGAGCGTGGCCCACAGGTTTACCTATGACCACATGAGCCGCAAGATCAAGACCTACCAAAGTCTCAATAACGAACCCAACGAAATGCTGCTTTCCCAGAACAACTACAACGAACTGGGGCAGTTGGTCGACAAGAACCTGCATTTGCTTTATGATGCCAGTGACGGGCAGGCAGGTACACTCACTGCCGATAATATTGTAGAGACCCAATATAATGGTGAGAACCAGCTAGTGGCACGCAACAGCGTAAAGTTGTTACCCAACTACAGTGTGAAGGCCAGTGCTACGCCCTGGGTGATGAAGCTCACCACGGTGACGCAGGCGCAGGCTGAGGCCAACGGCAAATACTTTCAGAGCGTTGATTACCGGTACAACATCCGTGGATGGCTTACGAGTATGAACAATTCGCAACTCACAAATGATGGCAACGTGACCAACGATGATACAAACGATCTATTCGGCATGCAGTTGGGATACAACAACGGCATAGGCTCGGGCAATGCAGCCCTATACAACGGCAACATCAGTGCAATGAAATGGAGCAGCAACCTTGCCCTTGGCGCGGTGAAAGATGTGGCGTATAATTATTCATACGACCCATTGAACAGAATTCTTGGAGCGAGTTATCTTACAAACACCACAGGGGTGTGGAGCAACGCTGCCAATGCGTTCAACGAAAGCGGATATCAGTACGATCAGAATGGTAATATCAAGAACTTGATAAGGAATGGCAGTACAGGCTCAACCATGGACAATCTCGCCTATGCTTACAATGGCAACCAGTTGTTGACGGTGACTGACGCGGGAGATGTTGCCAAAGGATTTACCGATGGCAACACCACGGGCAATGACTACAGCTACGATGTTAATGGCAATATGGTATCGGATAAAAACAAAAGCCTTACCGCAACCAACGCGATTCAATACAACTATCTGAACTTGCCGGTACAAGTTGTTAAGAGCACGAACGAAAAAATCATTTACACCTACGATGCTGCAGGAAGGAAACTAACACAGCAAGTTTACAACGCGAGTGGTGCTGTAACCAAGACTACCGAGTATGATGGGGCATTCATTTACCAGGACGACATATTGCAGTTCATCAACCATGAAGAAGGAAGGATCATAATGAAAGGGGCAACACCTGAATACCAATATCATTTGAGAGACCACTTGGGGAATGTGCGAGTAACGTTCACTACTCAAACAACAGTCAAAACATATATAGCAGGTTTTGAAACTTCCAATCAAACAACAGAAGGAAGTAACTTTTCAAACTATCCAACAGGTGCAAAGATCAACACCGTAGCAACAAATGCTCATAGTGGGAGCAACTCATACTATTTAAATGGTGGTTACAACGGACAGGTTGGCTTGGGAAAAAGCCTTAGTGTGATGCCGGGTGACCAGGTGAAGTTACAAGCTTTTGCGAAGTATAGTACCCCCTCAGGTACACCAGCCAACTTTACTTCGTTTATTTCCTCATTGCTGTCTGCATTCAACCTTTCAGCACCGGCTCCGGGTGAAACAGGAACAGCTGCTTCCGGAGTGAATGCGTTTGGAACCTGGGAGATAGGGGCAAGCGGTGACGAGAGTAAGAACGATGCGATGAAAATCTTTGCTACTATTATTTTGTTTGACCAGAACTATAACTTCATCGATGTGGCATACCAGGCGATACAAGGCGATGGGAGCCTCAACGTAAACTACACGGTGAAGCAACCGGGCTATGCTTACCTTTATATAAGCAACGAACATCCTTACCTGACAGACGTGTATTTTGATGATGTTACTGTTACGCAGACCCCAAGCCCTTTGGTGCAACAGGAGGATTTTTATCCATTCGGCCTAACGTTTAACTCCTATCAGAGAGAGAACAGCATGCCGAATAAGCTCAAACTTTTCCAAGGACAAGAGCATGTTGACGACCTCGGTTTGAACTGGGACTCGTTCAAATGGAGAAACCATATGCCTGACATCGGTAGGTTTTTCAATATCGATCCGCTGACCGACAAGTATGTTTATAACAGTACATATGCATTTGCAGAAAATCGAGTAGTGAGTGGAAGGGAATTAGAAGGGCTGGAATGGGCTCCGCCAATGAATGCTGATAATAATCCTGATGTTCAGGCTCTGGAGGAGTATCAACATGCAAGAGCAGATCAAGGATTAGGTATGGTGGAGACAGTAACCGATGCCGCAAAAGGCCTGTATAGTCTATTCACTACTGATCCACGTAAATCATTTAATAATCTTGTTGAAGGCATAGGTACATTGATTTCAAACCCAGGGGCTGTTAAAGATGCTATGGTAAGTAGCTTTAATGAAAACCCTGCGCGGTTTTCTGGAAAAATCGGAGGCAACATCATTATGGCCGCTTTTACGGGAGGTGCATTAAATGCTCTAAAAACGGGCTCAGTTTGGGAGCTAGGCGCTGGAGCAAGAGGAATGGCAATTGAAAGAGGTCTTGGGGGAAATCTACCAACAAACTTTCCTGTAATTGATAGACTATCAAATGGAGTTGCAACAAGTATTAAGTCTATTGATCTCACTGCAAAATCCTATGGGAAAAATGGAGCGCTGTTGGGTACTCTGAAAGGTTATGTTAATAGTTTGAGCAATTTTAGTGGTGCTACATATGGCAGAACAACAATTTCAGAAGGTATCGACTTTACCAGCAAGTCACTTCAAGTTGCAATCCAACCGGGGAAGGCCTCATTAAGTCAATGGGAACAGATATCAAAAGCTATGAAATACGCTAAGAACAATGGAGTTCAGTTCAATTTGCAGTTTGTGAAATAAAGCTATGGTTATGAAAAGAGCCTCAGTAATAAAGTTTAAAAGGACACAAGATTTTT
The DNA here is from genome assembly GCA_016178785.1 of Bacteroidota bacterium. Taxonomy (GTDB): domain Bacteria; phylum Bacteroidota; class Bacteroidia; order Cytophagales; family Cyclobacteriaceae; genus ELB16-189. The sequence goes on along the minus strand of JACOSO010000019.1, from coordinate 24,659 downwards.
TGTTGCACAGTACTTCCACAATGATTGAAGGAGGTGGAATCAATACGGAACCTTATATAAGGTTAGAAGCATCGGTAGCAAATGAGGATTTATTCAAAAACCTGATGACGGTTTTGGATGCTAGTAAAATGGGAGTCCCAAGGCCAAAAGATTTTGACAAATCGTTGAAACAATATTTGAATGCAGTTGGCTTGAGAGATCATGAAGATTTATACAAAGACTCAGTTTGCGTTATTGTTGTGAACAGAAATGGAACTGTCTCTTTTTTTCCTTCAAGAAACGAAGGTATGAAAGGAGGTTTTGCGATTTTACCTGCCGATAAGGTCGAGATACCAGAAAAGAGTAATATAGATGAAGTCGTTCAAGCTTTATTAAAAGCAATTGAAAAATGTAAGTAGTAAACTACCCCTAAGTTGAAGTTGGTGCTCTGTTGTTGTTGTGTCGCTGACCAACAACGTCCTATTTCATAGCATGGCTCTGTTTGCTATTTTTGACAATGCTGATCGAACAAAATCCTCTTCAGTTTTTTACTGCTGTCTGTCATGATTGGCTGAAACTTCTCGAAGAGGATGAAGCTAAACAAATAATCATTGAAGCGCTGCAGCATCGAACGCTAAAAGGTCAAATCAAAGTATGTGCATTTGTCGTCATGCCCAACCATATTCATCTTATTTGGCGAATTCAAAACGGATATCAACTTGAAAATGTGCAGCGCGACTTCTTGAAATTTACTGCAATGGAATTGTTAAGCCTGATCAAACAAAAAAAAGGAGAACTAGGCTTGGAAGAATTGTTTGTAGGACTGAAAGACAGGGTGTTTCAAGTGTGGAAGCGGAATTCGATGAGCATCGATTTGATACATGAATGGTTTTTCAAACAGAAGTTTGATTATCTGCACAATAATCCGTGCCAACCCTCGTTAGCGCGCGTTTGTAACGCGTGCTTTTCCAAACTTCACCGTAGTTTCTTACTTTGGTGCATGTCTGAAAAGTACAAGTTCACTGATGAACAAGGAATGTATTTTGTAACGATGGCCACGGTTGGTTGGGTAGATTTGTTTACGCGCTGGGAGTTGAAGCACGTGATCATCGATTCCCTTCGCCATTGTCAAAAGGAAAAAGGGCTGGTAATCCATGCCTGGTGCTTAATGCCAAGTCACCTGCACATGATCGTAAGTACAAAGGGAGAGAAGCTGTCAGACATCATGCGCGACTTTAAGAAATTTACTTCTAAGGAACTGATCAGGGCAATGGAGCACATAAATGAAAGTCGCAAGGAATGGATTTTAGAATTGTTCAGCGATGTGGCTGATCATTTAAAACGGGTGAGTAAATACAAACTATGGCAAGACGGAAATCATCCTGAATTGCTGATGTCAGCAAGATTCACCCAACAGAAACTTGACTATCTTCACGATAATCCTGTTGCAGATGAAATAGTTGATGAACCTGAAGAATACAGGTATAGTTCAGCAAGAGATTATTATTCAAAGAAAAAGGGTTATTTGGAAGTAGAGATTATAGAGTAATGGTGAAGATTAGATGGGCACGCGTTACAAACTCGCGCCAGCAATGCCAACAATGGGTTATATTTGAGGCACAAGTCAGCCACGCTCAACGCCAGCACACAAGACTTGCGCCAGTTTAAGCTACGCAAGAAGTATGGAAGAAAGTTGAAGGGATAGTCAATTTTATTCTTCCTACCTTGCATGCTTGTTTGAACCGAATAACTGAGTTTTTCCTTTGACTTTCGAAGACTTTCATTTTGAATCGCGCCTGCAAGACGGCTTATCGTCTATGGGCTATGATAAACCAACGCCAATACAAGAGCAAGCCATACCCCTGATCATGCAAAAGCATGATTTGATTGGGTGCGCACAAACAGGCACAGGCAAAACCGCTGCATACTTGCTGCCGATTTTGAATAATATCATCCACTCTGATCACCGCCATTTGAATACGTTGATCATTGCCCCAACTCGCGAGTTGGCACAGCAGATCGATCAGCAAGTAGAAGGCTTTGCCTACTTCACAGGCATTAGCTCAATCGCGATTTACGGAGGCGGAGATGGTGCGACATGGGATACGCAGAAAAAGGCGCTCGAGGCAGGAGTTGATTTGATGATTGCCACACCGGGCCGGTTGATTGCTCAGTTGGCATCGGGGGTGATTGATCTGAAATATGTTCAGCATTTGGTGCTTGATGAAGCAGATCGCATGCTCGACATGGGTTTTTATGACGACATCATTCGCATCATTAAAAACCTGCCTGAAAAAAGACAGACCCTTATGTTTTCGGCCACAATGCCGCCCCGGATCCGGGCCCTTGCCAATAAGATTCTGCGCGAACCGAAAGAAGTGACTCTTGCGCTTTCCAAACCGGCCGAAGGAATTGTGCAAGAAGCATATTTGGTTCGCGATGATTCGAAAGAAAAATTGCTGACCAAGCTTTTAAAAGAAACCGATTATTCGAGCGTGATCATATTTGCATCCACTAAAGAGAAAGTAAAACATCTGGGCCGCACGCTTCCGCGAATTGGTCTGCAATCGAAAGCAATTCACTCCGACCTCGAACAAAACGAGCGTGAAGAAATTTTGCGTGAATTCAAAAACAAACAATTGAAATTACTCATTGGCACTGATGTGCTTTCACGAGGGATTGATGTGGAGGGAATTGGTCTGGTTTTAAATTACGATGTGCCGCCAGACCCTGAAGACTATATTCACCGTATCGGAAGGACGGCAAGGGCTGAAAGTACAGGTCATGCCATTACTTTTATCAATGAACATGATCAGCGCAGGTTTCATCAAATCGAAAAGCTGATTGGAAGAGAAGTCACCAAGGTTGCACTGCCGGTAGAGGTCGGAACCTCCTTTGAATATAATCCCGAAAAGCACAGATCAGTAAAACCTAAACACAATGGGAGCGGGCGAAAGAAATTCTTTAAACGCAAGCCTTCAAAATAAAAGTTCAAAGTTTAAGGTTCAAGGTTCAATGTTAAAGTACTAACAAACTTTGCGCCTTCGCGTCCTTGAGGTTTTAAATTTTACTTAGAAGAATCTTCTTGACCATTCGCGAATAATACTCGCCATAGTATGGCCCCACCCAATTCATCGCCATCACTTCTTCTTGTTCAGAGTGGCCATAGTGTTCATCGTAGGTGATGTAGCCAACATAGTCGCCATTGAAGCTGGTGATGAACAATTTGTTTTTTCGGCTCATTGCAGTTTTGTCGAGGCTGTCTCGCACAAATATTTCGCCCGAGAAATCGCACGGAGTTCCCAGCATCACGATGTTACCGATTTTCAAATAATTTATTTCGCCTTTCAACGGAGTGAACAACCAACGAAAAGCCCAGTCTCTCACTTTGAATTTTTGCAGCACATGAAGTTGGGAAGCACCGTACTCAACAGGAAAAGTAGCGGTAGAAATTTCGGTTGAATCTTTCAGGGGTACGTTTTTCGAAGATTGAATTTTTCTGAACAACCTTGAAGCAAGCGTATCGCACATCTCAAATTCAGTCTCAGAAATTCCTTTTACCCGGTGGCTGCCCACCATGCCCGCAGCGAACATCGCAAAATCAAAACCATTTTCTTCCGCTTTCTTCACCAGGGCATTAGGATAATCACCCGAGAGTTCAAGACTCAAATGACTGATGTTCGTAGGGTGTGCGCTGTAACTTGCAAGCAGTCCTTTGCTCCCGTCTTCCCGAATGATTTTCAAGCCACGTATTTTTCCATCTACTTTTCCGTGCTCGGGGTCAAGTCTATTCTCTACATATTCATCTGCCTCAGCCTCAAAATAACTTACAGAGGATGGCTTTAATTGAGTTGAAGCTCTTTCGATCGCTGAAACAATCCTGTTTGATAAACTATCGACCCATGATTCATTGTATTTACCGAGAATCAAGTTTCCAACAATGCTGTTATTCCAGGCACCCAAACTGCTGTGTGCGTGAGTCGCGGAGAAGTATAAAGATCGTTTTGCGTCTTTCTGCCGCATTTGGTCTTCAATTTTATTTTTCAAAGCTGGAGGGAAGAGAAGCAAATCTGCACTGATGATAAAGCATTGAACATTTCCATTATCGATGGCAAGAATGCGAACGTAAACTGAATCATGTACTTTATTAAAATGATCGCGAGGCGCATAACCTGCCATGGGCATAGCAGACTTGGGGGTGACATTGATCGCGACCCAACTAGCTTTTAGTTTAGATTTCGGCTTATGATGAATCGGATTAATCGCATCCAGTTCTTTCATCGTTTTTTGATAGAATGGTTGCTCTGTCAGCGGAGTATAGTCGATTGTGCCAATCAAAGAGACAACGATGAGGATCATTGCGCCAGTAATACTCAGAAGCCAGCGAAGAGATTTTTTCAAGATGATTTTTTGCAAAAATAATGGCAAACGGTCAATTACAATGCCAGAGATTTACTTGCAGACTGAAGCTTTCATTTTTTCATCGATAGATGTGCCAAGGCTTTGTGCTTTTTTCAAATCATCGCAAGCATTTTTCAAGTTTCCTCCGCGCTGGTAAGCCAGAGCGCGGGAGTAGTAGGCCAATCCAAATTCCGGTTTAAGGGCAGATGCAATAGTAAAATCCTCAATCGCCTCTTTCACTCGCTTAAGTTCCATCATTAAATTGCCACGACACATCCAAACTTTTTCGTTGTCATCTTTGAGTTTGATCGATTGAGTGTAATCGGCTAGCGCGCCATTGAGGTCTTTCATTGTTTGTTTAACGAGCCCGCGTTTCATCCACACCTCAGCATTAGTGTTGTCAAAATGGATCGATGTATTGTAATCGGAAAGTGCTTTTACCAAATCGCCTTGAGCCAGGTAATTGATCGCTCTACCTGTATAGTAAACCGAAGTTTGGGGGCTTCGCTCAATTGCTTCTGTCAGTAATTTTTCTACTTCTTTCAAATTTCCTTTTTTGGCAGAAAGTACTCCCAGATTATACCGGGCCAAACTGCTCTCGGGATTTAATGACAATGCCTTTTGATAATCAGGGGTAGCATGCACGGTGTCCTGCATTTCTTGATATACCCAACCTCGATTAATAAAAAATTCAGGATTCTTCTGATCAAGTCTTATTGCAGAATCAAGGTACCTGATTGCCCTGGGAAAATTCTTCATTTTTGTGTCCACCAGCCCAAGGTAATTCAGAACAGATGACGTCATGTTGCTTTGGGTAGTGACTATCGGATTACCGCTTTCGCGATCCGTGGCAAAAAAAACTGACCTTGTCTCACCTGCCGGTGCTTTAAGCAAATTCAAAAAATCCTCGCGTGCCATTGCCCATTGTGAATATTGATAGCGGAGCATGGCCCTCGAGAACAATGCTTCTGTGTTTTGTGGCCGCGATTCCAGGTAGATATTGAAATCGGTAAGGGCACCTTTAGAGTCACCCATGCTTTCGCGTACTTGAGCACGATAGTAGTACGCTTCCATGAAATAAGGATCGAGCCGAAGGCATTCATTGAAATGAGCAAGAGCTGTTTTATACGATTGCACGTCCATCGCTTCCTCGCCTTTTTGAAAAAAATAGCTGGCGGTTTTCTTTTGGCCTTGCCCGAATGAGGTAAAAGAGATGAATAAGGTTAAGTAAATGATAATTTGCCTAAAAAACATGAAGTAAATTTATGGATTTTTCATAATGTTATTAAAGGTAAAATTCAAAGTTCAAAATTTCAGATTCGAAACCTGAAATTCGATTCAAGTTCTAACCTTAAACTTTGAACCCTGAACTTTGAACTTAGAAATATTTTTTTCTGGCCTCGTATTTGCCATTACTTTTGCTTTTACAATGAAGAAAATAGATAAACTCATCCTCTCCTCCTTCATAGGGCCGTTTGTGCTTACATTCCTTGTGGTGGTTTTTATTCTGTTGCTTCAGAATATGCTCAAATATTTTGACGACATCATAGGCAAAGATTTGGGATGGGATGTTCTCGGAACTTTACTTTTTTATTTTGCCGTTTCGATGACACCGTTGGCGCTGCCCCTGGCTGTGCTTCTTTCCTCATTAATTACGTATGGAAACTTAGGCGAGCATTTTGAGCTCACGGCCGTTAAAAGTCTGGGGATTTCGATGGTCAGAAGTCTTGCACCGATCTTCGTATTCACTTTAGGGATAACGTATGTCGCATTCCTTGCCAACAATTATATGGTGCCCAAGGCTGCATTAGAGACATACAGTTTATTGTATGACATTAAGCAGAAAAAACCGGGGCTTGATTTGAGAGAGGGAGCCTTTTACAACGGCATTCCTGATATAAGTATCAAGGTATCGAAAAAATTCCCTGACGGAATTACTTTAAAGGATGTGGTTATCTACGATCATCGCAATAGAAACGGTAATAAAGAAGTGACCATTGCAGACTCCGGCAAGATGTTCACCATATTCAATGAGCAATACCTGAAGCTTGAGCTTTTTAGGGGCTACAATTATAACGAAGGTTCTGGTCAGGACATGAGTGGCAACACCAGCAATGAAGAAGCTTATAGCAAAACCAAATTTGACAAAACCGAAGTTGTATTTGACCTCTCTTCTTTTGGATTGATCAGGACAGATAAAAGATGGTTTGCAAGTAACCGCATCATGCGTAACCTCTCCGAACTAACTGTGGATATGGATTCAGTTGCACGTGAGGCTCAATCTCAGAAGCTTGGTTTATATAAAACGCAGATCTCATTCTTCAATTTTCATTTTAAAAAGGATTCAGTGCCGATGCCGCCTGACTTAAAAAAATTTGTGCGTTATAAGGACTCGCTCGCCATTGCGAAAACAAGGGATACTTCGATTCACATTCCTCAGGCACTGTCGCCCTCAACGGGTGTTTATAGTATACCACGGTTAAAAGTACCAAAGTCTGTAACTCAAAAGGATATGAAATTTGCAGACAGCTTGTACAAGGATAAGGAGTCCATTACTGAGATTTCGTCCGCTCTTAGCCGGGTGCGAATGGTGAAAAACCAATTGTCAAACTACAACACGAATATAGATAGCTATAGACATGAATACCGTGTTTATCAGATTCAGTGGAATAAGATATTAGCAAATTCAATTGCTTGTATTGCTATGTTCTTAATCGGTGCGCCACTGGGAGCAATCATAAAAAAAGGAGGGTTAGGTATGCCGGTTCTCGCTTCCATTTTGTTCTTTATTATTTTCTATGTGTTGAGCATAACAGGCGACAAGTGGGCATTGGCAGAGACAGTGCCGGTCCCCATCGGCACATGGATGTCGAATGCTATACTTTTTACCATCGGCTTGCTCTTTCTCAGGCAGGCCCGGGCCGATGCACGCCTTTTTGATGCAGATTTCTATAATGTAGCTTTTGATAAGCTAAAACAACGCTGGCAGGCCTTCTTCCCATCCAAAGCAAAAACAATCTAAGTTTGGAGATTCTGCCCTTTTATCATACTTTTGCGCGATAAAAAATTAGAATAAAGCAAAATTAAAGCAGATGTATCTCACAGCAGCTACCAAACAAGACCTGTTCAGCAAGCATGGAATTGCTAAGAAGAAGACAGACACTGGCTCTCCAGAATCTCAAATCGCCCTTTTTACACACCGTATCAATCATTTGACCGGGCATTTGAAAGTAAACAAGAAGGATTTCGCTACTCAACAAGGCTTACTTAAATTAGTAGGTAAGCGCAAGAAATTGTTGAACTACCTCCAGGCGAACAACATTCAGCGTTATCGCTCAATCTTAGCGGAACTAGACCTTAGAAAATAATATATTCAATAGCAAAACAGGGAACCCATCAAGGTTCCCTTTTCGCTTTTTAATCATAGTCAATTAAGCCTCCTCTTTCCGAGATGGAAGCGATTGGCTCCAAACAAAATTTAAAATGACATCTACTATAATTTCAAAATCATGCAAGCTTCCTGACGGTCGTGAGATCACGGTCGAAACCGGAAAACTTGCTCGTCAGGCAGACGGATCAGTTGTATTGAGAATGGGTAACACCATGCTCCTCGCAACAGTTGTTTCTAACAAAGACGGAGTTGAAGGCGCTGACTTCCTTCCTCTTTCAGTTGACTACCAAGAGAAGTTCGCGTCTACGGGAAAAATCCCCGGAGGCTTTCTAAAGCGTGAAGGCAGGCTTTCAGATTATGAAATATTGATCAGTCGCTTGGTTGACCGAGCTATCCGTCCGCTTTTCCCTGATGATTACCATGCAGAGACCCAAGTGAATATTCAATTGATCTCAGGTGACCTCAATGCATTACCTGATTCTTTAGCTGCCTTTGCTGCATCTTGTGCACTTTTAGTGTCTGATATTCCTTTTCAAGGACCTATTTCAGAAGTACGTGTTGCACGTGTTGATGGTCAGTATGTTATCAATCCTACGTTAGAGCAAAAAGAGAAGGCTGATTTAGACTTTATCGTTGCCGCTTCCACGGAAAACATTTTGATGGTGGAGGGTGAGTGTAAGGAAATCAGCGAGACTGATATGCTTGAAGCGTTGAAGCTGGCTCATGATGCTATCAAGACTCAGTGCAAGATGCAGATCGAATTAACCCAGGCTGTAGGCAAAACAGAAAAACGTAAATACGAGCATGAAGTGAAAGACGAGAATCTTCGCCAGGAACTTCACAAACTTCTATACGACAAAGTTTATGAGGTTGCCAGAAAGCAATTGAAAAGTAAACACGATCGCTCAGAACTTTTCGGAAAAATCGCTGAAGACTACCTTGCTTCATTACCTGAAGACACAACCATCGACAAAGATCTTGTTAAGAGATATTACAAAGAGATACAGAAGAAGGCATGCCGTAACCTGGCATTGGATGAGAAAGTGAGATTGGATGGCCGCAAGCCAAACGAGATACGTCAGATCACGACTGAAGTAGATTACCTTCCTTCAGCTCACGGTTCAGCGGTCTTCACTCGTGGAGAAACTCAATCATTGACAACAGCAACACTTGGTACCAAGCTCGATGAGCAGATGATCGATGGCGCTATGTTTGATGGCAATAACAAATTCATTTTGCACTACAACTTCCCTGGTTTTTCAACAGGTGAGGTGAAGCCTAATCGTGGTCCCGGTCGTAGAGAAGTTGGACACGGTAATTTGGCTATGCGCGCATTGAAGCAAGTACTTCCAAACATGACAGAGAGCCCTTACACCATTCGTGTAGTGTCAGACATCCTTGAATCGAATGGTTCATCATCAATGGCTACTGTTTGTGCCGGTTCGTTAGCATTGATGGATGCGGGTATACAAATCAAAGGCCCTGTTTCAGGTATTGCGATGGGTATGCTTTCTGATAGCAGCACTGGAAAATATGTGATCTTGTCTGATATCCTTGGTGATGAAGATCATCTCGGTGACATGGACTTTAAAGTTACCGGAACTGAAAAGGGTATCACTGCTTGCCAGATGGACCTAAAAGTGGATGGCTTGACTTACGAAGTATTAAGCGAAGCATTGCATCAGGCAAAAGAAGGCCGTCTTCATATCCTTAATGAGATGAAGAAGAGCTTGTCTGCTCCTAAGGCAGATTTGAAACCTCATGCTCCTCGTGCCGTAACTATCACTATCGACAAAGACTTGATTGGCGCGGTAATCGGTCCAGGCGGAAAAGTGGTTCAAGACATTCAGAAGACAACCGGTGCAACTGTTGTAATCGAAGAAGTTGGCAATAAGGGATTGGTAAACATCTTCGCAACTGATCAAACGATCATGGATGCTGCTGTGAAGCGCGTGAAGGCGATTGTAGCTGTTCCTGAAGTAGGTGAAGTATATTCGGGCGTTGTAAAATCAATCATGCCATTTGGTGCATTTGTTGAGTTCATGCCAGGCAAAGACGGATTATTGCATATCTCAGAAATTAAGTGGGAACGCCTCGAAAATATGGAGGGCGTCCTTGAGGTAGGAGAGGAAGTGAAAGTGAAATTGATTGAGGTTGATAAAAAAACGGGAAAATTTAGACTTTCAAGGAAAGTATTGCTGCCCAAACCTCCTAAAAAGGAAGAGGCGACAACGCCTCAGTCTTAGGTGAAACATTGTTTTTTAGCAAAAGGGATGTCATAACTTGAGGTTTTTCGGAACTTATTTATAAAATTCACGTGTTTGAATAAACGACTGTAAAATCAGATGAGACAGCTTAAGATCAGTAAACAGATTACCAACCGCGAAAGCCAGTCGCTCGATAAATATCTGCAGGAGATTGGTAAGGTTGATTTGCTAACTCCCGATGAGGAAGTGGAGTTGGCGAAGAGGATTAAGGAGGGTGACCAGATCGCCTTGGAAAAATTGACCAAAGCCAATTTGCGTTTCGTAGTGTCTGTAGCAAAACAATATCAAAATCAGGGATTATCATTAGGAGATTTGATCAATGAAGGAAATCTTGGTTTGATCAAAGCCGCTCAGCGTTTCGATGAAACCCGTGGTTTTAAATTTATCTCTTATGCAGTATGGTGGATCCGTCAGTCAATTCTTCAGGCATTGGCGGAACAATCTCGCATTGTGCGTCTGCCCTTGAACCGTGTTGGTTCATTGAATAAAATATCAAAGACTTTTTCCGAACTCGAGCAGAAATATGAACGCGAGCCTTCGCCAGAAGAACTTGCTGAAGTATTGGAAGTAACAACTGCCGAAGTGGTTGATACCATGAAGATTTCCGGCCGCCATGTTTCAATGGACGCGCCATTTGTTCAGGGTGAAGAAAACAGCTTGCTGGACGTATTGGAAAACGATAGCGAAGAAACTCCGGATTCGGGTTTGATCACAGATTCACTTCGCAGAGAAGTGCAGCGCGCACTGTCTACGCTTACTCAGCGCGAAGCAGACGTGATCACTTTGTATTTTGGACTTAATGGAGAGCATGCTTTGACGTTGGAAGAGATCGGTGAGAAATTTAGCCTTACCCGCGAGCGCGTTCGCCAGATCAAGGAGAAAGCTATTCGTAGGCTTCGTCACACCAGCAGAAGTAAGGCTTTGAAACCTTACTTAGGCTAAAATTGTTTTAAAATAAAGAATTCAAAGGTCTCCACTCATGAGACCTTTTTTTATCGAAAATGAAAATGCTATGAGCAACGTTGAAAAAATGAAAATTTTGATCATCGGTTCGGGCCCGGCAGGATATACTGCGGCCATCTACGCTGCACGTGCCGGCTTGAATCCGGTATTGTATACCGGTGGCGAACCGGGAGGCCAATTAACTACCACAAACGATGTGGAAAATTTCCCGGGCTATCCGGAAGGCATCAATGGTCCTCAAATGATGATCGACTTGCAAAAGCAGGCGGAGCGTTTTGGTACAAAGGTTAATTTCGGACTTGTTACCTCTGTTGACTTCTCTTCGTATCCACTAAAAGTTACTGTTGACGAAACGAAGGTTGTCGAAGCAGAATCAGTGATTGTGGCAACAGGTGCGTCAGCAAAGTATTTGGGTATCCCTTCCGAGCAGACTTATGCCAATAAAGGTGTTTCAGCTTGTGCTGTTTGTGACGGATATTTTTATCGCGGAAAGGAAGTAGCCGTTGTTGGTGCCGGAGACTCAGCAGCTGAAGAATCTACATACCTCGCAAAGCTTTGCTCAAAAGTTCATTTGATTGTGAGACGAAATGAAATGCGTGCTTCGAAGATCATGCAGCATCGCGTGAAGAACACGCCCAATATTGAAATCCACTGGAACTCTGAAACGGATGAAGTTCTTGGAGATGAAAATGGAGTGAATGGAGTTCGTATAATCACAGATGGAAAAAAGAAAGTAATTCCCATTCAAGGGTTCTTCCTTGCTATTGGCCACAAACCAAATACAGACATTTTCAAAGGTCAATTGGAGATGGATGAAGCAGGTTATGTTAAAGTAGAATCAGGTACTACCAAAACCAATGTGGAAGGTGTGTTTGCTGTTGGTGATGTTGCTGACCGCGTTTATCGTCAGGCAATCACGGCTGCCGGCACAGGCTGTATGGGCGCCCTTGATGCTGAGAAATTCCTTCAAGCCAAAGAGTTGGAATTAGCCCATTCTTAAAAAAATGAAGCTTGATATTCTTGTCCTCGCTGCCCACCCTGATGATGCGGAAATTAGCTGTGGAGCCACGATTGCTAAGCACATCGCTTTAGGTAAGAAGATTGGCGTTGTTGATCTTACGCGAGGTGAATTGGGTACACGCGGCACAGCTGAAATCCGAGATCTGGAAGCCAAAGCATCGGCAAAAGTGCTGGGCTTATCGGTTCGTGAAAATTTGGGATTACGCGATGGCTTCTTTCAAAATTCAGAAGAAGATCAATTGAAAGTTGTTACCACCATTCGCAAACATCAGCCCGAAATTGTGTTGACCAATGCTGTTCATGATCGCCATCCAGACCATGGCCGTGCATCAGAACTTGTTTATCACGCTACGTTTTTGTCGGGACTTGCCAAAGTTGAAACTAAACTTGATGGCAAGGCGCAATTGCCATGGAGACCAAAATCAGTTTATCATTTCATTCAGAGTCTGTATATCAATCCTGATTTTGTTATTGATGTTTCTGATTTTTGGGAGAAGAAAATGGAGTCCCTGCGCGCGTATAAATCGCAGTTTTACGATCCGCAAAGCAAGGAACCTGAAACATTCATATCCAATCCGGGATTCATGAAACTGATCGAAACCCGAGGGCACGAACTAGGCTACACCATTGGAGCAAGGTATGGTGAGGGGTTCACGGTAAGAAGACACATTGGTGTAAATGACATCTTTGATCTGATATGAAAGGATTGGGCACTAGCCATCGTAGTCGCCCTAATACCTCAATCCCCAATGCCTAACTTAAGGTGCAAGTCTGTGTATTTGCCACTTTCCATCCACCTTGTAAAATACAATTCTGTCGTGTAGTCGGTTGGATCTACCTTGCCAAAATTCAATTTTATTTGGTTCAACCTCATAGCCACCCCACTGATTGGGCTTAGGAAGTTTTTCAACGCCATTAAATTTTTTCTCGATTTCTTTAACACGCTCATCCAGGATTTCTCTTCCGGAAATAATAGCGCTTTGAGGCGAAGCCCACGCGCCAATCTGACTTTCTCGTGGCCGGCTTTGAAAATATTTTTCTGATGAATCAAAATCGGTGCTTGCGACTATTCCTTCGATTCGTACCTGCCGCTCAAGTTCAGGCCAGAAAAAAGTAAGAGCACAGGATGGATTTTTTTCCAGTTCTTTTCCCTTGGCGCTTTGATAGTTGGTATAGAAAATAAATTTCCCATTTTCAACTCCTTTCAGCAACACAATTCTGCCTGAAGGACGTCCGTCTTCCGATACAGTTGATAGGGTGAATGCATTAGGTTCAGGTACTTGTGCTCCTTGTGCTTCATCAAACCATAAAGTAAATTGGGTGATGGGATCCTTGCTAATATTGACGATATCCAGCGATGATTTCGAATAATCCTTTCGGATGTCAGCAATTGATTTCAAATGTGTTGCGGTTGAAGTAAAAATAAGTTTGATTTGGGATTGAAACTCGTCAAAACCTTTGGCAATTTACTCACGTTTTTGACATACGCTTATGCATTTCTTTGAATATAAGAATAAACTAAAGCCGGAAGCGGGCCGTCTCCTTGTTTCAGAGCCTTACTTGCCTGATCCAAATTTTGAGCGAACGATTATTCTTTTGTGTGAACATAACCATGAAGGCACGATCGGTTTTGTGTTGAACAAGCCATCGATGTCGAAGCTTAGTGATTTGATCAGCGATTTGGCTCTGTGTGAGAACACGGTTGGTATTGGGGGGCCAGTGCAGCAAGATACTTTACATTACATTCATCGTTGTGCCGAGGTGGTTGGCGCCATTGAAATTGGTGACGGCATTTTCTGGGGAGGGGAATTTGAAGATGTCATTGAAAAAATAAATGATCAAAAAATCGATGAATCAGATATAAAATTTTTCCTTGGATATAGTGGCTGGTCGCCCGGCCAATTGGACGAAGAGCTTGAATTGAATTCGTGGATTGTTAGTGGTCGCGTGACGCAGGAGCTTATTTTTGAAACCGAAGCTGAAGAAATGTGGAAGAAAACATTACGCGAAATGGGGGGGAGATTCTCCATGTACTCGAATTATCCCCTTGACCCCACCATGAATTGAGGCAAATTAGTACCTTTACATTTTATAACACGTGATGGAAAACGGAAGTGAGATCGAAGAGAAAGTAGTAGTCATGAATGGCGAATCGCCAGCAAATTCTAATGTTTTAGGTGACGAGCATTCTTTGGGAATTAGCGATGAAAAATCACTGGAAGTTGACCTTCAGGAAGTCAAACCCGTGGATTATTCAGGATTCGGCAAAAAGGAATTTGTCGGACTCCTGAAAGAAGCAGCTACCAAAGATGATTTCAAGAAAGCAGATGAGCTCATTCGAGATATTAAGCCTTTGTTTGACGAAATCCGTGTGCGCGAAAAATCAGAGGCCCTTTCTCGCTTCAAGGAAGAGGGGGGCATTGAAGATGACTTTCAGTACAGAGCAGACGAATGGGACATTGCTTTTGATATTTACTTAAAATCTATTCGTGATAATCGCCAGCGTCACTTCAAGGAACTAGAGGAGCAAAAGAATGCTAACCTATCTGCAAAGAATACAATTCTTGAAAGACTTCGGCACTTAGCTGATGGTGAAGACACAGAACATTCCCTTCGCCAATTTAAAGAGATTCAAAAAGAGTGGAAAGCAGTTGGCCCTGTTCCTCAATCGCACATCAAAACGTTGTGGGCTAATTATAATGCGCTAGTTGATCTGTTTTATGATCAGCGCAGCATTTACTTCGAACTGAAAGAACTTGACCGCAAGAAAAATTTGGAATTGAAACAAGAGCTGTGTGCGCGTGCGGAGAAGTTACTTGATGAGAAAAAAATTAGTGAGTCGGTTAAGGAATTGAATGAGCTTCATCATGAGTTCCGGCATATTGGTCCTGTGCCTATCGAAGAAAAGGAATCTGTGTGGCAAAAATTCAAAGCAGCATCAGATGCGATCTATGCTAAGCGCGATGAATTTGTAGCTCATCTTCAGCAAGAATTGCAAGTGAATTTTTTGCAAAAGGAAAAAATCAATGAAGAAGTAACTGCTTTCGGGACTTTTCACTCAGAAAGCATCAAGGAGTGGAACCAGAAAACCAAAGACATTATTGAACTTCAGAAAAAATGGGAAGGGACAGGAGGGGTACCCCGCTCAAAGATGCGTGAAGTCAATAAAAAATTCTGGAGTGCGTTTAAGTTGTTCTTTCAAAACAAAAATATCTTCTTCAAGAAATTGGATGAAGAACGCAATTCGAACTTAAAATTGAAAACTGAAATCCTCAATAGAGCTATCGAATTGAAAGAAAGCACGGATTGGGAAAAGGCATCGAATGAATTGAAGGAACTTCAGTTGAAGTGGAAGGAGATTGGAACTGTGCCTGAAAAGCACCGCGAGAAAATATTCAAGCAGTTCAAAGAGGCTTGCGATTTCTTTTTCGATCAACGCAGGCAGTCCAACGATAAAGAAGCTGTTGAGCAACAGGAAAACCTGGTCAAGAAAGAAGCTATAATTTCCCTTCTTGAGAAAATAGTTGAGGAGAAGAGCGGATCCCTCAATCAAGTGAAAGAATTGCAAGGTCAATTTATGTCCATAGGGTTTGTGCCTAAGCGAGCAGTGAATTCTTTAAAAAGTCGCTTCTCAGAGACATTGACTAAGGCTATTGCTGCGCTGCCCGATTTGGGCGTTGAAGAAAAAGATCAGGCAACATTTGAAGTTCGCCTGAGCAATATGAAACAAAGCCCTCAGGCTGAAAAGAAAATTCATCACAAAGAGCATCACTTGCGCAAGCAGATTGCTAAAGCTGAAAATGACATTGCCACCTTGCGAAATAACCTTGAATTCTTCGGGCGTTCGAAAAATGCCGAAAAAATGAAAGAAGAATTCAATACCAAAATCAAACTGGCCGATGAGGAAATTGTGCATCTCAAAAAACAATTACAAATGTTACAGGCTTCGGCCTAACTGATTTGTATTGCTGCAAACTTCCGCTATTTTTGCACCTCTAATTTAAAGCCTCCTTAGCTCAGCTGGTAGAGCAACTGACTTGTAATCAGTAGGTCGTTGGTTCGATTCCGACAGGAGGCTCTTGAAATCAAGCAGTTACAGATTGTGACTGCTTTTTTTATGCCGTTAAATACCTCTTAAAAATCTGTTTCACTTGTCTATTCTTTACTTTAAATGCCATTTTGGATTACAGCGTAATCGTTGGGGCATTGGCAGACTGCTCCTTCTCATAGCGTTTTCTTTCGGTAAGGTAGAATAAAGGAGGGATTACAATTGGGGCAAAAATCAACGTGCTTGTGAGCCCGCCAATAATCACCGTAGCCAGAGGGCGTTGAACATCGGAACCGATTCCGGTACTAATCGCAGCTGGAACTAGCCCAACAATTGCAACCACCAAAATTGAAAGTATGGCGCGGAGCTGTTCGCCCGAGGCAATGATCACGATTTCTTTCAGTGTTCCGCGGTGGATTTCTTCAGTCCTCTTGATAGCTGACACCAGCAGTACCCCTGCCATTACTGAAATGCCAAAGATTGAAACAAACCCGACTCCAGCCGAAACATTGAAGTGATAGCCACGGAGGATCAAAGCAAAAATCCCACCGCCCAATGCGAAAGTGATGCAAGACATGGTGACTAAAGTGTGTTTTGTGTTGCCAAAGAGTGAGAATAGCAATGAACCAACCAGCAGGATGGTTAGCGGAATTGTGACCGAGAGTTGCTTGCCTGCTCGTTCTAAATTTTCATATTGACCTCCGTAAATCACTTTATATCCTTTCGGGATATTTATTGTTTTATCTATTTTTTTACTCACCTCAGCCACAAACCCACCTTGGTCGCGGCCACGGATGTTGGTGCGTACCGTAACCATTCTTTTTCCATTAATTCTGTAAATGTTGGTCTGGCCCTCCACATAATTAATATCCGCAAGTTGACTCATCGGTATGAATGCACCGCTTGCAGATGGTACTTGTAGATTTTTTATAGCCTCCACTGTGTTTCTACTCTCCGGTAAAAAGCGTGCAACAATATCGTAACGCTTGGTGCCATCGTAAACTTTTGAAATTATTTTTCCGCCAATAGCGGCTTCAATCATTCCCTGAATGTCGCTCACATTTATTCCAAACCGCGCTGCATTTTCCCGGTTGATATTGATTGCCAATTGCGCCTGCTCACCTTCTTGTTCAATATTTACAGCAACAGCCCCTTGCGTATTACGAACAATCTCAGCAATGGTATCCGCCTTTGTGCGCATGAATTCCAAATCATCGCCCACAGCAGAGATGGCAAGATCGGCAGCACTACCCGTCACGATTTCCATCACCTGGTCAATAATTGGCTGACCTGTAGAAAAGAATGCGCCCGGAAAATGATTTTGCAGATCGGTTTGGATGCGTGCCACTAAATCTTTTTTCTTTATGGTATCACTCCAGAGTTTGTACTCTTTGAGCCCCACTAAAATTTCAGTACGGTTGGTAGGGAAAGGGTCAGTGCCATCATCGTTGCGGCCGGTTTGCGTGATTACATAATCGATGGGTGGATACTTTGTAATGATCTCCCGGATTTGCGGTGCAATCTTAGCATTCTCTTGTATGGTAACGCCCGCAGGCATGAAGCATCGAAGAAATATTGATCCTTCATCGAGCTCCGGCAAAAATTCTGTTCCGAGTTTTCCGGCAAGGGAAATCAAACCAATCACCACTGTGAATGCAACGATTACTACGGTCTTCGGAAAATTAAGCATCACTTGCAGGAATTGCTCATATTTTTCTTCAACCCAATTGAGCACCGGGTTTTTTCGATGTGGTACAGGCTTCTCCAAATTTGAAAGTGCTTTTTTGTAAGCGAATGATATCAGAACAGGAATCAGTGTAAGTGCGCACACCATCGAGCCGATTACCGCGAAAGCAAGAGTAAGCGCCATCGGAGAAAAGAGCTTCCCTTCCACACGCGTCATCGTGAGGATGGGCATGTAGGCCAGCATAATGATGGTGATCGAGAAAAATATTTCGCGGCCAACTTCCTGTGCTGCAAGTAAAGTAATCTTTATAATGCCTTGCTCTTTTTCCTCGGGAGTTGCACTTCTGTATTTCCTAATCAGGTGCTCTGCCATGATACAAGCGCCATCTACAATGATGCCGAAGTCAATCGCGCCCAATGACAAGAGATTTGCGGGGATTCCCGCCACCTTCATCATGATGAAGGCAAACAAGAGGGCGAATGGAATGGTTAGCGCAACAACTAATGCAGACCGGACACTTCCCAGGAAGAAGACGAGGATGATTACAACAATGGATACACCCGCGAACAAAGTTTCACCTACTGTTTCAAGCGAATGATTAATCAAAAAGCTTCGATCATACAACAATTTGATTTTTACTTCCTCGGGCAACTCGTTCTCCTCCATCAACGCAATCTTGTCTTTAACGAGCTTAAGTACCTCGCTTGGGTTCTCACCTCTGCGCAACAAAATGATTCCCTCAGTGCCGCTGTTGCTTTCGATTTGTTCCGCTTTAAACGTATAACCTAAAATTCCTGACGGTGGAGGCGGTGCAATCTCAACTGAAGCGATATCGCGAACGAAAACAGGAACACCTCTCACTGAAGTAAGAACAATATTTTCTATGTCGGTCACGGATTTGATTGCACCAAGACCGCGTACAGCAAAACCCTGCCCGCCTCGTTCAATTACATTTCCACCGCTGTTCTGATTATTTCTCTCGACTGCTGCGATTACATCTTGCAGATTGATTCCGTATTTTCTCAGCCGCTCAGCCGAGGTAAGAATTTGAAATTGCTTAATGGGCCCACCAAAAGTGGCGATGTCGGCAATGCCCCGAACCTGCAGTAGAAAAGGTCTGATCACCCAATCTTGCATGTCACGAATCTGCGTTGGGCTGAATGTGGGTGGAGCATCAACTACATAGCGTAGAATTTCACCCACTGCTGTGGTGAGGGGAGCTAACTCGGGATCTACTCCGACAGGAAGTTCAGCAGTGCGCAATCGTTCTAGTACCTGCTGCCGCGCAAAATAATCATTGGTACCATCTTCAAAAGTCAACTGCACTACCGACAGGCCAAAGATGGTGCGACTTCTTCTGTCCAGGACTTTAGGAACATTGTTCAGCGCACGTTCAATTGGAACAGTCACTTGCAACTCCACTTCCTCTGCAGCGCGGCCATTATACTTGGCAATAATGATCACGTTGGTGTCGGCAATATCGGGGTAGGCCTCGATCTTCAATTGACGAAAACACCAAATACCGATAACGGATATGATCGCTGCAAAGGCAATCACCATCCAACGATTGGTGAGTGAAAAAATGAGAAGCCCGCGGATCATGTTATTTTATTTCCAAATCTCTACCTGATTAACAACGATGAATCCCGATTTTATTTTTTTTCGTAATTCGGTCAGCACAGTATTCACTTTGGCATCTTCATCTACGAATGTGATTAGCATAGGAGGATCATCAAAGGAGAATAATTGTCCAGGTCTTTTGATCTGTTGGCTTTCTCCAAACCCTGCTTCTCCTCTAAAAATAGTAGCGCCAATTACTTTGTGATCGACCAGGAACTCCATGAGAAAATCTCCCATAGGCTTATCATTAAAGTACTTGTCTTTGTCGAAAAAAATGCTGGCCTGCTTCATGTGTTAACGTGTTTAGGTGTTCATGTTTTTTTGTTTCTGAGCCGTAAGGTTCAAGCCCATCTTTTAACTACCCCGTGCCCACTATTTTAATATCCAAACGAAAGCCCCTTTAATTGCATTGCACCCTTCACTACCACCTTGTCTTGGTCTGTAATCCCGTTGAAGATAATCACATTGCCGCTGGCTTGTTGTCCTGTGCTCACAAGTCTGCGCTCAAAATTCAGTTCACCGTTCCTTACAAACACATAGTCTTTGCCCATCACAGTGATAAGCGCATCTTTGGGCACAGCTAAGAATTTTCCCTGATCCAATCCAAACTTAGCTGTTCCAAACATCCCTGCTTTTAGTTTCCCATTCGGATTGGTTACTACGATTCTGACTTTCACCATGCGTGTAACGAAATCTACAACATCGCCAATGCTTTGAATTCTTCCGTTGAAATTTTCATTCGGAAAAGAATTAAAATTCAACTGGCATAGGTTACCCACACTAATTTTACTCAACTGGTTCTCCGGCAAATCACAAAGCGACCAAACCGTTTTTGCTTGTGCTCTTCGCAATTCATTAGGATCGAAACCACCTAACTTCAATTTGGCTTCATGCTCCAGGTTGGCCGCTTTTTCATTGATCAGGTTTGTTTCTTCAAGTGCCAAAGCGGTCTGAGCCTCCAGGACTTCGCGGCCTGAGGCTGCGCCATGTTGTTGTAAATCTTTAGCACGATCCAATTCGATCTTACGTTGCTTGATAGTTACATTTTGAATCTGATTGATATTGGCGAGATGCTGGAGCAATTGAGTATAAGTGGAAGTAAGTTCGGGATTGTCGAACAGCACTAAATTCTGATTCGAGTTTTCTTCACTTGGTACTACCGTTGCCACAACTCGTGCTGGTGCTGTGAGGTTAGCATACAATTGTGATGAGGCAATGGATTGGGCAGTAAAAAAATCGGCTGTCTTCTTATCTGAGAACTGAATCAGTCTACCGTTGTCTGTTACTTTTGGTTTTATTACTTGAATCGGATTTTGATTCTCTTTTTTGTTGCACGCAATGACAATCAACACCGTAAGTAAAAACGTTAACTTCTGCATGGTTACATTTGATTAATGAGGCCCGTAACAAACAACAACCTGATATAACTTTGATGGTATGACAATAGCTCATTAAGGTACAACTGCCGGGTATCAAACCAGCTTCGTTGTGCGTCTAAAAAATCGATGATGGTAGTGCCACCTTTTAGGTACGCGTACTTTACATTGTCGAGCACGGTCTGCGATTGATTCAAAATGTTTTCGTACTTCTTCAGGTTTTCTTTTTCGGTTTGAAATGCTTGAAAGGCTGCATGCACCTCGGTGCGCAATTGCAACTGAGTGGTTTTAAGATTTAACTCAGCTTGCTGCTGTAAGTATTTTGATTTTTCGCGCTCACCCTGATTGCGATCTAAAATCGGAAGCCTGAGTGTGCCAAAGAAGCCAAGATAGGGCACCGTATTTTGTGGGTTCCAAATCACACCAAGCTCAGGTATGGGCAGCACAAATGCCTTTTGCAATTTGATATTACTCTCCGCCACCAAGATATTGCTTTTCGCGGCTTGAATGTCGTTTCGGTTTGATACCGCCAAATTGTACAACGAATCAACGTTGTTCGGTATCGATATCGTCTCGATGGCAGATCTGATATCTACATCAATGCTGTCTGTAGTGCCGATAAAAAATTTGAGTCTTTGTATTTCGTTCCGAAAATCCTTTCGCGCGTTGATGAGTTGCAGATTGTATTGTTCAAGCAAAAGCTGAGTTCGCATCAGATCAGTTTGCGTTATCACTTGATTTCGCAATCGGGCCCTGTTGATTTTTACCAGACTGTCCATATTGGAGTATGCTTGCTGAAGCAAGTCCAATCTTGATTCGATGATCCAGGTTTCAAGCCATTGGTTAGCTGCATCAAATGAAAATCTTCTTATGGTTTCGCCAAAACCTTGCTGAACGAGATTGAGATTTTGGCTTGCAAATTCTATTTTCGATCTCCTCAAAGCAGGGAGTTGAAATGGGCGCGTAAGCTGCCACCAAACCTGACGATTGACTGAATTATGAATGTCTGTTCCCGAGGGATAGTATTTTGAATTTGCGAGAAGCAGCGTTTGATTATTTAAAATAGGGTTCGGACGTAGTTTGGCAGTA
Organism: Bacteroidota bacterium; assembly: GCA_016178785.1. Classification (GTDB taxonomy): domain Bacteria; phylum Bacteroidota; class Bacteroidia; order Cytophagales; family Cyclobacteriaceae; genus ELB16-189. Next base: position 2,818 of record JACOSO010000019.1, on the reverse strand, counting down.
GTGATATCGCTTTGTGCAATATTGATATTGTAGCTTTCGGTTTTTAGAAATGGGTTGTTGGTTCGGGCTGAAGCCAGCGCACCTTGAATGGAATAAATCGTTTGGCCATTCGCGCTGATGACGAAGTAGGAAAGAACTATCAGAGCCAATAAAACCCTCATGAGCAAAGCAACAATGAATCTATAATCGTTTTAAAGTCAGCCAATTTCGCAATGTTACGAGAATTTTATCAAGGAGTTGATATTGGTCTCCAATTATATTGATTTGATATTTCCGTATCCTATCAGCGATAGTTAACTTTGGATAGGATGACACATCATTTACATTCAAACGGACACCATCATCATCATCGCCCCGATTCCGTGAACCGAATTTTTATTATCGGAATTATTTTGAATGTAACCTTTGTCATTATTGAAGCAGTTGCCGGGCTATGGATTGGCTCGCTCTCACTGCTTACTGACGCTGGGCATAATTTAACCGATGTGGTGAGCCTTGTCCTTGTGGTTATAGCTAATCAATTAGCTCAAAAAAAAGCCACTAAAGAATTCACTTATGGATTTGGAAAGACCACGGTGCTGGTTGCTCTGATAAATGCCATTACGTTGTTGGTGATGGTTGGCGCGATTGGATGGGAAGCTATTTTGAGATTTGAAAACCCTCAGCCGATTCAAGGGCAAACCATCGCCTGGGTGGCATTAGCTGGTATAGTGGTAAACGGAATTACTGCTTTGCTTTTCTTCAAAGGCAGTGACAAAGATCTGAATAGGCGAGGGGCGTTTCTGCACATGGCGGCCGATGCGTTGGTTTCGTTGGGTGTGTTGGTTTCCGGTGTTGTGATTTTTTATACTTCCTGGTATTGGGTCGATGCCACGGTGGCATTAGTCAACGGCCTGATTATTACGACTGGAAGTTGGAGACTCCTAAAAGATTCCTGGAGACTTTCATTGGATGGAGTTCCGAATGGAATAAATATGGAGGCTATTAAAAAATACCTGCTTAGTATCACGGGAGTAGCAGGTTTGCATGACTTGCATATATGGGCTATGAGTACCAATGTAACAGCGCTTACAGTGCACTTGGTTGTTCCGGCTGATATGGAGCCGCTAAAGCTTTCGAAAATAAATGCGGAGCTCCATACTAAATTCAATATCGATCACACGACAATTCAAATAGAGAAACCTTCTGACAAAGAGTGTGAGCAAAGATGCTAGAATTGGCCACGGCTACTTGAAACGAAATGCAAGGTTGGCAGTCTGCAGATTGCAGTCGGCAGATCTGGTTCCAAAACTGCCTACTGGCGATTGCCTAAGTCTACCTTTATTGATAACCTTATTGCAAACTAGAACGGAGAATATTCCGGGAGTTTAAATTCTTTCTCCTTGATTGAGCTGAATAAAAAACCGCAAATTACTTTGGGATAAAAGTAGGTAGATTTTTGAGGCATAGTCGAGCCGCTGTGACAAACTTTTTTTACTTCATCAATCGAGACCTCTTGTGTGATGATGGCCATCTGGGCTTCTTCTTTAATCACTTTTGTGAGGCAGTCGCTAAAGCTTCTGTCGAAGGTAATGTTTTCAGATGCGCGTTGCTCTTTGCCCTGGATTCCCAAAATCTTCTCGATGATAAAATAGTGCATCACCGTGAGGTCGAGTTCTCTCACTTCTTCGGGGAAATGCCAGCGCATAGTTGAAAAAACTTCAGGTTTGAGTTTCACTTTGAAGGCCCTGTCTTTAAACAGAAGACCAAACGCCCACTTCTTACCAACGATGATTTCGTTTAATGTATCAGCATCTTCAATTTCGCGAACGATAAAATCATTGCTTAACTGGCTGATTATTTTTTCTACACTGAAGTTTTTCAAGTTCTTGATTAATCGATGCGTTGGTAAAATCCTGAGATCGCCAGCTTGGGTGTTGGTCAGGTACATCAAGTGGAAATTATAGCCTTCGTTGCCTGTGTGGTTGGGATTAGTCTCTGCGCATTTTTGCATGTGCACCAAAGAACTTTCGTAGCGATGATGACCATCGGCAAGGATTACGGTTTTGTCTTGCAATACCGCAATAAATTTTTTGATCACCTCTGCATCGTGTATAATCGCCAGAACATCACGCACACCCTGGTAATCCTCTGCTTCATAAACTGGATTGGTGATGGCCGCGTCCATATATTTTTCCAATTCAAATTTTTGATCGGTGTATAGCCCATGTGTGGGACTCACGTGCAATTCGGTTTTTTTTAAAAGTTCAATGCGATCGTTTACCGACTGCGGGATAGTATTCTCATGACGAAGAATTACATTTTCCTCAAATGGATAAGTGCGAATGTGACAAACAAAACCTTTACGGCATTTCTCCTTTGAGTCGCCAGCTAATTTGAAATATTGATAGTAAACATAAATAGCGGGCAATTTGTCTTGAATAATCACCTCATCACTTTTCCATGATGATAAAAGCTTCATGGCCTTATTCGCTGCATCGGGGGGCTTTGGAACTGAAAGATGAATAGAGTTGAGCGGGTTTTGATACAATGCTGTTCGCTGCTTATCTGAAACAACATCGAAGAGCGGAGCAGTCACATCACCGATATCATTAACTATTTGATTGTTGTAGCGCCAGGCACGAATGGGTTTGATTTCAGCCACGTTTGAAAAATTTTAAGATTTCAGAATTAAGATTCAATGCCATTAAGTTAAGCTTCTTCTCATACAGATTTGTAGCTCATGGCGAATTTAACAAATGGTTTTTTGTTTCTTGGAAACGATTGACCCTTTCTTGAAAACTCGGGTTTGCATCCCACCTCTCTTCGAAAAACTTCT
>JACOSO010000067.1 GCA_016178785.1 Bacteroidota bacterium | reverse complement strand
CCGTAATACTTGCTGTAGTTTGACCAGTGTTCCATTGATACGTTGTTGCACCACTGGCGGTGAGTGTACTTGATCCTCCCGCGCAAATCGTTGCGGGTGATGCTGTCGCTGTAACTGCAAGTGCGGAACCTACTGAAACAGTCACCGAAGCAGTGCCAGTGCAGCCACTAGAGTTTGTTCCGGTAACGGAATAAGTTGTTGTAGCAGTCGGACTCACTGTAATACTTGCTGTAGTTTGGCCTGTGTTCCATTGATAGGATGTTGCACCGGTGGCAGTGAGTGTACTCGATCCGCCTGCACAAATCGATGAAGGTGATGCTGTCGCGGTGACTGCCAGGCCAGTGGTCACAGTCACAGTAACCTCAGCAATTCCTCTGCAATTAAACGAATTGTAACCAGCCACAGCATAAGTCGTTGTCGTACTTGGGCTCACAGTTATAGTTTGTCCGGTTTGCTGGGTGTTCCACTGATAAATATTTGCTCCGCTTGCAGTTAGTGTCGATGATGCACCCTGGCATATCGTAGCGGGTGAAGCGGTCGCAGTAACAGTTGGTGTTGGGTTAACAACAATTGTTACGCTGGCCGATCCTGAGCAACCACTTCCGTTATTTCCTGTTACGGTGTACGTGGTCTGCTGAGTAGGACTCACCGTAATACTTGCAGTAGTTTCTCCGGTATTCCAGGAATAATTGGTTGCGCCACTCGCTGTAATCGTACTTGAAGATCCGGAGCATATTGTTGATGGTGAAGCCGTGGCTGTCACGTTGAGACCTGAACCCACAGAAACGGTCACCGAAGCTGTGCCAGAACAGCCGCTCGAATTTGTTCCAGTAACGGAATAGGTTGAGGTTGAACTCGGACTTACCGTGATGCTTGCAGTCGTTTGCCCGGTACTCCATTGATAGGATGTGGCACCAGTGGCGGTAAGTGTACTTGAACCTCCCGCACAAATTGTTGCCGGTGATGCGGTGGCCGTGACTGTAAGCGATGAACCTACTGAAACTGTTACAGAGGCTGTTCCTGAACAACCGCTAGAATTTGTTCCGGTAACAGAATACGTTGTGGTTGCTGAAGGACTCACCGTGATACTCGCAGTTGTCTCACCGGTGTTCCATTGATAAGAGGTGGCACCAGTGGCGGTAAGTGTACTTGAACCTCCCGAACAAATTGTTGTCGGTGATGCGGTGGCCGTGACTGTAAGGGTTGAACCTACTGAAACCGTTACAGAGGCTGTTCCTGAGCAGCCACTGGAATTTGTTCCGGTAACAGAATACGTTGTGGTTGAAGTCGGACTAACTGTAATACTTGCGGTCGTCTGTCCTGTATTCCATTGATAGGATGTGGCACCAGTGGCGGTAAGGGTACTTGATCCTCCTGCACAGATTGTTGCCGGGGAAGCAGTCGCACTCACTATAATAGATGATGCAACAGAAACAGTTACTGAAGCTGTTTTCGAACAGCCACTAGAATTAGTTCCGGTAACAGAATACGTTGTGGTTGATGTCGGGCTCACCGTAATACTTGCTGTTGTCTGCCCGGTACTCCAGAGATATGTTGACGCACCGCTCGCGGTAAGTATTGAAGAGCCTCCCGAGCAAATCGAGGATGGCGATGCGGTAGCTGTGACGTTCGGTAAGGAGTTGACAGAAACTGTTACCGAAGCTGTGCCTGAGCATCCGCTTGAATTTGTTCCGGTAACTGAATACGTAGTGGTTGAACTCGGGCTCACGCTAATGCTTGCTGTTGTCTCTCCTGTGCTCCATTGATAGGAGGTAGCACCGCTCGCAGTCAGCGTTGACGAAGCGCCTGCGCAGATTGAAGACGGAGATGCAGTGGCTGTGACATTTGGTGATGAACCAACAGAAACTGTTACCGAAGTTGTTTTGGAACAACCATTGGAATTAGTTCCTGTAACGGAATAGGTTGTAGTTGAACTCGGACTGACATTGATACTGGCTGTCGTCTGGCCAGTACTCCAAAGGTAAGTTGACGCGCCACTTGCAGTGAGTGTTGATGAACCTCCTGCGCAAATCGTAGATGGCGATGCAGTCACTGTGACATTAGGTGGAGAGTTAACCGTTACAGTAATGGAGGCCGTTTTTGAACACCCGATAGAATTAGTACCTGTAACTGTATATGTTGTGGTTGTTGTCGGGCTAACTGTTATACTTGCTGTAGTAGCTCCTGTGTTCCATTGGTAAGTTGATCCGCCACTAGCCGTCAGTGTAGTTGATGCTCCCGAGCAAATCACAGAAGAAGGCGAAGCCGATATGGTAACGTTAGGAGATAGAACGGTCAAGAGACAAAGGTTGCTGGTAATAGATCCGCAGGAGTTAAAAATTACGCAGCGGTATTTACTGCCATTCATGCTAGCAGAGGCTGTAATACTTAACACAGAAGTTAAGACTCCGCTAAATGTCGTTCCATTTGAGCAATTGGTAAAGCCGGAACCGTTATCAACCTGCCACTGGTAATTCAGATTCAAACCTACAGCCACGACCGAAAAAGTGGCTAAACCACCAACGCAAACCGTGCTGCTGCTCGTTGGTTGAATTGAGATGAGTGGAGGTAAGCAAAGCTGTGCATCGGCAACGCCTATCAACGTTGTCAAAATCAAAGCCATTACAATTCTCATCGGGAGTATTCTTTTTCGTTGCATATTCATGGGTTTAATGTTTGTGAAAACAAATTGACTGGTGTAACTTTTTTAATGACCTGTACTTTTTTGAATTTTATTTTGAAAGTAGGGAGGCTGTTACCGCGGTATCAATGATGTCAACAACTGAAATTTTATGATTGATATCGTCAGATCAATTCACTTGCAATAATTTGAATGGCACTAGATTCTATACTCGGGTATCAGTTAGATAAACGAATTAGTCAGATGAGTTGCTGTCATTATTCCTGTGACATTGTAATGCTGAACTAATAATGGCACAGTCAATTGCCATTTGACGCCAGGAAGAAATTAATGCGAGGGATTTTGTGAATTTCTTATTTAACCAAAAAGAATAACCACATCAAACAGGTCCGGAAATCGAGATCACGTATTGCCATCCTCCAACTTCCTGAAAAGTTTTTTAAAAATAAATTGGTAGATTTTCAATCGTTCGACAATGATCTCTCCTTTGAGTGAGTACCCCGCTTTCAATGGGAATTGAGGTGATGATGCAATATCAATTCTTACAAAAAAATCTTCTTTTGGTTTCCGATCTGGTACATAACTGACTTCGCCTTTTAGAATCCCCTTTTCAAAAAAATTATAAGCATCTACTTTCAGGTGAACGGCTTGGCCGACTTTTACGAAACGAATATCCCGTTGAGGAATGGCAACCTTTGCATAATACTTGTCTTTTTTAGGAACAAGGCTAAGCAACAGGTCGCCCTTATTAACGAAGTTCTGGGTGTACTTTAGATTATACAGGTTCATCACTTCTCCATCGAGTTCGGCAATGATATATTGCTTGCTGATTTCTCCTTCGAGGAAAGCCATGTTCTCCATAGCTAGTTTAAGCTCTTTGGCTGCAGTTGATTTTTCCCTTTCCAATAATTTAATTCGTTCATTCAGATCAATAAGCCGTAAATCAAGGGAGTTCTGAGTTTTGAGATATTCATTCTCAAGATTAGTAGCGGTGGACTGAATTTGATTTCGAGACAACTCCGATTCGACTAGCGAATTTTTATAGCTTAGATACCTGTCATAAGAATTGGTGATATCGAGTTTGGAGATCACGTTTTGCACGAAAAGACTCGAGTCTATTTTGAGTCTGGATTGAGCAACTAAAAATAGTTTGTCCGCGCTCAACTCGTTTTTTTGAATGGCTGACTTAAGTTCGTCCAGTGATTTCATTTTTTGAGACGCAAAGACTTGCGAGTTGAGCTGTCTTTCTCTTTTTAGGTTATCAATCTTTTGATGAGCGCTCTTAATTAATTCGGCAATAGTTGTGTCAATCTTCTTCAGGGAAGGGAGGGTAGATTTTGAGCTTTCATAGTCTTTCCGTAATTGCTCATTGATCAAAATGATCAGTGTATCACCGGCCTTAACCGCCTTCCCTTCTTCCACAAAAACTTTGTAAGGAATTCCCTCAAACGGAGCTTTGTAATCGATTTGGGGATTTTCAGCAATTATTTCTCCCACAGTGAAGGGCACTGCATCATTGATGTTAAAAGTAATGGCACACGTGACGATCAAAATGAAAAAAGCCGTCAATAGCCTAAATAGGAATTTGATGAAGAATATTTCATTGTAGTTCTGCATAAGCTAACTTTTCATTTGTTATGACTCCGTTGGTCATCAGGTAGTATTTATCGAACCTTAGTTTTCTGACAGGCTCGTGTGAGATGATTATAAATGCCCTATCTGTCACCGCATCAATGAGTCCTTCAATTTTTTCACGCGAAATCATGTCAATGCCTGAAAGAACCTCGTCTAAGATGACAATCTCTGCTTTGCTTAGTAAGGCGCGCATGATGAATATTTTTTTTCTCTGACCGGTGGATAAATTCTTACCGTTTTCACTAATAGTAAACTGTAAACCGTCTTCATGACTCGATATAAAATCGTATAACCCAATTTCCCTGGCAAGGCTAATTATTCTTGATTGCGACATACTTCTGCCGAAGGTGATGTTGAATTCAATTGTTTCATTAAAGAGAATATCTTCATTAGTCACCAAAAGAATTTTATCTTTCAAAGAATTCCTGTTGAAGAAATTGCTTTTGATATCATTGATGCAGATGTCACCGGAATCAGGATCGTATAAGAATGAAATGATTTTACTAAGGGATGATTTTCCTGAGCCATTTCCTCCTTCAATTTTTACTTTTTCGGCTCTGCCTATCGAGAAATCAATATCCTTGAGAATGAAGTTTGAAGGATTGTATCCAAAATTCAATTTATTGACAGACAATGTCTCAATTGTAAAATCTTTGATACCCTGCTCATGCATCGAAGCTTTAGGCGCTTCATTAAAATCAAAATACCTTCTTAGGATAACTTCATTTTCCTGGAGGGATAAGTTCTGGCTCAATATGCCGGAGAGTGCACTAAACACCCTTTCAGACAACATGATAAATGTGATCAATTGGCCAAATGAAAGCGATTGAGAATAAATTGAATTGCGCGCCAGGAACACCACAATTAAAGTGTAAGCAATCGTAGATATAATTGAGACAACACCCACGTTGAGCAGATCGATGTATTTGGTTTTTACCTGGATGTCCAACAACTCCTTAATGCTTTTTTTGATCCTGTGCGAAAATGTAGACTCCAACCGAAAACACTTGATCACCTGGTTACCATCGATCTTCTCAATCATCTTAGAGATAAAATTTGCCTTCATTGCAAATCGTTTTTTCTCATTGGACTTAAGATAGGGGGTAATGAGTTTGAACCATAGGGTATAAAGGATCATGACCGCAACGATCAAAAGCGTTAGCTCCCAATTAATAAAAAAGAGAAGCCCGAGAGAGTATAGCGACACGAATGAGTCAACAAGGATACTTGAGAATATACTCAAGAAGAAAGTCTTCAGTGTTCTTGAATCGCTTAATCGCTCTGACAAATCGCCTCGTCTGAAAGTTTGAGTATACCGTAAAGAAAACCTGTCGAGTTTATCATTGAAGGTGGTTAGAAAATAATTGTCCAGGATATTGCCAACATGAATTGAAACAAAGTATTTGTATTGGCTGATGAGGAGATTAAAAATTCGGAAGAGGGCAAATCCAATTGCAAAAAGTGTTAAAATATTAAGTTGAAAGCTTGGCAAAACATGGTCTATCAATATCTGATTGACAAAGACGGTACACTGAGCAACGGAGGCAGCGAAAAGAGCGGTAAATAAATAGATGTACCATAACCGTTTATTTTTTCCGACCTCACCTAAAAGACGCATATAAATACTTTCCTCCGGTGATTCATTTTTTGGCCGTTCGTTCTCATCAGGAACTGATTTAATTGAAAGTGCGAGGGGAGCGGAGAGTTTTATTTTTTCGTTTTGATTTTTTAGCTGCCTGAACTGTTTTGGTACCGATATGTCATTGTTGTAGAGAATGTCTTTTAGAAAAGCTTTTTCAACTTCTTCGTCTTTAAAGCCAAATTTGTCTCGAATATGTGAGAAGTAAACGAGCTTATTAAAAACAGAAGCATAGTCTTCTCGTTGCAGGTAACCATTAAGAGTGATGTTGTAACGCTGCAGTTCAGGTGCGCACAATGCCTCCATACGCTCTTTTAAATCAGCCAATTCCCAATAACTGTCAGAGTAATGCACAATGGCTTTTAGTTCTGCAAAGGAGAGGTAATATGCATTTACTCTGGAGGGATCAAAGATTCTTAATTTGTTTCTCTTGATTCCGTTAACGACAACGTAATGCAATTCATTTGTCCTTTTTACAGGCAATATGAATGGAAACAGAGCTTTCAAAGAAGTCAAATCCTTACTAAGGACATTGATATCCAAAAATTTAAATTTCGATTTGCACCCTTGGCTGTCAAAGAATTTTTTAATGTCGCTCATCGATGAACCTTTCTCATCGAGGAATACATTATCTAAAATATAATCGCGACTGATCTCTTTTTCGAAAATGTTAAAGACCGTTTTTATGGCGCTTACTCCACAATCATTTGCTCTCAGCTGATGATCCACAATATTCATCTGACCTTTTGCTTCATGCGGCACGATGAGTTGATAAACAATGTCATGACATCGATTATTTATTGAGTTGAATAGAAACTTCGAAGGGCATCATTTTAACCATGATGCCCTTTGAAATGAATATTTCATTTCAAACTAATCCTGCTTTACAAACCAAATAATCCTCCGCCACCGCAATTACAGTTAGCGCTTGAAGTGGTTGAACTGTGCGTGTCTGTATGTTTTGAACCTGTAGAACTTGCACAGCCACCACCACCTAGTAATAAATCCAAACCGCCTGCTCTCAGCGCGTCTCGATCTACCACCCGGTTAATCTTTTCTTCTGAAAGCTGATCCAGAAGATTTTCAAAACTAACATTTGACTTTTTCATGATAGTTAATTTGAGTTTTGCCTACTCGTTTGTCGAGGGTTTTCGGCATCCCCCTCTTTTCGGATGTACACCAAAATCTTTATTTAGAAATATTCTTTTTTACCCTTCATGTCAAAACCAATTCCTCATGTTGATTAACTAACTTCCACGCATCCATCATCTCCGCCACACTTGAATAGCGATTTAATGGGTCCTTCTCCATTGACCTGGAGATTACGTTAGTGATCGAATGAGGAATTATTTCGTTCAGAGGTGTTTTTATCAGTGGTGACGGAGATTCATTTTTAATTGCATTTGCGAGGTGTTTTAGCAGCAAACCGCGAAAAGGATAATGACCAGAAAATAAAAAATACAAACAGACTCCTATTTGAAATATTTCAGATCTGTAGTCTCCTTTTTTTTCACTGAAATCAAACGGATGGTCAGGCAATCTTTCGGGGGGCATGTACCTAGGTATACCTCCATGATGTCTTTCCTCTTCATGTTCAAAGTGAGCCATACCCAAGTCGATCAGGTGAAGATTATTTTGATCGTCTACCAGGAAGTTAGATGCATGAATATCTCCGTGCAGAATATGATGCCGATGCAAATGATCAATTGTATCCATTAGCTGCCTGGTTATATTGATTTTGCATTCCAATGAAACCTTGTCAACTTTTTTCGACATTGATACGCCATCGATATATTCAAAAAGCAGGTAAGGGATACCTTCATGCTCAGATGCGTAGAGACAGTTTCTTATGTTCTTATGCTCAGGAAGAGACTTTAGTATTTTAAACTCTTTTAAAAACTTTTGCTTCGTTGACTCATCAGGGTTTTTCCTTAGCATTACTTTTAATGTATAGCTATATGAATCGCTGTTGCCATAGGTGCATTTGTATAAGGCAACTTTATGGTTATGCGATAGACGATTCAATAACGTGTAACCGGCAAAGCTTCCTGTCTGAGTAAATTCTTCGAGAACTGAAGAACTTTTGTTAGGCTGATTCTCTTCATATACCAACACACCGAGTCTTCCCATTCGTTTCAGAAATGAACAGACGGGCTCATAAACGCTTTCGTACGAACATCCCCACGATTGAGCCACCCACCGTATGAGCTCATCCGGAGTATTTGGTGATCGGGCAACATCAAGTATTTCGCGCATGACGGGAGTAATCGTGACGATATCATTATGAATCTTAAGTATCACTAGTTGATCTTTATCGCTGAGTCCATCGATGGTTGGGTGCTCTCGATCTTGTATCACTACGCTTTGATTTAGAATAATTTTCCGATGAAGGTCACTTTCCATATCTCAGCTCTTTTTATTTTGGGATCTTATGCAAAAATGAAATTCAAAGCAATGAACATGTTTCCGTTGTGTTACACTTGTGTTTCTTTTCTGTTGGCAAAGCAAGCAGGATGGTGGTGTCTAAATCAACGATGCAAATCACTTCGTGAAAAGACATTCATTGTCACACGTTGAAGACCATACTGATCTTAAATCAGTTCCTTGTAATAAAAAACTGTACAGTCGGTAAGGATTCTCCTGATAGAAAAAAAGAGTCTGTTGTTTTCAGTAAGTTTTAAAATCAGTTTGAAATACCAACCCAATGGCAAGGAACTTCTAAGGTGTGCAATAATTACACTTTTTTTGGTGGACGTAGAATAACTACATAACAGCGATTTCTGCAAGTATTTGTAATTCGATTTACTACTGAGTTACTTATTTTAAAACAACATTTTCTACGTTAAGGCGTTATCGCTCCAACATAAAAAAATCATTCATGAAAAAAATAGTTTTTTCAGCAATGTCTATACTGCTGTTGGCTAACACGTACAGTCTGGCGCGAAGAAGTATAAAGGGTGAATTGACCTTTGTTCAAAACCAGAAAGACGAAAAAGAGAAAATCAAAAAAGAGGAACTCCCGGAAGAGGCAAGAAAAACTCTTGATGGAGATGCATTCAAAGGATGGACAATTATGAATGTCTATAAAAAGAAAAATGGGGAGTTTGAAGTTGAGTTGAAGAAAGGAACAAGTGCACAATCCGTCAAATTCGATAAAGACGGGAAAGCGAAGTAGTTCTTTTGACTACGTTTCAGTTAGCACCCGCACAATCCTTGTTGCGGGTGCTTTTGTTTGCTGCATGATCTGCAGATTAATGAGGTGTTACTTTCTTACTTTGGTTATCGTTAAGAAGTTCATTCATCCTGTCAACGGATTGCTAAGTACACAACACGGTGGCGCGCACTTGCGTTTTGTGTTTGTGTTAACACAAACATTATTTTTTCACCAAAACAATTTTCAATCATGAGAAAGACGATGTTAATTCTCTTGATGCTCGCAATGGTTTGCGGAGTATCAGTAGCACGAAGTGAGAGCAAAGTTGCGGTAATACGAAACAAGGAAGTTTTCAAAGTCATCTACAAAAGTGAGGAGCCATCAAGTGTAAAGGTGACTATTGCTGACGAAAGCGGGCTTGAAGTATTCTCCGAAGAATTGATTTCGGTACATGGATTTATCAGACCATACAATTTTTCAGAGTTGCCAAAAGGTGATTACATTATTTGCGTTGCTGATGGGTCGGGCAAGAATTACAAAAGAGTCTGCTTTGGAAGTGAGCCGTGGCCAGCTCATATTTCGAAATTAGCCTCCGATGTTAAAAAAGTTGTTGTGGCTATTCCGCAAGGCCAAAATGATTTTTCTGTTCAGATACTCGATCGTGATGATCAACTGATCTACAATGAGGATCAAAGATTGGAAACTGGATATGCAAAGGTTTTCAATTTGAAAAACCTGGAGCAAGGGGCAACTATTCTTTTAGTTAACCATTTGACTGGCGAAATGAAAGCTTTCAAGGCTGAATAAGATCAGGTATGTAAACCACCTCTGGTATCAGTTCATGCCAGGGGTGGTTTCTTCTATGGGAATCCATCACTTGTAGTTATTGAGCACATTGCTCGGCAAGTGAACATTACATTGGGTGAAGATGAATTCAACAAGCTTGAAGTTGAGTTAAATTTGATCTATTGAAAAGGACAAGGCAATGAAACGCTTAGTTATACTCTGCGTTCTATTGTTGGCAAGTGTTGATCTGATAGGAAAAACTACAATCGATCACCGGAAAATTAAAATGGTGTCAATCACAGGCAAGGTGATCGATGATGCGTCCAAAGCTCCGGTCGCTACTAAACTCACTATCGTTGTTAAGGGCTTTGATGTTTTTGAAATCACAACTGATTCAAAGGGAGAATTCTCAACCTCCATTCCCGAATCAAGCAAATGCGAAATAATTGTTCATGCCCCTGGTTTTGAATCGCAAGATGATGTGGTTGACCTCGCTCAAAATGCAACGCATTACATAGAAATTCATCTTATCCCCTTTGTGAAATTAACAATAGACGGGATGGTGGTTAGTAGTAAGGATCATAGGCCGATAAAAGCAGAGTTAAAAGTTTATCGAAACTCCGACTTTATTCAGGAGGATGATAAGATTATTCAAGACGGGAAATATTCTGAAGCACTCACCAATTTCGGATGGTACCTGATTGATTTTTCTGCTACCGGTTATGTGGATGAGCTCGACACGCTGTGGGTGCTGAGTTTCCGAAGAAAAATAATTCATAAAGATTATGAGTTAACTCCGATCGAAAAGGGGTTGACTGTGCAACTGAAAAATATCTATTTCAATTTTGGCAAATCATCAATTAATCCCGACTCCAATGCCGAATTGGATCGTTTGGTGGAATTCTTTAATCAAAATCCATCAATGCACGTTGAGATTGCCGGTCACACCGACAGTGACGGCCCTGATGATTACAACTTGCTTTTGTCGCAAGCACGCGCCCAGGAGGTGGTGAATTATCTAATGGGTAAAGGCGTGAGTAAAGATCAGCTTGTAGCCAGGGGTTATGGCGAAACCAAACCGATTGATTCAAACGCAACTCTGCCGGGCAAAGCAAATAACCGAAGGGTAGAGATGGTTGTCATTGACAAGTAAAATTACCAGGCGTCTTTTGATGACGCTGTTGCAAAAGAAATTCCGTTCAATACAATCATCGGAGTGTTTTCAAGTCGGGGGTGGTTGGCTTTTTGCAATGAGAATGACCCTTGACCGCTGCCGGATGAATTGTAGAATAGGCGATTGCCTTTTACCCACCATTTGCCGTTATCGTTGTCAAGCAAGTTTGGAATTGTTGCTCCATTGGGAATTGTACTTCTATCCAAAGTCGCTTCGAAAGTTCCATCAGCGCTGAGAGTGATACATGAGTTTGTGATCAGATCGTTGGTAACTTCTAAATTGATGTAGCACCATTTGCCAACAAGCTCTTGGGCAATAGGCTGATCGCTTTGGGCGAATACATTGGTTGTGAACCAACTGAGTACCACCAGGTAAAAGAATTTGCTGTTCATTTTTATCAACGATTTGTTAAACAGGAGATGATTAGTACAATCCTCATCACCTTTTTAGTAAATTCACTCCATGATCAGTGCGAGATCATATATAAAAATAAGTTTTTTTTCATTGTTGCTTTTGACATCGATTGCGGTCGATGCGCAATTCAAAGACGACTCGATTACCAAAAGTATTTTCTTTGGCGGGGGCAGTTATTACATTGATGACGAACAGGTGGTGGACCTTGGCCGATGGCTTGATTCCATTCCTAATTTGCTTGAAAAATACCAGATTCAAATAATCAGTCATACCGACAACATTGGAGGTCTGCGATATAACCAATGGCTCTCTGAAATGCGAAGCCAGATGGTGCACGGCATTCTGATCCAAAAAGATATTCCCGAAAGGATCATTCACATCAAAGACTGGGGCCTCGAAAATCCTGTTTATTCCAATGACTCTTACCAAGGTCTGCGAATGAACCGTAGGGTGGATGTGGTTCTTCATCCTGTTGTATTCTAAAAGTCGGCAGATAGCAGTTGCCAGTTGGCAGTACAAAGCCGACTGCCTACTGCACCCTGCCTACTGCTTACTTTTCAAGCTTCAGCTATTCGAATTCGGACACCTATTTGCATTTGCGGACGACCATTGTGCAACTAAAACCTTATTTCTGCGTCATAATCCATAAATTTCAGCTGGCACTATTTTGGGCAATAACGAAACAACTTTATGATCAAACTCAAAGACATCGATAAGTATATCGACTCACGCTTTCAGCGCACATTCATTTTAAAAGGCATAGACCTTGAAGTTCAACAAGGTGAATTCCTCACGCTGATGGGCCCGAGCGGTGCCGGTAAATCTTCATTGATGAATATCATCGGCATGCTCGATGAACCCTCAGCCGGAGAATATTTCTTTTTTGATGAGCCCGTGCACAAGATGCGTGAGAAACAAAAAAGTGAAATGCACAAAAACTACATCGGCTTCATTTTTCAGGCCTATCACCTGATCGATGAATTGACGGTGTATGAAAACATCGAGACACCTCTATTATATAAAGGAGTCAACGGGAGTCAGCGTAAAAGCA
The DNA here is from genome assembly GCA_016178785.1 of Bacteroidota bacterium. Lineage (GTDB taxonomy): Bacteria > Bacteroidota > Bacteroidia > Cytophagales > Cyclobacteriaceae > ELB16-189. Next base: position 63,024 of record JACOSO010000067.1, on the reverse strand, counting down.
TGGTAGCTGAGATGCTCGACCGTTTTAACATGGTAGCAAAGAAAGATCTGTTCCCTGAGCAATTGAGCGGGGGACAACAACAGCTTGTCGGCATAGCTCGCGCGATCGTAGGTGAACCAAAATTACTACTTGCTGATGAGCCTACGGGAAACTTGCATTCGGACCAAGGCAAGCAGATAATGGATATTTTTCAAAAACTGAATGACGAAGGTATTACCATCATTCAGGTAACGCATTCTGAAGAAAATGCGAAGAGAGGCAAACGCATAGTACGAATTGCCGATGGTGCCGTGTCTTCAGATGAAATAGTGAGATAAAGAACGAAAGAGATATGAAAAGACTGCTTGTAACTATTTTACTGGGTTTGAGTTTGATCCTAGGCGTGAGGGCCCAAACTAAAACCCTCACATTTAATGATGCTGTAAAAATTGCTCTGCGGAATGGCGTGCTATTCAATCAGCAGAAAAACAATCTGGAATTAAACCAGATACAAAAGCTTTCTAATATTTTGGGGCTTGGCCCTACACTAGCGGCATCCACAAGTGCTTATAGAGTTGATGGTAATACATTCAATAACAACACAGGTCAGGTTGTTAATGGGATTTTCGATCAGATGAATGTACAAATCAATGCCAACTGGAATATTTTCAACGGATTTAGTCAAGTGAACCGCGCTAAGCAATATTCTAATCTTTTAGATGCACAGGCGTTTTATATTAATCGGACAGCACAAGACCTTATTAATACAATAACAGGACAATACCTGCAAGTTTTGCTAGATGCCGAATTACTAAAGATTGCCAATGAGAATTGGGAGGCATTGAAAAATCAATTAAGGCAGGTTAAGGAGCAAGTTGAACTTGGCGCAAGATCTCCTGTTGATGAGTATAATCAAGACTCCCAAACCAAAGCCGCTGAGATAAGAGCACTGCAGGCTCAAATCAATTTAATTAATGACAAAGCTCTTCTTACTCAGACATTGTTGCTTGACCCAACAGAAGATTTGGAAATAGTAAAACCTGATTGGGATATTAATTCAGTTTTTGCAGGTAAAACTGAATTCAAAGAGCTATTCGAAACTGCATTAAAAAGCAGGGGAGACTATTTGCGAGCAGTAAAAAATGAAGACGCAGCACGGTTTGGAATGAATGCCGCCCGATCGACAATGCTCCCAACGCTTAGTGCATTTGGTACCCTATACTCTGCTTACAATCATGCCCATGGCGACCCCAATGTCAGGCCCTTTGATGTGCAGTTTAAATCAGATAACCTCAAAAAAATATACGGTCTTCAACTCAACATACCAATTTTAGGAGGGAATCAAAACCTTCAGAACAGAACTAACTATGTACAACAGCGCGTGACTTATCTAAACAATCAATTAACGCGGAAAAATGTAGAGGTTCAAGTTAAAACTGACGTGCTTCGAGCGCATCAGAATATGCAGCTTTATGCCAAAACATACACAGTCACAATTGACCAATTAAAGGCAGCTGAAGTTGCCTTGCAGTTAGAATCTGAGCGATACAACTTAGGCGTGACTAATTTTGTGGACTATGCCAATGCCAATCGCGTATTTGTGCAGGCCCAAACCGACAAAGCCCAAGCTGAATATCGTTTGCTCTTCCAAAAAGTGCTGGTTGATTACGCGGTGGGCACACTAAAACCCGAGGACTTCCAGTAAGCTCATTTTCAGAAAAATCCCTACATTTGCAGCCCTGCTGAAACCAGCGGGGCTGTTTTTTAACCCGGATTGCTCATTTGGAGGACTTGTCACCCGATAGTAATTGTCCCTGACGTCCAAAAGTTAAATGATTGGCCGGATTTCCATGAGGAGAGACAACTATTGTCAATAACCATGAAAATCATGTTAATCATTAATGAAGTTCGAAGGAACGATAGCATTATTAGGCGAAACAACGTTCGAAATGCTATCCTGGTCCAAAACAGCAATGTAAAACCAATTTGTTGCGGAAACGCCCGTCCGTAGCATGTAAACAGGGCAGAGATTTATGGCAAAAGTTCAGAAAGATTCACCTAAAGAATCAAAAGCACCGAAGTCTCCAAAAGGAGAGGGTCCGGTAAAAAAGGCATTGGCCGTTAAAGGTGCAGAAGCAGATGTAGACGTAAAAACCGCTGAAGCAGAGCTCCAGGAAGATGATTTGGCTGCATTCAAAGCGCAAAAGAAAAGAGAAGAGGAAGAAGGCATTGGTCGCGTTATCCGCGATGTAACTGCCCGTAAAACTTCCAATACAAATGTGTCCCTTGAAAGTTTTGATTGGGAAGCTTTCGACAAAAAAGGTTTTGGCGAAGGTTATTCTTCTGCACAGCGTAAAGAGATGGATCAACTTTACGGAGGCGCAATCACTTCTGTTAGCGAAAGTGAAGTAGTGAAAGGCGCTGTGGTTGGTATTAATGACCGCGATGTGATTTTGAATATCGGATTTAAGTCGGATGGCTTAGTGCCGCTGGCTGAATTCAAGGATATGCCCAATCTGAAGATTGGTGATTTAGTTGATCTCTTCATTGAAGAGCGCGAAAATGCGATGGGTCAATTGATCCTTTCTCGCAGAAAAGCCAAGCTGGTAAAAGGCTGGGAATATGTTCAAACTGCATTGGATAAAGATCAGGTGATTGAAGGTTTTGTGAAACGCAGAACTAAAGGTGGTTTGATCGTAGATGTGTTTGGCATAGAAGCTTTCTTGCCAGGTTCACAAATTGACGTTAAGCCAATCCGCGACTTCGATATTTATGTAAATAAAAACATCGAAGTGAAAGTAGTGAAGATCAACTACACCAACGACAACGTAGTTGTATCTCATAAAGTATTGATCGAGAAAGACCTTGAGCAGCAGAAGGCAGCTATCCTCACTAACCTTGAAAAAGGACAAGTGTTGGAAGGTGTCATCAAGAACATGACCAACTTCGGTGTATTCATCGACCTCGGTGGTGTGGATGGATTGTTGCATATCACTGATATTTCATGGGGACGCATCAACCACCCTGAAGAGTTGTTGAAACTCGATCAGGTTGTAAAAATAGTTGTGCTTGATTTCGATGAAGACAAGAAGAGAATTTCTTTGGGCATGAAGCAACTTACGCCTCACCCTTGGGATTCATTGGCCGCAGAAGTAGTAGTTGGTTCGAAAGTGAAAGGTAAGATTGTAAATGTGGCCGACTATGGCGCGTTCTTAGAATTGCAACCTGGCGTTGAAGGCTTGATCCACGTTTCAGAAATGAGCTGGTCACAGCATTTGCGCAATCCTCAGGATTTCATCAAAGTAGGAGACGAGCTTAACGCAGTTGTTCTTACTATCGATCGCAACGAGCGCAAGATGAGCCTCGGCATTAAACAACTTACTGAAGATCCTTGGACCCGTCAGGATGTGCTTGCAAAATATGCAGTGGGCACACGTCACAAAGGCATCGTTCGTAACCTTACTAACTTCGGCTTGTTCATCGAATTGGAAGAAGGTATTGACGGATTAGTTCACGTTTCAGATTTGAGCTGGACTAAGAAAATCAAACATCCTTCTGAATTCACTAAAGTAGGAGAGTCAATCGAAGTGCAAGTACTTGAGCTGGATGCGGTGAACCGCAGACTGGCATTGAGCCACAAGCATCTCGAAGAAAACCCTTGGGATACATTCGAGACGATCTTCACTGCAGGTTCAACTCACAAAGGCACTATCATCAGCAAAAATGATAAAGGCGTTGTAATTGAATTGCAATATGGAATTGAAGGATTCTGCTCGTTGAAAAACCTGGCGAAGGAAGATAATTCGAAAGCTGAAGTGGGTGAATCTTACGACTTCAAGGTGCTTGAATTCTCTAAGGAAGACAGACGCATTACGTTAAGCTTAAAGGCTACTTGGTCTGCTGAAGAGGAGAAAGCGGCAGTTGCTCCTAAGAAGAAAGCAGCGCCTAAAGGCAAGACGATCGATAAGATCAACCAGGAGTCAGAGAAATCTACGCTTGGCGATCTTGAAGCTCTAAGTGCACTGAAGGAGAAGATGGCTTCATCGAAGTCAACTCCAAAAGCTGAATAATTCTTTAGGTCTTAGGCATTAGGTATTAGGACTTAGTTGTGTAGTGTTGAGGAGTTAATATCTTTGACAAAAGTCCCAAGACCTAAGTCCTAAGACCTGATTTTTGGTTCCGTGGCCGAGTGGCTAGGCTGAGCTCTGCAAAAGCTCCTACAGCGGTTCGAATCCGCTCGGAACCTCTGAAACTAAAAACCGTCTCATTAACTGGGACGGTTTTTTTTGTTTTTACGGATCATATACGCCTACTCACTGTTTGTCATTCCGGCTGAGGAACGAATGCCGGAATCTCATCGAGTCTACTTGTTTAGTCGGAACCTAATGGCTGCAATTGGTTGCTCTTGCGCATATGGTTCGGAGTAAATGATGAGATTCGGTCGAGATGCCGGAACGCTATCACACTTTCCAGCGCGGTCCGGCATGACAGTTAAATTTAGTATTTCATGCCAGCAACAAAAAAAGCAACTCCATTTCTGAAGTCGCTTTTATCTTTTTGTGTTGTTCTCTCGGAACTGATGCGATTGCATCTCTTACTTGGTTAAGTTGAACTAGTTTTAATTCCAGGTTCGTGTCCTCACGAACCTGCATTCGGAACTACAAGGCGATCATCGTCTTCACCGAACTCCACGGGCTCAGCCCGTTTTTGTCGATGCCGGCTGCGCGGAAGTAGTACCGTGTGCCGCTGACGAGTCCACTCATCACGATCCGGGCGCGTGTGCCGCTGTAGATGCGTTGCCAGTTAGCATCAGTGCTGATGTCGATGCTCATCTGGTATTCATAACTACCGCGACTAACGCCCTCACGTTGTAAGCGTACTTCGCCAATGTTGCCGGTGGCTGATACCTCGAATCCACGTGCGAAGTTGCCGCCTTTGCCTCTCACGTCCATGCCGGCACTGAGTATGATTGCCTCAGCATTGGCAGGATTGGCACTGGCGATGCCTTCCACATAGTACCCAAGCAACTTGAGCGACAAGTCAAGTACTGCTTCTTTCGCGCGCATGTTGGCGGTGTCGTCTTTGCCGCCACCTTTGGCTGCAATGCTGGCCGCTTCCAGCGCGTTTACATTAGTAGTAATGGTTGCCAAAGTTGGGCTCGGTGTGCCGAAGTTGGCGTTGCCTGTCATCGATGCTACGATGAACCTTGTTTTCACAATTTTCTTTTCTATGGGCATTTGTGATAAACCCATTTTTACATTTGTTTTCATAACTTTTTTTGGTTGTGCAGTTCCACACTGGCCATGCATTCGCGACATGCACTTGAGCGCTTCGCTGCGGGTTAAACATTTTTTTTAGTTTGTCAATTGACAGCAGAACGCTGCAATAGGAGGGGGCTGGGGGTGGTGTTTTTCAGTTTCCGGTTTCTTGTTTCTAGCTTTTACTTTTTAGGTTTAGCGTCTGACTTACAACTTTTCACTTCTAACTTTTACTTCCAACTTTCCACTTACAATTTTTTGCTTCTGTGTATTTGTACGCAGCTGTTTTTTGCAGGATGTACTTTTTTAAAATATATATTTTTTTCTGTAGCTCATTTTTGCACCAACCTTGTGGAGGCTCTTTCGTTACAGCGCTTTGTTCATTTTTTTTGGTTGCCGTTTTCCGGAAAATATTTTTCACAGTGTAATTTTTCAGAATGATCGAAGAATTGAACCATCCTGAAAACTCATCTAAAATATAGTTGTCATACCGGACAGCATGTGAACTGGCAAGCGGGGGTTCCGGTATCCCCTTGGTAGTGCACTGTACGAATAGTGTAGTCCGTAACTTCTGTGCTCGTCCTTGGGGGTGCCGGAACGCGCACTTCCTCTTGCTCGTCCCGTCCGGCATGACAGTAAATGTTGGGAGTCGTGCTTCGAGGAATTGTGCCGTCTGAGAACTCACATTAATAAAGCGATCAAACCCTCCTTTATGTAAGACATTTCACAGAGCACATTTGATATTTCCCCCCATGAAATAGATATTTTACTCTGCGCCATTGATATTTCCCGACATGAAATAGATAAATCACGTAGTCCAATTGATATTCCCCTCTGTGAAATATGTATTTTACTCAGCACAATTGTTATCTCCCTGCATGAAATAGATAAATCACGTAGCACAATTGATATTTTCCTTCGTGAAATAGGTGATTGACACTGCATGATTGATATTCCCCTACGCGAATCATGTAAAACACGTAGCATGATTGATGTTTCCCTCAGTGAATCCTTTGACGTTCGATTTATGGTTCGAGTTTCTGATTGAGGTTTGATGTTTGGAATTTGAAACTTTGAACTTTGAATCTGGAACTTCTTCCCCCTTTCCTTTGTCTTTCCCATTATTTAACCCATCAACGCTACATGGAATTTGGTATTGGCATGTTTGGTGATAACCACTACGATGAACACGGCAAACCGCTATCGGCAGGCGACCGCCTTCGCGAACTGATCGAAGAGATTAAACTCATGGATGAAGTCGGCATCGAGTTTTTCGGAATCGGTGAACACCACCGGCCCGATTATGCGGTCTCTGTACCCGAGGTCGTGCTGGCGGCAGCCGCCTCCGTAACAAAAAAAATCAAGCTTGGCAGCGCAGTCACCGTGCTTAGCTCGTCTGACCCCGTGCGTATTTACCAAAGTTTTGCAACCCTCGATCAACTGAGCAACGGCCGCGCAGAACTCATGGCCGGACGCGGAAGTTTTATCGAGTCATTTCCATTGTATGGGTATGACCTCAATAATTATAATGAGTTGTTTGATGAGAAGCTTGACCTCCTGCTGAAGATCAACCAGCAAGAACGCATTACGTGGAAAGGAAAATTCCGTGCTCCCCTCGAAGACCAGGTCGTGTTACCCCGCGCAGTAAACAATCACCTCGATATTTGGGTGGCCGTTGGTGGCACGCCTGAATCGGTGGTACGTGCTGCCACACACGGGCTGCCGGTAGTGTTCGCCATTATTGGAGGCAACCCTGCGCAATTCAAACCCCTGTTTCAATATTATAAAGAGTTGTATGAGCATTTCGGTCACGACAAGAGTAAGTTTCAGGTAGGCGTGCACATGCACAGCTTCTTTGGCGACAACAGTAAGCAAATGGCCGATGCCTATTACCCGGTTTACTCTGCCCAGATGACGCGCGTGGGTGCCAGCCGCGGATGGCCTCCTTTTACACGACCTCAATATGAACAAGGCCGCGGCAAAGATGGCGCTTACTTGTTTGGCGATGCGGCCGAGGCGGTTGATAAAATTTTATACCTGCACGAGCTCTTCGGGCTCACCCGGTTCTCTGCGCACATGGATGTAGGCGGCCCCTCGCACGCCATGCTGATGAAGTCAATCGAAATTTTCGGGACCAAGATTGCACCCCAGGTAAGAGCAGCGCTGAAAAAATCGTGATTGTTTTATTTCTAATTTAGTTGTCATACCGGACAGCATGTGTAATGGCAAGCGGGCGTTCCGGTATCCCGTTGATAGTAGGAGCAAAGGCATGCACGGCTATCAACTAATAACTAACAACTAATAACTTTTCTATTGGCGTGTCCCTCCTTCCTCGGGTCGGGCTGCGTCAGGGTCCGCTTCGCTTCCGTGCTTCACTGCGTTGCGCACCTCACTGCGTTCGCCTTATGCATCCCTCACGCGAGCGTGGATCAAACGAATAAATCTCACTTACTTTTTTCGTAACGGTTTCAATACTACTTGCTCCAGCAGCAGATTTCTCTTGTTGATCCAGTCTGCCAGTTTAGATTTTAAAACCCGGTATACTTTGTCATTGACGGCATCGGCATTTTCTTTCTCCATAGATGCCATGAGTTTCCTGGCTTGCTCGATTTCGATGTCGAGTGCCTCAATCTTGCACGCTGCAAAGTTTTGATCCTCCAAGGTTGTTTTTTTTTGTACTCAATATAATTGTTTCTTATAATGTTGGCGGTTGGCTACGATGTTTGCCATTTCTTTCACCCTTTTACTTTTTGTGCTCATAGGCAATAGCTTTTAGTTCTTGGCTTTTAGAATGTCTGAACTAGGGTGGTTTATGATTTTGTGATCTCCTGATTTGCTAACGTATCGATGGATTTATCATGCCCATCACTGCCATCACAAAAATCATGGTTCAGACAACTCGAAAAATACCTCTTCAACTAGGTCTGCTTTCCCAATACCCAGATTGGAATTATAGTTTTATCTTAGCCTCATGTCTCGACAACTCATCAATCAATACTATTCCAAACTTGATCGCATTATTCAATACGGTGGCTCGCGAAATGAAACTGCTATTCGCCAGGCTTTTTACCCATTGTTAAATGACTACGCGAATAAGAAAAATCTAGAGCTCATTACAGAGATAAGAATTAGGGGAACCAAGGGAAATGAAGTACAACCTGATGGAGTTTTAAAGAATGCCTTGCGTCTCGACTTTGGTTATTGGGAGAGCAAAGACGAAAGTGATGGCATAGAAGAAGAGATTGACAAGAAACTCAAAAAAGGTTATCCGCTCACCAACGCATTGTTTGAAGACAGTGCCACAGCTGTTTTATATCAAAATGGTGAGAAGTTGTTGCAGGTGGACATGAAAGACCCTGATGCACTCGACCGCATCTTGAATGCTTTTGTGAATTTTGAAAAACCGGAGATACGCGATTTCGTTGAGGCAATTGAAAAATTTAAAGAAGACTTGCCAACCATCATTGAAACACTTCGAAAGAAAATTGATGAAGAAGGCGAGAAGAATAAAAAATTCATGGAGGCACGGCAAAAGTTTTGGGAGCATTGCCAGGCCGAGATCAATCCTGAAATCACACTGGCAGACATCCGCGAGATGATCATTCAGCACATTGCCACTTCAGATATTTTTGTAAATATTTTTAACGACCCTGATTTTCACAGACAAAATAACATTGCACAGCAGATCGAACATTTAGTGGAAATCATTTTTACACGTTCGATTCGTAAAAACATGCTCGACAGTTTGCAGAGTTACTATGGTACCATTAAGGAAGCCAGCGCGAGTATAGCCGATCACCACGAAAAGCAAAAGTTCCTAAAAGTTCTTTACGAAAATTTTTATAAAGCGTATAACCCGAAAGGTGCTGATCGTTTAGGTGTTGTCTATACTCCAAATGAGATTGTGCACTTCATGATTGAAAGCACGGAGTATTTACTCGAAAGACATTTTGGAAAAACACTGGCGGACAAAAACGTGGAGATACTCGACCCCGCCACCGGCACGGGTACATTTATTTGTGATTTGATTGAATACATTCCCAAACAACACTTGCCTTACAAGTTCAAAGAGGAGATACATGCCAACGAAATAGCTATACTGCCTTATTACATCGCCAACCTTAACATTGAGTACACCTACAAGCAGAAAATGGGCTATTATGATGAGTATAAAAACATTTGCTTTGTAGATACACTCGATAACACTGACGCATTAGCTCACACAGGCAAGCAACATGGACTTTTTGCTTTTAGCACGGAGAATGCAGAACGGATCAAAAGGCAAAACACAAAAAAGATCAGCGTGATTATTGGCAACCCTCCCTACAATGCAAACCAGCAAAATGAGAACGAGAACAATAAAAACCGTGAGTATAAAGATGTTGATAAGCGAATAAAAGAAACCTATATCAAATACAGCACCGCACAGAAAACAAAAGTGTATGACATGTACGCCCGCTTTTACCGCTGGGCAATGGACCGCATTGATAGGAATGGCGTGATTGCCATGATCACCAACCGTAGTTTTATTGACAGCCGCACGTTTGATGGATTTAGAAGATGCGTGCAAGATGATTTTAGTCACGCGATTATCATTGATACCAAAAGTGACGTGCGCGCCAACCAAAAAATTGCAGGCACTACCCACAATGTGTTTGGCATACAAACCGGTGTAGCCATTATGTTTTTGGTGAAGAAGGAAAAGCCGGAAGGTAAATGCCGGATTGAATATGTTGCACTTGATGACTTTTGGCGTAAAGAGGAGAAATTAGCTTGGTTAAAAGAACACAAACTTAAAGACATTGAATTTGAAAAAATCACACCAGATAAAAGTAATAACTGGTTGAATTTAGCTGATAATGATTTTGAAAATCTTCTTTGCCTTTTTGAGAAGGATGTTAAACTTGGACGAAGCAAAGAAGCTGTCTTTGAATTATTCACTTTAGGAACAGTTTCAAATAGAGACGAATGGGTCTATGATTTTGATATAAAAACCTTAAAATCTAAGATCAAGTACTTTATTGATGCGTACAATTCTGACCTATCTAACCTTCCAAAGACTTTGAAGGATGATGAGATTGAAAAATTCCTATCAAAGAAAATAAAATACACCAGAGATTTAAAAAAGGATATCATAAAAAGAAGATCGCTAGAAGTTGATAAAGATGAATTCAGGCTTTGTAATTATAGAGCATTTACGAAATTGAATATTTACTACGCTTCAGAGCTTAATGAGATGCGGTATCAAACACCGTTAATTTTTCCAAAAGCAAACACTGAGAATATTTTAATAGGATTAAACCAGGGGAGTAAGCCTTTCAATACTCTTGCCTCTAAGTTTTTAGTTGATTTGCATTTTAATGGAGACACTCAATGCATTCCGCTCTACCGCTACGATGACAAAGGCAACCGTCAAGATAACATTACTGATTGGGGATTGGAACAATTTCAAACGCAGTACGATAACAAGAAAATCACTAAAGAAGATATTTTCTATTACACGTACGCTGTTCTTCACAACCCAGCTTATCGCAAAAAGTATGAGCTCAATTTGAAGCGTGAGTTTCCGCGCTTGCCTTTTTATGAAGACTTTAAGCAGTGGATAGATTGGGGAAAGGAGCTTATGGATTTGCACATCAACTACGAGCAGGCTAAGCCTTATGCCTTAAAAGAAATCACCAGCGCAACTAAAGCAGAGCATAAAAAAGCTAAAGAACTTTTTAGCAAATCCGAAGAACCAGAAGCTTTGTATGCACGCAAAGAAAAGATCAAAGTCAAACTAAAAGCCGATAAAGAAAAAGGTATCATCGAAATAGATGAATTGACCCTGCTTACAGGAGTCCCGTCAGAAGCTTGGGAATACAAACTCGGCAACCGCAGTGCCTTAGAATGGGTACTCGACCAATACAAAGAAAAGAAACCAAGTGATCCCACTATTGCTGAGAAGTTCGACACTTATCGATTTGCAGGCTATAAAGAACATGTGATTGAACTTCTTAAGAAAGTTTGCACAGTTAGTGTGAACACAATGAAGACTATCGCAGAAATGAAAAGCCTAGATAAATGAAAATACGATTGACCCTTACTTTTCCCTAAGACGAGGGCATAGGAATATGACAGTACCAGATAAAATATGGCTATTCAGAATTACCCATGTTGATAACTTATCGCATATTCTCAAGTATGGTTTAATCACAGAGCATTCTAAACATAAGAACAAGCATTTCCGTCAGATAGGTGATAAATCTATAATAGACTATCGAAAAGATTTGGATGCACCCATACCTCCGGGGGGTAAGTTTACCGAATATGTACCTTTTTATTTGGGTCCTCGTTCACCAATGCTATACCAAATAGCAACTGGCTGGGAAGACATAGAGAAGATAAACCAAGAAGAGATTGTGTATATCGTCTCATCCTTTGATAAAATCAGGGAACATGAATTGGAATTCTTTTTTTCTGATGGGCACGCGCGGAGCGACACGAGTACGAAGTACAATCAGAAGAAACATTTTCCTAAACTAGACTGGGATGCTATTTATGCTACTCAATGGAGGAGTGATGCGCGAGATTTGAGAAGACAGATGAAGAAGCAATCTGAGTTTCTGGTAAAGAAGCATGTTCCTGTTGCCTGCTTTGAATACCTTGGAGTATATGATGCAGCAGCTCATAAAAAAGTATTAGCTTTGGTCGATTCAGTAGGGCTAACTTTAGAAGTAAGAATAGACCCTAAAACCCTATACTATGATTTCTTATAAGCAAGGAAATATTCTAGATGCCCCTGCTGAGGCATTGGTCAATACGGTAAATACGGTTGGAGTAATGGGAAAAGGTATCGCGCTTCAGTTCAGAAATGCTTTTCCAGAAAATTATAAAGCCTATTTAGATGCTGTAAAGGAAAAGAAAATACAATTAGGCAAGGTCCAGGTAGTCAGGGTTCACGATTTAAAAGGAGTAAACTATGTTATTAACTTTCCTACGAAGGCTCACTGGAGGTACCCTTCACGTGTTAACTGGATAGAGTCAGGTTTACAGGATTTGCGTCAACAGATAATCAGCTTTAATATTAAGTCTATTGCAGTTCCCCCTTTAGGTTGTGGTAATGGAGGCCTAGATTGGAATGAGGTTAGACCAATTATTGAAAATTCTTTAAGAGACTTGTCTATCGATGTTATGATATACGAACCATCAGAAGCAATCCGCGAGGCACTGAAACAAGAGGATCGCCCCAAAGCTGCTCACCTTACTCCAGTGCGAGCAATGTTATTGCAGCTGCTTTATCAATACAGGTCTCTGGGGGAGTTTGCGAGTGAGTTTGCGGCAGAGAAATTGAGTTATTTTCTTCAACGATTTGGAGAAACGCAAATGAAGTTAGAATTTGTTAAAGGAACTTATGGTCCATACTCGGGAAAAGTTCGACATGTACTTTATGCAATGAATGGCTTTTATCTAAAAGGATACGAACAGAAAGATGCTGGCCCTTTTGAAGCTCTTGAGCTTGTATCAACAAAGAAGAAAAATGTAGCTGAATTTTTGAATGAAAAGACTTCTTCAACTGAAAAAGAGAGATTGAAAAAAGTGACTAGTTTAATTGAAGGATTCGAATCTGCCTATGGTTTGGAATTACTAGCAACAGTTGATTTTTTAATGGTCGAACAAAAGACAAGAAACGAAGAAGTTATTCAAAAACTATTATGGTCTCAGCGAAAGGCAGATCTTTTCTCCAAAGAACATATTCAACTGGCTGTTAGTCATCTTATGAATTATAAGTCTGATTTATATAAAATGGAATTAGCAGCATAGCTCTTGCGCTAGTTTGAGAAATTGTGTTCCTCAAGTTGTAGTGGTCTCTTTCATTGTTGCTGTGTCGCTGACCAGCAATACTTGTTAAGGCTTTAGATTTTTTAGTTACAATGTAGATCAGCAACCAACATTAACCGGATTAATGTCGATGCGTTAAATGACCACCCCCTTGTTATTGTTGGTCGGTGACCAACAATCTCATACGGAAGAAGGATAAGAGTTTTTTATTGCGTGAGAAATAAGCTGTGAGGTGTTGGCTATTGCCGTTCGTTAGGGGTAACTTATCCGATCTGAAACCTACCCTATGAAACAGTTAATCGCAGCTGCCTTCCTTTTCCTATCGGTATCCCTGTTTGCGCAAAATCAATCTTCAACCAGGGACTTCATCGACAAGGCCAGTTTTTTACAAATCAACAAGGACTGGACCATCACTGCTGAATTCTATTCAGGTCTTGGTGAATACGTTAAGTTTTACCCAGTCGAGGTGATGGATCTTAAGTCGAAGGAAACGCGTGACGCACTTCAACTGGATATGCATACCAAGTCGGGAGCGGAGTGGGTGGATGCACAAGCGTGGGTAGCACTGGATGAGGTAGCCGGTTTGATTGACTTTGTAGAGTCCTACGTTATTCCCAACCTCGACCTCGACCTAAGGAAAAAATCGAGGGAATTTATTTTTGAGTCAAAGGAGATGAAGCTTTCTTTTATGGTTCATGAACGACAAAGGAGGATTTCGATCTGGTTAAATAATTATGGAAAGGAAGGCGGTTCGAAATACTATTTCTGGACGGAAAGTCAGATAAACAATATCACTTATTTGCTGCAGGTTCTTAAAAGGATAAAGTAACACAAGGTCTAATCCAATCCTGAGTGCAACGAAGGATCCCCTCAACTGAAATCCTAAACAAGACGATCCACCGGGGGGGATTCTTCGCTCTTGTGTTCTCCATCTCGATTGCATGCTAGAATATATAACTTGCAGTATGGATGCATCTCGTTACTCCAGTCGCTCAGAATTGGTTTTACGTTTTTTGTTACCGACATCCTAAGTGGAGCGACCCCCAAACGCGAATCCAATCCTGAGCGCAACGAAGGATCCCCTGAACAGAGCTCTAATCCTAGGGGATTCTTCGCTAGTATCTTCTCCGCCTCGCTTGAGTGCGAGAACATAACTTGTAGCATTGAAGAATCTCGTTACGCCAGCCGCTCAGAATTGGTTTTACTTTTTTGTTATCTCATATCTTTCTCAGTAGAGTCACCTAAGTTCTAGTTGGTCTCTTTCGTTGTTGCTGTGTCGCTGGCCAGCAACACTTGTTAAGCCTTTAGATTTTTTAGTTACATTGTTGATCAGCGACCAACATTAGCCGGAGTTGATATCGAAGAGTTAAATGACCACCGCCTCCATCCAGGAAATTAAAAAAGAACTGCGCTCGCATGATACTGATTCGTTGCAAGAGTTGTGCATGCTATTGGCGAAATACAAAAAGGAAAACAAGGAGCTGCTGAACTATTTGCTTTTCGAAGTGCACAATGAACAAGCCTACGTTGAGAACGTGAAAGAAGAAATTCGCGAGCTCTTTAAAACCGTTCCTGCTTCTAATGTTTACTTTATTAAAAAATCGCTTCGCAAGATTCTGCGCTTTGTCAACAAGCAAATCAAATATTCAGGCATCAAACAAACGGAATTGGAAGTGCGTATTTTCTTTTGCATGAAAGTGAAGGAAACAAAAATCCCTCTTGCTGCTGGCACAGTGCTTTTCAATCTCTATCAGCAGCAGCTTAAGAAAATTGAAAGTGCCTTAGCTAAATTACCCGAAGATATTCAGGCCGATTACGAACGCCCCCTCTTTAGACTCCAATCCTGAGTGCAACGATCCCCTGAACAGAGCTCGAATCCAACAAAGCGGGTTCACCGGACAGGGGATTCTTCGCTCGTGCCTTCTCTGTCTCGCTTGTGTGCTAGAACATAACTTGTAGCATTGAAGCAATCTCGTTACTCCAGTCGCTCAGAATTGGTTTTACGTTTTTTGTTACCGGCATCCTAAGTGGAGCGACCCCCAAAACGCAAATCCAATCCTGAGTGCAACGAAGGATCCCCTGAACAGAGCTCTAATCCTTGGGGATTCTTCGCTCGTGTCTTCTCCGACTCGCTTGAGTGCTAGAAACATAACTTGTAACATTGAAGCAATCTCGTTACTCCAGTCGCTCAGAATTGGTTTTACTTTTTTTGTTAGCGCGTCCTAAGAGTCGCCCCGTACTGCGAATCCAATCCTGAGTGCAACGAAGGATCCTCTGAACAGAGCTCTAATCATAGGGGATTCTTCGCTAGTATCTTCTCCGCCTCGCTTGAGTGCGAGAACATAACTTGTAGCATTGAAGAATCTCGTTACGCCAGCCGCTCAGAATTGGTTTTACTTTTTTTTGTTACCACATCCTAAGAGGAGCGAACCACCCACCGCGACTCCAATCCTGAGTGCAACGAAGGATCTCCCGAACCGGAGTCCTTAAGGTTTCATACTCATAATCTCCTCGGTCAGATCGTGCCAATGCGGATTCATAGTTTGTATTAAGTCCTCTTTCCATTTTCGGTTCTTACCTTTTATGAATCGCTCTCTTTCGATTGCATCCTCTTCTGTAGTAAAACCTTGATAAAAAACAGGTAGGAAAACGTTATAGCGAGCAGAAAAGCTTTTAGGATTTACTTTTTCCTGATGCTCCCAGAGTCGAGTTCTCAGATCGGTAGTCATGCCCACATATACTACAGTGTGGTGCTTGTTCGTGAGGATGTAAACGTAAGCGATTGGAGTCATAAAACAAATTTATTAATCCTGAGGCAAGTCCCAATCCTGAACGCAGCGATCCCCCTGCCTAAGAGGAGCGAACCCCCAACGCGACTCCAATCCTGAGTGCAACGAAGGATCCCCTTGAACAGAGCTCGAATCCAACAAAGCGGTCCTCCGGACAGGGGATTCTTCGCTCGTGTCTTCTCCGCCTCGCTTGTGTGCTAGAACATAACTTGTAGCATTGAAGCTATCTCGTTACTCCAGTCGCTCAGAATTGGTTTTAGTTTTTTTTGTTACCACATCCTAAGAGAAGCGAACCACCCACCGCGACTCCAATCCTGAGTGCAACGAAGGATCTCCTGAACAGAGCTCGAATCCAACAAAGCGGTCCACCGGACAGGGGATTCTTCGCTCGTGTCTTCTCCGCCTCGCTTTTCCGCTAGAACATAACTTGTAGCATTGAAACAATCTCGTTATGCCAGTCGCTCAGAATTGGTTTTAGTTTTTTTGTTACCGCATCTAAGAGGAATGATACCCCTCCCTAGACTCCAATCCTGAGTGCAACGAAGGATCTCCTGAACCGGAGTCTTCTCCTTTGGAAACAAGTGCTTACCCCTTAGGGCCCCCAAGCTTATATGCCAACTTCATAAACGAGATCACTTCCTTGTTCACATCTTCTTTTGCCAACATTCTAAAATGATGGTTGTATTGCTTGTCATCGCCAGGGACTTGAGCAATTTTCTGGAAGCATAAATTGTCAGCGTAGGGCTTTTCAAATGGAAAGACTACGTGAATGAAATTTTTCCCCAGTTGAGTAATGTAGGCAATTCGCTTTCGCGGAGTTGCAATGCCGATCATCGTTTTGGCAGGATGGATAGTAACCTTTCCGATACGTTGAAATTCTTCAATAAAATGATCGAATAACGAACGAGTCAAATCTGACTTTCCTTTTAGAAAATCATTTAGCGTTTTATCGGCAGCTTCTTCGGGCATGGAATAAAAGTAATGCTTATTTCTCTTCCAGCATTTCTTTCATTGAACTCAAAACCATATTCCAATTGCTTGCCGAGTGATCGCGCGCTTCATTGGTTGGGCAATTCTCTTGCGTAAGTGTGAAAACTGTTTTTCCATTTTCACTTTTCAAATGGTACGAGATGATCTGTCTATTTTCAAGAATGTCTTCGCCCGCCCAATTACTCCAATAATTGTACTTCAATAATTTTTCAGGCTCCATGGCAAGAATCGTTCCTTTGTCTTCATAAGGTTTGCCTTCCCAAACTCCTGAGAAAATGATTGGGCTTCCCACTTTCCAATCGGAGATGGTGTCAGTGCCAAACAAATATTTTTTAATTTGTTCGGGCTCAGTAAGGGCTTTCCATACTTTCGAAATTGGCGCCTTGATTTCTACAGACGTAGTGCATACAATGTCGGTCATAGTCATTTTTTATGTTTAGAATTATTTTTCACAAGCTTTACAGAAAGGTACTCACCTGTCACGGTTGATTCGGTGAGTTTATATTTTTTACGCTCTGCAATGTTTTGAAACAAAGGCTTGCCTCCACCCAGAATTATGGGCACAAAGGCCAGCCACATTTCATCTACCAGGTTTTCATTGATGAATGTGGTGATGAGACTAGCGCCACCGAATAACCAGATATTTTTTCCCTTTTCCTGAAGCATCAGGTGCACACTCTTGAACATGTTGCTACGGATGATATAAACTCCCTTTGCTTTTCCGTTCAATGTATCTGAAAAAACATAATGTTCTTTTCCGGGAAACATATTGCTGCCGGCAAGCTCATAACTTTTCCTCCCCATAAAAATCGTATCGATGTCTGATAAAAATTCCGCCATCTCTGTTTTTGATGGGGGAGGGCACCAATCGTATTCGCCTTTTGGCCCCTCGATGAAACCATCTAAACTTACAGCCACACTGAGAATTATTTTTCGCATAATTCAGTCTTCTAATTCCGCGCAGGCAAATCCAAAATAATCAAGCAACTGAATCGCTTTTTCCGGATGAACTTTTTCCGAAGCGATTCGAAGAATGTTATCGCAATCGGAAAGGTCAAAATTCCATTTGCCTCTTCCTGCCAATCGGTCGAGTTCAGGTTTCAGTGTTCTTACACTAAGTTGATCTACTACAGACGTTTTAAAAACCAATACCTCCATATTTTTTAAATTGTCATTAAATAAAGGGCAATGCCAGCCACCAAAATTCCGGTGAATAAATACACCCAATCCAGCCTATGGTTTTTACTGTATTCCAAATTGTATTTCGGTTACGTTTGCTTCCGGATTCTCAAAATCGGCATTTACATAAACCTCCCGTATTGCGGAGGAAGGCATGAATTTCTTGTCAGAAATAAATTTCATGATTGAACCGTAGCTTTTAGGTAACTCTTGCCACGACCCTTCATGCGTCATGCAAACACATTTGAAAGGTTGAGTTCTCTTGAAATGAAACTTTCCATCATAGTCGTTGATAACTTTGCCAACGGGTACTGCGACTTCAAGTGTGAATGCCTTAGTCAGGTCTCCGTCAAAACCAAAGTAGTGCCAGTGTACCGCGCCCATAATCGGAAGCTTATACTGAACTGCTTCCTGAATGATCTCTTGACTAACGGGTAGAAGATTAATTAATTCATTGACAGAAGTTTCGGTTCTGTAGTACAAAAAACTAACCGGTTTTATCTCTTTTACTTGTGGTGTTGTGCTCATGGGTTGTTTAATTTTTATGCTAAACAACGCATGCGCCATGTCAACCCTATGACAGCAGTGAAAAGATTTTATTAATTATTTTTTGGAAGGACTGACAACAGTATGTCAGTAGTAACCCGAAACGTGTGAGATTACGCGGGTTGGCCAGTTAGTGAATGGTGCTTGAAGAGTGCTTCAGTGATTTCGGCCACCTTAGTTTTCAGTTCTTCAGGTTGTTCAATTTCAACATTGGGTCCGAACATGAGCAGCCAATGTGCCATGTAATCAAGACTGTCCATCATAAATTCTGAACGGATGCGTGTACCCAAATCTTCTTGTGACAAACTTCCGTACAATGGCCTACCTCGCAACGCAGATTTCTCAAATGTTACCACCACACGAATCAGGTTTTGATTTGTCTGGTACATTGTCCTGAAATATTCTTGCAGCGAAATTGCGCTTCGTTTTTCAAAATTTTCCCCCGTGGTTTTTAGTGACTTGATTCGGTCAGCTCTGAAATTCCTGTAACTATCGCGCAGCCTGCACCACGCAATCAAATGCCACGCCATGCTGTAATAAAAAATGCCAATAGGCTCGATATGTCGCTGCGTCAAAGCCTCATCCATGTTTACATATTCGATGCTCAACACATTACGTTGTGCAATTCCTCGCTGTATCTCAGTAAGAAAATCGTCAGGAAAATCCGTTTGCTCGCGATGCTCATAACGCGAGCGCAAGAAGACCCCAATGTTAGAATCTAAATTCTCAAGATGATCTTTTTCAGGATCGCTCAATACTGCCTTGATTTTATACAAAGCGGAATCAAAAGCAAGGCGAACTGATTTATCGGCCATTTTATCAACAAGTTTGCCGGCAAGCAACATGGAATTGGCCTCATCCTGAGTAAACATTACGGGCGGCAGATGAAATCCATCTACAATAAAGTAGCCTTTGCCTGCTTCTGAGCCGATGGGTACACCTGCTTCCATCAACGCTTTCACGTCACGATAGACTGTGCGCAGACTCATGCCAAAGCGTGAAGCTATTTCTTCTGCCTTCACTACACGTTTTGTTTGCAAATGAATGAGAATAGCAGTGAGCCTGTCGATGCGGTTCATACTACGAAGGTAGTGAGTTGAGGAAAAACAACCCAATCCTTGAAATAAACAAATCGAGGCTAGTAGAGCCCAACCTTTCCTTTCACGGATTCAAATATGGTTTTGGAATCATAGCCAATGCCATCTTTAAATACCCATTGTATTTTTCGAATGTTACCCACATTGGTTGTGAGGTCACCATCAATTAAAATAAAATCAGCGGCTTTCCCTTTTTCGATGCTCCCCACATCTTTATCGCGTTTGAGATATTCTGCTCCTTTGAGTGTGCATAGCATAACCGCTTGTGGCAAGCTGAATCCTGCTTTCACTAAAATTTCAAGTGACCACAGATTCGAATACCCTGCTATGGTACGACCTGATCCGGTAGGGTCGGTGCCAATAACTAGTTTGCCACCCATGTCATAGAATTTTTTAATCCAGTACAATTCTTTTTCGAAGAGCTTTCTTTGATTCGAATCTTTCCCCAGAGTCCGGTCATAGCGTGTTTTTAAATCTTTTAAAATATCAGGATGAAGAGCAGCTTCACCGCCACCCAGAACCATTTCGTTATCAGTTGATGGAGCGAAGACGGCAGGAGTGGAGGTAATCGTAATGCCTCGTTGAATTAAGATTTTCATCAGATTAGTCATTCGTTCATCGTCTTTATTCAAACTCAGTAAGCTCGAACGCTGTTTAAACGCATCGCACAAATCGCTCTGTTTGTCAGCAACAAAATCGCTGCTGGCCATAAATCCGTGCTCCAGATTATCTATGCCGATTTCGCTCGCCTCAGAATAGGTAACAGAACACAAGTGGCCGGTCACTTTCATAGCATGAGCATGTGCGCGTTGCACTACCTGCGTCAAATCATTTTTAGTAATGTGCATGTACACTTTGAATGAGGTACTGCCATGGTCTGCCCAATAATCTACCGTGACTCCGGCCGACTGGTCATTTGGAAGGATAGGTAGTTGAGGAATTTTAAAATCAGAAGCTCGTTCAATGAAAGGACCCGTGACATCCATCTTTGGCCCGGTCATTTTTCCTTCTGTAATCAATCGGTTAATGTTTAGGTCGGTGTGTGGTGAAACACTTCCGGCTGTTCTCATGGTTGTGACTCCGCCTGCCAAATACATTCGGGGGAACGTGTTAGTCATATTCACTACGTTGAATTCATTTTCAAAAATCTTCGTGTAGAAGATATGTTCATGAAGCATCACAAATCCCGGAATTAATGTTTTGCCTTTGGCGTCAATGATTTGAATTCCCGCAGGAATAGAAATTTTACCAGATGCACCAACCTCTGTGATCCTCCCACCTTTTACAATCAGCGTCATGTTCGATTGAGGCGCGGTGCCTTTACCATCAATTAATGTTGCGTTAGTAATGGCAAATGACTCTTGCTGAAAGCCGACAAACCTTTTTACGTTATCTGAAAACGTCTGGGCGCTACTTGTTAAACTTAAGGTGGTGATCAGAATACTAATGACAATTTTTTTTGAGTTAATTGTGCTTTTCATTTTTAAGCAGGTTAATATTTTCTATTTTTTCTTTTTCGATGCCTTAGCTTTCTTATTGAAGGAAAGGGATAGATTTATCCAGTAGTCAAAATCTTTTTTGCGCGCTATGGAAGATTCATGTACAAATACAAAACCCTGCATGGTGCGGTCGCCATGAATCATCGGTCGGGCGCCATTTTTCTCCAGGGCCTCATCAAATATTTCAGGATCTATTCGACACATCAGTTCTTCATCGCCTACACTGACGCACATTTTGCCATTGACCATGAAAGTAATACCACGAAACATTTTCTTCTCCTTTACTTTCGGTACATCAGTCAGGGCTTCGCGTACGCGTTGGGTTAGTTTTTCGTTGATCATGATTTAAATATACAATGCCGGCACTAAAACTTCCGCGGTTTTTGAAACCGCTGAGGTTATATTTGACGTTCTGTCTTAATCCATGCAAAACTCGCTCTCGTCTAAAAGACTCTCACTTACCAAGTTGTCGTTGGGTGATATTGATTTTATTTATGAATTAGTAAATACTCCTGAGTGGATCAGATTTATTGGTGATCGAAACGTAAAAACAAAAGAGGACGCGCGTGACCTTGTTCAAACAATAATGAATAATCCTAACGTCAATTATTGGGTGGTGCGACTGCACGAACAACTTATTCCGATTGGGATTGTATCATTAGTGAAAAGAGATTACCTGGATTTTTTTGACCTGGGCTTTGCTTTTCTTCCAAATCATACAAAACAGGGGTTTGCTTATGAGGCAACAAGCACTTTCTTGCAATATCTTGTCAATGAGAATTACTCTCCCAAAATTTTAGCTACCACAATTAAAGAGAATGTAAATTCAATTGGGCTGCTAAAAAAATTGGGTTTTCAATTTGAAAAGCGGGTTGAGATTGAAAATGAAGAACTTCTTCTCTATTCAATTTCAATAGATAAATATTCGATTGATTATCTAACAACGTCTTTCTTTTCTGTTTTTACGAATGCCAATCAACAGAAAGTAAACCTTGAAGTTATAAATGATCTCTGCCTTCCTGAGACAATAATTATTAAAAAATCAGGACTGAAAGAGGAAGTTTATAACCTTCGAGCGTTCGTTGAGCCTCGAAAAAAAATTCTAACGGATGGAACACTGAAAGACTTCGAAGAGAAAGAAATTAATGAAGAGACAAAAATCATTGGAAGGATTGCTCAACGATTTTCAAAGTACGAGAAGAGCGGTTATTTGAATGGCGCCTTTTTTAAACAATCAGGTAATAAATTTTTTCAGTTCATCAAGACCGTCAGAGGTTGGAAGATAAATGCCGTAGTTTGGGAGGATGAGGAATAATAGTTAGAAAAAATGAAGTGAAGGCAAAAAGCAAGCAAAGCCACGGTCCAGAGTCAAATACCCGCTATAAATCGACAGATTAAGTTTCTCAAAACAACAATTAAACTTTCTCATTCGTTTAAGTGTCTAACAAGCAATGCATAACTGCATAATGACATATGAAAACGAAAATGAATGTGACGAGAGGTCTTTGCCTTGTTTTATTTCTTGTAACATCAGTTCTCACGTATTCTCAATCGTATCAAGACAGCCTCAAGAAAGACGATGAAGATATCATTTCATCAATCGCGCCTTATCCGCCCGATGTGCGCGAAGCCATCTTGAATGTATCACAGTATTCCCAGAAAATTGTAAAGCTTGAACGGATACAAGCGAGAACAAGCCAATCCTTTCAGGATTTGGTTTCCAACTACCCTCGTGAGGAGCAAATGAAGTATTATGAACTCAGCCGCTATCCGGACTTGGTTCATCAGTTGGTGGAAGATTCACCAAAAACATTGGAGCAAGTCAAACCTACATTGAGCAACTACCCTAAAGAAGTGGTCGCTGCTGTGGGCGATTTGTATCCTATGCATTTGTCTGAATTAAAATCGATGGACAAAACATACCAGTCCTCACAAAAAGCGTTACATAAGATCACCGAAGATCTACCGGTCGATGTGCAAGCTGATTTCAATAAAATTATTGGCAAACCCGAAGTGATGAATCTGCTCACCGAACGAATCGACTTAGTTGTGAGCTTGGGTGAGGCTTATAAGGAGGATCCGAAAGGAACGAAAGAAAAACTGGATGCGCTGAGCGCACAGATCAATGAACAAAATCAAAAAGATCTTGCAGAATACAAAAATCGAGTGGAGAGTGATCCAAAGATGCAGGAAGAAATGAAAAAATCTGCTCAGGATTTTGCAAACACGAATGATCAGGAGCAGCAAAACCAAAATCAGCCTGCCGTGGTGAACAATTATTATAGCTCTAATTATAGTCCATATCCTTATCCCTATTGGTTTGGTTATCCTTATTGGTACTCCAATCCGATGTGGTACCCGATGCCACTGTATTATTATACTGGATTTTATGTAGGCTCTGGCGGAAGCCTGGTGGTGGTTGGTCTGCCATCACACTTATATTCGGGCTGGTTTTTTAATTATGGCTACCGTCACTATCCGCGCTACTATAGTTATTGCAATAATTATTACACTGCCCATCGCAGATTTGTGAACAACATCAATGTTTACAGGGGATTCAGCACTACGGTGAACAATCATTTTTCAAGAATCAATAACACAAGAATCTCAAATAATCTGAATGGCCAAGGCAGCAACAGCAATCGAACGAACTACGGAAACGTTAATCGACAATCAAGGAATAATTCTGGCCTGAATCAAAATCAATTTAGAAATTCGATTAATCATTCAGGAAATTTCGATCATCATTTCTATTCCAATTATCATGCGAACCAATTTCATCAGCAAAACTGGGGCAACGTAAGAGGTGGTAGTTTTGGAGGTGGAAACCGAATGGGTGGAGGTTTTGGAAACGGTGGATTTGGCGGAGGCGGACATAGTGGTGGCCATGGAAGACGTTGATTAAAGAATTAACTTTAACCGAAAAGCTAAAAGTGAATGAAAAGAATTCTGATTGCAGTATTTTTTGGCTCTATCTTTTTTACAGCCTGCATGCCGAAGCCGAATTCGGGCGACCTGGTAAAAAACATGGTGGTGATCACCGACTATAACGATACGGTAAACTTTTCAAAAAAGTCATATTATTATTTGCCATTGGATACGTTGAGCTATTTCAACAGCACCGACAATGATCCGAAGGATACGCTACAATGTCTTAAGTGCAAGGGATACAATAGTTCGCTAGGGGATTATGCCAACTTGATAACAGGTGAACTGAAATCAAAACTTGATGCGGCCGGTTACACTCAGGTTAGTGCGAAACAAAACCCTGACTTCAAAGTCTATGTATTCGTTGTTGAAAATTATAATGTGTATCAATCGTATAGCTATAACCCTTACGGGTATGGCTACGGCTATGGGTACGGCTACGGTTATGGCTATGGAGGCTATTATCCAACAGTAAGTGTTTCAGATCAGGCTAACCTGTACATCGAATTTTTTGACATGAAGAATAAGTATAAAGGTAAACCAAACCTGATTTGGTATTGTGATATTGGAGATTTAGTGTCATCACCTAATTACCCTGAGGTTACTTTAAAATCAATAGACCAGGCATTCAAGCAATCTCAATACATTAAAAAATAGCGATGAAAAAGACTTTTGTTGTTCTTGCAGCAGTATCGCTTTTCTTTGCTCAAGCGGATGCTCAATATTATTATGACCGTTCTAAAAACCCCGATAAAAAGATCATAGAAAAAACAGGAAGAGATTTTGATACCTTTTATTTTCTTTCGTGGGACAACAATACGCCTTTATCCAATACAAATTTCGTTAGTAGTACCAGTTATCTTGGCACCAAACTTGGCTTTCGAAAACGACTAAATGATGTTGATCGCCTGTGGGCCGGGGCAGATTTTGGTTGGGGGGTCTACAAAGAATATTTTCCGTTCAATACTTACACTTTTGGCTCACGTTCGCTTAGCACAGATCTGTATGACTATGTCTACAGTTATAATCTCAGTGCCTCAATAGATTATTTTATTTTTCCGATGGAAAAACACGTTACTCCATACGGAGGATTAAACATAGGTGCAGCTTATGATAAGTTTGCCCAGTATTATAATGTTTATGGGGGGGCAAGTGGGTCATGGGGAGTGTTGATAAGACCTGAAATTGGGGTCTTGATTGGAATTAAGGAAAACGCTTCCTGGCGAATCAAAGCTGCATTTCACTACGATTACTCAAGTAATTCTAATTCTGATTTCGGTTATAAGAATTTTACAAACATCGGCTTTCAAATCGGACTTGTGAAAATGGCTTGGTAACCTCATCCCCATTTCCATGGAAAGAAGGGGTTGAAGCCCGCTGAAGAGGATTTAGGTGAGGCTATTGTTCTCTGGCGTGAACCTTTTATTTTTGCGAATGCCAGAGCAAATCCTCATCCTTGATTTCGGTTCACAATTCACTCAATTGATCGCCCGCAGGGTTCGCGAACTGAATGTTTATTGCGAAATCCATCCGTTCAACCATATCCCTCAGCTTCATTCAGGAATTAAAGGTGTGATCCTTTCGGGTAGCCCATGTTCGGTGAGGGATGCCGATCATCCGGATATTGACTTGAAACAATTGGCACACTTGCCTGTGCTTGGGGTTTGTTATGGGGCTCAACTTATTGCGCACAAAAGCGGAGGTACCGTGCAAGCTTCTCAGCACCGCGAATATGGGAGGGCAAGGCTTTCAACAGTAGACCATCACAACGAACTACTAAAAGAAATCTCAATTGACTCCCAAGTGTGGATGTCACACGCAGATACGATCATTTCTGTACCAGATAATTTTGATGTTACCGCAAGTACGGCCTCCGTAAAAATCGCAGCCTTCAAATTGATGAATCAAAAAGTTTACGGCATTCAGTTCCATCCTGAGGTAACGCATACAATCGAAGGCAAAAATTTGTTGCGAAATTTTGTGGTTCACATTTGCGGATGTGCTCAAGATTGGACTCCCGATCAGTTTGTAGAAACCACCATCGCTGACTTAAAGAAAAAACTCGGCAACGACAAAGTGGTCATGGCTCTATCAGGGGGAGTTGACTCAACGGTTGCGGCCACCCTTATCCATAAGGCTATCGGTAAAAATCTCTTCTGCATTTTTGTTGACAACGGCTTGCTTCGCAAAGATGAATTCAATCAGGTGTTGACATCGTATGAAGGCATGGGCCTGAACATCAAAGGTGTTGATGCAAAGGAAAAATTTTATTCAGCGCTAAAGAATTTATCCGATCCTGAAGCCAAGCGCAAAGCTATAGGCAAAACTTTCATCGATGTTTTTGATGAAGAGTCGCATAAACTTACTGACGTGAAGTGGCTTGGTCAGGGTACCATTTACCCTGATGTGATCGAATCCGTTTCGATCAAAGGCCCTTCAGCCACAATTAAATCGCATCACAACGTGGGCGGCCTTCCGGAAAAGATGAAACTGAAAGTCGTTGAACCCCTCAACACGTTGTTCAAAGATGAAGTGCGTTTGGTCGGAAAGACATTGCAAATCGATCCGGCAATTTTGGGAAGGCATCCTTTCCCCGGACCAGGCCTTGGTATACGAATACTCGGTGACATCACTTCGAGTAAAGTGAAGATTCTTCAGGAAGCAGATCACATTTACATTTCGGCATTGCGTAAACACAATCTATACGAAAAAGTGTGGCAGGCGGGTGCGATTTTGCTTCCCGTTTATTCGGTAGGTGTAATGGGCGATGAGCGCACGTATGAACAGGTAGTCGCTCTTCGTGCTGTGGCCAGTGTAGATGGTATGACAGCCGACTGGTCGCATTTGCCCCACGAATTCCTTAGTGAAGTTTCGTCAGACATTATTAATAAGGTGAAAGGCATTAATCGTGTTGTGTATGACATTAGCTCTAAACCACCTGCTACGATAGAATGGGAATGAAAAAAATGATCAATAGTCGATGGTCGATGGTCGATAGTCTTAGATCCGGTTGCTATGGACTAAGGACTAAGGACTATGGACTTTTCTTAGTCTGTTTTTTTATTTGCACACTTGGATTATCGCAAGACTTCAAAAAACAATTCAAGCAAGCAAAAGAACTTTTTGCCAATGAGAATTACAGTGCAGCGATGGATGCGTTCAGACCGCTCACTATTTATGACAGGGCAAATCCCTATCCGGAATACGCCAGTTTTTACTATGCGTTGTCTGCGCAAAAATTAGGCTTCAATACGGTAGCGAAAGAAATGTTTTCACAAACAAAAAGTATTTACCCCGAGTGGGATCAGCTTGATGAAGTGAATTATTGGCTTTATAAAATATATCTTGGTCAGCGCGAATATTTTCATGCGTTGAAACTATCAGCGGAAATTAGGAACAATGCACTGATGAAAGAGATCGATGCCATGAAACGCGATGCTCTTTCAAAAGTAGAAGATGTGGAGATCCTGAAAATGCTGATGGAAGAAAACCCGAACGACTACGAAGTAATCCGTGCGCTGGCTTATGGTCTTGGCAAAAGTGCTGCCCCTGCCGACACTGCATTACTTGATTCGATCGCGCATCAGAAAAACTGGAACAAAAAAGATTTTATCACCCTGGAAGACCCTCCTCTTTTCAAAGATGTTTATCGGATTGCTCTTCTTTTACCTTTCCGGGCAAATTCGCTTGATCCAAGCCCCACAAAAAAAAGGAGCCAGTTTGTGCTAGACCTTTACGAAGGAATGAAACAAGCGGCCGACTCATTGGTAGGAGAAGGGGTGAGATTGGATCTGTTGGCGTATGACACGGATCATGATGCAGAAACAATTAAGAGCTTATTGAAAGAAGAGGAATTGAAAACAGCAGACTTGATTGTAGGCCCATTGTTTGCCGAAGATTCGAAATCTGTTCAAGAATTTTCTGAGATCAATAAAATCAATTTGGTGGTCAACCCCCTTTCATTCAATATTGACTTGGTGGGGCAAAACCCGTTCGCGTTTCTTTTTCAACCCTGCCATAAAACAATCGGAGAAAAATCGGCTGAGATTTTAGCCTCAAAAACAAGCAATAAAAACTGTTTTGTTTTTTATGGCGAAAGCCCCAAAGATTCGGTTATGGCTTTTAGCTTCATTAAAGCGGCCTTGAGTTTGGGAGTAAAAATCCCTTACGCAGAAGAAGTTCGCGGAGAGACCTCGGGCAAAATCCTCGAAACACTTGCTACCGCCACTGAATATGATGAATGGAAAAACCCAACGCAATTCAAACTGAAATTAGACAGCATCGGGAGCGTTTTTGTTGCTTCAGACGATCCGCTGATTTATACGAAAGTGATCAATAGCGTGGAGACTCGAGGTGATTCGGTGCTGGTGGTAGGTCAGGAAAACTGGCTTGAAGACAATTCAGTTGAACTCAGTAAATTCGAGAAAATCAAAATAACTTTTGCCGCCCCGAATTTTTCCTCGGTTAATGGAAAACCGTACCTTGAGTTTCGAAAAAAATATTTGCAGCATCATGGAGTTTTACCAGGACCCTATGCACAGAAAGGATTTGAGTTTATGATGGTGATGGGTCGAGCGCTGAAAAAATATGGGGCACATTTCCAACGCGGCTTGTCGCAAGACGGTGTGAACGGAGTTTTGACATCCGGATACCAAATGCAGCTTACACGAGACAACGCTCGTGTACCTTTTATTGCGTTTTTAAAGGGTAAACTTGAGACACTTAATCGGCCATAACAGCCTGATGTGAATTGTTTTAGTTAACTTGCAAATTGAAACCGATGATTTTATACAATGAAGTTTCTTTTTGAGAGCTCCAAGAATAGGTGCAAATCGAGATTCGCCTTGATTTTCCTTTTGCCACTTGCTTTACCTTCGTTGCTAAAAGCACAAACCCAGAAAGAAAAGCCTACGGTTACATTTGAGCAAATGTATGATGAGCCTTACTCGATCAACAAATTGTTTATTGGTTTTCAGCCGCTATATGGTGAGGTCTTTGCAACGAATGTGAATGCGGGCTTTGGTGTTGAAGGAAGTTACTTTTACAAAGACAAGTTCGACCTTAAAGCTCACTTCAGAAAGACCTATAGCAGCGAATTTTTTGATCAAAACAGAAACGCTTCAATAAAAAATCAAGATTCTTACTCAACGGTAGGTTCAGTCTCAGATAAACCCCAAGCCTACAACTACTATGAATTTGGTGGAACTTACCACGTCAAGGATTTTGACCAAGACTCGAAGACCAAAATGACATTGTTTAAAAAAAGCTTTAAAGGCGATCGATGGTCTTCTATGGTTCCATTTCAAGCCGATAATATTCCCTGTAAAGTCAGGAAAATTTACGGGGCCAGGTTAGGAGCAATCATATGGAACAGCACTACTGATTTAAGTCGGGCATTGAGTAAGCAGCAACTGACCAATGCTGCACTTACCACTTCTGCGGGTAAGCCATTGATAGACACTTATACTCAAAATGGTCAGTCAAGAACCCTGAATGTATTTGGCAATGTTCGTTCTGCCAATATTTATGTTGGCGGCTCAATGACATGGATCAGAAATGTGGCCGTTAGCTTTGATAAATACGATGACTCGGTGGACGATGGAATCATGACCGTTTTCTTTGACATTATGTTTGCCCCTGCGTACTCTGTCGATGCTGTTACCTATCAAGGAGAACAATATTTGACCAAAGCTTTAAAAACTCATCCGGTTGGTTTTCGTGCAGGCATCGATGGAAAATTCAATCGCACGCTGGGCTGGTCTTATGGAGGTGAGCTTGGCTATCGCCCTAGTTTAGTGGGCATGGGTTTCTTTGCCATGTTCAAAATTGCGTTTCCGCTCTACAGCACCAATCTCGACAACAAAGTAGAATCGTTCGGCAAATAAATTTCTTCGATGGCCAATGATATTCTGATCACTCATATCAAAGGCCTTGCGCAAGTAAGAGCAGTCGGTGTGGAGTTTCTTGCGGGAGCAGCTATGGGTGAACTGCCGGTCATTTCAAATTCTTACTTACATATTTCAAAAGGGCTAATTTCCGATTTCGGAAAAATGGAAGACTTGCCCGTGGTTCAGGGTCAAACCCTTGATGCGTCAGGCTGTTTTGTTTTTCCAAGCTTTGTTGACTCACACACACATTTGGTTTTTGCGGCAAGCAGAGAAGAGGAATTTGTGATGGATGAGTTACTTGAGAAGACTTTAGAGCGAGCTAATGAGATTATTCATCTTGGCACAGGCGCAGTCGAAATTAAAAGCGGTTACGGACTAACGTTGAAAGATGAATTGAAAATGCTTCGCGTAGCGAAACGAATTGGAAAAGAAACTCCACTCACCGTGAAAACTACTTTTCTTGGAGCCCACGCTGTTCCATCAGAAATGAAAAAAGAGGATTATGTGAAATTGGTGATCGAGGAAATGATTCCTGCTGTGGCTGAAGAAAAATTAGCCGACTACATCGATGTATTTTGCGAAGAAGGTTTTTTTACAATCTCTGAAACGGAGCAGGTTGTTGAAGCTGGTAAAAAATTTGGAATGAAGCCACGTATTCACGCCAATCAACTTCACAACTCAGGTGGCGTGCAAGTGGGGGTGAAGACGGGCGCACTAAGCGTTGACCATTTGGAAAATATTGGTGACGAAGAAATCCGATTACTAAAAAAATCGCCAACTATGCCCACAGCGCTACCATGTGCCGCGTTTTTTTTAAACTTGCCAATGCCTCCAGCCAGAAAAATGATTGATGAAGGACTGCCGCTGGCTATTGCCAGTGATTACAATCCGGGCAGTTCCCCCTCCGGCAATATGCAGACTATGCTCTCGCTTGCCTGCATCAAAATGAAAATGACCCCAGAGGAGGTTTTCAATGCAGCAACAATAAACACAGCATTTGCATTAGAACTTTCGCTGACTCATGGAACGATAACACGGGGGAAAGTAGCAAATGTCTTTATTACCAAGCAGGCTCCTTCAATTGCTTATTTTCCTTATCACTTTGGAAATAATTTTGTGGATCGTGTAATTTTGAATGGCCAACTTATAAACTGATGCTTCTCGAAGAAACCTTAAAACCGCTCTTGCGTGATGTACCCGACTTTCCAAAACCGGGCGTGCTTTTTAAAGACATTACTCCTTTGCTCAACAATCCTGCCGCAAGGAAAAAAGTAGTTGAAACCGTGGCTCAACATTTCTCGAAAGAAAATATCCAGGTATTGGCTGCAGTCGAGGCAAGAGGATTTATTTTTGGTTCATTGATCGCGCAAGAGTTGAATGTGCCTTTCGTCCCGATTCGCAAAGCTGGGAAACTTCCATACAAAAAAATCACTGAAGAGTATTCGCTGGAATATGGAGAAGCTAAAATCGAGATGCACGAAGATGCCTTTGCCAAGGGCACGCGTGTGTTGCTGCACGATGACTTGCTTGCCACTGGTGGAACGGCAACCGCTGCGGGTCACCTGGTGCAGCGATTGGGAGGAATAGTCGCAGGCTATTCATTCATTATCAATTTATCTTTTTTGCATGGTGAAAAGGTATTGAAAGAGAATTTTGATGTAGCCCCTTATTACTTAGCTAAGTTTTGAGGCGCAACATTATTAGATAAATTTCTGTTTAAGTATGGAATGACAGAGTTAGTGAAGATACCGATGTTCCCACTTTCCATTTTTCCCTTGCCGGGCGAAATGGTGCCTCTTCACATTTTTGAGCCGCGCTATAAACAATTACTGCACGATGCCGAGATTAAAGATATTTCTTTTGGGATTTACTTCAATCACGTGTCCAATGTAGAAAAAGTCGGCTCGCTGGTGAAGCTGGAAAGTGTGATTAAGCGTTATGAAAATGGAGAATCAGATGTCATTGTAAAATGCACAGACTTATTTTCTTTGAATACACTTTATCGAACGTTTAGGGATAGACCTTATCCCGGGGGGGAAGTGACCCATTGGAATGTCGATGCTTCAGAGCCTGCCAACGATAAACTTCGAATAGCCTTCAAAGAGTATCTCCTTTATTTTCAAATCAGTAATAGTGATATGATCTTGTCAACCTATGCGATAGCGAATGAACTTGGTTTGGATTTTGAAGAACGGCTTCGTTTCGTAAAATACGAGGATGAACAGAAACAAAAATTTCTATTGGCGCACCTTCGCTATCAAAGCGAACTTCTTCATCAAGCGGAGAAATCAAGAGATGTCTTTCATCTGAATTGATTTTCTTTTTTAATCACCCCATTAGCGTTCTATATTCTGAGTAATTCAAAAGGTTACAAACTATTTGTGATTTAATTAAGAATAATTAACAGTGCATTCGCAACTAAGTGTGCTTACCAAGCGTCCTATCTGCAAAAGCATTTTATGAAAACGATTATCTCAATTTTGTCATGTGTACTTTTTTGTACACTGGTGTCCGCTCGTGGTACGGAGGGTTCGGCAGCAACACCTTCGGTGGCAGTTACTAACGCAACTGGCTCGACCTTGTTTAAGGTATATTATAAATCATCAAAATCAGGAAACATAACGATCACCATTAGAAATGAAACCGGAGAGAATATTTTCTCTGAAGTGATAAGAAAAACGGATGCCTTTATTCGACCGTATAATTTTGAGGGGCTCCCCGAAGGACAGTATACAGTCACTGTAGAAAACAGTGATTCCAAAACAGTTGAGAAGGTCAACTACAAGAATTACAAAGTGGAGAAGCTGATACATATAGCTAAAGTCAGCAATGAAGCTGATAAGTATTTGTTAACCATTTCTTCGCCCAGGCAAGAGGATGTTTACATTTATTTCTTTGATGCCAGCGGTGTTTTGGTGTACAATGAGATTCAAACCATTCATAAGGAGTTTGCGCAGATTTATAATCTGAAAGAAATAAAATCGTTTTCCGTTGAGGTTTGGGATAAGGACGGAGTGCTGAGAAAATATGTAAGTTTTTGATTTTCTTCTTGACTTTTGAAAAGTCCTTTTGAGAGAAAGGACTTTTTTCTAGTCCATTTTGTCATGGACTAAACATCTTTTTCAAGAACCTTATTAATCTCTTTGATACTTTCGTCTAACTCTTTCCCGGCTTGTTTCAACATGCTCGAATAATCTTGCAACGAATGGTTAGCCAACTCTTTTTCAAACACGTTAATTAAACCGAGTATGCGTGCCAGTGGCCCACGAACTTTGTGTGCGTTGAAAAAAGCGTACTCTGTCAGCGCTTTATTTTGATCGATTACCCTTTGGTTTCGCTCTATAACTATTCGCTCGAGGTTGGAATTGATTGCTTCGATTTCATCATTTGTGGCTTTCAATTCTTCGGATTGCGCCAGGATTTCGTTTTGTTTGTCGATTAAATTTCGGTTCAGCAGTCTTATCGTTTTATTTTTTTTAAAGAGGATGGCCGATCCTACAACAGAAATGAGTAGAGCGGCAATAAAAATAATATTGAATTTACGTTGACTCACTACCTGCTCTTCGGTTTGCCTTTGTTTTTCAATGAGAAGTTTCCGCTCAAGTAACTGGTTTTCGTGATCCAACTTCAATTGTTCGTTAAACAAATCGACATTTACCTGCTGTCCGAAAAACTTTTGATATTTTTCAATATAAACTTGTTGGAACTGGTAAGCCTTCGCATAATTTTTTTTGATACTGTAAGCCAAGGCCGTAAGCCTGATAGCTTCTTGGGTCTCTGAAGGAAAATAATTGTCTTCTAATGCCGCCTGATAAGTTTGCTCCCCAAAATGAATACAGTTCTCCATGTCACCCATGTTGAAATAAATGGTAGTGAGATTGCTGTTTGCCAAGACAATTCCATCTCCATAAGCAATGCCTTTGTATAATTTCAAACTTCCATTTGCCAAAAGGATGGCCTCGGAATAATTTTTCTTGAATAAATAGACTTGTGCTTTTCGATTGACCAGATAAGCATGAGTGCTCACGCGGTCTTTGTAATACTTGTTAAGGACAAGATCGTAGTAATAAAGTGCCGAATCGTAATTTCCCATCTCCTTATACACGGTCCCCATGTTGATCAACGGAGAAGGATAGAAGAGAACGCCATTGAGATAAGTATAAGTAGACGAAATTCTGTAGTTCTTTAATGCCTCCGGGTAGTTTTGCAGGGTACGGTAAATCTCTCCCTTAATGTTGTAAGCTCTGGCCATCGAAAACCGATCACCCTTGATCTTATAGTTGTTGATAAATAATTCCAACTGTCGAAATGACTCCACATAATCTGAACTATACCGATACAAGGTTGTAGCGGAGTAAAGTTTTGTTAAGTAATATAAACTCGCACTTCCTGTTTCTTCAAATAGTTTTTCTGCACGAGAAGCGCAGCTGTCAACTTCTTCTTTAGTCGAAACGATATAGATTCCGATCACGTAACATAATCCGATCTCTCGCCTGGCATTCATTTTCCTGGCAAGGATCAGAGCTTCTTTCACGTACTTTCTTATCTGATAAAAATCAGCATAACTTGAAAGGCATATTTTCAGAAGTGAGTTTAATTTTTCGGTTTCGTTTTTTGCTTTCTCATTCAATTTGATTAACTCTTCTATTGGACGGGGAGTAAGCAAGTCGATTACGAATAATGAATCAGCAAAGCTGATAGGGGCAGTTTGAGAAATTGCTCTGGTATGAGTCGCCAGGACAATGAAAACACTTGATAGCCCTATCAAAACCAGGTAGCGCAAAAGAAAAAAGTTGGTATATGTAATTTAACTTTTTTTACAGTACCAACATAGAGCCAAATTTTACATATTCCTTCTGTATTGTCCACCCACTTCAAACAGTGCCTTCGTAATTTGACCAAGGGAACAAATTTTACACGCTTCTATCAATTCTTCAAAAATATTTTTGTTTTGAACGGCAGCCTGCTGAACAAGCTCAAGCATCGCGGGAGATTTGTCACTATGCGTTTTGTGAAGGTTGCGCAACATGGTGATCTGATATTCTTTTTCTTCAGTTGTTGCGCGAATTACTTCCTGAGGAACAATGGTTGGCGAACCTTTAGAACTTAAGAATGTGTTCACACCAATGATCGGATATTCGCCTGTGTGCTTTAAGGTTTCGTAATACATACTCTCCTCTTGAATTTTACCACGCTGATACATCGTTTCCATCGAGCCCAATACGCCACCACGTTCGGTGATACGGTCAAACTCGGTGAGAACCGCTTCCTCAACAAGGTCAGTCAATTCTTCAATGATGAACGAACCCTGCAACGAGTTTTCATTTTTGGCAAGACCAAGTTCTTTGTTGATGATCAATTGAATGGCCATTGCCCTGCGCACGGATTCTTCAGTTGGTGTAGTGATGGCTTCATCATAAGCATTTGTATGAAGCGAATTACAGTTGTCATAGATCGCATACAAAGCTTGCAGAGTTGTGCGAATATCGTTGAAGTCAATTTCCTGCGCGTGAAGTGAACGGCCTGAAGTCTGGATATGGTACTTCAACATTTGAGAGCGTGCATTCGCCCCATATTTATTTTTCATTGCCTTCGCCCAGATTCTTCGAGCAACTCTTCCAATAACGGAATACTCAGGATCAACCCCATTCGAGAAAAAGAATGAAAGATTTGGTGCGAACTCATTGATGTTCATACCACGGCTCAAATAATATTCCACGTAAGTGAAACCGTTGCTTAACGTGAAGGCAAGTTGTGTAATCGGATTTGCGCCTGCTTCAGCAATATGATATCCCGAAATTGAGACTGAATAAAAATTACGTACATTTTTATTGATGAAATATTCCTGCACATCGCCCATCAGTCGTAATGCGAACTCAGTAGAGAAAATGCAAGTGTTCTGCGCTTGATCTTCTTTGAGAATATCGGCTTGAACCGTACCGCGCACTTGTGAAAGGGTTTCAGCTTTAATCTTCTCGTAAATTTCTACTGGTAAAACCTGATCGCCAGTGACACCGAGCAGCATTAACCCAAGTCCATCGTTCCCTTTGGGCAATGACCCTTGATAAGATGGGCGTTCTTTCGCCCCACCCCGGCCCTCTCCAGCGGAGAGAGAGTAAATTGATTCGATTTTCTTTTTTATCTCTTCCTCTAATCCATTTTTCCGAATGTAGATTTCACATTGCTGATCGATGGCTGCATTCAAAAAATATCCGAGCAGCATTGGAGCCGGGCCGTTGATCGTCATCGATACGGAAGTTTTTGGATCGGCCAAATTGAAACCGCTGTATAGTTTCTTGGCATCATCGAGACAGCAAACACTTACACCTGAGTTTCCAATTTTTCCATAAATGTCTGGACGATAGTCAGGATCATTTCCATAAAGAGTCACTGAATCAAAGGCAGTGGAAAGTCTTTTGGCTGGCATCGCTAAGCTTACGTAATGAAATCTTCGGTTGGTGCGCTCCGGGCCGCCCTCACCTGCGAACATTCGCGTTGGATCTTCTCCTTCACGTTTGAAAGGATAGATTCCTGAGGTGTATGGAAACTCTCCCGGTACGTTTTCCTGTAGCATCCATTTCAGCAAATCCCCCCACGCTTCATACGTTGGCAAGGCAACTTTAGGAATTTGCAGATGAGATAATGACTCGGTATGCGTTTGGATTCCTATCTCCTTGTCGCGGACTTTAAATTTGAAAACGGGCTCTTTGTATTTTTTTACTTGTGCAGGCCAAGCTTCGATCAGTTTTAAATTTTTCGGATCAAGGTTAAGTTTGATTTTATTGGCTTCACCCTCTAACTCCTTACTCAGCGGAGAGGAAGAATCGGTTGACAACAAATTGACAGCATATAATTTCTGAGCGAGTTCAGCCTGTGCTTTAACCCACTGATCATACCCGCGATTGTTTTCGGAAATTTCGCTGAGGTAGCGGGTGCGATGCGGAGGAATTACAAAAATCTTTTCGCTCATCTCGCGTGTGATTTGGAAATTCGATCTCAAATCAGCTCCAGTCTTTTCAGCGATTTTATCAACGAGATGTTTATAAAGCTGATTCGTGCCGGGATCATTAAACTGCGAAGCGATGGTGCCAAAGACAGGCATATCCTCGGGTTTCTTGTTCCATAGTTGATGGTTGCGCTGGTATTGTTTTTTCACATCTCGCAGGGCATCGAGTGCGCCTCGTTTGTCGAATTTGTTGAGTGCAATCACATCGGCAAAATCAAGCATATCGATTTTTTCCAATTGAGTGGCAGCTCCGTATTCGGGAGTCATCACATATAGGGCAACATCGCTGTGATCGAGAATTTCGGTATCGCTTTGGCCAATACCTGAAGTTTCAAGAATGATTAAATCAAAACCGGCTGCTTTTAAAATTTGAACCGCTTCTTTCACATAAGCAGATAAAGCCAGGTTGCTTTGACGAGTTGCAAGTGAGCGCATGTATACGCGTGAATTGTTAATGGCATTCATGCGGATACGATCACCCAACAATGCGCCACCGGTTTTGCGTTTGGACGGATCAACCGAAACAATCCCAATATTTTTGCCTGCCTGTCCGGTAGGCAGGTCTTTGAAATCAATCAAAAACCTTCTGACGATTTCATCCACCATCGATGACTTGCCGGCTCCGCCTGTTCCTGTAATGCCGAGTACCGGAGTTTTTGAAACCTCCGCTTTCTTTTTGATCTGTTGAAAAATAGCAGCGTGTTTGTCGAAATAATTTTCTGCAGCAGAAATCAATTGAGCTATTTGCACATGATTGTCAACTGTTAATTGTCCATTGCCTATCGTTTCACCTGTAGGGTAATCACTTTGCTCAATCAGATCATTGATCATTCCTTGCAGGCCCATCGAGCGGCCGTCATCCGGTGAATAGATTCGTGTTATCCCATAATCCATCAACTCCTTTATTTCTTCCGGCAAAATCACACCTCCGCCACCACCGAAAATCTTTATATGACTTGCGCCTTTCTCTTTGAGAAGGTCATGCATGTATTTGAAATATTCATTATGGCCGCCCTGATAACTCGTCATGGCGATTGCCTGAGCATCTTCTTGAATAGCGGTATTTACTACTTCTTCCACACTGCGGTCGTGACCCAAATGGATCACTTCGCACCCGGTAGCCTGAATGATTCTCCGCATGATATTGATGGCAGCGTCATGCCCATCAAACAAGCTTGCAGCAGTAACTATGCGGACTTTGTTTTTGGGTTTGTAAGGCTCTGCTGCTGCGTGACCCGCAAGGTTGGGTTTCTTTTCGGCTTTAGTGGCAACTGTTGTGCTCATGAAAATCTACTTTTGAACGCCAAAATTAGGCATTCAAAAAAGATTAAGCTAACAGCTATTAGGAGGGGCAACTATTTCTTAAAAATCTTGGATAACCAACTGCTTTCCGATTTTTGAGTGATCTCATCGAGCAAGGTTCTCAGCCGGACCAGCGAAGCGGGGTCTTTGGCAATGTAGCCGCTCGCTTTGGATTCTTTGATTTGCCTGATTAAGTCACTATCTGTTTCGTTGGTCATATAGATCACTGGTACTTTGGGTATTTTCTTTTTTATGTCCTTCAAATAATCGAGACCCGTTTTGTCTTCTTTTAAATAGTGATCGAGAATGATGGCGAACGGTGGCTCGGTAAAAGTTTGTTTCATGAATTCTGATCCGCTGGCAAAGGAGCGAACTTCATAATTCTGACTGGTAAGGTTATACTCTAATACTTTACGATGGGTTGAGTCATCGTCAATGATACAAATGAGTTTCATGGTAAAATCTAGCTAGGTTTATTTGTTGAAGTGGTATAAGAAAATAATGGTGGCAGTAAATGCGGGTTTAGAATTATCTTTAATCTCCATGGTGATATCCATTTCAGCTTTGCAAATTCCGCGCAGGTCAGTTAACGATTTCAACAATACGCGCAAACGCACTTCATGATCAACAATCAGAGGTTGGTTGAATTTCATTTTTTCAATGCCATAATTCACCAGCATTTTTACATTTTGTATTTCCGCTATCTGCTCCCATAGATAAGGCACTAACGAAAGAACGAGATAACCGTGCGCAATGGTATTTTTAAACGGACCGGTAGCCGCGCGTGTCGGATCCGTGTGAATCCACTGATGGTCAAGCGTGGCATCGGCAAATTTGTTGATCTGTTGCTGGGTTACTTTCAAGTATTCTGAAACTCCGAGTTCCTTGCCGATGTAAGTCTGAAATTCTGAGAATCCATTAATGACAAGTTTTTTCATCAATCAGGTTTATGAGGTGAAAAGGGATCGCTAAAGTTAAAATATTTATCTTTCCTTAAACGAAAAACTTTTATGCTTTCCCGAAGACATTTACTCAAATCCCTTGGCCTTTCTGCATTTTCGCTCCCATCATTAAGTTATGCACATGTGCTGAAAGAAAACCCTGCCGATGAAATGCCGCATCCGGGTGATCCGGAATTCTGGAAAAAAGTACGCGATCAATTCATGCTCGATCGCAATACGGTTTTTTTTAATCCCGGAACGGTTGGCGCAATGCCCAAAGTGGTAGTTGATAAAATGACCGAACATTTAAAGTATGTTGCTTCAGGTGTCGCGGATTGGGCGTACAAAGACGACAACAAGGAAGAATATATCAGCGGCTATAATAATTTAATGAGTATCCGAAAAAAAATTGGTCAGTTGATCAATACCGATGCCCTTGAAATTGCGATGACAGACAATGTTACGCATGGCATGAGCTACATCGCCAATGGAATTACCTTGCAACCGGGCGATGAAATTCTTACCACTGATCAGGAACATGGTGGTGGGCAGTCAGCGTGGAAGATAAAAGAAAAACGATTTGGGGCAGTGTTCAAAACGGTTAGTGTAGGCAAGCCTATTATTAATGCAACCGAGGCCTATGATAAGATTGTAAAAGCCATAACCTCAAAAACAAAAGTGCTGATGCTTTCGCACATGATATCGGGCAGTGGCGCAATTCTGCCCGTAAAAGAGCTTTGTGCTGAAGCAAGGTTGCGAGGTATTTTTACAATACTGGATGGAGCACAAACGATCGGTCACATTAAAGTTGATGTAAAAGATATTGGTTGTGATGCATACGTGGGTTGTTTTCATAAGTGGATGGGAGCTCCTGCCGGAACAGGTTTTATGTTTGTAAGAACTGAGTACATGAAAAGTCTCTGGACCACTGTGGCAAGTTACCGTTGGGACAATCATGAAGACGAAGGCTTTCGTTTCACCCAAAGAGGCACCGGCAATTTTCCGGTGTTGAAAGGATTGGATGCTGCACTTGATTTTCATTTCGAGCTTGGCCCAGACCGTGTTTATGAGCGAATTAAATTTTTAGGCAAGCGACTGCGCACGGGGTTAAGTGCCTTGCCAAAAGTAAGATTCTTTTCTCCGAGCGATGAAAGTATAAGTGCTGGAATTACAGTCTATAATATTGAAGGCTGGACTGGAACAAAATTGCAAGATGCTTACTGGGAAAAGGCCAAGATGCGACCGCGCTCGCAAGGTGATACGTTTGGTGTGAGGCATTGTACGCACATTTTTAATTCGGAAGAAGAAATTGATAAGGCGATTTCGCTGGTAAAAGAGTGGACCAGATGAAATAGCAGGTGCAAATAATTTTTGGATTTTTGCAGCATGAATGACTATCCGGTCTCAGAAATTCTTCTCCAGCTCAAACAAAAACTTGCTGAAGAAAAAATAGTGATCTTGCAAGCTCCTCCTGGGGCGGGAAAGTCCACGATCGTTCCTTTGGAAATTGTAAACGAGCCGTGGCTTCAGAATAAGAAGATAATCATGCTTCAGCCAAGAAGATTGGCCGCACGATCTGTTGCCAGCCGCATGGCAGAATTATTGAATGAAAAAACTGGCGAGACTGTCGGCTACCGAATCCGGTTTGAAAATGTTGTTGGCAGAGAAACTCGAATTGAAGTTGTGACTGAAGGCATTCTTACACGAATGCTTCAAACGGATAATGCGCTGGAAGGAGTAGGCCTTGTGATCTTCGATGAATTTCACGAGCGAAGCCTTCATGCAGATTTGGCCTTAGCGCTATGTTTACAGTCTCAACAGCTGCTTCGAAATGATTTGCGGATTCTTTTGATGTCCGCAACACTGGAGAGTGAAAAGATCTCATCTATTTTAAATGCTCCAGTCGTTCAGAGCCTCGGTCGCCAATTTCCGGTCGAATTAAAATATGAACCTATTGAAAAGAATGAGCCGATCGCAATTTCCGCTGCACGATTTGTAAAGCGAGCGCTGAAGGAGCAATCGGGAGACATTCTTGTTTTTTTTCCCGGTGCTGGCGAGATCAGACGAACGCAAGAAATTCTGGAATCGGAAAATATAGGTAGCGAAATTTTTCCATTGTATGGAGATCTTCCGTTTCAAAAACAGCGCGAAGCAATTTTGCCAAACACAAGCGGAATAAGAAAAGTGGTACTTGCTACTTCCATTGCCGAAACTTCATTGACGATCGAGGGAATTACTACCGTAATTGACTGTGGCCTTTCGCGTGTTCCGAAATTTGATCCACGTTCTGGTCTCACAAAATTGGAAACGATAAAAGTAACCCAAGATGCTGCTGATCAACGTGCAGGACGTGCAGGAAGACTCGGCCCCGGAGTTTGTTATCGGTTGTGGCCAAAAGCAGCGCACCAATTTTTGTCACCTGCCCGTCTGCCTGAAATTTTGGATGCTGACCTGGCGCCATTAATGCTTGAACTTTTTAATTGGGGAACAAGGGTGAACGAACTGAAATGGATCATTTCGCCACCAACGGGTGCAGTAAACCAGTCCATCGATTTGCTCATGCGGTTAGGAGCCATAGCGGAAAATAAAATTACAGCGAAAGGCAAGGAGATGCTACGATTACCCACACATCCGCGAATAGCGCAATTGCTTTTGAGTTCGAGCAGTGCAAAAGAAAAATCACTTGCTACTGATGTCGCCTCATTGATCGAAGAACGTGATCCGTTGCCCAAAGAAACGGGGGCAGATATATCTCTCCGAATTGAAATACTTCGAAAGTGGCGGAGTGGTGTGCGGGTCAATGCAGAGAAAAGTATCCTTGAACGAATTGAAAAAGTGGCGTCCAACTGGCGAAAGGTTTTTGATCTTGAAGTCGATAATTCAGCATTTGCAGATACCGATGTTGGAAGATTATTGATCGAAGCTTATCCCGAGCGAATTGCGAAGCAAACTGAAAAATTTAGCGCACGTTATAAATTGGTCAACGGACGAATTGCAAAACTGCAGGATCACGATCCACTTATTCAAAAAAACTGGTTATCGGTTGCCTCTGTTGACTTTGGTTCTAATGAAGGAAAAATCTTTTCTGCTGCACCTTTGGATGAGACTGATTTGACTAAGCTTGCAAAAGAGAATCAAAAGGTAGAATGGGATAGCGATCGTGGAATTATAGTTGCACAAACTGAAAA
This sequence comes from Bacteroidota bacterium, assembly GCA_016178785.1. Classification (GTDB taxonomy): domain Bacteria; phylum Bacteroidota; class Bacteroidia; order Cytophagales; family Cyclobacteriaceae; genus ELB16-189. The sequence continues at coordinate 20,613 of JACOSO010000067.1, read as the reverse complement.
ACAAATTGGAACATTAACGCTGTCATCAAAACCGCTATCAAAAGTTGAAGAAACGCTGCGAGTAAAAACATTGTGCAATGCTTTGCGCTATGAGGGATTAAAGCTTTTGAATTGGGATGAACCTCATCAACAATGGCAGGCCCGGGTTTTAAGTTTAAGGAAATGGAGACCTGATCAGCTATGGCCTGATGTAAGTGAGGAAACTTTGTTGAGCACTTCAGAGGAATGGCTTGCTCCTTATTTGACCAACGTCAATAATAGAATGGATTTTCAACGATTGAATTTAGAGACTGTTCTCTTGGGCTTGCTTCCGTGGGAATTGCAACAACAGTTTCCAAAACTTGCACCCGAAAAATTACTTGTGCCAAGCGGGTCGATGATTAGAATCGAATATTCGCCTGAAGGCGATCCACCTATTTTGCGAGTTCGACTGCAGGAAGTTTTTGGCTTGCTGGAAACTCCGATTGTAAATGAAGGCCGAACAAAAATTATTTTGCATTTGCTTTCGCCAGGCTATAAACCTGTACAGGTGACACAAGATCTGAAAAGTTTTTGGAACACTACTTATTACGAAGTAAGGAAGGAACTGCGAATGCGCTACCCTAAACATCATTGGCCCGATGACCCCTGGACTGCCGTGGCGGTGAGAGGAGTAAAACGCAAGTGAATTTTAAGATTAGAATTAAGCTTCATTTGAAAAATTAACAAACTGTTAGCAACCTCAAAATCCGATTTATCGTTACAGAGGTTGGTTTACAGGTTTGACTTGATTATTTAGTCTGAAAGCGCCCCAATTTACGGGACGCTTTCAGTTTATTTGAAACACTAACCAATTTATAAATATGAAAAATACGATTTCTTTACTCGTTGTTTCGTTGGTTGCGCTTTTTTCGATGACAACGTATGCTCAAAAAGATAAGAGCAAGCGTCCGAGTCCGCCTGCCAAGGCAGAAGGCACAATTGACGGAGCAAAAATTGTGATCGACTACAGTACTCCGTTTGTAAAGGGAAGAAAAATTTTCGGAGCCCTTGAGCCATACGGAAAAGTGTGGCGTACAGGTGCCAACGAAGCAACTTCATTTGAGGTTGATAAGAACATTAAAATAGAAGGCAAGGAGCTACCGAAGGGAAAATATACGCTGTATTCAATCCCGGGTGAAAAGGAGTGGGTTGTTATTTTTAACAAGACAACAGGACAGTGGGGCACGGAGTACAGCGAATCAACTGACGCACTTCGGGTAACAGTAAAAACAGAAAAAGCCGCCAAGCTCGTTGAGCAATTCAACATAGCTATCGAAGGAAACAAGATAGTGTTTAGATGGGAAAACTCTCAGTTCGCGGTTGCAGTGAAAGGATAATCCACTAATAATTTACCATAGAAAAGCCAGACTTTGAGCCTGGCTTTTTCTTTTTATTCGGTCGATGAAAGTTTGTACTTTGCGAATTCGTTTTTTTAAAGAGATGTTGAATTCACAAAGAACACCAAAAGAACTTGGATATTTCTTCCCTGCAGAGTTTGCACAGCACTCAGCCACTTGGTTGAGTTGGCCCCACAAAGAAGAATCGTGGCCCGGAAAGATAGAAACCATCTACCCAGTGTATGCGCAATTTGTGAAACTAGTAGCAGAAGGAGAAAAAGTAAATATCAATGTGTCCGATGAAAAGATGAAGCAAAAAGCCATCGGCCATCTTCAAAAGGCAAACGCTGACTTTAAAAATATTCAGTTTTTCTTTCACCCCACCAATGATGCCTGGTGTAGAGATCATGGTCCTGCATTTCTCGTTAATCCAAAAGAAAAAAAGAGAATGGTGGTGAAGTGGAACTACAATGCATGGGGCGGAAAATATCCTCCTTTCGATTTAGATAACGAAGTTCCGATTTCAATTGCAAAGCAATACAATTTGCCGTTGGCGAAACCGGGCATTGTCATGGAAGGAGGTTCAGTTGATTTCAACGGAAAAGGCACGGTGCTGACCACAACATCATGTCTGCTAAACCCCAACCGAAATCCACATCTCAAGCAAAGTGAAATTGAAAAACTGCTTATCAATTATTATGGAGTAGAAAATGTGCTTTGGCTTGGTGATGGAATTGTAGGTGACGATACCGATGGCCACATTGACGACCTCACGCGTTTCGTTGATGAAGAAACTGTAGTTACGGTAGTCGAAGAAAATAAAAGTGATGAGAACTACCATCCGCTAAGGGAGAATCTTGAGGCTCTTGAGAAAATGAAATTGGAAAATGGGAAGCCATTGCGTATTGAAATCCTCCCGATGCCTTCTGCTGTTATTTATGAAGGTCAACGATTACCTGCCTCATATGCTAATTTCTATATAGCTAACAAATACGTGGTAGTACCTACTTTCAGGGATAAAAATGACGATCGGGCATTATCGATTCTTCAAAAACATTTTACCGATAGAAAAGTGGTAGGCCTCGACTCCACCGATATCATTTGGGGACTTGGTTCATTCCATTGTCTGAGCCAGCAAGAACCTGAAATAGTCTGACAAACCCTTAAATCATAACTCCTTGAAGACACTTGTTACCTGGCTATTCTTAACTATTTCTTATGCCGCATTTTCTCAGCAAATACTCAACAAAAAGTTGAATGGGAGTGAAAAAGGAAAAATATTGTCGATCTATTTGAGAGAAATAGAAAGAAACAGTGGTAATAAATTCTTTTTTCTTGATCAATGGTTCGAGTCCCTTCAATTCGAAGACGGCTACGCAGGTATGACACTTGAAGAAGCCTTGAAAAAAATTTTGCAAGGCACAGACATTTCATATACCACTTTCTACAACTATGCAGTTGTCTTTGCAAAAGACCCCAATCGCACATTAGAGAAAATTAAATTCTTACAATCGGTAAAATCTGAAAAGATAAAAGTAGAAAGCAAGTCACTTGGTTCAAAAGATAAAGTAAAAACTGGAACACCGGTGCATTTGTCCGGCACGGTAAGAGATGGAAAAACGCTTGACCCTTTGCAGGGTGCGTCAGTTTATATTGAAGGAACTAATCGTGTGGCCACGACTTCCGGTACCGGAACATTTTCGCTAGAGATTCCTGCGGGCGAGCATTTTGTCGTTTTTCGCTATTCCAATTATGAAGAGAAAATAGTCAACCTGAGTATTTATGAATCGGGCGAAGCGAATGCCGAGCTGATGGAAACTCCAAAAATCCTTGAGGAAGTAGTTGTTACTGGGCGTCAGTCAAATGTAGTCAATAGTAATGTCGGGCAGATCGACTTGAAAATGGCTCAGCTTAAAAAACTTCCCGTATTCCTGGGGGAGATTGATATCATCAAACAAATTCAAGTATTGCCAGGAGTTACTTCCGTAGGAGAGATGTCATCTGGTTTTAATGTAAGAGGAGGTGGTGTTGACCAGAACCTTGTTCTTTATGATGGCGTTCAGATTTTTAATAACTCACATGTATTTGGGTTTTTCTCAGCTTTCAACTCGGAAGCGGTGCGAAACGCCTCCTTCTTTAAGGGGGGTATTCCCGCGGAGTTTGGAGGTCGAATTTCTTCCGTTCTGAATATTTCGTCTAAAGAAGGCGATTATAAAAAATGGTCAGCTTCAGGTGGCATTGGCCCCATATCAAGCAATATTTCTTTTAACGGACCCATTAATAAAGAGAAGACCTCTGTGTTTGGATCATTTCGCTCTTCCTACTCCGATTGGCTGGTGAAAACACTCCAGTACAAAGACATTAATAAAAGCAGTGTGTGGTTTTATGATGCGTCTTTGAAATTGTCTCATAGGTTCAGCGAAAATGATAAGCTTACATTTTCTGGGTATGCAAGTCAAGACAAATTTGGGCTGCCATCCGATACCACTTTTTGGTGGCAAAACCGGGTTGCCTCTTTGCACTACGACCATCGGTTTAATGATCGGGCATTTTCAACTTTTACGATGGGTTTTGGTGAATACAGCTACGATGTGAAAGATAAAAACAAAAACTCCGCCTATGATCTGAAATATGGGCTTTCTTATCCAACAATGAAAGGAGACTTTAATTATCACATGGGTAAACATCGGATCAATACAGGTATCAATGGCATTTGGTATGGAATCACTCCGGGCGCCATTGTTCCTACGTCATCTCAGTCAAATGTTAAATCCCAAACCATAAACAAAGAGCATTCGCTTGAAAGTGCTGTCTTTCTGAGCGATGAATTTGAGGTAACCGAAAATCTCCGCATTGATGGAGGAGTGAGAATATCTTCATTCACATCGATGGGACCAGGCAAAGTTTATTTTTATCAACCGAACCAGCCCATCAGCAATGCTACGATAATTGATTCTGTCTCTTACGCGGGAGGTAAAACAATTAAAAACTATATGGGGTATGAACCACGCTTTTCGCTGATTTATAAAGTCACTCCTTTTTCATCTCTCAAAATAGGGTATAATCGTATTTATCAATACATCCACCTGATTTCTAATTCCGTATCCATAACGCCCATCGATATTTGGCAGTCGAGTAATTATTATTTCAAGCCTCAGATCGGTGATCAGTATTCGGCAGGGTATTTTCGAAGCAATAAGAGTGGTAAATATGATTTCTCGGTAGAAGGTTTTTACAAATACATTGACAATATTCTTGATTTTAAAGACGGATCAAGCATTGTCTTAAATCCAACGCTCGAGAATGCCCTTCTCAGAGGTGTCGGGAAAGCTTATGGGGTTGAATTCTCGATTAACAAAAATTCAGGTCGCCTCCAAGGTTCGTTGAATTATACCTATGCCAGATCATGGCGAAAGATCCAAAGTCCATTTGACGGTGAGAGCATCAATAGCGGAAATTGGTACCCATCAAATTATGATCAACCAAACGTAGTCAACTTCACTTGGCGATATGCACTTTCGAGGAGATTTTCATTTACGGGAAATTTCACCTATCGCACCGGAAGGCCGATCACTTTACCTTATTCCTATGCAAATATCAACAACATTCCAATTGTCAATTATTCCGATCGTAATGAATATCGTGTCCCGGATTATCATCGCTTAGACTTTGCTTTGGTTATTGAAGGAAATCATCGAAGAAAAAAATTGATTGATGGCTCATGGATCATTTCGTTCTACAATGTTTATGCGAGGAAAAACGTTTATTCTGTCTTTTATAAAACGAACGACAATGGAATCCAGACTCCATATAAACTCTCTATCATTGGCACCATTCTTCCATCAATCTCGTACCGATTTAAAATATAGTTATGAAGTACTCGCGCTTTATTATTTTTTTCTTACTGCTGGATTCATGTGTATCCCCATATGATATCAATTCATCTCAGTATCACCAGTCGATTGTGGTGGAAGGAATGATTACAGATCAGCCGGGCCCGCACGTGGTAAAAATTTCGAAGGCAGTTCAGATCAGAGATCAGGTACTAAAAACAGAATGGGTTACCGGGGCAACCGTCATTATTAAAGACGACATTGGAAATTCGGAGACACTAGTCGAAAAAAGTTCAGGTAACTATTACGCAAGCACCATCCAAGGAATGATCGGGAGATCCTATTCCTTAGTAATTAGTACGAAATCCGGAGAATCATACGAATCGTCTAGAGAGAGACTTTTGCCAGTGGGCGATTTCACAGATTTACGAGCAGAGTTTCAGATGAACCAGGAAACAAACTATCTCGATCAGGTGAAGTCGCGCAATGGGTTTAAAATTTTCCTCAACAGTGAAGTATTACCTTCACAGGAGAGTCGGGTATGGTGGCGCTGGACTGGCACTTTTGAGATCTTGACCTACCCCCAATTTCGCACTCGACCCGTACCCAACCGCTCAGGACTTACCGTCCTGGTGCCCGACCCTGTTCCATGCAGTGGTTTTATAAATAGATCTGGTGCTTTAGTACAGGCGTCTCCTTGTACCTGCTGCATTTGCTGGGTAACTCAGTATAATCAAATCCCTGAGATATCGGATCCCCGATTTATTAATAATGGCAGAATTGACAATCAATACATTGGGTTTATTGAAACTAATGTTCGCACGTTTTATGACAAATATTATTTGGAAGTAGAGCAACTTAGTGTTTCACAGGCTGTTTATGACTTCTGGAAAAAAGTTAAAATTCAAAAAGAGAATAGCAGCAACTTGTTTCAGACTCCGCCTCCCAAAACAAGCGGTAACATCACAGCCCTTTCGGCTGATGCTACTCCTGTGATTGGGTACTTTTCGGCCTCGTCAGTAGTGAAGCACTCGATCGTTTTAAAACGTGAAGATGTGCCCTATCATTTGAATCCAATCGACACACTTGCAATTAGCTGCACCGATGCATATAAATTCAGCTCAACATCAAAACCGACTTTTTGGTAAACCGATGAAAAAATCAATTTTGTTTTTTCTCCTAATCCTCAGCGCTAGTTTTTTGACAGAAGAGAATTTGATTTCTGAGTTGAAAAACAGGTCCGATGCTTACTTTGCAAATACTGCAAGAGCAAAACTTAATCTCCTTTTTAACCAACCCAAATACGCGCCTGGCGACACCGCTTATTTCAGAACATTGTATTTGAATGCGGCTGAATTGAAGCCTTTGAAAGGAAATCAAATTGTACACATTTACTTGTTTGATCAATACGGGAAGAGGAAAATGGCACACTGGGTGTCAGTCAACGATGGACTGACATCAAACAAAATGGTTATCCCGGAAGACCTCGTACCGGGAAATTATGTTCTGGTTGCTTTCACAAATTGGATGAAGAATCTTGATAAGTCACTATTCTTCAGAAAACAATTTTTAGTATCAGGCCAAAATTTATTTGAAAGGAAGCCCGCAAAGGATTCACTGCTTTTTTTTGTTGAAGGTGGATCTTTGATAGAGGGTATTGAAAATAATGTTGCAGTGAGGTACACCGGAAACAGAGCCAAAGCCAAGGCCATCATGAAAGAATCAGGGAAGGATCTCATGGTTCTAAATTTGGTTAGAGATAGTGTGAGTACTTTTCGCCTGAAACCTACTTCAGCCGAGGGGTACGCGGTGGAGCTTTGGATTGACAACCATGTGAAAAAATTTGAGCTTCCGAGTATAACTTCGTCTGGTATTTCAATTTTGTGTGATGCATCCAACCGACAAGTTAAGTTGGGCTTGGAATGTGCGGAACGAAATAATTTCGACAATAGTCATTTATATCTACTTGTTTTCAACAACAAAGGCCTAGCGTTTCACGCCCCACTAGATTTCTCATTGGAGCGAACGAAACAAATTTTTCTACCGCAAAATTTGAATAGCGGTATTGCTCAAGTTGTAGTATCCGACTCCAAATTTAAAATATTGGCCAATCGTGTCATTTATTTGGAAGGAAAGGAGAAAAGAACACTAAAATTAGAACACCTATCTAACAATTGGACAACACGACAGCCAGTCAAAATAAACGCACAAATAATTGATAATGATGGCTATGGCACGGATGGAATCTTTGCCTGCAACGTGATCAATAGCGCCTTGTTCTCTTCAACGGATTCAAATATGGATTACCTGACTTTCACCAGTGATATATCAAATACGTTTGAACTTCCGAAGGAGTACTCTACCTCTGTTATCATTAATAACTATTTGATTACCCAGAATTGCCCATGGTTTGACTGGGAAAAAATAACTAAAAAAAATCAACCTCCTCTTGACTTCAAAGCAGAACAGTATTTAACCTTTTCAGGGAGGGCTATTTATGCCAAAAATGGTCAGCCTGTAAAAGATTCAACAATGATCATGTTTTTTCTTGAAAACAGTTTGCGAGGATATGAAACCTATACTCATTCAAAAGGACATTTTTCCTTTCCATTGGTTCTAAACGTTTATTCGCCAGATCTTTTTTTTTATACAGCTAGTTTTAAAGGAAAGGATGCTGACGAAATCAAAATTAAAATCAATGACCCTGATTCCCTGGTTGCGTTTCGCGCTGAAGCACGGACCATAAGAGAAGATGCAGACCCATATTTCGAGTATAGCTCTAGAAGAAAAGCGATCGACAACTCTTATTCATTCTTTGTGAATCCAAAGGTGATGGGAGACTCTACCTTCGACCCTAACCAAGCAATGGAAGAGGAGCTGAACGGTGCGGACATCAATCTCCAAATGAAAAACTATCTTTTGATGCCTACTATGGAAGATGTATCGAAGGAATTGTTACGAGGCGTGGAGTACCGAAAAATAAATGGACGGCATGTGGTGCGCGTAAATACTACCGGAAAAGCGCCCAACAACTATGCAGGACCACTATATGTGATTGATGGTCAAATCACAAAGGACCCGTCTTATTTTATGAACTTGAAACCTGCTGATGTTATTTACATCAAAGTGGTGAAAGATAGTCAAAAGCTGATGGCTTTGGGAAAACTTGGCGCTAACGGAGTGATCTTGCTGAAAACAAAAAATCATGTGACCGTAAACGAAAGAAATAGAATTGAGTTCTCAGGATTTTTGCCTGTGGCACCCATTTTTTCTCGAGGCATTTTAAACAGTAGCCTACCTGATTTTCGGTCTTGCTTGTTTTGGTCACCCCTCATTCATTCGAGTTCCGTTGGGCCAACCGAAATTCAATTCACCTCTTCCGATGATATTGGAAATTTCAAAGTACAGATTTATGGCCTAGCAGAAAACGGGATTCCGTTTTATTTTGAGCAGCCTTTCGAAGTGAAGTATTCAGGCAATTAAATTTTCAGTGCGATCCTTGAGAAGGTGTAATTATTACATCAAGTGGTATGTCGTACTGATCAACTTGAATTAATTCATCAATTGGTTCAAAAAAGGAGAGGCCAATTTTTTTGCAGTCCATGCGGCATTCTTTTAAAAACCGATCATAAAAGCCTTTGCCGTAGCCTACCCGGTTACTGTTTTTATCAAAAGCAAGCAATGGAACGATGACCAGATCTATTTTGTCAGTTGGTGTTTTCTCGCCAGAGATTGGTTCAAGAATTCCCCACTGATTTTTTCCAAGCTGGCTTTCTCCTTCAAAATAAAAATTGACTAGTCGGTTATTCTCAACTTTTGGAATGGAGATTCTGACCACAGGAAAATCTTTCTTTAGTTTCTCAATGATCAGCCAAGTGTTAGGCTCTTTTTTAGAATGAATAGGAAGAAAGGTGTGGAGTGTATGAACTGTCGATAAATCTACTTCTGAGAAAAAGTTAGCGCAGAGTTTTTGATTCAGGTTTGAATATTTTTCTTCTGAAAGCTTAAGCCGAAGTTTTAAGTACTCTGATCGAATTTTTTTTTTAGTCACAAATCAATCACATTAAACTGAAAATCGAAAGGATCGATATTTTGAATCAATTTTTGGATAAACTGCTGATCTTGTTGATAAAAATTCAGAAAATTGTCCGTGCGTTCCTGGGGGCTTCCATTGGGGAAAAGAAAATCTTTCACAACTTCTATCTGACGGAGCTTATCATCCTGCTTGCGTTTTTCAGCGCGAAGCATTTTTTGCTCAATCACTTCCAATGATTTAGTCAACCTCAATGTTTGCGCATCGGCATGCTTGAGAAGCGTAGAATCTATTTGAGCTGCATGCTCTCTTACATTCGTAAAAATGTTTCTTGCCTCTTTGATCTCTTTTTCCAAAGAAAGGTTGTTGCGCGAATTTCTTGTGATCCAATGATTGAATAAAGAATTCTTTTCTTTAAAAAAATCTCTCAACTCCAGGCCCGTCTTCTCAAATTTTTTCTTGATAGGCTCATCCATCACTGCAGCAAAATTGCGCGGCATCAAAATGGGAAACGGTGTTTTGAAATGATCAAACACACTTTTGAGCTGGAGCCAATAAACCACCTCTGCCGGTCCGCCAACATAGGCAAGGTTAGGGAGAATTGTTTCTTGATAAAGTGGTCTTAAAACTACATTCGGGCTGAATTTTTCCGGAAATGTATCAACCAGATTTTTGATTTCCCCTGATGAGAATTTTATATCCGTATCGACAACGGTGTAACTATCTCCATTCTTTTCAACTCGCTGTCTGATATTTTTATCGAGATAGAAGAAATTGATGTCACGTGCAAAAACTTGCGGATGGTAATGCAGTTCTTCAAGCTGCTTATTTTTTTCTTCGACTAATTTTTTTGGCGTATGGTTGAAAAGATCATCGTGAATCACATTTTTGAATAGCGATTTGAGATCACGATCATCACCGTCTACAACGATCAATCCTTCACTTCCAAAAAGATCATTGACGTATTGTCTTGTTGCTTGCGCAAGTGTTTTGCTTTTTGAATATGCATTTTTAAAAACGGAAACTTCGCCAGGCAGCTCATCGATCAATTTTGATAGACCTTTCGGATTGAATCTTCCCACAGCTCCGGTTTGATCAGTTTCCCAACCATATTTTTTTCCATACAGCCGAAACCATTTGATCTCCTCGTAATCGTGATCTTCGCTGGCCATCCAGTAAACAGGAACAAAGCTGTATTCTGGATTGTGCGCTTTTAATTTTTTACACGCATTAATCACCGTCACGATTTTGTAAATGAAATATAGGGGGCCTGTAAAAATATTCAGTTGATGGCCGGTTGTTACTGTAAATGTTTTGGAATCTTTTAACGAATTCAAATTGGAAGCAACAGCTTCAGTAATCTTAATTCCTTCATATTGTTGGGTCAATGATTTAAAAAGAACATCGCGATTTGATTGTGGGAACGATATTTTCTCTTGAATCTGACCTTTAAAATTTTCGATGAGCGGGAATCGATGATAGAATTTTTTAAGAGAATCTTTTTGAGAAATGTAATCGAGGAAGAATGAAGAAAAGGAATGGGTATCGGCCAACGCGATTTTGTGAAGCTGCATAATCAACAACAGGAAAGTTTGTGGTAAATCATGTGGCGAATAACGGCAATGAAGTCTACTTTGTTCTTAAGAAAAGTAAGATCGGTATATTTTCTTTCAGGTCGAAGATCGTTTTAAGCATTTTTTAACAACAATCAGGTGACTTCTGCATTCAAATCAAACTCGGTGGCAGAAGTAACTTTAGCTTCCACAAAATCGCCCAATCGGAGGTAGTCTTTAGAATTCAAAATCACCTCATTATCGACTTCAGGAGAGTCATATTCAGTGCGACCGATAAAAACTCCTTCTTCCTTCCGGTCAACCAAAACTTTATACGTCTTCCCGATTTTAGCCCGATTAAGTTCAAGAGAAATTCCTTCTTGCAATTCCATGAGTCGATCAACACGTTCCTGCTTTACTTTATCAGGCACATCGTCTTTCATTGAATACGAATGTGTATTCTCTTCATGCGAATAGGTAAACACGCCAAGCCTGTCGAAACGCGAACGCTCAACAAACGACATCATCTCTTCGAAATGCTTTTGAGTTTCCCCCGGATGACCTGCAATCAATGTGGTGCGAATTGCAATCTCAGGAATTCTTTCACGAATGGATTCAAGTAACGCTTCGGTCTTTTCGCGCGTAGTTCCCCTTCTCATCAACTGCAATATTTCAGTAGAGCCATGCTGCAATGGAATATCGAGGTATTTGCAAATGTTTTTTCGTTCGGCCATCGCATCGAGCGCATCCATCGGGAAGCCGGTGGGGAAAGCATAATGAAGACGAATCCACTCGATTCCCTCGACATCCGAAAGTCTTTTTAGTAATTCAGCAAGATTTCTCTTTTTGTAAAGATCAAGACCGTAGTAAGTAGAATCTTGGGCGATGAGCAGTAATTCTTTCGTTCCGTTCTTTGCCAGATTTTTTGCTTCAAGTACTAGTTCTTCCATCGGCCTGGAAATATGTTTTCCGCGCATCAATGGAATGGCGCAAAACGAGCATGGGCGATCGCAGCCTTCTGAAATTTTTAAATAAGCAAAATGGCTGGGGTTGGTAAGAATCCGTTCGCCAACCAATTCATGCTTATAGTTGGCGTTAAGTTGTTTGAGCAAGCGTGAAAGATCGCGCGTACCAAACCACGCATCAACTTTAGGGATTTCTTTTTCGAGATCGTCTTTGTAACGCTGCGAAAGGCAACCTGTAACGTACACTTTTTCAACAATACCTTCTTCTTTGGCATCAACATACCTTAAAATAGTGTCGATCGATTCCTGCTTGGCGTTGTCAATGAATCCGCATGTGTTGATAACCACAATATTGGCGTCATCGTTTTTGGATTCATGCGTGGCATCGATCTGGTTGCCGCGAAGCTGGGTAAGGAGCACTTCGCTGTCTACTAAATTTTTAGAGCAACCGAGCGTTACAATATTGACTTTATTCTTGCGAGAGCCTTTGGTTTTCAAGTTAAAAAATTAAGGAGGCAAAGTTACTAAAAATTGAGGCAGGGATTGGTTAACGATTATCTTTGCAGGATTGATGAAATACATTTTTCCTTTTTTTCTCTGCACGCTCTTTGCCGGTTGCTTCAGCGAGGGTGATTGCCTGATCAGTGCCACAAATCAGCTTCACATTCAGTTTAAAAAACGATCGAATAGCAAGCTGGATACACTTATTACGTTCAATTCGATTGTGGTGTCAGGAACTGATGTTATTTTTACACTCAAATCTTCTACAGCCAACTTTTTGTTGCCATTAGACACCAACTCGGATTCTACACAGTTCATTTTTAAAAGAGTCAAGCCTGACAATTCAATCGCTACCGATACTCTTCAACTTGGCTATGACAGACAAGGCAAGGTGATTACGAAAGATTGTGGAGCATACACGTATTATCGAAATTTAAAAATCTTAAAGAAGACCAGCTTGGACAGTACTCAAATCAAGATTTTCAATACAAATCTGCTCAAGGATCCCAACAGTTCAGCGATAACAGCTTATGCACTCAACTTTCAGATATTTTATTAGTATAATTTTTCTGCTGCTGATCTGTAGCTTCAGTTTTTCTCAAGCCAAGGAAACGCCAAAGAAAGTCGCGAAACCAAAAAAAGATTTTGCTCCAACAGGCATTCGAGTAGGCACAGATTTGATTGACCTCGGGAAAACTTTTGCGGGAAAAACTTTTAAGGGTTGGGAAGTAAACGGGGACGTTGATTTTGCAAACTATTACCTCGCTGCTGACATCGGCTCATGGTCAAAAAAAATTGTTCTCAGTAATGGCGAATATTCCAATGGCGGAAATTATTTCCGGATAGGAGCCGACATAAACTTACTCGGCAAAGACCCGGATAAAAATATGTTTTTCTTTGGCTTTAGGTATGGGCGGTCACTATTTCATGAATCATTGAACTATCTAGATACCACATCTAATAAAATATATGTAGCGGCTCCTTATCAGGTAAAGAATGCAAACGTAAGCGGAGGTTGGGCCGAACTGACCTCCGGCTTGCGAGTAAAAATTTGGAAAGGATTATGGATGGGTTACACAGCACGCATAAAGTTTGCACCCGGCACAAAGGGCAACGATCCGTCTTTAGCAACCTACGACATGCCAGGTTACGGAATAATTTCGAACAAACCCTGGTGGGGATTCAATTATCAAGTGTTCTGGCGATTTGCCTGGAAGAAGAATAAACCCGTAGTGAAATAATTCTTCTCTACAGACCTCTGCAGTCAGAAAATTCGGCAATCAGAAATTATCACTTTTTAAATAGCGAATCGACAAACTCGGTCTTATTGAACAGTTGCAGGTCATCTACCTTCTCGCCAACGCCAATGTATTTTACTGGAATTTTGAATTCATCAGAAATGCCAATCACAACCCCGCCCTTGGCAGTGCCATCCAGTTTGGTTATGGCCATACAAGTAACTTCGGTTGCCTTTGTGAATTCGCGCGCTTGAATCACTGCATTTTGCCCGGTGCTTCCATCAAGCACTAGAAGCACATCGTGAGGTGCGCCCGGCAAAACCTTCTCAATCGAACGTTTAATTTTCGAGAGCTCATTCATCAGGTTGGTTTTAGTATGCAAACGGCCAGCCGTGTCGATGATGATCACATCTGAGCCAAGTTCCACTCCCCTTTGTACGGTCTCAAAAGCAACGGCTGACGGATCAGTATTCATGCCTTTCGAAATAACCGGAACACCGTTCCGTTCACCCCAAAGTTTTAGTTGGTCTACAGCGGCTGCGCGAAAAGTATCGGCCGCGCCAAGCACCACGTTTTTACCGTTCTTTTTGAACTGGGCTGAAAGTTTCCCGATCGTTGTGGTCTTTCCCACCCCGTTCACACCAACTACCATTAGCACGTAAGGCTTAGTATTTGAAGGTGTTTCAAAATCGCCTTCAATAGAAGCGCTGTTGCTTTCAGAGAGGAGAGAGGCGATTTCTTCTTTCAAAATCCGATCGAGTTCACTGGCGCCTAAGTATTTATCTTTTGCCACCCGGTCCTGAATTCGCTTGATGATCTTCAGTGTAGTGTCAACGCCCACATCCGATGAAATCAGAATCTCTTCTAAATGGTCGAGCACTTCATCATCAACGGTAGACTTACCTACCAATGCCTTTCCCAATTTTCCAAAGAAACTCTCCTTCGACTTCTGCAAGCCGTGATCGAGCGATTCTTTTTTTTCTTTTGAGAATATGTTACTTAGAAAGGCCATAGTTTAAAACTATTTTTCTCTTTGCGTCTCCGCGCCTTCGCGGTTATTTTTGACTAAACCCGTAAGGTTAATCAGTAATATCCTAAATAAAAAAGTCCCGCACGGGGACTCTTCAATTTCAAAGCTGCAAAAGGCTTAGCCCTTTTTAGCCAACGTTTCTTTCACTAAGTCGGCAGCTACGATCTCTTCTTTGAAGATGTACGCGCCAGTTTTCTCCGACTTCACAGCACGAATCACTTTTGCATAGTTCTTGCCGTCTGTTTTCTTAAGCGATGCAACTACTTTCTTTGCCATTGTCTTTTCGTTATTAGTTAATCGATCTTAGTTATTCGTTACGGCTATGGTTATTTCTTCTCAATTAACGAATAACCAATAACGGATAACGTTACTTAATTTCTTTGTGAAGAGTCATTTTTTTCAACACCGAGTTGTATTTCTTAAGTTCAATACGCTCCGTAGTGTTTTTGCGGTTTTTGGTGGTGATGTAACGGCTCATGCCGGGCATGCCACTGTTTTTATGCTCAGTGCATTCCAAAATCACCTGAATGCGGTTTCCTTTCTTTGCCATGGTCTAAATTTTTTAAATGTTGGCGGTCAGCGTTCCTTTTTCGCGTGCTTCTTTGATCACGGCACTGATGCCTTTTGAATTGATCGTTTTGATCACTTTAGTAGACACCTTCAACGTGATCCAATTATTTTCCTCAGGTACAAAGAACTTCTTTGTCTGAAGATTGGGGTAAAACCTGCGTTTGGTCTTGTTATTGGCGTGCGACACGTTATTGCCTACGCGTGGTCTTTTGCCCGAAATTTCACAAACCATTGCCATAAAAATCGTTTTAAATGAGCCTTTCCTTAAAAAGGGAGTGCAAATATCGGGAAAACAAAGAATTATACAAACTGCCTGCCCATCTTTTCTAAAGTTACGAATCTGCTCGATTTAGGCGTTCCATAAGAAGCTTTAGCAAATTATGGGGGCTGGCCGAGGCGGCCATAGGGCTCATCCCTGCCCAAAAGCTGTGCTCATTTTCCTTCCCCCATAAACCCCTGAAGGCCCATTGTAAACGCTAGTACTGCCACATCCATATGGTTCAAATGATTGTAGACCCTGCTTTGAAATTGTAACCCTTTAATTCTTTTCTCTTGAACCTTGTCTGATAAATCGGTTACTGGTTTGACTGACCAAACCGGGTCTTCTTTGCCACCAACACTTACAAAGACATTCAGGTCCTGTTGGTTCTTGCCCAACAAATCCGGCAATTGGTTTAAATAAAAATTGTTGTACCACAATGACGGACTCGCGGAAATGAAAGTTCTGAAGTCATTTCTTTTGTTCTGCAACTGATGAAGTAAGCTGTACAGCACAAAATAACCTCCAAACGAATGACCGAGTAAGGCCTTGTTATCTTTTTCAGTTCTATATTCCGCATCAACTTTTGGTATTAGTTCTTGGGTGATGAAATCTAAAAATTTTTGTGCTCCGCCATCGGTAATAACTTCATCAGAAGGAAGTGCCCTAGGGTACAAATAATCTCTTACTCTCAGTGAATCCATCATTTGGAAAGACTTGTATCCAATGCCGACTAAAATTACTGATTTCATTAGGCCGGTAAATTCATATTGCTCCTTAATTGCCGACATCATTGGGAAATAAAAATTCCCATCTACCAAATATGCGGTTGGATATTTCTTGTCAGGGTTTTTAAAATACGCTGCCGGGAGTTGGATGTCGATGTAAAATGTGTCTTTCACCGATTCCGAATACTGAATGAATTTTATATGGGCTTCATGATTATCCTCTTTCTTGTTTTTTGGCGAACAGCCGCACAAAAAAATAATTAACAAAAATGCAATTCTGGTTAGTGCGCTCATTGATCTGGTTTTGGTCAAGATGCTTAACAGGTCTAAAAAGTTCTATCATTTCTTCTTCGCCCTTTAAGGCCAAGGTTCGTGGCCCAAATGAATTGTGTTGAGCAACAAAAAAGACTGTCCTTTTGAGACAGTCTCCTTTGAAAAATACTTCAACGATTATTTAATCGTCTGATTTTTACCAGTGCCATTGCTAATCATAAACACGGGTTTTCCTCCAATTTCTTTCAAATTATAAACCACCCCAAGATCACCATTAACAGTGCGGTTTTCATTGTGAACTAGATTGTTATCGTTGTCAAAAATGCGGATGTTGATCTCTTCTGCTCCGTCACTGGAAATCGATACGAGGTATTTTCCTTCCGTCAATTTGCAAACGTGCAAAGCTTTGAAGGATGTTGTTCCTGAGCTGTCATAAATTTTCAGGGTCACTTTTCCTGCCGTTGCACCTTCATAAATAAGTCTGAATGTTCCTGATTTTTGTTGGCTGATTACCGCCATCTTTGAAGGATTCGCTGCAAATGCAAACGCACTTATAACAATCGCCACTAAAGTCAATACTGTGTTTTTCGTTTTCATGATTTTCTTTCTTTTATTTTCTGATGCAAAGATACGGGCAACGGGTGCCGCAAGTCTTGAAGTTGTAAGTAAACTTGTTTTTTAAAACAAAAAATCGTTTGCATAAATTGATTCGATTGAGATTGAAATTTTTGCGCGTTAAAACTGACATATCATCCGATCGCGATTAGAAAGTTTCTCGGCAACGTTTGCAATTCAAGCCTAACTAAGACAATGGACTAACAACTTATGGACTAAATCCATCAATCATCAGCTATGGACTATTGACTAATTTCCTGTATTTTCGCGCTGGCATGCAGAAAAAACTGATCCTCGATTCCAAGCAACTCGACATCACTCTTAGCCGCCTTTGCCAGCAACTCATTGAAAACCACACTGATTTTAGTAATTGTGTAATCCTCGGCCTGCAGCCCCGCGGTATTTTCCTCGCTGAACTGATTCATCAAAAACTCAAGTCTCTAAAAGTCTCCGTCCCGCTTGGCTACCTCGATGCCACTTTTCATCGTGATGACTTTCGGAGGCGTGATACACCAGCGAAAGCTTACGAGACCCGCGTTGATTTCGCTATTGAAGGCAAGGATGTAGTGCTCATCGATGATGTGCTTTTCACTGGTCGCACGGTGCGTGCAGCGCTCGATGCCATGATTTCTTTTGGAAGACCTGCAAAAGTAGAATTACTTGTGCTGGTCGATCGTAAGTCTACAAGAGATTTGCCGATTGCAGCAGATTATGTTGGAAAATATGTAGACACACACGACAATCAAAAAGTGCTGGTAGAATTACAGGCTCAAGGTCACAAACAAAATAAAATCTGGTTAATCAATAAGGAATAGCATGTCGAAACTAAGCCAACGGCACTTACTCGGAATCAAAGACATCACCCGTCAGGACATCGAACTTATTTTTGAAACTGCAGACAATTTTAAAGACGTTATTAACCGCCCGATCAAAAAAGTGCCTTCACTTCGGGATGTAACGATTGCTAATGTCTTTTTTGAAAATTCAACACGTACAAGGCTTTCCTTTGAATTGGCTGAGAAAAGACTTTCTGCTGACGTTGTAAATTTCTCTGCATCCGGTAGCAGTGTAAAAAAAGGAGAGACCCTTCTAGATACGGTAAATAATATTCTTGCCATGAAAGTGGATATGGTGGTGATGCGCCATGCAAGTGCCGGGGCTCCGCACTTTTTATCGAAACACATCAAGGCAAACATTGTCAATGCAGGAGATGGCACACATGAGCATCCAACGCAAGCCTTGCTCGATACATTTTCTATTCGCGAAAAGCTCGGAAGTGTGGAGGGAAAGAAGATCGCAATTATTGGCGATATTCTTCATTCGCGCGTTGCACTTTCCAATATTTTCGCTTTAAAAAAATTAGGTGCCGAAGTGATGGTGTGCGGCCCGCCTACCCTGATTCCGAAATTCATTTCTTCACTTGGAGTAGAAGTTGAGCTTGAAGTTCAAAAAGCGCTCGATTGGTGCGATGTAGCAAACGTATTGCGAATTCAATTGGAGCGACAGCAACTGAAATATTTCCCTTCCCTTAGAGAATACACACTTTACTATGGCATCAACAAAAAAATGCTTGATGATCTCGACAAAGAAATTGTGCTCATGCACCCGGGGCCAATCAATCGTGGAGTGGAACTCACCAGCGATGCTGCCGACTCTCATCACTCAATCATCTTAGATCAAGTAGAGAACGGAGTAGCGGTTCGAATGGCTGTGTTGTACCTTTTGGCTGGAGCAGCCTAAAATAAATACTGAAACCAATTTGCATATTTGCTTAGTATCAAAATGAATGAAATCATGATGCTGGTTCTCAACAAAAAGAAATATGTTGTTGTTGAGCAAAAAGAATATAACCGATTAATTGAAAAAGCTGCGGCCAAAACTCCATCAGCCAGAAAACTAAGTCTTACTGAAGGCAAAAAACTGGCTTACTCGCTTATTGACAAATGGCACAACGCAAAGTAAGCATTCTGAGTAAAGCCTCAGAAGAAGTAGCCCACATCGCTTATTTTCATAGAATCGCAGGGAATGACTGTTACGGCAAAGAACTTTGTCAATGAATGTTTTCTTTTCTTCGGGACACTTGGTATCCGAAAATCAAACACAAACCTTGTAAGAATTTAGTTTGGGTTATGCAAGAATACCGCTGTGCAAATTTCAGAAAGAAATACGTGGTGGCCAATGTGGACAATGAAGATGAAGTCATCATCTGAGATTTTGCGCTTCAGAAGTTGATTAAATAATTATCTTATTGATTGACGGCAAACCTCACCGTCTTGGTAAATTCACCCGAACGAAGTTGAGCGAAATAAACTCCATTTGGTAAAATGGGTAGTTGCAATTCGAACACTGAGGCTGAAACATTATATCTGCCAACCAGAGCTCCCATTCTATCATAGATCAGCAGATGAGTTTCTGAAGCATCAAAATTTATTCCTGCTTTTAGACTAAGTCCTCGGATAGGGTTAGGGGCGATGTAGAAATTTTTCTCTTCCTTGACAGATACACGCACCACATTGTTGTTGAACACTTCGGTGTACCCATCAAAATCAACAGAAGTAAGACGATAGTATGAACGACCGATATATGGATTGTAGTCAGTGTATGAATAATCTTTGCGCGTGTTGCTAGTTCCCGAGCCCCTTACTTGAGCGATTTCAGAAAATTGTGAGCCATTGCTTGATTTCTCCAAAACGAAATGATCAAAGTTGATTTCGGAGGCAGTGGACCAAGTCAGATTCACCTTTTCGGGAGCTACAATTCCTTTAAAAAAAAGTAAAGTCACAGGTAAAACATTCCCACAGTCATGTCCTCCCCCGCAGCTTGAACAACTACAGCTTCCCGCATTTATAGCCCCTCCGTTACTGGTGTCAATGCTAGACGTTCCGCTACCTAATGACAAGGAACCTGTTACATTCAGACTGCTACCGCTTCCGTCAATAGTGATGTGCGTATTCTGTTGGCCGGTAAGATTTCCGTCCACAGTCATACCACCGCCTCCACTCACAGAGATAGCGGCATTGTTGTTCATGGTCACATTGCCATGGACGATCAAAGTACCAACCACATTTAACGTCAGGTTATTATTTACAATTAAGTCCCCCCATATTTCTAAGACGCCTCCGCTATTCACATTGACAGTTCCGTTGTTGTTAAACGTCATATTCTTGGGAGTACCCGATGCACCAACTTGAAGGTTACCACTCCCAGTAATAGTATAAGTTACTGAATTACCATCGGTAATATTTCCAATGGTATTACTTTGGCTAATGGTTGGATTAGCATTTACAGTTACATCTGTTCCAGTGCCACTCGGTACGCTGGCGGGATTCCAATTAGAGGCAGTGTTCCAATCTCCATTTGTTTGAAAAGTTTGCCCCCAGCTTTTAGAAAAAATTAAAATGAATGCTGCTATGCAGACGCAAGTCTTCAATTTCATAAATCAAAAGCAAAGTGAAATGTTAAACGCGAATAATCGCGGCAACTACAGACAAACCAAAGTTAACAGAAAGCCTGAAACAAAAGTTACCTGGTTAAATTTTTTGAACGAGTTGTTGCAGGGCTATTTCAAAAGAAGTTTGAGCAATTTTAGTTTTGGTGGGATTGTTTTTTCGTGTTTTTTCTAGTGCTCTTCGAATTGTCAGAGAGATATCGTTAAAG
>JACOSO010000068.1 GCA_016178785.1 Bacteroidota bacterium | reverse complement strand
CAGCCTGAAGCTGGTCGAGCCATTCCGGCTTATAGTCGGGTATGCGTGAGGCAATGGCATGGTGATGCGCGCGCTCGACAATGTAATTTGTATCGATCTGAACAAAGCCAAGGTGGGCTATAAGCTTGAAGACCGCCTCCTTGCCTTTGCCAAACTGTGCGCGCTTTGATAATCCGGCCGCGTGGAGAATGATTTTTCTGGCTTGAGTTTTTGTGAGGATGAGATTATCCATGAGATGAATTAAACAACATTACTGCCAACAGGCAAGCAGTGTTGCATAAAACATTATCCAGGTATTAGTTTTTCAAAAGCTTACTCTCAGATCAGATGTCTTGCAATTTAGACATCTCGTATTTATAGGCCAATGTAAAGACGATGGCGAAATGACTTATTACAGAAATTATCACAAGAAGCATACAGTACAGAATTGAATTTCAAATGTCCGCAAGTTGATGCTGCCCCAAATTGATGTCTTGGGGAACGAAGCACGCCTGTAAGTTTTTTTGCTGATTGCAATTCTGACATTCCGAAAGAAGGTTTTTGTTCTTAACCAAAAAAACCATGCATTATTTTTCAAACAAACCTTACGAAAACCTTTCATGCATTGGTTTATCGGAACAATGAAGTGTGAGGTGACTTTTATAATTCTACTTTTGCCTCTAATCTATAGTAGGCATGAAGCGAAGATTTCGTAACTGGATCATCGGTGAGAATAATTATGTACAATCCTGGAACGAATTCAGGCAGATTATGCTTTCTGCACAGTACGCGCTGGTTTCACTTGTCGTTTTGGGCATTTATATATGTTTAGGATCTCCCGCTCAAAGTCCTGAGACATTTGCCTGTTTCATTGCGGCATTTGTATTTATTCTTTTTTCACTTTTGCTGCACCGCCTTCGTCATCATTGCTTTTCAAACATCTTACTGTTCCTGGTGTTTAATGCGGTCATTTTTCTCATCGGCTCCAGTGAAAGTATGGCCACCGGGGCATTTCTGTTCCTCATCCCAACGGGCCTGGGTATATTTTCCGTATTTAATTATTCGCAACGGAAGTTAGCGTTCTGTTTTGTTATTCTCAGTATTCTTCTGTTTGGGGTAGTGCTAATACATCCATTCTCAATCCTTCCATTTCGTGTCTATTCGGATGCGGAGATTAGGTCAGATCAATTAATCAACTTCGGCATCGCATTTCCGGTTTCTGTTGTAGCCATTTATCTGCTGAACAGCTTAAACTATTATAATGCGAAGAGTTTGAAAAAAGCGAACAGCCAACTCTCGAAGCTTAACGAAGAACTCGATCGCTTTGTCTATAGCACCTCACATGACTTGCGTGCCCCGCTGCGCTCTATAAAGGGGTTGGTTACTTTATCTAAAACGGCCAATCCCGATGAACAGGCTAACTATCTTCATTTGATAGACAAGCGCATGGATTCATTAGACAGGTTCATCTCAGACATTACAGATTATTCCCGAAATAACCGGTTAGAGATCATTAAGGAAAACGTAAATGTTGCTGAATTAATTAGCGATATATGGGAATCATTGCAACATAGTCCCGAGGCAAGATGTATCGAATTCATAAATGAAATCCCTGGAGACCTTGTGGTGCTAAATGATGCAAGGCGAATGGAAGTGGTATTGACTAACCTTATTGGCAATGCGATTCGCTATCACGACAGGCACAAAGATCATCAATATATCAGGCTATATTATCAAACGACCGGGGAGTCATTTTCGCTGCATATTGAGGACAATGGTTTAGGCGTAGACCCGACATTGCATGGAAAAATTTTTGACATGTTTTTTCGCGGGAACGAAAAATCGCAGGGCACCGGTCTGGGTTTGTATATTGTGAAAGAGACATTATCCAAACTTTCCGGCAGTGTTCTTCTTCAGTCTGTGCCCTATGAAGGCAGCACTTTTTCGATTACTCTGCCTAGACATTAAAGTCTCATAACGGAGGAGCGATTGAACCCTGCCTTCAGTCAGATTTACAGTGTTTTTTTTAAGACTTAATTACATGTGGGTTCAGACGAATTGGAACTCGGTATTATTTTTTTGGCTAAGTTGATTGAGCAGAATGGTTTTCGTGCTAACTTATTAACCGTTTGTCTTAGGTTTGGCTACGATTTTATTTATCATCTTTCGAGCTAAGAGCCCGCCATGATTCAATTGATCATTCTTTTGCTGTTTTCTGCGTTCAGTGTAGCAGACAATTGTGATATTTCACCTCTCACTACCGAATGTATAAAGCAGATGCCCCGTAAGTTTAGGTCGCTGAAAAGCTTTTCTTTACCCAAGAGAAAGGAAGGGTTTATTGAATATTCGTATGTATTGACAAAAGGGACACGTTACCACGTAGGCGCCTGCTTCAACGCAGTAGATAACCTGAAGATTGAAGTATTTAGCTCCAAAAGATTGTTGGTTGCCACCATAACGTCAAAAAAGAAATATTCAAAATTAACTTATAAATGTGCTTCATCAGGAATTTACTATATGAGGTTTTCCTGCAATTCTTCTGATAATTCCTGCGGAGCCGGCCTTCTCTCATTTGCTTCAAAGGATTAACCTCGTTTAGCAAACCAAAAGAACACGTAGATGAAAGCCGCCTAATGACTTTGGGCTGCAGAAATCGGGTTTTTTGCTGTTTTAGTTAGGTGATGGAAATGAAGCGGTTTTGAGTATAGAAGATAGTCCCATCTTAAATCAGCGATACTATTTAGCTAGGTTACATTACTGAAATTTAATCCGGAATTAATCATCTGTTCGCCAAAGTTTTTTCCGAAATTAAGAGATTGTTTGTTGGCTATCGTTCATGACCATTCAGTTGAGGTCTATTGACTTTTGTCATTAGTTCTTAGGAAGTTGTGATCTACTTTTGAAACTCCTGATCAAACTAAATCTGACCGCTTGGGGATAGAAAGAAAAAATATTTTAATGCTGGGATGGGAATTTCCTCCCGCCTTTACAGGTGGTCTTGGTGTGGCGTGCTATCATATTGTAAAAGCATTACGTGCACAAGCCAACGTTTCTCTGATCGTGCCGTTTGCCGGGGAGCAAGGTGATCCTGAAAACGCAGGAGTGACAGGTTTGAATAAACTCGAGCAAGAATTTGTTAATGAAAGCCTGGGAAAAGAATTTGAAGATTTTTTCTTGAGTCGCATTCCTGTTGAGTTATCGGCATACCCTTCTTTATCATTGGGCAAATGGCTTCTTGGAAAAACTGGAACCAGCGAATCAAATGTCACGCGCTTCTCAACATGGTCAGATGTATCGGCTTATTTTCAAACGCATGATTTGTATGGCCGCGATATTCTTCAGCGCACACAATTATTTGCAAAGATCTCGAAGCGTATAGCGTCAAAAAGGAAATTCGATTTTATATACGCCCATGATTGGCCAACCTTTCAAGCCGCCATGGAACTGAAACAGGATACACACAAGCCCCTGGTCTTGCACATCCATTCACTTGAAACGGACAGAGCGGGAGAAGAAACAAAGAATGAAATCTATGCCATCGAAAAATACGCCATGCAAGAGGCAGACAAGATTATTGCCGTCAGTGATTACACCAAACACCAAATTGTTTCAAACTATGGCATTGATGAAAGTAAAATTACTGTTGTACACAATGGAGCTGAAGTGACTTCTCATTCGGCTTTCAAAAAAACCATAGGGGAGAAGTGGATTACTTTTGCCGGACGAATCACTTTTCAAAAAGGTCCGCAGTTCATTGTTGAAACGGCCTGTAAGCTTATTCGCGTGTATCCTAATGTACGATTTATAATCGCGGGCGGTGGTGATTTGTTTGCTTCCCTTGTTCATGAGGTTGCCAGGCAAAAGTTGGGCAAGTATTTTAGCTTCACCGGATTTCTTTCTCGCGAAAAAATCATGGATCTGCTGGCCAGCTCAGATGCTTATTTCATGCCATCAGTGTCAGAACCTTTTGGGCTGTCCGCAGTGGAAGCAGTAAGACAAGGTACTGCAAGTGTTATTTCAAAACGCTCGGGTGTTGCAGAGATATTGACGAATTCATTGAAGGCTGATTTTTGGGATACGGATCGTTTTGCCAACTACCTCTATGCGATTCTTAAATACCCCAGGTTAAAAAAGACGATTGAAGCACGGTCACGTAAAGACATCGAGCATCTTACCTGGGAGACAACTGTGCAGAAAATTATGAATGTCTATAGCGCCCTTTCGATATCATAAGTATGCCATCCATTTGTTTTTATTTTCAAGTGCACCAACCGTATCGACTCAAGCCATACACTTGTTTCCAAATAGGCGAAGATCATTTTTATGAAGACGAAAGTAAGAACCGCGAGATATTGGAGCGTGTTTCAAGAAAATGCTATTTACCTGCAAACAGAGTATTGCTGGATTTGATCAATCAACATGAAGGAAAATTTAAAATAGCTTTTTCAATTACGGGCACAGCGTGGGAGCAATTTGAAAAATATGAACCTGAAGTGTTGGATTCATTTCTTCAGCTCAGCAGAACCGGCTGTGTCGAATTTCTTTCTGAAACCTATTATCATTCGCTGAGCTTCCTTTACTCCGCAGACGAATTTATTCGTGAGGTAGAGATGCACGGGAAGTTGGTAAAGCGATTGACAGGGCAAACACCGAAAGTGTTTCGTAATACTGAGTTCATATACGATAATCAGCTAGCCACTTTGATCCACACCCTTGGATTTAAGGGCATTCTCTGCGAAGGCGTGGAAAAACTACTTGGATATCGAAGTCCAAATTTTTTGTATCATCCTCCGGGAATTCCTGAACTGAAATGCCTCCTAAAAAATTACAAACTATCGGATGATGTTGCTTTCCGTTTCTCGGATAAAAATTGGAACCAGTTTCCATTGACAGCGGACCGGTTTGCACAATGGGTACATCAGATCGCGGGCAACGGTGAGGTTGTAAACTTGTTTATGGACTATGAAACTTTTGGCGAGCACCAGTGGCCAGAAACCGGCATCTTCGATTTTCTAAAACAATTGCCTCAGGAAATATTGAAGCATCCTGATTTCGACTTTAAAACACCTACGGAATTGGTCAAGTCTTATCAGGCCAAAGGCGAATACGATGTTCCTTACTTTACTTCGTGGGCAGACACCGAACGCGATTTGAGTGCCTGGCTGGGAAACGATTTGCAGCAAGATGCCACGGATCGCATTTATCAACTCGAACAGTCTGTGAAGGAAACAAATGATCCCGAATTAATCAGCAGTTGGGCTAAGTTGCTTACCTCCGATCATTTTTATTATATGAGCACAAAGTATTGGAATGATGGAGATGTTCACAAATACTTTAGTCCATACAACTCACCCTATGACGCCTACATTAATTACATGAACATTGTTGCTGATCTTGAGATCACCATCCGCAAACAATCACAACCCAAAGTTGACCTCTCGACCGTGTCTTTAAATTGAAACCCTTGTTGGTTTACACAAAGAACTTAGAATCGTTAGTGGTAGCTGAATGATACGGAGGCACAACGACTTCAACAGGGGCAACATTCCAAATCTCCTTGCAATACTCATGAATAGTTCGATCGCTTGAAAATTTTCCAGAGCGGGCCACATTTAAAATACTCATCCTCGTCCAGTTGTCCTGGTCAAGAAACGCATCACTCACGCGCTGCTGACAATTAATATAATGACGGTAGTCGGCCATCAACATATAAGGATCGTAATTCATTAATGAATCGACTAAGGGTTTGAACAAATTTTTATCGCCATGAGAAAAATGACCGGACAAAATCAGGTCGATGCATTCGCGAAGTTCTATGTCAGAATGATAGTACTCTTTGGGATTGTATTTCGTTTCTTTCATTCGCTGAACTTCTTCCGCGCGTAAACCAAAGAGGAAGAAATTTTCGTCACCTGCTTCTTCGAGGATTTCGATATTCGCGCCATCTAATGTGCCTATAGTAAGAGCTCCGTTCATCATGAACTTCATATTACCCGTACCCGATGCCTCCTTGCCTGCTGTGCTGATTTGCTCAGATAAGTCTGCAGCCGGATAAACTAACTGGCTGTTGGTGACATTGAAATCTGGAATAAAAACTACTTTCAGTATTTTATTTACTCGAGGATCGCTGTTCACTACATTCTTCACCGAATTGATCAGCTTGATCATCAGCTTTGCAGTCAAATAACCGGGGGCAGCTTTTCCTCCGAAGATAAATGTGCGCGGAACAATTTTTGTCTTTGTATCTCTGAGTAATCTGTTGTAAAGTGTTACGATGTGCATTACGTTCAGGTGCTGGCGCTTGTATTCGTGCATCCTCTTCACCTGCACATCAAAAATAGAGTCGGGATTAACTTTGATGTTGCATTTTCGTTCGATGTCTGTTACCAATAGCATTTTTACCTGTTGTCTGCACTTGCGCCACTCCTCACGAAAAGATTTATCATCAACAAATTTCTCGAGTTGCTTCAAGTCATCAAGGCGGTGAATCCATTCCGTTCCAATTTTGTTGCTGATGAGTTGTGTCAGAAGCGGGTTGTTGAGTACAATCCACCTTCTGGGGGTAACACCGTTTGTTTTGTTAGAGAATTTCTCGGGCCACATGTCGTGAAAATCGTGAAGGAGATTTTTCATGATCAGTTTGGAATGCAATGCTGCAACACCGTTGATCGAATGACTTCCAACACAGGCCAGGTGTGCCATGCGGATGTATCTTTCACCCGACTCGTCAATCATAGACATGCGCGACACTTTCGCGCTATCCTTAGGAAACTGTTTCTGTATTTTGTCAATGAACCTGCGATTGATTTCATAAATCAGCTCGAGATGCCTGGGTAATAGTCGGCCAAATAATTCAACCGACCACCTTTCAAGCGCTTCCGGCATGAGCGTATGATTGGTGTAGCCAAAAGTATGTGTCGTGATGTTCCACGAGTCATCCCAATCCAAGTGCCATTCATCAAGCAACAGTCGCATCAGTTCAGCGATAGCAATTGCCGGGTGAGTGTCATTTAATTGCAGTGCCCATTTCTGATGAAACGTTTTGATATTATTTTTTCTGGCGATGTGAGATCGGATCGCATCTTGCAATGAGCACGACACAAAGAAGTATTGCTGCTTCAACCGTAGTTCCTTCCCGCTGATTTGCTCATCATTGGGGTAAAGTACCTTACTTATATTTTCTGATGAGACTTTATCATTCACCGCACCATAGTAGTTGCCCTGATTGAAGGAATGAAAGTCGAAAGACTCGAAAGCTTCGGATTTCCATAACCGCAGAGTGCTTGCCGTATTTGTATCATAACCTAATACGGGAGTATCGTATGGAATACCCATGATGACATCTTGAGCAACCCATTCCGATTCATATTTTCCGTCTTTCCCAATTCCCGATACGGTATGACCACCAAACCTAACGGCCACAGAGTCTTCGATTCGTGCAATCTCCCAGGGGTTTCCCTTGCGCAGCCATTTGTCTGTGATTTCTACTTGCCATCCATCGTTGATCACCTGATCAAAAATTCCAAACTCATAACGTATACCATAACCAATGGCAGGAATGTCGAGTGTTGCCAGTGAATCGAGAAAACAAGCCGCAAGCCTGCCGAGGCCTCCATTGCCCAAGCCAGGTTCTTCTTCTTGTTCCAGTAGTTTTTTAAGAGGCAACCCCAATGCCAACATTGCTTTCTCAACGGTATCAAAAAGGCCCAGGTTGATGAGATTGTTTCCTAAATGCGGTCCCATCAGAAATTCAGCAGACAGATACCCAACTGTTTTAACATTTTGTTCCCGGTAAGTTTTTTGCGCATTGAGCCAGCGGCTGAGTAGCCTGTCACGAACGGTATACGCCAGGGCCATATAGCAATCATTAAGCGATGCCGACTCAGGCGATTTTCCCTGAATGTAGAAGAGGTTATCCAGAAATGCCCTTTTGATTGTGTTCAGAGCCACGCCTGTGCGGTCATCCTCTACCCGAATGGTTTCATTTGCGATAGTCATAATCAGGGGTTGATTTTCGAACTACAATATAAACTAATCGGGCGGCTTGAACAGAGCCGGAAGGGTAAACAAATGAGCAGACATTGCTGTTTCTGATCACGAATTCCCCGAAAAACGGGAATCCCTTCCTCGAAAGAATATGCTTTTTGTTCTTCTTTTTAGTCGTTTTGACCCGAAGAAATTGTAGGTACGAGATATCTCCGTACTTTCAAGTACTTTATTGAACAGTCGTATTAACAACTTATCAAACAGTGTTATATATGAAGATGGCGAAATTTTACTTTGATCGCGTAGTTGTTTTTGCTGCCTGCATCGGCATCTGCATGCTAATATATTTTGTCACGTGGTTGATATCCTCATTTAAACCTCACCTGTAGTAAACGACTTTACATTGCGCGTGACTAGCCACGAAGTTTTCAATGCTTCGGCTTGATATTCTAGTGTTGTAGCACTTCAATGATTTGAGGTGAAGATAGTCAAGAGAAGTAAGCTTGTTTACGTTAGTGTTTGAACAATCGAGGTGTTCAAGGTTTTCCAGTTTTTCTACTGCATCCAATCTTTTTATTTGGGTACCTGAGCAATTCAGATTTCTAAGTTTTTGTAATGTCCACACCGGGGTCAAATCCTCAATGGGAGTATTTGAAATATCGAGGTCTTCCAGCTCTGTCAATTGACTGAGCGATTCTATTTTTTGAATGGGGCTGTTGGAGGCATGCAACGACTTAAGCGCTTTCAGGTTTTCAACCGGAGTTACTTCAACCATGGTTGTACCTGAAAAATGTAACTCCTTTAATCGCACAAATTCAGTTAACCCCGAAAGATCACTGACTGGAGCTTCTTTAAAATGAAATGCTTCTTGTTCCACCAGCTTATGTAAACTCTCACGTGTGGTGTCGCGAATTTGTGTTAAGAAAACTTCTTTCCAGTTTTCAGAAAGGTTTCGCCACCACCTTTTTAAATGTACCGTCTTATAAATCAAGAGGCACTTTGGATTAGCGTGCAAAAAGTCTTGAGCATTGAAGTCATTGATCGTGGTTCCGTCTACATACAGTTTTTCAAGGCTCTTCATTTTCTGCAAGACATCAATGTCATTGATTTTGCATTGATCAGCCTTAAGCACTTTAAGTTTTACAAACTGACTAAGCGCTGAGAGATCTTTTACCTGGGTTTCCGAAATATTGAGGTACTTGATTTCCCGATGTCCCCTGAGAGGAGATAAATCCTGGATCGAGGTGTTGGTGGCGATGACTACTCTCAGTTTTTGAAGATTGTGAAGAGGTTCAATGTCAATAAAGTTTTTACCGCTGAAGTTGATAGAATCCACGCTACCCACTCTTGCCAACTCTTCCTTCGATGGATCACTATTAATCTTTGCTGCTTTGCTGATCACTTCTTTCCAGGCTGGAGTGAGCGCATCCCACCATGTCTTCAAGTCACTCGAGCCATATACGACCAACGCCTTTGGATGGGCGGACATAAATGCTTCTGCGACATCTTTATTAATAAGCGTTTGGTCACAATACACTTTCTCCAGATGTGCTAGTGTTTGCAAGGGTTGCAAATCTGAAATCAGAGTAGCATTGGCCTGAAGCACTTTTAAGTTATCCAGGCTGGCCATAGGACTGATGCTTTGAATGCGTGTACTGTCGCATATAAATGTTTTCAGGTTATTAAGATCTTTTAACGGAGACACATTCTGCACGTATGTGTTTGAAATATTCAATTCGCCAAGCAAGCTCATGCTCGCCACGGAAGTGAGATCTGAAAGCTTTGTGGACTTAAGGTTCAATGTTATTAGTTCGCTAAGGCCAGCAATCGGAGTGAAGTCTGAAACATTACTGAAGCTCAGGTCAAGAAATTGCAGCTTAGGCATTCGCTGAACTATTGTAATATCACTAACCTCGGTGTGGTTGATATCAAATTTTAACAGGTTATTTGAATACTTTAATGGCGACAGATCGCGTATGGAAGTGCGTGCTAAATTCAATTCAATTAATTCCGTCAGGTTTCGGATAGGAGTGAGGTCAGCTGCATTTGTGCCGGTGAGATTAAGTGTTTTGAGATTCCTCAATTGAGACAAAGGCTCAAACACCTGGATGTATTTGTTGTTACTGATATCCAATTCTTCGATAGCCGTAATCTTCTTAATGTCGTTTAGGCCTACACTGTCTGCCAGGTTAAACCTTTTTCTGAACAGCGATTGCCACTCATACGACAATTGCTTCCACCAATTAATTAACGCCTCTTTCTCATTGAACTCATGTGTATAAATACTAACGATCTTTAAGTCCTGATCTTTTGCATCGAAATTTACTTCGATGAATCGAGGAGCAATGTTGTTCACTACTTTGCCATCAGAAGTAGTGCCGCTGAGATTTCTATTCAGCGATACTTTATAAAAGGTTTGATTATCTGAATTCACCCCGCGCTCTACCTTATCGATGTTAAATTCAAATTTTGCTTCCTTAAAAAAGAAATTAATGTCTTTGAGATAAGCCACCACATCCTTGTTGGTAATAACGCCTCTTTCTTCATCGAGGTCGTCTTCCACTTGTACTTTCGCGTCTCGGAAGATTTTGGAATAGCTTTCGGCAACCAACACATCTTTATCGCGCGCAGAAGTATTACTGTTTCCCAGGGTGTTCAGCATGAACCCCAAGAATGCCACCATGTCTTTTACTTTCTTTTCGTCTTCTGCAGGATCACTTGGTACGATAGACGTTGCCGGCTTAGGTTTTTTGACAGCAACAGGTTGGCCTGACTTAACAGGTTTTTGTGACTTTTGTTTTTGCGCTGCCGCGTTAAACATAAGCATACTCAGCAGCACAACTGTGGTGAGTTGTCGCCTAATTTTGGTCATGATACAAATACCCTTTCAATAGATTTTTTTCTGCATCGCTTTTTAATTTGACGAGATTAGAAATAAGCCAGCCGGTATTGTAACCGGGCCTGTTGAAATCAGCAATCTCGAAATACCATCCGCTAGCCTGAAAGAAATGAAATTTCACTGACTCAACTGCTTTGAATTTTATGTTTCCTCTTTTCAACTCGTATAACAAAACAGAGAGATGATCAGGTTTAAAACTCTTTACCGCGAACTGGCTGATGCTATCGCTGTTAGTAAATACTTTTCGCAGATTCATGAAATCAAGTTCATGACTCATGGGATGCAGAAACCTGCCGACCCGGCTGGTGTCTCGCGTATAATACCGCTCCAGCATATCCGCGTGCACATGGTGTATCACCCATTTGTAACCCAAGTGATTTTTTTCCAGCTCCATGTATAAGGTTATCGGTTGATCTTTTCCGTTCACCTGGAAAATGGCCTGAACTTCTGCAAACCAATTGCCTCCATGAAAATCAAGTATGGTTGGCTTGTCTAATACGTCTTCTGTAAATTCTTTTTTGATCGAATGACCAATCCCGGTATTACTTTCATCAAATAGTACTCCGAGATATTTTTTTCTAAGCCTGGTACTTTGGTAGTGCTTATCACCGGGGTAGTATCGGTTTCCTTTTTCGTCCTCTTCACCATTGAACCTTCTGAAAAACTGATTGACCTGCTTTGATTCGGCATAAAGTTTACTTTCATCTTCCATCTCGCCAACCAACTGCGCGCGGACAGGAAAACATAGAATGGCGATTATAAAAGCGAGCATCAAAAGCAGTGCCCACTTCATCGCATTCGAATTTGGTTGTTGTTTATTTACAGTCATGTCCTGTCAGGCATTAGGGATTAAGGCATTGGGTATTGGGAGTCACCTGTTATACCACAATGCCTAAATGCCCAATGCCTAATTTCACGCACTCGTTTCAGTCACACGTATATCACCCAGCAGTACATCCCAAAACTCAACTATCTTCCCTTGTATTTGCGTCTTCTTTCGCTCCACGTAAATGGTGATGTCTTTCTTTGTGGTGTCTTTGTATTTTAAACCACTTTCTGACTCGCCTTCAAAACGTTGGTAAATTGTTATTACACCTACATACCTTCCGTCAGGCTGCCGCTCGAGATCGCTGATGTAATGGATGTTGTACCACTTGATGTTAACGCGATCATAATTGAGCGCCATCAGGTGCTCCAGGTACCTCCGCACTTTGTAGTAAGTGATTTCCTTTTTGTTTAGGGCAGATACACCTATATCACTTTCAGGTGCGAAAAGTTCTTCTACGCGGTCCATCACGCGGGTAGACTCTGAGTATTGTGTTTTTTTATTACCGATGATACTGATGTACTTGCTCAAATCTCTCACTTTCTCCAACGCAAGAGAATCGATGGCCTGCTTTCTTGCCGGACTTACGTTATCCGTTTGTGAATACACCGAGTTCAACATGAAAAAACCTGGCAGCAACATAGACAAGAACTTGCTATTGATCATGACTGATAGATTTAATTATTCTTTCTTAATTCTACTTCCGTGATTTTTCCCGAGTCATCCATTTTTAGGTTTTCGATCCGATTGATGTTCTTCTTTTGGTCTTTGAGATAATTGAGATATGACCTGATGGTTGTAGGCCTGTCGTAATCTTTTTGACTACCTTCTTCGCTTATCACAATAAGTACGGGTGCCTGAGGTGACGAAAACAAAAACAAGGCTTCGTCAATGTTGGTGTTGGCAGAAACGGCATCGCTTGCGTTGGCAATCGCATCGAAGTATTGAGAAAGCCTGCCTTTGTACGTGCTTTCTTTCATTGCATCCAATTTTGCTTGCTCATCTGCTTCGCTTGGTTTGGGTTGTACTACCTCCGGGGGTGTTTTTACTTTCTCAGGGCTCGCACTCGTAATGGTTGCAGTTTTCTTACTGCTCTTGCAACCAAGTGCAACGGCTGAAAGTACAAGTGCCAACAAGACTAGTTTAAACGAATTCTGATTCATCTTCACATGTATTTTGATATTTTATAAAACGTTTTTCGAGTTGGTTGAGTACACTTGATTCCGCCCTTAACTCGGGTAATATGTTCACTCATCGAGAATTGCCTGTGTTCCGCAGTTAATAGTCCATGTAACACTTTTATACATTCGTAATAGTTAACGATAGACTAGTTCCAACTACAAAGAGTCAGTAGATTAACTACAAAACCAAACCAATTAACTGCTCAACCCGCGATCACGGGCGCTCAACGACATTTCATCCGCTCGCATTAATCAAAAATGATTTAAAACGTTCTATAGGATGGTTTACTCGTATAAAAAAATGAACGTTATGAAGACAAGATCATTTTTTCTTTGTGCTTTACGAGGCTTGATCATCACGTTGTTCCTGCTTTCTTATCAGCTGCATGCACAATACAATACAGCCATTGGTCTCCGCGTAGGAGGAACCACAGGTATAGATGGAAAATTTTTTACTCAGCGAACCAAGGCCATCGAGGGAATCATTGGTTGGTTTGGAAATGGGGTTAGCCTTACAGGGTTAGTTGAAAGATATTCTCCGGTATACAATGCAAGCGGTCTTTACGTTTATTATGGTGGCGGAGGTCACCTTGCATTGTACAATGACAAGAACAGGTACTCCGGTTACTTTGGTCGTGAAGTGAATAATTATAGAAACAATGATATAGGCATAGGCATCAACGGAATTGTCGGATTCGAATATCGTATGCCGGGCGGAATTCCGATCTCTTTCAGTATTGATCTAAAACCATTTATTGAATTGAGTACAGGTGGATACATCAACTTCGCTCCCGATCCTTCTTTCGGAGTAAAATTTATAATCCGATAAGAGGAATTCAAGGCTAATTTGCCTCTACCTACTTGTCGGGGTTTCTTCTCATCAGGGGCTGAGCAATTCCCCTTTCTTAATCAAATGAGAATAAAAAAAACAACAATGTGGTTATGAAACAGGTAAGCATTTTTTTGGTCGCAGTTGGAATTTTAGTGTGTTCGAGTTGTGCCGTAACCGATTTTGATCACACCGCAAATTTTGCTCAATACAGATCGTTCGTCTGGGGCAAGTCGCAAATCCGTACGGAAAATCCTGTTTACAAGAGTGACCTTATCGACTCAAACATTAAAGCAAATATCAAAAATGAATTTGCTAAAAAAGGAATAACGTACGATGCAAAAAAACCTGACTTGCTTGTAAACTATGAGGCCTACACAGAAAAGAAAGAGCAGAGTTATGGAGGTGGTTTTTACTATTACCCTTATTACTATCCGTATTACCCTATCGGGTATTTTCCTTACGGCTGGTATATGATGGGCGGACCTATGCCTTACTGGGGACAGCCTCAGAGTTATTATTCCTATACACAAGGCACCTTAGTTCTCGATATAAAAGATAAAAAGACAGGCAGATTAATTTGGAGAGGTTTTGTGCACGGCACTGTTGACAATGCAAAGACTTTGAGTAAAAGTATCTCAAAAGGAGTGAAGGCAATCATGAAAAAATATCCGGCAGTGCCACCACCATTGATGCCGATTGCTAAAGAAAAAATCTCGTAAGCTCTTTAACTAAGATTCCTCTAAAAAGAAAATCCCCAAGGTCCTCGACCCCGGGGGATAATCTTGTCTATAGTTGGCTTTAATCTGTTTCAAACATACTATGCCACAATTATTCTGTAAACCATCTTCCGTTGAATTAACGTGAAGGGAGATCGAACGGTAAACTTAGGGAGTTAAAATGCCAGACGCTCATACAGGTCTGATGAATTTTGGGTGCAACCTAATATTTAGTACCTTAGAAGATCTACTGGATCTCATGAGAAACCTGTTCTGGCTGGTGTTATTCGGCTCTCTTGCAGGACAAGCTCAAAAGCTTGAAAACCTGAAAGCAATTGCCCAGGGTGAGAAAATCATAATCACGTATGATCTCAGTGAAACATTCGCAGGCGATCGATGCGATATTCAACTCTATTCATCTCATAACAATTTTTCAATGCCACTACAGCACGTAAGTGGTGATATAGGTAGGGGGCTCCCGGCCGGGAAAGGAAAAAGAATTGAATGGGAAGCAAAAATTGAATTGGGAAATTATCAAGGTGAACTATCATTTGAGGTCAGGGCCGAGGTGATCGGGTTACTCACATTCAAAAATGGAATTACTAATGCTAAGCGCGGTAAAACTGTATCCATTGTTTGGCGCGGGGGCTCCAAAAATGAAAATGTAAAGGTAGAATTACTCAAGGATGGCGTACT
Organism: Bacteroidota bacterium; assembly: GCA_016178785.1. GTDB lineage: Bacteria > Bacteroidota > Bacteroidia > Cytophagales > Cyclobacteriaceae > ELB16-189. The sequence goes on along the minus strand of JACOSO010000068.1, from coordinate 93,960 downwards.
ACAAAGTGGAGTAGCCACCACAACAAATATTGGAAATTACCAGTGGAATGTTCCGTTGAAGCAGAAGACCGGTGGGGGATATCAGATCAGGCTGGTTAATGGAAAAGAAATGATTACTACCGATTTTTTCTCGGTTAGGCATAAAATCCCCACGTTGCTGAAAATTCTTCCTGCAGTTGCAGCCGGGGTTGTGGTTGGCCTTCTCAGCGGATCAAAAGGTTCATCAGGCACACCAACAAAATCTTCTGACTTGGCGAGCCCGCCTGATTTAGGTTTAAACTAATGAAAAATGAAGTCTTTTTCTTTTTTCAGACCCTTATAAACAAAGAATTCAGTGTTGAGGCGAAAGGGTGAAATATCACACCCATTAAATCTCCAAAATCCTTCTGTCCGAATATCGACCATTTTATTTTTGGCAGGATACGCTGGTGTATGCTTCTTGTATACCAATTTCATGATTGATGGCGCATTGATCGGGCGTTTTTTATTGCTGAACGCTACTCTGCTTTTATTGGCTATTTTTTTGGTTGATTCGACAGAAGGTCTGTTTTTTTTTACACCTGTAATCATTCTTTATAGTTTATTATTTTTCATAAACATCATCTCGTCCCTCTGGGCGATCAATCCAGCCGAGAGCTTTTTTGAATCATTCAAGATATTTTTTGGCTTACTGATTTTTGCTTCTACAACTATTCTTCATATTCGGAATCCCCTATTTTTTAAAGGATTAATCAACGTTTCGCTTTTGATATTTTTTGGATATGGATTAATCTTAACAGTACAGATCACAGCCTTTGACTTTAAGACTTTTTCCAAAATTGAAATGGACGCCATCACTGGCATAAACGGAAATGTCAACCTTTTAGCTTGCTTTCTATTTCTGCTGATGCCTTTTCTGATTATTGGTTTTTTTGAATTGGAAAAACCATCAAAAATCTTTGCCCTGATTGGATGCATCGGCAATTTAATTTTTCTGGCCATCCTCCAGACAAGAGCAGCCTTGGTTGGAATGGGTGTTACTTCATTGTCAATTTTCTTGATGTATGTCATCTACAAAAAGAATGTTCCGTTCAAGCAAATTATTCTCTGGATGACGATCACATTTTTTGCATCAGCAGCCCTTATTTTTTTCTTTAGGTCGAACCTATCAGAAATCAGTTCGCGAGATGTCAATGGAATTCTATCTGCCAAAAGTTTTGAACCCAGAAAATTACTTTGGAAGAAATCATTTCAGATGTTTGAAGATCATCCGATTGCCGGAGTTGGCGCAGGAAACTGGAGAACAAACTTACCCAACTACACGCTAACAGGATTTATAGATGAGGTTCAGAACGGACAACTGATTCCTGACCGCCCGCATAATGATTTTCTCTGGACACTTTCTGAAACTGGGCTTATCGGTTTCTTTAGCCAAGTAGCCATTTTCATTTTGTTAATCGGGTACGCGTATAAAGTATTAAATAGAAATGGTTTCTCATGGAGACTCGTAATACCACTTTCCTCTCTGCTAGGTTATTTGACGATTTCCATGTTTTCGTTTCCGAAGGAGAGAATTGAAAGTGTTGTAATGGTCAACATCATCATGGGCCTCTTATATGCCTTCATTCAAACGGAAATTACTTTTCCGGCTTCATTTAAATTAAGTATACAACCGACATACATAAGAGTAATTGGAGCAAGCTTCCTACTGGTGATTTTATTTTTTGGCCTGATCAGAGCTAAAGGGGAGTATTATGCAAGAAAACTGATCAGCGCCAGGCAAATAGGTGATTTTAAAAATGTCATTTACTATTCAAATAAATCCATATCCCTGTTTTACAAACTGGACAATTTTGGAATCCCTATTTCGTGGTACAGGGGTTCTGCTTATATTAGCATGGAGGACTATGAAAATGCTTTGCATTCCTTTAGCGAGGCGTATATGGTTGCACCATTTAATATTCAGGTTTTAAATAATCTTGCTTCTTCACTGGAAGTATTGGGTTACCATGAAAAAGCTAAATCGATCTATTTGGAAGCCATTCGCATCAGTCCGGGCTTTGAGGACCCTAAATTGAACCTTGCTGCCATTTATTATAATGAGGGCAATTATCGGACCGCCCTTCAGTGGACACAATCGGTTGCCGGGAATGGTGAAAGAAAGCAAAAATACAAGGAGCTTATCTATGGAAAAATAAACAAGAGATGAACAAAAGGTCACATCCAAAACTAAGGAGGCGAACTCCATTGATTAGATTGGGTATTTTATTTCCGATCATCGTGCTTGTCACACCTGCGAGCCTATTCAGCCAGACCATAACACCTAGCCCAGCATCGGCCACACAAGGTCAATCTTTGACAGTTACTTTTACGGGAGGAGGCGGAGCAACGTTTTCTCAACTTACAGAGACATGTGTTTTAAACTTATACAAAGTAACTGCCAGTAGCCTATATTTTCAGCAGGTAAGTACAAGCAATAAGATTTTTCCAACTGCCATTAATTCTTTTACAGATGGGGCTTCTACGTTTAGTGCAAATTTTAGTATTTCAGCCGGGGCAACCGTATCAAACTATGACGTAATTGTGAACAATGGAGGAGGCTGCTCCATCACCAATGCGGCAGCATTTTCAATCGCTGCTGCGATTCCTACCATCACCTCATTTTCTCCTCAATCAGGTGTAATAGGCACATCGGTAACGATTACCGGAACTAACTTCAGTTCAATTGCTGCTAACAACATCGTGTACTTTGGCGCAACCAAAGCAGTGGTAACAGCAGCTACTCCTACGCAGCTTACAGTAACGGTTCCACCGGGTGCAACTTATCAACCTATTTCAATAGAAGTAAATGGTTTAACGGCTAATTCAAGCGTGCCATTTGCAGTAACATTTTCAGGTGGTGGGCTGATCAATGCAAATTCGTTTTCTACAGCGGTGGATTTCTCGAGTGGAACCAATCCCTACGAAGCCACTATTGGCGACATTGATGGAGACGGAAAATCAGATCTAGCTGTCGTCAACTATAACAGTAACACGTTGTCAATCTTTCGCAACACGAGTGCCAGTGGCAGCATCACTGCAAGTTCATTTGCAACGAAAATTGACTTTACGACTGGAACAAACCCTCATAATGTATTGATAGCTGATATTGATGGAGATGGCAAACCCGATCTTGTAGTAACTAACGCTGGAAGTAATTCTATTTCGGTATTACGCAACCAAAGCACAAGTGGAAACATAACTTCAGGTTCGCTTGCTTCAAAAGTGGATTTCGCTACAGGGACAAGCCCCTATCTTTTGGTTAGCGGAGACTTTGACGGAGATGGAAAATCAGACATCGCCACTTGCAATTTTAACAGTAGTAGTATATCTGTACTGCGTAATACGAGCACAAGTGGCAGTATCTCCTTTGCTACAAAAGTAGATTTTGCAACTGGAACAAATCCTTACGGTGCCTCTGTTGGCGACCTTGATGGAGACGGGAAACCCGACATTGCTGTGGCTAATTGGGCTAACACTTTGTCGGTATTCCGCAACACGAGCACGAGCGGCAGCATCACCTCCGGTTCATTTGCAGCCAAAGTAGATTTCACAACGGGAACACAGCCATCAGGCGTATCCATTGGCGACCTCGATGGAGATGGAAAAGCCGAGATCGCAACTGCCAACGGGCAAAGTAATTCTGTTTCAGTTTTTCGAAATATAAGTACCAGCGGAAGCATCACTGCAAGTTCATTTGCAGCCAAAGTAGATTTTACAACAGGAACAGTTCCGTTTGATGTTGCCATTGGAGACCTTGATGGGGATGGCAAACCCGATTTGGCTGTTGCCAATTATACGGGCAATACGGTTTCGCTGCTTCGAAATACAAGTGCAAATGGGAGCATCACTTCAGGATCATTTGCAACTAAAGTAGATTTTACTACAGGGTCTGGCCCTTATAATGTTGCCATCGATGACCTCGATGGAGACGGGAGACCCGACCTGATTGCGTGTAACGAAAGCAGCGGCACGATCTCTGTATTCAGAAATTTGGTCACCAACGCAGTGCCAACGATTACCAATTTTTCTCCCGCCAGTGGGTCCATTGGAACCTCAGTAACAATCACTGGAACTAATTTCGATTCTGCACCTTCTAACAACATCGTTTACTTTGGTGCCACCAAAGCAACAGTAACGGCTGCCACTGCTTCTCAGCTTACAGTAACGGTTCCTTTTGGGGCAACTTATCAGCCGATCTCTGTAACAGTAAGTGGATTGACTGCCTACTCGAGCACATCTTTTATTGTTACGTTTTTAACCGGGGGAGGGATCGATGCAAATACATTCGCTGCCAAAGTTGATTTTGCAACAGGGACAAGTCCATTTTACGTATCAGCCGGTGACATCGATGGAGACGGCAAGCCCGACTTTGCTGTTCCTGGCTACACTGCAAGCAGTAGAGTTTCTGTCTTCAGAAACACGAGCTCCTCCGGCTCGATCACTACAAGTTCTCTTGCTGCAAATGTTGATTTTACAACCGGAACATATCCCTGGGGCGAGGCTATTGGCGATTTGGATGGAGACGGAAAACTTGATTTAGTGGTCGCCAATTATGCCAATGGTCCCGGCAATACGATTTCAGTTTTTAGGAATACAAGTAGTTCTGGTTCCGTTACAACAAGTTCGTTTGCAACAAAAGTTGACTTTACGACAGGCACTGGCCCTGTTGACATAAATATTGTTGATGTCGATGTAGACGGTAAACCAGACTTAGTTGTGACTAACTTTACCAGCAACTCGGTTTCGGTATTTAAAAACACAAGCAGTCCGGGTTCTATTACAGCCAGCTCCTTTGGTTCCAAAATTGACTTCTCTATAACCGGGCCCAATCCGCAATATCTTGCTAGTGGTGATTTGGATGGAGATGGTAAACCAGATTTGGTTGTTCCCAACAGTAATGGTAGCTCTGCATCAGTCTTGAGGAACACAAGCACCACAGGCTCAATTGCTTTTGCATCTGCTGTAGACTTTACAACAGGAACAAACCCCTATGGTGTGGCCATCGGTGACATTGATGGAGATGGGAAAAAGGAAATTGCTGTTGTCAATTATGGGAGCAACACTCTTTCTGTTTTTAAGAATACGAGTTCTTCAGGCTCTATAACATCAGGTTCCTTTGCCTCTAAAGTGGATTTCACAACGGGAGCAACGCCTTGGGAGGTTGCTATTGGCGATGTAGATGGTGATGGCAAGCCCGATTTGGTCACGGCAAACAATGGAGGTAATACTGTTTCTGTATTCAAGAACACAAGCATTTCTGGCTCTCTTACCACAAGCTCTTTAGCTTCAAGGGTTGACTTCGCGACCGGAACAACGCCAAGGAGTGTGGTCATTGTTGATGTGGAAGGAGACGGCAAATCTGACTTAGTAGTTGCTAATGCCACTAGCAATAGTATTTCAGTGTTTCGCAACACGATTGCTTCTGCTGCAGCTCCGACAATCACATCGTTTTCTCCGCAATCCGGTGCCATCGGCACAACCGTTACAATTACTGGAACCAATTTTTCTACTACGACTACTAACAACATTGTAAAATTTGGCGGAACGACTTCGGCAGTGACAGCCAGCACTGCTACCAGTATCACTACTTCTGTTCCGACAGGCGCCACGACAGGGCCAATAACTGTAACCGTGAGTTTGCAAACAGCAACCAGCGCAAATAATTTCACCGTTACAACAGGCACAGATACAACGCCACCCATAGTGGCTGCCAACAGTACACTTTCAACGGTAACACCTGGCGCTTCAATTGCGGTTGCAGCAAATTTTACTGATGCCGAGTCAGCAATTACTTCTGCAAAAGTTTTATATCGACCGATTGCAGGCGAAGCACCAAACAATTTTTCAACTGCGAACATGACCCTGAGCAGCGGATCTACTTACACGAGCACTATACCTGCCACCGCAGTTACTGAATTAGGAGTGGAGTATAAATATTTGATAACCAATGGCGCGGGTTTGGACAATTCAGCCAATCAAACACTTTACACCACGCGCATCAATCAATCAACCGGTCTTGATTTTACTTCATATCCACTCTCTGCATCTGGTGTGGAGTCAACAAACTACCGCATCATTTCAATTCCTTTAGTGTTGGTCGATAAAGCAGCTAACAATGTTTTTAGTGACGAAATCGGTGACTACGACCCTACGGCTTGGCGAATGTTCCGCTATAATGGCTCGACAGTTGCAGAGTTAAATGGAAATTCAATTCTCAGCCCGGGCGAAGGCTATTTTTTTATCAAACTAAGCTCTTCACCGATTAACACGGGACCAGGTACAACGGTAGATGTAAGCACTAGCAATCCGTTCACGATCACTTTAAATCCAGGGTGGAATCAAATCGGCAATCCGTACAATTTTTCAATTTCATGGGCCGATGTTGTGGCCGCTAATTCATCTCAAGCTGCGAACCTCGGTGGCAATAACAGTAAGATCAGAACATTTCGTGGCCTCATAGAAAACGTGGACGTAATAAAACCTTTGGAAGGTGGCTTTGTTAAATTCCTTGGCACCAACTCGACAGCGATTACCATTCCTGTAGCCAAGAATGCCTCAATACAAGGCAGGAAATCATTTGATGATAAATCGCTGAATTCGTTTGATCAGTCTTCGTGGGAAATATTCTTTGACGTTAAGAATGGAAATACAGAATACTCTCTTGGTGGGATAGGTATGCATCCGGAAGCCAAGGAAGGTTTTGATTACCACGATGACTTCAACAGCCCCCGGTTCTTCGATTATCTGGAAGTAGTTTTTCCAAAGAAATACCTTGGCATGACTTTTACAAAAGATGTTGTGCCAACTTCAGAGAATTACGTCTGGCATTTCGCAATAGAGTCTGACGTGAAGGACGATCTCGTTACTGTTCGTTGGGACAACTCTTATTTTGGAACTACCAAGATGATTTACCTGGTAGATTTAACAACACTTCGAATTGTAAACATGAGCACTGAAGATCACTATGATTTTCTTAAGTCAGTCTCTAAGAATTTTAAAGTTGTATTTGGCGATGCCGAATTCGTCAAACAGGAAATAACTCCGTTACGGCCCGTATTGTTCGATCCTTATCCAAATCCATTTTCCAATAACGTATTCATTGAGTTCGCGGTGCCGAATGAAACGCCTTCAAGGGGAGGGGCAATTGAAATTATTAATTCGATGGGACAGCTGGTATCCTATTTTCCACTACCGGGTCAATCAGGCTATGGGGTCTGGCAATGGGAAAGTGAAGATCATTCTGCAGGTATGTATTTTATAAGATTAAAAGTTGGTGATCAGTATGTAATGAAGAAACTATTAAAGAAGTAGATTATGAAAAAGCTTGGTTTACTTCCGCTTATTCTTTTCACGGTAGTGGGTGCCTGGGCGCAAACGCTGAAAGAAAGAACCAATTCAGTTAAGGTAGATTATTCCGATCCTGCTTTGACAAAAAAATCTTCTGATGAAATCCCAAAAACCGACCGGAAGAATAGGGCATTGATTATGGGCGTGTCAAAATATCAAAACGAAGGGCCTGGACTTCAATCATTGGAGAACCCCACTCGTGATGCGCAGTTGCTGTATGACATGCTCACAGTGAGCTATGCCTTCGATCCCGAAAATGTTATTTTGTTAAAAGACCCTACACGCCAGTCCATTATTGATGCTTTCGACAAACTCGCTGATGTAACCACACCAGTTGATAATGTGCTCGTTTTTTATGCTGGTCACGGTGTTTGGGACAAACAAAAAGAGCTTGGCTACTGGCTTCCATCAGATGCGAATTTGAAAAGTAAGAGCGCCTGGATTGCCAACAGTCAAATCAAAGATTATCTAAGCGATAATGTTATCCGCTCCAAGCACACGTTATTAATATCAGATGCTTGCTTCGGTGGAAGCATCTTTAAGAGTCGAAGCGTATCATCAGAAGCCTTCATTCGGATTAACGAACTGTATAAAGAACCCAGCCGCAAAGCAATGACCAGTGGCAACCTCAGCGCTGTTCCTGATAAAAGTATTTTCATTCAGCAGTTGCTAAAAAAACTGAAGGAAAATGAAGATGAATTTTTGCCGGCACAACAACTCTTTACCCGGATTTATGAGCCGATCGTGAACAATGCAGCTACGAATCCATTGTATGGCGTGATACAGGGAGCAGGCGATGGCGGAGGTGATTTTATCTTTATGAAAAGAAACTCTAAATAAGTTATAGCTTAGTCATTCAGTAAATCGAATCTTAATCAAACGGCCTGGTGGTAGCGACACTCTTAAGCACACTTTGAGAGTGGGACGGAAGTGCTCCTTAGTGAAACTGTGAATCAATCACCCTCTAAACCAAAACGGCTTCCTTATTATACTTCCATTTATATTCTACTGGCGACATCCCGGTAATCTTTCTAAACACTTCACGAAACGCTTTCACATCTGAATAGCCAACTTCATACATTACTTCATTAATTGTTTTGCGACTCGTCTCAAATGCTTTTTTTGCCGATTCAATTTTTACTCTTTGCGAATATTCAACAGGAGTATTTCCGGTCGCTTTGATAAACCTTCTGTCAAAGTTTCGCCTGCCGACAGAAAACCTGGAAGACAAATGTTCAACGGATATTTTTTCATGCAGATTGCTTTCAATATAGGTTTGTGCTTTTTTTACCATTTCATCTCCGTGCAACTTCTGCCCAGTAAATATGGCAAATGCCGATTGACTATTCCTGTCCATTTCTATCTGAAAAACTTTGGAACAAAAAATCGCTGTTTGTCTGTCATAATATTTCTCTACCAGATAAATCATCAGGTTTAGAAAAGAATATGCACCACCATTTGTATAGATTCCATTTTCATCAGTAATCAGCGCGTCCGTTTGCAAATTCACCTTCGGAAACATACTTCTGAAATTGTCCGCAGCAGCCCAGTGTGTAGAGCAACTTTTTCCATCCAGCAAGCCGGATGATGCAAGCATAAAGGCACCGGTGCATATACTTGCTATTTCAGCACCGTCTTTATATCGTTTTGCAATCCAATCAATAAGCGCTGTGTTTCCCTTCACGGCTTTTTGATAATTGTGATTCAATGATGGAATAATAATGAGATTGGTTTTAGTTATCGATGAAATGTTTGTGTGAGGCTTTACGGTGAACAAGCCCTCGTAGAATTCCACTTTTTTTGAAACACCGGCTAACTGAATGGTAAACAATTCCCTTTTACCTATTCGAGTCCAATACTCATTGGCTCTTGTAAATATTTTGTAAGCACCTACGATGCTGCTTAGGTTATTCTGTCCCTCAGGCACGAGTATGGTGAGATGTTTCATGTGTTATCTTTTAAATTTTATTTTGGCCGAAAGGTGTTGCAATAAATCCCCCTGTTTGCGAGATAATTCTTTCATCGAAAATCTTTTGGTAAAGATAAAAATTGGCCCTGTCCAAATCAACCCGCTACAAAGTCCATTTTGCACCCCAGCTAAGCAGAAGTTGGACAATACTTTTGCTGTATAACAAAATCAAAAATTATAAAACATGGAGAAAAAAGTCATTTTGATTACGGGAACAAACAGCGGTTTTGGCTGGCTTGCGGCTAACAGTTGCGCGGCTTTAGGGCACAAAGTATATGCTACTATGCGTGACACAAAAGGTCGTAATGCCGATAAAGCAAAAGCGTTGGTGCAGCAGGCAAACATAGAAGTATTAGACGTAGAGGTTACCAATGGAAAATCTGTAGTTAGTGCACTGGCAACAATCCTTAAGAAAGAAGGAAGAATTGATGTGGTAGTAAATAATGCCGGAATTTTTGCCACGGGAATTACCGAAACGTTTACAGAAGATGACGTAGAAAAAATAATGGATGTGGATGTAAAAGGCCCATGGAGAATTATTCGAGCTGCTCTTCCGCAAATGCGTAAGCAGCGTGAAGGATTAATCATTAATATTTCTAGCGTAGCGGGTCGTTTCTCTTCGCCTTTTATGACCGTTTACAACAGTGCTAAGTTTGCTGTAGAAGGTTTAACAGAAGGGCTACACTATGAAGTAAGACCGTTGGGTGTGGATGTAGTGATGATACAGCCCGGTGCGTTTCCCACCGAAATCTTTGGAAAAACAGTAACCGGTTCAGATGTTACAGTAATTGCCGGATACGGTGACCTGGCAAAAGTCCCTGAACAAATGGGAGCAGGTATTGGGCAAATGTTTGAGGCGATGAAACCAAATCCTCAATCGGTTGCCGATGCAATTGTAAAACTAATTAATACGCCCAATGGTAAAAGACCTTTGCGGACAGTTGTAGACCCTGCCACCGGAAATCTCGCGGAGATTGCAAACAAACATGTGAAAGAGCAATACGACAATTTTTTAACTGCATTTGGTATGCAGGCCATGTTGAACTGATTTTTCACTCAGTTAGAACTACATTTTAGTTTTATTCAGCTTAAAATAAATTAACATGAACCGAACTACAATTTTCTTAACGACACTGATCATAACCTTATACTCCTACACTATCCGTGCACAAGGAATACAAAGCAAATTAGACATTAATAAAGACAAAATAGAAAGAGCCATGCAAAATGAAAATTACACTACTATCGTTTTGGTAGATCAATCTCCGAAAGAAGTATTCAATGCCATCAACAATGTTCGTGGATGGTGGTCAGAAGAAATTGACGGCAGCACCGACAAACTCAATAGTCAATTTAACTATCACTTCGAAGACCTCCATCGCTGTCAAATAAAAATAATAGAATTCATTCCTAACAAAAAAGTCGTTTGGCTTGTGATGGACAACTATTTTAAGTTCACGAAAGACACAAGCGAATGGACGGGAACAAAGATCAGTTTTGAAATATCTAAAAAGGATAATAAAACGCAAATCCTTTTCACTCATTTGGGGCTAGTTCCTGAATATGAGTGTTACAGTATTTGCAGTGACGCATGGGGCAATTATATAAACAATAGTTTGCGCAGCCTGATCACCACCGGTAAAGGCCAGCCAAATGCCAAAGGCAAAGCAAGAACTGAAAATGAAAGGAAGCTGTCAGCCGAAAGTAAATGACAAAGGAAATGAAAACACAAAATTATACAGCAAGCATTACGGTTAATGCTACCGCACAAGAAGCGTTCAAAAACATTAACCGTGTTTCAAAATGGTGGACAGAAAATTTCGAAGGCAGTTCGCAAAAACTGAATGATGAATTTACCGTTCGATTTGGAGACGTTCATGTGTCAACGCAAAAATTAGCGAAAGTTATTCCGGATAAAAAAGTAGTATGGCTTATTACTGACAGCAAACTTAATTTTATCAAAGACAAACACGAATGGACCAACACTAAAATTACTTTTGAGATATCTGACCACAACAACAAAACTCAAATCAGGTTTACTCATGAGGGTTTGGGTGAATGCTTCGATGCCTGTTCAAACGCCTGGAGTCAATATATACAGCAAAGTTTATTGAGCTTAATCAATACAGGTAAAGGCCAGCCGGAACCTAAGGAAGCCATGGCAACGTAAACTTATTTTTGGAAGAGAAGCCATACCTCACGCCAGTGTTGGTCTTGTTGACCAACACTTTTTAAAAATTCAAATTTCGTTTGTAGAACACGAAGGCGACAGCCGTATAAATTAATTTTAACTAAAAAATAAATCAAAGTATATGATAAAAGGAAGAGCACTAATTGTAGGCCTGTTCCTCTCGCTAACAGTATGTGCACAAAATAAACAGGCTCCCAGTGGGGAGAATAAAATCGAGTCATTGCCGCGTGATTTGGAAATTCAGTTGGCGCTCAGCGCGCTCCCTCCACACCTCAGAGACAGTGCAACCGTATACGTTTTAAATCCTGACAAGGGCTTTGAAGTTGCCCGAAAGGGAACTAATGAATTCCATGCCTTTGTTGCTCGCACTGGTGATGATATGTTTAGAGGATCTTGGCCCTTAACACAATATAGAGATGATATTCTTTATCCGATTTCCTTTGATCAAGCAGGTGCCAACGCCCAAATGCTTGTATTCTTTGATGCAGCAGAAATGCAGGCTAAGGGAACTCCTGCTGGAGAGCTAAAAAGAATCATCCAAGATCGGTACAAAACAAAATATTATAAATCCCCGGATCGGGCCGGCATCTCATACATGTTGTCTCCAGTTCTCAGGACTTACACCAACCCAGACGAAAACGAGAATGTAGTAACGGCAAGTATCCCACATATCATGTATTACGCTCCTGATGTATCTAATAAAGATGTAGGCGGTGCGAAACCTGGTGGCATGTATCCTTTTGTCATACTTCACGGCCCCCATGGATACAACATACAGTTTCTCGGTCTAACCGAAAGAGCAGCTATTATTAAAGAGTATGAAGAGATGCTCGCAAGGCTTTGCAAAATCAAAGCGGAGTGGTGCGTGCCAATATTGAAAGGTGATGATCTGCCACCGGTGCAGCATCACCATTAAGAGTAAAAAAAAATCTATCGGGTTTAAGTACTTAAACAATGAATAATAATTTAAGGCTTGATGAAAGACTATTGTCTTACTTGGAGGGGATGATGTTGCATGAACATGTAGAAAGTGGGCAATTCCACTCGCGGTAAAAATCAAAGTGCAGCTCAAGAAAATAAATCGCAAATTTTTCATAATGTTTTTATTAAAGATGATCTTCTCAACTGAAATTTTAACTTTACTTTCGAAGAGAATATGGTCAGAATACATTATCATTTAAGGATTTTATGAATGGAGACTAAATGGAAAAAATTCCAGTAAGGCATATTAATGCAACCCCAAAAAAGGAACCGAATTTTTCCGGGAGCTTTAGCATAAGGGATGTTCGGGATTTACTTTCTGGAAAGGACATGGTTCAGGAGCTTCACAGACATGATTTCTTTTTTATTCTGGCTTTGGAAAAAGGAAAAGGTAAACATGAGATAGACTTTACACCTTACCAAATTGGTGACTGCTCCATTTTCATTATGCGTCCTGGTCAGGTACATCAACTCACATTGAAAGCAGGAAGTAGGGGATACCTGATGGAATTTAAGACTGATTTCTATTATCCTCATGATAAGGTATCGCATGAAATATTACGCAAGGCTAGTAATAAAAACCTTTGCCAGCTTGATGCCAATGGGTTCAAAAAGTTACTTGCTCTGTTGAAATCCATTTTTCAGGAGCATACTACTCAACAAGAAAGATATCAAGATGTGATTAAGGCGAATCTGGGTATTTTCTTTATTGAACTACTTCGGCATCGGCAGAATGGCAAAAGCCCTTCGCATAAGGCCAACACTTACGCACAGGAACGCCTTGAGGAATTTTTAGAACTTCTGGAGAAGCATATTTCCAGCAAGCAAGTGTCTCAATATGCTGACATGCTGAATCTTTCCACCTATCAGCTGAATGCGATCGCGAAAGCGACACTTGGTAAAACGTGTTCAGAACTTATCAATGAATATATCATTCTGGAGTCCAAAAGAAATCTCCTTGCAACCTCTAATCAGGTAAACCAAATAGCCTATCATCTGGGTTACGAAGATGTCTCTTACTTTATCAGATTCTTCAAAAAGCAAACTGGATATTCGCCTGAAGTGTTTAGAAACAATTTCAGATAAATCCTATTCAACCACATTTTTGTCCTATCCTGCAGGTTGCTAACAGAAATACTTTTGTGATCAATAAAGTAATTCAAAAAAAAAATATGAAAACGAAAATGAAATTAATTGCATCCATAAAGATATGGGTTGCAATCTATCCATCTATCACGCTGTTTCTTTATCTGTTTGGGGAAACATTATCTGTCCTGCCATTGTATCAAAGGACTTTATTGCTAACACTTTCATTAGTTCCCTGGATCGTATTTGTTGGTGTGCCCTTTGTGGATTCAATCATCCAACTGATTTCACCACAAACTGACAAGAAATAAGTCTGGCTTAAAAACAAAGAGGCGTCCTACGCTTTTTTAAGTGTAGGATGTCTCGCACACTAAAAAAGATTTTAAACAAAGAAAATAAATCACACGAAAATATGAATGACCCTTGGACTGACAGATGGAATGATAGATATAGTAAAGAGGAGTTTGCTTTTGGTGAACAACCCAACAACTACCTAAAAGAACAATTAGAGAAGTTAAATGTTGGGACAATACTTTTCCCGGCAGAAGGCGAAGGACGCAATGCGGTTTTTGCAGCCGACCTTGGTTGGAAGGTCTCCGCATTTGACATCAGTATTGAAGGGAGAAAAAAAGCGATTCGACTTGCTGAAACCAGAAAAGTGACAATTGATTATCAAGTTGGAGAGTTGCAGACTCTGCATTATAACACTGAACAATTTGACGTGATCGCACTAATTTATGCACACTTTCCGGCAGAAATTAAATCCTTATACCATAAGACACTTGATAAGTATTTACGCAAGGGCGGATTAATTATTTTTGAAGCGTTTAGCAAAAGACACATTGATTATGTCTCTAAGAACGAAAAGGTTGGCGGGCCAAAAAATATAGCGAGTTTATTCTCAGTTGACGAATTAAGATCAGACTTCGCGAATTATGAAGTTATAGAATTAGCAGAAAAGGAGATTGAATTGAGCGAAGGCCAGTTCCATAACGGAAAAGGTTCAGTAATAAGATTTGTCGGGCGAAAAAAATAAAGATGTTTGCTTGTCCGTAGGTGCCTCATCAACAAATCCTACAATCACATTCGGCAACAAGTTATACCTGAAAGCGTTTGTCATAATGAAGGTGTGATATGACCACTAAAAAAAATACGCTGGATCTATATCGTGCAAAACACGATCTTAAAGTGGAAAAATAAAATACCTTTTTCACCATCGCAAATAAACCGGGTATCTTCATGGGAAATCTATCTAACATAGGCCGGATTTTCTTCGGCATTTCTATAGCTGTCATAGGGTTGCTAACCATTTACTATGGTGATTTTCCTTACATGCTGATACCTTCAAAGCATAAGGAGGTCCCCGGTATTGTGGTACTCGCTTATATTTCGGGAGTCTTGCTTATTTTGGCCGGAGCGAGCATTGTCCTTGAGAAAAAAATCAGACCAGCTTCTTTACTGTTGGGAGGTGTGCTTCTGTTTATATTTTGCTTTTACTTCATCCCATATCAACTGATGGTTAGCTCAAATTATATGCATTTTGGGGATTGGGAGAACGCAGCGAAAGAATTGGCACTTGCCAGTGGTGCATTTGTTATCGCCGGCTGCTTTTCAGAAAAAAATGAAAATGCTCTCACCCGGTTTTTGAGCAAGCTTATTCCTTTCGGAGCTATTTTATTTTCGCTAACGATTATCAGTTTTGCCGGTGATCATTATCTGTATGCAAAAGAGGCAGCAGACTATGTACCATCATGGATACCCTTCCATTTGTTCTGGATTTATTTTACTGGTGCAGCATTATTTGGTTCTGGTCTTGCCATTATTTTGAAAATCAAATCCGGTCTGGCGGCCACTCTTCTGGGCACCATGATTTTTACCTGGTTTGCCATTCTCCACATCCCCAGGATAATAGTTTCTCCAGTGGCTTACTTGGGAAGTGAAATTGCCAGTGCATTTTTAGCGCTTGCCTATAGCGGCATAGCTTTTGTCATAGCCGGAGCGAGTAAGAAATAGATTAAATAGTCTTTTAGTTTTCAGCTTTTACTAGTTTTTCCAAATTTGTACCAATCAAATCCGGTTTCAATCCGGTTATGCCTGAGTGCAGGAATCTGCGTGGTGATTAAAAGAGTAGTTCCATTGAAATCCGCCCGATGATGCTGCGGGGTTTGTTGCTTCATAGCTTTGACCATCTTGAATTTCGCGGCAGGAAAGAACTCGTGCACAGATTTTTTAAGCGAGTTGATGTTATCCATGCCGTACATCAATACTACTTCTGGTTTGTAGGCACTTATGTTTTGAAGGATGCTGCTCAAGCGAGCGTGATATACGTGCTCCTGATATAACGCACGGCTTTTGAGAAAAGGAAATTGCGGCAAGTCGAGCCAGGCATAATACCATGCATGGTTGTGAGCGGGTAGAGGATATAACTGAATCAACGCTTCATTGGGCGCTGACGATACTGCAAATGAGTTTTTCTGGTACGTGAGCAGATCAGGAAGTTTTTTACTTTGGTATCCATGCACAAAGGCGATGAGGTTTTTCCATGCACCGTGTAGTGTTGCATCGCTGCCAAATCTGTGATCATGGAAGGTTGCAAATTTCTCGGCTCTTGGCCCGTCTACTCGAAATGCTACATGACGATACAGTTCGCGGATATCACAAAGTGTGGGCGTATTGGGCGCTTTCAGCCTGTAAAAGTAATTGAGCTTCTCAGCTACTTCTTCCGGTGCATCACCGCCACTTTCTTCATAGCCAACAAACCAGAACCTGGCATGCCATGATCCATATCCGTAAAAATTATCGATCCAGTAGTTAAGTGCTTTCTCTTCAATCAGCATAGCAGGAAAGATAGTAAATGGTACTGTCCCGGAGATGAGGTGAAATGCTAAATAGAAACTGTCGTAGGATTTATCAGTTGCTTTTACCCCGCTTGTTTCAGGCGAGGAGTGATCACAGGCAGCATAACCGTGTAAAAGAAATACTTGATAGGAGGAATTTTAAAACACGAAGCAATACGTAAGTTACGTAAATATCGCGATGTACCTCCTCACCATTATGCTCATATTGAACATGAATTTTCTTCATTTTTTGATATTGAAATTGGCCTAATTGCGACTTTTTTGAGCATGGAACCTCACTGAAGAGCGGCTAACCCAATCTTCACGGAAAGTTCTTTAGCCCCGATTTTGGGAAATTTTATTTAACAGAAACCAACCAGGCAACAACGAACATAAACAAGTTTACACCTAACCATGCAGCGAAAAGCCAAGCCCTATAGTAATAGAATTTTGGAACCATCATATTCTTTTACTTTAGTGAATTAATTTCTGTGTGTGAAAATATCCGCTGCCTTTGATCCTCACCAACGGGGATCGCTAAATGGCAAAAAATGAAGCCCGAAGGGTTAATTAACCCGAGGAAACGTTTTCGCCTATACAATTCAGGTTCTTTAATCCTCCCTTGACCTGGAACCACAACTGAGCCAGGATATATGCCCAGAGTAGTGTACATCAAAGAACGATCGTAGCATAAAAAGTCAGCTTGTTGCATGATATATAGAGGTGCAACAATCCACGGTATTACCAACACCACTAATGATCAGCAGAATTCCAATGACCCGGGTGCCGGAAGATGTGATTGGACAGCAGCATCTGAAAGACAAAAAATAGTGTATCCACGAGGTGGCCGGCAATCGACATTCGATATATAAATTCATTCGAAGCAGATTATGAGCAGTCGCAGCGGGATCTTGGGCACAAAAACATTTTTGAAAAAGCCGCTCCGAAACTCTTTGCGTAACTCTGAGGTGCATTCCTTTGCGCCTCCTATGCGGTTAGCAAAACCGCAGCGGACGCAGAGGAGCATGGAGATGCTTGTCAACTACCGACTAACAACGAACAGCGATCGCCTACTCGCTCTTCAAACTCTTCACCGGATTCACCCACGCAGCTCTTAATGTCTGCGAGCCGATCGTGATCACTCCGAAGAAAACTAACACCAACACACTGACGCTGATCATCCCCGGCCCAATGTAAGTATGATACGCAATCAAACTCAACCAGAAGTTGTTGACAAAGTAGGAGAGAGGCAAGCCAATCAAAACAGCCAGGCCGAGCATCACCCCAAATCCTCGGGAGAGCAACACCACGAGTGCCGCATTGCTCGACCCCAACACTTTGCGAATCGATATTTCCTTGATTCTTGTTTCAGTGGTGTATGTGGCCATACCCAACAGTCCGAGGCATGAAATCAAAATGGCGAGAAAAGAAATCAGACCCAGCACGCCCACCAGGTCTCCGAATACGATGTTATAGCCTTTATTGATTTCAGACTCCACAGCGATGTAATCCACCTTCAAGCCCGGGTTCACCGCTGCCCATGCTTTTTTGATTGAGGCGGTAGCGTTTTCATACGACCCTTCATACGCCACTTGCAGTACGTTGAATTCTTTTGGGTTGTACAAAAGAATCACGGGAGAAATTTCACGCGTGAGGTCGCGGTGATTGTAATTCGCCACTACGCCCACAATCGTCTTAGTGGTAGAGTCGTTGGCGTAGAGGAGCGTTTCGCCAATGGCATCATGGGCGGATTTAAAATTCATTTTTTTCAGGGCGGCTTCGTTGATCACAGTAAACGTTTTGTTCGACTCTCCGTGCTCCGCTTTAAAAAATTCACCTGCCAGCAATTTCAAATTCATGTTGTTGCCGTAATCTTCATCCACCAAAAAGAATCCGGCATCGATCATCACTGGGTCATCGGCTTTCTTTTTTATTCCGCAGCCATACGAAGTTCCTGCTGCCGGCACGTGTGAGACAGCTGACACAGCCGTGATGTTGCCGTACTTCTGCAATTCTGTTTTCAAAGGTTGGTAGAGCGTGTTGTTCAACTTCACCATGATGTTGCTTTTTATGTTGAAGCCATGATCCTTGCTCGTAAACAAATTCAATTGCTCATGCAAAACAAGCACCGTGAGAATGAAAAACAACGACAACGTAAACTGCGACACCAGCAATGCTTTTCGCATACCCATGCGCGAGAACAGTTTCATGTTGGATAAGTTCTTCAGCACTTTGATCGGCTGAAACCCGGAGAGAACCACAGCCGGAAAAAATCCTGCCAATAATCCCACCGCCACAGCGAAGACAACAAACACTGCATACACCGCTATACCATTATACATATCCCAGCGAAACACTTGCGCCAGGCTCATTTGCAAAATCATCGGTTTGAGAAACGTGAGCAGCAAAATCGCCAACACTAACGACACCAAAGCAATCACCACCGACTCAGATATAAACTGCGTGAACACCTGCCAGCGCGTGGCACCCGACACTTTTCTCACGCCAATCTCGCGGGCGCGTGTGAGCGAGCGAGCAATCGACAAGTTGGTAAAATTGAAACAGGAAGTCAGCAAGATCACCAACGCCAGGCCACCGAGAAAATAAACAAACGGCCAAAACAGCACCGGCCCTATGTCGTTGTTCATAATGTTACCGGGCGTAATGCTGAGCAGCGGCTGCATGCCCATCTTCATTCTATAAAAACCCAGCGTTTTGTTCGAGATGATGTATTTGTCATAAATGTTATCCAGGTGTTCTTGCACCTCTTGTGCGATGGTTCCTTCGGCTACCCTGAAGTATGTCCAGCTCGACCAGTAGTCATCCCACTTGTCGATGATCTTCCGCAGCTTGCCTTGCTCCTCCAGGCTTTTCACCGAAGCCATACTCGCCAGCCCTTCAAATACAATGTGCGATTTGCGATTCGTTTCTTTCAAGATGCCTGTCACCGTGTAGAGACCAAGGTCGCCTACCTTTATAGTTTGGCCCACGGGGTTTTCTTCTTTAAAAAGTTTTTTGGCAGCCTTGCGCGTGAGCACAACGGTGAAAGGTTCTTTCAGGGCTGTAGTTGCATCACCATATTGAAGTTCGTATTGAAAAAATTCGAGCGTCTCTGCATCGGCAAAAAAACCGGCCAGCGGAATGTTCACGTTTTGGTTTTCAAATCCATCCCAGTTGTTTCCAAAACCTCTGCGCAGGCGCACCGCTTTTTCAATGCCCGCATAGTGTTCCAGCTCAGGCGCCACAGGCATAGAGCAGGCCGAGTTGGTGCTGTTATCGCGCATCACGTTTCCTTTTTCATCTACATCTATGGTGGTGACGCGATAGATCCGGTCAGCGGTGGTGTTGTATCGGTCATAGCTCACCTGGTCTGCTACAAGCATGATCATCGCCATGCAAATGGACATGGCCACCGCCAGACCAAACACATTAATAAAAGAGAAGAACCGATGACGCACCAAACTGCGCACGGCTGTTTTGAGGTAGTTAAAAATCATGTGGGTTTATTTTGCGCAGCGATACCAAAAACCGATCCGATGTTATAAATCTTTCAAAACACGTTGAAACAGCAGGTGAGCATCGGGCACTGTATAAAAATGAACAGCAGAATTAAAACAAATGAACAGTTCGCACACTGTCTGAAAAACTCATCTTCACAATTTAATTCCGAAGGACTCATCTCCACCACAAGTTGTCATACCGGACTGCAAGCGGGAGGGAAGCGGGAGTTCCGGTATCCCGTTGGTAGGAGACTTGTAAGAACGGTGCAGTCGGTACTTACTGTGCACTCTCATGGGGGTGCCCGAACTCGCACCTTCTTTCACACATCCCGTCCGGCATGACAGCAAATTATTAGATTGCTCCTTCGCACGATCATACCGTCCGGAGACTCATCTCCACCACTAGTTGTCATGCCGCAGGTGGGGTAGGGTTATTAGCGTCAGACACATTTCGCATAGCATGATTGATGTTTCCCTCCGTGAAATACATATTTTCCTCAGGGCAATTGACATTTCCATCCATGAAATAGACATTTCACGTAGCATAATTGATATTCCCCTCTGTGAAATAGCTATTTTCCTCAGCGCAATTGATATATCCCTCTGTGAAATAGATGATTTACGTAGCACAATTGATATTTTTCTCCATGCATCGTGCGAAACAGGCAGCATAACTTGACACTTCCGCAAAACGACCAAGAGTTTGGAGATGGAATAGGCTCTCTTGTCAAGCATCGTCTCTCGCAGAGGACGATACGAAGGCTGTAAGTTTCACTTTTTTTCTTAGACTAATCCTGAGCGCAGCGAAGGATCCCCTCGGACCGGAGCCCTGACTCGATCGTGAGCAAAGCGGTCTCCGTGGTAGGGGATTCTTCGCTCTTTTCTTCTCCGTTTTGTTTGTTGTGCTAGAGTGTAGTTTGTGGCATGGATGTAATCTTGCTACACCAACCGCTCAGAATTGATTTTTGAAAGTGAGGAAGGGTTGGAGCAAACCCTCAAAGGTCCAACCCTAATCCTGAGTGCAACGAAGGATCCCCCAAGCCGGAGCCTGTACCCTGAGCCAGCTCCGTGGTGGGGGATTCTTCGCTCTTGTCTTACTCTGTTTTGTTGATTGTGTCTGGAGTGTAGTTTGTGGCACAGATATAATCTTGTTACATCTTCCGCTCAGAATTGATTTGAAGTGGGGTTGGAGCAAACCCTCAAAGGCCAAAACCAATCCTGAGCGCAGCGAAGGATCCCCTTGGCCGGAGTTCTAACCCTTAGTAACACGAGCTCCTTGGTGGGGGATTCTTCGCTCTTGTTTTACTCCGTTTTGTTGATTGTGCTGGAGTGTAGTTTGTGGCACGAATATAATCTTGTTACATCGCTCAGAATTGATTTGAAGTGGGGTTGGAGCAAACCCTCAAAGGTCCAAGCCAATCCTGAGTGCAACGATCCCAAATCGGTGGCTGTACCAAAGTTGTCGTTGGACTCATGATCAACAAACAATTTCAATTCTCGGCCTGAGTCAGATGGCTTAGAAAAGAAATTATCTAATTGCATATATTCGAGCGTTATTCGGCAGCTTAAAGATGACACTACAGTAAAAATAGAAAGACGAAATAATTAGACTAATAATAACAGCTTCGATTGTAACAGTTCTTACAAGCTGCAACTCGACACCTAAAAAAACAAAAAAAATGGAAGAACAAAAAAATGAAACGGCTTCAACTAACGACACAACCCCGAAGGTAACGGGAATTGGAGGCATTTTTTTTTATTCAGACAATCTGAAGGAAACGAAAGAATGGTACACCAAAAATTTAGGGCTTGAAATCAATGATTGGGGTTTTTCGAGTTTTGAATTTAGAAATGTAAACAAACCTGAGGAAGTTGGCACGCTCGCTTGGACTCCTTTTAAAAAAGAAAGCGAACATTTCGCACCTTCAAAAAAGGAATTTATGATTAATTATCGGGTTCAGAATATTGAAGGACTTGTAGAGAACTTCAAAAAAAACGGAGTTACCATACTTGACAGCATTGCGACTTACGACTATGGAAAATTTGTACATATTATGGACAAAGAAGGGAACAAAATAGAATTATGGGAACCAGTTGACGAAATAAAATGATGGAATAGCTTGACACCATTCATTCTCATTTCTTCGGAGAGCCTCCTGTTTCAGGGACTCTGCGTAAATGAAAACAAAAAAGTAGCTAATACACCAGAAGTAAGAATAGGCCGCAGAGTTCCGGGGCGGGGGAGCCGGACGCGAGTTTAGAGCTCAGGCTTAATTTCAAGTTTATACCCTTTCCCGTGGACATTGGTTATTTGGACACAAGGATCATTCTTAAATTTCTTCCTCAATTTTGAAATGAACATGTCTAAACTGCGACCGGTAAAAACTCCGTCATCTTCCCAGACTTTTTTAAGCAGTTCTTCACGACTAATCAGATCATTTTGTCGGGCTGCAAGTATTGATAATAGCTTCACTTCCTTGTGGGACAACTCAATTGTTTCTGAATTGAATTTAAGCAACTGCCTGTCTAACGAAAATGAATACTTACCTATCGAAACACCATCAACAATTGCATTGCCTTCTTTCCTTTCACTTTTCAAATAATATCTTCCCGTAAATGCGATTAGAGACAAGCCAATCAAAGCAGATATAACCAGGGGATAGTAACTGTTAAAATTTTGTGAGGATTGAAAATCCACAAAAGAGATTTGAATGGTATAGCAGCCTCTGGGCTGTGCTCTCCCACGGCAGGGAACAATTTCTTTATAGCCGGGCCGTATTTCAAATCCATAGACTAATTCTTTTGAGGCACAGTCGAATACATTTATGAGATAGTCAACAGGCAAATCGATCAGGGCAAGATTACTTCTCACAATTTTAACAAGCGTATCGGGCATGAAAGCGAAGTGATTTTGAAATTCAAGTTGAAAAGTATTTGTGCTCAATCGTTTGACGGGCAACACCCGCGATGTAGAATCGCCAGCGTACTGTAATAACTGATGACCAATCTGGCGTACAACCAACTCCGCGCGTTTTTCCATAAATACATCTTGCGGTGGTTGGCTTAATAAAAAGGCGGATGAAATTAAAAGTGCAACACTGAATAACGAAATGGCTATAACCAGTCTGAATTTCATGTGATTCGATATTAACCTTTAAAATTTACATTCATTTACAATGTTTTTACAAGCAGTTTACACCTGCCCATCCCTTCGATGCGTACGTTTGGTTGTAAAAAAACCAAATTTACTTTTTTATGAAACACTTGAAAAAATCGTACATCCTACTGACGCTAGTAACGGTAATCATCGGTTCACGGACATTTGCCCAGGATCTTTTTTCCTTGTCATCTCCGACAAAGACTTTAAAACCCATCAAGGCGGCCACAACAAATAATGTTGAGCCGCCAGCGACTAACATCATTCTTCAATCAAAAGATGGCGGACAGACATGGCAGGACATCAGCCAGGATTTGCCTGAAAATGAACAGCCTGAAGATTTTTTTGCAGGAGAGTCGGATGTCTATTTACGTGTTAAAAATAAAATGTATCGCAGTAATAATAACCTGATAACTCCTGTTTGGGAAAAAGAGAATGTTCTTGATCCACGATGCACGTCTATTGCTTTCAATCGTTCAGGGGTAATGGCCTACAACTATGAAGGGCAAATTTATCGAAAGGTATCCTCTGAAGGAACCTGGTTGCCGATCTATACCAATTTCAAAAAGCATTTGATGCGAACTATTTTTGAAACAGCTGACGGGACGGTATTCTTAGGAAGCGATAACGGTCTTTACAAATCTACAGACAAGGGACAAAGCTGGAAGCAAGTACAAAATGGAGGCTTGGTCGGGGATATGGTGGAGTCAGAAGGTGTTCTCATCGCGACAGGTGCAAAAGGTATCATGCGTTCGGCAGACAATGGTGAACACTGGGAAGGGGTAATCAGCGAGGGGGGAGTCGGTATCGCGGTTGAACGTATCGAAGGTGGATTTGCTGCTATATCCTACAGCAGCAGCACCATGACCAGAAGGATACGCATTTCATTGGATAGCGGTAAAACATGGAAAGCCATTGATGAAGGATTTCAGCCTCCTTCGTTCATTTCATCTATCAAAGCACTTGAGGCTTCTGCGCTTATTTCATCTATCAAACAGGTAGGCAAATATTTAATATGTGGTCATCCCGATGGTATATTCCGGTCATCTGACATGGGTAAAACATGGAATATGGTTCATCCCAGTGTTGATAACACGCTGAAGATATCTAATAAAAAAGTGTTTAAGATATATGTTTCCGGCAATGTATTGTATGCAGTGGTGAGAGATTCTGGATGCTGAAAATGTTGTGATCGCTGAGTGTCCGAAACTAAACCATCAATGCATGACACGGCTTGCCATTTTATTAATGCTTGTTTATTTCTCTGCAGAGTCTCCTGTTTCAGGGACTCTGCGCAAGTGAAAAGAAAAAGGTAGTTAGTACACCAGACGTAAGAATAGGCGCAGAGTCCCTAGGCGGAGACTCTGCGAAGAATTTAAATTTTAAATCAGTAAAAATTGTAATTATGGCATTGAACAAAATATTGCTTTTTAGCTTTTTGACAATTTTTACTTTCTGCAACGGACAAGAAAAAACAAACACACCGAAAGACTCAAATACATCCCGACCAAGTCCAACAGTGATAAAAAAATTTAAGGCAGTGGCTATGGCTCCAGATCTTGACACTACCTTAGTCAGTCAATACATCCGAAGTATTTTTCAGGATTCGAAAGGGAATTTATGGTTTGGTACCATAGGCGAAGGCGTAGTGAGGTATGATATAAAAACGTTGACCTATTTTTCCAACCCGGATGGTTTTAATTCTAAAAGTGTATTTGCTATTAATGAAGATAAAAATGGAAACCTTTGGTTTGGGACTGACCAGGGTGTTTATAAATATGATGGAAAAACCTTTAGAAATTATATTCAAAAAGATGGCCTGAGCCATATCGATATAAGTAGAAAAAGCATCCTTGTTGACAAAGCGGGTATTATTTGGGTAGGAACTCACGGTGGCGTTTACCAATATGACCCATCAATAGATAGCAAAGGCGGTCAATGCTTCTCGTTATTTCCATTACTCCCACCTATAAATGTTGCAGGCATTATGGAAGACAAAAATGGAAATATTTGGTTTGCTTCGTCTGATAAAGGTGTCTTTCGCTATGATGCCCGCCTGCCTGCCCTCCGCACGGCTACTGGAGGCGGGCCGAACGGGCAGGGAAAAACGATTGTAAACTTCAATGAAAAAGAAAATTTGGGGGAGAACTATGCAGGTGGCATAGCACAAGACAAAATAGGCAACATGTGGTTTACCATGAAAAACGGTATTTGCAAATTTGACGGCAAAACTTTTACTGAATATACTCCCAATGA
The DNA here is from genome assembly GCA_016178785.1 of Bacteroidota bacterium. Taxonomy (GTDB): domain Bacteria; phylum Bacteroidota; class Bacteroidia; order Cytophagales; family Cyclobacteriaceae; genus ELB16-189. The sequence continues at coordinate 68,615 of JACOSO010000068.1, read as the reverse complement.
CGGCCTGGGTGGAACTGAGTTTTGGGGAATAATTATAGAACAGTCAGGTATCGTCTGGATTACTGCCCGAGGCAGTACAACAAGATTTGACCCTTCCGTTCCCTTACCAAATCCAAAAGCGTTTACCGTGTTTACATCTGCTAACGGTCTAACTTGTTGTGTTCAAAGTATGTATCAAGACAAGTCAGGAAATATGTGGTGGGGTACTGGACAAGGACTCTATCGATTTGATGGCAAACGCTTTTATCAAGTTAAACAGAAAGGCCCTTGGTAGTACAAACAATAGCAGACGACAAAATAGAATTGAAAAACGAACACGCGGAGAATAACACGAACGCACAGCAAAATGTTTCTGCAATGGTGCGGTGACGTGCAAGCTATAAGTTTTATCTTCGTTCAATGCTTGGTCACTTGGGACAAATACATTTTCAAAAAAGCCCCCCAAACCTGACGCAACCCCAAAATTGTTGGTGACTGAGCAACAACCAATCCCAATTCTCTGCTGGTTCACCACAGATTACAGCGAGTTCTTTTGAAGTGCGCATTCCATCGAATTTTTATCGTTATAAATAAATCTTAAAATAAATTTTGAGAAACCAATCAGTTGCGTATATATTTGCAACTGAATGGTTGCTAATAAAATCATTTTACTATGAGACGAGATATTTTTCAAGCCATTGCTGACCCTACAAGAAGGGCAATTCTGGTGCTTATAGCTGCACAGGCGATGACACCTAATTCCCTGGCAGAGCATTTTGATACAACTCGACAAGCGGTTTCAAAACATCTGAGAATTTTAACGGAGTGTGAGTTGGTAAAACAAGAGTATCAAGGAAGAGAAATTTACTATCAACTTGAAATCAACAAGATGAAAGAGGTTGATAAATGGGTAGAGCAATTCAGGAAGATTTGGGAAGACCGCTTTAATCAACTTGACAAAGTATTATCAACAATTAAAAAACAAAAAAAATGTTAAACGAAGAGAAATCCCGCAAGGCGGGGAAAACTTTACTATTTGACTTTACAGTTGACAAAGCAACAAGAAAAGCATTCATAAACAGAGAATTTGATGCCGATCTTTCACTGGTATGGGATGCTTTTACCAAACAGGAAATTCTTGACCAATGGTGGGCACCTAAACCCTGGGCTTCAAAAACAAAAGCGATGAATTTTGAAGTTGGCGGACGCAGATTTTATGCTATGGTAAGCCCTGAAGGACAAGAGAATTGGGCGATTCAGAAATATTCTTCCATCACACCGAAGACCAATTTCAAATTCCTGAATGCTTTTGCAGACGCAAATGAAAACCCTTCACTGCCGGGTTCTGAATGGGATCTGACTTTCAGCGAACAAAACGGAACAACAAAAGTGAGTGTTACTATTTATAACGAATCGCTTGAACGTATGGAGAAGATGATCGAAATGGGCTTCAAGGAAGGATTTACTATGACACTGAAAAGCCTGGAAGATCTGTTGGCAACTTTATCGAAACGACAATAAAGAGAAAATATACAGTGCAGTATCACTAACAATCAAAATCAGACGACAATGAGAAAATTAAAATTACAAATGCAAATGACCATCAACGGATATGTTGCAGGACCAAACGGAAAAAGTGACTGGATGACCTGGAATCCGGATGACGAACTTATAGCGTTTATGAGTTCTTTGCTTGATACCTCTGACACCCTTTTATTGGGCAGAAAAACGGGAGAGAACATTATCAAATTTTGGGAAGATACCGCTATCCAAAATCCTGCTCATCCATTTGCAAAAAAAATAACGGATCTTCCAAAAGTTGTTTTCACCAAAACACTTGACCAATCAACTTGGAACAACACCACTTTGGCAAAAGGAAATCTGGCAGAAGAAATTGCCAACTTAAAAAAAATGAACGGCAAAGACATTATCGTTTTTGGCGGTGCAGGTTTTGTTTCTTCGCTAGTAAAGGACGGGCTTATTGACGAGTATCATCTTATTGTAAATCCAACAACCATGAGCAGCGGTATGACTATTTTTAATTCCCTTGACGGAATACAGAAATTTACACCCACACAAGCAAAACTCTATTCAGGCGGCAAAACTGTTTTGAGTTACAAACCAAAAAATGATTGACAGAACAATATATCAAGTGTGGCTTTACCTGTGAGATATAAGATTAACGTCAAAAACAGGGATGTCCCGAGGCGGGGGACGATCTTGACCAAGTTAACGGAACTCGCGCCTCCATAACACATGCTGTCTCCGCCATGACAGTAGATTTTTAGGTTGGTCTTTCAAAACGGTCCACATAACTGCCGGAAGAGCAGGCTGCGCTCGCGTCCTTTGATGCGGTGATGTTTCTCTTTAATTTGTGAGAGAAAATTTTTTACTCCATGCGCAGAATTTTTAAATGGATTATTCCTCTGGCTATCGTTGGTGCCATAGGCTGGGTTGCCTGGAAGTGGTATGGAGCGAAGGGAATTTCCGGTGACGCATTCAGTCTCATCCCCGCTGATGCTATCTACTGTATCGCCACCAACCATCCGGTCAAGATGTGGAAGGAGGTGAGTGAATCCAACACCTGGCAACACCTGCAAAAGAATTCCTATTTCGCGTCTCTCACCTCGGCTGCGGAAGATCTTACCGGCTTGGTAAAAGGAAACGACCTGCTCGTAAATCTGGTTGGCTCTACTACCTTAATCGCTTCGGCCCACATGACTGCGCCAAAGAAATACGATTTTCTTTTTCTGCTCGACCTTCAAAACGCCTCCGGTATAAAATTCCTCAATCAGTACCTGACCTCATTCGCAGCTTCGGGGTATGCGGTCAGTAAACAGAAATACAAGGAAGAAAATATCATTATACTTTATAACACGAAAAATAAATCGATCGTGTACCTGAGTATGCCCGGCAGTTATTTGATAGCATCCTACTCCAAAAATCTTCTGACAAAAGCGTTGGACCTGCAAGGAACAGATCATAAATCGTCAAAGGAACTTTTCTTCGCGGCAGATGACGAACCAGAGAAAACCGACAAATTAAAATTGTATATCAACTACAGCATGTTGCCGCAGTTCATGGCTTGTTACTCTGATGGCAAAAATGAATATGTGAACAAACTCGCCCAATCACTTCGGACCTCAAACATGAACTTCACTATTGAAGAAGAAATGATCCGGGCCAAAGGCGAAACTTTCATTAACGATACGATCGAGTCGTATGTGAAAACGCTGGCATCATCAGGGAAAGGGGCTTCCGAATTTCTTGAAGTGGCGCCTCAGCGAACGGCCTTTTTCCTCAGCATGGGTTTCAGCAGCTTTGGGGAGTTCTTCAAGAACTTTGAGAATAACTTACAACGAGATGTCACTGAGTACGCCAGCTACAAGGCGAGTATGAAACAAGTAGAGTCATATCTCAACATCAGTATTCAGGAGAATGTAATCAATTGGATTGGCGATGAGGTCGCAGTGCTGGAAATGCAATCGGCAGGAGAGGGGCTTGACAATGAGACGGCTGTGCTGCTGAAGGCAGACAACATTGAAAAAGCACTCAGCAACATGAGTCGTATTGAAAAAATGGTCAGGCGGAAGACGCCCGTTAAATTCAAGACCATGGAGTACAAAGGGCACTCCATCCGATACCTGGGAGTCAAAAATCTTTTCAAGATTGTACTTGGAAAATTCTTTGCCCGCTACGACAAGCCTTACTACACGGTGATCAGCAATTTTGTTGTCTTCAGTACACATCCGCAAGTGCTGGAGAGCATGATTGACGACTACCTTGAGAAACGCACGTTGGCTCGCGATGATGATTTCCTTTCCTTTCGAAATGAATTTGAAAATGAAAGCGCTGCGTTTATTTACATCAGCACACCTGTACTCTTTAATTCCATGAAGACGCTTGCGGACGTGCCAACCCGCGCTTCCATGGTGAGCAACAAAGATTTTATTGTGTGCTTTCGGCACGCAGGTTTTCAACTTGTGCCGGACAAGGAAGGATTCAAAACATTGTTCGTAGAAAAATTTGTAGAGCCTGTAAGTGTGCAAATAGCAAGCAACCCGACTGTGCAGGGGAGCGTGGGGCAGGACTCGGCAGCAGCGGAATCAGAGGCAGATAAAATTGTTGAGGAGGTCAAAGCGGCCCCTTCCAATGTTGACCCGATGGAGCTCCCGTATATCTATGTAAAGAATGTAAATGCCAAATTCTACGAAGCATTTTTTGCGGATAGCACCACGCATTTCAAAGTGGGTCTGAAAGGCGGATTTAAGGACGGCTCTTTTAAAGAATATCACTCCAACGGCAAAGTGAAGATGACGGGCCAGTTCAAAAAAGATAAACGTGATGGCACCTGGCGGCTCTATGATGAAACTGGCAAGCAAATCATGAGGAGAAATTATGCCGAAGGCAAGGTGACGAAAGAGAAAGTTAAGGATTGAGTATTATCCTGAGCGAAGCGAAGGATCCCCATTGAAAGGATTCTTCTCTCTTCTCGGTGCCATGTTTTGCTTTGCCGTTGGAATATAATTCGTAGTATAGTTTTCAATCAAACTACTCTGCAGCTCAGAATTTATTCGTTTAAAATTCTTAAGAAGAATCACTATTCTTTTTGTCAATTCTTTTACGGAAATTCAGATCGTCTATAAAAAAAAATTATGAAAAACACCGCTTTAATCCTTCTGGCGGCTTTCGCAATTGGAACCGCCTCAGCCCAAACTATCACTGAAGTCACACATCCTCTATCCAAAGCCTCTCAAAAGGGATTCATTGATCAAATCAAGGTTGGTGAAGACGGTACGATTAAACTATTGTACCAAACAAAAGGTGGCGGAAAAAATGAGATTGTCTCTGAGGAATATGATTTCGCTCCGGATTTCAAATTAGCTGAAAGTAAGACCTTGACCACTCAGAAGGACGTTAAGGAGGACAAAGAAATGGAGGTTGTTCGTGCTTGGGTCGGTGCCTGCAGTTCGTTTGACATCAATAGCATGAAAGTTCGCATATCGCAGGACAAGCTGTTGATGAAATGGGACTACAAAGGTCAGCGTTACGTAAGGAAAAAGACGCTCGACAGTGAAACCATTAAGGTCAAAAACGAGAAGGGAAAATTCTATTACGGCATTGACGACTTTTATGACGTTGAGAATCGTAAAATTGTACTCTTCGTGTACATGGAAACGAAGGACAAGGCAACCCCACGTCAATATGCGATAGTCAAGGTGAACTCCTCAGGTGAGGTTGAGGAAATTCCCATTGACCTTACCGGCTCCTACTCCATAGTTTATACTCAGAAACTGGCTGTCAACGACAATGACGATTCCGAGTACGCTGATGACGCGGGTTTTGTTGCTGTCCTTGCCTCCAACGACAAGGCCAACTTCAACAAATACGTATTACTTAATTACGATCTGGCCGGCAAGGAGCGCAGTAAAATGTTCTTTGAAAGTCCTTCGCCTAATCTTCTTGTAACAGGAGCTACGCAAAGCAATGGAGCAGTATATCTTTTCGGTTACTCAGTAAAAAGCAAGGAAGGGTACAAGGATGAATTTGATGATTACCAGCCCATGGTAAATCCCTGTTACAAGGAGTACAACAATGTATCGATGTACTCCTATACCAAGAAAGCTGATCGCTCAATGGATTTCTTTCATTTCATCAAGATACAGAACAACAAAATGCAGTTTGCAAGTACAGCACCTATGGCATCGATCAAGTCCAATGTTAAAACTCCACCGTCTCAAAAAGGAGGGTCGCCATTTAAGGGAGGTAAATTCTTATCAAATACGCTGGCCGTCAGCCCCTCTGGTGACATCTTGATGACCGGACAATTGGTTGGATGGGGATTTGTAAGGGGCATCAGTTCCACAGTAACGACCTACGGAGATATTGTTTGTCTGCATTTTGATCAACAGGGCCAATTCAAGGCTCAGTACGCCATTGACCGACTTGACGATGATAAGAAAAGCAAAGTCTTCAGAGTGAAACAAAACTTCTACTTTTCCCAAGATGGAGGCACTGCGATATGGGAGATATGGGAAGCTAAGGGCTCAAAGGGATTTGCAAATTTTTATGACGCCTACAATAACGTGCCTTCCTTCCGTGCGAGGTTCTATCCTCGCATTGGCAAAATCAACCTTGCGAGTCCAGCCATTTCTGACTTCAGTGTGATTGGCAAGGAGAAGTACTTCATCGATGATTCCATTTACGATGCCAAATCAAATACAATTCTTTACATCGGAAAGGATGAAGATGAAGCTAACATATGGCTTGCTAATGTGAAGCTTAATTAATTAGGTGTACCAATAAGTGGAATCTGTGTCTCGTTCTAAAATAAGTTTACGTTTTGTGCAACCCGTTTCAAGACGAGACATGTCGTAAATTCTCTGCGGCTTACTCAGCCCTCAACGAATCAACAGGGTTCGCAACTGCCGATCTAAAAATGGTTCCACTGGCGGCAGAAATTCCAATAAGGAAAATAACAAGCCCGCACAACAGCGCAGTAGCCACCCCGACTTTTATGTGTTGAGCAAATAAACTGGCGAGCAAAGTGTCAGTCAGGATGTAACCACCCGTGCCACCAAGCACAACGGCTAGGCCAAGGATGACAGCAAATTCGCGGTTGAGCAACCTGATGATACTCATCACACTGGCGCCTAATACTTTCCTCACGCCAATCTCTTTTGTTCTACGCTGAACGTTCAAACTGGACAGTGCATAAACCCCGGATATCGAAAGTATGCATCCCATCACCGTGAGAAATAGTAAGATCTGCGTCAGGTTTTTATTGTAGCCCCCGGCTTCTTCATACACAATATCTTCCTGGAGTGCGCTTTGAAATGGCTTACCTGGAAAATTCTTTTTCCATTCTTTCTCAATGAATGATTGCACTTGTTGACGGTCGCTCGGATTTGTTCTTACTACCAGGGCACTGTAGTTTTTTGGTTCGCTCAAAGTATAGAGGTGTTCGCTATCATTTCGCTGCTTCAGACCAGAGAGCAGGTTCTTGACAACACCTACCACTTGGTAGAACTTGCTATTATAGAGAACTCGTATTCCAATCGGTTCGGCCAAATGGTGATTAGATGCGAAATTCTCATCCACAACAGCCGCTCCATAATCAGCCTCGTTTCCTGCGGCAAACTCGCGACCGGCAACCAATGGCAAACCCATTGTTTTAAAATAGTTGACACCTATTTCATATACGGATGTTTCGAAGGCTGCCGTGTCAATTTTTATGATTTTTTTTCGAGCGCTGTAAGGGCTAATGTGGTTAGAGGTTCCGGCAATGCTTTCAATTTTTGGGTTTTGTTCAATGCTGTTCTTCAGTCTCTCATAGATTTGCTCACCCTGCACAGTTACTTTTATAATCATGTCTTTATCATAGCCTAGGTAAAGGTTCTGCTGATAAGCCGCGTTGCGCGTAAACACAATACCGGCAATAAACACCATGACGGAAAGTGTAAACTGTACAACCAGAAGCGTGCGCATCAACGGCCTACTGCCTTGGGTATACTGGCTACCTTTCAATAAGAGGATTGGACTAACCTTGCTGTTGACCAGGGCAGGATAGATGCCAGCGAGAATCGCTGCGCAAAACAGCAATATCATTAGGGCGATGACGAGGTTCGTCCCGTTTAACTGTTGCAAACCGTATTGCAGCTGCCACATTATGGCAAACTGCGGCACCATGATCTGAGCTAATAAAATACCCGCAGCGATGGCAAGCGAAATTGTCAGGACACTTTCCAAAAGGAATTGCCTTGTAATCTGGCTTTGTGAAGAGCCAACTACTTTGCGCACACCAATCTCTTTCAACCTTTTGCCGGCAAATACAAGTGTAGTGTTGGTTAGGTTAAAGCAGGCGATGAGCAGGATGATCGAGGCAAGTGTCGCAAAAATAATCAGCGCAATACCAGGAATCGGCAGACGGAGATTGGTGCTGCCTACTTCGCTTTTGAATACGGGTTGACGAAAGGGAAGCAACTCATATCCTATTGTTTTGAATTCTTTCTCTTTTTGATTTTCGAGCGAGAGGTATTTGTTCATTTGTTTGGCAATGGTAGCTCGGTGGCTAATGTCACTTATTTTGAATAACACAGACACCGGCTGGTTCATACCCCAATCGTCTGCAAGATCAAAAACATCTAAGTAAATTTCCATCCGCATGAGAGCATCAATCTGGAAGGAACTATTTAGCGGCAACGTTTGGAGCACTCCACCCACTACCACATCATACCGTTTTCCAAAGAAATCGACAGACAAGGTTTTACCAATAGGATCCTCATGAGCAAAGTACTTGGTGGCCATGGCCTCGCTTAGAAAAATAGATTGCCGATCTTCGAAGTTTTTAGGAGAGCCTTTAAGCAAGTCCAGATCGAACATCTTAAAGAAGGAGACGTCAGCAAAACGAATACTTTCCTCGAATGCATTTTCCCCCATACTCACTACGCCAGACTGATGACCATAGCGTGTGAAATCTTCGATACCTGAAATTTCCTTAACGGCCGCTGGCGCTAATGCAGTGGGGCATACGAGTTCCTGTTCATTGCTTTCAGTAGCCGTCTGATAGTGATGCATCACCTTCACCGTGTTCTCTACATGCCGGTCATTGAAATAGTCATCAAACTCAATATTGTAGGCGATGAGCAAGTAAGCTGTTATACAACAGGCCATAGCAATGCCCATCCCCAATGTGTTGATGAGCACATACACCTTGTTTTTACGTAAAGCCCGGATAGCAACAATGAAATAGTTTTTAAGCATAGCGGCACGTTTAGAGTTTAGACATTAGACTCAAACTTGGAGAGATGGGTTACAGCAAATACTAGCTGGATTTGACTGAAAGGGGGAAACATATGTTGGCGCGCGTAACGTGAGTTAAAGAAGACTCATTTCCAAAATTAGTTGTCATACTGCAAGTGCGGTGGGAAGTGGGAGTTCCGGTATCCCCATGATTGAAGATTGTAGGTACAAGTGTAGTCTGCATCTTCAGAGCTCGCTCACGGGGTGCCGGATCTCGCTGCTTGTCCTCGCACATTCTGTCCGGCATGACAGTAAATTTTTAGATTGTTCGAATTACCATCCCCTCCGAAATCTCATCTCCACTATTGGTTGTGTTACTGAGTACGTTTCTAGGCAGAGTCACCTGTCTCGGGGACTCTGTCGGCACACTGAATCACCCGGCAACCTTTTCGTCTTTTATAATCCTGAAATCATTTCCACATCTTCTTCTTCCACCTCTTGCAAGGTGGGTTGTTGAACTACGATTTTTCTGCCCATCATGAAAATGAGAAATGCAGCAATGGAGCAAAAGGCCATTACTCCGGACATGGGCAGGGCGGTATGGTCTTGCAAAATGCTCACCACGGCAGAGGCCGTTGCACCAATGCCCATCTGAATAGCACCCATCAAAGCAGAAGCATTGCCGGCATTATGCCCAAAGGCTGCCAACGTAAGTGCCGAGGCATTGGGAAAAATAAAACCCTGGCAACCCACGTACAGAAATATCAGCGTAATAGTGGTGTATAATTCGCTCCAGTTAAAAAATGCAATGCCTGCAAGGGTTAATCCAATAATACTTTGAAAAATCAGTGCAACAGAAATAATTTTTTCACTCGAATATTTTCTCAGCACAAAACTGTTGACCTGGCTGGTGCTGATGATTCCCACTGCAATGATGGCAAAGATCCATCCGTATTGTTTTTCATTTACTCCGAATAATTCAATGAACACCTGAGGTGAGCCACTGATGTAGGCATACAATCCGGATGCAGCAATGGCACCCGTCAGCGCATAAATGTAAAACTGTGGATGAACAATAACACCGGCAAAGTTTTGCACCACCGACTTCGGTTTCAACGAGTGATTGGGATCCGGTTGCTTGCTTTCGGGTAACAAGAAATAGACACCCGTAAGAATAGCGATATCTACTATAATCAGTGCAGCAAAAACATAACGCCATCCCAAGGCGGCCGTAACATAGCCACCGACTGTTGGCGCAATTATAGGAGACACTGCCACCACCAGCATCAGCGAAGAAAATACTTTGGCGCTATCTTTTACTTCAAACAAATCGCGGACCATTGCCCGCGAAGTCACCATGCCGGCACAACTCCCTAGCGCCTGAAGGAAACGAAATGCAATCAATGAATTGACCGATTCAGTGAACGCACATCCGATGGAAGCAAGAAGGTAAATAACAAGTCCTACGTACAATGGTTTCTTTCGACCAAATCTTTCCAGCATGGGCCCATACACTAACTGCCCCACAGAGATCCCGATAAAAAAACTGGATAACGAAAGCATCACTTGTGCAACATCGGTGTTCAGTCCTTTTGCAATGGCCGGGAAAGCCGGGAGATACATGTCGATTGAAAACGGTCCGATGGCGGTGAGTAGACCTAATATGAAAATGAGATTGAAGTGGTTTTTCTTATTCATTAGAAAGACAAAGATAAGTGGTAAAGTAAACCGAACGCACAGACAAAGGAATAGTTCAATTCGGTTTATTCCGCTTGCCCTCGCTGGTTGAAAAAGAAATATTACGCACTCTCTCACCAGCCTAGTACACGGTGGTTATTGCGAAGAGTGCAAAAATTCATTGCATCTTTTCCTAACCTCAACGTCTTTACAATCGAACAAACTATTTCGACAATGGAGACAACAAAATCACTTCCCATAGCAATAATCGGAGCAGGCCCGGTAGGGTTGGCAGCAGCAGCTCATCTAAAGGTGAGGGGCCAAGCCTTTATTCTTTTCGAGGCCGGAAGCACCGTAGCTTCTAATATCCTTTCGTGGAAACACATTCGCGTGTTTTCTCCCTGGCGATATAATATTGACAAAGCTGCAAGGCAACTTCTAACAGAAACAAATTGGCAAAGCCCGGATGACGATGGTCTTCCTACAGGGAAAGAATTATATCATCAATACTTCAAGCCATTGGCTGAACTACCATTCATTGAACCAAACATTCATCTAGGAAGTAAAGTGCTTTCTATCGGCAGGAAGAATCAGGATAAGATGAAAACATGGGGTAGAGAAGAATTGCCTTATGTTGTACAAGTACTCCATCATGGCGAAGTAGAACAATATGAAGTGAAAGCTGTAATCGATGCTTCAGGCACATGGAATTCACCAAACTCTATTGGATCTGGTGGTGTATATGCTGTAGGCGAAGTTGAAAATAGTACAAAGATTTTCTATGGCATCCCGGACATACTTCATCAACATGCAAGTCGATATAAAAACAAAAATGTTCTCGTGGTTGGTAGTGGCCACTCTTCCATCAACGCAATTCTTGAACTAGATAAATTGAAAGAAAGATATCCTGATACTCAAATCCATTGGGTGCTTCGGAAGAAAAACATCAGTGAGGTATATGGCGGACAGGAAAATGATGCACTTGAAGCACGCGGTGCATTGGGTATCAAAATTGAGCAACTTGTAAATGAGGATCGGATAAATGTTTATACTCCTTTCCAGATTCAACAAATTCGGAATGAAGAAAGTCAGCTAACAATTATTGGGTTCCAGAATGAAAATAAATTTGCCCTGTCTGGCGTAGACGAGATCATCAGCAACACTGGATCACGCCCTGATTTTTCCTTCCTTCGAGAAATACGTTTGAGTATAGATGCATCCTTAGAAAGTGTTGCCGAGATAGCTGAATTGATCGATCCAAATATTCACAGCTGTGGAACGGTTCGGCCACATGGAGAAAATGAATTGCGCCACCCGGACAAAGATTTTTACATCGTGGGTTCAAAGAGCTATGGTCGTGCTCCTACATTTCTGATGGCAACAGGATACGAACAAGTGCGTTCTATCGCTGCAGCTATTGATGGGGATATCGAAGCCGCCCGCAACGTTGAATTGGACTTACCTGAAACAGGAGTGTGCAGTTCTGACGCTGGAACAGCTTGCTGTGGGACAGAATCGTCATCACAGAAAAAAGTAAAGGATACCGCTTGTTGCTGATGAAAGCGGAAAAAGAAAAATTTTCTATGCGAGAGCCAGTGTTCGCGTCACTGGCGTTGGCATTTGCAAGCTTCGGTGATGCTTTCCTATATCCGTTTTTACCAGTCAATAATTTTCAAGTTGGTGTTCCACTTGTTTGGGTTGGCGTACTCTTATCCATTAATCGCTTTGTCCGAATTTTCTCCAACACGTGGATGGTGTGTTTGTTAGCCAGCTATGGCTTGAGAACGATAACCATTATTGCAGTGACCCTCGCTATTCTCTCAACAACAGGATATGCATTTGCCAATGCGATATTTGTTTGGCTCACCTTGCGCATCATTTGGGGACTATCATTTTCAGCTTTGCGGATCAGTACGCTTGGTTACGCGCTTCAACAACAAAAGCTAGGTCTCGCCTTGGGAGTAAGTCGCGGATTCCAGGAGGCAGGTCCGATGACCGCATTGTTACTCGCTCCGGTCATGTTGAAGTACTTCGATAGCTCAACCATTTTTATTTTGTTGGCCTTTCTTTCGATTCCGGCATTATACTTTGCATATCGCTTACCTAAAAATGATGACAGAACTCCTGCAGTTATAGCCAGAACATTTTTGAAGTTTCCTTCAACCTTTAACGCGATTACTTTTTCCTCTGCGCTTCTTATTGACGGAATTGTCATTGTGGTACTTGGAATTCTCTTTCTGCAGTATAAGGAAAACATAACCTTGCTTACGGCCACAACACTTGCTGCGCTTTATCTTGGATATCGCAGAGTTTGTCTTGTTCTATTTTCACCGGCAGGTGGTTGGATGGCAGATAAGATCGGTCTCGACAAGGTGTTTTCAATTTCACTTGGATTAGTGCTGATTGGACTATTTACTCTTTTATCAGGAGGGGTCGCGGTAGGAACTGTCATAGTGTTTACATTTTACAGCATTCATTCTGCAATTACACCGGGTAGTGTTTCCAATGGTCACGGTCATGCGCTTCAAGCAGTTGCAGAGAATGCCACATGGCGTGACATAGGTGCTGCAATCGGTACTTTGACTGGTGGGCTGCTGATTACCTCAGCCCACCTCACTTCCGTTTTATTAATTCTTACCTTTGGTCTTTCCTTGTTGCTTCTGGTTCATATCGGCACAGCACGAAAGGCCCTTAAATTTTTATACTCTTGGAAATAGCCAACGTTTATACCGACTTTCAAAAATCTTTACTTTCTTATATCAGGAGCAAAATTCGATCAAAGGAGGATGCTGAAGACATTTTACAAAATGTATTCATTAAAATTTCCGCTAATGTTCATAAGCTATCAGATGAAGAAAGGCTGAGAAACTGGATATTCACCATTACAAGAAATTCAATCATCGATTATTATCGCGTGAATGCCAAAAATAAAAATGCATCCATTGATGAGAATCTGACTGAGCAATTATCCGAGGAAGAAACCACAGACTCAGTCAAAGGACTGGATCATTGCCTGAATGGCATGATCAATAACTTACCCGATGAATACAAGGAGGTAATTATTGATTCGGAATTAAAAGGGATCAAGCAAAAGGATCTGGCAGAGAAATACGGGATGGCCTATTCATCCATGCGTTCGCGTGTGCAGCGCGGGAGGGAAAGGTTAAAACAACTCTTCTATAATTGTTGCAATATCGAAGCTGATAGACACGGCAACATTCTCTCGGTAGAATCAAAAAACAATTGCACCGGTCCTTGCGAACCTTGTGCTGAATAAGTGCATCATTTATCTGGCCCATCGTCTTTATAAGTGTAACAACTTTAAAGATTATGGAAACAGAAACATCAATTCCGGTAATTCAAAAATCCAAAGTAACGCAAGAGAAAAAGGAAGAAGCTTCTTCCTGTTGTACGCCTAAAAGTGGTGCATCGGTGTGTTGCACTCCAAGTGAAACAAAAGAAGAAAACAACGGAGCGTGTTGTGCCCAACCGGAAGATGGATCATCTTGCTGCAACAAGTAGTGTCTACAAGCGGAAGGATGCAGGGAGAACCTGCGTCCTTTTGCATCGAACGCCAAATTATTCTTCGCGCAAGTTGTCGATCGGATTGGTTCTTGACGCTTTAAGGGTTTGAAGTCCCGTGGTCAGCAACAAAATCAAAACCATTATCAATGCGGGCACAATGAAATAGATGTTTCTGAGTTCAGTTCTATATGCAAAGCTGTTCAACCATTGCGTCATCCAGTAATAACCAAAAACCCAAGCGATCAGTGTCGCTATTAAAACGACTTTGACATATCCTGAATAAACCAACCCAACGAGCTGTGCTGTCGAACTTCCGAACACCTTTCGTACACTTATCTCTTTTAGTTTACGATTCAATAAATAAGTAGTGAGCCCTACCAATCCGATTCCAGCAATGATGATAGCGATAATGGAAAAAGAAGTATAGGCGCTCGTCAAGCGAGATTCGGTCGCGTACAATTGCTTGATTTTACCGTCTAAGAAATAATACTCCAACGGATAGCCTGGATACAGTTCCTGCCATTTCTTGTCGAGTGCCGCTAATTGAGTTTGAACATTACCGGCATCAAGCTTCACGGAAACAAAACGAAAATTCTGATGAAATGCGTACATGATCACTGGCTGGATAGCTGCGTGGAGTGTTGCAAAGTTGAAGTCTTCAACGACACCCACTACCCGGCCTTTCACCTGACCGGTGACCAACTGGCCAATAGGTTCGGACAAGTGAAGTTGCTTAACTGCTGCTTCATTTAGTATCACATCTGCAAGGGTGTCTTTTCTTTGTAAATCCGGAAAGCGGCCCTCCTTTAATTTGACCTTATAAAGATCAAAGAAGTTTTCATCCACAAGGAAGACAGCCATTGTTTGTTCACCGGTACCGGAACTTGTAAAAGTGTACGTGTAAGTATAGGCGTTGTTGATGGCAGGTACACTTGATGAGTAGCTTGCTTTTAAAACACCTGGCAGTTGGCTGATCTCGTTTACAAATGTAGAGTGCTTCTCGTTTTGCGATCTGTCCTTTACAGGGATCACGATCACATTCTCACTGGTGAACCCAAACCTTGATGACTTCAGGAAACTGAATTGATTCGATACCACCCAGGTTGCTGCAATCAGTAAAATCGAAATACAAAATTGAAATGTGATAAGCGTAGTCCGCATGGCTGACTTGCTCATGACATTTCTCTGAGGTCTTGAAATGTTTAGGATGTTCAGCCGCGTGGTTTGGATGGTTGGGATGATGCCCGAAAGAAAACCGATGATTGCAGTGAGCGCAATGGCCGGTGCAATTAGCCACGGACTAGTTAAAACGGAGATCTGCTTTCCGGTTGAAGCATTGAAATAAGGTTCAGCAATGAATGCGAGCACGACAGAAGCTGCCAATGCAACAGTGCAGATCAGAATAGACTCAATCCAAAAATAGGCTGACAGATGCAACCTGCTAGCACCAAGAACCTTCTGCACCGAAATTTCCTTGAAACGCGTTGTTAGTGTAGCTGTCGATAGGTTGATGAAATTGGCGCAAGCCATCAATAGAATGAACAAAGCGATGGTGCCCAGAACATAGGAGTAACTCTCGCGACTGTTTGGAGTTATTTCGTCCTTTAAATCTGAATGCAGGTGAATTGATTTCAGCGGCTGCAGGTAAAGTTTCTCTTTCTCCGATACCCATTCTGGAGCATTCTTCTTAATAAAGTCGGGAAATTTAGCCTGGAGTTGTGCTGCCTTTGATCCAGGGGTCATTAACACATAAGTATAATGATCCATCCACCCCCAATGATTAAGCCTCTTTTCGCTCATGAATTGATCAAGCGAAGTAAACGTGACGAATGCATCAGCCACAAAGTGTGAGTTAGCCGGCATTTCATTTATGATGCCGGTGATCTTCAGGTCTACAGTGTTGTTGAGCCTAAGCGACTTTCCAATCGGGTCATCGTTGTTAAAGTATTTTTTGGCAAGAGCCTCCGTAATAACAATTGAATTTTTATCTTTCAACGCTGATGATGCAGCTCCATGGGAAAGGGTAATGTCAAAAACATCAAATAGCGTGCTGTCAGCAAAGAAAACTCTTTCTTCATAAAACTTGACTTCATCACGACTCAGCAAATCAGTTCCGGGATTCTTGCGCAGACGCACCACCTGCTCAACTTCAGGATATGTGCCTTTCAGGTATTGGCCAATGGGAGCGCTCGTTCTTGCCCAGTTTACGGTGTTTCCTTCTTCCGAGAAATCGAGAACGATGCGGTGAATACGATCAGCCTTCTTATGGTACGAATCAAAATGATACTCATCATAAATGAACAGGGAGATCAAAAAAAGGCAGGCCAATCCAATGGCGAGCCCAAATATATTGATGAAGGTGAACAACCTGTTTTTACGAAACAGGTTTCTGATGCTTAGTTGAATAAAGGAGCGAATCATTTCTGCAATTAATGACAGCAACTTTTATTGGCCTGGATAGGAGGACACTTCACCGTACCATAGGAACAAAATACGCAGCAATCTCCATGCTTGGGTTTTAGAAGCGTTTTGCAGTTTTCACACTCGTAAAAAAACTGACAGGCATCTGTCGGCATAGTCTCTTCCTTTTGATGCCCACAATTCGGACAAGTGATAACTGAATTGGTGATAATAGTTGTCTCTGTCATTTTCTATTGTCAGTTTTTATTAAAGAGTGTCCCTCCAATGATAGCCAAGATCGGAGTAATACAGCACATTGATGCGCTCAATGTTGTTAGCAAACTTAAAGCAATTTGAGTTTTCATATCAGTTCCAGGATTTTATTGTCAGTAATTAGTTTAAAAATAGGCTTGAAGATATTCGCATACTCAGCACTCATCGAATAAAAAATCGTCTGCCCCGTTTTTTTGGATACTATTATTTTCCCGTCTTTCAATTTTCTCAAATGCTGTGAAATCGCTGAAATGTTCATTCCAAGAATATCACTCAGATCACAAGGGCAGAGCCGGCCTTCCTCCTGAAGAAGGAATAGAATTTTAAGACGCACACCATTTCCGGCCAGGCTGAGTGAATTTGCAAGATGTTCAGCCGACTCATCAATATGGCTGATCTTTTCCTTACACGCCTTAATCTGATTAATGTCAGCAAATACTCTTAGGCAGGTATTTTTCATTATTTCGTATTTAAGAAAACGCTAAAATACGAAAATAGTTGCTATCGCCTACCTGCCTTGAAAAAAATGATTGAACTGTCGGTGGCATCGTGCAATGTCAATAGTTCATGAAAGATTCCTGGCCTTCTTACGAATGCAGAAATGAAAACAAAGGATAGAACGACTAAGGGTTGGTAGAGATATTCAGGAGAATGAATATCTGTCGCTATCGCTCCTCCGAAATAGCTGCATAGAAATACTAGTCCAAGGCCAATTGTTTTTTCGTAAAGGAAGAATGCAACACCAATTAATTCGATCAACGCAAACAGATGACAGAAATCGCTTATTCCCAACAAATGGAATTTGTGACTGATGTAAGGGACGCAGAACAATTTGGTGATCACACTGAGAAGAAGCAAAAGGTAAGTGAGAATCTTGATGACCCTCATTATTCTCTTGTCAATTTTCAGCAAGATCATTTCTTCGATGTGAATGTAGGTGAAACTGATTTCCATTCTGCAATTGCTTCACTCAGATCCTTTTTAAATATTTCGTTTTGTGAATAGTATTGCAGCATCTTGAATGCTACTTGGCGAGAAGCCTCGTTATCACTTGGATAATGTATTCCCATGATTTCTCTCGATCTTCTTATTTCTTCCGCCAGTGCAATGAAGTCTTTCTGCTTTTCGAGAGCGACTTCACTCCAGGTGAATGCCTGGACAAAGGCCCACAGTGTGTGCCCACTGGCGAATGAGGGTGAGTTGATCGTTGTTAAAGGTTTTAGATTAGGTTCAAGATGATAGGGACGCGGCCGGAGCAGTTTATACTTGATCGTGAACTCCATGATTCGCATGTCTTGCATGACACCTTGCAGGAGTTTAGAGACCTTAGGGAAATTTTTTGCATTGATATCTTCACCCATCAGCTCTCTGCTTTCAAAGAATAAGTCTTTCAGATTTTGGGCATAAGAAAGATGTGAGGGTAACAAATTAATAGGAGGCCAGTACCCGATGTTTGCTAAAAATTCTACTCTTTTGATTTGCTCAGGAGTGCGCTTGTTTTGGAGATCGAGCATATAATCAAGCTCATTTCGTACCTGGTCGGAACTGTTGGCCGGAAATCTTACACTTTCACTCAGTGCTTTTACCTGGCTCTCGGATAGGTAGTAAGGCTTTACTAGCAAGTAAACAATTGAACCTCCGTATTGTGAAGATGGGTATTTTATAGTATCCATCCACGCGCGTTGCGCATTTGGCGCGGCACTAAAGGTCTGAAGTTCTTTGTAGTGATCGCTTATCGGAGCGAGCGTTATTTTCTGTGAGAAGGCATTTATGCCTCCCAATAAAAAGAGAACAAGTAATAATTGTTTTTTCATGTCTTGAATATTTCCTCCAAGACGAAGAGAAGCTAATAAAGACGCAACTTCTTTTTAGCAACAACCGGGGCGATCAACGCAAACAATCACATTGCCGTAAACATCTGTTTTTATGATCAGGATTTCGTCCATCTTTTCTTTCAGCATTTGTCTTGCGCGTTGTACGCGTGACTTCGCACCTGAATAGGATATGCCCAAGCGCTCCGCCAATTGAAGCTGAGAGAGATTTTCTAGTTCGGTCAATTCAAGTGCTACTCTGTATTTTTCAGGAAGCTTAGGTAGCATGTCTTTCAAGCAGCTTGAAACGCATTCGTTAAAGTTGGGTGTTTCATTCTCCCAGTCCAGTTCACTGATATTTATGCTTTTGGATTGTTTTCGAAAATGATCGATGATCGTGTTTTTTGTGATCTGATAAATCCAACCGGTGATTTTTTCTGTTTCCTTAAGTTGACCAGACTTGGACTGAACTTTAATGAAAACATCATGCACAATGTCTTCTGCCAACGCCATGTTTTTTACCCTCTTGTAAACGAATCCCTTTAATTCGTTTTGAAAAAAGCTTATCGGTGCTGCAATTGCCTCCATTGAATTCAAATTATGTGCTATACCTTACATAAGACGCAAGGGGTGCAAAAAAGACGCAGACTATATACCTACAATTTTGCTTCTCCGTTCCAGTAGGACTGTATCTCTCCAAATCCCTTTCATTTGCCCAATCTTTTCTCTGTATCCTACCTGACGGAAACCAAGATTTTCATGAAGTTTGATACTCGGTGTGTTTTCAGGAAAAATACCTGCCTGCAAAGTCCAGATATTCTTTGCTTCGCTTTCCTTGATCAGTTTTTCAAGAAGAAGTTTACCGATTCCCTTCCCTCTGTGGCTTGCGCTTATATACACACTTACTTCAGCAACACCGGCATAGACACATCTCCCTGAAACGGGAGTCAGTGCAGCCCATCCCGTGACAACACCATTTTCAATGGCAACAAACCGACATTGCGACAAGTGGCTTTTGTCCCATTCATTCCATGCCGGTGATTCCGTCTGGAAGGTCGCATTGCCTGTAGCAATCCCTTCTTCATAAATTTCTTTTACCGCGGAGAAATGTTCTTCTGTCAGGTTTTCTGTTTTCATAACTGGTTAAACTAAAATCCAAATTTACCGCCTCTTAAGTCCTGCGTTAAAAGATTGGCAAACTGTCTTCCTCATTAATCGTAATATTGCGATAATGGTTGCATTAAAATGCATGAATAATTATAAAATGTTCTGCCTGCATCTGGGTTGTTTCATTGGTTGAAATAGGAGAAGTCCACTCCCTAACCCTGTGAGCTAGGACGTTTCATCGCGACTTAAGGCCGGTAATTTTCAAGGTTTCCAAGCTTCGATGCCGCATCTGCATCCAACAAAACTTCGCAGTTTGGATGAAGTTGTACAACCGAAGCAGGAATGTCTGTGGTCACGGGTCCTAATACTGCTTTTTTAACCATCTCCGCTTTGTGCGCTCCTTTCACAACCAGTATCAGTTTTCTTGTATGCATGATATTTTTAATTCCTCGCGTAAGACCTCCCAAAATGACATCGTCCGGTACTTTTGTTTCTCTTCGGACACGTGCTTCAAAGTCCGGATCCATTGGTGACACCCAGGTTTCACTTTCAAACGGAGTACCAGGCTGATTAATACCGATATGACCGTTGGCCCCGAGACCAAGCATTTGCAGATCTGCGCCACCGCGCGCTGCCAATTTCTGTTCAAATAGTTTTGCTTCCGATTCAAAATCATTCGACATGGTGGGAGGCATGATAAAATTCTCTTCAGAGATCCCCAAAGGTCCGACAATCTGATTCAGGATCATGGTATAGCAACTGCCGGAGTATTCACGTGGCAGGTTGGTTAACTCGTCAACATTGAAAAGCGTTATCCGGGAAACATCAAAAGGATATTTTGTATGGATTTCCGACACGATTGCAAGCATGTTGATGGTGGTTTGGCCGGTGGATAACCCAATAACTGAATCAGGTTTTTCCAGCATCTGCCCGATGATGCGCCATGCTGCGGTCACATCAAATTCCCTTTCATTTTTGGTGATCGTGATTTTCATGAATATCCTTTATAGCTTCTTTAATTCTTCAATAAAAAAATTGTCTATCGCTTGTGCTGCATGGGCTTCGTCCTCGCCTTCAATGATCACGGTAATTGTATCGCCTCCTTTTGCACCGATGGTGAGTATGTTGAGCATGCTGTTTAACCGAACAAGGTTTTCGCCTTTCTTTAGGCTTACTACCGATTTGTATTTTTTCGTCAATCTGATCAGCGTGGTCGCAGGACGTGCGTGGATTCCTTCAGGAGCGGTGATGATATAATTTTTCGAAATCATTCTTGGTGGCCTTTGTGGTAATTGGATTTTTTTCTAAGCATTACGCTTTAAATAATCAATAATACTTTTTGAATTATCCATTGCCATAACTTTCCCGCAAACCTCCCTTGCCTCTTCATAACTATTGTTGACAATCAAAT
This sequence comes from Bacteroidota bacterium, assembly GCA_016178785.1. GTDB lineage: Bacteria > Bacteroidota > Bacteroidia > Cytophagales > Cyclobacteriaceae > ELB16-189. The sequence continues at coordinate 47,690 of JACOSO010000068.1, read as the reverse complement.
TTTTTATGGAAGGTATAGAAGTCGCACTCATGGAGAATTCTGTTAACCCCATGCCCAATAATAGCCGAGTCGCCATTGGATCCGATGCAAGCTCGCCACACATTCCTACGCTGATGTTATATTTATTCGCCTGCTCAATGGTATAGCTGATTAACCTTAACACAGCCGGGTTATACGGATCGTACAGATCTTTTATTTTTTCGTTTCCGCGATCAACGGCCAGTGTGTATTGGCAAAGATCGTTTGTTCCGATACTGAAGAAGTCCACTTCCTTTGCAAAGATGTCAGCCATGAGCGCGGCTGACGGTACTTCGATCATCATACCCACGGGAATGTTTTCATCAAAATCAAGGTTGGCTTTTCGCAGTTCCTGTTTTGCTTCTTCGAGGATTTTTCTGGCGAGCCGGAGTTCCTGAAGACTGCTGATCATGGGAAACATAATTCGGAAATTTCTCATCGCACTTGCCCTCAAAATGGCTTTGAGCTGTGTGACAAAAAGATCTTTTCTGTCAAGGCTGATGCGGATGGCTCTGTATCCGAGAAACGGGTTTTCTTCCTTTGGAAGGTTGAAGTATCCCAGCGGTTTATCTCCGCCAATATCAATGGTCCTTACAATGACCGGTTTTCCCTTCGACTTCAGTGCTACCTTACTGTAAAACTGAAACTGTTCTTCCTCAGATGGAAATGAATTCCGGTTCATGAACAAGAGTTCCGTCCGGAAAAGTCCTGCACCTTCTGCACCATGTTTCAATGACTCCAGCATATCTTCTGCGCTGGAAATGTTGGCCCGCAATGTAATTTTTACGCCATCTGATGTTTGGCAAGAGACGCTTTTCAAGGATCGCAGGAATTCATTGCCTTGCTGGTACTCCCGCATTTTTGCTGAATATTCTTCAAGACACTTTTCGCCCGGATTAACAATCACCACACCTTTGGTTCCATCGACTATGATGACGTCCCCGTTTTCTATTTTATCCACCGTATTTCCGCAGCCGAGTACGGCAGGAAGGTTTTTTGATTTTGCCAGTATTGCTGTGTGAGACGTTTTTCCCCCAACGCTTGTCGCGAAAGCAATGACCAGGGTCATATCGATAGTAATGGCTTCAGAAGGTGAAATATCTTCTGCAATGATGATCGTGTTGGACTGAAAATTTTGCCAGCCGTTGTCGATGGAATGATTCAGGCTTCCAAGAATCCGGTTTCCGATATCTTTTACGTCAGCGGCACTGGCGCTCATGTATTCATCGCTCATGCTTTTAAAGACCTCAACGAATTTATCGACAACTTCAATCACAGCATCCACTGCATTTTTCTTATCAGCGTTTATTTTTTGTAGCACGTCCTCATGAAGCTGGGGATCGGTAAGGAGTTCAATGTGCGCTTCAAGCACGTTAACTTCATCGTCATTTAGCTTTAAGGCTTCATTATTTTTAACGGCCTCAACATCATCAACAGATGCCTGGACAGCCTTTTTGAACTTTTCTATTTCGTTGAGAACCTCACTTTCGTTTTTCAGTTTTGTTCCGCTTGAAATGATTTCATTTTTCCGTACCACATATGCACTTCCGATGGCAATACCGGGTGAAGCAGCTACACCGCTGATCTCGAACCCTGTTTTCTCTTTTATTTTCTTCACTTTGCTTTTCCTTTATCCATCATGCAAATACATGCAATACACTTCCGATAAATCCCAGCACCAGCAGGCCCAACAACAAATAAGTTGTCTTAACACTTCGCTTTAAGAATAAATAGACGAGGAATGTCAACACGAGTGGAATGATGCCCGGCACAATCTGATCCAGAATTCCCTGCAATGAAATTTCAGAACCCGAAGTGCCAATTTCTATTGGCGTTTTAATTGACATCAGCAATGCGGGCATTGCGCCAACCACCATCAATCCTACAATGGCAGCCCCTGACGTTAATCGGTCCATCACGTTGTTGTTTGCCATTTTTTGAAGAAATCTATTTCCCTGGTTGTATCCGATAAATGTTAGCTGGTATCGAAGCAACAAATGAGGAACGTTAAAGATCAGAATAAAGAGGAGCGGACCAGCAATGTTTCCTTTCAATGCGAGCGATGTGCCAACGCCCGCGGCAATAACTTTCAGTGTTCCCCAGAATAAAGAATCGAATATGCCAGCCAAAGGTCCCATCAGGCCCAGCTTGACGCCATTGATCGATTGGGCATCAAAATCCTTCGAACGACTATTTTGTTCCTCCATCGCTGCAGAGATTCCGAGAATCAGTGTCGAACCATAGGGACTCGTGTTGAAGAATTGCAGATGTCTTTTTAAGGCAAGCGCAATTGATTCTTTCGTCTTGTATATTTTTTTAACGACCGGAATCATGGAAAATGCAAAGCCGGTATTCTGACAGGTTTCAAAATTGAAGTTAGCTTCCAGTGTGAGTGAACGAAAAAATATACTCCGAATCTCTGACTTTGAAAATGACGCTGCCGGTGAAGGAGTGTCATCGTTATTGGGCTCGTCTTCACTCGCTGTCTCCCTATGCGTGATTTTTGTCACGATTAGCGCAAGGATCACGCCCAGGCCTCCAATGGCGATCATCGGAAGTTTCAGGTAGCTGCTCAGGATAAAACCGAGGAAAAAATAAGGCGCTACTTTCTTGTTGAACATCACACTCATCAGCAGTGCAAAGCCAAGTGCCGGCAACATGTTTCCTGCCACTTGTAAACCTGTGTTTACCCATTCCGGAATCCGGTCAAGAAATGACTTCATCACATCGGCACCTAACTGCAAGGTAAGGAAGGTGATAAGACCCATTAACAATGGCTTCAGCAAGCCTGAGGCAATATGGAGCCATTGCAATTTGTTGCAGTCTCCTTCCTCAGCATATTCGGTGAATTTTTTATTGAAGCCGGCCCTGAAAATAAATAGTCCGCTCACCACCATTTCGGCCAGGATGGAAATCGGAACTGCAAGCGCGAGCGCCACTGCCGGGCCTTTACCTGAAATGATGGCGAACGCTGTACCCAACACGCCACCGGTGATCACATCGGGCGGAATGGCAGCACCAACTTTAATGTTTCCCATGAAAATCAGCTCGAGTGTTGCACCAATGACAATTCCCTGATTGAAATCTCCCAACACCAAACCTACAAGCGGCCCCAAAACCAAAGGCCTGTTTAACAAAGTCGTTCCCAGAAAATCTTCTGAGTGACCAAACATGGCGATCAGCGTAATCAGAATAAAAGTTATTGTCATGGACTATCAAATTTTAAAACCTCTATGGTTTTTTGCTTTGTGCGGCTTAGTGAACTTTGTGTCTTTGTGGTTCAAAATTGCGATGCCTTTTTTCCCACTAAGACACAAAGCAACACAACTAAATCAATGAGCCTACTTTTTGTTTTTCATCTGTAGGCACTTGTCGTATTTCGAGCTCGATACCTTTTTGAAGCAATTCTTTTATAAGCACAACATCTTCATCGGTTAACGCCACGGCTTTCGAAATCAATTTCGCGTTCTCCTTTGCACGAATGCCTCCAAAGTTGATCGAGCTGATTTCCGAAACACCGCTTGCCAGGGTAGCTGCATCTTTTACTGAATTGACCAGCACCAGGATTTTTGCCGGTTTGTTCTTTTCATCGTTCAGAAAAGCAATGGTATCCGCTACCGATTTGATTAGAAGTTTAACACCAGCGGGTTTTGCCAGACCCAAAGTCATTTTTTGAAAATCATCCCTGGCTATTTTATCGTTGGCCACAATGAGGCAGTCAATCCCAAGCGAAGGAACCCATGTAAAGGCCACCTGTCCGTGCACGAGCCGGTCATCTATCCTGATAAGTTTAATCATGAGCGTTTTCTTTATTGATTAATTTATTCATATAAACGACTTGTTCCCTGGCAATCTTAATTGAGTTTTCGATTATTGCTGCGACAGGCATATCTGAATCGGCAAGTATCATATCAATAAGCAGGGGAAGATTCATCCCGGAAACAATATGAACATTCTCTTTCAAAGCAAATCGAAGAACCTGGTTGGTAATGCTGCCTCCCATAAGATCTGAAAATACAATCAGCTCGTCTTCAGGCTTTATATTTTTCAAAATGTCATTGAGTTCATCTTCAATGGATTTATTGCCATCAACATAGGCATCAATGACGAAGACATTTTCCATGCGACCGATGATGATATCAAGAGAAGACTTTATTCCGGAGGCAAAATTACCGTGCGCAGTTATTAAAAATTTTCTCATCTGTCATTTTCCTTTCACCGCCCATTGCATGGTGTTGGTCAGCAGCTGTTTAAATTCCTTTACTTCGAAAAGTCCACCGTGGTGCCCGAACAGAAAATAAATATTTTTGGCCTTCTTCTTCGGATTAGTCCAGATCACCGGGTGATCGCCCATTTTTATATCCGTTGCCGGCTTGTAACTGTTCTCGTCAACTGTGGCCAATACCTCTACTTTTTCCCTGGGGTTTTTATCGAATGTGTACCATTCTTCGCCCGGCAGATTGAAATGGGAGGGAAGCCTGGCAAAAACAGGATGATGTTTCTTTTCTATATAAACTTCTCCATCCGCGCGTGCTGCCACATAATTTTTAAAACGTATGCCCCCAAGAAAATCAGAAAACCATGGCCACATCGGATAGCCGTCAAACTCGCCAAGCAGTGAAGCGTGGTGGAAACCAATCCATGAACCTTTGCCATTGTCAATGTAATCTTCGAATGCTGCTTTCGATTCGTCTGACCACATATAAGGAGGGAAGTTGAGCTGGATAAACAGTTTATAGTCTTTTAAAAATTCTCTCGTGATCGTGTCGGGATTATTGAGCTCTATGTATTCGAAGTTTTCGTGCTTAGCATATTGTTTCAGCCAGTCAAGTCCCGCGACAACGAAGCTTTCATGGTGACCACCGTGTTCCGTTAGGACAATAGCTTTGAATTTGGGTTGTGCTAGGAGAACAGGGCCACCTGAACAAATCAGGATTATTAAAAAAGATCCAATTAAATGTTTTATCATAAAAATTATTTTGATTCCAGTGCAGTAAGAGCTTGTAAGAACCAGGCCGTGTGCGGGATCCATTGTTCCCTCCATCGCCATTCATTGCCGTTGTCTTCGTATTTAAATTCTATTCCGGTGTCATCAGGATTTTGTTTTCCGCCTGTGATGCCGTTCGAGATGCCACCAATTCCAGAGCCATGACCATACATCGAGGCCATGTAAGGAACATTTACCTGACCGAAGCCATACATCATGCAAAGCTCATAAGGATTGCTGCCCAGTTCCCAATCGATCAGGCTACACGCATATTCGGCTATGTCGGCTCTGACACCAAGTGCATTTTTTTCAGGATATACAAGTCTGCCACCTTTGAGCATAACCGTAGCGAGCGAGCCAACCCGGGCATTCTCTCCCTGCCACCACCAGCCACTTTCATTTTCATGCGGAATAAAAAAGCCGCTCTGTATTTTGTTGTTGATCCTGAAAGTTTGCCTGAGATACTGGAATGGATTGGCAACTTCTTTCGATATCTTCAGCTGATAGTCAATAGCCTTTTTAATAACATCAAGGGCTTTTTCTCTTCTTGATTTATCACTTTCAATGTCAAGATACCTGATCAGCGAAAGCAAGGGCAAGCCTGCATCCGATGCATGCCAGAAAGGCCGGGTCTTTTCATCGTTACTCCAGAAAAAACCTTCTGTTGATAATCTGTCTTCCAGTTTTTGGGCGCGTGATCTGGCTTCCTTTTGATAGATCGCTTTTTTTTGTCGCGATCCACAACTCGGTGCTCGCCATCAGGGCCGTGTAATCATCAAGAATGTTTTCCTTGTGATCATCTATGTATTTGATGCTTTTTTTCTGGAGATGCGCGAACGCTTTTTCTGCGGCTTGTAAATATTGTTCGCGTGTGTATTTGCTTTTTTGTTTCCACCCTGAAATCCTGGCGAGTGCTGCAACACCCATACCGCCACCTTCGCGGTAGCCACACTGATAATCAGAAGTAGTTTTGCTGTCAGCCAGTAAGCCAACCACGCGTCTTTCCTTGGGGTCTTTTTTGAAGTAGGAGAAGAGCGTCATGTAAAAGTATCCTTCAGGGGACAGCGATTTCATAATGTAGTCGGCTCCGTAAAATGCCTCCTGCGTCAATGCTTCTTTGATCTTTGTATCATCCAGAATAGCAGGAATGGATTCAACTGTTTGAATCATTGACCAATCTACCAATGGCGTCTGCTGCGGATTCATGAAATTGGTGTAAGCCAGGTGAGAAAAATATTTGCTCACATCACCCGATGCATCGCACCAGCCACCGCGCAGGTCAATCGTGTTTTCGCTGCCAAAGAGTTTCACCTGCTCGTCACCCGACAGCTCTTCTTTAGAATTTGCTTTTTGTCCTTCAAAGAAATTCGTGATGGCAGGAATAAGTCTTTTTGTCAAGAGTTGTTTGCCGATCTCGAAATCAAACGAATCATAGATCTTGTTATTCGCCAATACCTGGATCTTATAAAAACCGGGCTTAGAAAGCTCGCTGAAGTTAATAGGGGAGTACCAGTAATCGTTCCATTCTTTTACTTGTGATGACTTATCAAATTTTCCGTTGTAGACTGAGTCGAGCGTCATGGCATTTACAATCCTAAAACTGGTTGCCGCGTCTATGGGAAATTTACTTTTGAACATCGCTCTTTTCGGAAGATCAGTATTGTACCCAATCTGGTTCACGAGAATGGAAGCTTCACTTTCCAGGAAAGCATCCATTTGTTTTTGCTCTTTGCCTTCGTCACCAGCCGCCCACTTAATTGCATCTCTCAATAGGGTCTTGTAAGATTCATTGGTACACGAAGTTGAATCATGTCCAACACTGATATACAATACGCGGTTGTAAGCGGGATTCGTCCAGATTACCGGATGATAGCCCATTGGCTTTTTGGGTTTGTACGTGCTCTCATCCGCTACAGCCAGAACATTAACACCCGAAGGAGCATTTTCAAATTCATACCATTCATCACGCAACGAAAAACTGGCGGGAAGATTTTTAGTAACGGGATGTTCCCTGTTTTCAACTTTCACAACGCCATCTTGTAAGGGTGGGTGAGGTGTATAGTATGCATCGCCCAGCAGACGCCAGTACCACTTCCAATCGATGCCATCTTTGGCTGCAAACTGTTTTCCGGTGAGGCCCGCTCCGTGAATGCCGATCCAGCCTTTACCACTGGTAATAAATTGCTGGATGGCAAATTGCTGCGAATGTGAAAAATCGAAGTACGCTATACTGAGCTGAATGAAAACCTGGTACTTTGACAATGTCAGCGGATTAAGTTCAGCCGTATCCCTGGTGAAATGAATTTCAAAATTGTTGTCCTCAGCCATTCTTTGAAACATGGGTATCGACTTTTTGACCATGGGGCTGTGGTATTTGTCCATGGAGCCGATCACAAAAACCCTGATCTTTTTCGAGGGACTTTCAGCGTCTTGAGCCAACGATTCTGTAAAGAAAAACAGCGATGCGAACCAAAACAGGTGAACTAACTTCAATCTTAAATTTTTCATCATATGCATGAGCGTTTGGGTCAATACGAAATACCATCCTGTAAAGCAGTCTCGTATTTTTCGAGATCGATTTGATAGAGATGGGGTGATTTATTAGCCGTGCCAGTTTTTTTTTCAGGCAGCTTGATCAGGAAATCATAACTCATCAGCAGCTTATGAAAATTTCTTCTGTCGAATGTTCTGTTCAGGATGGTCTCATACAACTTTTGCATTTCACGAAGGGTGAATTTCTGCGGCAGCAGCTTGGCAATTGGAAGATAACGGAGATCTTTTCTCAACGCCACGAGCGCGAGTTCGATCATGTCGTTGTGATCAAACAGCAGATCGGGTATCGCTGAGATCTCACACCACTGATATGAGCCGGTTAAATTGGGTGTCACCTTCCCGAAATCTACCAGCGCATAAAAACCAATCGAGATGATGCTCTCATGAAAAAGCTCATGCTCAATACCCTCTTTCGATTTATTATCAAGGAGGCGGTTTTTTTGATCTACAGTATAATTCTGATATCGGTCAGCTGCACCGAAAGTGTGAAACTGCTGCAGGAACACATCCTGAATTCCCGTGGTCTCTTTCAATACACGTGACGCAGCCTCGGCAATCGGCTCTGATTTGAAGATCCTTCCCCTCGGGAGGCTCCAGTCAATCTCATTCCATTTTAAGAGTAAAACTTTCAGCTCATCGGCATGAAAACCGAACATGACGCAGTCGATCGACACTTCTTTAATGGTATTGTCTGATGGCTGGGGCGAACCTGGTTTCATTCAAAAAGTCTGAAAAATGGTATTCTGGCTAAATTTTTGCCTTAGCGTAAATATTACGCACTAATATATATAAAGTCTTAGTGTAATTTTTACGCACAAAAAAAATATAATAAATGATCTCGATCACCTAAAATCCGATTACCCATCAGCACTTATATAATGGACCCAACCAACCTGGGATGACATGAATATGTCAGAAGCGAGCTCAGTAATGTTATATATTGGTTTAACTCCGCTAAAAATCACCCCAAAACATAGTTGCCCGTTTGCTGGAGATGTCCAGTCACTTTTTTGGGTGTGTCCAGTGCTTGTCCAGGCGCGATTTTGCAAGAATCTCATGGTAATGGGGATTTTTGCAATACAATCGTTTACAGGAAAAGAATCTCTCAAACGTACGCAATGACTAAACCCGTTCTAAATATGAGAATTTACATGACTAAGTTTTTCTTCGTGGTGCTGCTCTTGATTGCGCAGTTTCATGCCAGAGCCCAGAACTATCAGTTAGTTTGGTCTGATGAGTTTAACACTTCTATCGGCCCCGACTGGGTGTTCGAAACCGGTGGTGGTGGCTGGGGTAATAATGAAAAAGAATACTACCAGGCACAGAACGCCACTGTTTCAAACGGCAACCTGGTGATCACCGCGCGAAAGGAATCTGTGGGCGGCATGCCTTACACGTCTGCCCGTATGATCACGCGCGGCAAGAAAAGTTTTCAATATGGCAAAATCGAAGCCCGCATTAAAACTCCGAAGGGGCAGGGGCTTTGGCCTGCATTCTGGATGCTGGGTGACGCCATCGGAGACCCGAATTTTGCATGGCCGAAATGTGGCGAGATCGACATCATGGAACAAATTAACAATGATGCCACTACGCTTGGAACCCCTCATTGGGACAATAATGGATGGACATACCTTCCGGGCAGCACCCCTACTGATATCACAGACTATCATGTCTTCTCTGTAACCTGGGATGCTTCCGCCATTAAATGGTTTGTGGATGGAGTACAGTATCACCAGCTCAATATCCTGAACAGTGTCAATAGCACAGAAGAGTTTCACAAGCCCTTCTTCATTTTGCTCAACGTGGCTGTTGCAGGGAACCTGCCCGGGCAAACCGTTGATGAAAGCAAGCTGCCTGCGCAGATGCTTGTTGACTATGTGCGTGTATACCAGGCGGTCAAGACGGTTGGTTATATGCCGTCCTGGTCAGGATCACCAGCGGATATCCAGTACAGTAAACTCACTCACATTAACTATGCATTTATCAGACCCACGACAACCGGTGGTCTTACTGCGGTAGACCAGCCTTCTAAGCTTCAGGACATCGTGTCCAGAGCGCACGCTGCAGGTGTAAAAGTAGGTATTGCCGTGGGTGGGTGGAGCGATTTGAATAACCAGGATTTTGAATCCATGGCCGGCAATTCAACCTATCGCGACAACTTCGTCAACAACATTGTGAACCTGATCAACCAATACGGTCTTGATGGTGTTGATATCGACTGGGAATATCCCACAGGAGGAAACAATCCTGCAAACTTCAACACGCTGATGGGCCAGCTGAGCACAGCTATGCATTCGAGAAGTAAATTCCTAAGCGCTGCAGTAGCCGCGAACGGATCTAATGCAGATGGTGTTCAGTCTGGCGTGTTCAGCTCAGTTGACCATCTGAACCTCATGGCCTATGATGGGGGAGGTTCAAACCACTCCACCTATGATTATGCTGTGCAGACGATCAATTATTGGAAAGGCAGAGGGCTTTCGGCCAGCAAAGCTATTTTAGGTGTTCCGTTTTATGGAAGATCTCCCAGCGAATACGTTGCCTATAATACCTTGCTTACAAGAGGAGCAGATCCGAATTCGGATTTCTTTGGAAGCATTGGTTACAACGGTATACCCACTATTAAAAATAAAACCAACCTCGCCTTCGATCAGGCCGGAGGAATCATGATCTGGGAATTATCGCAGGACGTGAACAATTCTAACTCGCTATTGACAGCGATCAACCAAGTTGTAATTGAACGCAGTGGCGGAGGAGGTGGTTGCTCCGGATCGTATACGAATTTACCAGCTACCATTCAGGCAGAAAGCTACTGCACGATGAGTGGCATTCAAACTGAAACGACAACAGACTCCGGTGGCGGCCTGAACGTAGGCTATATCGATGCCAACGACTACATGGTGTACAGGGTCAACGTACCCACTGCTGGCAGTTACAAGATCCAGTACAGAATCGCCAGTCAAAATGGCGGTGGTAGCATTCGCTTCGAAAGAGCGGGAGGGAGCCCGGTATTCGGCACCATTGCCGTTCCTTCTACGGGTGGATGGCAGAACTGGCAAACCATATCGCACAATGTCGACCTTCCTGCCGGACAACAGGAAGTGGCAATCACGGCTGCAGCAGGCGGATTCAACATCAACTGGTTTAGCATCACACCAAATTCTTCAGGCGTACCGATCGGTCAAACCATCTGGCTGAAAGGTAGCAATAACCTATACGCCAGCAGCGAAAATGGAACGCAGGCGATGCGCTGCAATCGTACCAGCGTACAAGCTTGGGAACAATTCACTGTAGTAGACGCAGGCGGTGGAAAAATTGCCTTGCTCAGCCAGAGCAAATATGTATCGTCTGAAAACGGAACACAGGCAATTACCTGTAACAGAGCTACTATCGGTGACTGGGAAAAATTCGATTGGGTGATCAATGGCAACGGAACAATTTCCCTGAGGGGCAACAACGCCAGGTATGTTTCTTCAGAAAACGGAACACTAGCCATGACTTGTACCCGTGTAACCGCGGGAGGATGGGAACAATTTACCTGGGGAACCGGAACCAATGCGGGTGCAAGGCTCGCGAGCGAACATGTGAGTCTCAATGCTCCAGAAGTTAATGATTATGTACTTAAGGTATACCCCAATCCTTCAATTGGTCAGGTCACCATCAAAGTATCGAAACCTTCGCATGTAAAAATACTGGATGCCCTCGGCAAGACTTTCCATTCATCGTATGTGGAGGAAAGCCTGACTATCGACATGATGAATGCAGGCATCTACATCGTGCTGATGCACAATTCGCTCGAGTCCAGGAGTGAAAAACTTGTTATTAAATAAGTCAAAGTCAACCAACCCAAACCTTTGTTTGCAACTGAAAGGCCGCCTCTAACAGGTGGCTTTTTCTTTTGTAATTCTTCTGAGAAACATACGTGGAATAGAACTGGTAAAGACATCCTGGTTATCTTTAATTAAATGTTACGTGTGGCGATGGCAATACCCATGTTAAGTCGATATTTTTTCTTCGTCCTTATTTTTTGTTGCACCCGCGTTGTGGGCCAGGTAAAAAACATTGGCCTGCCTTACATCAAAAATTTTACAAAGGAAATGTATCGCCATCACCCCCGCAATCTTGCCATTGCACAAGGCCTGACGGGTATCATGTACTTTGGAAATGGCGATGGACTACTGGAGTTTGACGGAACCAGCTGGAGCATATTACCCATGCCCAATAAAAGTGCGGTAATCTCACTGTATGTGGACGAGACGGATGGAAAACTTTATGTGGGCGCGCAGGGAGAATTTGGTTACATCATGCCCGATTCGCTTGGCAACACCAGCTACATCTCGCTGTCAAAAGAGCTTCCTCCAGGCACCCCAGGCTTTGGCGATATCTGGAAAATCTCGGCTTACAATGGAAAGATCACAGCGATCGCCAGCAACATGATCATGGTCCGTGATGTCAACCATCAATGGACAATCACACAACCTCTCGGTCACTTTTTTCCAGCCTTTGAAGTTCGCCACAAGATCTTTGTCTTTGATTCCGGAAAAGGATTGCTGGAGCTTCAGGATAACCAGCTTTTCCCGCTGCGCGATTCCGATGTTCTGGAAGGGAAGAAAATCAGCGTGATGGTTCCCTATGGCGAGAGAAACATCGTCATCGGGTCGGAGGACGGTAGCCTGTTTATGTACGATGGCTTACAAATATCACCCTGGAAAACAAGCGCAGAAAAATTTCTGAAACAAAATCAGGTCATTACCGGCTTGACACTTGCTGACGGAAGTATCGTGATTGGTACGCTTCACAATGGCTTCCTGGTCATTGATCAAAATGGAAAACCATTGCAGCACATCAATTCCTCCAAAGGCCTCCAAAGCAGCTCGATACTTTCCATGCACAGCGATGAAGGTGGTAATCTCTGGCTCGGACTAGAGAATGGAATTGATTTTGTTGAATTAAGTTCACCGTTCACGGCCATCAATGAACGATCCGGTTTGCCGGGAACAGGTTTCGCATCGGTGCACGATGGCAGCAGACTCTATCTCGGAACGAGTCATGGCGTTTATTACAAAGAACGTTTTACATATGAAGATCCCACGACCGGAGATGGCGACTTCAAACTCGTTGAAAATTCCTCGGGCCAGGTTTGGAACCTCGATAACAGGTTTGGTGAATTGCTCATCGGCCATAACAATGGCGCATTCAGCATCAAAGATGGAAAAGCCGAACGGATCGTAGAAGGAGGGACCTGGATCTTCATGCGCTCTGAAAATCATCCGGATTTTCTGCTGGCAGGCGGCTACTCAGCACTTTCAATTTTTGACAAGACAAAATCAGGATCATGGCATTTCAAAAACATGCTTCCCGACTTCAGAGAATCTTTCAGGATCATGGAAGAAGATCATCGCGGAAATCTTTGGCTCAGCCATCCGCATAAAGGACTGTTCAAGCTTACCCTTCACGACAGCCTGAGTCGTTTCACATCCGTAAAATTCTATAACGTTTCCAATGGTCTGCCTTCTGACTTCAGCAACTATGTTTCAAAAATTGGTGGCGTTGTCGTCTTCCCCACCGAAAAAGGAATTTACCGGTTCAACGAGAAACTCGACAAATTTGAGCCCGATCCCCGCTTCGCTGAATATTTTAATGGAAAGGCTGTTACCAAACTGGTGGAAGATGCCCGCGGCAATGTTTGGTTTGTGGCTGAACAGCGGCCCGGCATATTGCTGAAGGGAAATGATGGATACAAACTATCGGATGCTCAATTCGGAAAGCTGGAAGGCAAGCTGGTGGCCAACTTCGAGCATATCAACCCGATTGATGATTGGAATGTTTTATTTGGAACGGAGGAGGGCTTTGTTCACTACGATCCTTCCAGGCATCAAAAAAAGAAAATTCCATTCTTTGTTCACATCCGCAAGGTGGAAGATTCCAACGATGAAAGCCTTATCTGGGGTAACTCAGCCTATGCCGACCCGGAGGGGCTGAAACTTCCCTATGAACGCAACGAGCTGCGTTTCACATTTTCGTGCACCAGCTATCGCGACCTTGAAAAAAACCGGTACCAGTATATGCTTGTGGGATTTGATAAAACCTGGTCGGAGTGGACTTCGAGAACGCAGAAAGAATATACCAACCTCCCCGAGGGCAAATATACATTTAAAGTGAGGGCGGGAAACGACAACCATGAGCTGTCTGAAACAGATGCGGGCTTTGTTTTCAGAATTGCACCTCCGTGGTATAGAACTGCCACTGCTTATTTTGTGTACCTCATCCTGAGTTTGCTGGCGCTGGCAGGGACCATAAAATTGATCTACCGGCAGAAAGAGCGACAGTTGCGGCAGGAGAAGCTCAGGTCGGAAAGGAAGATCATTAAATTGGAGAACGAAAAACTAGAGAATGAAGTGAACTACAAGCAACGTGAGCTGGCATCGCTGGCGCTGAATATCACTTCAAAGAACGAGATCCTCGATCAGATTAAAACACAGGTGAAACTGGTGAGCAGCGGCATGAATGATGAGGGACGTGCTGCCCTCTCTCAGATCATCAAGCTCATCGATAACAACATCAGGCTCGACAACGACTGGGAAAAATTTGAATTCTATTTCGATCAGGTTCACAGCAATTTCCTCAAACAGTTACGCGAGACCTATGCCGATCTCACCATTTCGCAACTGAAGCTTTGTGCCTATTTAAAGATGAACCTCAGCTCGAAAGAGATTGCCATCCTGATGAATGTGTCAGTTGCCGCTGTGGAAAAAAGCCGGTATCGCCTCCGGAAGAAATTCAACCTCGAACATGAGCTGATGCTCGTTGATTTTATTCAAAAGTTGTCCCCTTGAGCCCCCTTCATCCAGTCAGTATTGTTATATAATGGCATTGCGTTATGTTAAGTAGCTTTGGCATCCGGGCTTACCGGAATCTTCATAGAAAGTTTTTTTGAGCGTTGGCTTTCAATAACTCAATCTTCATCACTCACTACCGGGCTGGAGCAGCGACACTCTTTGGGCAGGCTTTGGTTTTGCGTTAGCGTGTGCGGCCTGCACAATGTGTGTTGCTGCAGGAGCATGAAAATTTACCCTGTTCCATCACCAATTACTCATCCGACAATCAGAATTTATTGTTATCACAAAATTAAAAATATTTCACCAAATATTCCTCATAAGTAGCGGTATTTCAGTATATTTGAAACACCATTTGTTATTTGATAATTATCTGAACACAATAAATTTTGATCTTATGAATGACAAGAGAAAAGAAATACTAAAGAGCCTCTTAATAACAGAAGAGGATACCCTAGAGCGATTTGAGGAACTTGTTAAAAAATCAACAACCCTTTTTAGAATTAACGGAAAGGATGGCGGGGTGATTTTTGAAATTGATTCTTTGACTAATGCAGAGAGAATATCGCTTTACCTTATCGGACAGTACTTTGCCAATGAACTATCACTCGTGAATAGTTATAAAAAGAGCTCAGCGGAAATATCTAAAGACCTCACCATAAAGTCGACTACTTTATCAGCCCCTTTGGGGCAGCTGGCGTCATCAAACTTTGTGTCCTTGGAGGACTCCCTTTACTTTATTAATCATTACAAGATAAGCGAAATATTGGACTCATTAATTACTAAATATGCGAATCACTCAAAAGTGACCAAACTTGGTTTGACTTTGAAAGGTCCAACCGAAAGGAAAAAAAGACCTAGTAATACCAAGGGCTCTTCTGACACAAATGAAAAAGGGAAGAGCTTGAAACAAGAATCAACGGAGAGACAAATTCCTGATATAAAGTACAACTCTAGTCCCAATGGGCTGAAAGATTTAGCAAAGGATTTAGAAGCCACGGAGGATAAGATTAAGACAATCTTTGAATTCGAAAATGAAGCTCTGCACCTGTTAAAAAGAAAGCATGATGATAAAGACTCACAAGAGGCATTCAACAATGCAATCATCTATCTGGCATGTTTCTACTATCATTTTAATCAAAGGGAAATTGCAGCGACTGCACTGATCAAAGCATTAACAGATGCAGGGATCACAGTCCGTAATAATTTCAAAAGAGACATGAAAAATAGCAAGAGACGCCCATACGTGATTGATAAAGGTGAAGTCTATAAAATAACTGAGGAAGGAATAAAGCTTGGTTTAGGGATGGTTAAGCAAATGATTGGCTAATGAAAGAACGAGCACAAGAATTACAAACCATAAATATTAAGACTTTGTCTGGATATCCTGATCCGCATCTTTATGGTTCAGTGAAGGAAAGAAGTCTTTGGGTTTTGCATGTTGCAAAAGAGGAACTTAATATTGAGAGACTGGGCGCTGCAAACATTTCCCGATTCTTAACAGAAATCATCGAAATCAAGACAAGCCCACAAGCTGTCAAATATTCACTTTATAATGTTGCCCGCGGATGTGTAGATAAGAAAAATGGAACTTACAAACTCATGCAAAAAGGTAGGAATGAAATAGCGATCGATGTAGCCGTTGAGCGTAAGGATATATATATATTAATTCAGGAACTCCCTACACGAGCAAAAATCAATTTACGGAGGAGATTATTTCTTTACTTTCTGGTGATATCAGAATTTGTGACCCATACATAGGGGCTAGATTGATTGACATCTTGGCAAAGGGCAAAAAAGGAAACAATGTTCTTATTCTTACTAATAACATTGAGGATAAACCAGTTGGAAGTTTTAAAAGAGCACTTGATGATTTGAATAAAGAGGGTTTTAAGGTAAATGTTAGAGTATATAATGGAAGTGAATTACATGATAGGTATATAATTGATGATAGTGGGATGTGGATTGTCGGGCACAGTTTAAAAGATTTAGGCAAGAAAGAGTGTTTTATAATACAAGTTAATTCAGACTTAAAAGCCTCAATGCTACCAGTATTCGACAGAAGGTGGACGTCAGCGACATCAGTTTGACATTCATCCAGTAATAATTTAAATATGACAAAGTGGGATTACGTCAAGGTTGAAAAGGAATTGGCAGCAGCCTATAGCAATAATTCCGAAGTTGAACTGCTTAAGATTCTCAAGGAGAATTCATTTTTGTTTTATGAGCTATATAGCCGGAAGGGTGGAATTCAACCTGTCTTTCATGAAATCTCTTTCGGTGGAACCTATAGGTGTGATTTCGCCTGGTTAAATGATAATTCGAATGGACCTGAATGGGTTTTGGTCGAAGTTGAAAGACCTCAGATGAAGTTATTCATACAGTCAGACAAACCATCAAAAGAATTGAACGGTGCCCTTGAGCAAGTAAAATCTTGGGATCGGTACTTTCATGAAAACCCTCTTGAGAAAAAAAGAATATTTGGTGCAGTCTCTAAATTCAGGTTTATCATTGTCGCAGGTGATGGTGAAACTTGGTCAGAGGAAAAAGCAATGAAGTGGCGAAGTTTTCACAATTCTACCTCGAATATTGAAATAAGATCATCGGACGCCTTTGTAAGACCTCTTAAAATTTTAAAAGAGAATCCTGAAGAGTTATGGAGTTTTGCAGAGCATCCTGTGACATTACCTTCAACAAAGTTGGAGGAATATTGGAGGGCTTATGGCTATATGGATGATATGAGAAAAATTTTCTAGTGAAATCTTTCAACATGTCTAAAAAAAAGCCCCCTAAAAAGGGAGCTCTGAAATAGAACACTCAAGCCAAAAGAACCTGAGCAAAAAAAGCCCCCTAAAAAGGGAGCTCTGAAATAGAACACTCAAGCCAAAAGAACCTGAGCAGATACTCACGTGGGCTAGAACGCCACACGCGAAACGCAAACGGAGAACCTGAACGCCAAACGCCAAGCAGCAGCCACCAGCTGCCAACATTGACACGAAGTATATATTTAAACATGACGCTCGCCCACGGGACCGGATAGAAAGGCGCAAGGGCTGCCGTTAAAAAATACTACCCGAGGGACGGGGGCGAGCAGGAGGGAGGGTGGAGATTTTTTTACGAGCAGGCGCAGCGAACCCTTGCAGCTTTCTATTCCGCAAGCCCGTAACTTTGTGGCGTGTTTAAGTATGCCAGAAGCGAGCTGAGACCATCACACCAACATTCCAACCACCTTCTTTCTGGATGCGCCAAGAGCAAACATTGAGCGAAACATAAGGTCCATGGTGACTGAAGCATCTCCAGCCTCCATCTTCGCTACTCTTGATTGACTTGATTTTATACGCTTGGCGAGATCAACTTGTGTGAGATTTTTTGATTTACGTAGATCCTGGAGAGCTTTGCTTAAGGCAAGTTTAAGCTCAATATACGCAGCTTCTTCAGGCGAAAGATTCAAGAATTCAGCTGTGCTACCAACCCTCCATCCATTTGCTTCAAGACGTTTCTTCTTTGCGCTATTCATTTCTTTTACTCGTTTAGTTATCATCATAATTTTTAATCCGCTGCTTGCAACTGTCAATCACTTGCTTGGGCGTTTGATTGGTCTTCTTGTCAAAAACTTCCAAGATCACAATCGCGTCTGAATCGATCCGGTAAACAATTCTCCATGTTACATTTTCGTCATCTATACGAAGCTCATGGCATCGTCTACCGATCGAAGGCATTGGACGCGAGTGAGGCATGGAAAGTCTTTCACCTCGTTGGAGCTTGCGAAGTAACACCCCGGCCTCAATGCGAGCCGCCTTTGAAAAAGGTGGTGTTTTCACTTCACCATGCAACCAAGCTAGCTCTTTATCCATTTTGTCTCAGACAAATATATGTCATATTTGACATATATCAAAAACTCATAAGGAAGTTCCTTCTGGAATATCAAACTTCCGCTGCGCGGTGGCCCGGCCCAAAGACGAGGTGGCGCGTAGGCATGTGGGCGGAAGCATCTTTGGGCCTTGATTTTTTTCGTTCTTTTTGCATCAAGGCAAAAAGGACAAAAGAAAAATAAAGTGCGAACACCTTTGAAGTTCTGGTGAGCTATGGCGAACCTAATGAATTAATCCAGTGAGCTTTATCACAACTCAATTGAATTGGTCTTAGAGCGATGGATCAAGCATGTGTGATGCTGGCTTTGGTTGGCGCCTGGTATGTGCGGCCTGCATTACTTATGCTTGGCGCGGTTGGTGGATTAAATGCGCGTGGGCAAAAACTTTCTTGCTCAATCTTTATCGCTTAAATAGACACTCCAGGACGAGGTGTGCACGGCCCGGATGAGCGCGGCCTTGAGCGGCTATTTACACATAACGTCAAATTATATAACTGTGCGGCTGGCATGTGCGCAAAATCCCGAACTCCAATACGAATGGCACGCTGGGATGGTTAACATAATATAATTATAGAACTGTGCGTCAGGAACTTAGCTCGGCAATAGTTATATAATTTATATTATGTTAAATTAGATCCAAAGTTTAGAATGTTCATATTCTGAGGCTTGGTACAGTTACAATAAAATGAGCCCAGTGGGTATTTTAAAATGTACCCCCTCCCTAATGCTTTTTATTGGATGATGTTGAAAAAATTTCGTTAAAATTTTAAAAAATTGAAGTCTGCAGAATGAGGCAATTAACCCTCAGTTGGCTAGCCGTAATCTTTCCTCTAGCATTTCCATCAATTGATATGGCTCGACTTCTAGAGAATACGCAATCTGGAATACCAAGAACATTGATGGAGAATTGAGCCCACGTTCTATTATGCTTATATGGTGACGGTAAAGGCTCAGTCGATCCGCCAATTCCTGTTGACTCAAACCTTTACTGACCCTAAGCTTTCGAACTACATGGCCGAAAGCCTTTTCTATTTTTTTGCTCATTCATGTCTTTTAAAATTGAGCGCATCCTATTCATTAATATAAAAGGCCTTTTCTCGATGGTGAATTTATTTCTCATAAGTTCTACGATATAACTTGCGTTGACTTCCAAGCCTCGACATAATTTAAACAGAGTTGTTAATCTGGGACATCTTAACCCTAACTCGTACTCTGGGACGGCTCGATTCGATTGAAATCTGACCATCAGGGAAAGCTGTTGTTGACTGAAACCATGTACGATCCTAATTTCTCTTATTAAGTCCCCTAGCACCAGAGAAAAATTATTTTCAGAAAAGTCAGTGTCAGTACGCACTCTAATTCTAGCCGTTGTCTTTCTAGTTCCTCGATCTAATAGTGATCTATTCTCTTCAACCCAGTTTGGCTGGTTTAATATGAGGTTAACGAGGCTCACGATATTGCTAAGTTTCTCATCTAAACCAACGCATATCTTAAATGCCGTTGATAACTTAATATTACGTTTGCCGATTTCAGCTTCGGGAATAAGCCTATGTGAGTTTATTTTTGCCTTCTCTTTAACCTTCCTTTGAGTGAGGCTGTTTTTCGCGCGAGTTGCTTTAATCGCGAAGCCCAGAGCCTGTGTAAACTCGAAAAGAGCAGTCATCTCACTTTAGACTTCTTTAGGATTACTTGGAGGATTATTTCGCGACCCTTTTATCTTCTTTTGTTGCAAATAAATATTGACCCGGGCTTCAAGTTCCCAAATTGTGTTTACCTCCTTTAAAATAGAAATCAGTTTCTCAGTGAGCTCAATGTTTCTACTCTTCAAGTAAAGAATTTTCTCTTCTTGACTAAGATATGGAAGTGAATACCAAAAATTAATTCTTCGGTAAAATTCCGCGATCCCAATTTTTCCTTCTTTTTTCCATTTAAGGAGGTTGTTCATAAAATATTCAAGCCCCATAAACACAAAGCCAGTAGTGTCCATAGTATTGTCTCTTAGTTCATGGAATAGACCGAGCCCAGCCGATTTTAACTTACCTGCATCATCGATAATTACTAGCTTCTTATCAGGAGTTTCTGTCAATACGTTTGAGAGAAAATCAATTGTGCTATTCATGTTAGTACTCTGATACACCTGCTTGCCCGTGATCAAAAAAATAAGCTCGTGAAACAATGTCTTGCTTCCGTAGCTTTGGCCCATTCTAATGTAGTAAGAACTAGGATTTGCTAGGACAGATTTGGCTACACCAGTGGATTTGCCTATCCCTTCTTCGCCAATAATACCAACCATTGAGCTATCGTTTTGGGTTCTAGTGAGAATGGTTTTTATTTTCTTCGTAGCCGCTGTTTCAATTATCGGTTTATTAAGCAAATATTGAAGGCTATCAATTGCCGTGAACTTTTTGTCGCTCATAAGAAAAAAACTTTTTTTAATTCAACTTCTACTTGATTAATACTCATGAAAAATTCTTGCTCGCGACCTGGTTCTTCATCCACCAGATAGTCATGGAATTCTCTTGATAAAATTTTGCTTACAGACTTTCTTGCTTGGCTCTTGGCCCCCTCCCACTTCTTCTTTTGCTCTTTCGCATACTTATCAATTTCCTTGCGTTTTTTTCGATGTTCTATAATTATGTCCTCGTTACTGCCATCGAACTCCAACCTTGGCTCAATACAGCCAAGAAATCTATTCTGCGAATCAAAAAGATGCACTTCGCTGGTATTTCTTTCATCGAAGTACACTTTTACTCGTGATCGTTGTGTGCTGAAGAAAGTTTTTGGCTCATAAATCTGATACTCGAACCTTCTTTTGTCAAATGAAAATCGAATTAAACCATCTTCCTGAACCGTTACAGTCTTCTTACGCCAAAAGAGCTTTGAAATCATGAACGGCTCCAATCGAATCATGTTCTTTCGAACTCTCTCCTGAAATCTCATTGAGGGGCTCGATAGTTTCTTTGTAATATTCATTGTTATATTCTTTTATCATTTTAAAAAGCAACTCTGTTAATTGTGTTTTCGACATCAGCGAATGCTTTTGCTTCCAGTATTTTTTGATCAGATCTGTTGAAGGATTTCCGTACTCATTTTTAGTTTTTATTCCTTCTCCAATATAGTATGGGTACTTATTGCATATGACTTTCTGAAATACGCTGAAGAAACTTTCTATCTCAGCTTTCTCCAATGGATAATCCTTATGACAGAATCGCCAGACTACGCCAAAGTGCTTTATGTTAGCAATAAATTTTTCAGACTCTTTTGAACCATAGGCAGGGCCGTTATCGACAACTATTTCCCTTGGTAAGTACCCTACAATCATAAAAGCATATTTGAATGCACTTATTACCATTTCGGTGTTTTCACTTGTATCTACTGACAGTCCCACGACTTTCCTGCTGTACGCATCTAAAACCACATAGTATGTCAATGTGACAATTTTTCGAGTATGATCTATGCAGACAAACTGAACCTTTGATCCATCAGCCTGGTATTGATCACCAGGGAAATTGAATATCCGTTTTACTGTGGGGCGACAATTCTTCCTAACGTATGAAGGTCCTTTCCAGAAATTCTTGACTAGATTTTTGATATGGATTCCTGAGAACACTTTTTTTAACGTCTCTAAAGACGCATATACTCCCCTCTCCTCAAGGAGTATTCCCTGAATGGTACGATAAGTATAATTATTCTGATTAGCCTTTTTATCACGTATCCAATTCCGATCGTCTTCAGATAGGATGGCAAGATCCATCCTCTTTACCCCCTTTGATTTATGTATGAGAGCATTGTGAATCCCAATACGCTTCGCCTCATTGATCTTCCTTGCAAAGGATTTATAATTCTGAGTTGAAAAAACAATCTTGTATCCCCTAGACAATTCATCATATGATATTTTCTTAAACGATTCAAACAGGTTTTTTAATGTTTCGCCCTTTCTCTCTAGTTCGATAATATAACTGAAAAGTGCATGGCACTGTGCATACCTCTGACGCTCGGATTTCTTCATGAAGTCTTCAATGTAGTGACTGACAAACACTGGCCATCTTTCCAAATAGAACTTCTTCATATTCTCAAGTGAGATCCTTTGACTCTCTGTCTTGAATAATATTTCCTCGCATTCCTTTTTGTCTTTTAGTAATTCATAGGCGGCCCCTGACGTCAAGGGAAGATGTTGTCTTAAAAGAGAATTCTTAGGGACACTCGAATACCTTACGTAGACACCGTCCGGATATTCAAGATGGCTGTAAAATGTTGTTTGCCCTATCCTGTTATTTCTTAATCCATTCTGAAGAGTTTTTTTTACAATGTGCAATTCGCGAATCATCAAGTCAGTGTGAACGAATAAGTCCAGGTCACTTAAAGCGCTTTCTTTCGCGACAAAAAATTTTAATGCTTCCATCGGTCGAGTTTTTCATGGCTCAAAAAAAGTTCATTAGTAAGTGAAGCATCCTTCAGTGAAGGATAATGCAGTGAAGTTTACTGCAGTAATGAGGCTTTTTTTTACAGAAGGGTGATTCGATTTTACACAAAGTCGTGTTTAAGAAAAAAAACTTTTAGTCATTTTTTTATTAATTATCAATCTGTGATAAATTCATATCACGAATTGAGAAAAAATGAGTGTGTTCGGTGAAAGATTGAAATTGGCTAGAAAGCGAGCATTTCTTAGCGTTGAAGAACTTGCCGACAAGACTAACGTAGCCGCTTCAGTTTTCTACAAGTACGAGAGTGGAAAAGTTGAACCTCCCCAGGAAAAATTAAAATCAATTTGTCAAAACCTTGGATGCACATCTGACTTTCTTCTTGGAAACGAGATTGCTGATCAGAATCCTAAGACAGGAAGAATGCTTAAGATTTATAACTCACTCTCCAGCGAAAATCAGGATACGATTATCATACTCATGAATGGACTTCGCATGCACTCACTTACTGCGGATGTGGTGAACAACAAATGATTTAACTCATCGGTTCATCCGATGCCCCATTCTTGGTTACCCTCTGGATGATCTCGATCGGATCACTACCAAGCGCCTCGATAAGTTTAAAAATTATTTCTAATGAGGGTTCATGAACACCTTGTTCTAAATAAATAATGTGCCGCTCTGAAACACCGGATTTATTCGATAACTCCTTTATCGACAAATGTTTTTGAGTGCGAAGTTCAACAAGAATTTTTGAGAAAGGTTGTTTGAATTTCATAGAACTGATGATTTTTAAAGTCATCAGTTTGGTGTGGACACACCTTCATTAGCGGAAGGGGAAGACTAAAGGTACAGAAAATCAGGGAAAAAATCAAGTGTGAAATTTCTGGTCCTACCTCACAATGCTCTCCGTCAAGGGGCCTTTAATCCTTCTTTAAATTTGCATTGGAAAAAAATTGGTAAACAGGGAGTTCAGAAAAGTCTATTTTTTCTAAACTCTGAATAAATATATCCGATCCTCTTAAATCCCCTGCTTTCCGTAAATCTTCCTTGACTCTATTTATTAGCTGATCTTTAAAATCATCAGCGTTTTCTGGGAATCTAGGATTGAAATAGTCTTTGATGAGCTGAAACGATTTACTATCTAATTTTTCAAACCGAAGATCAGGATAATAAACTCTTGAGTAATTGTTTAATATATTAACTATCAATGGACGTCCAAGTCTTGCGTAGTAATATTGGTTATTGTCGCAGGAGTAAAAAATTCCGTACGGCTTAATATTTTGAAATGGCTCAAGGAAATTTCCAAGTTGGGATTGTTCAAAAATTGCAATGTCCCAAGAAGAATTTTCAAGTTCATTTCCGATTTTTCGGAGGGCACCATTAATCAGCGAATCGCGAGATGGCTTTTCTAGAATTAGTCGAATACAGTAGTCAACGATCTTCGGGCAATATGGCAATGAAGAAATTTGATCGAAGAAAATTTTCAGAGTTTCATATTTACTTTTTTTTAGATTGTTCGCTTCTCGAATGGCTTTTAGAAACGGAGTGGTATATTTTTCGTTGAGCTGAATTATATGCTTAAGATTTAGCTCTGCCATTCCAAGTATGTTCCTGAAAATATGAACTGCTAATTGATCCAGGCTTTTCGCTTGGTATAAGTATGCGTACTGCTCAAGGATCTTATCCTCGCGCTTTCTAGATATAGTCCAGTGTGAAGACGTTTCCAAAGAAGAAGAATCGATATCAACACATTGAGCTAATAAAACCGCGTATAAGTGATCAATCCATCTTCGCTCATTAAATCTTCCCAAAGCTGCTTTTTCCCTAGCTGCCTCTACTAATGAGATTGGGTGAATATTGAAATTATTGGTTGACAAATAGGTAATAAAGTCCTTAAACTCAGATGACGGTCTGATAATTTCCTTTTTATCAACGAAGAAATTTGTTAGCTCCACAAAAACTGAGGAGTCAAAAAAGAGCCATATTTCTCTGTAAACATGCGTCATGTTACTATATGAAATAATATCTACGTTCTCCTCCAATTCGATTTTATAAATTCTCTGGCCCATAATTTAAAGTTCACGTGAATAAATGCCTGTCAAATTATTCAAGTTTACTAAAAAATAAATGTACATTTATATTATTTAGTAATATCTAATTTAGAAAACGCCACCCTCTCAACATGTGATTTTATGGGACAGATTTCTCGTCGAGTTGAAAAACTACAAAAGAAAACACCGCGGACGTCAGAAGTTTTGGTGGATTATGAATATTGGCTTGAACGCAAATATGGTGTGACTGGCGCATACCTGGTAAATGCAAAGTCTTTTTTGAAGACCTATGCACAAGGAGGAAATGTGCAATCACAGCTTACTGACTATATAAGTCAACGTGGGCCGTCCCTTAGATCGATACTTAATCGTTTTTTGAATTTTCTTGAGCTCAGGGAATTCGTTTATCTGGTCAATGACCTCAATGAACCTAAACTGCCGCGTTCGAATCCTTATGTGAAGATTTTTCTGGCCAACTCTCAAGATCGTTTGAGATCCAGCAGGAGTATGTCGATCTACGCAACGATTCTAAATGGATACTTTGAGTCGATCAAAGATGACATCACTCGCATTAATAAAAGGACTGCGGGTAAATACATCCTCTCCCCTAGTTTATCGGATTACACGAAACGGTTGTATAAATCTGTCCTTAAGGCTTTCTGTCAGTGGGTGCTCGAATATCATTCAATGGATTATTCTGAACTCTCTCGGGAACAAAAATTGGTCAAAAAAGGACTGAAGAGAATTAGTGCTCAATCCCTGAAGGAAGTCTCGACAATTCGTGTGACTCTTCCCAGAAGTTTGACATCAACCTATCACAAGGACAGCTTGACGAGAATTCAAAGAAACAGGCTTTTGTCCCTCGCGAAGAACCCAAGAGACAGAGCAATCCTTTCATTAATGGCGTGGAATGGGCTTCGGTCAATAGAAGTCCTACGGCTCTTCGTTTCGGACGTCAAACTTAAGGAGGGCAAAATTGCAGTTTGGGGAAAAGGTAAGAGCGAAAAATCGAAGGATACGATTAAACTTTCTTCAATCGCCAAAAAGGAAATCGGCCTTTTCATGAAGAGAGGCAGCATCAAAAGGGGAAGAATATTCCTCGATTTAACGCGGCCAGCGTTAGATGGTATGGTCAATTCCTACTTCAGAAAACTGCGCGTGAAAGGTAAATTCTCGCCTCATAGTCTTAGGCACACTGCAGGTCAACTAATGTATGAAAAGAGTATTCCGCTAGAGTTGATTCAAAAAACATTGAGACACGCAGACTTGAGGACTACAATGATCTACGCGCAAAAAGCCATCGAACGAAATTACTTTAAAAGACTTAAGAGGTTTTAAACAGAACACAAGACATAGCTCATATGAATATGCATAAGTTTTTGACGGCAGAACATATTCTGCTTAATTTGCCCCAAGCTGACATGAATTTGATCGAGACTCTTAAGCCGGACCAACGTGCAATAAACTCAATTGCTAAGGGCTATAGTGCATTGAGTTATTACGTTCAGCTATCAGCAATGTTGAAAAAGGTGTACCCCTCTACTTCATTTGCAAATTTCAGTAAAATGGAACTTCATCTTGCACTGAATTACGCGCTGGTCAAGCACTATAGAGGTGAGGAAATTTTGAAGTACCAATTAACAAAGCGATATATCAATGACTCCAAATTTATTGGTGCGTATGAAATAAACGTTAATAGCAGTCGCGTTGATTTCTTGGTGATTAATGGTCATACAACAAGTTTCGAAATTAAGTCTAGCCTAGATAACCTTTCAAAGCTTAGAAAGCAAGCGAAAGACTATGCTTCAGTCTTTGATTACAATTGCTTGGTCGCAGATGAAATACATTTTGAAAAGGCGAAGACAATGGTGCCTGATGAATGGGGGCTTTGGTGCTATGTAGACGGAACGTATGAAATTTTTAGAAAACCCTTGCGCAACTCGCATATTAATCCAGAAGCGCAATTAGAACAACTTTCCAAAACCGAACGAAAAGTTGCTTTTGGAGAGGCTAACATAGATGTATCCCAAATAAGAATGAAATTCAGCGATCAGCAAATAAATTCTCTATTTCGCAAGGCGCTGAAAGACCGCTATCGTGAACGATGGAATTTTCTTTCGGCATACCACAAGCAAATCTTGCCGGTTGACTATCAGTTCTTTTTCAATAACAATATTCAACCTAAGAATATTTACAACCTCTAAGTGAAGTCACCATGATTTATTTTGGCCTTTATACAAGATATATAGTGTTGCATGCCAATCCATTTGAATAACGCTTGATTTCTTCCAGACAGTTCGTGGGAATTTATTTTGTTAAGGCTATTCCATCCGTCATTGGTAGAATCTAAATAATTGCGGACATCACCTTGCATTCTCTCAGTCGCATCAGACTTGATTATGTCCGGTACTATTCTAGTTTCAAACTCGCTTAGTTCGGGTCTTCTTTCACCTTTTTTATGGCTTCCATTTTTGTACCGGTAGCCGTAAAATTCATTGTTGACAGCATCATAGTAAATGAATCCTGGACTAATTGTGCCGCCTTCAGAAATGTCATCTTTCTTGATCCCAGCAAAATCGGAGAAGCAGTTTCCTCCGAATTTTCTAAACACTTCGGTATGATCATTATTGATCTCCTTCAATTTCTCGCCATGAACAATGCTCGTATTTTTAAAATCTTTAGGAAAAGGATTCCTGTTGATAATTACTGTGCATTTAAAATTTGCCAACGCATTTACAATATCAGTCATGTCTAAATCAGTCTCATCTAACTCATGATCCTCCCAATCCATTATTAAATAGTCGGAAGGTTGTATGCAGGAAAGTATTTGATCTTTATCTTGATTGAAAGAATTGAGAAACGTGCGAAAAGCAAGTACAGGGAATTTTGGACGCAAATCATTAGACTGTTTAATAACAGATTGAGGCTCACCAGAAATATGCGCGTACGATGATATGACAGGTATTATTCTATCCGCCAAAAGATTTAGAGACTTAATTAATGCTGTTCGATTTTCTCTGCTTCGTATGAAAGTCAAGAACTTCGTTGTATCTTCTTTTCTTTTGACTCCTTGATTTAAATACAATGGTAGATCAACGAGGATCTTTTTTGCTTTGATTCGGCCAATTACATGAAGATAGTTATCACTAAAAGTCTTTTTGCCCGAATTCTTTATTATCTCCAAGCAGGGATAGATGTGGTCGCCGAAATCGAATGACTGAATCACTTTCAATTCCTCTTTGCGCCCTCTAAATATAGGTACGTACTTCAATGATAAATCCATTGGTAGCTCTGATTTAATGTTTTGCAATTACATAGTCGAGTACGATTTTTAGTTTTAATGAATTACCGAACGAATAGGGCACTTTCTTCAATTTCTGCAGCTGCCCCAATACAATTGCAGGATGAGTATCATATTTACGCGCAAGCAGCCTGATTTCTTTTTCCGTAATTTTTTCAGGGAGCTCACTTTCTATATTTGCCGGCAAGAGCGTAGCTCTCGCAAACTCATTGGCCTGGTCTTCTTTTTCTTTATCAGCATCATACAATTCAAAATCCTCTATGAAAACTTCTTTTTTTCCATGAAGTAAAATATGCCCGGCTTCATGAAAAAAGGTAAACCAAAACTTATCGTTGGTCTTACCACGATCAGTTAATTGAATAAGGGGATTCCCTCCCATCCATCGAGCCACGCCACTGACTGGAGCTTTGGGCACATTAATAGTGTAAACTATTGCTACACCAGATTCTAAGCATGACCGCTTAAGGCGTTCCGCAAAGTCTTCTGGCTGATGCCTTACTAAATTGCGAATCTCGAGCAGTGCATTTTTAAACGAATCTTTATTGTATTCAGGGAGTTTGAGTTTCTGCATCTCGATCTCGCCTATTCTCAACCACGCAGCCAAACTAGTTAGCATCGTGTGATGTATACTGCTTTTTCTAAAATCCGAAGATACATAGCGATCAACATAGACCGACTCCCATTGAGTGGGAGAAGAAACGCCATAAAATTTCAAGCACTCCTCAGCCATTTGAATTCCAACTTTCTCAGTCTTCAGATAGCCATGTTTTTTTAATATTGGTAGAGGCTGATCTTTTAGCCAATCCAAACATTCTTCTAAGGCTTCTTCTTGTTCTATTCGCGCAAGTTTTTCGCGGTATAATGTTTCTCTATTCAGCCAGAATTGTGCATCAATACCAAGAACTTTTTCAAGTTGAAGAGCAGTTTGCACAGTAATAGGCTCCTTGCCTGTTATAAGGTCGTTTACTTTAGAAGCAGTCTTGCCAGTCCGTTGAGCCAATTCTACTTGGCTCATTTTAAGGTGCTCAAGCATCTCAATGATCACATCGCCTGGCTTAGAAAGCAATTCTCGCTCATCATCCAATCTGCTCATTTCTTTGTCAAATATTTTTAATGGTAATCAACGATTTCTATAATTGTTATGTCAGTAACTAATTTGGCATCCACCGAACCATCTTCAGTCGCAGGAATCGGGTCATGGCCAATAGTAAAAACGATCCTATAGTTCCCTGAAACTGAAATTGACCATTGACCAATACGGTCACCTGATAACGGATGACAATGTGCAGCACCAATTTGTTTGAGAACAGCTAGTGTTGGTGCAGATTCAATATCATCTAACCGTCCTGAAAGTCGTTTAGCTATAACACCAAAGTTCTTTTTGATCTCACTTGCCGAGCTCACCTGTTTCCTTAATTTATTTGTGCTGTAGTTGATCTTCATTGCAAAGATATGTAAAATTACCCAAAAAGGGTAATTAAAAAAAATATTATTAAGTTTTTAAAAAATCTGAATTTTGACGCCAGCTTTTGCTAGCTCATCAAAGATTACCTTAATGCTTTGTCGTGCCTGCTTAACCCACTTTAGTCCCTCGCGATTTTTACTGAACGTGAATATGACTCTTGATTTCGCTCGTGATAACGCAACAAAAAAAGTCGATTTATCTTCATCAGGTTGCGAGTTGAATGACCAGAATGCACCATCCTCTAGACCTACAAATATGATTGTATGATATTCCAGCCCTTTGCTTTTATGCACAGTCATGACAGGTATGGTATCTCGTCCACAAAATTGGTCTAATGCGTCAGTGAAGCTTTTACCGGATTCAGCGTATGAGCTTAGACTTTTTTCAAAGTCAGAGACCATTTTAAGCAGGTATGCCTTTTGCCTGTACTGCGGTATAATTGCTCGAATACGATCTTGGTTGGCATAATCAAGGAGCGACTGAACCAGTCTGTCTATCTCAGAATTTCCTATTGGCTTACCATGAAATTCATTCTTAAGTTTCTTAACAAAGACAGAAAGTCGATTCTCAAGTTTAAGTAGCTGATGATCTGACAGCTCATTATTGACTCTGCTCAAGAAAGAGAAAACTATACTTTTAGACTCAACCTTGGCTGAATTAAAGATCATGTAAAGGCCGTGCACCAAGTACAAGATCAATTCGTCTGTAAGAAACTCTTGATATAAGCTCTCATCTCTTGCCCCAATCCCACTTGCTCTAAGGGCATCAATTATTTCCGCAACGTATTTGGTTAGTGACCCCTTAACTAGAATGCAGATTTCCCTAGGATCTAATTTTTCATTTTTAAGCCAGCTGGAGATCTCTTTTACTAGTTTACTAGCCTCATGCTTTTGATTTTCAAACTCCCAGATCATGCATTCACCTTCATCACCTTTCCACTTAGGCGATGCGGTTGCGTAATCAGTTTTATTCAGGAGAGACTTAATCAAACTATTTTGAACTTTAACCAACAGAGGTGCTGAACGGAAATTCATTTTCAAGGGAATCCTTTCAGCATTGTAGTTGGTTTGAAAATCTTCGAATATGGCCTTTTTCGCTCCTGCCCATAACATGATGCGCTGTTTATCATCACCCACTGCTGTTAAGACCTTTTCGCTTCCAATAAAGCATGTGTTTAGAAAGCTATATTGAATTGAAGTAGTATCCTGAAACTCATCTAGGAATACATAATCATATGTTTCTTGTAGATACTGCTTAATCTTTGGATTCACACTTAAGACCATCTCAGATAAGCGCATTATCATTCGAAAGGTCAGTCTCCCGTTTTTTATCGCATTCATCCAAACTGCATGCATTAATAGATCCGGCTCGCTGGTTTTTTGAAGTGGTAGCTTTGTCTCAGTAAATGCGTTCAATATTCCATTCCGACTATTTGTATTTACGAACCTTTCGTCTTTGTGTCGATATAGGCCAATAATGTATTCTTCGTTGATCACCTCGTACATATCTGGGAGCTCATATTCCTCTGGCAGAGCGGCTTTAAAACGATCGAGAATTTGTTTAGCAAAAGAGTCATAAGTCAGAGAATCGAACCTGCCTGAAAGTTCTGCTCCTGCCCTCAAAGCAACTCTTTCCTTCAAGTTGTACGCGGCATCCCGTTTGAAGCTAATTGCCAGTATTCTATGAGGGTATCGACAAAGATTAGTTTGCAATAAAAAGCAGGCTCGTTGGGCTAGTAGTTCAGTCTTTCCTGCACCTGGGCCAGCAACTACCAAAGTGTTACCAACCGGGGCCTCTACGACCTTTAATGCGTTATCTTCTAACTCTAGACCTCCAACTGGAATCCAATCTCTTTCTTTGATAGCCTTCATAGGTTTTTTTTGAGCTTAAGTTTTATTCTACCAAAGAGTTTATTAAAGACTGGTGGAAGATTTTTCTTTATGTCTTCCTTAGACATTTTCGAGAGAGTAAGAATGTGAGTCGTTGGCTTACCACGCCCAAGAAAGAGATAATGATACCATATCATTAACTCCTTTTCATCCTCAGTGTAATGAACAGCAATTGCCTTGTCAGATTTTAGAGTTGCTTGCACTGCCGCTTCAAGCCTTGCGTTAAATTTATCCAATTCAGTTGCCTTGTCCGGTATCCTAGGGCCACCGTTTTTTGGAATTTCAGATTTATAAAAATCTGGATAGTACTGTAGCATTAAGAAGTCAATATCCAAAGACGAGGAAAAGAATACATTGTACCCGGTTAGAAAATCCGCCCAATCCTGAATGCCTTTTAAGTCGATTTTCCATGTATGCATCTTTTCAAGATCAGAGTCTCCTAATATTGTTCCGTCCGATAGCCCTAACAATTTTTCTTTAGGGGCACCGATCAGGATTAATTGTTCTAGTACATACTTGATTCTACCCCAACCGCCTCCATGTCTTTCTAGATCTAAGTCTAATATTGTAACAAACGGTATTCGAAGATTCCTTAAGAGACGCCATATATGATTGACAAAGCGATGGCCAAGTGGGGCAAAAGTTATTAGGTTGTCATCGAAATCAATTTCTAGTATATCTGTAAGTCTGTTGATGACGACTTCCTCGCTATCACCTTCTCCAATGACAACTAGCTTGGCAAAGTATATCTCTGGGAAATTATGAATTGCTTCCTTTACAAATTTGTAAGCTTCATCTTTTTCGTCAGGAAGGATAATAACGTTTACTTCAGTCTGGTACTTCTCGCCAATTCTAAAATGGCAAATCGACTCTGGAGGAATTCGTTTAACAATTGCGGGTGTGTGTGATGACAAGAAGACCTGTGCATTGTTAGCTTTCGAGATTTTAGAGATAATGGCTGTCACCCGACCAAGTAGCTGAGGCGCAATGTGGTTCTCAGGCTCTTCTATTGCCAATAACGTAAGTAAAGGTCTCGTAATTCCGATTTCATCTGTGTCTTTGGCCAAGCTTTGTTCAACCTCCAGTAATGCGCAGACGAGGGTCAAATAAAATAGGGAACGATATCCCTCACCTAATTCGTCCACGCCAAATGGTCGATGTACCCCACTTGGACTAAAAGATACTTCAATTCTTTTTAACACAGATTCAAAGTCACTCTGCCCAAATCCAAGGTTCGTGTCTTTAAAGCGAGGGTCTTTATGAAACTCCGCCCAGAATTTTGTGATTGATTCCTGAATAGTATTGAATTCTTCCAGGCCTTGGAACAAAACTCCAACCTCTTTTATTTTACTCTCAAAGTCCTTTTTGAAATCAATGCCCCATTTGATTTTTCGAAGAACCCGATATAACATTGACCCTGACGCGTATTTTATTTGATCGGCCGGTTTCCGGATAGCGGGCACATATAAAATTTGAATAAGTTGGCGAAGGTGGTTAGGGAACATTCGTTTGGAATCTTCTGCCTCTGTCACGCCCTCGGGCACGGTGATAAAATATAACTTATTCTCAACATCACCATCCTGATGAATTTCAGATTCCTTCCAAGTGGCCTCGAGCCTAATACGGATATAAGGAGGTAGCTCAGCGGCATCAACAACCATATCAGAAAAGAAATGAGCAATGGAATCTGAGTCTGATTCGTTGAATTGGAACTGAACCTCTATTGTGAGATGCTTTTCGTTTGTATTTGAAGGATCTTCCTCTGAGCCAATATGAAAATCCTCTCGCTTGATTTCTCGTTCAGCAAGAGTCTGCCCAAAAACTTTTCTCAGAGCTTCAAGGGCTGTAGTTTTCCCTGAGCTATTGTATCCAATGTATGCGGTGAGCTTTTCTCGGATCGGGATTGAAACTTCCGGACCAAATGAGCGAAAGCCTTTTATGATGATTTTAGAAATATTCATGTCACGTTGTTTGTCGATTAAAAAATCTTAGGACCAAATCTTATGTTTTCTTAATGCCCTAGGTTTACACATAACTCGCGAAGCACCTTTTGATAAAGTCAATGTCGTTACCACTAAAGTCCCCCCATTCGCCTTCGTTTTTAGAAAATTTGGAATCATCAATGAGTGGTTGATACCTTTCTGTAAGCTTTGATATTACTCCTTCAGCATCAGATCCCAGGTCATTCAGAAATTCTGTTAAGAATAACTTTTCTTGGAAAGAAGAATTGAATGTTGGAAACTTCCCAGCGATGTTTTCCTTTGATTGATCTCGCAACCCGAATATAATTTCGTTAATGGTAGGGCAATAACTTATGTACACTTGTGATGCTTCCGCTGCGATTATATTAACCAGCAATTCTTCGATGTTTTGCTCGGATTGTTTAGTAGGCAGAAACCGTTGGCTTCCAATGATGAAAGGAATTGTTAAACCGTCTTTGTTATCTGCTCTCCAACTTTTGAGTAGCAATTCCCAATACCTATTTGATTTCGCAAGGTGATTCATCAGGCCAACGGAGAAGACTAAATTGGTGAATTTCAGGTTAATGTGCTCCAGCGACTAACCACCCACTGGTGAATCTTTTCTTGAGACCTTATATCGCCTGGCAAATGATCATGAATCATTCTCTCAATCTTTCGCCCCAAATCTTTCTTTTG
The DNA here is from genome assembly GCA_016178785.1 of Bacteroidota bacterium. Lineage (GTDB taxonomy): Bacteria > Bacteroidota > Bacteroidia > Cytophagales > Cyclobacteriaceae > ELB16-189. Next base: position 13,641 of record JACOSO010000068.1, on the reverse strand, counting down.
CTGAATAGCTAAATCCTGCCACGAAGTTTGGCCTTCAATAAAACGATTGATAAAGTATTGAACTTCGTATCCTTCATGTCGATTCAACAGGATGTTATCGGGGAAGCCCCTGATTTTTGAGCTGTCGCCTTCTGTTGTACTCCAAGAGTAGTCCTGATAGTGTAAATCAGATTTGTTAAACGTGGCCATTTTGTGGGTTTGATTTAGTGATTATACGTTCAATTGTAATACTTATTGGGTGCAGAGTTGAAACTGCATTAGGATAGGCTCTGTAAGCTCAGAGTGGAAAGGATAGATTACATGTGCCATGCCATAGACAATCTCTAGCGCTTTAGGGCAATCTCATAGCCAATTTACTAATCTACGAAATACGCATTATATGTAAGTTTTTCTATAGGAGAAAGTCCTATCTGCTGCGAAGCCCCCACATAGCATAAACCGTCAAATCACAAGGTTCTAAACTATTGTGTGATTAAACCGATATCTTTTTATCCAAGAATTTTCGCTTAGCCGGGATTTACTCGGGACATTATCTGAGATTTCATTCTTGAATAGAAAACCAGACTCCCGGGACAAAACACCTTTAAACCCACGATTCAATTTCAGTTTGAGTTTTTGAAGACCACACTTTAACCTATACTGAAAGCTATGCCTTGCTATTAGGGCACATTTTCATCAATTCAATTACCAAGACTTAAAACTGCGAAGACAGAGATCCATGCAGGATTTGAGAGTTGTAAAAGAAATCAGGCTGGGTACATTATTTAATACCTATACCAGGCTATTTTGAAGTAACCGCCCCTCCTTATAATTTAAGTCCAACTTAAATTACACAGGAGAATGAAGATCAGAAGCATTAGTCTAAATGGCGGAACTCAGTTACCAGTGCTCTTTCAATCCGAGCCTATTCAGCCCGCGTTTGTTTCATTCATTTATTCAGTGCTTTATCTAAAAAACAAAGCCTTAAGCACTGGCTTTAATAGCCTTCATCTGATAAAATCTTTGTACGAACGAGCTGCTGCTGAAAAGCAAGACTTGGATGAACTGGTGATTAACAAACAGCTAGAGAAAGTAATTACATATGTTGATGATGTAATCCTCTCCTTCGATTCTGAAAAGGAGATTTCGCCAGGTACAAGAAACTCTTACATAAATGATCTATTAAATTTTCTTCGGTGGTGTTCCAACAGATATTGTCGAGGCAAATACAATTCTGTTATTGAGGACCGATTAGACTCCTATCGAATCAAAGCGACCACATTTCAGAACAACATAAAAAGCCTGAATGAAAATGAGGAGTCATTATTAAGAGAGTTTATATTCCCTTCCTCCGATAAGAACCCTTTCAGAGCAAATGTCAAGTTTAGGAATTGGTTAATCATTGAAACATTCATGCAAACAGGAATGAGGCTTAGCGAATTGTTGAGGGTGTGCTCCAGTGATTTATACAAACTTGGGAGTAACTACTATATCCGAGTCTCCGACTCCAATCAAACCGACTCAAGAGCAAGACGGCCTTCTCTAAAAAATTCCTATAGTAAAAGAACTCTAAGTATTAGCGAGGATATTTACTTTGGTCTTGAGCATTATATTAAAAACTTAAGAAGGCCAATAAGAAGTGGACATCCAATAAAACTGAGTCATGGATTTGTTTTTGTTAGTGAGCGTGGATCTCCCCTTGCTAAAACGTCAATTGCAGAAATGATCCTCAGCTTAAACAAACGCATCAAGTCAAGGCATAAGGAGTTTCCAAAAATTTCTCCGCACACATTCAGACACACATTTGCTGAAAGATTTTTAAGTAGCCTAATTGATTTTCAAGGATACGATATGGAAAGAGCAAAGGATATACTACGGTCATATTGCGGTTGGAGCACGGACTCTCCTATGCCCGTATTTTACACTAAGAGATATATAAGTGTGAAAGCAAATAGAGAAAACCTAGTTCGAGTTGAGAACTCCAAGATGCGTTTGTCGCACAAAAGATTATGATGAATTACACGTTTAAAAACCCTGGTAAGGTAAGGATTAGAGTTAGAGCTAGTGATCAAGAATTTATCGTAGACACAAGCACTTTGATTTGGTCGTGGAGAGATGGTGGAACAAAATTCACAATTGACTGGTCAAAGCTAGATCTCCACCCTACTCTCAAAGAGGCAGCCAAAGCTTTTGTTGTTTACCGATTACAAAGTAATTCTCCTGTCTCTGTTTATTCTAATGAATACAACTTGCTTAAAGCCATCTCCGCTTTCAAATACAGAAATATTTTTCCTTGGTCAGAGATTGAAGCTTCCAGTTTTCTGAATGAGCGACTTGGTACAAAGGAATTCATAAATTTTAGAGTATTCTACAAGTGGTGTGTTAAACGACAAATACCAGGGTTTTCAAAAGAGATAGAAATCAAATTGTCCGAAAAATCCGGTCGCGACTCGTCATATAAAAAAATTCATCTGGGAGAAGTAACTCTATCGGCCGATGACGAGTACAAGATCCTTCAAACAATTGAAGGCGAATCTGAACACTCAGATTATGTGTCATTCAGGAATAATGTTATTCTCCACCTTGGCTTTGAGCTTGCACCGCGCCCAATACAAATATTCTGTCTTGACGAAACTGATTTGGAATCATATTCAGTTGATGAAAATATTGACTACTTCACACTCTGGTTGCCAATGGCCAAGAAAAGATCCGCTGCACTTCCCGAGAAAAGGCCAAGAAGAATTACCAAGGCTTTAGGGAATAAAATTAAATCACTTGCCAAGCTCAACAAGATTAGATTTAAGAACAATTCTGATATCAAGGCGTTATTCTTAACGGATGATGGATTAAATAGGCTTCCAACGGCTCGAATAACCACGGCTGTAACAGACAAGTTAAAGGCGTTGGGTTTCAACAAGGGAGATGGATTGACTATGCTTCGTCACCATTTGGGCCAGTCACTTGCCGATCAAGGTGCATCTGCTGAAACTATTGCTGAGATCCTAGGTCACAATTCAACGTTGCCAGCTCGTTCCTATATAGCTGCCACCCCAGAGATCGGAACAATTAAAACCAAAGCACTTGGAAAAAATGCAACCTACATCAACATAATGAAGATGATGCTAACTGGAGAGATGATTGAGCGCAGTGCCGCTCCAAAGGAAAGATGGGTGAAAGGTCTTGTTGGTTCACAATACATAGGAGGAGTTGGATCATGCGGTCTTAGTAACTCAACGCCCTGCCCCAAAAATCCCGTTTACTCCTGTTACACATGCAATAAATTTCACCCATTTGTAGATGGCTCTCATGATGAGGTTCGGTCTGCCTTGGAGAGACAGGCCCAATTCTTTATTGACACCGCGACTTCAGCAATGGAAATCGAAAATAATCGTGCAGTAAGTCAGCTTGAGCTAACTATCCAAGCAGTTGACGCAGTCATTAACCGGGCATCAAACAAGTAAAAAATGAAGTCAAGAGAAAACTTTGACGGGTTTGTTAAGGAAGAGATGCAAATATTAAAATCTCTTAATACAAACATTAGTTGGGAAGATTCAGAATGGAATTGCTCTAGCTGGCTTTTCCATAGAGGGAGTTCTAATTCAATTTCTTTTCGAGAGTTAGGGACAGTCGGGAAAAAAAAATTGGAGCCTCTACCCTATCCATATATGGACTTCTGTAAAGCAGTTGTGACTTATTTACAGAGAACAAAAGGTATTGGATTTATAGCTGTTCATAAATATACAATTGAGTGCAGGCGCCTCTTCGGGATCATGAAAGAACGAGGTGAAAATGAACCGTCACAGTTTACAAGGTGGCACTTTGAAAGAGCCTTAGAGTTACTCAATGAAGCGAACTACAAGAATTTTTATGATGCGTCCGCAAGTTTAAAAGTTATAGCAGATGTTATCGTGAGCATATCGCAATCTTGGGATTAATTGCGTCCAGAAATTCACCAGAAGTAAAACCATTGTCTGCACCGTGATGAGGCAGTATCAGGACGTCAACCTCAGCCCTTAGAATTGTGTCTCGCTGCAGAATCTTAGATAATTCTTCCGACTCGCAATCTCCAAGGCTAAAAACATTAAAGCCTTCGGACCTGAAAAGTCGAATAAGGGACATATCGTTCTTGACCGGTTCATCATACGCAGAATGGTATAAAACGTCAGCAATACTCATTGACTGAGCCGAAGGCAAAGAATTAATAAAATCTCTTGAGACAACTTGAACGTTATGAACGTACCTCTGGTGAATCGCATCGTATTTAAAAATAATGCCGCTACACAACTTGCCTTCCTCAGTTTCAGGCTGGTAATGGGGCACTTGAATTAAGCTAGGTCGAAATTTGTTCAAAATTTGAACTAATTCATTGTAGCTGCAGTGGTCGACATCCCAGCTGGTAATATGAAGAATGTCAATTGTCGATTTTTGGTGCAGAGCTAAATCCTCAATTAGAACTTTTATCCCACCTTTTGGGATACGTGCTTCAATAAGGGTGTACTGATTTTGCTTAAAAAATGAGAAAAGTGAACCTTCAGAGTCGAGCTGAAAGCCTCGGAATTTTGTTACATACATAGACATAGATTTACTGGTAAATAATTTGGCGCTCTTTCGCAGAGCAATTGCGTCCTCCCCTTTGCGGGATGAGAAGATTAAAGCCCGTATACGCAATTATTTTACTGAGTTACCAGCACTTTTAAAGCATTGATTTATAATGAATTATGGATAAATACCATGCTTATTTATAAACTTTATACTTCATACATTTTGATATTAGCAAAACTTTATCACCTTTGCACCCGTTAATTGGGTACCTAACCAATTGGGGCCGCACAAGGCTAAAAGTAGACAGGACGGTTGACTAGCCGCCAGAAAGAGGTAAAGACGTATAAGCGAAAACCTCTCGTTCTACAGTGGTTGAAAAATCAAAAAGTCAAAAAAATATTACTTGAGTACATCTCCCAGCAATCTTGGGGCCAATTACTATTTTCATGTCAACTTGTCTTTAGTTGGCAGGCTTTACTATTTAACCCGTTCTGGTCAGTGTTATTTTGTCCACAATCCTGTCATGTTCTTGTGCAAAACCATGCACTCAAGCCGCAGATTTGGGCTTTAATCTTACATCATACAGATACGCTATCAATGAATTTTAAGTAAATGACTTTAAAAACTATATCCAGGTTTTGATTCAAGGCTTGGGGTATTTGAATAAAGCTCTTTAAGCCAAACAGGTTTGTTTGGCGTCTTACCAGCAGCGATTTGATCCTGCCATTCCTGATCCGTTAAGCGTGTTCCATTCGTAAATTCATAATAACTGAAACAAGCTCCTTTAGTAATGTAGGGATACCCATTAATTTCTGCGATCACATAAATCTCATCTCCTAACCCTACAGTTTCTTCAAGAATATTTCCGTTGAACGAGTAAACATCTGCTGCTAAGGCAATCTGTTTTTCTCTTTCCGGCAAATGATCTGTGTGAATTGTCCTAAAAGTCAGGTGCTCAATACTTCCACCAACCCAAGTAAGTTTTCTAAAATCATCTTCCGTTAGCGGAGTTTTGCTCAACTCTTTCTCAGCAATCGTCAAGAAGAATTGCCCCTCTTCCTTAATATCCTCTCCTAGTTTCTTATCCTCGTCATCAAGTAAGTCAGCGTCATCCAGGATTTTGATTTGATAGTCAAGCAACTCTACAGCCTTCTTCCAGAATTTTACGTTTGGTTCCACATAACTAAGATGAATTGGAGGTGGCGGTCCACCACCCTCTCCTGCTTCTGCTGCGTATGGGTGTTCGGTGTATAATGTCAAGTCATGCTTGAGTTCAGTCCAAGCTGCTAATGAAGTGTTTAAATTCTTTCTTGCCCAGAAAGGGGTTTGCATAAAGAGAGGATAATTGGCATCAGGTAAATTGAGCGCGTTAATGCACTCAAAGGTTTTGTTATAAATGCTCTTGTCCCAATCGTTAAAACCCGAGAACTTATCAGTGAGTAAGTTCAAAGTGTCTCCAAATTCTTTCCAGGTTTCATTCTCCTTGTAAGTCTCTAATAAAATGTTTTTAGCCTCATTGTTTCCAAGAGAAGCAAAGACATCCAATCCTTTAGGGAAGGGCCGTTTAGGTTTAGGCTCAAGAACGTGAACGAGTCTGATTAATATTTCCGAATCAAACGTGTATCGTCCAGCTGTAAAGAAAATTCGATCTTTTTTAAATTCGGCTGCTGCTAATTGATTACCGGCTTTGGGTTTGATACGATCGACTTTCAAGGCATTCACCCTGCTCTTAACCTTTTCGAGATTCTGTTTTGTCAGGTCACTTGTCTTGGTGATGTTAGTCTCCTTCAAGATGTTCATCAATAAACTGAGTGAAGCCCCATCTTCATCACCCGCAAATGACCCAATGATAGAATTAAAAGTCTGGAAGCTCTTCTGCAATGAAGGATCCGCCTTTATCCAGAGGGCCATTAATGCAGAGGCCACAAATTGAGTGTCATCCTCCATAGAAATGGATGCAGTGTTAAGCCATTTCACGCACCTGAAATAACGTCTTAGTGTATCATCTTTAGTGTAGTTGCCCACAGGCTTATATTGCGCGTACTCAAGCAGTTTATGATTTAAGAATGCGGAACCGATGCCGGAAGCTTTCTTAATCTTATTCACTTCATCTAGGTAAAACTGCTTCGATGAAGGATCAACTTGCAAATTTTTACCGCTGATGGTTGAGTAGGCTATAGCTGCGTACGTGTTTGCCCAGCCGATGCTTCCTTTCAACTCCGGACTAGTATTAGTTTTAAGTTCGGCCGCTGATGCCTCATAAATTTGCTGCGTGATTGAAGTAATGAGATCGATCATCTTACCCCCTTCCGCACTTTGCAGCAAGCTGGCCATGTATTTGTGCAGTAATTGAAAGTATAAATCCGTTGTGTAGAAATTGGGAATGTACTGGTATTGATTTTCATCGTAGATATAAAACAATTGTTCGCGATTGGCCGGTGCCAATGCGAAGTTCATTTTTCTAAAATGATCAAGGAGGTTTTGGTTGATATCCTTAAACTGAATTCTGTTGAACACGAAGTCAGGATTAAATAATTTATTTCCGCCTTCCGTTATATACTGACTTTCGAATTTTTCCTTCTTGATCTTCATGATCTTGTCGATGAACTTACTCTCCTCTTTGGACAGTTGGACCTTAAAATCCTTCACATCGAAAACTGGCTGATACCATTTGAACTGATTAAAATATCCCCGGATTGCTGCATCCATGAATAAGTAACCGTTTCGTGCGTACATTTCATTTTGCAAGAGTAACAATTCGATATAGGTCTTAGACGAAAGGTCCACATCAAAATCAAATTTTGGCGGAAGAACTCTTTCCTTGTACCACTCTTTCATGTGAGGCAGCTCATACACATCGGTCAATTGCTTCTTGTCATTGACAACTTCGTATTCGATTGTTGGCGTAAGTGGCTGTGCTTGCTGCTCGTTCTCACTTTTCTTATTGGACGAGCATGAAACCAATAAAATTGTCAAGATTACAACGGGCAGAAATTTCATATCAAGGTTTTTCATCTTCCAGGTTATTGAGTGCTTGTGCATAATTTAAGTTTTCATTTGCATATCGAACCAGGCGAAGACCAAAATCTTCCCATTCGTAAATTCCGTTTGAAAAGGTTCCGTCATTGGATTGCTCTATTGTCAGAATTGATGTTCTCCCCTTAGCGTCAATCGCCTTGAAATCTACCAAATTTTGACAGACCTTAGAACCAAGCCACAGTGGTCTTATTTGCCCAGAGTCAATTCTTAATGCGAAGAGACGTTTTATTACTCTTTGGTCAAAATGAGTTGACTTAATTACTCCGAGCAAAATATCCGTTTTGCCATCGCGATTTAAATCTCCAATCTCGAATCTATATACTGGGTATGGAACGTGTAGTTCATCTGTTGAGCTTTTGCTATTAGGCACAACTGAAAGTCGATAGCCGCTTAACTGACTGAGCCCCTCCAGGGAAACAACCCCTTTAAAATACCTATCATTTATAAGTTTTGGATCGAAGTGTCCTTTTGTTTCAATTGCTGCATCACTCCTATCACTACTTTTCGTTTCAGCAATTGCCCAACTATTTTTATCTTTTTTGAATTCAACATTCTTAGATACAGCAATTAACTTCTTCATCACGTTGTTATTCTCTTCACTAGAGACTTGAACTGGTCTTCCATTGTCAATAGCGTAAGGTATCACCTGCGCCTGCAGCGAGTTATCTTTATTATCGAACCCAACAACAATTCCCGATCGTGTCTCTGGCGACATCTGATCGAAGACAAAATTTCCGAGGCTGTAGAAGATTGGCTTGTGTTTATAGTATTCAATTTTCTGAATTACGTGAGGATGATGGCCGACTATTGCATCAGCACCAGCATCGATCAGCATTTTAGCTGTTTCACGCTGGCCGACAGAAGGAGAAGGATTGTATTCAATTCCCCAATGGATATAGCACACGACAAGAGCGCGAGGATGATTGTTTTTGTACTCCCAGATTTTAGTTGCAAGATTCTCGGCTTCACATGCGCACAGATTTTCTGTTTCGTCTCGGCTTATTCGCAAATCAAGATATGAGAAGACTGCAATAGTGCTTCCTTGATCGGTGAGTTCAATCGGCTTGCACGATGAATTTGTTTGGGAGCCTGCCCCTACTGTATAAATTCCGATTGAATCAAGTACTCGATATGTATCACGCAATCCTTGAGCATGCTGATCGTTCGCATGATTGTTTGCGAGTGACGCGTGTGTGATCTTACTTTTTTGAAGAATACTTATCAGCTCAGGTCTTCCTCTAAAAACAATCTGCTTAGGAAGTGGATTATTTTGTAACGTGATTGGGCACTCAAGATTTACGAAGCGATATTTGTAGGGAAAAAGGAGCTGAGAGATAGGTTGACTAAAGTATTCGGATCCCTTTTCTCCTGCAATTCTATTTATTCCTCGATCGAGCAAGACATCGCCAGTGAAACAAACAGTGATGTGTCTATCAGATTTTTCACATGAGTAAAAAAGCAAGCAGCAAACGAGGCAAACGTATTTCAACTCTGTGCGTCAATAAGGGAGCAATAGTAATTTGAAAAGCCTAGTTTTCAAACCTTGTAACAACAGAAATAACGGCTTAACTTTTTTTCCCCTAAAGCTATTTTTTGGTCGTCAAAATGAAAATGAACATTCAGATATGAACAAATTATTTTCAAATGCTACCTAAGTAATTGATTATCTATAATTTACTTTAATTATGAACACTCAACATTGGACACTTGTTAAGTTGATTTAGCCCTACTCTCGGTAGGTGTGATACGTTGGGCAGTTCAGGTTTTTGTGTACAGAATTAATCTTCGCTCTGTAGTTGAGCATCATTTCATGTGTGCCACTCGAATAGGGAGAAAGACGAGAGCCGGTCATATCGAATGAATAGTTGAAATACAGATTCTCCATCAACTTCAGTCCTACGAAAGTGATGAAAGCGTCCCCTGTGCGATACGATACTCCGGCACTGAACACATCATAAAAAATAAAAGCATTATTAAAATCCGCAGATAGCGGCTGGCCTTCTTGTGCTCGAAGTAAAATAGATGGATTGATTTTCACGTTGGTGCTTAAGTCATAGATAAATCCTGTGCGTAGAAAATAATTACGAAGTTGTTTCAGTAAAGAAGTATCAGCCGAAAACTTGCTGTTGATTAGGAACGGGGCAGAGAAGCCCACAAAGAAATTCTTCTTGTGATAATAGATCCCCGCCCCTATGTTGGGCTTAAATCTGTTAAAAGGTGCAAAACTTGGATCGACTCCCTGCCCGCTAATCAGGTTTAGGGCGCTATAGTCTGCATTGAGAAAATATAAAACGGCCTGTAGCCCTAAAGACAGGGTAGCATGTGGAAATTTTATTTTGTAAGAGTAACACAGCGTAACATCTTTGTTGGCATAACTTCCAATCTGATCCACATTAATCATGAGCCCCAATCCTACCTTACCCTTTATAAATGAACTATGGGAAGTAAGGGAAAATGTTTTCGGTGCTCCAGGAAAATTAATCCATTGATTGCGATAGGTGGCCGTAGTGCTTGTTTGTACGTGCGCTCCCGCATACGCAGGGTTGATCACCAATTCGTTGAAATAATATTGGGTAAAAACGGGGTACAACTGGGCTTGGACACCAAAAGAAACCAATGCAAAAGCCAGGAAAAAAAATAAACGTTTCTGCATAGGTTAATCTACTAACTCCAGGTATCCTACCATTTTTTTAGAACCATCACGTTTGTCAATCACGTAAAAATAAGTACCTGCAGGCAAATTAGTACCTAATAGGCTAATTCCTCTATTCGATTTTCCATCAAAAACGATGTCCGAATTGTTATACCCATCGGCTTCGTACACTTTGGTCCCTGCCCTATTGAAAATCTCAACATGATTGTTTTCGAAATTATCAATACAATTGATCAGGAAGTAAGAGTTATCTGAGCCGTCTCTTCTGGAGATACCATTGTAAGGCAATATCTCTACCGGCAATTTTACCTCCTTGGCATTCTCACACCCCAAGGTGGTGCGCACATTTACCTGATACACTCCCGCAAAAGCATCTTGCAGGTTTGGCCCGTCTTCCACCAATGTTCCACCCACTACTTTTCCATTCGACACTGATCCACCTTGATACCAGAGCACTTGCTCAACTGACAAGTCGTTGGAGACCAATAGAGTGATGAATCCATCACCCTTGGTTGGCGGGGGATTATTGCCGACCTGTATTGAGCACGTTGCACTCTGAATAAGAAACCTGAATTCAGGGAATTTCTGCTCGTTGCTAATTGGAGCTTTCGCAGGGCCAGATACGCAACCTGTAATCTTGCTTGTAGCAATTACCGTGTATTGACCAACACTCAGATTTTTATATATCTCACCGGTAAAGTCAATTGGTGGCGGAGGATTGGCCCCGTTCGCCCAATCAAAAATATAATCCTTGGTCACCCCGTCTACAGTAGCCGAAAGCTGGCCATTATCAGCAATGCAACTGGTCACGTTTGAAATGACTGTAACAGTTGGTGCCGGAATAATCACAGGTGTAAAAGGTACATTTACAGATGCCGTTGCCGAGCAACCGGTGCTCGTCTCAGTTCCCAACACGGTATAAGTAATAGAAGTGAGATTGCCCACTTCAGCTCCACGATAGAACGAAACTCCATTGGCAGCACTTCCTGTATACCAATCAAATGTGTAATGTGCAACGTCTCCACCAACATCTGCAGATGCCTCGCCATCGGGTTTTGTAGGATCGCACACAGTAAGGTTTTTCAATACTCTGGCTGAGACTACCGGTATTACTTGCTCGTTGTTGACAGTAACTGTAACCGTTGGGCTAACACATCCGGCATCTAAAATGTCAACTGCTACAACTGTGTATGTACCGGCCGGAAGGTTCGAAACATTATTAGTGGTGTAATCAACAGGCGGATTCACCGATGCCCCTTTTGCCCAGAAGTAGTTATAATCAAACTTGCTGTCATTGACTATAGTGGCATACACCTCTCCATTGTCGGATGAACAGAATGTAAGTGGTGTAGCAGAAGCAGTAAGTACTATTGGATTAACAATCAATGGCACTGAGTAAGCATCAACCGCCCAGCAATTATTTGAGTTAATCACTTTCACAGTAAAAGTTTGTCCAGAGGCAATAGGTATGTTACTCAATGTGCTGCCGGCTGGTAACGGTGGGCCTGGTGCTGCCAAAGGTGCACCCACTGGTGTTGGCCTCTGATCGCCAGTAAACCATTCGTAAGAATAGGGCCCTGCCACTGTACCGCCACCCTGCACAGTTAAAAATCCAGTCACTGCGTTTATACACTGCTCTGGCTGTCCAAAGCTGGTAAGTGTTACTGTGGTAGTGCCTTTGGTCATGTCATCTATATTGAAGCTCAGGTTAGCAATGCAATTAGAAACAGTGTTAGTAGCTTTTACGAAGTAAGTCCCAGGAGATACTCCAACAAGAGTAGGTGCCGGGCTATTGGGTAAAACCGTATTGGTAGCGTCAGTCCAGGTGAAGGCGTAGTTGACCAAGGGCTGAGCTGCTCCATTTTCAAGAATATCTGTGACTGTAGCTGATCCATTGGATGGCGTACCTGTTGCCAATGTACAGGTTGTAACTGCGGGGGCAGAAAAACCTGCAAAGTCAAATGCAACAATGGTCGGGCTATTGGCTACTGTAAAACTTTCTACGGTTGAACACCCCGTTGAATTATCCTTTACTCGCACTGTGTAGTCACCTTCCTGTAAGCTAACTGCATCTTTGCCATTAACACCACTAGTCAAAACTGCAGCGCCTGTATTTATATCATCTCCGCTAACCCATGAGTAGGTGAAATTTATTGGGTTTGCTGGTTGCGAGAGGATGATAGATCCTGCACCAAGACCACCGGCACAGTTTACGTCTGAGTTGGGTGTACCCGCTACGATAGGATCAACATGAATATCTTTTATTTCTACTTCAAATGGAGCGGTACTGCAACCTGATCCCGGAGTTAGTCCGGCATTCTTTGTTGCAACCACAAAATAAGTGCTTGCCCCCATAGTTGGGTATTGGCCTGCAGCAGCTCCTGGTTGAAGTACACTCCCCGCAATTTGCACAGCCGAACCATCAACCAAAGCTGCAGTTGTTGGATCTGAGCGGAACCACGCAAAGGAATAGTTGGCCGGTGTGCCGGAATTCATGGTGGTGACTGTGATCTTTCCATCAGGGTTACAAATTGCCTGATCTAGTTTGGTAACTGTAAGAACCTGCAATTGTGCCGGATCAGAAATAACGGTTGCTGTGGCATCTGTAAAACATTGTGTGGTCACGTTGGTTACTCTTCGCATCCGTAAAGCATTGCGTGATGAAATTGGTGACGCGTATGTCGTACTGGCCTGCCACCGTAGGGCTTAATGGCCCGATCTTGTCTGTACTCAAAGTCGAGAAAGGGCTAGCAGTATTGTTCGTAGCTGAGTTCGTAGCACTGTACGCTGCTCCTGCTCCATCGGGGTCGTTGGTCCATACAAAGTTGTAGTTCGCTCCTGCCCCAGGACCTGATGCGGTCGAGGCCGTCACCGTAATCTTTCCGTCAAAGTTGCTATCGCACGAGGTGCTCGATACAGTAGCAAAAGTCACTGTCGGACTCACTCGCTTGTCTAGTACCTCGAATGTGGCCGGGGCTGTAACGCAACCTGAGCCCGTCACTCCGGGTGTGGCCGGTGATACCACCGCATTGCGTTTGGCGGTCACGAAGTAAGTGCCGAAGTCTAGTCCGCCACGGTTGGTAAGTGGATCATTGACCAACCCAAAAGTCGGTGCCATTGTGGCGCTTGTTGACCAAGTGTAGGTGTAGTTGGCTGTATTGCCCGGACCTGGTGTCTCGGTGATGCCCGCTATAAGGCCTGCTCCATTCAGTGCTGAACATAAATCTCTATGCGTTGGCGTCACACTGGTGATGCTCATCGGAATGGTCTTCTGAATCACCTGCACATTCGCATCCGTAAAGCATTGCGTGATGAAATTGGTGACGCGTATGTCGTACTGGCCTGCCACCGTAGGGCTTAATGGCCCGATCTTGTCTGTACTCAAAGTCGAGAAAGGGCTAGCAGTATTGTTCGTAGCTGAGTTCGTA
>JACOSO010000065.1 GCA_016178785.1 Bacteroidota bacterium | reverse complement strand
TGGTGCTGTCTCCTTTTATTTGATTAGAATTTGTGGTTTGCTCACTTCAAATCTAACCAACCGGAGCGGCACCTCCTAATTTTTACACAAATATACGGACTTCATCCCAACGGCAATATGATCCGGGATAAGAACAAAGGGATTACGATTACCTACAACTACATGAACCTCCCTACGACGATGACGTGGACGGACGGACGCAAGCTGGAATTGCTTTATTCCGGTGCAGGCGCTAAATTACGCATGACGACATACAACGCCTCAGGACAAGTGACGGAAGCACGTGATTATGTTGGAGGGTTTGAGTATCTCCAGAATGCAAGCCCCCTACTCCAACAATTTCCGATGAGCGAAGGACGGGTCAAGCCGGCGGGCAGCGGTACGACCTTGGACTATGAGTATTATTGCAAAGATCACCTCGGCAATGTGAGGTTAACCTTCATGAAAGGGACGAACGGCCTTGCCAGCAAGCAGCAGGAAGACCTGTATTATCCCTTCGGCTTACGGCAGTCACTGTATTTGAGCGGGACGGGCACCAAAGAGTTGTACAACGGCAAAGAGCTTGTTGATAAGTACAACTTGAACTGGTACGACTACGGCGCCCGCTACTACGACCCGCAGCTCGGCAGATGGCATGTGATGGATCCAGGAAATGAATATCATAGTCCCTATGTCTATGTAGGTGATTATCCTATCATTGCAATTGATCCGAATGGAAAAGAAACATATCTGGTAATCGGTGCAGGAAATGATCCCGGGAAATGGGGTTATGCTAATAACATTATGCGCGCCTTGGTCAAAGCTGGAATAACGGATGTAAAACAGGTACCATCAACATTTGGGCAAGTATCTGACATAATGTATTCTATTGGTATGTCGGTTGAGCCTAAAAATGGAATTGATTTAGATCTTCGATCTCAAATGGTTGTTGAAGCAGTGAAGAAAGATATCATTTCTGGCAATATCACTGATGGAGAACAAATTAATCTCATGGGATATAGTTACGGTTCTGTCGTTACAGCTCATGCTGCATTGGATTTAGCTAACCATGGCACAACGGTAGACAATTTAATTTTAGTTGGGTCTACGATACTGGAGTGACCCCATTAAACCGGACAGGCAGTTAGGCTGCTCTGTGTGAATGAAATTTATCTTCGAACTCAACCGGTGAGCAGTAGCCCAGCGATGAGTGAAGACGTTTTTTGTTGTA
>JACOSO010000064.1 GCA_016178785.1 Bacteroidota bacterium | reverse complement strand
TCCAGATGCGGAGGCAGAATCATGTTTCGGTTTGGCTCGCGACAATTTACCGGTCGATTTCCCCCAGAACGATGTCGATCGTGCCGTTCATTGCCAGCAAGATATTGAAAAACCATCATCAGCCGGAAGGCAATATCTTTCATCGTGCGTTAAAAAAGGTAATCAACCTTTCGTATAGCCGCCTCATGCGGTGGTCACTCAAGAATCCTGTGAAATCATTAATGATTACCGGGGCGATTGTCGCCGCTTCGCTTGCAGTTGTGCCGAGAATGGGATTTAGTTTGTTTCCGAAATCCGAAAAGCCGCAGTTCTCCATCAATATCGAAATGCCGAACTCCGCATCGTTTGAAGAAACGGATCTTGTCGCACGCGATGTGGAAAAAATGCTCGGTGCGAATCCGAAAATCACGTATTACACAACAAACATCGGAAAGGGCAATCCGATGGTGTATTACAATGTTGCGCAGCACGGTCAGCAGGCAAACTTCGCTCAGATTTTCGTCCAATGTCACGTTGAAAATTGGGAAGAGAAGAACGAACTGATTCAACAAATTCGTGAACAGGTCCAGCAGTACCCGAAAGCAAAAATTCATGTGCTGGATTACGAACAGGGACCGCCGTTAGAAGCGCCTGTGGCGATTCGCATCTTTGGCGATAATCTGGATACCCTTCGGAGTTTATCGTACGCAGTGGAAGATATCATTTCTTCGGTTCCCGTGGTCATCGATATTTCGAATTCTGTTGCCACGCAAACGACCGGGTTACAGGTCCGCATCAACAAAGAAAAAGCGGGGATGATAGGCGTTTCCATTGCAGATATACAGCGCACACTTCACATCGCCATTGCGGGATTAAAAGTCGGCGAAATTGACAATGACCTTGGAGGAGATAAACTACCGATCAATGTGAAGCTGGCAAGGGAACGATTTCCGACCGTTGCTATGTTGAATCATATCTATGTGAATTCAATGACGGGCAGAGCGGTTCCTTTGAATCATATAGCCGATGTTGAAATGGAAATTTCGCAAACGGCGATACGCCACCTGAACAAAAATCGCTATGTCACGGTCAATGCCTTTGCCGGGAATGGCCATGTATATAACGATTTGAATACGGCGGTCATTAAGAAAATGAATCAATTAACCTTGCCTCGTGGCTACCGATGGGAAGCTGCCGGCGAATTGGAAAATAAGCAGCGCTCGTTTGAGGGGTTCGGGACCATCATCATCCTGACGGTGTTTGCATTCATTGGCGCTCTTGTATTGGAGTTTGGAAGTTTAAAAAGCGCTTCAATTGTACTATCAGTAATCCCGCTCGGCGCTGTGGGAGGCGTTCTGGCTTTGTTTGTTACGGGAAATACGTTCTCCTTTACCGCGTTGATCGGGTTTATTGCGTTGACAGGGATCGAAATTAAAAATTCAATTTTGCTTGTTGATTACACCAATCAGCTCCGGGAACAGGGCATGCCCCTCGATGAAGCGATTGAAAAAAGCGGAGAGACTCGATTTATCCCGATTCTACTCACAACGATGACGGCAATCGGCGGTTTGATCCCCCTGATTGTAGAGCCGGCACCTCTCTATACTCCATTGGCAATAGTGCTGGTCGGCGGACTGACGAGTTCACTGCTTCTTTCTCGCATTGTGACGCCGGTGCTGTATAAATTGATGCCGCCAACAATGTAAACAATATTTCTTAACACGATCATTTTTAATAAAGAAAGGAAAATACAGATGCAGTATTTAGTTGAAATGAAGCTTTCAAGCGGTTCGCGTTCAAGGTCACCCCAGGAAGGATTGGTGTTTATTGAACGGTATGTGCTACCAACGTTGGAATTATGCAACACATTGCAAAACGAAAAGAAAATTATTGCCGGCGGACCGGTACTTGGTTCCGTTCAACTTGCATTAATTATTCAAGCAGGCTCCGAACAGGAACTTGATAACATCGTAGAAAGTCTTCCTATTTGGCCGATGATGGAAACAACGGTGACGCCGTTAACAAGCTTTAATGGCCGTGAACAAGCTATAAAACCAAGACTTGAACGATTAAAATCTCTGACGCAAGTAGTTGCATAAAAAACTACACCTCTATGGAGTTAAAAACGTATTACACCGTTCGGTTCAATGATTGCGATCCCTTCAATCATTTGAATAATTCCCGCTATCTCGATTACATGCTCAATGCGCGGGAAGATCATATAAAAGAATTTTACGGCATGAGCTTATCGGATTTTTACCGGAAAGATTTTGGATGGGTAGTTGGTTCGCACGAAATCATGTATCTCTATCCTGCCGTATACAACGAACAAATATGTATTCAATCTGCCGTCATCGAAGCGACGCCGGAGCATCTGCTGATTGAAATGATGATGACTAATCATGATGCGTCTCAGCTAAAAGCGGTGCTCTGGACAAAATTTTTAGGGATCAACATTAAGACATTGAGACGGGAAAACCATCCTGCGGATTTTCTGCCGATCGCGCTCAACGCGATAGACCATAGTATTGACGCAAAGCAAGGCTTGCAGGAGCGGGTTAATGCCATTAGAAAAAAAATGAGAGCCGAAAGGAATCAACAGCGTACCTCCCAAAATAGTTGAGGAGTGAGAAATCATTATGAGTGCTGACATCGTCAATTATCAACGCATCGAAAAAGCAATTGGCTATCTGACCGATAACTTCAAGGCACAGCCCGACTTAAATGAAATTGCCAGGAAGGTCCACGTAAGCCCTTTTCATTTTCAGCGCATCTTTATGGATTGGGTCGGCATTAGCCCCAAGAAATTCCTGCAATACCTTACGATAGACTTTCTCCGGTGTAAAATTAATGAGACGGCAAATGTTGTGGAAGCGGCTGAAATTGCGGGCTTATCCAGTCAATCGAGAGTGTATGATTTGTTTGTCAACATTGAAGGTGTCACCCCCGATCAATTTAAAAAAGCAGGCGCCGGTTTGGAAATTTTTTACGGCTATCACCCAAGTCCTTTTGGCATGTGTTTCATCGGCGTGACAGAGCGAGGGATTTGTAGCCTTCTGTTTGTTGACGAAGAGCAAAAGCGGACGGAATACGAGCGATTTTCGGAGCAATGGCATTTTGCAAAACTTACCCACAAACCTGATTTCACACAATCATATGTGAAAAAAATCTTCCGACCCGCGCGGCATAATATGGAAAAACTCAATGTACTCGTACAGGGCACAAGTTTTCAGATTAAGGTATGGGAGGCTTTGGTGAAGATTCCCTTCGGCTCGGTCGCCAGCTTTCAGCACATTGCACAAACCATCAACCTCCCCGGCAGTGCAAGGGCTGTGGGAACGGCAGTTGCGAACAACCCTCTACTTTATCTGATTCCCTGCCATCGCATCATCTGTAAAGACGGCACGATGGGGAATTATCATTGGGGAAAAGCGCGTAAGAAAACTATGATTGGATGGGAAATGGCGACGAACTCACAATAGCAAAAATCAGGTTGGAAAATTATTTCACGAACATTATTATGGAGGACCTTTTTTAACATAATCGGTTTTTTACTTCATGAACACTATGAAACACTTCGCAACACTGGTCATTGTTTACCGGGTATTGATTTTCACAGCGCAGGCACAAGCGATATTTGCTCCACCTTCCTATGCCAATAAGCTCAAGATTCAGGCTCTTGCCGCCACGCAAAAAATAACAATAGATGGGCGGCTGACAGAAAGTGATTGGGGCAGATGCACTGCGGCCCGGCATTTCATCCAAAGCGCACCCGTGCAGGGAAACGATGCGACGTACGATACAGAGGTAAAAATCTTGTACGATCAAGATAACATTTATATCGGCGCTGTCTGCAAAAATCCCGGCAATAATATCTTCGTCCAGGATTTGCGGCGCGATTTCATATACAGCAACAACGAACTCTTCGGGGTTTTTTTTGATCCCTTCCAGGATGTTCAAAATCCCGTGCCCTCGTTCCTTGTCACGCCCTATGGCACCCAGCGCGACTTGTTGATTTACGATGACCGTATTTATGATTTAAACTGGGATGCCGTCTGGCAGGCCGAATCTTTTATTGCCGATTCGTCGTGGAGCACGGAAATTGCCATCCCCTGGTCAACCTTACGATATCCTGCTGATTCAACGACATGGGGAATAAATTTCAATCGGAATATACGATCGCTGAACGAAATTACGGGCTGGTCGCCGTGGCCCTATGCATATTCCGTGGGCAGAATGTCCTATGCAGGATTAGTGACCGATATTCATGCACCTCAAGCCAATGCGAATCTGAGAGTTCAGCCCTATACGTTGTTCAATGCAGCGAAGAGTTATCACACTGCGACGGATGTAAATTATGAAGCCGGCGGCGAAATCAAATGGCTCTTGAATACGAATACATCTCTCGAGGGTTCATACAACACTGATTTTGCCCAAGCCGATGTTGACCGTCAGGTTATTAATCTTAAACGTTCCTCGGTTTTTTTCCCGGAAAAAAGGCAATTCTTTTTGGAAAATGCCAATCTGTTTTCTATCGGTCAGGACGATATTATTCAGCCGTTTTTCAGTCGTCGGATTGGGCTTGATGATTTCGGGAGTCCGGTGCACATTGATGGCGGCCTGAGGTTTATCCAACAAAGCTCAGAGTACGCACTCGGAGCAGTATTCATTCAGCAATCGAATAAAGACCTTGGTGCGGGTACTTCATTCGGGATTGTTCGTGCACAGAAAAGTGTCGGCGCAAACGCAAGGATAGGCACGATGGTGACCTATTCTCATGATGAAGCGGGGAATACCTCCAATACGACGATATCAACCGACGGATTCTGGCATCTCTCGGAACCATTGTATATTCGTCCGATGATTTCCACCGCGTTGACATCACAATCGTCAAAAAAGGGGATTGCATTTTTTAACGAGTTGAGCTTCATCAAGAATAATGTCTCTTTTAGCTGGTTGGAAACCGTTGTGACAGAAGACTATCGGCCGAGGGTTGGTTTCTTGGCGCGAAATAATTTTATCAACACGCGCTTCGCGTTGTCCTTAACATTCCTCACCGATTGGCTGAATAATGAAACGACATTCTTTACTCCGTCCATTAACGCGGATATTTATCATAACGCCGCCACGAAGGATTGGCAGGAAGTTAACGTAACAGTCACCCCGTTTCAAATAACAACGCAAGGAGGTACGACGTTTTTTGTGAGCCTGCTGCCGTCGTGGCAAAACCTCATCAGCACGTACCGGCTGGTTTCGGAAATTGATGTTACGAAAGGTGAATACAAATACACCAGGTTTGATGTTAATCTTAATACCAATCCAAGTGCGCCGTACAGTCTTGTTGCCGACGTGAATTGGGGAAAATTCTACGGAGGGAACCTTGCCAGTTACACCGTTAATGTTCGCATGGTCCCCGAGCGTCATATTGCACTTGGTCTCAGCGTTACACACAACGACCTCTTCGATTTTCCTCCGGATTCAAAGACTGTGAAGAACGACCTTGTTGTTCCGGAGCTACGAGTATCGTTTACGCCGAAGATTCAATTATTCGGTTTTTATCAATACAACACCGAAAGGAATACCGGTGGCTTGAACGTGCGGTTTTCCTGGGAGTATAGTCCGCTTTCGTTCGTTTATCTGGTTTTTAATAGAGTGGAAACAATCAAAAAGAATTTGACGCCGGACCCATTACGCGATCAAACGGCGATAATAAAACTATCATATATTACGCAATTATAGTGAGGAGAGATGGTAGTTCTCGTTAGAAAGGATAGACACAATGGCAATCGACAAAATCAATATCGGCGAAAAGCTCGCGCTCTTTTCGGATTACTGGAACCCCCGGAT
>JACOSO010000062.1 GCA_016178785.1 Bacteroidota bacterium | reverse complement strand
GCTGGCTGCGGCAGGCATGAACTTCAAGCGAATGATCAACAAGTGGAAGTTGAACCCGCTTGTCTTTTTGGCTCAACTTTTTCAAACGGCTTTAAGGGTTCTGAAAAGCCAATATTACCTTATCCAAAATCTCTATAACTTAAAATTGAGTTTTTAAGGGACGACTAACTAAGGCATTGGCCGTCAAGCTAAGCGGTGCATCTAAGGAAGCGGTTTGAACTAAGGATTGCCGGAGCGCGCGTTCCTCATTCAGTTCAAAGAAATAGCATGTTGTCCGCGCTAAGCTATTTTGGTTTTCACTTCGAACCGCCAGCGGCTCGAAGTGAAAACCAAAAAGACGAACCCAGGGATACTCGATCGCTTGCGATCGAGTATCCCTGGGTTAATGTACGCGCGAGCACTCAACAACCATGGAATGCAAGTCTTCAGTCGCGCATACGTTCTATGTTTTGAAATAGTTGAGCACGCCACCGGCCAATGTCGTTTGTTAAGGGCTTGCAAGTTCAGGATACCAGTTAACGACATCGATTCAGGATTTAAAATTCGAGATTCAACATTGTTGGGCTAAGCTAATTTTGAATCTGGAACTTAGAATTGCCTCGATTAACTAAACGGCATTGGCTTGACAGTCGACTTGACGGCAGATAAATTCAAATTCATTTTGACATTCTCCACTTAAAAGATTTTTCATCGATGGCTCTCATGGTGCAAAGTATGCCTTCCAGATGATCGTATTCATGTTGAAGCAATTCTGAAAGATCGTCTTTCATATTCCACTTGCACTCCTGCCAGTGTTCATCCAAATATTTAATCGTTAGTGACTGGTGTCTTTTTACTTTTACCAGGAGGTTAGGGAAGCACATGCAATCATCCCACACCTCAAACATTTCTTCGCTTAAGTAGGTGAATTCAGGATTGATGAATACCACCGGTTTATCGATGTTCATATAAATCAATCGTTTCATAATGCCCAACTGCGGAGCAGCAATGGCGCGGCCAAAATTATACCTGGCCCGAATCTCTTCCATCACGTTGTGTAAATCGGCCACCCACTCCTTCACTTGGGGAAGTTCAGACTTCTGAATGGGTTCTGAGATTTGGTAAAGTGTGGGATTGCCGAGCAGGAGTAAGTCGGGTAGGTGCTTCATCTGTTACGCTCTTAATTGATGATCTGCAATAAAGTTAGTTAACAGTTCGGTGTCCATCCACCCAATAAGCCCAGATCACGATCAGCCATTGCAACTGCGCTGCCCATGCAAGAGCGGTAACATCCGCTGGCGGGGGACCAACCACATTAGAAATAGAGATGAGTGCTAAAAATGCAATCAAGCCCCAGAAACCATAATTGCCTGTCTTGTCGGCAGGCTTAGAGTTCTTAACATACAACCAGATGCCTGCTATAAACAAAGCTGTTTCTATGATTATGGTCGCGACTTTGTAATTCCAAAGACCGAGTCCCACTTTGGTTGTCTCAGACAATGTAAGCGGAAGATCAGGACGATGTGTAAAAAAATCAAGCAACCAATGACTGGCTACACAAGCAGCAATGAGAAGGGCAGTTGATGCATCCTTTTTAAATAAATAAACGAGAGCAAATCCTACGATAGCCCAAACCAATGCCATCAGCAAGCTGTGCGTGAATGGGTAATGCACAAAATCAAGAGGCGTCATCGCAGTGATGCCTGGCGAAATGGCAACCTGCTCTATATTAAGGAGTAGCAGTGTTGGCCAGAGTAAGTCAACAAATTGAACGGCCAGGAAATAAGTACCTAAAGAGAGTGATGGTTTTACAGATTTGGCAGCCATGCCTACAGCAAAGTGTCAGATGAACATAAAAAAATTGGGTTAAGTGTTTTCAAAGAAAAATAATGTGAAGGGGCTAAATTTTTTACAGACCATTCAAATAATCCTTAAATCTTAAATCCACTTCGGCACAGTAAAATAAAATTTCGAGCCGACACCTTCTTTACTTTCCACACCAATCGTGCCTCCATTTTTCTCAATGAAATCTTTGCATAGAATTAGCCCAAGGCCAGTGCCTGCTTCCTTGGCAGTGCCGAGAGTAGAATGTTTGGTACCTAGCTTGAAAAGTTTTTGCATCGCAGCTGCGCTCATGCCCACACCTGTGTCTGTCACGGAGATCGAATAATGACTTCCGTTAGCTTCGGCATTCAATGTGATCTTGCCCCCTTCGGGAGTAAACTTGATTGCGTTTGAAAGCAGATTGCGCACCACGGTGTTGATTGAGTGCCGGTGCAATTTTACAGGCAAGCCGATTTTGTTTTCGTTCACCACTTCAATCTTTTTATTCTGTGCCTGCACTTTTAATAATATTTCGTTTTCGTTCAGCACATCTGCCAGATCAAATTCTTCTGACTTGAAATCAATGCTGCCTGTTTGGGAGCGAGACCACTCCAGCAAATTTTCCAGCAACGTAAATAGATTCTTAAGCGACTTGTCAATATCCTGCGAAAGCATCTTGATCTCTTCTTTCGAGATTTTGTCAATGTGATTCAGCAGCAAGGATGAAAATGAAGTCAATGAATTGAGCGGTCCTTTCAGATCATGACCTATGATGGAGAAGAGTTTGTCTTTGGTGGCGTTAAGCTCCTGAAGTTTGCCTGCCGACCTGCGCTTCAAAAAATACAAATACAACACCAGTGCCCCTATGATCATGCCAAAGGCAATCAGCAAAATGAGATTGTTTTTTAATTTGTCTTGCGCTTCAATTACTTTTTCGCGCTGCTCGCGGTCGCCTTCAAGTTTGTCGATTTGAAGCTCTTGCTTTTGCATCACGTAGCGGTTTTGCGCTTCGAGCAGTTGCCGTTCATTTTTTTCTTTTCCTATGAAATCTTCGATAGCTAAAAATGATTCGCGATACTCCAGCGCCTTCTTGAAATCCTTTTGCTCACGGTAACATTTGCTGAGGTAGTCATAGCTTTTCATCAGCTGGCCCTGATCCTGCGCTTTTCGCCCCGATTGCAGTGCTAATTGTAGATTTGAAATGGCTCGCTTGAAATTCTCTTCATCAAAATATAAAGCCCCGACATTGTTATAGGATTGAGCCAAACCATTATCGTCTTTCAATCGCTCTCGAATCTCCAATGCAGCCACATGGTTGGCCAACGCGCGCTCATGATTTTTCATCACGCGATACATTTCACCCACTTCGTTGAGTGCAATGGCTTCGTTCAATTTGTCTTTCATTGAACGGTAAATGGCGAGCGCATCTTTAAAACTGTTGAGCGCTTTTGTGTTTTCCTTTTTTCGCGTAAGCAATTGACCTAGGTGGATGAGAGCATCGGCCTCAAGTCCTTGCTGTTTTAGTTCACGGGCGTATTCCAGCGCGAGTTCATAATCTTCGAAGGCTGCTTCCTCTTTGCCGTGTGCGGCCTTCACTCTTCCTGATTCGTTTAAAATAAGTGTCTGGATGTATCGGTTTTTTTCCTGATCACTCAGTCGCTGCGCCTGGCTCAGAAATTCAAGACTCTTGTAGTTGTCACCTACATCCTCAAAAACGCGCGCCATGGCAAGGCATGTAAAAATTTTTTCTTTCCGCATGTTCAGAGAGTCTTCAATGGCCAGCGAACGAATAAGCCAGCCCATCGCCTGCTCGTAATCAACCACATGCGTGAGATGAAGCACACCTAATTCAATCAACGCTTTTACTTCAGCAGGTTTGTCGTTGGCATCTTGCGCCTTAAGCCGTTTGCTGATGGCCTGAGGAATTTCATTTTCGATGGACTTGATTTTTTTGGGACGAAACAGATTCTCATACCACGCCACATCAGTGTCATCTTGAGCCACAGCAGGCAATGCAAAGCCGAGCGACACCACGCATGCAAAAAATAATTTCATTCTGAAATGCCCAAAGTGGTGAAAAAAATATTTCGATCATGGGCATTCCATGTGACTTTAAAAAATAAGAATAAGCACATGAAACACATTGATGGTTGCACAAAGGTAGAAAGCAAATGGTATTGAAAACGGAAGTTTGAAAAGAAATATTACATCCTGATCCTTGATTCCGGATACTCGATCCGTGATCTGGCATCCAGAATCTGACATCGAGTGTCTAGCGTCCAGAAACTTTCTAAATTAAAATGCGGTTATTGCAACGATGGCCAGACTCTACATTAAAAACATGGTATGCGATCGCTGTAAGGCAGCTGTGAGGAAAACGTTAGATGAGCTCAGTATAGATTATTCTTCTGTTGAGCTCGGGGAAGTAGAAACGAGTATCGAGCCAACTGCCTACCAGCTCAGTCAATTTAAAGAAGCAATTGAGTCGCAAGGCTTTGAGCTGATTGAAACCCGCAATGCTCGGGTTGTAAGCCAGATTAAAAAATCCATTCTCGATTGGGTGCGAAGTGATGAGGTGAGGAAAACGAAATTGTCGGTTTATCTAACTGAAATCTTACACAAAGACTACGCCTCGCTGAGCAATCTTTTTTCAGAGATTGAAAGCACAACCATAGAGCAATACTTTATTCATCAGAAAATAGAATTGGTGAAAGAGCTTTTGGTCTATGACGAACTCTCGCTTAGCGAAATTGCCGATCGGCTTGGTTACAGCAGTGTGGCACATTTATCAAATCAATTCAAAAAAATCACAGGACTTACACCTAAGCATTTTAAAAAGATAGGTGCAGAGAAAAGGGTTTCGCTGGATAAAGTATAATTGCTATCAGCTTGAGCTTGCCGAAGGTAGTCTCGGTCTGGGTTCGTCCAGATAGTTATCGAGGTCAACCGGACAACCATCGTTTAAAATGTAATTCTTACCCAAAATTCTGTAATATCCTTCCGTAAGGTCAGCCGTACATTTGAGTAGACAAAACAGAAAAACAGATGACACACTCTTATTCAATTTCAGGAATGACTTGCAGCGGTTGCGCAGCTACAGTAAAAAAATCATTGGCATCGGTGCCTAATGTAAATGACGTGCAAATTGATCTTTCCAAAGGTGTTGCAAGCATTACGATGTCTCAACACGTGCCTTTCACAAAATTGCAAGAATCATTAAGCGCATATCCATCTTACAAAATATCAGAGGGCTCAAATCCTGCCAAATCCATAAATCCTATAAACCCAGATCCCGGGATGTGGGCGGATATAAAAGTCTGGAAGCGCGCTTCACTCAATACTTTGAATTGCCTCATCGGCTGCTCGATCGGTGATTTTGCGATGGTGATCTATTTACAAGCTTATTTTCCTTCAGTCTCAATGACTGCCAAAATGATCCTGGCTACGATCGCAGGCTTAATCACTTCCATTTTTTTAGAAACCATATTGTTGCACTGGCGCGAAAGTTTTTCGTGGAACTTCGCTTTCCGTACCGCTTTGTCGATGTCATTGCTTTCGATGATCGCCATGGAACTCGCCATGAACACCACTGACTTCATGATCACAGGAGGCAAAGCAGCTTTTGGTAACCCGATGTATTGGACTGCCCTCATTGTGGCGATGGTTGTAGGATTCTTAGCTCCGCTTCCATACAATTATTATAAACTCAAAAAATTCAACAAGGCTTGTCACTGATATCAGACATTGGGCCTTAGGCACTAAGGCATTAGTTATTGATCAACTCAAATCTTAACAGTAGCGGAATTAAATATCGAATCAACTTCATCATTCTTAATTCGTTACTCATCATTCGATATTCAAATTTTGAATTTTGATCCGAAGCTATCGGGAGAATAAAATTTAAATTCTAATTTCACATCCGATTTCACTTTAATAATTTGAGTTGAAAAAACTTTTACTGCTGCTTTGTATTGGTTGCTCAACGGCAAGAGCTCAATCCGATTCTGTTGTTGCAAAAATCCCTTTTGAAGGAATGGACCTCACGTGGATCAACGGTCAAAATCGTCAACGAAATTTTCCACTCACATTCACCGATAGAAAAACAGGAGAAGCAATTTGCACGGGCGTTGCTTATTTTGACGGCTATTATAATTATAATTTTGCTCGCCCCATCGATAATACGCAAACCATTTCAAGCACGATTGGTCGCTCCAATGAGTTCACACTCAACCTGGCCAGCATAGGCATTGAGTCGAACTACAAGAATATTGTGGGAAGGGTTTGGCTTCAGGCGGGACAGATGCTCTCCATTGTACAAGATCTGGATCAAACCGTGCACAAGGGACGAAACACCCCAATAAACAATGTGAAATTCATTCGCGAAGCGGCTGCAGGTTATCGTTTTAATAAATGGTACGGGCTCAACGTGGAGATGGGAATTTTTATGAGCTACATCGGGCTGGAGAGTTACATGCTTCAGGAGAACTGGAGTTATCAGCGAAGTTTAGTTTGTGAATTCACTCCATTCTATTTCTCTGGAGCCAGGGTGCAGGCCTATCCAACAAAAAATTATAAAGTCGAGTTGTGGTTGATGAACGGATGGCAGACTTATAGCAATTATAACCAGGGCATCTCAGTTGGCAGTTCGAATTATTACAGGCCTACAGAAAACATTCAGTTCGTTGCTAACTTCTACTATGGAAAAGACACAAAAAACAGCAGTCGGATTCGCTTCCATCATGACAACAGCGTAGTAGTTCGTTATTTTAAAAATCGAAATGGCAGTGGGATTTCCCAAGCCGGACTTAGCCTCAACACACATTATGGTTTTCAAGCAGGAGATGGAGTGACTGCAAGTGAGCAGTACATGACCGGTTTTTCGGTGGCTAACCGGCTGTGGTTTAAACAAAATAAATTGGGCTTGACCTTGCGCGCTGATGGTATAACCAATCCCGGACTTTATCTGGCGGCTACTCCAAGTCCGGTAACACCGAATGCTTTCACTGATGCGATGGCCAATGACCCCAAACAACAACTTAATATTTTTCAGGCCACTGTTACATTCGATGTTATGCCAAATGATCATGTAACCTTTCGTTTTGAATATGGATTCCGTCAAAGCAATGTGCCCTACTTTGCAGGACCCGGAGGCACCACTTCTCCTGACGGATGGTCAACCACACCGATACCAATCGGATGGCAACCCGACCTGCGGAAAACAGAAAACCGTTTACTTTTTGCAATGGACTTCCGACTCTAAGATTTTTTCTTGAGCAGGGAAGCAAGTACGCCTTCCTTCAAGGAATAAGAAGAGACCCTGATTTGCCTGAAGTGAAAATGATCTAAAATAAATTTCACAAGGCAGCAAGCTACCACGATCATCTCCACGCGCATTTCGATCATGCCAGGGATTTGCATTCGCTCAACGCGATTTTTGGAGATAATTTCAGGATAGATTTTCTTGAAGGCTTCTAAAGTCAAAGGAGTTTCCGGTGAATCTTTTTGCTCAATACCTGATTGGATACAATGAATGTCGCTGAGTGTATCAAAAGTGCCCGAAGAGCCCGCAAGAACTTCGGGCGAATGAATTTTCATGGCATCGAATAAAGGGGATAAAGACTCTTTAAGAAAGTCCATGACAGATTCGATTTCCGAAGTAAGAATCGGATCATGTTTCTGAAATCGTTCGAGCAATCGCTGCGCGCCAATCTCGAAACTTTGTTTCCAGAAAATTTTCTCACCATTGCCTATGATGAACTCCACACTACCGCCACCGATATCTATGATGAGCGATTTTTCTTTACCCAAATTCAATGCGAGGTTCACACCCTCATAAATGTATTGCGCTTCTTCATCGCCCGAAATGATTTTGGCGTGGATGCCCGTGGCAGCTTTAATTTTTGAAATCACTTCTCCGCTATTGTCCGCATTGCGCAAAGCACTTGTGCCAAAGGCGAAGACGTCCGCCACTCTAAACTCGTCTATTTTATTTTTAAATTGGATAAGCGCGTTGACCGCTCTGTCAATTCCACCTTTCGTTATGATATTCTGATTGATGCCTCCAACACCAATTTTAACAGGAAGACGTTCTCGCAACAGAATCTTATACTCAGTCCCTGTCCGCTCCACCACAAGCAGGTGAAACGTATTTGTACCCATATCGATAATGGCAGTTCTCATGCGGAATCAAAATCCAAATTAACCTCGTGACTGTCTGTATCAAAATTATTTATCAAAGCTATTTTATCTGCGTCCATCTGTGTAATCTGTGTAATCTGTGGCTATCTTTCGCCCTCGACTATATATTTATGGAGACCAAAGACACCCTTCTGACCAAATTCAATGAACTAAAACGCAAAAATGCAGAGGCTCTACTTGGCGGAGGTGAAAAGCGGATTGAGCAACAACACGCCAAAGGTAAACTCACTGCACGTGAGCGAGTAATGCTTTTGTTGGATGAAGGTTCGTTTGAAGAGCTTGGCAAATTTGTGATGCACCGCAGCAAAGACTTTGGCCTCGACAAGGAATATTATTTGGGCGATGGCGTGATCACGGGTTATGGCACGATCGGGGGAAGGTTGGTTTATGTTTTCTCGCAAGACTTTACCGTTTTTGGCGGATCACTTTCTGAAACACATGCCGAGAAAATCGTGAAGGTGATGGACCTCGCCATGAAAAACGGGGCCCCGGTCATTGGGCTAAATGACAGTGGAGGTGCACGAATACAGGAAGGAGTTGTATCGCTTGGTGGCTATGCGGATATTTTTTATCGCAACGTGATGGCGTCAGGCGTGGTGCCGCAGATTTCTGCCGTTATGGGCCCCTGCGCAGGTGGCGCTGTTTATTCTCCCGCCATGACCGATTTTATTTTCATGGTAGAAAATACTTCGTTCATGTTTGTTACCGGCCCGAATGTAGTGAAAACGGTAACCCATGAAAATGTAACAGCCGAAGAACTGGGAGGAGCAAGTACACACAGCATGAAAAGTGGTGTCACCCATTTTGCTTCAGCGAATGAAGCGGAGTGCATCAATGACATTAAGAAACTTTTTAGTTTCATCCCGCAAAATTGCGAAGATGATGCTCCACGCCTTCCGTACACATTAGGAAATGAAAACAGGCCTCAGTTAAACGAAATCATTCCTGCTAACCCCAATCAACCTTACGATATGCGTGAGGTGATCAGCGGAATTGCAGATGAGAATTCTTTTTTTGAAGTACATAAAAATTTTGCAGAGAACATTGTAGTGGGCTTCGCGCGCCTGGCGGGTAGAAGTATTGGTATCGTTGGTAATCAACCGGCATCGCTCGCAGGTGTGCTGGATATTCATTCGAGTGTGAAAGGTGCGCGCTTCGTTCGCTTCTGTGATTCGTTTAATATTCCATTGCTGGTTCTTGAAGATGTTCCCGGATTTTTGCCCGGCACCGATCAGGAATGGAATGCGATCATCACCAACGGAGCCAAATTATTGTATGCCTTCAGTGAAGCAACCGTTCCGCGCGTCACTGTTATCACACGCAAAGCTTATGGCGGAGCCTATGATGTGATGAACAGCAAACACATTGGTGCCGACATGAACTACGCCTGGCCAACGGCTGAGATCGCAGTAATGGGAGCGAAAGGCGCAGCCGAAATTATTTTCAAGAAAGAAATCTCAGAAGCAGCGAACCCGCAAGCCAAACTGGACGAAAAAGTAGAGGAGTACACCAGGAAGTTTGCCAATCCGTATCGTGCCGCGCATCGTGGTTATATAGATGAAGTGATCTTCCCTGACCAAACCCGCGAAAAACTGATCAAGGCGTTTCAGATGCTGGAAAACAAGGTGGCAACTCTTCCGAAAAAGAAGCACGGGAATATTCCGCTATAATTCTTTAACAGGTCGATTTTCAAAAACTTACAAGCAAGAAGCCTGTTGAATTCGTTTGATTCACCTTTTTAAAAACCAGACTGCATTCGCAGCCGCCTTTTAAAATTTGGTTTACATGATGTTAGCCGAAAATAAATACTGAAAATAGACTTTAGTCGATTTTATTACCTCCGTTGGGCAGGATGATTGTTATCTATTTTAGCTGTTTAGGGCTCCCTTACTTTTGTGCCACTAAAAACAAATAAAACAATAACATGAATATTAGAACTTTTCTCTCCGCAGCAGTCCTTTTGGCGAGCTCGACTATCGTCCTGGCCAATTCCGATGAATCTTCGATAGCAGTAATTGCTGGTAAAAACACTAACGTTTTTAAGGTAGTTTATAAATCGGCATCAGCCAACCGTGTGCAGGTTACAATTATCAATAGTAAAAATGAAATTGTTTTTACGGAGTCATTTAGCAAAACGAATGGATTTACCCGTCCTTATAACTTTAACGACTTGCCAGAAGGAGAATATACAATTGAGGTGAAAGACAATTACGGTAAGAAAATTGAAAAAGTAAATTATAGTTTGGGTACCGTAAAAAGCATTATCAAAATAACAAAGATTAGTAATGAACAAGCCAAGTATGTGCTTTCGGTGGCAAACAAAGGGATGAATGTGATCAACGTATCAATCCTTAATGCAGCGGGCGAGCAACTGCTCGACAACGCACACGTTGTTGAAGGAGATTTTGGTGTTGTTTATAACCTCGTAGAGACCGGATCTTATACATTCATTGTATCAGATAGATCAGGTAACTCAAGAATAATCCAACTTTAATTTTTGATGTTAAAAAAAGTCCTGGCGGTATCCGTCAGGGCTTTATATTTCTTAATCAAGTTTTATTTCTTCTTGAAATCCACCGAAGTAGAATTGACACAGTACCTCATGCCCGTAAGTGTTGGTCCATCATCAAATAAATGACCGAGGTGTGATCCGCATTTGGCACAAAGGATTTCGGTTCGCACCATGCCAAAAGAATAGTCCTTCTTCTTGATGATTTTGTCCCCTGCAATTTCCTTATCAAAACTGGGCCAGCCACAGTCTGAATCAAATTTCATATCTGAAGTAAAAAGCTCATTGCCGCAAGCCGCGCAGGCATACATCCCTTTCTCCTTGTTCAAATAATATTTTCCCGTAAAGGGCCTGTCGGTTCCTTTTTCGCGGAGCACATGATATTGCTCGGGAGTCAGAATTTTCTTCCATTCCTCTTCGGTACGGTTGATTTTAGTACTATCGTTCATAGCGGTTTTTTTTGTGTTTTGGCCTTTGCCTGTACATGAGATCAAAAAGAGAATTGACGAAATTAAAATGAGCTTTTGCATTTTATTTTTTTATGTCAATATACGCATAACCCATAGGGAAAGGATTTAGTTTCTGACCAGTATACGAAGGTTTGTCTTGATGGGGACAAAGTTCAAAGTCGGCAGTAAGCAGACGACAGTAGGCAGTATTACTATTCTACATGCAATAACCTTAGGCTGTCGAGCTACTGAATTATGTAAGGATCGCTCCCAGGCGCATCAAAGTTCGATGCACATGCGCGACTGAACGCTTGCATTTCATTGTTGTTGGGTGCTCGCGCGAACGTAACTCCGGGGGACTCGATCGCTCGCGATCGAGTCCCCCGGAGTTCGTCATTTCCCTTTCTCTTCGATCCGCCAGCGGATCGAAGAGAAAGGGAAAGATATGGCGCGGAATTCCAGTTATTTCTTTGAACTGAATGAGCGGTCCGCGCCACTGCACTCCTTAGTTCATAGCCCTCTTGATCGATATTTCAGTGCTTGGCTTGACTGCCACGCTCCAAAGCCATGGTGCCAAAGCCCAGTGTATAAGTCTCAACACCTGAAATTTTCTTCTAAATTTGAGAATTAACCAAAGTGAGTCATGGACAAAAAAAGCAAACAATTTCTTTTCGATTATCTCAACAATGCATCGCCCACCGGCTTTGAAGCATCGGGCCAACAAATCTGGCTGGACTATATTCGCCCATACATCAATCAGCATATCGTAGATGTTTATGGAACAGTGGTTGGAGTCGTCAATCCCAAAGCACAATACAAAGTAGTAATCGAAGCTCATGCCGATGAGATCAGTTGGTTTGTGAATTACATCACGGATGAAGGATATATCTATGTAAGGCGCAATGGTGGCTCAGATCATCAGATCGCACCGTCTATGCGGGTAAACATTCACACCGAAAAAGGGATTGTGAAAGGCGTGTTCGGCTGGCCAGCTATTCACGTACGTGATGCCGCTAAAGAAGAGGCACCTTCTCTGAAAAATATTTTTATCGACATCGGTGCCGAGTCAAAGAAGGAAGTTGAGGCCATGGGTGTGCACGTAGGCTGTGTAATCACTTTCGTGGATGAGCTGATGGAAATGAACAAAAACTACTTGACAGGCCGTGCCCTGGATAACCGAATGGGGGGATTTATGATTGCAGAAGTCACCCGCAGGTTAAGTGAAAACAAGAAAAAACTTCCTTTTGGGCTTTATATCGTTAATTCAGTTCAGGAAGAAATTGGTTTGCGGGGAGCCGAAATGATTTCACGAAGAATAAAACCCGATTTGGCCATTTGTACGGACGTTACGCATGACACAGGCTCACCAATGTACAACAAGAAGGAAAGCGGCAACCTGAAATGCGGCCTTGGCCCAGTGGTTTGTTACGGCCCGGCAGTTCAAAACAACGTGCTTAAAATGATCATTCATACAGCGGAAAAGAAGAAGATCCCATTCCAAAGACAGGCCGTTTCCCGTTCCACCGGCACAGATACAGATTCCTTTGCATATTCTATGGAAGGAGTGGCCTCTGCGCTCATTTCATTACCCCTGAAATATATGCACACAACGGTTGAAACTGTGCATAAAGAAGATGTCGAAAACGTTATAAATCTTATCTACGAGGTTCTTTTGCAGATAAAACCTGACCACGACTACCGCTATATTAGGTAAAAGTTAAGAAATCTTACATCCGAAAGGATAAGCCCAAGGTAGGCCGTTCCGCGCAAGTGGGGCGGCCTACATTTGTATCAACAAACACCAAAAGTATGAAAGCAGTAAAGACAGTATTAGCAGCGGTAGTGATAATGATGGCTGGAATGGCGAAGGCCCAGGAAGCCCGCCCCTTGCACGAGGTGTACTCTATGATGGTATTTAATTTTGTAAAGTACGTGCAGTGGCCGGCTGATGAAAACAAAGAATTTGTTATCGGGGTAATTGGAAACAACGATATGTATAATACACTTAATACCTGGTATGCCGGCAAGCCTAAAGGCAGCAAGACTTATGTGGTAAAGAAATTCAATAACGCTTCAGAAATGACTGAATGTCAGGTAGTATTTATTGACCGCAGCAAGAGCGGTGAGTTTGAAGCAGTAAATAATAAAGTAAAAGGTAAAGGCACTTTGGTTGTAACCGACCGCAACGGTTTGGGTTCGAAGGGCAGCTGTATCAACTTTAAAACGGTAGATGAAAAATTGAAATTTGAGTTGAATCAGCATGCGATCGAAGCCTCTAATCTGAAAGTGGCAAGTGCACTTACCAGCATGGCGATCTTAATTTAATTGGGTTTGTTTGTGTGAAAGAAGGCCTCAGGTAAAACTGGGGCTTTCGCTTTCGCAATGTTTCACGTAACTTGGGTGGCATTAACATAGACCAATAATGAAAAAAATAGCTGTCTTTAGTCTTTTAGGGTTGTTTTCTTTTGGAATGGCTTTGGGCCAGTCAGAAAAACCGATCCATGAAATTCATGCAGCCATGATTTACAACTTCATGAAGTACGTACAGTGGCCAGATGATGGCAGTACAGGTGATTTTGTCGTGGGAGTTTTGGGTGAAGACAACGTATTCAACACACTCAAGAATTATTATGACGGGAAGCCGAAAGGCACAAAAAAATATTCAATTCGCAAACTTGCTGACGCTGGCGAGGCAGCCACATGTGCCGTAGTTTACATTGGCAAAAGCAAAAGCAAAGAGTTTGAGAATGTGAAGAACGCAGTAGCCGGAAAGCCTGTTTTGACCATTACCGATAGTTTTAATTTGGGCAAGAAGGGGAGTTGCATCAATTTGAAGGTGGTTGATGACAAACTCAAATTTGAAATTAACCAGGCTTCGATCAACAGCGCTACGTTAAAAGTGGCAAGCCAGTTGGCAAGTATGGCGATAATGATCTAAAGGAGTAAGATAAAATTTGAACTATTGGCATTTTAATCTTGTATTGGGTTTTATCATGAATGCAAGAGGAGGAGATTTAAAGTATGGGGGAGCAAATGATAAAATCGGAGAATTTTCTTCAAGATCTGTTTGAAGATTCTGCTACAATCGTCCTGATCACTGATGGTGAATTTAACATTCGTTACTGTTCATCGTCAATACAGCCTCTTTTGGGACTTGACCCGATGTCGGTTGTGGGGAAAGATGCGTTTCTGTTTACACCACTTGAAGTCCGCGATCAATGGAGAGAGTCACTGATCAACGCAGGCAAATCTACGCGCACTGAAATCTGTTTAAAAGATGCCACAGGCGAATGCCATTATTTTGATGTTTCCGTTGCCAACCGTATTGCGAGCCATGAGATTCGCGGGTTGGTAATCATGCTGCACGACATTACTTCGCGCAAGCGTAAGGCTATCGCACTTGAACAAGAAAAGGAGCACCTCGATCAGTTCATTTATAAAACCACTCATGATCTTCGCTCTCCCATTCATTCTGCCATGGGGTTACTCAATTTGTTAGAGAAGGCTTCTGAAGCTGAGCGCAAACTTTACTTAGAGATGACCCGCAAGACCTTAACTAAACTGGAATTACTTATCGAGGAAGTGAATCATTTGTATAAGGTCGATAAGATGGCCGTGCAGCGAGAGCGCATTGATCTTAAGAATTTATTGGAGGGAGAGATTGCTGTTTTGAAAAACCACCCGAGAGGAGGCAATATTCGTTTTGAACTGAATTATTCGGAAGACACTGTTCTTTTTTCAGACACGCTCAGGATACGGACCATTCTTGGAAACATTCTTTCTAATGCGGTGAAATACTCTGATTCAAATAAGGAATCGTCTTTTATTCGTATCAATGCCAGAGTTAATTACGAGACGCTCACAGTAACGATCACTGATAATGGTATTGGTATTGCCGAAGAAAACCTGGATAA
This sequence comes from Bacteroidota bacterium, assembly GCA_016178785.1. Lineage (GTDB taxonomy): Bacteria > Bacteroidota > Bacteroidia > Cytophagales > Cyclobacteriaceae > ELB16-189. The sequence goes on along the minus strand of JACOSO010000062.1, from coordinate 130,559 downwards.
GATCTTTGAAATTTTCTACCGTGCAACAACGGAGGCAAGCGGCACAGGTTTAGGTTTGCACATCGTGAAAGACACCATTGCAAGACTGAAAGGAAAAATCGAAGTGAAATCGAAACTTGGCGAAGGCACGAAGTTTAAAGTTTTGCTACCCAACCTCGCATTTTCAAATTCAGGCGCTGTACTTTCGGGGCATGGAAAGAAAGCAGTGCTCTGATCAGTTAGGCCGTCCAATTGAATTTAATTTTCCTCCCCAGCGAATTGTTTCGCTTGTTCCTTCTCAAACCGAATTACTTTTTGATTTAGGGGTTGGTGATCGTGTGGTCGGCATCACTAAGTTTTGTGTTCATCCGGAAGAATGGCTTAAGTCAAAGAAAAAAGTTGGAGGCACAAAAAATTTCAACCTCGAAGTTATTGGTCAATTAAACCCGGATATTATCATCGGCAACAAAGAAGAAAACGATGAAGAGAGAATAAAACTTCTCTTTGAAAAACACCCTGTTTGGATGAGCGACATTACTGATTGGAAAAGCGCGATCCAAATGATCGAACAAGTTGGAAGTCTTGTTGATGAAACTTCAAAAGCCACAGTCCTGATAAATGAAATTGAAAGCAGATTCAGAAACGTAATACGATTCCAGCCGAAGAAAACGCTCTATTTCATTTGGAAAAACCCGTGGATGGCAGCCGGTAAAAACACATTCATCGACACCATGCTTTTGAAAATTGGTTTAGTGAATTGTGTTCCTCAAGAACGGTATCCAATTCTTTCAGATGAGGAAATTAAAAAACTTTCTCCCGAGCTCGTTTTACTTTCTTCAGAGCCTTATCCATTCAAAGAAAAACATATTCAAGAACTTCAACAGATTCTACCTGATGCTAGAATTTTGCTTGTAGACGGAGAAATGTTTTCGTGGTACTGCAGTCGATTGCTGAAAGCGCCTGATTATTTTTCTTCTTTGAGCTTGTAAGAGACTTGATCAAATTGATTTACTTGCGCAAAAAACAAAAAAATGCCCGTTCTAAGAATTCTTTTATTCGCTTTGGTTCCTGTCATTAATCTATTTGGTCAAGACAATTTTGTTTCTGGAAAAATTACACTTTTAAAAGGTGAAATTCTCAGTGGCAGTATCAATGATCTTTATTGGGATAAAACTCCGTCCTCCATTCAATTCAAAGACAGCAATGGAAAAGTGTCGCAATTCTATCCCCATGATGTGCTTGATTTTCATATCGGTGAAAAGGCGATTTATCTAAGCAGGCAGGTAGAATATGATTCCATAAGCAATGAAAGTAGCGAGGTCTTCAACAACAAGACTCCGAGTTATACTAAGAAGCACCTATTTCTAAAAATTCTTGTCAAAGCCAACAAGTCCCTTCTTGTATATTCCGCGGATGTGTGCCGATGAGGTCGCAGACTGGAATTTTATAAACAACCTGAGTTACAATAAAGACTCGGAGCCCGACATGTTTTACTTCAGAGCCCCGGGGTTGTCAGGCAAATTTGTTTTTGGAGCGGACGGGCTTCCCAAACTTATTCCTTACCAGGATGTTCAGATCACGTATACTTATGTGGCCAACTCCACGGCCATTGCCAGCTTTACTATTAAAACAAATAAAGGCATTGTCTATACGTTTGGGTCAGCTGTTAATGTTACGCGCCAGGCCATTGGCACCCCTAGCGCAATCACCACAAATTACATGTGCTATGGAACAACACCCCTTGTTTATACTTCTAGCTGGAACCTGACCAGCATTCAAAGCAATGTGAGCGGTGCTTTAGCCAACTTTACTTACCAGCCTACGCCATTAGTGAATGGGGCCATGTTTGTTTCCCGGATTAACCCCAGCGATAAAGCCAATCCGAACAAAGTAGATACATTATATTTTCTCCAGGAAACAGTTATTCCGCAAAGGCTCACGCAGATTTCGCTAAAGAATTATTCAATCAATCTAAGCTGGGCCAATAACCTGGTCGATAAGATTTCGATTAACGAATCAGAGACCGGAGACAGCCAGGAGTTTGACCTTGTATACAGGTCGATTACTTCATCGAGTGATACTGAGTTTCCCAAAGTAACAAAACCATTCCTGGTCCAAGTACGACAACAAAATTCTTCAACCTGTGAAGCGCTGCCCTCATACCGGTTTGTATATGCGGGCATAGATACAATCCTGAACCAGGCAAACATTCCGTGGCGAACCGGTTTTGGCGAAGATTTTTTTGGGTACTACAACGGGCAGGATAATAATCAGAATACTCCCACACTTTATTATTACCAGACAAAAAACGGAGGCAAGCGATTTAGGGTGACACCATTGCCCGGCCACAATGCAACTAAAACATTGTTTGGCCCGACTGGAACGGATATGATTCCTCATAGCGCTTACACCGGATTCGGTGCAGTAAGTCAGATTCAATTTCCAACAGGTGGGACAACTTACTATACGTATGAGCCCAATAAATATTGGGACAATACAACCGGTGAAGAATTGGCAGGGCCGGGAGTTCGGGTGGCCAGCGTCACTACATCGGGAGGAGAAGTGGCATTTGGAAAGACTTCCGGTACGAATGGCTTTCATTCCGTTACTAAAAATTATCAGTACCTCGCTGCGGCAAGTTCACAGACCAGCGGCCTGATAACTTATCCGCCTTCTTTTGGATTTACAGACGGTACCTATGTATATAGAACACAATCTGATTGGGGAAATGGCGCAGAAGTTTTTTATGGCAGGGCTACCGAATCAGTTTTTGGGCAGGGCAACAGGGAATATTTGTTTTCTTTACCTCACGTGTATCCTGATTCCAGCACGATGGCAACGCGATCCAGGGTTGCGCGACCGACCGGCTCGAATTGTTCCAATACTTTTTTATCGTACGGCCCTTATTCTTATCCCTTTGCTCCGTTAAGAGATCTTGCTTACCAGAGGTAGTGCTACAGAAAAGCTGATGGTATATTAACGAGTTGATAATCAATGGAGGAGAAGAGGGGTTAAGGAAGCTGTAACGCATTGATCTTATCTTTCGTGCTACAGAAAAGCTGATGGAAAGAATGAAATGCAGGGAATGCAAGAAAGGAGCAGTAAAAAATGGAAGGAGTAAAGCCGGGATCCAACGGTATTGTTGTAAGGAGTGTAAAAAATACTGGCAGACGAGTTATGTGTACAAGGCGCGCGAAGAGTACATTGATCAACAAATTATAGTTCTTAAGAAGGAAGGCTGCGGCATGCGGAGTATATCAAGAATATTAAAGATATCATTGGTGACCGTACTCAGAAGGATAAAAAGCATAGCCGGGAGAATCGGCAGGCCCTTTGCCATTTTGAAAGGCAAAGAATATGAGGTCGATGAGATGCGAACCTACATTGGAAATAGACAAAGACTGTATTGGGTAGTATATGCCATGAGAAGAGACACCAGGGAAGTAATCGACTTCAAAGTAGGCAAGCGGAATCTTAAAACATTAAGCAGGGTGATTGAGACAGCTCTTTTGTCAGAGGCAAAAAAGATTTACACTGATGGCTATGAGCTTTATAAAAGTTTGGTACCAAGAGAAATCCATCGTCAAACCAAATACAATATCAACCACATCGAGCGGAAGAATTAGAGCATTCGTACTCATTTGAAACGGCTGTCAAGAAAGACCATCTGCTTTTCGAAAAGCAGGGAGATGCTGGAAGCTTGTTTGAAAATTTACTTTTGGTCTGGCTGTCAGCTCCCCAAAAATGCAGTACAATGGCGAGCTCCTACTACCTTTCCTCACTCAACGTATAACCCACCGATTTTACATCTTCCCAAAAACCCGGATACGATTTGTTGACCACTTCCGGGGCGAGAATAGTTATATCGGTTAGTGCAGCCCAAGGTGCAAAGCCCATCGCCATACGGTGATCGTGATACGTTTCGATTGGCGCGGACAGTGTCGCTATTTTTCCCGGAGTCAATTTCCACTTTCCAGTTTCCGGTTCTTCTAACTTAGCTCCGATTTTTTTTAATTCATTTTTCAATGCGGCAATCCGATCAGTCTCTTTGATGCGCAAACTTTCAAGTCCGGTGAATTCCCCGGAAATTCCCTTCGCAGCACATACGGGTAAAACCGTTTGCGCCAAGTCAGGGCAGTCCTTGAAATCCCAGGATATGTGGCTTTGAGAGTTTCGCTTAGTCAACTCCAATGAACCATTCTTGAAATCTGAATTCACGCCCAACTTTTTCATTACTTCCACAACAACCCGATCTCCTTGTAATGATTTTTCAGAAACATTGGGCAAAATTATTTTTGCTTCTTCCGCCAATGCCACAAAGGCAAGCCAATAACTCGCAGCCGACCAATCGGCTTCAATGGTTACTGAGGCTGGCCGGTAGGCTCCATGCTTGATCGAAATAATATTCAGTTTAAAATCCAATTGGGGTTCGACCCCAAACTCCTTCATCAGCGATGCCGTCATGTTGATGTATGGAATGCTTCCCGTTTCGCCTTTCAATTGAATCGTCAAACCTTTTGGCAATGTGGGTGCCAGCATCATTAAAGCGGAAATATATTGGCTGCTCACGTTCCCGGGCATTTCAATGAAATCTGTTTTCTGAGATTCGAACCCAAGAGTTTGAATGGGAGGGAAGCCCTCCCCGCCAAGATAGCTGATCTCAGCCCCAATCAATCGCAAAGCATCTACCAGCAACTTGATTGGGCGTTGCTTCATCCGATCTGTGCCTGTGAGAATTTTCTTTTTATTGGTCAAGGCAAAGAAAGAGGTGAGGAAGCGCATGGTTGTGCCTGCATCCATCACGTCAATGGAATGATCTTCGTCATTGCTATTGATCAATGCCTGCATCAATTTAGTATCTCGCGCAGATGAAAGGTTACTAACAACTGATCGGTTGCCTGTGAGCGCGTTCAAGATCAAGGCACGGTTACTAATGCTCTTCGATGAAGGTAACTGCTTCACCGTTCCTGAAATCTTTGAGTTACCTTTTATACTGATGGACGAATTCAAAACGTTGGTAAGGATTAAGACCGAAAAGTAATTTTTATGAATGTTTTTTTTGACGGATTGAAACTATTTATTTTGAAACAAAGTTGAAGGAGGTATGAGCACAACAAGAAAACTAGCAATTGGTCTGGGTGTTGCCGGAGGCGCACTGTTGGCCGCATGGTTGCTGACTGGCGACCGTAAGAAGAAGACAAAGGATTTCATCGCAAAAAAAGCCGATGATTTGAAAAAAGCCTTCGACAAAGGCAACGATGCCGAAGACCAGGACGTGAATTACATTTAAATTGAACGGTAAAAGTCAAATGACTTCTCCAACTCCTCTTCATTAACAGTAATATCCCACCTGGCTTTGCCAATTCCTTCCGGTAACGCCATCAAAATTTCATTCCCTTTATTTTTCTTGTCCTGAGCAATCAATTGGATTACCAAAGAGTCGCCCCAGGGCATGTCTTGCTTTTCAAAAATCTCGATCAGGTAGGAAGTAACTTCATCCAGCTGCTTTTGGTCGATCATTTTTTTCTCGCAAGCGATGTATGATTCCATGACCATGCCCATGGCAATAGCTTCGCCATGAAAGATTCTGTTCCCCTCGGCAAGGAAATAGCTTTCGAGTGCATGACCGATGGTGTGGCCGAAATTCAAAATCTTGCGGAGACCTTTCTCTTTTGGGTCTTTTTCGGTAACCGATTTTTTGAATCCAATTGAATGCTTAACCAAAGTTTCCCAATCCTGGTCATTTAATTTTTTCTTTCGGATAGTTTGCCACATCGGCTCGTCTGAGATCAGACAATGTTTGATTACTTCGGCAAACCCGCTTCTCAATTCGCGTTCAGGCAAAGTTTTCAGGAACGGGGAATGAAGGATGGTTGCCTTCGGTTCATGGAAAACTCCGATATGATTCTTAAAATTATTGAAATCGATGCCGAGTTTTCCCCCGATGCTCGCATCCACCTGAGAAAGGAGGGTAGTGGGCATCAAGATGAAATCAATTCCCCGCTTGAACGTAGCAGCACAAAATCCGCCCATATCGCCCAGCACCCCACCTCCAAGCACTACTAATAAGGAGTGCCTGTCTAAATTCAGATCGGTGAGCCCTTGCCAGATTAGTTTACAGGTATCCAGATTTTTGTGCTCTTCACCCGCGTGAACTTCAATGAGAGGGTGACCTGCTAATAAATTCTGGATAAGCGGGTAGCAATGCTTTCGGATGTTTGAATCTGTGAGAATTGCAATTTTGGAATACGCGGTCAGGCCCTTAAAATCAATATTTTCGTTGCTAAAAATTACCGATCCTGACTCCATATTCAATGAATTGATGGAAACAAAGTACGCCAAATTTTTATCATCGAATAAAAAGTTTGTCGTGCTATATTTGCGGCCTAAATCCAGAACATGGAATCTGACCCCATTGTACGTTTTGATGATACGGCTGTTGCCTTCTCTTATAAGAGCGATAGCCAGCTGAAAAAAGCGCATCTGATTTTCTCCTTGGTTAACCACCCGTTGATTTCTTCCGTTGCCACCAGTCTGGCCAAAGTAAGCCTCAACTTAAGGCTGCCGGTGAAAGGTTTGATCCGATCCACTGTGTTTGAACATTTCTGCGGAGGAGAGACCATTGATCAAAGCGATAAGACAATTCAAAACCTCTCAAAGTTTAAGATCGGAACCATACTGGATTACTCTATCGAAGGAGAAGAGACTGAAGCGGTGTTTGATCAAACGGCAAAAGAAATCATTGGTACTATTGAAAAAGCAAAAGGCAATCCGGCCATACCGTTCAGTGTTTTTAAAGTGACTGGGCTAGGTGCTTTTGATCTGCTCGAAAAAATTCAAGCCAAGGGAAACTTATCAGAAGAAGAAAAATCGGCATGGGGGCGCGTTCAGGATCGGGTTGATCGGATCTGCAAAAAAGCTTTTAGTTCCGGTGTTCGAGTGCTTATTGATGCGGAAGACAGTTGGATTCAGAATCCGATCGATGAGATGGCATATGCCATGATGCAAAAGTACAATGGTGAAAAAGCAATTGTGTTCAATACTTTTCAAATGTACCGTGCCGATATGCTGGGCAATTTGAAGAGTGCTTTTGCGGTGGCTACAAAGCAAAATATTTTTTTTGGTGCAAAGCTGGTTCGAGGAGCTTATATGGAAAAAGAGGCTGCTCGCGCACTGAAGATGATTTATCCTAACCCTATCCATCCGAGCAAAGAAGCGACCGATAAGGCATTCAATGATGGACTTCAATTTTGTGTGGATAATAAAGATCGAATTTCGTTAATGTGCGGGTCGCATAATGAATTTAGCAATCAATTTCTGGCTTCATTGATTCATCAAAAAGGATTGAAGCATAACGATCCTCATATTTGGTTTGCACAATTGCTCGGTATGAGCGATAACATCTCTTTCAACTTAGCTAAAGCAGGGTACAACGTTGCCAAATATGTTCCTTATGGCCCTGTTGAATCGGTGATGCCCTACCTCTTGCGGAGAGCTGCTGAAAATACTTCGGTAGCAGGCCAGAGCAGCAGGGAGCTGCTGTTGATCAGAAAAGAATTGAAACGTAGAAGGAATGGAAGGTGATTGCCTTATTTTAACGTGAATTCCTACCTTTGCTCTCAGATGAAAAAAGAAGAAGTACTTGAGTTTTTGTTTAGTCAGAAGGAAAGCCTGTTTCGGAATTTCCAACTTCAGAAACTTGGCCTTTTCGGATCAGTTGCAAGATCAGAGAATGCCAATGACCTTGATATTATTATTGAGTTTGAGCCGAACACCCAAAACTTATTTGATAAGAAATATCAGATTCAAGAACTACTCGAGAAAAAATTCAAGGTCCCCGTGGATATTTGATGAGAAATTCATCAAGCCATCGGCCCGAAATCTAATTATGAGAGATGCCATCTTTGTCTGATACCTTTGCGCCCTCGCGCCTTTGCGGTTTGAAAATTTTTAACGCAAAGCTCGCAAAGAATCCACGCAGAGTTCGCAAAGAAAATCCAATGATGTTAATTAAATCAAGTAGAAAGCTATGCAACTAAGCGAACAAGAATCCATCCGCAGGCAAAGTATGGAGGAGTTGAATAAACTCGGTATCAATCCGTATCCGGCCGAGTTATTTGAAGTGAACCTAAATGCCGATGGCTTCCATAAAGATTATTCTTCGCTGGAAGGAAAAGATTTGTCGATTGCGGGCAGGATCATGTCAAGAAGAGTGATGGGCAATGCATCATTTGCCGAGCTACAAGATGAAACCGGACGTGTTCAAGTTTATTTTCGAAGAGATGATCTTTGCCCGGATGAAGATAAAACACTCTATAATATTGTATTCAAGAAGCTGCTCGACATTGGCGACATCATAGGGGTAAAAGGATTTGCATTTACTACACAAACAGGTGAAAAATCCATTCACGCAAAAAGTTTTACGGTGCTTTCGAAATCATTACGACCGTTGCCAATCGTGAAAGAAACAAAAGATGAGCAGGGCAATATTCATTTGCATGATGCCTTCACTGACCCTGAGCAGCGTTACCGCATGAGGTATGTTGATCTTGTAGTCAATCCTCAAGTGCGCGATGCTTTTGTGAAGAGAACAAAGTTGGTGAACTCCATGCGAGAGTATCTTAATAAACAAGAATACCTCGAGGTTGAGACTCCGATTTTGCAACCTCTTTATGGTGGTGCAGCTGCGAAGCCGTTCAAAACGCATCACAATACATTGGACATGACCTTGTATTTGCGTATCGCCAACGAACTTTATTTGAAGCGATTGATTGTTGGCGGTTTTAATGGAGTGTATGAATTTAGCAAGGACTTCCGCAACGAAGGGATGTCGCGCTTCCATAATCCGGAATTCACACAGGTGGAATTGTACGTGGCCTACAAAGACTATCAGTGGATGATGAATCTTGTGGAAGAGATGATTGAAAAGGTGGCGATTGACCTTCACGGTTCTACCCAAGTTAAAGTGGGAGAAAACATCATCGATTTCAAGCGGCCATGGAAACGATTTACCATGTACGAAGCCATCCAACATTTTACCGGCATTGATATTTCTTCAATGGATGAAAATCAGTTGCGTCAAACCTGCCGCGAACTTCATGTACCAATGGATGACACCATGGGAAAAGGGAAGTTGATCGATCAGATTTTTGGTGAGAAGTGCGAGCATGAGTTAATTCAACCTACGTTTATCACCGATTATCCACTCGAGATGTCTCCGCTGGCAAAGAAGCATCGCAGCAAAGCGGGATTAGTTGAACGCTTTGAGGCTATTTGCAATCGAAAGGAAATTTGCAATGCATTCTCTGAGTTGAACGACCCTATCGATCAACGTCAACGTTTTGAGGAGCAAGTAGCCTTAGGGAAACGTGGCGATGAAGAAGCCATGACACTCGATGAAGATTTCCTGCGTGCGTTGGAATATGGAATGCCACCAACCGCTGGTCTTGGTATAGGTATCGATCGCTTGAGTATGATTATGACTAACTCACCTTCCATTCAAGACGTGATTTTCTTTCCACAGATGAAGCCTGAGAAAAAAACGGAAGTTGATTCGGCAAAGGAATTTGAATCACTAGGCATTCGCGCTGAACTTTTTCCCATCATCGAAAAATTGGGAATCAGGTCTGCAGCTCAGTTGAAAGAGATTAAGCCGTCAAAACTTTTCAACGACATTCCGGGTATGAGGAAGAAATTAAAATTGGATTCAGTTCAAAACCCCACGCTTCAGGAAATCGAAGGCTGGATGAAATAATTATTTAATTTGAAAATTTGAAGATGACCTAATTTGAAAATTGGATCTTTGAAATTTCATTTTCAAATCTTCAAATCAAGGCATTTTCAAATCATTTAATACCCCTGCTGTGAGTCAACGAAACTTCGTGTGCGGTTGAGTTTCAAATCTTTTAGCAAAGAAGATTTTATACCGATGTTGAATACGTACGATTGGAATTTTCCGAAAGGCACCCAATTGAGTGACATTTGCCAGCAGTGCAAATCGCGGCTGAGTCCAAGATTAGTTTGGGTGATGGCGTGATTTACAAAATCATAACCTGCACTGTAGGTGATCTTCCACTTTTCACTTAAACTCAGATCCCCGGAAAAATTGGCTGATTGTACAATACTGGCCTTACCGGTAGTTCTGCTGTAAGAAGCGTTGTAACTCAAACGCAAATTCCAGGGAATTGTAAAATCGACATAAGTATCCGGATGCTTTAACAAATATTCTTTATCCGCTTGGGGAGCGTTTGATTTGCCAATTTTCTCGCGTGTTTCAGCGTCTTTTTTCTGACCCTTCTTGCTCAAGTTAGTGCTGAGGGCAAGATTCGCTGAGGTTATACGCCCCAAGCCACCCGCGTCCCAGGCATAGCGACTTAACCTGAACACGTTGTAAACGGGTTGATCGTGGGCGTCAGTTCCCACTCGTCCATTTCGGTATTGATAAGGGTCCAATGATGCACCAAGGTTGATATTGATTTTATTGTCAAGTATGTTCGAGTTTGCACTGATACTGATGGGGGCAAGCTTAAATGAATCGGCTAGGAAATTATAAGCCGTTCCCAAAGAAAGGTTATTGAGTAATGATATTTTTCTGTCGACTGTATCTTTCGGTTTGCGTACTTTCATCTCCAGAGTATTACCAAGGCCAATGCTCATCGACTCACTTTTTCCGGAGGGCGCCTGCCCATAAATAAATCCCTCGTGAATTGATTTCAAAACAGTGTAGGGCTTTCCGGTTCCATCGGTAAGACCAACCTTTTGATAATACCCATATTTGGGATCAGAAAAATCGGGGCTATAGCTGAAGCCGATGGTGGGCGTCATTAAATGGCGGATGGCCCTTATTCGGGCCGTCTTGTTTTTTGCTAAATAGGTTCCATAGATGCGCGAGGTTATACCCATCGATAAATTGTAAAACGATTCGCGATTGAACTGATGGACCGTATCGATTTTCACAGCCGATGTCCCCAATGTTAAGGCACTTGAAGACTTGGGCCCCCAAACTAATTTATCAAAATACCAAAGTTCAGTATAATTGGCCGAGGTGGTGACTGTAAAATATTTAAAAACTTTGAAGGAGGTGCTGAGGGGTATGACGTGCCGCACCCCCTTGTTTGCATTTTGAAAAAAGAGGGGAAGGTTTTGCCCGTTGAACGCTCCAATGCTATCACGAAGTGTACCATCTTTATTTTTGGCGATGAACCCCAGATCATTGTTGATTTGGTTAGTGGCATTCATCGTGTATTTGAACTGCAGGTTCTGGAGTATTCTTTTCTCCGATTTTTTTAAAGGGTAAATGTTGTTGACGTTAAAACTGATGTCAGGTAATGATAAATCAACTCTGCGCGTGCTAAAGTCTTGATTGTGCCGCATGTTCATAGCAAGCGAGAATGGCGTGCCGGGAAATGATTTTGAAAATGAAATGTTCGAACTCGCTTTTCGCTGCATGTTGGCGTTTTGGTTCTGCGCCAAATTGGCTTGACCCATTCCCAGGAAGTTATTGCTGTTGTTGGTGCTGGTGGCAGCATTGACTGAAGCTGCAAAGCGTGCGGTGCCCTTTGACCGTGGCGAATGGCTCCATGTCAAACTAAAATCTTTTCTAACGTCCGGCTTTTCGATCTGCTGAGTGTAAACATTATTAGTAAAAGAAAAACTTACGTTGCCTGAATACTTGTACCGGCTGATGTAATTGCTGGTGAGATACAATCCCGTAGATCCTTTTGAATACATATCTGCCGTGGCAGTTAAATCAAAATAATCATTGACGTGAAAATAATATCCGCCTCTGCGCAAGAAAAACCCGCGGGTCTGTTCTTCGCCATAGGCCGGGACTATAATTCCCGATTGACCTTGTTTCTGTGATGGAAAAATTCCGAACGCAAACCCCAAGGGCGTGGGCACATGGTTGAACTCCATATAAAACGGCCCGGTTACGATCTTGTCTCCAGAGATTGCTTTCGCTTTTTTGGAAATAATTCGGTAATGAGGATCTGCAAGATCACAAGTGGTGTAGGCATTGTTTATCGTGAAGACATCATTCTTTTCATTTTTGAAAACGGATTGACCATGCATAAACCCTTCACCTTGCTTGGTCACTACTTCGGTGATTTTTGCCTTCTTGGTTTTGAAATTGTAAACCATCCCTTTAGTCTCGTAAGTTTCCTGCCCATCCTTAAAAACAGGAAAACCTACCAACTTGCCGGTAGAGTCTTTTTTGCCATTAGCCGTGATGGTTGATTTTTCATAGTCGATCAGAATTTCTTCGGCATCGAGATTAATCTGGCCGTAGGTCACTTTTGCGTTGCCATAGAGCTTCACAATTTTTGATGAGAGCTCTGAAATGATCGAATCCTCAGCCGAATAAACAATCGTAGATTCGATGTCTCCTTTCTTTGTCTTTGTGGTGTCCTTTTTCGCTTTTACGGTGTCAGCAAACGAGAGTTTAGTTTTTGAACGAACCGAGTCGCTAACAGAGGGTTTTGGTACAGGCGCTTTGGGTCTCCCTTGACCAAATGTCCTAATCTGAAAAAAGGCAAAGACAATCAAAAAAATGAATAATCGAACCACAATGCCTTTGCCGGTCAAGGTTAATAGATGTTTACCATGTTGCGAAAAATTCACAACTTTACGTAAAGTTATTTCAATTCTGCCACACATCGCCACTCTTGTGAGGAATATAGGGTTAAAGTCCCTGTTCATAGCAATTATCCTGCTAAACTTATCCGCCACCCCTTTTAGGTCGGGCCGGTTGCGTATTGTGGTGATTGACCCTGGTCATGGAGGCGCTGACCCTGGTACGATGGGCAAAAAATCAAAAGAAAAAGATGTGGCTTTGAAAATCTCTTTGAAGTTCGGGGCATACATCGAAAAAAACTTGCCTGACGTGAAGGTGGTCTATACCCGCAAAGACGATCGGTACTTATCGCTCGAAGACAGAGCCGAGTTGGCCAACAAAGCAAAGGCTGATCTTTTTATTTGTGTGCACGCCAATGCGTTGAGTGGCTCGACAGCCTATGGTACTGAGACTTACGTGATGGGATTAAAGAAAGACAAAGGAAACTTTGAGATTGCCAAGCGCGAAAACTCAGTTATACTCATGGACGAAAATTACAGAGAGAAATATGAAGGTTTCGACCCTGGCAGTACGGAGTCGTATATTTTGTTTTCAATTAATCAGAGTGCCTATCAGGAAAGTAGTTTACTGTTTGCGCAAAAGGTTGAAGAACAATTCAAAAAAACAGCGGGCCGCTACAGCCGGGGGGTTAAGCAGGCAGGGTTTTGGGTGTTGTGGCGAACAGCTATGCCGAGTGTCCTGATTGAGACGGGATTTTTATCGAATGTGAAAGAAGAGAATTTTTTGTTGAGCAGCGCAGGACAAGACTCGATTGCCGAAGGAATCTTCCATGCCTTTAAAGAATACAAATCCGAAATTGAATCAGTAAACTAATACGCTGTGAAAAACAAAGAATTAAAAGTGGGCCTGTTCAGTGCAGCCGGTATTCTGCTGTTGTACTTCGGCTTCAATTATCTGAAAGGGATCGATTTTTTTGAAAGAAAAAAAATCTACTATGCTGTTTATGATAACATTGATCAATTGGCGATTTCAAATCCTGTATTAGTGAATGGCTATGCCGTGGGGCGCGTAAGCCACATTAAAATCCTTCAGAAGAAAAACAACCATGTTTTGGTTGAACTGGAAATCGATTCTGACATTGTTCTGACGGATGCCACCAAAGCAATTTTGAACAGCGAGCTATTGGGAGGAAAATCGGTGCTGCTAAAAATTGTTCACTCAGATAAGACGCTTAAACCAGGGGATACGCTGAAAACCCAAGTGGCCAAGGGAATGTTCGATGTGCTTTCTGAAACAGCAACCCCGGTAGCCACCGACTTACAAACTACACTGCGGAAATTTAACGAAGCTGTTGATAATTTAAGTAAGAACTTCAGTAAGCTCGATGTCATTTTTACCAAACTTCAGTCAACGCCTGAGCTGCTAAATAAAACTCTCGTTACTGCCAATACCAAAATGGAAGAGCTATCAGCAAGCTTTAAAACTGATGCAGAAAAAATCAACGCTACGCTGGATGAATTAAGACCCACGCTGGCCAATTTCAAAGTTGTTTCAGATTCCCTGAAGAGAGTGGAGTTAAACAAAACGCTGATTAAGACACAACAGGCACTCGTGTCGTTGAACGAAACGCTGGGGAAGATGAAGAAAAACAACAATACAGTTGGACGGCTGATGACCGAAGATTCATTGTATGTGAATATGAACAGGTTGATTCAAAGCCTCAACAAACTTTCTGAACATTTTAATACTAATCCCAAACATTTCCTTGCCCCCCTGGGTAAAAGCAAAAAGAAGGTTGAGCGTGACATGCGCAAGCAGGAAGAAGAGAAAAAAGCGGCTGCACAGAAAAAATAATTTTCAATGGATTTAGAATTCAATAAGAACGAAGACCAGTTCAAGCAGCTCTGTTCCCAATTAAAAGCTAAAGCAAAAAAGACAAAGCTGGGCGGGGGTGAAAAAAAAGTTAAAGAACAGCATGACAAAGGAAAACTTACGGCACGTGAACGCATAGAATATCTGGCGGATAAAAATTCTCCCTTTTTAGAAATTGGACTCTTTGTAGGTGATGGAATGTATATCGAGCAAGGCGGTTGCCCTTCAGGTGGAGTGGTGACAGGTATCGGTTACATCAAGGGAAGGCAATGTGTTATTGTTGCCAACGATGCTACTGTGAAGGCGGGCGCATGGTTTCCGATCACGGCCAAGAAAAATTTACGCGCCCAAGAGTTGGCAATGGAAAACCGATTGCCGATTGTGTATTTGGTAGATAGTGCTGGCGTTTTTCTGCCGATGCAGGACGAAATTTTTCCTGATAAAGAACATTTTGGTCGTCAGTTTCGCAACAATGCAAAGATGTCTTCCATGGGCATTGTGCAAATTGCTGCAATCATGGGGAGTTGTGTGGCAGGCGGTGCTTACCTGCCAATCATGAGCGATGAAGCGATGATCGTAGATAAGACAGGGTCCATTTTTTTGGCAGGATCTTATTTAGTCAAAGCCGCGGTAGGTGAGGACATTGACAATGAGACTCTTGGTGGAGCAACTACGCATTGCGAAATATCAGGTGTGACAGATAATAAATTCCCCAATGATCAGGCGTGTCTCGATTACATCAGGAATTTGTTTGACAAGATTGGCGCATTTGAGAAAGCCGGCTTCGATCGTGCTGAACCGAAATTGCCGAAAGAAAAACAAGAAGAGATTTACGGCATCTTTCCATCCGATCGCGTAAAGCCATATGATATGCTTGATGTGATCAAGCGACTGGTTGATCAATCAGCGTTTGAAGAATACAAACCACTTTACGGAAAAACAATTTTGTGCGGCTATGCTCGTATCGATGGTTGGGCGGTTGGGATCATTGCCAACCAGCGCAAAACCGTGAAAACCAAAAAAGGCGAATTGCAAATGGGTGGAGTTATTTATTCTGATTCAGCAGATAAAGCAGCGCGCTTCATTATGAATTGCAATCAACGCAAAGTGCCTCTTGTTTTTTTTCAAGATGTGAGCGGTTTCATGGTGGGCAGCCGCGCAGAGCATGGGGGTATCATCAAAGACGGAGCAAAGATGGTTAACGCGATGGCCAACTCTACAGTTCCGAAATTCACTTTTATCCTTGGCAATTCATACGGAGCCGGCAATTATGCCATGTGCGGCAAAGCGTATGATCCTCGGTTGATTTACGCATGGCCTACTTCACAACTTGCTGTAATGAGTGGAAACTCTGCCGCAAAAACGTTGTTGCAGATCAGGGTGAGTTCGTTGAAGGCGCAAGGCAAAACGATTTCCGAAGAGGAAGAAAAAAAATTACTCAAAGAAATTGCCGATAGCTACAATGAAAAACTGAGTCCGTTTTATGCTGCCTCGAGATTATGGGTGGATGGTGTAATCGACCCTTTAGAGACACGTTCAGTAATTTCGATGGGCATCGAGGCCGCTAACCATGTGCCTGTTGAGAAATTTAATGTAGGAGTGATTCAGACTTAAATTGATCTGTACTACTGCGAGAAAATTTGAATTTAAGTAAATTTGAAAATCAGATTGCCTCAATTGGCTAATTTTCGAATTGGTTAATTGGCAAATCAAATTGTGATGCAAGAGAAAGAATTAAAAGCTTTGGTTTCCTTGTTAGATGATGATGATCTGCAGGTGGTTTCGCACGTAGAAGGAAAAATCTTGTCAATAGGCAAAGATGTGATCCCTTTTTTGGAGCACGAGTGGGAGAGTAACTTAAACCCTAAAGTCCAAAATCGAATTGAGGAACTCATTCATACACTTCAATATGATTTACTTCGCGAACGACTGAAAGACTGGTATAATGGAAAAGAGCAGGATTTACTTACGGGCATGTGGATTCTTGCCACCTATCAATATCCTGATCTGGAACTTGAGAAATTGAAACAAGACTTAGAACAAATCTATTACGAAACCTGGCTGGAGTTCAGACCTGATTTGTACCCGTTTGATCAGGTGAAGGTGATCAACAGTGTGTTGTTCAGCAAACTGAAATTTGGAGCAAACACAAAAAATTTTCACTCGCCCGGAAATTCAATGATCAATGTAGTACTCGAGTCGCGTAAAGGAAATCCGATTACGCTTTGTGTAATCTATATGCTGGTGGCGCAGAAATTGAAACTCCCTGTTCATGGTGTTAATCTTCCGAATTTATTCATCCTTACTTATAAAGACGACAACCATCAGTTTTACATCAATGCATTCAATCGAGGACTGATTTTTTCAAAACAGGATATAGAAAATTACATTCACGAGCTTCACCTTGTTCCTCAGTCATCATTTTTTGAAGCCTGCTCGAGTTTAGAAATTGTTCGCAGAGCATTACGCAACCTGGTAATGAGCTTTGAGAAAATTGGCGAACATGCCAAAGCTGATGAGGTGAAAGTGCTACTCGTTGAAATTTCTGATGGCGGGGACTTGGGAGTTTGAAAATAAGTCAATATCCAAAAGACAGAATTTGCTGTTCAGTTTTTAGTATTTTATTGAATTGCTCAAGATTACGTTCATTTCCGAAGACCTCGTAAATCACAATAGACGAATGATTTTCTTTTAAGTCGCGCCTTTTCTTAAATCCAAGCCTCAATTCTTTCAGCTTTTCTTCAATAAATGCATCGCAATCATTGCTCAACTTAAATTCGATACGGTAAGTGCGAGATTGATGCCAACGCTCCACTAAACCCTGCACTTTTTCCATCAATGTTAGAACAATCAGCACGACACCTGATCCGACAATGGCAACAAAATATTCGCCCGCGCCTACGGCCATTCCAAGTGCGGCAGAAATCCAAATTGTCGTAGCTGTGGTAATACCCGTAATGGTCAAGCCGTCTTTAAAGATTACGCCACCCCCAAGAAAGCCAATTCCGGTAACAATGTTTGCAGCGAGACGATCAGGATTGTTAGCACCCAAATGAATGGAAATTTCGGTAAAGATGGTGGAGCCGAGACAGATAATGATCATCGTGCGGAGCCCGGCAGCCTTGCTTCGATACTCACGTTCCAATCCAATAGCCGTGCCGATCGCAAATGATATCAGCAGCCGCACGGCAATTTCAATGTCGAGGTTGATGTTCATAGATGTATGGGTCAGCGTCTGTTCAAAACTTTATATATTTAATGAAAGATAGATTGAAAAGGTCATACAAAAAATTCACTTGCCACAGCTGAGCTGAAAGGTTTTCGTAATTTTTTCATCAAATTATTATCTCATCATTTCTCAAACAATTTTTATATTTAATCAGGCGTAGATTTATGAGAAAATTTGGCTTAAGAATTTTTGATTCCAGTTGGGCTTATGCATTTCTTTTAAGCCTTGTCGCCCCTATAGTGTGTGCCCAGGACTGGCAGACAATCTATAAACAAGCGTTGGCGCAATATCAGGCGGAAGATTATCAAAAGTCAATTTCGTTGGCAGAAGAGGCGCTTGAAAAATCAAAAACACAAGGCCTAGCCAATAGAGCATATACCTTGCAATTGATCACAACTAATTGCATTATGCTCAATGATGCTGACAAAGGACTAAAGTATGTCAATGAGGAGATAGACCTGTTTAAGCAAGCTGAAGGTCAGAAAAGTAAATCGCTCGCAGAGGCGATGAAGAAGCAAATCCTTTTTTTACAACAAAAGGGTTTGATTAAACAAGCATTGGAGAAGTGGGAGCTTGCTATCAAAAGTTTTGAAGAAAGTTACGGTGGTGATGCCCTCCAGACCCTATTCTTTATCTCCCTTAAGGGTGAACTCACTTTGACAAGTGGAGATTCAGCTACTGCAAAAAAAACCTGGGAAGATTGTTTGGCAAAACTGACGTCAAAGGGTGAAACCCAAGAGGATTACAAATTGCTATTATTCAACTCAGCTGCCCTTGACGAAAATCTAAAAGATTATCCATCCGCAGAAAAAAAGTACACATCTCTAATTACGCTGTTGGAAAAAGAAAACCGGACTGGTGAAGAAAATTACAAAGACGCCAAAGAAGCGGTGGCACGGTTAAAAAACTTTCATTCTACAGTTCCATCATCAAACGGTGAGCTTGAGTCCATGTTGAAAAAAGCAATTTCACTGCAATCAAACCATCAAACGGATAAAGCGCTGGAAGTTTATAAGCAGGCGGAAGAGATAGCTGCAAAAAATAGTAGCAAAGATAAAACAGCCTTTTCAATTTATCTCAATAATGCCCGCCTTCAACTGAATGCCGGCAACTTAAATGGTGCAAGCCTATCGCTACAAAAAGCAAAGGCGGCAGGGAGTGTTTTGTTTAAACCAACAGACTTTGAAAGTTTTCTCGTTGATCTTTCAGACGCAGACATTCTTTTAGCAAACAACCAAAATGAAATCGCTGTTGGGAAGTATAAATTGCTTTCGAGTCGATTGACAAATGAGATTGTATCCCGTTCAGCAGCTTATGTTCTGAGTTCGTCAAGTCTGTTACTTAACGGAAACTTACCAAGGCCTGCCGTGAAGCTGCTTCAGCCTTTGTTGTGTTGCTTGTCACAAGGTGGCACAGTTAATGAACCATTTACTTCGGTGGTGTTGGCCTATTGCGATGGACTATTGGTGTTGAACCAACCTGATTCAGCACTGCAGTTTTTAAATCAACCTTCATTAGTAAGCCAACCCAATTTGTCATTTGAGCTTAAGAGAATAGAGGCGCTTCAAACGAAAGGACAGTGGACTCAAGCGCTGGAGCATTTAAAGAAAGCAGAAACCCTGGCGACAACGGATCAGTTGAAAGGAGACCTTGCATTACAGACTGCCAGGCTTGCGCACCAGATGGGTGATTACACGAAAGCAGAAGGTGATTATCAGAAAGCGATCAGATTGTATAGTCAGTCAAATCAGGAAAACGCGTGGCAGGCAGGTAATTCTTTGGCAATACTTTATTCCAAATTAGGCAACTATGATAAATCCGAAAGGATGATCAATGAATTACTGAGCAAAGTGCCGGAGGCTCATCCGTTGCATTCCACCCTTTTAGAAAATCTGGCTGCCAACTACATCGAGACCAACCAAATTGAAAAAGCAAAAAGCATTCAGGAGAAAATTATTTCTACCGAAAGGCAAAGCCTTGGTGAAAATCATCCTGACTATGCGCTTGCGTTGACAAACATGGCTGTGCTTTACCAGAAGGAGAAAAAATACCAGGAAGCTAAAAAGCTGCAAGAAAAAGCGCTCCTCATATCGAAAAATAATTTTGGTGACCAGAGTGTCGATTACGCCCTTAAAGAATCGAACCTCGGGGCAATCCTTAAAGACATTGGCGATTTTGAAAATGCAAAGACCTCATTGATGCATTCAGAAAAAACCCTGGCAGCAAAAATTGGAAAATCACATCCAGACTATGTGCAGTGCGAGTACAATCTGGCTTTAGTGTTGCAACGGTTAGGGGATACTTCACATGCGACTCCGTTGATGCTTCATTTGTCTGAATTTTATAAAAAGCAAACGCTCGAATTATTCCCCGCCATGAGCGAGCAAGAACAAGTGGCCTTTTATAATAAAATCAATAGACCGGTTCAAGACTTTCAACAATTCGCTATTGAATGGGGTAGTAGCTCCCCTGAAATGATTGGCCAGCTCTTTGATTTTCGCTTGGCCACGAAAGCGTTACTTCTCAATTCTTCACTAACTATTCGCGAGCTGATATTGTCGGGCGGTGACCAAAAATTAAAAGAGCAATTTTTGCAGTGGCTTGCATTGAAAGACCAATTGGGAAAACTCTACAGCGTTGGTATATCCAACCCTCAGTTGGAAAGCCAAGCAAATGATCTGGAAAAAACATTATCAGCTAAGTCAAATCTTTTTAAGCGCGGCAATGAAGAACGTGCCGTCAATTGGAAGAAAATTCAAGCGCACCTGAAACCAGGCGAAGCTGCCGTTGAGCTTATCCGCGTCAAGGCTTCAGGAAGATCAGATTCAATTTCTTATGCTGCTCTTGTGATTCGAAAAGACAGTGATAAACCGATATCCGTTTTATTCAGGAATGGAAAAAAAATGGAAGGCCGTGAGTTCAGTTTTTATAAAAACAATATTATTCACCTGCAAGAGAATGATCGATCGTATCGGATTTACTGGAAAGCCATTGAGCCAACGCTAAAAGACATTCAAACCATTTATTTTTCGTCCGATGGGATCTATAACAAAATAAATTTATCCACTCTTTTTGACCCGGTAAAGCAGGAATTTCTTAACAGTCGTTACAAGGTTATTTTGGTTTCAAACCTGCGCGATTTGCTGGCTGATACTTCTGGCCCGGAACAAAGCGTGAAGACGGCTCAACTCTTTGGCCCCATTTATTTTGGAGACACAAAAACGTCTTCTGTGCGTACGGTTCTTAATTCTATTCTTTCCAGAAAAATGCCGGAACTCCCGGGGACAAAAACAGAGATCGAAAAGATAGATCAAATACTCAAAAGTGCTACCTGGTCTTCATCAGTTCATACAGAAGGGCAGGCATCTGAACGCAATTTGAAGGGGCTGCATGGGTCAACTTTAATTCATATTGCAACCCACGGCTTTTTTATCGAATCAATGGATGACGACAAACGAGTAGTGATGTCATCGACAGGTGAGTATGAAAATCCGTTGCTTCTTTCAGGGTTGGTCTTCAGCGATGTAGCAAATCCATCGGATCAGAACAATGATGGCTTGCTGACCGCGTATGAAGTAAAAAACCTGAACTTCAGCGGAACTGATTTAGTAACCCTCTCGGCATGCGAAACAGGTTCGGGTGAAATCATGAATGGTGAGGGTGTATATGGTTTACAACGCGCTTTTCTGTTGAGCGGTGTAAAAAATATTTTAATGAGCCTTTGGAAAGTAGATGATCTGGCGACACAGGAATTGATGGTGCTGTTTTATCAGAAAATTCTCTCGGGTCAAAGTAAGACAGACGCTCTGCGTTCTGCTCAATCTGAACTTATGAAAAAATATGCGGAGCCTTACTTTTGGGGCAGTTTCGTCTTAATCGGTAAACCTTAAAATATGGGTATGCAAATATCAAAAGCAATTTTACTCTTGTTCCTTGTTCAATGCTCGTTAGAAATTCTCGCCCAGGAATCTACCGAAAAGAAAATCGTTCCGGTTTTGAGCAGCGACAAGTATACAGAGTTTTCGCCTACCATCAGTGCCGATGGCAAGACCATTATTTTCGAATCAAACGTTGATCTTGACAAGGGGTGGGAGTTATTTGAATCTCAATTAGGCAATGACGGGGTGTGGGGCACACCTGTACCGCTCAAAAGCGTCAATGAGAAATGCCAATTTTTGGCAGGACCAAGTATCAGTTACGATGGCAATCAGTTGTTCTATACGGCATTCATTGAAGGTATTTCAAAAACGGAGGATATTTTTTATTCTGAACGAACAGGAGACCATTCCTGGAGCGAGCCCATCAACATAGGTGCCCCCATAAATACAGATGAAAATTACGAGGGCTTTCCTTCAATCTCTTCCGATGGCAGAAGCTTGTATTTTATCCGCGTGAATTTGGAGAATGATTTCGACCGAAAAAATAAAGAACCCTGTTTCATAATTTATGTTTCAAAAAAGCAATCCGATGGCAAGTGGGGTGAGCCTGTACCTCTTCCTTCTCCGATTAATACGGGATGTGAGCGCGATCCCAAAATCATGGCAGACAATCACACGTTGATTTTTTCTTCTATTCGCAGCGGTGGCTTGGGTAAATACGACATGTACCAGACGATTTTACAAAAAGACGGAACATGGTCAGCGCCAGTTGCTCTTGATTTTATCAACTCAACTGACAATGATCAATCACCATGCATCTCGGCCTCGGGCGACATCATGTTCTATTATTCGAATGATGACATCTATTCCGTTCCTATTCCTGCCAAGTATAAACAAAGAATAAATGCAGTTATAAGCGGCCATGTACTCGAGAGTGCAAGCCTCAAAACAGTGCCTGCTCAAATTATTGTTACTAACCTTAAAACAGGAGATTCTTTTTCGACTTCAAATAATGAGGCTGATGGCGAATTTAGCATTGTGCTCAGTGCTGGAAATAAGTATAGCATTGTATTTGAGAACGAGAATTTTTTACCCGACACGTTGAGGCTTGATTTGGAGAACCAAAAAACCTACCTGTTGGAGCAAAAAAATATATTACTCCGTGCTACTTGCGAAACTAAAATTGATGTGGTAGACAAAGACTTAGGCTTCAGGCTCGATGCCTGGCTGCAAGTGCAGCAAGAAAATAATGAGGTGTTCAAAGATTCTGTTCAAGCCTCAAAACTTCCTCTGAAACTTATTTTTAATGCACCACTTAATTATTCGATCAAGGCAGTTAAAGAAATGTATACTAATCATAAATCCGACTGGATATTCAAAGAAAAACGAATCAGTCACAACAGAAATGTGCTGGTTCAATTAGAACATGAAAAGGTTGAATTCACAGCCAATGTCTTAAGCGGTACATCCAAACAAAAAGTGAAAATTAAAGTGTATGCCAACAATAAGGGCGTACAGGAGACCATCATCGCGGATGCCGGGGAAAAAATGCTGCTGCGTAAAGGAGATCGCTATCAGGTGGTCACAGCAAGTGAAGAAGGGTATTTCTTTGCTTCGCAAGAACTCATTGCCGGAGAAGTCGATTCGACTGATTTGTTTGTAGTTCCAATAGAGTTGGATGGAAGACTTAGATTGAACAACATTACGTTTGAAACAAACTCAGCCTCTCTCAAAAAAGATTCTCAGTTTGAACTCGACCGGGTAGTTGAGCTAATGAAAGTTAACCCCAAACTCAGCGTGGAAATATCAGCACACACCGATGATGTAGGTGATGAACATTTAAATCTGAAGCTTTCCGACAAACGTGCAAAAAGCGCATGGGATTATTTAATAAACAAAGGAGTTAGCAAAGAGAGACTCGTACCCAAGGGCTACGGTGAATCAAAACCCCTTTTGCCTAACGATTCGGATGAAAACCGCACACAAAACCGGAGAGTAGAGTTGCGGGTGTTAAAGATTTCCTGATTTTTGATAGCCTGTTTTTGCAAAGCTCGCCAATCCCAACCAAGGCAGAGTAATAAAAATCCTTAGTTTTGATTTTAGATGACTGATCTTTCACTTGAGTTCGATCCCAACGAAACTTTGTTTGCAGAGCTGGTCATTCCTGTTCCCATTGCGAAGCTTTTTACATATCGGGTACCTGCTGCACTTAATTCAAAAATTAAAATCGGACAGCGTGCGATCGTTCAATTTGGTGCAAAGAAAATCCAAACGGGAATAGTCCTAAATATTCATAACAATCCTCCGAAAGAATACGAAGCCAAATACATTCTGGAATTGCTCGATGACAATGAAATCATTTTCAATCAACAGGTACAATTGTATCAATGGATTGCAGACTATTATATGTGCACGTTGGGCGAAGTGGTGAATGCGGCTTTGCCCTCGGGCTTGAAATTGTCGAGCGAATCGATGGTGCAAATCAATCCACGATTTGATTTGGAGATTTCCGAGTTTGATTTTTCAGAGAAAGAGAAAATTCTCTTGCAAAGATTGAGAGACGAGCCGCTCGGCTATTCTGAAATTGTGAAGGTAGTGGGCTCTGCAAAAATTTATAACCTACTGAAATCACTTTCATCGAAAGAAGCGATCATTATTTTCGAGCAAGTCAAAGAAAAATATAAGCCCAAAACCGAAAGGAGAATAAGGCTTGCTGCAAATTTTACTTCGAAGAAATCGCTAGAGCTTCTTTTTGAAACAACCGCAAAAAAACCGAAACATGAAGCGGCCTTGTTGAAATATTTGCAATATGTTCCTGTTTTTTCAGATTCCGCTTTGAACGAAAAAGGGATTGCAAAATCATCCCTGATTGATGAAGAAACTTCGGATTCGGTCATTCGCACTTTGGTTAAGAATAAAATTCTTGAGGAGTTTGAAATCACTGTTCCTCGTTTTGGCTTTGACGATCCACATCAGGAGTATCCGATATTATTGAGCGAACATCAGGAGCAAGCGCGTAATTCAATCGTAAAAAATTTCGAAGAGAAGAATACAGTCCTTCTTCATGGTGTTACAGGAAGCGGAAAGACGGAAATTTATATCGACCTGATCAAACGTGCGCTCGAAGGAGGGAATCAGGTGTTGTATCTCTTGCCTGAAATTGCACTTACGACACAAATAGTTTTGCGGCTCAAGAAAATCTTTGGCAGCGCCCTTGGCGTTTATCACTCTAAATTTTCTGATAATGAGCGTGTGGAAGTCTGGAACGGAGTCCTCACGGGAAAATTCAAATTTGTTGTAGGTGTGCGATCGTCAGTGTTTCTGCCATTTGATAACCTGAGTTTGATCATTGTTGATGAAGAGCACGATCCATCGTACAAACAGCATGACCCAGCTCCGCGTTACCATGCGCGCGATGTGGCATTGGTGATGGCACAGATGCACCATGCCAAAGTGATTCTGGGAAGCGCCACGCCTTCGGCTGAGTCCTATTATCATGCGACATCGGGCCGCTATGGTTTGGTTACTTTAAAAGAGCGATTCGGCTCTGCCACTCTTCCTGAAATTTTGTTTGCCGATTTATCAAATGAGAAGAAAAGAAAAACAAACAAAGGTGAATTTTCCTCATTATTATTGAACGAAATCAACGAGACCACTTCAAATAAAGAGCAAGTCATTTTGTTTCAGAACCGAAGAGGTTATGCACCCGTGGTGCAGTGCGAGGATTGTGGCTGGGTGCCCAAGTGCATCAACTGTGCCGTGAGTTTGACTTACCATCAGTTTCGTCACGCGATGGTTTGCCATTATTGCGGATACCGCGAGCCTTTGCCTAATCAGTGCCCTCAGTGTACATCAAAGCGAATTCTGACCGTTGGCTATGGCACAGAAAAACTGGAAGAAGAGTTGAAGCTTTTCTTTCCGGAAATAAAAACGCAGCGTATGGATTTTGATACCACGCGAACTAAATCGGGCTACGAAGATATCATCACCGGGTTTGAGAGTGGTGAGACGGGGATTTTGGTGGGCACGCAAATGGTGACAAAGGGACTCGACTTCGACAAAGTGAGTTTAGCTGCCGTATTTGATGCCGATCGCCTGATGCACTTTCCTGATTTCCGTTCGTATGAGCGTGCTTTTCAACTGATCACGCAAGTAAGCGGGCGCGCAGGAAGAAGAGAGAAGCAAGGCAAAGTGGTGATTCAGACGTCCAACCCAAAACATCAACTTTTTTCTTTTGTAATGGAAAATGATGTGACCGGGTTTTTGAATGAGCAATTGCATGACCGACAACAAAATTTCTATCCGCCATTCGCACGCTTGATTGAGACCATGTTTAAGCACACAGATAAAAAAATTGTACGCGAGTTTGCTGAGCAAGTTACCAATGAATTAAAATCAAAACTGAAAGGAATAAAGATTCTTGGCCCGGGTGAGCCTATGGTTTCAAAAATCAGGAATGAATTTCTTTTGCATACTCTTCTAAAAATCCCCCGCGACCAAGGACATTTGGCAGAAGTAAAAAAAACAATGACCGAAATAGCATCTAAAGTTCTCGAGGATAAAATTTACAGAAGTGTAAAAGTGGTTTTTGACGTTGACCCTGTGTGACTTGGCTTTTTGAAAAGAACGATTACGGAAAACCTTTATTCCGTGCATTTATTACTTATTATTATAGTACGTGCTATTAGAATTGAAAAAAGAATTCAGGATTTTTCCCAATTTTGGCTGTAAATTTTAAAGCACAGATATGGCGACTGAAATTGAGCACTTTCGAAATCTTGTCTCCCTCTCCGCAGCTGACGGAGTCATTGAAGAATCAGAGCGGGTGGCGCTTTCCAAAATTGCCTTCGACAAAGGCATTCCGTTCGACCGAATGAGTGTGATGCTGAGCAAGGCAACGGAATACCAGTATCTTATTCCTCAAAATATGATCGACCGGGAAAAACAATTGATTGAGATGATTCAGTTTGCCAAAGTAGATGGCAATTTTTGCAAGGCAGAATTAGACTTGATCAGTACTGTGGCCGAAAAACTTGGCTTTTCTCCGGAGGAGCTAAATCAATTTATATCGGGGAAATAAATTGCTACGATAAAATTCAGTCCGTTCACTTTGATCTGGTGTCGTCAGGGCATGAAGAGTAGGAGACAGCTGTAGCCACAAATACAGATACCTCGGCTCCTACTGCAATGAGGCAATAACAATGGATTGGAAATAATCCGTAATCTTTATCCGGATCGTATTTTCTGAGGTTCAAATAGATTTCACCGCTTTTTTGATAGTCCGGTATCTGAATCACATTAGAGTAGCCTTGACCATTAAGGGTCACGTTTTTCCCAATCAGCATTGGGGATTCAATGCTGATAAACGTAGAGCCCGTGCAACAGCTATACATAATCACTTTTCCGCGATAGCAACGAGTGCCTCAAATCTTTATTTTCGCAACTGAAAACAAAGAGACAAGTCGTAATAATGATGACAATCTTTTTCATGTCCTATTAGACACAACTCTGCTTAGTTGGGTTGGAAAAGTACAACAAAGAAAAGCACCGATGATTCCATCGGTGCTTCGTCATTAAGATTGTTTGAATTAAGCTGCCTTTCGTACGCGCTCCAGATTCAACTCTTTCTGCTTTACTATTTGAATCACCCTTAACTTATCCAGTAATCGAATCACCAAATAAGTCGGATCGATTTCATGCCAGCGAATTCCACCAAAGTTGGCTCGCGATCCATACTTGTGGTGATTGTTGTGATAGCTTTCGCCCATCATCAGAAAATCAACGGGCAAGAAATTTCTTGAGGTATCGCCTACTTCATAGTTGCGATAGCCGTATTTATGTGCGAACCAGTTGATAATCGCTCCGTGTATCGGGCTCAACAAAAACTGAAACGGTAGCAACAACCACATCCACCAGGCAGTAGCGAAATTTAAATAGAAGAGAACGTACAGCGCACCCCAGAAAAGGCGTGAAGGCCATGAGCGTGCAATCTTGTCAAAAGCATCCCAGCGAGGCACTCCGTCAGTAAAACGCTTTTCAGCAATCATTTTACCATTGGCAATATTGGAGTAAATCGTTTTTGTTTTCCACATCATCTTCAATATCGACTCATCATATTTGGGAGAGTGCGGGTCGTTTTCCGTATCGGCAAATGCATGGTGCATCCGGTGCATAACACCGTAGCCAAATGGGCTTAAATAATTAGAACCCTCAAATATCCAGGTAAGAATAAAGAACACCCTTTCGGTGAACTTGCTCATCGTAAATGCACGATGTGATGCGTAGCGGTGCAGGAAGAATGTCTGGAAGAATAAGGAGAGATACCAATGCGCTACAAAAAAGATAAGAATTGCCTTCATAATTAAAGCCAGGTTTAGGTTTAAAAAAATGACTAAAAGCCTGAAACAAGGCTTTATAACTGTAAGACAAGAATATTTCCGGTTTGTGACAGAATTGTTAGACTTTTAAGAACATTTGGAGCCTTGGCCTCATATTTGTTTAAATTCATCATGTTAACCCCAATGAGACCTCGAGTTTTAATCTGCGTTTTCCTCTTATTTTCAGTATTGGCTAATGGCCAGGTGGATGCCATCAAAAGGAAATCCTCTGAAAACTCAGGCAGAAAATCGGAAGGCGGACGCAGCGGGTCTTCGGGCTCAGGCAATGTTGCTATCTTCTTTGATGTATTTAGGCTAATAGGTGCGGCCCAAAGTGATAAACTGCAGAAAGCTGACTCCATCAAGCGATTGATCTCTTTGGAAACCTTCTTTCAGGGAGCAGTTCAACCCTCAAGCTATTATTTGTTCAATCCACGCATTCGCGGAAATTGGGGGCTGTTTTCTACTGATTTTCGAATGAACTATTTAATCGAAGATGATCACGGCAACGGCACACATGACCTCACCACTTTTGATTGGCAGATTCTGCAATTGAATTTGATTACCACCCGAAATTTTACTGCCCGAGTTGGAGGAGGGAATTTGTATGAACGATTCGGAGACAAACAATCCTTCTTCGAGTGGACAACCGGCCTTTCCTTTTATTCAAATTCACAGACTATCGTAGCCAACATGGAGTACCGCGTGGCGAAAGATTATATTACCAATGCCGTGCCTCGTAGGGAAATTAATTTCTCGCTTGAGAAACAGATTTTCCGTACGGGAAGCTTGCGAGGCTATGCCACCGTGGGAGGCGTTTATCAACGCTACTATCAATCGGTATCTGTTTGGGGCCTGCAGGCAGGATTTGTAATGCGGATTTTTTAGGACTCTTTGCGGTCTCTGACAGTAAAAGACCGCTATGAATGGGAGGTTCCCTCTAAGAAACTTGCGTGTATAATGGTAAATGATGAGTTAGCGTGAGATGCCGGAACCCTATCGTGCGTTCCTACGCAGTCGGCATGAAATCGGCATGACAAATACAAGGAGTACGCCTCGGCAAAAGCACCGCAATAAAAAAAGCAACCCCGAAACTATTTCCAGTTTCAGGGCTGCCTAATTTCCTAACTCCTGATGCCTTTCCCTAATGTCTAGTTCTAAATCACCGTTACATACAGTGGGCCTTCCCAATCGCTGCTCATGCCAGACAGGATAGGCTTGTGGAAGAAGGCGTACTTGCTTCCGCTCTTCAAGCCGTTGATGTCGGTACTCGAAGTGGTGGTGGTGAGGGCGGCAACGCGGGCGGTGAAGTTCACTACATCGCTGGTGTATTGCCACTCGTGTGCGTTGGCTCCGCCTTCGGCAGTTAAGTGCACGCTGCCTTCCACAATGCCGTTGGTTACCGTGAACACGCGCTTCTTCGGTATCGCCTGGTTTTTCACTTCCATGCCAGCGCTGTGTACAATGCCCACGCGCTGGCTATCCACCAAGGTAGGACTGTTGGCTACCGCCTCCACCTTGGCTGCAAGGATGGTGAGGTTGCGGTCCAGTGTCTCGCGTGCTGCGCTGATGTTGTCAGTCTTCGCATCGCTAATCGGAGCGTTCATTGCTGCGCGCAAGTTGGTGGTGGCGGTGACAGTGGCCGTCACTTGCGCTACTATGTCTGCGGCCGCAAACAAAGCGTTACCTGTCATGTTGGTGGTATAGTGTGCAGCATCTACCAACACCTGTGCGTTACTTGTGCTACCCAAGTTCAAAACAATTTTTGCTTTCATAATTTTTGGATGCTTTATTGTGCATCTGTGAATGAATACGCGCCTTCATTTCGCGCGTTGTGAAAGAGATGAAAATAAAATGAGAATATGTTGAAGCGCTCACAGGCAAAAAGTGAAACTATTTTCAAGCTGATTTCGAGGCGGAAAAATGTTGCGTGAAAGTGAGAAATTATTTTTCTCCGCCAGGGTTCATATCTCTCAGCCAGGATTCCCCTCTCTAGCGCAAGCGTCTCGCTTGTGCTCTTACTGAAAACACCTTTGGAATTGTAATCACTACTTTATTCTTGTTGAAAAGTTTTTGGCTTTTCAGTATTCTTAGGTCAAGAAGCGTCTCGCTTCTACTCTTTTAAAGTTCGGGAGCTAAAAATTAAGAATGTAATTTTCAATATGAGCAGGAAATATAAGTTTGGAGATTCGAGTGAAATGTATTTTATCAGCTTTGCAGTCATACATTGGATCGATCTATTTATCAGAAAAGAGTATAAAGATATCGTACTAGATAGTTGGCGGTTCTGTCAGAAAGAAAAAGGGCTTGAGATTTATGGTTGGTGTATCATGAGCAGTCATGTACATATGATTGTAGGGACTACGGGAAGAGCATTGGAACAACCAATAGGAGAGATGAAAAGCTTTACATCTCGCAGCTTGCGAAAGGCAATCGAAAAAAGTTCGGAAGAGAGTCGCAAGGAATGGATTATGGAGATGATGAAGCAAGCGGGATTAAGTAATAACAACAACAACGACTGGCAACTTTGGCAACAACACAATCATTCAATAGAATTAAGAACTCCTGAGATGTTTCATGAGAAGCTTCAATATATCCATGATAACCCAGTTGAGGCGGGTTTTGTTGAAAAAGAAGAAGACTACTGGTACAGTAGCGCCAGGGATTTTTATGGAAAGAAAGGATTGATTGAGCTATATTGTGTAAGGAGTGGTCACGGCAACAAGCGAGACGCTTGCGCCAGTTTTGAGTAAGGAGGTGGAGGCACAAGCGAGACGCTTGCGCCAGAGTTGAGCATCTCCCTCGTGAAAGAGATAATGCACAACTCAATCCACGCATCACTCTTTACTTGTCAATTGGGCTGGTAACTCCCCGGCACATTGCCAAAGGTAATGGCCAATCTGTTCCATGCATTGATCTGGGTAATGCATAACACCAGGTTGGCGATCTCCTGTTTGGAATAGTAGGGCAGCAGGCGCTCGTAAGCTTTTTCAATCGCTTCAGGTTCATGCCGCGAAATTTCAGTGAGGACTTCGGTGAGATTCAACGCGGCTTTCTCTTCGTCCGTAAAGCAGGGTGCTTCCTGCCATGCTGCCAACTGGTATAAGCGTTCGAACTGTTCACCCGCCTTTAAAGCGTCTTTATGGTGCATATCAAGACAGTATCCGCACTTGTTGATCTGCGAAGCTCTGACTTTGATCAACTCAATCAGCGAAAATGGGAGTCCACACGTTTTTACGTATTTCTCCGTATTCAGCATAGCAGCATACAACCCCTGGGGAATGTCTTCCATTGCAATCCTCGTTCTTTCAATAACCGGCTTTTCAATAGTTTTCATAATAATTTGATTTTACCTATGACTGTGCCACGCAGAAAAACGTGACAACTATTTTAAATCAAATCGACTGGAGCTTATCGGGATTGACGATGATGTAGAGATTATCGATGGCGCCTCGGCTGATCTCAAAAATCATGCACCGATATACGGCACCGTTCTGTTTAAAAATAATCGCGGGGCTGTGATTGACCTCCGTCATGAATGATTCAGAACCTTCCAGAAAGTATTTACCATATATCGCCTGCAGGAATCTGGCCACATGGTCTCTTCCAACGAGAACTTTTCGGGCGGCCCTGGCTTTGTTGCCGCCATCAGAAACGGAACGCACCTCATCCGAAAGAAGTTGTTTTACTTTTTCAACATCGGCTAGCATAATAGCCTCTGTAAGTTTTTCGATGACAATTTTTGATTGCTCGTTTAGGATGACCGTCTTCCGAATATCGGGCTCTAGTTTTTGGCGTGCTCTTTTGTATAACTGTCTTGAGTTTTCAACCGTGGTATTCAATACTTCGGCAACTTCTTTATGTGCGAAGTCAAACGTCTCTATCAAAATAAAGACCGCTCGCTCCTTAGGGTTAAGGCGCTCGAGCAGCACCAAAAGAGAATAATTAATAATTCTATCGCGGTCTGCCAACCGGTAAATTCCGGCCTCATGGTTAACAGGCACAGGAAGCCATTCACCCAGGTATTTTTTCTTTTCCAGTTGTATTCTTTTTTTTTCCGTAATGGATCGGTTGATCACCGAGCGAACGAGATAAGCTTTTGGGTTTTGAATGTGACCTGTGTCGCTTAGAAAGTAATGGTTCAAAATCTCTTGTACCACATCTCTGGCCTCCATGGAGTCACCTAATATATTATAGGCAAATGGCAGCAATGCGGACTGAAATTCAGCGAATTGCGATTCTACAACTTTGGTTTCTGCCGTGTTTTCCATGTTTCGTTTATAGCTGCCGCAAGGTTCGTGAGGACACGAACCTTGGAATCTTGGCTATAGTGAAAGACCAACGCAAAGATAAAAACGTGACAGAGTAATGATGGAACTACTCAGGCCTTATGACTTGAAGTGCTCAGAAAAACTACCAAACCTGGTAGATTTCGCGCGAACCTGTGAGGTACATATCCTGATAACCGGCCATTGCTTCGGTCATCTTCTTCATCTCCTCTGTGTTTTGTTTGTACTTCTCCGAGCTCTTTTCATAGGCAGTAAGGCTTTCATATTTACTTACCATTACTACCCGGTTATACTGGCCCGTCATGTCGGTCATTATTTGAACTACATCGCTGCTGCCTGACATAGCTGTTTTAAACATTTTTGCAACTTTCGAAGCGTTGCCGGGCTTGCAGATAAAGATATCGTGAACGATGATCATAAATTTAGTCTTTAGAGTAAATAAAATAGAATAGTTTGAGCGAGTGCTCAATTAAATATACACCTCTATCCCGAAATAACAGCAACGACAGCCTGCCCAGCGAGGGAAGTGCATTAAATCCTCTTCAGCGCCAATGCAGCAACCGTCTCCCCAATAGCCAATGAGGATGTGGCAGCGGGCGAA
Source organism: Bacteroidota bacterium (assembly GCA_016178785.1). Taxonomy (GTDB): domain Bacteria; phylum Bacteroidota; class Bacteroidia; order Cytophagales; family Cyclobacteriaceae; genus ELB16-189. The sequence continues at coordinate 97,760 of JACOSO010000062.1, read as the reverse complement.
GGTGCATTACAAACGTTGATCACATTTTTTTCTTCGAGAATCAGGAAGTCATCAACCAATCCTCCATCACGACTGCAGGCCTGGGCTCGCACGCCAGCTCCGCCTTCGGTGAGATCGTCTTCTTGAATTTCAGGAATTAATTTCTGCAATGCCTTTGTAAAAGCCGCTTTTGAAAAGGAACGATACATTTCGCCAAAACCGGTGCGCCAGTATTTTGCCGCCACTTTTTGAAACCCGGGCCACGCGAGGGATTCAACCAATTCGAAAATATTGATATCTGATTTTTTATAGCCTTCGCGTTGAAAGGCGAGCACAGCATTGGGTCCTGCCTCAACTCCGCCTTTAGCCATGCGTGTGAAGTGAACGCCAAGAAAAGGAAAGTTTGGATCAGGCACAGGATAGATCAGATTTTTTACCAAATACTCTTTCTCCTTCTTCAGTTTATAATACTCTCCCCGAAAAGGAATGATTTTTACATTCAGGTTTTTTATTGTCAGTCTAGCTACTTTATCAGAATATAATCCCGCACAATTAACGACTAGTTTAGACGGGTAATTTGATTTGTCAGTGATTACTTCGAGTTGATTCGATTGGTTGTGAATATCTGTTACCCGCTCACCTAATTTTATTGTCGCCCCGTTTTTTCTGAGGAGTTCACCATACTTCAATGCCACTTTGGTGTAGTCTACAATTCCTGTTTGTGGCACAAAAAAACCCTCAAGTCCATTCACATGTGGTTCATATTCTTTCAATTCTTCTTTTGAAAGCTTTTTGAATCCGCCCAGGCCATTCTGTTTTCCTCGCTCAAAAAGGTTTTGAAGCAGGGGTAATTCTTTTTCTTCGGTAGCCACCACAATCTTTCCGCAGAGATCGTACGGGATTTCATTTTCCTTGCAAAAACCAAGGAGCAAATGATATCCGCGGATGCAGTTCGTTGCTTTCAAGCTTCCGGGCTTATAATAAAGTCCTGAATGAATCACACCACTGTTATTGCCTGTTTGGTGTTTAGCCAATTCAGTTTCCTTTTCGATCAATAAAATCTCAAGCGAAGGGTTTGCTTTTTGGATTTGCAAGGCGGTAGCCAAGCCAACTATGCCACCTCCGATCACGGTTACATCAAACATGTTTTAAAAAATTTGAATTCCTGGATTCTAGATACTCGATGTTAGATTCTGGACATATCAAGCTTCCAGCAAACAGAATCGATTATCTAAGATCAGTTTAGAGTGCAAATCAAGGAAAAAATTAGTTAAGCTCTAATTGGCCGTATGCGCACGTTCAGGGTTTGCTCAACAATTACAAAATGATTTGGTGGGATCATCGTCCAGTTGGGGTCATCTGTAAGTTTTTCAGAAACCACCAGCACGGCCTGGTCGTCATCTTCGGGTGCTTCCATACGCGTGATTCCATCTTCCACCACATAACGGCTTCCTTCTGAATGATAAAGTGTAAGGGGTTCCTCTTTCGGATCGGTGCAATAGCGGGTGCCCACCAGAAACAATCCGTTGGTAAAAACCATATTGAGGTAAGCCGCCTCGGTGATTCCGTGATCGGCCATCAGTTTTTTGAGTTCACGAAAAGTGATTTCGAATGAATCAACAATTGCTTCCGGACTTACACTCCTGTGATTTTTGAAAAGTTCGTTGAGCATGAAAGCAAAAATATGTTGTGAATCGGTTTGGCCGTTGATCCAATTATAAAGTTCGTCTGTAAGTGGAGTACGTATGTGGCGCTTGATTTTTGTAAACTGCTCTACACCACCGTTGTGCGCCATCAGCATGTTTTTGTATTGAAATGGATGGCAGTTGCTTTCGCTCACATCGCCCACACTGGCAGCGCGTACGTGCGCGATCAGGCAATCAGCTTTGATCTTGGGTGCAAGGTTGCGAAGGTTGCGGTTGCTCCACGCAGGGTTGACTGACACGAAAGTAATGGGTTCATAATTTACATCGGGCACATACCAACCTACACCAAAGCCATCACCATTGAGCGGCTCTTCAATCTCCCGCGCGTGTATACTTTGATTGATCAGCGAGTTTTTGGGTTGGTAAAGGAGCTTGTCAATTACAATGGGGGTTCCTTTGTACGCCATTAGCCTGCACATAGACTTTTATATTTTTTGTAAGATAACAAAAGGACGGCAGTAAAGCCCGAGGTAATAACCAAGGCAAAGGAATTAGATTCAAAAACTTTTAAAGTCTAATAAGTTTTGGCGTAGGAAAATACTTGATTTTTAATAGTTTTGAAGTACCGTCATTTCATACCTTTGGATTACCTAAGAAACCTCTGCATGAAGAAACTTGTTCTATCGGTTGCTCTAATCATCTCGGTCCTAGCTGGCTTTGCCCAATCGCAAAATTTCCAGACCCATACCTTATTTATGTACAGTTTCACTCGCTTTGTGCAATGGCCTGCAGAAGAGAGTACAGGCGACTTTGAAATTGTTGTTTTGGGCGATTCGCCAATTTTAAATGAGCTCAAAGCAATGTCTGAAAAAAAGAAAGCGGGTAGCCGAACCATTCACGTAAGCAAAATTTCTTCCATTGCGGATTTTAAAAAAGGACATATCCTTTATGTCCCCACGGATTGGACCGCAAAATATGCGGAAGTAAATGCCAAAATTGGAGAGTCTCCAGTGCTGCTAGTGACTGAGCAGGCACCCACGGCCAATAAAGGCTGTATCAATTTTGTAAATAACAAAGATGGGAGGCTGGCTTTTGAATTGAATCAGACCCAGATGGGAAAACACAAATTGAGAGCCACTGCAGAACTGACCCGCATGGCCATTGTCAATTGAACCTATACTTATGGAAAAGAATACAAATTCTAGATTTAAATTCAGACTTACCATTGGTAACAAAATTTTTGGGGGCTTTACTATCCTCATCCTTTTGTTTGCTATCAATGCCTTTATCATTTTCATTACCGTTAATACTATAGATAAACAGGTGGCTCTGTCTTCCCAGGTAGTCAACCCATCCAAAGATGCTGTGAATGAGTTTGTGACATTGGTACATCGTACCCGCATGCTCACTACCAACTGGGTATTTTTGCAGGCCAATGAAGACGATAAAAAAGCACTTCAATATATTTTTAAATACGAGTACAAGTCATTACGTGAGCGGATTGATAAACTGATGGTAAACTGGGATGCCGACAGCCTCACCTCCACCTTTAAAAAGGATAGCTCACAAAAAGTAATGATGAGTAAAGTGTTCAGGAAATATGACTCCCTGAAGAAAAGCGCTGAAGACAACGTGATCAATGCCTTGAAAAGTTTTGATGATTACGAAGATGCTACAACCAAATTGTTGGCGCAGGATTTTATTGATCAGATCGTGATTCCTGAATCAAACAAAATTAACACCATACTTGCCTTCATTAAAAAGAAACAAGAGGAGTTAGCCGAAAAATCAACAGCAACATTAGTAAGCTCAACGGGGCGGTTGACAATTATTACTATTGCTTTAGGGGCCATAATTATTGCCATCGGGTTCTTAAGTGCATTCTTCCTCGTGCGAACGATTACCAAGCCGATCAATTATATCAAGGATGTGGTTGTCAAGTTGGGTCGTGGTGAATTAGTTGAAGACAAGGACACTAAATTCTCTAACGATGAAATAGGGGAAATGGCCATTGCAACGGATAGCCTCGTCAATGGGTTGAAGGCAACCACTGTTTTTGCTGAAAGCATTGGAAATGGAAAATACGATTCTGAGTTTTCTCCGTTAAGCGACCATGATGTGTTGGGTAATGCATTGTTGAATATGCGGGGCAACCTTGCCCGAGTGGCTGAAGAAGATAAAAAAAGAAACTGGACAACCGAGGGCTTGGCAAAATTTGGCGAGATACTTCGCAGCAACAATAGTGACATAGAGAAACTCACGGATGAAATTATTGGCAACCTCGTTAAGTATTTGAAAGCCAATCAGGGTGCTCTTTACATCGTTGATGACACAAGCGACACGGAAGAGAAGACAATGTCGATGGCTTCCTGCTATGCATGGGACAAGAAAAAGTACGTGAACCAAAAAGTGCACGTGGGTGAGGGGCTGACAGGTCAGGCTTGGCAGGAAGGTGATGTTATTTACCTTACAGATATCCCTAACAATTTTATCCGGATTACTTCCGGTCTTGGCGATGCCAACCCAAATGCGATATTGATTGTGCCCTTGAAAGTAAATGATCAAATATTCGGGGTTGTGGAATTGGCATCTTTTGGATCGTTCAAAGATTTTGAAATCGATTTTGTAAAGAGAATTGCAGAAAGCATTGCCTCAACCATTTCTTCAGTAAAAGTGAACGCCCGTACGCAGCGTTTGTTAGGAGAATCTCAACAGATGACGGAAGAGATGCGAGCGCAAGAGGAAGAAATGCGTCAGAATATGGAAGAGTTGCAAGCCACCCAGGAAGAAATGCAACGCTCTCAATTAGAATCTTCGGCTGCCATGGATGTGATGAACAACAGTACCTGCATGATCGATTACGATGCCGAAGGAAATATCATCAGTGCGAATTCGAACTTCCTTAAGTTATTCGGCTTTTCCCTGGATGAGATCAAAGGCGAGCACCACAAAATTTTCCTTCACCGCGATGACCGCAGCACGGAAGCTTACCGCAGGTTCTGGAAAGACCTCTCTTCAGGAAAATCGCAGCGCGGAGAATTTAGAATGCAGTCTAAATTTGGAAAAGACATCTGGGCTTTTGCTCAATACAGTCCGATTCAAAACCGCGATGGCAATGTGGTAAAGGTGACGGAAATCATTTTTGATATTAGTAAGTACAAGAGCTGACCTAAATCCTATAAAAACAAAAAAACCCTCCGCCTGAGGGTTTTTTTTGTTACCTAAACCTAAACCTATGAGAGAATTACTCTTCTGCCATTTAGAACGAAGAAGTGCCTCGTTGGTTACATTTTTTTTTAGGGAAAGGTTGTTTTTTTCTACGAGTGGTATCGTAGCTACTTTTTTAGCTTGGCGGCAAATTGTTTTTTGAATTTTTCCACCTTGGGGCGGATCACGTACTGGCAATAGCCTTGATTTGGGTTCAGTGCGAAATAATTCTGATGGTAATCCTCGGCAGCGTAAAAATTAATCAACGGACTTATTTCGGTCACAATTGGATTTTTATAAATGTGTGCAGCCTCTAATTGTTTTTTGTATTGCTCAGCAATTTTCTTTTCTTTCTCATCGTTATAAAAAACTGCGGAGCGGTATTGGGTTCCCTCATCTGCGCCCTGGCGGTTGAGCGTAGTCGGGTCGTGCGTGTTCCAGAATACTTCCAGCAAGTCTTCGAACGACACTTTTTTAGGATCGTAAGTAATTTGGGTCACTTCTGCATGACCGGTGAGCCCGGAACAGACTTCTTTATAGGTGGGACTCTTCACCTTGCCTCCCGAGTAGCCCGACACTACTTTAGTTACTCCATTCACACTTAAAAAGACGGCTTCTGTGCACCAGAAGCAGCCTGCGCCAAAAGTGGCCGTTTTCAGTTCGCTTGATTCCATGTTGTTTTTGTTTTGTGCGATGGTGAGTGAGGCCAGAACAGCCAGAACTCCTGTCGCGAAAATTTTGAGATTTTTCATAAGCCGATTTAATAATCCTAAGTACGAAAAAAAGGTTCTATCAGATGTTTTCTGTTTGTCGGCCAGAGAACAAAGTACCTTAATACTGGCTGTAAAACGTTTTTAACTGCTGCCCTAGATTGGAATTAAGGTTTCGGATGGCCTGATTGAACAGGTCCTCATCGCTGGGCGAGGCTTCTTTGCGCTGAACCAAGTTTGCCGCGTTTCCGGTAAGTGCACGAACATCTCCCTGATAGGTTGCCCAGTCGTGTGTCCAGTTGACGGGGCCGCTGATGTTGAGACTTTGTAAAACAGAATTGTTGCTTGCATCGGTAACGGTAACTGTAGAGTAGGCATCGGCAGTCACAGTTTTGTGAAAGTAAACAACCTGCGCGGTCACTGTTTGCATTATATCCTGCATTTTTCCGTCTGGTCCTTTCTGTTCACCGGTTTTGATCTGTCTCGCAACATTTTCTGTACTCCTTGAACTAGAAGGACGATTTTGTTGAAAACCGGTAAAGACCACGCGTAAATATTGCTGTGGCGGAACTGTATCCTTTTGCGCCATTGGTTTGATTGACAAAAACAACCGGTTAAGCGAACTGATTGTTGGCTGGAAACTTCCATAATTAAATCTTGAGCTGTTGATCTCCTCAAACGCCACGCGAAGTGTAGCCTTGAACTCGGCCTGCGTCATCATCTCTATTGATTCCATGTAACCCTGTTTGAAGTCGTTTGCATCCTTAAAGTCATAATAGGCCTGCTTGTAGTCGGGGCGAGTAGCTTTCATCATGAAATTGATTCCTTCATTATAGGCTTCGCCAGCGGCTTTTTCTTTAGCAGAAGCCAACTCATTATAGCGCGTTTGTGGGTTACTGATCACCTTCATGGCACCGAGAGAGGTCTTGATCTGGTCGTTGATGAAATTGATTTTCTGATAACCTAGAACGGCATTTCGCCACTTCTTAGGGTCATCTGATTTGATGCCATTTTGAATTCCGGATTCGATGTAATCAATGGAAAGAGGATATGCTTGCGCAAGTACGGCAGTAGCTTTTTTGTTGGTTGTACTCGTTCTAAGACGATGAACGGATTCAAGAACAGCATCGTAATAATCGCCATGTTTTAAGGCTGTTTTTCCGGAAACACAAGCATCAATTACAAACCCGGTCGAGAGCAGTAACAACATTCGAATGAAAGTCTTCATGGGATTGGGTTAGGCAAGTTTGGTGCCTCAATTTAAACACTGGAATTGAATGAAAAAATGGATTGGATTTGTATTTCAAAATAGGATAAATAGAACTGACTTGACCCCCTCAACTGCGACTGGTGGCTGCCTACTATTTTGTGCCAAACAGATCAATGAGTACATCATCGATCAAATTGCGCCAGTTGCCCCAACTATGGCCTTCATTCACCTCTCGGTAATGATATTCGCAGCTGCTGGCCGCCAGAATCTCTTTCATCTTTCGGCTTTCCTTGCTGGTGTCATTGATGAGCCCAGCGGTCATTGATATTTTCATTTTTGGATTAGCTGGGTTGGAGCATAGCTGATAGATCTGCGGCTTTGTCCAAAAGGCGGGGGACTGTATTCCGGCCATCCCAAAAACATCTGGTCTTGCAAATGCAAAATAGGTTGATGTAAGGCCGCCCATTGATGTGCCCATGATGGCGCGTTGCGAAAAATCGGAAATTATTGGGTATCTTTTTTCAATATGTGGGATCAACTCCTTGATAAAAAAATCAAGATAAGAACTATTCATCGCCAGCTCTTGCATGCGCTTGTTGTTTGATCGGTTGATCGGCTCCCGGTGATCGATGAAGATCGCAGCAATGGGTTTGATTTTCTTTTCAGCAATTAGATTGTCGAGCACGGTTGCCATGTTGCCGAGTTTGGGATGCAGATATTCGTAGCCATCAGTAACATAAACTGTGGGCAGCTTTTCCATCTTTTCATAACCATCCGGCAAATACACACTATAGGTTAGTTGATAGCCGAGAATTTTACTATTGATGAGAAGGTCATGCTTTACCGTGCCGTGGGGAACATTGTTGTTCACTAGCAACTCAGTGCTTTCTTTCCAAAGAGGCATTCGCAATTCTGAATTCGGACTGCCACCACCTACACCGCTCCACTGCTGGTGAGGGTTTTCCGGATCGAGAATGTAGTTGCTGCCATCCAAAACAATTTTGTAATCCAGACGGGCATCTTTTGGGAAGGAAGATTTCAAAAGCCAAATGCGTGTATTCGGAATTTGTTTTCCTTCAACCGGAAAAGTTTTGTCGTAGCCCCAGCCGTTAAAGTCGCCCGTCCATACCACTGATTTTGCTTCGCCTTGATAAAGGAAGGCTACCGAATCCTCCACAATGAGTGGAATCTCGTCTTGTTGGCGCAAGGCTGACCACCATTGTTCTATTTCGCTTTGGCGCTGAACGGAGTCAGTAACTGACGAAATCTGTTGAAGTTGTTGCAGTTTATTTCTGAATGAAGTGTAATCCTGACCGAAAGAGTTCAACGCAACAAGCAAAAACAAAATGAAGAGGAATTGCATAAAAAAATTACTTTGATGGAATGGAATGCAAGGCTACTCGGTTTCCCTCGGTATCAATGAACATGGCCATGTGGCCATATTCGGGAGAGATCATTGTTTTTGGAACGGCAATTTTCCCTCCCGCCTTTTCAATTCGATCGAGAATGTTTTGTACGTCCGGGTTTGCATTCAGGTAAACCAATGGGCCCTCGGTGGAGGAAGGTTTGTAAAATTCTTTATTGTAGACTAAAGCACCGCCTACGCCCATGGTGTCTTCTAAAGGGAACATCCGCATTTTTATTTGTGGGGTATCCAGCGGAACCATCTGGATTTGAAAAATGGCTTCGTAAAATTTTTGTGCACGGCTCAAATCTTGCGTTGGAATTTCAAACCAACTGACTGCATTTTTGAACGTCATAGAGGATATGTTTGGTGGGTATAGTAAAGATAACCAAGTATCCCTGTATCGATCAAATCAACTGCAGTCAGATGACAACTTCATCTGAAGATCGAACCCTAAGACAAAGCAGACCGGAGATAATCATGGAGATTCCACCTGTAACCAGGATCCAAATGGATTGCTCAGCAAAAACATTTTTAAGCAAGAACCCGAGTATTGTTCCGCAGATGATCTGAGGAATTACGATGAAGAAATTGAACACGCCCATATAGTACCCCATTTTTTCAGCTGGCAGGGCACCAGAAAGCATGGCATAGGGAATGGACAAAATACTTGCCCAGGCTATTCCTACACCAGTCATTGAAAGGAGCAACATTTTAGGATCGGAAACAAAATAAAAAGAGATCAGCCCAAGGCCACCGCAAGTAAGCGCAAAAAGATGTGTGGCTCTTCTGCTGGTGCGCTTCGCAAGTGCAGGTAAGAATAAAGCAGCAACAGCTGCTACACCATTGTACATTCCAAATAATACACCTACCCAATCGGCTCCGTCATTGTAGGCAGCGGATGTTTTATCAGAGGTATGATAAATGAAACTTGTTATGGCTGGTGTTGTGTAGATCCACATGGCAAAAAGTGCAAACCACGAAAAGAATTGTACGAAGGCTAATTGCACCATTGTTTTCGGCATACTATTAAAATCCTTTACCATACTCACCATGCCGAGATATGATCTTCCTTGTACGATGTACTTGTAGGCCAGCAAATGAATGAAACCAAATGCTAAAAGACCAATGCCCAAAACAAAGAGCTCTTTCTCAAGGCTGCCCGCGTAAATCCCAATGGAAAGTAGCAAGCCTAATGCCGACAATAGTATACCGATTTTGAAAAATTTCTCCTTCCAAAATTCTTCCTCATCAATTCTACGCTTTTCCCGGTTGCGCAAACTTTCTTGCACACCTGCTTCTGGCGGATATTCTTTTGTGCTGAAGACCGTCCACATCACAGTGGTCAGTAGCATTAATGCGCCTATGAAAAAAGAATATTTAACCGAATCTGGAATTACTCCTTTCGGAGCGGAATTGGGTATCCCCAACCAATTAGTGAAAATGTATGGAAGAAAGGAGGCAATGATTGCGCCACATCCAATGAAAAAACTTTGCATGGCGAATCCTCTTGTGCGTTGATCAGGAGGAAGCATATCTCCGACAAAGGCCCTAAATGGCTCCATGCTGACATTGATAGACGCATCCATGATCCATAGCGTGCCCACGGCCATCCACAGAACCGCGGCATTGGGCATCAGGCATAGAGCCAATGAAGCAAGTATGGCACCCACAGCAAAATAGGGCCTCCTTCTTCCCCAACGATTGCTCCAAGTCCGGTCGCTATAAAACCCGATGATAGGTTGAATCAATAATCCGGTGACTGGAGCGGCCAGCCAATAAAGTGCAAGGTTGTTGGTGTCGGCCCCCAGCGTTTCAAAAATTCTGCTGGTGTTGGCATTTTGCAATGCAAAGCCAAATTGGATTCCGAAAAAACCAAAGCTCATGTTCCAGATTTGCCAGAAACTGAGTGTGGGTTTCTGTAAAGTTGAAGTCATCAAATTGAAAATTGGGATTGCTAAATTAGGGATTAGACATTAGGACTTGGGTATTAATATCTAACAACCCAAATCTTGGTTGAAAATTGCAAGGAATTAAATTAGGAATCAATTTTCATTATTCGTACTTCGGTAATCATCATTCGATTCAAATTTTGAATTTCGAATGATGAATGTGATTTTTGAATTGTGAGGTAGGGTTATTCATCATTTTGGTTCTCGCTGTCCAGGTCAGTTTTTCTCAAATGAGTCTCACCAACTCACTTCAATTTTGTCGGGCGAATAATTTAGCTGGGCCGTTAAAACAGATTCCTCGCCCATCGAATCCGGATCAAAGAACGGATCATATTTTTCCAGAGGTAAAAAGAAGGAATGTATTTGCTGACCCAACGATTTTGCTTCACCGTTCACTTTCACTTGAGTGGCAGTCATGCCATGGAAAACAATCCTGAGTTTCTCATAGTGTAATTTCAGAGATCCTTCAGTAGCCCCTACTATCAATTTATTTTCACCCGGAATATATTCCATTTTTCGTTTCGCAAAATTCCCCTCCTGATATGCATACGTTTCACCATCATCGGAATAGAAAATGAAATCGCTTGATTTTTTTCCGTGATACACATGAAGAATCAACTTATTAGTCTTCTCTGACGTATTCATGCCAGCCTTCTGTGTAGGGATTACCGACCCCGCTTTGATAAAAATAGGTAGTTTATGTATTGGGCATTCGATCAGGATCTCCTGATTTCCGGCAAAGACTTTTCCCGTATACAAATAGTACCAGTCTCCTTCCGGCAAAAAAACTTTGACAAGCTCTTTATAACTCTCCACTGGTGCAACTAAAATATTGGGGCCAAATAAATATTGATGCTGATACTGACCGTCATAAATCCAATTCTCATGACTGTAATCGATGGCCAATGACCGTTGTACGGGCAAACCATGCACTGAGGCTTCATGAAAAACAGAATAGATATAAGGCAGCAGTTGATAACGAAACCGAATAGAGTTTCTGCTGATCTGTTCTACTTCTTCCCCATAACTCCACGGTTCACTGTCGCGTGAGTTGATCATGGAGTGTGTGCGGAAGAAAGGAGAAAGCGAAGCAATCGAAATCCAACGTGCATAAAGTCTTGAGCTGGCGTCACCAACAAATCCTCCGGTATCATAGCCCACATATGCTACACCCGAAAGGCCCAGGCTGTTCAGCAATCGTATGCCGAGCATCATGTGCTCATCACTTGCCACGTTGTCGCCCGTCCACATGGCGGCATAGCGCTGTATGCCTGCAAAAGCTGAGCGAGTAAGATTAAACGGGCGCTTTCCATTCAATAATTTCTTTGCTCCCTCGTAAGTGCTCCTCGCCATTTGGAAGCCGTAGACATTTCTTCCCCTGCGTGTTGTGGCCTTGTTTCCTTCAAAATCAAATTCAATATTTTCAGGCAAGGCTTGTCCCCAGGTTGCAATTTCGTTCATGTCGTTCCAAAACCCCTCCACACCCTGTTCGACATAAGTCTTAAATTTTTCGGCCCACCATGCTCTTGTCTTCGGATTGGTAAAATCGGGGAAATGGCACCAGCCGGGCCACACCTGCCCACTGTAGTTTTCGTTATCGGGATATTTGAGAAAGACATCCTTTTTTATCCCATCATCATACGGCTCGTATCCGTTTTCAATTTTAATTCCCGGATCGCACATCACAACAATCTGAAAACCTTTTGCTTTCAATTCGGAGATCATGTGGTGCGGATCAGCAAATCTTTTTTTGTCCCACGTGAAAATCTTATACTGATCCATGTAATGAATGTCGAGCACAATGGCATCGGCAGGAATTTCCTTTTCGCGAAATGTGCGAGCGGTGTTCAGCACTTCTTTATCGGGGTAATAGCTGTAGCGGCATTGTTGGTAGCCAAGACCCCAAAGGGGAGGCATATCCATTCGGCCTGTTAGGTGAGAATATTGCTGAATGACTTCGGCTACCGAATTTCCACAAATAAAATAATAATTCATTTCGCCAGCATCAGCTGCGAAGCTTGAGAAGCGATTATTTGATGCGCCAAAATTGAAAGAGGTTTTGTGCGTGTTGTCAAGGAAAATTCCGTAGCAAAGGTGATGATGGATGCCGATGTAAAACGGAATGGAGGAATAAAGAGGATCAGCCCCCGAATGATAGGCAAACGCATCGGTGTTCCAGTTTTGATAGGCACTTCCGCGCCTGTCGAGGCTGCCCGTCTTTTCGCCCAGTCCTATGAAGCGTTCACCCTGCTGAAGTTTTTTATAACAGGTCACCTGGTCGCCAATCCATGAAATTCCGAGTGAATCATCTTCATTGATAATCTTTCCATCCAAAGTTTGGAAAGAAAACCGGACAGGGTTTTTATATACGATAAGTTGGCACGCAGAAGTTTCAATTGAAATCTTGTCTGTTGAATCTTTCCAGTCGATTTTAAAATTTTCAGGAGAGGCAATTACGGAATATGAAAAATCTTCAAATTTTTCGTCCCGTGTAGCACTGATGCGAAAAATGTTGGGCGAGTATAATTTGACGCCAAACTTCCCATAGGTGGTTTCAGCACAAAGCGTAGAGTCAGTGGTGCTTAACGATTTTAAATTCCCTAGTCGTTGACTAACCAATTTTGTAAATGACATAAAAAAGCAATAGATCGATGATCAAGGTAAGTAGATTCAACTGTGATTAACCTCATTCATCCAGGAAAAAAGAATAGCAAACGTTTGCGATTGTAGTTTCGGAAGGAAAGGTTGCTTTACCGTTTTCGTAATGAAGAATTGCGAATGACGAGTTTGGTTTTCAAAATTTTCATTTCGTGCTCAGGCTCCAGGTCTTTTTCTTTCATCTCAATATGTTTGAGGAGAATTCGCGCAGCTTCTTGCCCCATTTCAAAGCCAGGCTGGTCTACGGTTGTAAGTGAGGGCTCAAGGAGTTCACCAAAAAACCAATTACTGAAACCTACAATCGCAATGTCTTTAGGTATTCTAAGGCCCCGGTCTTTAATGGCCATGACACTGCCCATAGCGAGCGGGTCATTGGTAGCAAATATAGCGTCCGGTCGATTGTGCATGGAAAGCAGTTCAAGGGTGACACGCTTGCCTTCTTCGAAAGTCCCAGCTTTGCAATGCGCGGTCCACTCAGGTCTTAATTCAATGTTGCTTTCTTTTAATGCATCTTGATAACCCCTTAACCGCTCGGCACTGATAATCAAATTGGGCGAAGCAATCAGGTGAGCAATTTTTCTGCACCCTTGCTCAACTAAATGCAACACGGCTTCTTTGGCACCCGAGTAATCGTCAACTACCACTTTGCTGCACATGGGATTGTTGTACGCCCGGTCATAAAAAACGATGGGCATCCCTTTATTAATAATCGACTCGATATGCTCAAAATTAGTTGTCTCGCGGGAGATAGAAAGCAGCATGCCGTCCACCCTGGAGTTAAAGAGCGCTTTCATATCGGTCACTTCGCGCTGATAGGATTCATTGGACTGGGTGATGATTACGTTATAGCCCGCCTGGTAGGCAATGTCTTCGATGCCACTGATCACTGTAGAGAAAAAAAAGTGGACAATCTCAGGGATGATGATACCGATGGTATTGGTTTTTCTCTGGCGAAGATTAAGAGCAACAATGTTGGGTTGGTAATTTAGTTTTTCTGCAAGTGCATTGACAGCCTTTTTTGTTTCAGGGCTGATGTCCGGATGATCTTTGAGTGCACGAGAAACTGTAGATGGTGAAATGCCGAGTTCTCGGGCAATGTCCTTGATTGTAACTTGATTGAAATTCATTGAGGTTGTGAATAGATTGAAGAAATAAATTTACAACAAATCAGCCACAAACGATTGCGGTCTCGGTTGCTGCACTTTTTACAAAGCTTTGGGCTTCTTTTCGGATAACCCGAATTTAATTTTGGTTTAACAGCGATCACGTTTTGTTTGAAAAATGAAATGATGATCATGGCTTAAAACAACATTATTTAAAACCTAAAACCAAAATACTTTTATGATCAAATTTTATCTGTCATTAAACAGGTACTTGACGGTCTTTCTAGTGTGCATCTCTTCCTTCGGATATGCGCAGCAGATTGCCGTTTCAGGAAAGGTGACCTCGGCAGACGATGGTTCACCCGTGCCGGGCGCAAATGTGCTTGAGAAGGGCACCAGCAATGGCTCAGTAACTGATGCCAATGGTGAATTCAAAATCAATGTAAATGCGAATGCAGTCTTATCCATTTCATTTGTAGGTTACAAGACCCAGGATGTAGAGGTCGGTTCGCGTTCCTTCATTGGCGTAGTGCTGACAACCGACATCACATCACTGAGCGAAGTAGTGGTGGTAGGCTACGGTACACAAGAAAAGAAAGATGTGACCGGTGTGCTTGCTGCAGTGGGAACTAAAGATTTCAACAGAGCAGTTATTTCCTCACCGCAGGATATGCTGATTGGTAAAGTTGCGGGTGTTCAGATTACAACGAACAATGGGGCACCAGGAAGTGGTGCAACAATCCGCATTCGCGGAGATGGGTCTGCAACAGGCAGCAGGGATCCGCTCATTGTGATTGATGGTTTCCCGGTTGATAACAATGGAACAGCTGGCGTTGCCAACCCAATGGCCACAATCAATCCGAACGACATTGAGACCTTTACAGTCCTCAAGGATGCATCAGCTACAGCAATCTATGGTTTGCGCGCAGCCAATGGTGTTATCATCATTACTACAAAAAAGGGTAAAGAAGGCAAGCTTCAAATCGGCTACAACGCGACTGTTTCGGTTGCGTCACCAATGAAATATTTTGATGTAATGAATGGAGACCAATTCAGGCAAACGGTTGCTGATCAATTGGCAGCAGGCCTTTCAGGACTAAGCGCAGCAGCTCAAAAGAAACTGGGAACTGCCAATACCGATTGGCAAAAGCAGATTTTTCAAACCGCGATCTCGCACGATCATAACTTGAGTGTTTCAGGAACTTATAAAAATATGCCGTACCGTGTTTCTTACGGGTACACCGATCAGGAAGGTATTTTAAAGACAACCAATTTTGTACGGAACTCAGTCAATGTCAATTTAACACCTTCTTTTCTGGATGGAGATCTTTTGGTCACTGCTTCTTTTAAAGGAATGTACACCAAGCAGAATTTTGGTAATACCGGTGCGGTGGGCGCTGCTACCTCTTTTGATCCAACCCAAGCGGTGTACAATGGAAATACAGACTGGGGAGGTTATTTTACCTATACTAAAAATACATTGGCCGATGGAACCATTGATCCTGAGGGAGACCCCATAACCATAGGTGTTGCCAATCCCGTTGCGCTACTGAAACAGACTGACAACAGATCTGATGTTTATCGGGGGATTGGGAGCCTGAAGGTGGATTATCGGCTTAAGTTTTTTCCTGCTATTAAACTCACTGTGAATGCCGGATTTGATTACTCTACTTCAACAGGCCATAACAATTCACCTTACAACGCTGCATTTACTTTCACCAACGGCTTCGGACAGAAACAAGACTACACCGGACAAAACCGATCCAGGCTAATTGATATATATGCCAACTATACCAAGCAATTGAACCAACATAAATTTGATGCGACTGCTGGATACTCTTATCAGGCATTTGAACGCTTTGGTTCGAATTTTACAAGAACTGCCCCACCAACGCAAGCCCAATGGGATGCTGGCCTCTACAATTCCACTTCTGGATATTTATATTATGGTCAGGCAACCCCACCCGGAGTCAATTACACAGATTATCAATTCGCTCCTGATGGCACAACCAAACAGCCCAGGGAATATGTGCCAAATCCAAATTACCTGGTCTCTTTCTTTGGCCGGATAAACTACTCGTTTGCCGATAAGTATTTGCTGACGGCTTCATTTCGAGACGATGCTTCTTCGCGTTTTTCCCAAAACAACCGATGGAAAATATTCCCATCAGTGGCGCTAGGATGGAAATTAAAGAGCGAATCCTTCATGCAAAATGTAAACCTGATTTCTGATTTGAAGATCAGGGGCAGTTACGGGATAACCGGCAACCAGGATGTGGGCGGAACTTATCCATATTTAGCCCTTTACCAGTTGAGCAATGCACAGGCACAATATCAATTCGGCAATGCGTTTGTCAATACATGGCGCCCTCAACCGTATGACCCGAATTTCCGATGGGAAACAACGGCTCAGGCTAACCTTGGTGTTGACTTTGGAATCTTAAACAATAAAATCACGGGTACTATTGATGTTTATCAGAAGAAGACAACTGACCTGATCAACTTTATTCCTGTGCCGGCCGGAAGCAACTTTTCCAATTACTTAACTACTAATGTTGGAAACCTTGAAAACAAGGGCATCGAATTGACATTGCGAGGTGAAGTTGTTAAGAATCAGGACTTGGAGTGGAATGTTGGATTCAACTTTACGCACAATCAAAACAAGATTACCAAATTATTGAAAACCGATGATCCTAATTACGATGGCATTTTCGTTGGAGGAATTTCAGGAGGTGTAGGAACAACCATTCAAAATATACAAGTAGGATATCCTATCAATTCTTTTTTTGTGTTTCAACAAATTTATGATGCACAAGGTCGGCCCATTGAAGGACTGTATGTTGATAAGACGGGTAAAGGTGGAGATATCACCGCCACAAACGCTGATAAATTCCGCTACTTCAAGCCCCAACCTGATTTCCTGATGGGGATCAACTCAAGAGTGACTTATAAGAAATGGGATTTCTATATGTCGGGCCGGTTTAGCTTTGGTAACTACGTCTATAACAACAATCAATCTTCAAAGGCTTTCTATTCGGCATTGTATAACCAAGCAGGTTTCTTTAACAATCTGCCTACGGGAATTACCGACACCAAATTTGTTAAACCTCAGTACTACTCAAGCTATTATGTTCAAAATGCATCCTTCTTTAAAATGGACAACCTAAGTGTGGGGTACAATTTTGACCAGTTGTTTACACAGAAGCTGAAGGCACGTCTGAGCTTGACTGTTCAAAACGCTTTCTTCGTTACGAAGTACAAGGGCATCGATCCTGAAGTGGATGGCGGAATAGATAATAACATCTACCCACGGCCGCGCACGTATTTGTTAGGTTTGAACGTAACTTTTTAATCTCCCAAATCAGAGAGAATATGAAATCAATAAAATCAAATTTTGCAGCATTGACCGTTATTGTGTTGATGGCTTCCTGTGTGGGTGACCTTGATCCTAAATCGTTGGGGTCAAACCAGGTAACTTCTGCGACTGTATATAAAACGCCCGCAGACTATCTTTCAGGCCTGGCAAAACTTTATGCCAGTTTCGCAGTCAGCGGTCAGCAAGGCCCTGCGGGAAACTCAGATATCTCGGGCCTGGATGAAGGCTTCGGTGTTTACCTTCGCGAACTTTGGAATACTCAGGAGTTGACTACCGATGAAGCAGTCATAGCCTGGAATGACCAAACCGTGAAAAACTTCCATTGGCAGAACTGGACAGCCAATGATGTATTCATAGCAGCGATGTACTCCAGAGCAATGCTTACCGTGACAATCAGCAACGAGTTTATCCGGGCATCCGCGGCATCAACAGATCCGGCCGTAAAACAATACCATGCTGAAGCCCGGTTTGTGCGTGCACTGGCTTATTGGCATGCGCTAGATCTTTTTGGTAATCCGCCTTTCGTAACAGAAGCCGATTTGCCGGGCGCTTACTATCCCAAGCAAACCAACTCAACAGATCTTTTTAATTATATCACTGGCGAATTGGCAGCGATTGAAAATGATCTGGCAGATCCATCGGGCACTCCAGGTGGCGCAGATTACGGACATGCAACCAAGGGAGCTTTGTATATGCTGCAAGCGAAATTGTATTTGAATGCAGAAACATATCTCGGAGCAGGTAATTCAAAGTACACGGAGTGTATCGCTGCGCTCAATAAACTTTTTGCGTTGAATAAATATTCTTTGGCAAGCAACTACTTGTTGAACTTTGCAGCGAATAACAACACCAGCCCTGAGCTGATTTTCACCATCAATTATGACGGAGCCCATACTCAATCGTATGGAGGAATGGACTACATTATCCATGCGGCTATTGGAGGATCAATGACCCCGGCAAGTTTTGGATTGGCAGGAGGCTGGGGCGGTACGCGTGTTACCTCCGCATTGGTCAACAAATTTTCTAATCCTAACGACAAGAGGGCTCAATTCTATACCTCAGGCCAGAATTTAACGATTACCGATATCGGTTCATTCACTGATGGATATGCAGTCAATAAATTTTCTAACCGCACCATTCCTGATGGCCCTTCAGCCAGTGGGGTACCAGATTTTGTGGATACCGATTACCCTATGTTCCGTCTTGCTGATGCTAACCTCATGTATGCGGAGGCGGTTTTGAGAGGCGGAAACGGAGGTAGCTTAGCTACTGCGTTGATCAAAGTAAATGATGTTCTTACCCGCGCCAATGGTAATACATCAGGGAATATAACCGCAGGGCAGCTTGATCCTAATTTCATTTTGGACGAGCGCGCCCGTGAGTTGTATTGGGAAGGCCACAGAAGAACTGACTTGATACGTTATGGTCAATTCTCCAGCGGTACTTATGTATGGCCATGGAAAGGAAACGTAGCAGCGGGTGTTGCAACAGGAGCTTTCAGGAATTTATTTCCGATTCCCGCAGCCGAAAAGAGCGCCAATCCGACTTTGCAACAGAATGAAGGATATTAAAATTATCACAATCACATTATGAAATACATAAAATCAGCCTACCTATATTATCTTCTTGCAGGATTGTTCTTTGCATCGTGCAATAATGATGACATAAAAGTGACCTATTTGGGAGGTGGAGCGCCAACGCTTACTCTTTCATCTACCAGCGACCTGGTCTTGACAAAGGCCTTAGAAGACTATAGTACAATTCAACTGCAGTGGACTAACCCGGGCTATTCTTTTTCAAACGGGGCAAGTACGCAAGATGTGTTTTACGCATTGCAAATCGATACCACAGGTTCAAATTTTACAAACCCTAAGATGGTATCCATTGCTTATACCAATGATGTGTCGCACACGTTTACCGTAAAAGAGTTAAATACAGTTCTTTCAGGACTCGAGTTGGCAGATTTCAAACCGCACAGTTTTGAGTTTAGGGTCAAAGCAGCGTTAGCCAATGGAAATGAGCCTCAATATTCAGCGGCAGTTAAGATAAACATCACTACGTATCTCGATGTGGTTTATCCGGTTCCTGCAAAATTGTATATAACAGGAGATGCCACTCCCGGAAACTGGATGGGTGGTGGTGACCCGGAATTGACCAGCCAAAAATTTACAAAAGTCAATTCATACTCATTCGTACTTCAAAATTTTCATTTTGTAGGTGGCAGCGGATTCTTATTTGTACCGGTGTATGGCGATTGGAACAATAAATACGGATTCACGGGTGCCAAACATGGAAATAATGCCAGTGGAGATACTTTTAAACCAGGTGGTGAAGATTTTCAACCGCCCGTAACCGGCACCTACAAAATCACTGTCAATTTTAAGACTGGTAAATATTCTATTGAATAATAAAGATACATCGTATGAAGAAAGCATGGATTTTTTTAATAGCGGTGATTGCCAGTACGGCTGTTGTCGTTTCCTGTACAAAGGTGGAGACTACTCCACAGTTTAAGCAAAGCGAAGCTGCATTTTCTGCAACGTCATCCGCAACTTCAGTTAATGGCGCTGCAAGTGATTCGCTATCGAGTGTAATTACGCTTAGTTGGAATGACCCCGGCTTTGCTGTTGGGCTTAATCAAAGCAAGTTCAGCATAGTGCTGGGTGTCACTGGAAAAGATTTTGCGAACAATGTCGGCAAAAGTTTTTCTGGCGTTACCGGTGGTGCTTTGTTAGGCAAGGAATTAAATGGAATGGCGTTGAGATTGGGTGGTGCTGTTGGCCAGCCCATTGGGCTTGATGTGAAAGTGGTCGCTTCCTTGTCAAACAATAATCAGCAAAAAGCTTCTAATACTATTCAGATTACGGTTACACCGTATGGTGATCTTTCATTGGCGGCTACAGCTACTACCGTAAAACCTAGCGCAGCAACATCCTCTCAAATCGGAACGACTCTTAATTGGAGTGCGGCTTTTAACGGCTATAGTGGAGTTAAAAAATATCAACTTCAATATGCAAAGAACGGAACCAGCTTTGCCTCACCCACTTCTTTCGATGTTACTGCCTTTACAAAATCTTATACCCAATTGGATTTGAACAAGATTGCTTTGGGATATGGCACAGCAGCTGGCGCAGAGGGCAAAGTTGATTTCAGGGTAAAGGCCACAAATGAGTCTAATGCGGTTGCATATTCAAACGTTGTGACCGTAACCATTACTCCTTACGTTGCTAATAATTCTGTAGGAATTATTGGTGACGCTACACCCGGTGGTTGGGGCACAGATACTGATCTATACAGGCCAGATCCGACCAACAATCCTGGGAGCTGGACAGTAACTTTATTTTTGATCGGAGGGAAGGATGCTAAATTCCGCGCTGATGACGACTGGGCAACGAACTGGGGGGCTGCTGATTTTCCTTCCGGAACAGGCTTACAAAATGGGGCAAATATCCATGTAGCCAATTCCGGTTTTTATAAAGTAGATTTTAATGCTGGGTCTGGCGCTTATTCCTTCACCTCATTGTCGGCACCTACTTATACTAACATTAGCCTAATCGGTAGTGTTGTAGGAACAGCGTGGACTACCGATGTAGACCTCACCAAAGATGGCACCGATCCACATTTGTGGACAGGAACATACACGATAGCGAACGATGGCGAATTGAAGTTTAGAGCTAACCACGATTGGACTACCAGTTGGGGATGCTCCACTTTCCCTTCAGGTTATTCAGCAACTTCAAACGTTCCCAATATCACTGTGAAGGCGGGTACTTATTTCATTCGGTTTAACGATGTCTCAGGCGAATTCTTCTTTGGAGGCACAGCTAACAATAGCAATACGCCTTTTGGAAAAATTGCAGTCATTGGAGATGCAACTCCAGGCGGTTGGAGTACCGACACTGACTTGATACAAAATCCGAATAACCCGTTTAAGTGGTCTGGAAAAGTAGTTATGACGGGAACAGGCACTTATGCTAAATTCAGAGCCGATCACGCCTGGACGATGAACTGGGGTGACACTGCTTTCCCCGCAGGACAGGGTACCAAAGATGGTCCTAATATTCCGGTAACGGCAGGCACTTATCAGATTACATTCAATTCAGCTACAGGAGAATATACCTTCACGAATTGATTTGAAAATTAGGTCAACATTTTATCAGGGGCTTTGGCCCCTGATTTTTATACTTCTAAAATATTAGCGCGGGATGAACAAGATTTTTTGGGTTGCATTGATGTGTTTACTATTTGAAGGTGCACTAGCACAGAAGGTGAATATTAATCCGACAATTACGCCCACGCTTTTCAAATACAATGATCAAATCACCGTTTCCTACGATGTAACAGGGACGGCACTTGCTGCTTTAAGTGACGCATGGGTGTGGGTGTGGATACCTAACACCACAATCAATGCCAAGTACAATATCAATCCGGCAACATCAGCTGCCTTACCCGCACACTGCACGAAATCAACTCCAAGCGGAAAAGTAATATTCTCGATCACTTTCAGACCTTCCGATTTTTTTAGTTCGGATATCAGTACCCAAACTCAAATGGGCATTCTCCTTAAAGCCATGGATTGGCCTAATGGTCAGACGACAGATTACCTTGTGAATTTTTGGGATGGAACTTTTCAGGCAAAATTGATTTCACCTACTGTCCAGCCGTTGTTTGTTGTCAACGGTTCTGTTATACAAGTTCAGGCGGCAACACCTGTGGCGGCAGATTATTCGTTCTACATCGGGAATGTTTTGGTCGATACGAAAACGAATCTGACGAGTTATTCCTATTCGCTAACAGTCAATGATTCAATTCCTTTTTATACTGCCACGCTAAAGGCTATTGCTAATTCAACTACAAGCACCGTTGCGTTCACATATAACATTCACAAGTCGAGTCCTGTATTGGCTAGGCCTGTGGGTATTATTGACGGCATTAATTACAACCTGTCAGACCCGACAAAGGCTACCTTATGTTTTTGGGCGCCCGGTAAAAGTTCAGTTTATGCTTTTGGCGATTTCACCGATTGGAATATTCTGCCAAAGTATTTGATGAACAAAGACGGTGAACATTTTTGGGTGGAGGTTAGCGGACTCACTTCCGGTACTGAATATGCTTTTCAATATTTGGTCAATGATTCGTTGAGGATTGCGGATCCTTATTCGGATAAAATTCTTGAACCTGATGACAATAAGATTCCAGCAACTACTTATCCCAACCTTAAAACAATCCCAAGCAAGGCATTGAGCTCACAATGGTATTTCAACCATTTTTCCGTTTTGCAGACTGCGCAAGCACCGTATCAATGGCAGACTCCCAATTATCAAAAGCCGGCCAAAGAAAAACTGGTAATTTATGAATTGCTGATCCGAGATTTTTTTAGTAGTGATCATCGCAACTTCCAAAGTTTGATCGATACCGTCTCCTATTTCAAGCGTCTTGGCATCAACGCGGTAGAACTTATGCCTGTAACCGAATTCAATGGAGAGATTGGCTGGGGCTACAATCCCACCTCCATGTTTGCCTTGCAGAAATATTATGGCACCAAAAACAAGATGAAAGAATTTGTGGACAAATGTCACGCCAACGGCATTGCCGTGATCATGGATATGGTGATGAACCATCAGGATTTGCCCAACTCGTATGCCCTGCTTGATTTCGATTTTGCCAACGGACATCCCAAGTCTGCCAACAAATGGTTCAACGTTTCAGCTCCTCATCCGTACAGTGTTTTCTTCGATTTGAACCATGAGAGTAAATACACTCAAAAATATCTGGATACCGTCAATTATTACTGGATGAATGAATTCAAAATCGATGGTTACCGGTATGATTTGTCCAAAGGATTTACCCAGACGAAATCAACCGAAAGCACTGCTGGCAATTATGATCAATCACGCATAAACAATCTTACGCGCATGGCAGATGCACTTTGGGCAAGATTCCCTGACGCGTACATCATCCTCGAGCATTTTGCTGCCAACGCTGAAGAAACGGTTTTAGCTAACTATCGGGTTGGGGAGGGGAAAGGCATGATGCTTTGGGGGAATTTTAATTACGCCTATAGCCAGGCTACGATGGGCTATTCCAGCGGATCTGATATCGGCTGGATGTATTATGGCAATCGTGGCTGGACTTCGCCAAGGGCCGTGGGCTATATGGAAAGCCATGATGAAGAGCGTATAATGTACAGAAACTTGCAATATGGAAATGTTTCGGGAAGTTATTCTGTAAAAAATTTAGCCACTGCTTTGCAGAGAATGAAAACAGCAGCGGTAATGTTCTACACCATTCCTGGCCCGAAAATGTTATGGGAGTTTGGGGAATTTGGATTTGATCTGAGTATCAATACCTGCTTGAGCAAATCGGTTAATGATACCTGCCGCTTGACTCCCAAGCCTGCATTATGGACAAACTATTTGCAGGATCAAGATAGAACTTCTCTTCAAAAACATATTTCCGATTTAATCCGACTGCGTAAAAATTACGATGTTTTTACCACCAAAGGTGCAGCCACAATTACCAGCGGTTCTTCATTGGTTCAGCAGATGACCTTGAAAAACACGCCTTATACAAGTGTGCCAAATGATTCAACTAAAATGAACGTACAAATAGCTGCCAACTTTGATGTAACCGGCCAAGTGGTTTCTATTCTTTTCCCTCACACGGGTACTTGGTATGATTACTACAATCAGGGGGCGCCTGTGACGGTGTCGGGGGCAGCATTGGCAATCACATTACAGCCGGGCGATTTTAAGTTGTACACAGATGTAAAAATAAAATCGTCCATTGTTACCACTATAAAAGATGAATTGCCAACTGAGGTTTCTACTTACCCAAATCCCACGCAAGGTCAACTGTATATCGAATCAGATAACCGAGTTGAAAATATTTACGTAAGGACCATTACCGGTTCCGTGCTGAACCCAAATCGTATTGACGAAAATACATGGGATGTTAGTTTCCTTTCTCCAGGCCTGTACATCATCGAAATCAAGACCGGGTCGGGCATTACCAGAAAAAAAATAATAAAAAATTAAAATTTAAGCATGAGCCCTCTTCTGAAAAAGTTTTTTACTGGAATTGTTGTCTCTATTCCATTGGTAGTTTATTCCCAACAACAGCAACAGCAAAATTTTGATCGAGTAGAGCCACCCAACTGGTGGGTAGGAATGAAAACCAAAGAACTGCAATTGCTTTTCTATCACCACGACATCAATATAGCCGGGTATGAGGCGACAATTAGCTATCCGGGAGTTGAGCTAAAAGAAAAAATCAAGGTTGAAAATCCGCACTACTTATTCTTGAAACTTCAAATAAGGGAAGCTGCAAAAGCAGGAACAGTTCCAATTCAATTTAAGTCAGGTAAAAAGTCGTTTGTCCATTCGTATGAATTGAAAAACAAATCCGCGTCAGCTAACAGAGCTCAGGGCTTCAACTCAAGTGATGTGATCTATTTGATTTTCCCCGATCGCTTTGCCAATGGTGATTTGAAAAACGATACGCTTCCCGGATTTTATCAAGGCACTCATCGTGAGCAGCCGTATGGGAGACACGGTGGTGATTTGAAAGGAATAGCCGATCACTTGAATTACATTAAGGATTTAGGTATGACCGCCATTTGGATCAATCCGGTGTTAGAGAACAATCAGAGGAGAGAAAGTTATCACGGGTATGCGATCACCGATTTGTACAAGGTGGATCAGCGATTTGGAACAAATGAAGAATATGTTTCACTGATTGAAAAAGCGCATCAGTCGGGAATAAAAATAATTCAAGACATGGTAATGAACCACATCGGCAATGAACATTGGTTGATGAAAGATTTGCCTGAGAAAAACTGGATACATCAATTTCCGGAGTTCACGAGGTCTAATTACCGCGGAGGTTTGATTGCTGATCCATATAAATCCAAAGCAGATTCAGTAAAAATGGTGAACGGATGGTTTGATACCACCATGCCTGATGTCAATCAATCGAATCCGTTGTTTGCCGATTACTTGGTTCAGAATTCCATTTGGTGGATTGAGCATGCAGGCATTGACGGCATTCGAATGGACACCTATCCTTATAACGACAAATATTTTATGCAGCGATGGGCTAAAACTTTGATAGAGGAATACCCCAGGTTTAATATCGTGGGTGAAGCTTGGCTGAACTCAATTTCTCCGACTGCTTACTGGCAGAAGGGGGCCAGGAATTCAGACGACTACGATTCATATCTTCCATCGGTAACTGACTTTCCGTTTTGTTTTGCTGTGCCGAGAGCGTTGAACGAAAGCGCAGGTTGGGATTCGGGGCTGTCGCGTTTGTACGATTTGCTAAGCCAGGATTTTCAATATGCCAATGCCAATAACAATTTGACCTTTCTTGATAATCACGACATGACCCGGTTTTTTCTTTCTGTAGGAAAAGACTTAAACAAGTTCAAGATGGGGTTATCCTTTATGCTGACAGCGCGTGGCATTCCGCAGATTTATTATGGTACTGAAGCGTTGATGGATGGCGATGGAAATGTCCATCCTCAAGTACGCAGGGATTTTCAAGGTGGTTGGGCTGGCGATCAAGTAGATTTTTTTAATGGCAAAAATTTATCTACTGATCAGCAAGCTGCAGTTCAATTCATGAAAAAGATTTTGAATTGGAGAAAATCGAAAGCAGTGATTCACCACGGCAAACTGACGCACTTCATTCCTCAAGATAACATTTACGTTTACTTTCGCACCCATGGAAATGAAACGGTGATGGTGATCATGAACGGCAATAACAAAGAGATGAAGTTGTCTACTGGCCATTTTGCCGAATTCATGAAAGGAAAAACGAAAGCAAAGAATGTATTGACAGATGAGTCGATTCAGAACCTGAATGAACTCACACTCCTTGCAATGACGACTTCGATTTTGGAATTGGAGTGATTGCCATTCTTGATTAACTAAATCTTTTCTTTTTTCTGCCCTACTAAACTTTATTCCTTCCAAGAAGTCATCAATTTAACTACAACTCTTCCTTAAAAACAGCCCTCTGCTGGTCGTTTAATTTCGACTGTTAAAAGTTTTTTTACTGTCGCTTAACGTCAGAATTGACTTCGGCTAAGTTACCCTCAGGCAAAGCTGCGTATACTTTACCAAACAAATCCAAAAGAAATAGTTATGAAAACTAAAATGGGAAAATGGAATAGTGTGGTTTTGGTCTTTTTAATTTCATTGTTTGCGGCTTGCCATAAGGACGAGCCTGCTGGTGTGGGTGAAGCAGAGATTCAAATTACAGATGCACCCTGCGATGATGCATCGGTCAAGAGTGTTTTTGTAACCGTTACTGAAGTTCGGGTTGATGGAAAAGCGATTTCAGGATTTACGAAACAGACCATTGATTTAAAGGCCTACCAGGAAGGAAACGTTAAGTCGCTTGGTTCAACTCAGCTTTCTTCGGGCGTGCACAGTCAAATCACCTTTGTGCTTGACGTAGACCATGACGCAGACGGAGGTGCACCAGGCTGCTATGTGCAGACAATCGATAATGCCAAATACAAACTTGGTTCTTCAGGCAATATTGAAGTCGTAGTTGCAAAGGCTTGGAATGTTGCAGCTAACACAAAGTCAACTATTGTTGCTGATTTTGATATTCGCAAGTCAATCAAATGGTCGGCCGACAACACCATACGTTATGCCTTTGTGAGCAGCAGCAACTTGCAAGCTTCAATTCGAGTGGTGGACAAAATGAAAGCAGGTACTGTGAATGGAACTTACGCTGAGCAAAGCAGCAGCAATGCGGACAAGATCATTGTGTATGCCTACAAGAAAGGCACTTTTAATGCAAGCACGGAAACTCAAGCTCAAAGCGATGATGCAATTTATTTTAAGAACGCTGTAAGCAGCGCTGAAGTTAAAGGAGTCACCTCAAGGCATTACTCGCTTGCTTATCTGGAGGCTGGTGATTATGAGCTCCACTTTGCCGCCTATAGTCACGATTCAAATACAGGAAGATTTACTTTTCAGAGTATGCTGAACGCTCAAACCAGTGTGAATGGATCCGTCTCCGATTTTATTTCCGTAAGCGCGAACGCAACACTGGCAATTTCCTCTGTTATCAGTTTATAGATTTCTTGCTCTCAAATCTCCTCTGCTTGATTTTTTCAGGCAGGGGAGTTTTATTTGATTTAAGTTCGATTCGAGTCACGTCCGTTGACAGAGATCGGGAGAAATACATCTACCACACACCCGGAGGGAGTATTTTTTAAAAACTTTAATTCGGCATGGAGCAGCCGCGCACGGCTTTCTAAATTGCTTAAGCCTAACCCTGATGAATTTTTGAATTTCAATTCGGGAGAAAAATCAAACCCAACACCATCGTCTGCAACAGTTAAATGAAGACCCTCCTGCCAATTTACGGTCACTTCAATTTTAGAAGCCTTCGCGTGCTTGATTGCATTATTTACGGACTCTTGCATTATGCGATACAACAGCAGTTGCTGATTCATATCGAGGGCCAAGGGCGAACCGTGTTGTGTAAAATAAACGGGCATTGCTACTTTGCCATTCAATCTTTTACAGAATTCCTCAACAGAGCTTACCAACCCAAAACGTTCCAGGGTGGAGGGCATCAAATCCCACGACACTGCCCTCACAGTTTCAGTAAGTTCATTTACCATTTCCTGAATTTCTTTTTTGTCCTGCTCGCTTGAGTCACGAATTACAGTAAGCACAGTTACTCTGAGGGCCTGCATCATTGCTTGCACACCATCATGCAAGTCTTTTGCAATACGTTTGCGTTCATTTTCCTGACTTTCCAATGTCATACGAAGGGCTTTCTCCTGGAGGTCGATCTCCATTTGGTTTTGTTTCAGTTTTTCGTGAAGCATTCGTTTCTGATAGTATAAAATGAACACTACGATGGCAGCAGCCATCACCAGCATGCCTGCTGTGCCCACAGCGAGTAAAAAGAAAAATGGATTACTGCCTTCCATTTGTTTATTTGATCGGAGTCAATTTTGCTTTCACCTGGCGAAGGTCAAGCCATAAGCCGTAGGAAACTACAAGGCAAAAGAGTAACCTGAAAAAATTTCGCATAGTCCACACCACCGCAAGATCATTCTTTAGCACTTTGACTAAGTAATCCAGTGACAGTGATAAGGCAAAAGTGCCAGCAAAGAAAAACAGCATAGCCGCCACAATCCAGAACATTGGGAATGCTGTGATTTCTTTGGTGGGCATTTGTGTGATCAAGAAATAAAAATACATAAGTGAGCAGAGAATCATAATGAGATCACGAAGGGTTCGTATTGAGCTAAAAAATTCAAATGGATGCTGAGGTACGAAAAATAAAAAGAATATAAGATAGAACATCCCTAGGAAAAATGTAATTCTTTTTACAAGGGCGCTCGTAAAAATGGTGTGAAAAAAAAATAAGAGAACGATGGCCTCTGTGAGAGTGTAAATATTTCCTGTCAAGTTATTATACCGTCCGGTAATTTTGAATAAAAGAATGAATTGAATAACTAGCTGAAAAAATACACTGCACAGGCCGTAAATTGCAAGTGCTCGAATTGATACATCCCTTTTTGAAAAAAAAAATAAGCCCAGTGCTGCAACAATTAAACTGCCGAGTAGCTGGGCATATTGTGAAATTATATGCGTGCCCACTTTTTATAAATCTCCAGGCGGACAATTGGGAGGGCATGGTGAGCCATCATCCATTATAAAAGCCGAGTCGGTAACGCTGGTGTCGCTCGGTGGTAAAATCGCGTTGCCATCCTTATCCACAGCCACCAGTACAAGGCAGTTCTTCTTATCATCATTTTCCGCAAAATGAATGCGCACTGTAACGCAGCCAGGTATGTTCAGCAAATCCTGAATAATACTGGCATCATACGAAATGGAATGAGTGGAATTGGGGTATTTGCTTTTGTACTTCTTGACCCAATCAATCGCAGTTTTTTTGGGGATCTTATTTCCTTTGGCCATACTATATTAGTTTTTTTGGTTTAACAATCTTTAAAAATACTGTTTTTGTATTAATGACAATACATGGGAGTATATGAATGAATTATTTTCTTACGGCCTCCGTGATTATCTGCTCCCAAAAATAGCCGTACCAATCCTTACCAAAGTACTTCCTTCTTCAATCGCCATTTCATAATCTTGGCTCATGCCCATCGAAAGTTCCTTCATCTCAACGCTGGAGGGGAGTTTCATCTCGTTGATTTTGTCAAATAGTTTTTTTAATCCTCTAAACTCCATTCGCACTTGTTCCTTGTTATCGGTAAATGTGCCCATGCCCATGAGGCCGGCAACTTTTACTGAATCGAGTGCTGCGATTTTACCCGATTGAATCAGCGCTAACAGTTCCTCTTCATCAAGTCCGAATTTCGTTTCCTCATTGGCGATATAAACTTGTAACAAACAAGGAATGACCCGGTTTAATTTTTTTCCTTGTTTATTGATCTCCTCAAGAAGTTTAAAGCTATCTACTGAGTGAATGAGTGAAACAAAGGGGGCAATCTGTTTCACCTTATTGGTCTGCAAATGCCCGATCAAATGCCATTCAATATCATTCGGCAACAGGGGTTGCTTTGCGCACAGCTCTTGAACTTTGTTTTCTCCAAAAATGCGCTGCCCCGCGTCATAAGCTTCTTTAATTTTTTCAACCGGATGAGTCTTGCTTACAGCTACAAGCCTGCAAACATTGGTTGTAAGCTGATTTTGGAAAAACGCAATATTTTTTCTGATATCCATTGTATAAATTAGCCCACAATTATAACAAGGATAAAGTTATGGCGATCATCGGCACGCTGCTTAAAAAGGGAATTAAACTTCGTGAGAACCTTCACCAGGAATATTCCTCTCCGTTCGATCTCCAAAAGCAAGAATTGAAAGAGTTGATGATCTCCGCAAGCCAGACCGAGTTTGGCAAATATTATGACTTCGATACGATTCTTGGCAAGTTTCGGAAAAGCGGAAATGCGTTTTATCAGGCGTACAAAACTGTTGTTCCAATTCATGATTATAATAAAATTTATAACGAATGGTGGCAACTCACACAAAAGGGAGCTAAGAACATTTGCTGGCCCGGCCGGATGAAATATTTTGCGTTGAGTTCTGGCACTTCTGAATCTGCATCAAAGCATATTCCTGTGACGAAGGAAATGACGAAAGCCATTCAGCGTACAAGTATTCGGCAGATTTTGTCGCTGTCGAAATATGATTTGCCCTCTTCATTTTTTGAAGCGGGCATTTTGATGATTGGAGGGAGCACACACTTAAATAAAAAAGGAAGTTTCTTTGAAGGAGACCTCAGTGGAATACAGGCAGCGCGTTTACCGTTTTGGTTTCAACATTTTTACAAGCCGGGAAAGAAGATCGCCAAGAGCCGCAATTGGGACAGCAAACTCAACCAGATTGTGCGCAAAGCGCACGACTGGGACATTGGTATTGTTGTAGGCGTGCCGGCATGGATTCAAATTCTGATTGAAAAGATTTTGGCGTATTACAAAGTCAAACACATTCATGAGATATGGCCCAACCTTCGGGTGTATGTGCACGGAGGAGTGTCCATGGATCCTTACCGCAAAAGTTTTGAGAAATTATTGGGACGACCAATTTATTACATCGAAACTTATTTGGCTTCCGAGGGCTTTATCGCCTACCAGGCGTTGCCTAAACGAAAGACGATGCGGTTGGTACTCAATAATGGACTCTTCTATGAATTCGTTCCGTTTGAAGACAAAAACTTCCTGCCTTCGGGTGAAATCAAACCTGAGGCGGAGACTTTGCTAATTGATCAGGTTGAAGAAGGAAAGGAATACGCATTGCTGCTTTCTACATGTGCCGGTGCCTGGCGTTATATCATTGGTGATATAATCAAATTCACTTCGCTTGAAGAATCGGAGATCGTGATCACTGGCCGTACTAAACATTTCTTGAGTCTGTGTGGGGAACATCTATCAGTGGACAATATGAACAAAGCCATTGAGCTGGCCTCGGATGAATTGAATATTTCGATTCCGGAATTTACTGTGGCTGGAATTCCCCATGGCACGCTTTTCGCACACCATTGGTACATTGGCACCAACGACAAAGTAGATGCAAAAATACTCAAAGAGAAGATCGACTCTCACCTCAAAGTATTGAATGATGATTATGCCGTTGAACGAAGCGCAGCGTTAAAGGAAGTGGTGGTTGATGTCTTGCCTTTGCAAAAATTTCATGACTATCTCAGTTCGAAAGGGAAAGTTGGAGGTCAGAATAAATTCCCACGCGTAATGAAAAATGCGCAGCTCGAGGAGTGGGCCAGTTTTATAAAACGTTAGTCGTTAATGGAAACCTTAACTATTAACTTATAACGATTAACCATTAACGACTAATATGCCAATAGTCTTCAAAGGAATACAGCTCGGAATTGTACTTGCGTTTTTAATCGGGCCCGTATTTTTTACCATTATCCAAACGAGTGTCGAGAAAGGTTTTTGGAATGGGGCACTTGTTGCATTAGGTGTTTCTTTGAGTGATATTCTTTATGTAACGATCTGCTATTTTGGTGTGTTCCAGTTTCTCCATGATCCGGGTTCAAAAAAAAATATGGCGTATGTGGGAGGGGCGATCCTGATCGGCTTCGGACTTTATCACCTGATCGTGAAAGCAAGAAGAAGCAAGCTCGTTTCATTTCATGCCGCGGCAGAAACGAAGCCATTGAAATATATTTTGAAGGGATTTATCATCAACGGAGTAACTCCCATGGTATTTATTTTCTGGATTGGCACCATCAGTATTGCCACAATCGACTTTGGTTACTCTACAGGATTTGAGTTTTTTGTTTTCTTCACCGCATTGCTGATCACCGTTCTTGCCACTGACATAGCGAAGGCGTTTCTTGCCGATAAACTTCGCAGATTAATCACGCATCGGTTTCTTTTGATTATGAATATTATAGTGGGGATCTGCCTCATCGCTTTTGGCGTTCGATTGCTGATGATGGCAGAGAATGGTCTTCAACTTGTATGATCAATGAGGAGACAATTATTGTCGTATCCCAGTAAATGCCCGTTAAAATCTCGCTTTTGGCCACTTACCACTTTAAACCTAACGATCGTTAGAATAATTTTTAATTTTTACAAGTCAATGTTTGAGTTTTCCTTACATAGATTCTGAAAACGATAGATTTTTAAAATCTCGTTTTTGAGCCGATTTAGTACATCTGTGATTTAAATTTTCGTTTGTACTCGAATTGTCAATGAAAATTTGGTGTGGAATGTATTTAGCCGAATAATATTCTTACCTCAACATCTCAACATCGGCTGCCTTCTGCATCTTTGCGGCCATCTAAACCTAACCCCTAACCTCAATGAACAAACTAAAAAGTTATTTCGTCACCGGTTCTCTACTGTTTGCAGTAGCCTGCTCTGATCCTTCACTCTCTACCAAGGATGATTCTTTATCAGTGGTTGAGGCAGCCACCCAGCGTCAGTGCGGAGCGATGACTGTATTAAATGAACAATTGGCAGCTGATCCATCCTTGCAATCAAGAATGGACGCCATTGAAAATCACACTCAAAAATTTATTCAAGCAGGTGGTGCGGCTGTGGCCCGTATTAATGCGGCCGGCAAAATCGAAATCCCTGTTATTGTCAATGTACTTTATCGTCTTGCTGAGGATAACATTTCAGATGCACAAATTCAATCTCAGATCGATGTTTTGAACGAGGATTATAACGCTACCAACACAGATGTAACAAAAACGCCAGCCCTCTTTTCAGGTGTTGTGGCCGATGTTGACGTTCAATTTGTTTTGGCTGGCGTGAATCGCAAGTATTCAAGCAAGAGAAGCTGGAGGACAAACGATGCTATGAAGAAGACATCGCAAGGCGGTCTTGACCCCACTGACCCGGCTCATAACTTAAACTTGTGGGTTGTTAACAATATGGGCTCGATCCTCGGCTATGCTCAGTTTCCCGGTGGCAGCCCTGCAACAGATGGCGTAGTAATCGCGCACAATTATTTTGGCCGTGTTGGTGTAGTATCACCTCCATATCATTTAGGTAGAACAGCTTCTCACGAGGTTGGCCATTGGATGAACCTTCGTCACATTTGGGGAGATGCAAATTGCGGTAATGATTTTGTGAGCGATACACCGGTGGCTCAAACTTCGAATTTTGGTTGCCCTTCGTTTCCTCATGTGAGTGCGTGTGGAACAGATGGCCATGCCGAAATGACAATGAATTATATGGACTATACAGACGATGCTTGCATGTATATGTTCTCAAAAGGCCAGAAGGATAGAATGCTGGCAATCTTCGCTTCAGGTGGTGCAAGAGCTCCAATCGGACAGTAAGAATATAACTTTAACCAAACCAACCTAACCTAGAAGAGGCTGCTGTAAAAGGCAGCTTCTTTTGTTTAATGTCTCTGTCCCGTCCTGAAATAGGTTGACACAAAATCAACCTTGTTGTTCTTCTAACGATCACCGGGCATCAACTACACTTTGCAGGAATACCGAAGGCTTTTTATTCCGAGATTATCACTTTACAGAAAAACGAACCCTTTTTGCCTGATACTCTAATGAAGTACAAGCCTGCTGGAAAGCCGGAAGAATTTCTAATAGTTGTTACCTGATTAGTTGTAGGAAGGTTTTTCCATTCATTTGCATACACAACCTTGCCCAGGTTGCTGAGTAATTCGATAGTTGCACTTTGGTCAACCGAGGACGAGGAATAAAATTTGATATCTTCTTCCTTAACCGGGTTTGGGAATACGGTGAAGTAATGATTTTTGTAGTCTAAAGCAATTGTCTGCAAGAACTTGTTCTTCCCATCTAAATCGGTTTGCAATAGCTTATAATATGAAATACCTTCCGTGGGGTATTCGTCTATCAGTTTGTAAAAAGAGGGAGAATGTTTTGTGCCGGCACCTTGAACTTTTGCAAGAGTGTAAAATTCCATTCGATCGACAGATTTCATCAAGGTAAAATAATCATTATTAATCTCAGAAGCTGTCGCCCAAGTTAATTCATTACCCCCAGATGTAGGTTTGCCTTCAAAACTTAGCAATTCCACCGGCAATGAGTTTGTTCCTCCCGAAAGATTAGCCAGAGTGAATGTACAAAATGAACTAAACGAACCTGATACAATATTCCCTGGCTCAGCAGTTGCGCTGGTTTGACCAATATCAACCCAGGTGGTTCCTGCCCCCACGGTTTTTACTACGGTTAGATTAGGAAGATCAGACACGCCATCGGTGGTTCCATATCCGTAGTACAGCGTTACTTTTGCAGAAGATAGATTTGATTGGTCTGAACTGGTCACCTGCCAGTATCGTACGCCAGAAACTCTGTCTGTAGATGGAGCAAGGGTATAACCTAAGGCTGCCGCTGACGAATAGAAATGTTGTGCCGTGTAAATAATAGGATTGGAGTTGGTATGAGTTACAGTTAGCACCAGAGGCCGGTAAGCTCCATTATTGCCTATAGGAAAATTTCGAATTGTATTGGCGGTACTGGTTGCTGCTTCGTAGGTCATGGGGCCATCAACATAACTGGAAGTGCTGCCAATCGTTGTGGTACATGCATTTACCAAAGCAATGTAATTGGATGCAGTTGTTTGCACCACACCTTGTGTCATCGTAAGTGATCCGTTAACAGTGGCGACACCGCCCATAGTGCAATCGATGGCAAAACCGCTCGTGTTGTTGAATGTCACATTCTTGTAAGTAATAGCATCCCCACCTGATCCGGCTGATGCAGCTATAGTTTGTTGATTGGCTGTTCCGTTAAAAGTGAGAGCGGAGGAATTGTTGAAGGTCAGCATTCCATAAGGGGTGGCACCCCTAACAATATTTCTTTTGATACTCAGCGAGGATGAGTTATTAAAGATGGCTTCTGTTTGTCCTGCGGAAGAAGAAGTGAAATTGAGATCGCGACCAATGCTTAGACCTGCCGAAGTATTGAAATTGAGACTTATCTTCATTCCTCCGGAATAATTAAGATTAACATCGCGGCTCACTGATAACAAGGATGAATTGTCCAGGGTCATAGAATTGTTTGAAACTGTACCGCTTGTACTGATCCAGTTCATATCCTGACCGACACTTACCGTTCCAGATGTTACGTTAAATTGAGTATTACTATTACCCCCACTTCGGGTAACTGAAAAATCATTCGCTACGGAAAGAATTCCATTATTTTGCACAGTAATAATGTTAGAATTATTTGTTGCGTTGGTATTTACAAATTTTCCATTTACTGTGAGTGTTGCATTGTCAATCGTTAGAGAAGTATTTGCCGCACTGGTTGAAGTATTCACTTGCGCACATTGGCCAGCTGAGGTTACTGTAATTACATTGTCGCGAATGTTTGTCACATCGCCCGCTCCGGGCGCGGTAGCAGCAGACGCTCCTCCGTAAGTTACATTTGACCATGTACTGGGTGTGTTCCAATCGCCATCGGCTCTTGAATAAAATACATTGGAACTGACATTTGTTACGCACAAAGTAAACGTACCTCGATAACCGGTGCCAACATAATTGTCAACGGAAATAAAATAGGTGTTGCCAATGGTTAAAGAATTATAGGTTAGGGAAATATCCACTGATGCCCCGACATAATTTGTACAGGCCAATTGTGTCGTTCCATTTGAAGCCCACAAGGCAACAAACGGATTTTGCATTGTTCCTTCAACGCCTCCAACTTTTACCTGAATAGTGGTGCTAATATTTAATGCCGTGAATTTGAACCAGCGATTGTAGTTGGGCCCATTACTCCAACAAGAGCCTTTATTTTTATCGGCCGTTGCATTTAATGTCGTGTATGCTGCATTGGCTGAGCACCAATTGTTGAGATCTGTAAGAGCTGTTGCCCCTTCATAATAATTGTAGTCAGGCACATCGCTCAGGCAGAGAGAAAAGGTGCCTCGGTAGCCGGTGCCCACATAGTTGTCAACGGAGATGTAGTAAGTTTGCCCAGCGGTGAGGCCATAGTAGTCGGTCTCGATACTCACAGAAGCCCCCTGATAATTCTGGCAGTTGAGTTGAGCAAGAGAGGCATCCCAAAGTGCTACGAACGGGTTTTGCAAAGTACCGTTACTCCCTCCAACATTCACTTGTACTTTGATGTAGCTGGTAGCTGTTGCCGTGAACTTGAACCAACGGTTGTAGTTGGGACCGTTGCTCCAACAAGAGCCCGCAGAGCGGTCGGCCGTGGCATTAAGCGTGGTGTAAGCCGCATTAGCTGAACATCCATTAATAAGACTTGTAACATCTTTA
The DNA here is from genome assembly GCA_016178785.1 of Bacteroidota bacterium. Taxonomy (GTDB): domain Bacteria; phylum Bacteroidota; class Bacteroidia; order Cytophagales; family Cyclobacteriaceae; genus ELB16-189. The sequence goes on along the minus strand of JACOSO010000062.1, from coordinate 61,270 downwards.
GCCCCTTCATAATAATTGTAGTCGGGCACATCGCTCAGGCAGAGAGAAAAGGTGCCTCGGTAGCCGGTGCCCACATAATTGTCAACGGAGATGTAATAAGTTTGACCAGCGGTGAGACCATAGTAGTCGGTCTCGATACTCACGGAAGCCCCCTGGTAGTTCTGACAGTTGAGTTGAGCAAGAGAGGCATCCCAAAGTGTCAGGAACGGATTTTGTAAAGTTCCCGAAGCACCACCTACATTCACTTGTACTTTGATATACTTAGTAACCGTTGCCGTGAACTTAAACCAGCGGTTGTAGTTAGGCCCGTTGCTCCAACAAGAGCCTGCAGATCGGTCGGCCGTGGCATTAAGAGTAGTGTAAGCAGCATTGGCTGAGCAAGTGTTGATCATGCTTGAGATATCTTTGGCTCCTTCATAAAAGTTATAATCAGGGACATCGCTCAGGCAGAGAGAAAAGGTGCCCCGATAGCCGGTGCCCACATAATTGTCTACGGAGATGTAATAAGTTTGACCAGCAGTGAGGCCATAGTAATCTGTCTCAATACTGACCGAAGCTCCCTGATAGTTCTGGCAGTTGAGCTGAGTGAGGGAAGCATCCCAAAGTGCTACGAAAGGGTTTTGCAAGGTTCCTGAAGCTCCGCCCACATTCACTTGCACCTTGATGTAAGATGTCGCAGTGGCTGTGAACTTGAACCACCGGTTATAGTTTGGTCCATTGCTCCAGCAAGAACCTTTACTTCGATCGGCAGTTGCATTTAATGTGGTGTAAGCAGCATTGGACGAACATCCATTAATAAGGCCCGTGACATCCTTTGCTCCTTCATAATAATTATAGTCTGGCACATCGCTCAGGCAGAGAGAAAAGGTGCCTCGGTAGCCGGTGCCCACATAATTGTCAACGGAGATGTAATAAGTTTGTCCTGCCGTGAGTCCAAAGTAATCGGTTTCAATACTTACTGATGCTCCCTGGTAGTTCTGACAATTGAGCTGAGTAAGCGAAGCATCCCATAGTGCTATGAAAGGGTTTTGCAAGGTCCCCGCAACACCACCTACATTCACTTGCACCTTGATGTATTGTGTAGCTGTTGCAGTGAACTTGAACCATCGGTTGTAGTTGGGGCCATTGCTCCAACAAGATCCCTTGCTTCGATCGGCCGTTGCATTGACCGTAGTATAGGCCGCGTTGGCAGAGCAAGTGTTGATTAAACTTGTGACATCCTTGGCTCCTTCATAATAATTGTAGTCGGGTACATCGCTCAGGCAGAGAGAGAACGTGCCACGATAGCCAGTGCCCACATAGTTGTCTACGGAGATATAATACGTCTGGCCTGCTGTCAGTCCGTAATAATCTGTCTCAATACTGACCGAAGCTCCCTGATAGTTCTGGCAGTTGAGCTGAGTGAGGGATGCATCCCAAAGTGCTACGAAAGGGTTTTGCAAGGTTCCTGAGGCTCCGCCCACATTCACCTGTACCTTGATGTATTGTGTTGCAGTGGCTGTGAACTTGAACCAGCGGTTGTAGTTGGGACCGTTACTCCAGCAAGAGCCTGCTGAGCGGTCTGCAGTTGCATTCAACGTTGTGTAAGCAGCATTGGATGAACACCCATTAATAAGGCTGTTGACATCTCTAGCTCCTTCAAAATAATTATAGTCTGCAACATCACTCAAACACAAAGAGAAGGTTCCTCGATAGCCTGCACCGACATAGTTGTCCACGGAAATATAATACGTCTGGCCTGCAGTTAGACCGTAGTAATCAGTTTCGATACTGACGGAGGCTCCCTGATAATTCTGGCAATTGAGTTGCACAAGTGAGGCATCCCAGAGTGCAACGAAGGGATTTTGCAAGGTTCCCAAGGCTCCACCCACATTTAACTGCACTTTGATGTAGCTTGTAGCAGTAGCAGTAAACTTAAACCAGACATTATAATTAGGGCCATTACTCCAGCAGGAGCCTTTGCTTTGATCGGCAGTTGCTGCGATCGTGGTATAGGCTGCATTTGATGAGCACGTGTTAATTAGTGAAGTTATATCCGTGGCACCGGCAAAATTATCGTTGGCCGGCTGCGCATATGATGCTAAACTAAGAAGGATAAAGAAATTGGTAACGATAACAAACCGAGGTGTCCCGCTTTTCATGAGATTAAGCCAAATGAGTGGATTACTATAGAGTCTTCAAAGGTAATACAAAGAACCAAATGGAAAACCTTTTTGGGCCTAGTTTGGAAGCCCTGACTTGAATAGAAGAGAGCTATCACCGTAACTTAAAAAGCGATAGTCGTTGCCAAGTGCATCGCTGTAAATTTCTTTCCATGCATCGCCAACAAAGGCAGCAACTAATAAAATCAGAGTAGAACCGGGTTGATGGAAATTGGTAATTAGTGCATTGGCTACCTTGAAATCATAACCCGGTAAAATGTAAATCGAAGTTTCTCCGATGAGCAGATCGGTCTTTTCTCCATCCATTTTTTTTAAAACGGAATTAAAGGCTTCCGCCTTATCTATCGGCTCAAGCTTGTATGCATCTTTTTGGTCTATCATAAATTCTGCTTTAGAATCGGATGCCAATTTGACTCCGTACCAGTAAATGCTTTCGAGCGTGCGCAAAGAAGTTGTACCCACAGCAACAATTGTTTTCTTTGCCAGAAGCTGTTCAATGTTTTTTCGTGTGACTACAATTTGCTCTGAATGCATGATGTGTTCCATCGCATTTTGAACCTTCACAGGCTGAAAAGTGCCGGCACTTACATGGAGCGTTAAATATTCTGCCTCGATTTTTTTCTTTTTCAACGAGTGGAATACTTTTTCGGTAAAATGCAGTCCGGCAGTCGGGGCTGCCACAGCACCGTCTTCCTTTGAATAAACAGTTTGATAACGCTCACTGTCCTCAGTTTCTGCTTTCCGTTTGATGTAGGGTGGAAGGGGAATAGCTCCAAATTTTTGAACTACCTCTGAGAAAGAAACCGGGAGGTTCCATTCAAATTCAACAACACCATTTTCTCTGTCGACTAATACTGCTGAGAGTTTGAGTTTGTCGTTTGCGACTTGCAATTTGGAATTTGAAGTCCACCTTTTCAGATTTCCGATGGTGCAATGCCACCTGCATTTTCCCTGAACATTCATTGCAAGGGCAACCACAGGTGATGGCCAAATCGGATTGAGAAGAAAGATTTCAATCACAGCACCTGTGTCCTTTTTAAAGAACAACCGAGCAGGGATAACTTTCGTGTTATTAAAAAACAGGACTGAGTTTTCTGGAATGAAGTCAACAAGCTTAGAAAAATTGGAGTGAGTAATTTCACCAGCTTTGCAAACCAGCAGCTTCGACTGATCACGCTCCGCTAGCGGATGAAGCGCGATTCGACCTTCAGGTAATTCGTAAGTATAATCTTGGATGGAGATCAACTTCGACTGTTCTATTTATTTTTTGCGTGACTTCACGAACAACTATTAACGAATAACTAACAACTAACTTTACCATTCCGCAGTCGGGTCGATCCGGAACACTTCGCTCATCTCATCGAGTAATGGTTGAAGATGCTCTGTATGCTTACCACTTCTTCCGCCATAAATCGGGATGATGACTTTTGAATCAGGCAGTTGAAGTTGCGTCTTGATGATCACGTCTTCAATTTTTGCCAACCACCGTTTTTTCAATTCTTGTTCGCCAGCGAATATCCTTGATGAAATGATCTCTTTCTCGTAAGGTGACTCCTCAAAAATGCCAAGTGCATAAGGCATGGCTGCTTGCAAAGAGTTTTGTAATCTTGAAATGCTTTCTTCTGTTGCAGAACCTAATTGCTTTATCCACGTATTGGCATGCATGGTATGATAACGCAGTTCACCTTTTATTTTTTTGGCGAGTTGAGCGAGCGGCTCGTAAGAAGATTGCGAAAGCAATTCCCAACGCAGTGCATCGGCTGTATCGAATAAAAAATGGCGGACCAAACTGAAATCATATTCCTGGTTGGGAAGCTCGACCAATTGGCAATTGTGAAATTGATTGGCGTTCCTCATGAATGCTACCGTATCGGGCGATTGCTCACCAAGGTTATTGAGCATCTGGTAAATCGCATAGCTTTGCCCGACTTTGTCTTGCGCCATCGATGAAAAGGCAATGTCTTCTTCCAGCAGCGGGCCGAATCCCGTCCACTCACTGTTACGATGACCGAGGATGAGCAGATCGTCAGCGATCTTATAAAGGAGTTCTTTGACTGGTTCGTTGTTCATGATGTTCTTTCTTTTAATGAGTTACCTGAGGCTAATTACTGAATACCGGTATCGGGCAACTGGGAACGAGTTAAAAACTCCTTCAACTTATCTCCTCCTTTATAGTCAGATGCATCGCGGAATTTTTTCTCGGGTAAAGTGTTCCACAGATCTTTTTCTTCGGTTGTAGTGAAGCGAATTTTATCTTTTTCAATCGCCCACACATTATAAACTATTTTTCCTGCATTGAATAAATCCTTTGCCAGCAGCATCGCTTGTTCGGGAGAGTCGGCTTCTACACTCCCTGCATTCACATGTTGCTTTCCGCGCTTGGCAAGCTGATAAATTTCAAAAATCTTTTTTTGAGATCCGGCAGGCTTTGCTGTAATTAACTCGTATGCACTTTGATTTCCTTCAGTCGTTGGTGAGACTAACACGTCACGAGTGTCAACTACATAAATTGAAGTACAGGTAAATCTCCGTGTAAATGTTTCTTTTGCCAAAATATAAGCCATCTCCAAATTCGGTGCGTGTACAGGGCCCTCATGTTGAAAAGGTTTGCCTTCTTTCGGCTGAACGAAAACTTCAAAAGTACCAAATTGATCTAAGGGTCTTTTCGGTTTCACTTCCCCAACTTGCGGGAGGCGGGTAACACGTGGATCGAGTGACTTCAAAATTCTTTATTTTATGCAACCGCAAATATATCAGTTTACTGCCGTTTGAATAGGGTGCAATCCACGTTTCATTTTCTTGCGAGCAGGAACAGAATAGCAGGTTACTTTGTTGACTTTAGAGATATAATTGTATATGAAATACCTTGATCTTTTGCTGGCAACCGACTGGCTTTCGAGATATTACCCGAAATACTATAGCAATGAATTGATGTTGCTTGCTGATGATATACTTAAATGGTTTCAAGGAGAACTTCCTGAGGACAGCAGCACATTAAAATACCTGAAAAGTTTATACGACTCGCCCACCGATGCCCTCCGCGCCATCTGGAAAGAAATTCAATTGTTGATGGGACCGTATTGGGGAAATTGAAATTATTTATTTCTAATGTGATTTTTTGAAGGAGGCTAACGTCTGGCTAAACGCAGTTGCGGGTGTTTGAAACCTCGTCCTGTCCTCGTGACCAAATTATTGACGAAGATAAAACTTAAATTAAACACTTCACCCAGCAATTGTATTTAGCTTTTGTTGGCGTAGGGCATTAGTCAAATGTTGTCAATAACTCATTTTCCTGTTTATCCCTTTTTGTTTTCAATAGTCCATAAATGGCAAACCCCAACCCAACTAAGATAAACGGAATACTCAATAATTGTCCCATGTCAAGCTGCATTTGTTCTTCAAATGGAACTTGTCTTTCTTTTACAAATTCAATAAAAAATCGTGCTATGAATATTAATGAAGTTGATATCCCAAAAAAGAACCCATTTTTTAATTTGGGTCGATTCGTTTTGTATAAATAGAAAGTCAGCAAGAAAATCGATAGATAAGAAATGGCTTCATATAGCTGTGTTGGATGTCTCGGCAAATTGTCGTCACGTTCAAAAATAAAAGCCCAGGGAACATTCGTAGGAAACCCAATCACTTCAGAATTCATTAGGTTACCGAGTCTTATAAAACAACCACCTAAAGGTGCAACCACTCCAATCAAATCAACTGTGTTTATTATTGACTCTTGTGTTTTCTTTGAATAAAGAATCAGGGCAATAATTAATCCGACAGCCCCTCCATGACTTGCCAAGCCTTGATAACCTGTGAATTTGTATTCTCCGGTATCTGTTAGTTGGATAGGTAAAAGCATTTCCAACGGATGATTGAAATAATATGATGGGTCATAAAATAAGCAGTGACCTAATCTCATCCCTACAAAAATTCCGACCACTCCATAGATAGTGAGTGTATCTAATTTGCCCAATGAGATATTTTCATTTTTAAAAATCCATTTCAAAATAAAAGTGCAGAGCATTATTCCGCCTGCAAACAAGATCCCATAATATCTCAATGAGAAACCTATTATGTTAATAATCTCAGGATCAATATTCCAATGAATGAAATCTATTCCCATTTCAGTTTAATTTTTTTTGTCCCGCTTTTAAGCCTAATCCCAACGTTGGGGTTTGTGGCGGGCGGGAATAGGAGGGCTTGGCAATGAAACGAAGCGGAATGCCAAGACCGACCAGTTGCGCCCTGTCCCACGACACAATTTAAATAAATAAAGAAACCGAAACTTAATGAGGACACCGAACCCGCCAAATTGAATATGCACATTGTGTGCGCCCAGCATGAGCAAAGGTATCGAAGATACCTTGGATATTCCAGAGAGTGGGAGTCTCTCACAGGCAAGTTGGTAAAGCCTGATAGTAAGTCGCAAGGTGGTTTGCTGTGAAGCATACACTGAAGGAAGCGAGACTACAAACTCCGGTACTGACGAACAGGAACGGTATACCGAGGCTGCATGAAGTGGATAAGTGAGCACATCTTCACAACGTCCCTGACCAATAAAGTTCATGGAGTAGATACCGCAGGGATCGGAAGAAGCTTGCCTACCGGCAGGCAGGGAATATGCTCTTACCTGGGGAGGTCTCCTGATGTCGAGTACATCGAGGAGAAGTCAGCAGAGGTCATAGTAGTTGGCAGCAACGAGCCGATGGAAAGAATCGGAGGACTCACAAACCAATGAAGGGCCAAACATTGAGTTGTTCCAAATGCTGTAAGGATCCCGATAGTTATCGGGAAGCCTTATGATAAGCGGAACAGAGAAACAAAGTAGTAGTAAGATGATTGAAAAAGTAGTTAGCCGAAAGAACATGCGCAAGGCGTATCAGCAAGTGATGTCGAACCAAGGTTCGGCAGGCGTGGATGGTATGACTGTAAGATCACTGATAGAGCACCTGAACAAAAACAGGATAAGATCGTGACGGCCGTATGCAATGGGAGCTATTTACCTCAAGCCATCTTAGGGGTAGAAATACCAAAGAGCAACGGGAAGGTTCGGCTTCTTGGAATCCCTACCGTAACGGATCGTTTGTTACAACAAGCGGTTAGCCAAGTGATGAGTCCAAAATTTGAATTGGAGTTTACCGAACACAGCTACGGCTTCCGACCGAACCGTAATGCACACCAAGCGGTGCAGCAAGCGCAGAAGAACATCCATGAAGGCTATGATCACATCGTGGACATAGACCTGAAGAACTTCTTTGATGAAGTGGACCATTGTATTCTGTTGCAACTGCTGTACGGCAAGGTGAAATGTCCTTTAACCTTACGCCTCATTCGTAAATGGCTAAGAGCCCCAATAGTAATAAAGGGACGATTGGTCAAACGAAGAAAAGGCGTTGCGCAAGGCAGCCCGTTAAGTCCGTTGCTATCCAATATCATGCTCCATGAACTGGATAAAGAACTGGAGAAGCAAGGACATCGCTATGTACGCTACGCGGATGACTTTAGTGTCTACACCAAAAGTAAATCCACCGCCCGCAAGGTGGGCAACAGTATCTACTTGTTCCTAAAGAACAAATTGAAGCTGCCCATCAACCGGGAGAAAAGTGGCATCCGCAAACCCGTACACTTTAACATACTGGGTTACAACTTTGTGCCCACATACCAGAAAGGCGACACGGGCAAATACCAATTGGTGGTCAACGACAAAAGTTGGCAAGCCTTAAAGCGAAGTTTGAAATCCATCACCAGGAAAACCGCACCAAGTACCTTCGATGAACGCATCGCCAAGCTGAAAGAAATCCAACGAGGTTGGCTCAACTATTTCCGTATGGGAAATATACAAAGCAAACTCAGGGAGCTCGACAGTTGGCTGCGCAACCGATTAAGGTACTGCATCTGGGAAGACTGGAAGAAAGCTGACAGGAGAATGAAGAATTTTATTCGCCTCGGTGTTCCTCGAGGTCAAGCCTATGCATGGAGCAGGACACGAATGGGTGGATGGGCAGTAGCCCAAAGCCCGATGATGACCACGACCATTACCTTGGAGCGGTTGATCAAAAGAGGCTATGAATCCTTGCTCTTTTATTACGAGAAAGTAGCTCCACAACTTAATGAACCGCTGTATACGCGACCCGTACGTACAGTGGTGTGAGAGGCGCACCTCGTCAGTTTCTACTGGCGAGGCCGCCTACTCGATTGTGTGGCGTTGTTGCTTACTGAGTTTGCCCTTAAGACTTGAAAATTAAACCCAATTACCAGTCCAATAAGAATTACAACAAATGGGCTTAGGTCCCAAAAGTCCAAATTGTCGACCGTCTCATAATTCAAAATTAAAATTGGTACCGCGAAAATTGTCCCAAGTGCCAATGAAGTCACAATGCAACGTATTATAATCTTTGTTTCTGATTTTTTAATTAGCCTTAAGTTAATTGTTCCGAGCGAAAACACTGTCGCAGAGTAAATTAGAATCACTGTCGCGAAAAATTGTCCAAGAGACTGCGTTGATGTCAGAAAACTGTATTGACTAATGTAAGCACGTCCAAGTAGTGCCCCTATAACCAGTTCGCCACCAATCAATAGTCCAGTAATTGTCCGTTTACTCATATCTCAATGCAACAATGACACACAACGTCTTGCTATAAGCATTGCGTGTATTCCTTATTCCAGTCACGAGAGTTAAGCAAGTGGCATTACATATTCGGCTGAAGGGACTTTCAGAGCCTCGCGTACCCAGCGGCCGCGCTCTTCGGCAATTCTGCGTACTTCCAATCTTTCTTTGTTGCAAGGGCCATCGCCATTGATCACGCGCTTGAATTCTTCCCAGTCGGGCTCGGTGTAGTTCCATTTACCGGTTTCAGGGTTTTTCTTTAACAAAGGATCAGGAATAGTGAATCCAAGCTCCCAGATTTTTGGCACGTACATGTCAAGAAATTGATTACGCATGTCATCGTTAGTACCCATCTTCACTTTCCAGCGCATGAGTATTTCAGTGTGTGCAGAAATTTTATCGCTCGGTCCGAAGAAGTGCATCATCGGTGGCCACCAGCGGTTGATTGCTTCCTGAAACATGTCGCGCTGCTTTTGTGTGCCACTGGCGAGGTAAATAACACAATGATGTCCGTACTTCAAGTGAAAAGATTCTTCTGCACAGATGCGATCAAGTGCACGGCAATAAGGACCATAGCTTCCTTTTGCGTTTGCCAATTGATTTACAATTGCTCCTGCATCTACAAGCCATGAAATGAAACAGCAATCTGCCCAAGTAAAAGTGGGGTAATTAAATATGTTAGAATATTTTGATTTGCCATTGATGAGATCATCGATCATTTGCTCGCGAGGCTTGCCAAGAGTTTCGGCAGCGCTGTAAAGCAATTGTGCATGGCCTACTTCATCTTGAACCTTGGCCATCAAAGACATTTTACGTTTGAAACCAGGTGCACGTGTGATCCATGTTCCTTCCGGCAATGCTCCGATGATTTCGCTGTGAGCATGCTGCTCGATCATGCGGATGAGCTGCTTTCTGTAAAGTTGCGGCATCCAGTCCATGGGCTCAATTTTTTCACCCCTCGCAATACGGGCTTCAAAAGCCGCCAGTTGTTGCGGGTCTTCCTGTGCAATGCTATCTGTCTTTATTCCCTCGAATGTATTTCCACCTCCGTACATGATCAGTCGATTTTAGAATTACAAAGTTAATAAACTGGCAGAGAAGTGGGAATTGGTTTTTTGTAGGAAAACCCACGTTCTCTGGGTTCAAAATTGATTTTGTATTATATTAGCTTTCAAACTGAATTGCCCTATGAAAACTACTCTAATCGCATGCATGATGCTCGGTAGTCGACTTTTGTTTGCGCAGTCAACTTCAGACGGAAAAGTTGTTTTAGACAACGATAACGTTAAGGTGTATGAGTTTGATAGTAAACCGGGCAAAGATGTTTGTGGGGCGGGTAAGCACAGTCACCCGGCTCACCTCACCGTTATGCTTTCGGATGCAAGCGTCACAATCACTACACCCGATGGAAAAGTTTCCACTAAGAAAATAAAAGCAGGAACTACTTTTTGGAGTCCGGCTGAAACCCACATGGTAGTAAACAGCGGCATGGGGCAGGTGAAATGCCAGCTGGTGGAGGTCAAGAAAAAAAGTTAGCACGTGCTTGCTGGAAATGGTAAAAAATTCTACGAGTTCTTCATTCAGCTTGTTCTGATTATTGTCGGTGTGCTCTCTGCTTTAGCAGTTGATAATTACAGAGAGTCAATTCAAGAGCGTAAAACTGAAAAGGAATACCTCATCAATCTTCGCAATTCTGTTCAATCTGATACTGCTCTTATTAGAACTGAAATTCAACGGATATATTCAAAAATCAATGCCATAAGCGAGTTGATTGCGCTGTCGAATTCTTCAGCGACCATTGATAACGAAAAATTTGGTGACCTGATCACAGATGTGATTATGCTAATTAGACCAAATTTCATCACAGCTGTTTACGAAGAGCTTAAGTTTACTGGGAATTTTAAACTCATCCGCAATAATGAATTGAAATTGCTGATTATTAGCTATTACAGCGACAATGCCCTTCTCCAAGAACAGAATGATCGTGACTTAGGAATATACACTTCCGAATTAATTGATGTACTCACCTTTGATGAGCTGGAATACAAAACTCCGTTCGACCAGAAAAGAATTTTTAAGGCAATTCAACAGCGTGGAACATTAATGAATGAACTGATTCACAGCCAAAAGAGAGCAACTATTGTTCGTACGGGATTGATTTACACGTCTCTTCCCAGGAGCATTGAGTTGCTTGAGAAACTTCAGTCAGAGATTGATAAGTAGAATGAAATAATTCAACTATTCATACCTCAACGTCTGGACTTTAAAAATGGCAGGCACAGCCATATAGGTATTTTCTTCTGTGGCCATTTTTGTACGCTCACCATTTCTTCAATGGCCATCACCATTCCATACTGCTGTGCCTAGTGAATGTATCCCACAAGGGTAAAGAAAATGCCATTCGTCTTAGGATATGCAGAAGGAGTATTGGAATAAGCCATCACTAAACCTGATGCTCCAGCTCCCATGAGGAAGTGATCAGATATTTTCACCCGATTATAAAATAGGTGGACCCCCGTAGAAAAATATTCAGAATTGTCGTGATCAATTACTTTGTTGTTGTGACAAGCCTGAACGGTCACGTCCCAATGTTTTTTTGAATACAAAACCCTGAATCGGTTGAACCAATCCCGATTGATCGGCTCAAGCACAAGGCTCCCTAAAATCGCAGTATAGTCGATCGTTAAGCAGTTCGAAATTTTATAGGAAGTAATGACAATCGAAGAGATATCAGAGCCCTTATCGGCAATAGAATTGTTTTGCTCCAGAATAGTGCCCACATGTGGAGTGATCGTAAGCCTGTTGTTGAGACGAAAGCTTTTTCGAAACATCATCAGCATGAAATTATTGGGGGTCTCATGATCGTAAAGGTCAAAAGCTTTGAACGCCATGAAGCCCCATTGCTTGCGATCGTAAGTGTAAAAGAAATCCAAAGCCGGGTTAGTACTGATAATTCTTGTTGTAAAGGCGAAGTAGCCCGCATTATGAGTTCGTACAGTAAGAGTGCTTTTAGATCGCGGCTCCTTTTTTATGGATTTGATACTGTCAGTAGGACTGAAACCGTATCCATTCACGAAGAAAGCCAGCAATGAGAATGCGAGTAAAGTATTTTTCATTTCAATTATTTCTCAAAGGATTTCATTTTGATATTCAATTTCAACCTGCTTCTTGCTCATTTAATCTGCACAAAGTTCACAAACGGATCAGTAAAATAACAGTTTCATTTTTTTTAATTTCGACCAGATCAGTTACTTTTACGTTAACCATATCAGTTTGGTATAAAAACTTTGACTATGCTGACGTTAACAAAAAAGAGAGCAAAAAAATTTGTTCCTCGCGATCACAAGTACACCACCGTGGCAGATCGGATTGGGAGATTGATTGAAAACGGTGCGATGAAGGTTGGAGACAAACTTTTGTCGGTGCGTGCCCTAAGCAAAGAGCAAGACATCAGCTTGAGCACGGCATTTCAGGCATATTATCATCTCGAAGCAAAAGGATTGATTGAAGCTCGGCCCCAATCGGGATACTATGTGAAATTTTCTCCGCGTCATGGGCTGTCGCTGCCCAAGTGTTGTGAGCCTTGCGATGAAGTTGTGCCCGTTACGCTGGATGATATGATCTCGAGTATTTACAGCGATCTGCGTTCAGATAAGCTTGTGCAATTTTCCATGGCCGCACCAGATCATTCATTGCTGCCCACAGCTAAACTAAATAAGTCTGTGATGCATGCCATTCGATCTTCAAAGGATAGCTGCATTCAATATGAGCACGTGCAAGGCAATCCTGAATTAAGAAAACAAATTGCCCGGCTTTCATTTAATTGGGGCGGAGCTTTGAGTGAAGATGATGTGGTAGTGACTGCGGGCTGTATGGAGGCCCTCAATCTTTGTCTGATGGCTACCACCCAACCCGGGGATGCGGTAGCAATCGAGAGCCCAACTTACTTTGGAATTTTTCGCGCCATGGAAAACCTTGGCTTGAAAGTAGTGGAAGTGCCAACAAGCCCTGAGACTGGTGTCGACTTAGATTACCTTGAGCAATCAATTGACCGGTTTAATATCAAAGTGTGCCTGTTCGTTACCAACTTCAACAATCCGATCGGTTCATGCATGCCCGATGAAAACAAAAAACGGCTCGTGGAGATGCTCTCAAAAAAAGATATCCCGCTGATTGAAGACGATATTTACGGAGAGCTATTCTTCGGCAAGAAGAGACCAACTACATGCAAAGCGTTTGACAAGAGAGGAATGGTTCTGCAATGCGGATCATTTTCAAAATCACTTGCTCCTGGCTACCGCATTGGGTGGGCTGTGCCGGGGAAATTCAAGGAAAAATCCATTCGCAGAAAGCGGATGAACAATGTTTCAACCAACACGTTGGCGCAGACAGCTATCGCACATTTTTTACAGAACGGAAGATATGAACTGCATCTTCGTCATTTGCGAAAAGCATTGCACACTCAATATTTGAGATACGCACAAGCTGTGGCCGAATATTTCCCTGAAGACACGCGCATCACCAGGCCTCAAGGTGGCTTTGCATTGTGGGTGGAGATGAACAAAAAGATAGACGCGTACAAATTGCACAAGCGTGCGTTGAAGTACAACATCGGTATTGCACCAGGGCACATTTTTTCAACCCAAGGGCAATTTCAAAATTATTTACGCTTGACTTATGGCTTGCCATGGAATGATCGGGTAGAAGAGGGGATTGAGACGCTGGGGGAATTGGCGAGAAAGGGGACCTGATTCAAAATTCAGGATTTAAAATTCAAAATTGAATATGACTTGAAATAGTTTCACTTTTGAACTTTGAACTTTGAATTTCGAATATGAGTTATATTTGTCAATCGAAATTAAACATCAAACAAAAAAAATCAATATGGCCTTTACACTTCCCGCGCTTCCTTATGCATTCAATGCGTTGGAGCCACACATCGATGCTCGCACAATGGAGATTCATCACGGCAAACATCACAATGCTTATGTAACTAATCTCAACAATGCTATTGCCGGCAAACCTGAAGAAAATTTAAGCATTGAAGAAATATGCAAGAATATTTCAAAATACCCTGCACCTGTTCGCAACAACGGTGGCGGACATTATAACCACAGCTTATTCTGGACAATCATGAGCGCGAATGCAGGTGGTGCTCCTTCGGGTGCTCTTGGCGATGCGATCAATTCTGCTTTCGGGAATTTTGATGAGTTCAAAACCAAATTTGCTGCAGCTGCAACGGGTCGTTTTGGTTCAGGTTGGGCCTGGCTAATCAAAGACGGTTCAGGTAAACTGGCAATTACCTCAACACCTAATCAAGACAATCCGTTGATGGATGTTGCCGAGGTGAAAGGAACGCCTGTTCTCGGACTTGATGTTTGGGAGCACGCTTATTATTTGAATTATCAAAACCGGAGACCTGATTATGTAACTGCATTTTGGAATGTGGTAAACTGGAATGAAGTAGCAAAACGGTTTGCAAAATAATGGTAAGTTAAGTTAAAATATTCAAGAGGCTGTCTCAACCGACAGCCTTTTGTTTTTGTTCTGAATATGTTTATGGAAAATTTATCCGCACGATTGGCGATCAACGGAATGGGGCGAATTGGTCGAACACTCGTTCGGCTTCTTCACCAAAAAGGACTGATCAAAAACCTGATTGCCGTGAACGATATCATGTCGAAAGAAAATTTGATTTACCTTTTAAAGTACGACTCTATTCGAGGGACTTTTCCTTGCGAAATTATTCCCACTCCAAATGGTTTTAGCATCGATGATCATGAGATTTTTTATTTGCAGCAAAATGAAATCAAAAATCTACCGTGGAAAAATTTTTCAATTGACGCGATAATTGAAGCGACCGGTCTTTTCACCCATTCATCAGAGGCATCTCATCATTTGACGAGTGGGGCAAAGCGAGTGCTGCTCACCACTTTCAGTAAAGACATCCCAACTAAAGTAATTGGAGTAAATCAAGCTCAAATAAAAGAAGCTTTAATTATTTCTCCCGGAGATTGTACCATCAATTGTGTCGCTCCAATTATTCATTTAATGAAAGAAAACTTCGGAGTCGATTCGGTTCATGTGAATGTCATTCAGGGATATACTACCCGACAAGAATTGATCGACAAACCTTACAAAGGCTTGCGCAGAGGACGTGCGGCTGCTCATTCGATCATTCCCTTTGAAGTAAACATCAAACCTGTTTTGGAAAATATCTTTCCTGAATTGCAAGACAAAATAGAATCAATGTCTACTCGGGTGCCCGTGCCTTGTGGAGCGATTGCTGGCATATCGTTGGTGTTGAAGAAATCAGTGAATACTCAGACGATTAATTCGTTAATAGAGAAAGGTTCACGAGCCGAGTTAAAAAATATTATTGACATCACGTATGACCCAATCGTTTCAACGGATATTCTTAACAACTCTCACTCGAGCACGATTGATGGTCAACTCACCAAAGTCACTAGTCAACACCTTCGATTGATGGCCTGGTTTGATAATGAGTGGGGTTACGCAAATAGGCTGTTAGACTGGCTTGTTTTCTTAAATAAATGAAAGCCATTCAATTCAGTTGAGAGAATTGTCAAATAGAGCAGAGCAAATTTTTTGAACTTTGAATTAATTCAATATGAAAAAAATAGCCTTTCATTTTTTAGCCAAATTGAACAAACTGATCATGCCCCGTTACAGCAAACGTGACATTACAAAACTCTCTAAGTTAGATAAAGCACTTGTTGCCTATCGCTATTGGGTCACCATTCATGCAATCGAATAAATATGAGTTCGACTGAATTAAATGGGATCGCTCTTAATTGGTTTAAAGCATTCAACGATAAGAATCTTGAGAGGCTACTTTCGCTTTATCATGACAACGCAGAACACTTCAGTCCGAAGTTGAAAGTAAGACATCCTGAGACGAATGGATTGATCAAAGGCAAAAAAGCACTTCGATCTTGGTGGCAAGATGCATTTGATCGATTACCAACGTTGCATTATGAAGTTATCCGCCTGACATCGCAAGACGATCGTGTGTTTATGGAATACATTCGGCATGTGGAAGGAGAGGAAGACCTTTATGTGGGCGAGATGCTGGAAATCAAAGGCGGCTTGATCGTGAAGTCGAGTGTGTTTCATCAGTAATTGCAATGGAACTTTCTATAGCCATTCGTTTAATAGAAAAGGGAATTCCAAAATCAAACTCACCACAATATTGGGTTGACCTTGGAGCGGGTGACGGTTTTTTCACGCGTGCACTGGGGTCTGTACTTCCATCGAATAGTTCAATCTTAGCCATTGATCAGAATGCCAACGCATTAAAATCCATTAAATGGGATTTTAAATCTGTTTCATTGCAAACTCTTTCAGGAAATTTTGTTTCGATGGACTTGGACGGGAACATTGACGGTATTTTAATGGCCAATGCACTGCATTATGTGAGCGCTCAGACAGATTTTTTGTTGGCACTTAGGATTAAATTGTCGCCAATAGGAAGACTTGTCATTGTTGAGTATGAACGAACAAAGTCTAATGCCTGGGTTCCTTATCCAATTGGCTTTCGGAAATTATTAGAAGCCGGAGAGGCGACTGGATTTACTTCAATTATCAAGGTAGAAGAGGCTCCATCAACTTATGATAGTGCAACTATTTATTCAGCCATTTTGAGTTTGTAATTCAAAGTTACGACTACATTTTCTTCTGAAATTCAGTGCGAAGGACGACACCTTGCCCATTAATTCGGCAATCGATTTCATCTTCGTTATCGGTGAGACGGGATTTTCTTTAAAACTGTGCCGCGCTTTAGATTCAATGTCGAACCTTTTCACTTTTAAATCCTTGATGAGCAATACTGAATCGGCCTCGTTAAGAATGTTGCCGTTGCAGTCTTTTCCTTCTATGAGCTGGTTTTGTTACAAGATAGCAGATGGTTTAATGATGTGACGATCTACCGTTTTCATAGGAGAAAAATGCTTTTTTTGATAAAATGTTAGTGCATTGTTAAAGAAGGGTAGTATATTTCCGCGTTAATTAACAACCACATAACCCATAAATAGCTATGGCAAAAAAAGCAACTAAGAAAGCTGCAAAAAAAGCAGTGAAGAAAGTGGCCAAGAAGGCCGCTCCGAAAAAGGTAAAGAGAAAGCCAAACGCAGCCTTCATGGCGGCCCTTACTCCAAGCGCGAGCTTAGCTGAGGTAGTAGGAAGCAAGCCTCTACCAAGAACGGAGATCATCAAGAAAATCTGGGATTACATCAAGAAGAACAAACTTCAAGACCAGAAGAACAGACGTATGATTAATGCCGATGCAAAACTGAAAGTAGTTTTCAATGGCAAAAATCAAATTTCTATGTTTGAACTTGCTAAAGTGGTAAGCTCACATGTGAAGTAATTCCTTGTTGTGCTTGTCGCAAAAGACCCAAGTGTGAGCTTGGGTTTTTTTATAGTGATAATTCGAATCACAGCTTTGTTCGCAGATCAAGTTCCTTTTGACGAGTTCTACCTCAGAACATATCCAAGGCCAACTCTCAACGCAAATGCGGAGCCGTTCAGATAATAATCACCCATTCCCTCGAGACGCAGGTTTTTATCGATGGGTTTTGAGTAGCCCATACCGATGGAAAGATCATTGGCTCCAATGAGCCCTCGAAAACGAAAGAAAACTTTATCATTAGCATATAGTCGCGTGCCGAGTACAAATGAACTTTTTTGATTGTTTGTCCAGAGTTCTGCGCCAATCCCAAGCGACACTCGTCTCTTGATAAAATAATTTCCTTCGAAGCCAAGTTGAGCTTTATTAAGCAATGAGCGGTTATCTGTCTTTAAAAGATCAACACCGCCACCAAGCATGATATCGCGCGTACTTTGCGCTCGAGCAGCGAATGCAATGGAGCAAACAAGTAGAGTAAAAATGATTTTCATAGTCAGATTTGTGAAAGCAAATTAATAGATTGGACTAAGCGTAAGAAAATAAAACCGCCAAAATGCCGATGGGTAAAATAGGAGATGTGATTTCCAAGTTTAAATTATGGTTTTGTTTTTTTTGTAATCACAGCAATTTTTCCATTTCCAGCTGCCATGATGAGTGAACCCTCCCTCGCTTTGCGAATAGTATGGAAACCTTTTTCATCAGAAAGAATCACCCAAATCATACCGCCATCGTTGGACTGATCTGCACCCTGAGGTCCTACAGCAACGAGATAATCATCGCCCAGGGACTCTACAGCTTCTCGTAATCCACGTGTTGGCCGGATGGGCAGGTTCCAACTTTTGCCTTTGTCCAGCGTGAGGTAAACATGTTGACCGGTTTGTAAATCGTTTTTATAATCACCTCCTACAACAACTCCTTTCTTATTCCAAAATACGGAAGAGAATGCTCCGGCACTTTCAATGCCTTGAATAATTGGCAAATCAGAAACAGACCAGGTCTCGCCACTGTCATTCGAGGTCCAGAGGCGGGAAATTTTTCCGCCAGTGGTAATTGTGATTTTCTTTTTATCAAAACAGCGGATACCAGTACCGCTTGCCGCGAATGAAGCTTCTCCCTCCTTTAAAATCGGTCGTTGACTTTCATGAACTTCGCTCCAGGTTATTCCTCCATCATTTGTAGAGATTAACAGCATTTTTCCGTTTATCGGATCGCCATAGATCATTCCTTTTTTGTCGTTCCAGAAATCGATGCCATCGATGAAGGCTTCTTTTGCATCATTGCGGTAAACTTGCTTCCAATTTTTTCCGCCATCAGTAGTATGAAAGATAAAAGAAGGCGAGCCAGCATTCGCGATAACTACATTTAAAGAATCAAAAGCATACACAGAGCGAAAATCAAGAGTTTCAAAACCATTTACCTGTTTGAATGAAAAAGTTTTTCCTCCATCGCGAGTACGACCGATCGTGCCTATTGATCCACCAACCCAAGCTACCTTATCATCGACAACTGAAAGTGCTCGAAAGGAAGATTTAGTATCGACAGAAATATTTTTCCATTGGAATTGGCCAAAGGAAATTTGAAATGAAATTAATAGAGAAATTGAAAGCAAAGACCTCTTCATAATTTTGAACTTTGAATCATGAATTTCGATTTACGAATAGCGATTTTGATTTTAAATATCAGCTAATGCCCTGTGCCTAATGCCTAATTCCCAATGCCTACTTTTTGGTTTCCACTAACTTTTGTAACGCCAGATATTCATCGCGCAGTCGTGCCGCCTCCATAAACTCCATATCCTTTGCGGCTTTCTCCATTGCTTTCTTTGCCTGGTCAATCATCTTAGTCAATTCCTCTTTTGAGAGATAGGCCATCACAGGATCAGCTGCCAACGATTTTTCTTCGTCTTCAATGTAATATTTTTTGATCGATCGTTTAGAGTCGGCTACTGTAGTCTGCCCCATAATAGCCTCTTTCGATTTAAGAATAGTGCGTGGCGTAATTCCATTTGCTAAATTATAATCAATCTGAACTTTCCTTCTGCGATTGGTTTCGTCAATGGCCACCTGCATAGAGTCAGTAACTTTATCAGCATACATAATTACGCGGCCGTTTTCGTTTCGCGCTGCTCGACCAATCGTCTGAACGAGTGAACGAACATTGCGTAAGAAACCCTCCCTGTCTGCGTCCATTATTGCCACTAAAGAAACTTCCGGTAAATCCAATCCCTCACGGAGCAGGTTCACGCCTACCAGTACATCAAACACACCCAGACGAAGGTCTCTTAAAATCTCCACGCGATCGAGCGTATGTATTTCGCTATGCAAATAACGGCACTTCACGGAAGCTCGCTCTAAAAATTTGGTAAGTTCTTCCGCCATTCGTTTAGTGAGTGTAGTTACCAACACTCGCTCTTTTTTCTTGACGCGCTCGTCAATCTCTTCGAGTAAATCATCAATCTGATTTTTACTGGGACGCACATCGATTTCAGGATCCAGCAAACCTGTAGGTCGGATTAATTGCTCTACCACAATCCCTTCTGATTTTCTTAATTCATATTCCGATGGAGTAGCGCTCACATAAACAGTTTGTTTCACCATCGATTCGAATTCATTAAACGTGAGTGGCCGATTGTCCATGGCGGAGGGCAAGCGAAAGCCGTAATCCACAAGATTGACTTTGCGCGATCGATCACCGCCCCACATTGCACGTATTTGTGGAATTGTTGCATGACTCTCGTCAATGATCATTAAATAGTCATTGGGAAAATAATCGAGCAAGCAGAATGGACGCGCACCTGCTTTTCTTCGATCAAAGTACCGTGAATAATTTTCAATGCCGCTGCAATAACCGAGCTCACGCATCATTTCCAGATCAAACTCGGTTCGCTCTTTCAACCTTTTCGCTTCTAAAAATTTTCTTTCTTGCTCGTACATCTGCACCTGCAATACCATGTCATCCTGAATTTCGCGGATAGCAAGATTCAGCAATTCTTTTCCCGTCACAAAGAGGTTAGCAGGGAAAATGGTCACTCTTTTTTCATCGGCTATTTTTTTTCCGGTGGATGGCTCGATCGATTGAATGGCTTCTATCTCATCGCCAAAAAAATAAAAACGAACTGCATAATCCGCGTAAGCAAGAAAGATATCAACGGTATCGCCCTTTACCCGAAAAGTTCCCCGCTTGAACTCAGCCTCTGTTCGGCTATACAAGATGTCAACCAACGCAAACAAGAGCTTATTGCGAGGAACGATTTGCCCTACGCCCAATTCGATTCTGTTTTTACCAAACTCTTCGGGGTTTCCAATACCATAAATGCAACTCACTGAAGCCACAACAATCACATCGCGCCTGCCCGTAAGCAGTGAAGCGGTGGCACTTAGCCTTAGTTTTTCAATCTCCTCATTGATGGACAAATCTTTTTCGATGTAGAGATTGGAAGATGGAATGTACGCCTCGGGTTGATAATAATCGTAATAGGAAATAAAATACTCGACTGCATTCTCCGGAAAAAATTGTTTGAATTCACCGTAGAGTTGAGCCGCCAAAGTCTTATTATGACTGAGCACCAACGTGGGTCGGTTGGTTTGCGCTACCAGATTGGCAACTGTAAAAGTTTTTCCTGAACCTGTTACACCAAGAAGTGTTTGATGCAGTTCACCGTCTTCGATGCCTTTGACTAATTGCTTGATTGCGTTAGGTTGATCGCCAGTAGGAACGTACTCGCTTGAGAGTTTAAAATCCATTCGGGAAAGTTAATAGTTAATCGCTAAAGGTTAATAGGGGTTGCTCCAACTATTAACGAATAACAATTAACGATTAACAGAAATCAGTTGTTCCAAATGGCCCAAGCTTTTTCAGCTTGAAACTGCAACATTTCCAACCCATTTTTTACGTTGGCTCCGCGCATGTCGGCTTTTTGTATGAACAGAGTGCGCGCAGGGTTGTAAATGAGATCGTAAATGTAGTGCTGAGGGGTGATCAAGTCGTAATCAATGGGGGGGAAGTTGTTTGTGTCTGGAGACATGCCCAACGGAGTAGTGTTAATGATCAGGTTCACTCCAGAAATAATATTTTTGTTTTTCTCTAGGCTTTCATAAGTATGATCACCTTTTCCACTTTCGCGAGAGACAAGTTCAAATGCAATTCCCAATTTTCTTAATGCTTGCTGCACAGCTTTTGATGAACCACCTGTGCCGAGTACAAGAGCTTTTGCATTTTTGATATTAGGAAACCACTTTTCCAAAGTTTCATAAAATGCATCACTATCGGTATTGAAGCCTTTTAATTTTCCGTTTTGAATTTTGATCACATTCACCGCTCCAATATTTTTTGCGGCAGTATCAATGTCACTCAAAAGTTTAATTACTTTCTCTTTGTATGGGATGGTTACGTTCAATCCACAGAGCTCTGGATTATCGGCCAGCAGGTTTTTCAATTCGTCTACCGAGTTGAGTGCGTAAAGATCATAGTGACAATCGCGCAGTCCTTCGCGGAAGAATTTTTCATCGAAATAGGATTTTGAAAATGAATGACTAACTGTTGATCCGATTAGGCCAAATTTCTTTTCCATTTTATTTTTGTTAGTGAACAATAGCCGAAAAAATTTTGCCTTCACGGCAATCATCCCGCTAAATTTTGAACGAGGCTCGCAAAGCTAATGCGTTGGTAATAATATTCAGGACTTGAGTAATGTTTTAGTATGTAAAAATACTCAAATTATTAATAACCAGATAATTAAAAATTGTTGATAAGGCCTAATCCGCGTGAAATGGAGGCGCGCTTTTATCTTTTTTTCGTTCGATTCCGAGAAAATGTAAAAACGTGTCGCCACGCAGTCCAAGGCGAATTGTTTCCAACGGAATAACTTCATTTGGAGCAATGTTTCCGAGATTCACATTTGCACCTAGCAATTGAATGAACCAAACTTGTTGCGCCTTTTGGGGAGCCTCCCAAATAATTTTTTCAAATGGAATTTTAGTAAGAATTTCCTGTACTAAGCCGGAACGCACTTCACCGGAGGATCTGAACAAACCAACGTTTCCACTTTCACGGGCTTCCCCAATGACTTTCCAGGCACCTGCATCTAATTCTTTTTGCATCAGCTCTATCCACTTGTATGGAGGAATGATTTTGTCTGCATCTTTTGATCCAACTTCGCTCAAAACAGTTACTTGCTTTGAAAGTTTGTTAACGTACTCTAGCTTTTTGTCGTGCTCCAGGTCAATTGATCCATCAGAAATTTCGGCAAATGACATTTCGTACTTGTCGAGAATTTTTCTGTAGTCATCAAACTGATCACGGATAATGAATGCTTCAAAGAGTGTTCCGCCAAAGTAGCAAGGCACGCCAGCATCTTTGTAGACTTTGAGTTTATCTTTCAAGTTGGGTGTAACATAAGAAGTGCCCCAACCTAGTTTTACAATATCAACATGATCACCTGCAATGCTCATGAAGTCTTCAGCTTCGCGCACGCTCAAGCCTTTGTCCATGGCCATAGTAAAACCAGTTTGTCTGGGCTTTGAAGTGCGCTCAGGTAGATTTTTTAAAATGTAGTTCATTAGGGATTTTCTTTTCGGTACTGTTCGATAAGTTTGAATAAGGCTTTTTGTGTTTCGGGTTTTGGAAAGAAATCGAATAACTGCGAGTGACCATCAAAATTTAGAATGAGTCCGTTCTCAAGATAGTGCATGGCTTCTTTAAATTTCCCTGCTTCAATCAAGTAGGCAGTCATCCGATAAAAAAATTCCGGTTCATGAGGAATCTCTTCCATGCCTTGCAATAAAACTTCAGCTGCTTTTTCGTGCTCTCCTTGCTCGTAATAAATGAAAGACCAGTTGAGCCAAATTTCTTTGTCGCTTGGGCCGAGAATACTTGCTTCTTCGTAAGCGCTTATGCTTGAAATAATATTTCCTATTTTATATTCAGCATGAGCAGCGGCTTTCCAATACTCAGAGTTATCGTTACTGATCTTTATTGCTTTGTTGAAAAAATGCAAGGCCTGATACCACTTCTCTTGTTTCTCTAAACAACTTCCGGCACCAAATATTGCTTCATCATAAAGCGGATCAAGCTTCATCGCTTTTTGGAAATATTTCAAACCCAGATCGTAGTGATTCAAATTTTCATAGGCTGCGCCAATGCAACAATATACTTCAGGACTTGGACCTTCAATCTCTATTGTCTTTTTAAACTCTTCCAGCGCCTCCGTGAACTTCTCGAGGTTCATGTTCGAGTTGCCCATGTTGAAGTGGGCTGAAGCAAAATTCTCGTCTATCGCCAATGCAAATCCATACGCTTCAATGGCTTCTTCAAAACGTTCAAGTTTGTTGCAAACAATGCCAAGGTTGTACCATGCCGCGGCTGAGTACGGATCTTCATCAATAAATTTTTTGTAATACTCAAGGCTGTTCTCCAACTGACCAACAATGTCCAAACAAAAGGCGAGTTCGTAAAGTGAGCCTTCGTGCCCGAGATTTACCTCAATTGATTTTTTATAAAACTCTATGGCTTTGTTGTAATCTTCCAGACTTTGGTAAGAAAGGCCAATGTTGTAGTAAAGTTCATCGTATTCTTCTTCACTGGCGAATGTCAATGCCTCTTCATAAACTGCGATGGCATCAGCGTGTTGACCACGAAGGGAATGAACTGATCCAATCGACAAATAAATTTCGAGATCGTTAGGGTGAAGATTTTTAGCTGTTTCAAGTAATGACAAGGCCTCATCGTATTCTTTCAAATGCGAAAGCACTTGCGCTTTTATAGTAAGCAATTCGGTAGAGAATGGGAACTGATCTATTGCGGCATTCACTGCAACCAATGCTTTTTTGAATTTCGAACCCGCCATGTAATGATCAATGATGATCTCATAGCTGTCGATGTCGTAAAAGCAGGGCGTGTTTTTTCGGAGATTCTCTTCGTACCGCTTGATTAACTCTTCCTCTTCTTCTCTCTTTCTAAATTCGTGGGCCATCGGGCGAAAGGTTTGCCTAAATTAGGTAAAAATTCCGCGTACAAAAAATGTACGCTCTCACCCTGCAAAAATCGGTGATTAATAAATGGATGTCAACCTTGCTATTGATGTTTGTTTGTAGTAAATGCCTTATTGTAGTGGTCGCAGCACCAATCCAACGTTTCAGATAAAGGTCGATAGGCCATTTGCAATCGATCGATTGATTTTTGATTTTGATAAGCAAATTTTTCTTTGGGCATTTTTACAGATTGACGGCTGATCAAGGCTTCCGAGCCTGTTAACCTGCACCGAATTTCTTCAAGCCAGGCGGCTGCCTGAAGAAGACTGGGACTGATTTTTATGGAAGGATTTTTTTTATGGAACCGAAATGCAATTTCGTTCATCAAATTCTTTAAGCTGACATGCCCCGCACTGGCAATAAATTTCTCTCCGTGAATATTATTTAGATAAAGCTTGAAAATTATTTCGGCCACATCGCGAGCATCAACATAATTGATCTCACCATCAACATAAAAGAGTCTTTCTTTCTTAACGTACTTGAAAACTTGGGCGCTGCTTTTGTTGATATCAGCAGGTGCGAGTATTACCGATGGATTGACAATCGAAATATTCAGTCCTTCTTCCTGCCCTCGATACACTTCCAACTCAGAAAGATATTTTGATTTGGCGTAATCTGAATTCAAATCGCCTTCTATCCATTGATTGTCTTCATTGATTTGTGTTTGACCTTTTTTGCGTCCGAGTGCTGCTACCGAACTGACAAGAATCAAACGAGGGATTCCCAACAGCAAACAAGTATTCACTACATTTCTTGTGCCCCCAACATTAGTGGCATAAATCCTCTCTTTTGCTCGGGGATCGAATGAAACAACGGCTGCAGCATGAATAACTGTATCAACATTTTTGAACGCATCCATTAGTGAATTGCTGTCATTCACATCGGCATTTCTCCACTCTATGTTTTTGAGGTTGTCATCAACAAAAGATAAATCGCTGCTTGCCCGCTTTAAACCAACAGTAGTTTTTTTTTCATCAATGAATTTTTTTAAGATGAAATTACCGAGTAGTCCGTTAGCACCCGTTACAGCGATCATAGCATTAAAGCAGGTTGTTATGGAGTGGAAGGTTCAATACTTTTTTTAAATATTTATTTTTAAACGCCTCAGGGATCAATGAAGCCTGGCGAAGGTTATGACAATCGCTTCCGAGAAAATCGACCAAACGATTGTTAACTAACTTATTTGCCATTGATTGAACGGGTTTGGAGTAGAAACCAATTAATGAAAGAATATTCAATTGCAAAAGTACTCCACGATCGCGAAGATCTTCAGCCTTTTCCAATGTCATGAACTGATAACGCTCCGGATGGGCAAGCACGGGTCTATAGCCTTTTGTTGTTAGTGAAAAGATGAAATCATTTAGTTGATACGGCTCGGTGATGTAGTTCATTTCGAAAAGAAGGTATTTATCAGCAAACGTGAGTAGCAGATTTCCGTCATTGACTTCGCTGATAAGCCAAGTGTCGAGGTAGTACTCTGCTGCTGCCTCAATTTTGATATCAATGTTGTTCTGAAGTAAAAAAAGATTGAGTTCCCTTAATCCATTTAAAATAATTTCGGGTGTATTTTTGTAAGTATCACTGATGATGTGAGGTGTGGTAATTAGTTTTTTGTAGCCGGACTCTTGCAACTTGAGGATTACTTCACGAGCATTTTCAAAGCTGGTAACGCCATCATCAATGCCTGGAATGAGATGTGAATGAATATCCGTCCTGAGAGGGAACGGGTTGATTTTCTCTTTCTTAAAAAAAAATGAAAACACTTAGCTTTTAGAAAATTTCCACCACTTTTTTCTTTCCGTGTAATCCTCATAATATCCATAGCCGTAAAGCTTGTCGGATTGAGGTAAAGCATTTAATACGATGGCACAGTTACTCAGCTTATTGACTGTAATGATTCGATCGATGCTTCTCAAGAATTCTTTTTTTGAATAATTTGCCCGCACCACAAAAATCGACAAGTCGGATTTGCGCATGGCCATAATAGCATCAGTCACTAAACCTGCTGGAGGAGTGTCTAGCAAAATAAAATCGTATTCTTGCTGTAGATCATTGAGTAGTACTGAAAATTCACCGTTGACCAACAACTCCGATGGATTTGGCGGGAGAGGGCCTGATGGAATGAAATCAAGATTTTCGATTGGCGTTTTTTGAATACAGTCGCGCCAACTGTTTTTATTGATAAGCACAGTACTTAACCCCTTGGTTGAAGCTTGTCCATTTCCTGCTTCAGACAATTTAGCTTTGCGCATATCAAGATCGAGCAATGCAACTTTCTTGTTTGACATGGCCAGCACACCTCCTAAATTTTTCGCCAGGAAAGATTTCCCCTCGCCAGAAATTGACGATGATATCGTGATGATTTTTTTGGTGCCACCCGAAGTAAAGAAATCAAGATTTGTGCGCAGGGACCGAATAGCTTCACTCGCCATTGACCGGGGATTATCCTGAACAAGAATTCCTTTGTTCATAGTGTAACGAGTCGCGGGAATGATTCCAAGTACCGGCATATCGAGAGCCTGGTCTATTTCCCTGACGCTCGTCACTTTGTTGTCGAGGATGTAGGCAAAGCCAATAAAGAAAAACGCCAATGCAATTGATGCTGCCAACCCGATTCCGTGGATTAATAACTTTCTCTGCGATATTGGGCCACTTGGTATAGAAGCGGCAGAAAGAATTTTAAAATCAGAAGTACTTCCTGCTTTTGCAATTTCAAATTGTGCTTTAGATTGCATCATCGAAAGATAAAACTCAGTAAAGAGATTATAGAACCTTTGGTTTTTCGAAAACCTGGTGTTTTTGTCGGGCATTGACATAAACTCTTTTTCAAGTTTTAACTTCTCTTTGACTACTTCACTCAACGATTTCATCCATGCTTCTTTCAACGCAGTCAATTGACCAAAAACCTGATCCTTCAATAATGCGACATCTTTTTCCTTTTGTCTAAAGGCAAGTGTATTTTCATTGTAGGACAATGAAAGCTTATCGCGCTCATGGGTAAGGGTT
Source organism: Bacteroidota bacterium (assembly GCA_016178785.1). Lineage (GTDB taxonomy): Bacteria > Bacteroidota > Bacteroidia > Cytophagales > Cyclobacteriaceae > ELB16-189. The sequence goes on along the minus strand of JACOSO010000062.1, from coordinate 34,039 downwards.
GATAATGCTTCGAGCCTTTTGTTAATGTACTCTGGGAGGAATGAATATTGAAACGAGTACGACTGTCTTTTTTCCGATACAAGTCCATCAATCAATCCACTGATTTCAATAATGCGCTTATTCAATGTATAGCGTTGTGAATCATACCGATTAATCAAGCCGATCGTGCGTTTCATATCCGCGCTGGCATCACTGGTTTTGTTAGTAAGGGTGAATTCTTCAAAGTAAGTTTCAAACCCCTCCATTCGTTTTTCTAGTTGAGCTAATTCGTGATTGAGCCAATCGATCTTTTGTTTATTCGCCAGGTTTTTTTGTTCGTTGCTGTAGCCAATGTAAACCGAATCAATTTTGTTCACGATGTCAACCGCCTTTTGAGCATTATTGTCCTTGAATGAGATGCGAATGGCGTTGGCATTGAAATTCAGAGGTTCAACTAAAGTGTTTTTAGAAAGATAGGAAACCAATCTTTCGCGGCTGTTGATGACAAAATAAAAATCGTTCCCGTCTTTTTCTGTAAGCTTGTTAGAATTGATGACAACAAATTCACTGCCGTTCACTGAAACGATGACGCCATAATTCGCAGTTATTTTTTGACCCTTTGATCCAACTTTGAGACTAAAAGAATTTAAATCCAATGGTGTGAAGTAGATCGGAACGTCTTGAATATCTCTCCTTGCTTTTATAAGCTTAACTTCAAAAGGTGCTTGTGTGTACAACTCGTTGATCAAAACATTTCCTTCGCTGAAGTAGCCAACCGTGAGATTGAGAGAATCAATAATCTTGTTCAAAAAAAGGCTTGATTTGATTTGCTCAATTTCACCGGAAATTATGTCGCGATTTGGATCTTGTACAAACTCTTTGATTCCAAGTTCGGTTGCATCCCTTTTAATATCAAGCTTTAATTCAGAAGCTGACTCGAAGATATCCTTTGTCCAACGGGTCGTAAGGTAAGCAGCTCCGTTACATACAAGAAAGATAATGAAGATCCACCATTTGTTTCTCCCGGTAACCGCGCTGAGTTTTTCCATGTCAATGGAATCTTGTGCGTTGCTGGGCAATTTGTCAGTAGTGTCTTTCAAAGAATGTTATTTGAGTTTGTTGGCAATAATAACTGTGACAATCGTAATGAGGGGATAAACAAAAATGTAATTATCGCGTAAGGCTTCCGTAAGCGGCCTGCGTATTGGTTCCACATAAACTACATCCCCAGGCTCCACAATCATGTTGCCTTCATTATAGCCTTGAATAGTACTGAAATCAATTTGGTAAACATGTGTGCCCCTGATGAGGCGAATATTGTGAGCCTTAGCCAAATTATCTACCCCTCTTGCAAGGGCAAGAACTTCTACCACGGTTACATTTTGATTCATTAGTGGAATCACCTGTCCGCCCGGAGCGCCCAACACAATCACTCGTTTATTCGAATAAGACATCTTTACAAACGGCTCTTTGAAAAATTTTGAATACTCCTTTTGAACAATCTCTTCCGCTTGGCGTAACGTGAGACCTTCTAACTTAAGTTCACCAATCATTGGGAGTTTCGCCAAGCCATTGAGGTCTACCAGATAAGAAGTTTGCTCGTCTGATTGTTGTTGAGAGGATTGCCCATTGCCTTTTGCAGTGGCACCTGTCATCTCGGGGTTAGGGTCAACTAGCCGCTCGCCATTGTTGGAGAAAATATCAAGTTTCAGCAGGTCATTTTTTTGAATCACATAGTTCTTTTCCGTGGCAATTGCTTCTTTTTTGATTGCCTCAGGCATATGATCTCCTGTTGGCCTAAACATAATGTTTTGTTTATACGAAGCACAAGAACAGAACAGAATAGTCAATGGGAGTAACGAATATGAATTTCGCACAATTTAGGTTTAAAAGTAGGATGTGAAATTACGATTTTTCGTGAACATAAAGCTGACTACGCTTGCTAAGAATAAACTTCAGCGCATGTCATTGGGTCAGGGGCAAGGCCCGAAGCGCACCCAAATATTTATTAATGACTATTGCTTCTTCAAATTCTCTTTCGACTTTTTTTCGACCATTTAGCCCCATGGTCCGCAATGCTTCATCGCTGAAACACATGAGCGACTTCATCTTGTAAGCCAAGTCATTTGCGTCCTTGATCTTGCAGAGCAGCCCGTTGTGATTGTGAGTTACTACATGATGGCATCCCGGCACATCGGTGGCAATAATCGGCTTGGCAATGCTGGCTGCTTCGAGCAGCGTGCGTGGTGTACCTTCTCGGTACGAGGGGAGCACTATACAGTCTGCCTGCTTAATAAATGGCCGCACATCTTTGGTTGATCCTAAATATTCCACAGTGCCCGAGCGAATCCATTCATCGATTACCTTCAAGTTTATCCCTCGCTTGTGATAAGGGTCTTTTGCGCCCAGCAACTGAAAATGAGCCTGTACTCCTTCAGATTTTAGTTGTTTGATAGCATTAATATATTCAAGTATACCTTTGTCGGTAATGAGTCTTGAGACCAAAAGAAATGTGAATTTCTTGTTTCGAGAAAAATCAGCAGGGGTAAAGTATTTTAGGTCAATTCCCGATCCAGGAAGTACGTCTGTGATATTCGGTTCGACAAGTTTATTATCTATGAAAAGTGCGCGGTCATCCGGATTCTGAAAGAACACTTTTTTCGGAAAACGAAACGCCAACTTATACAGCGCAATTGCCACCGATGAAACCAAGTTCTTTTTTAAGAATATTGTGCCCAAACCACATACATTATTGATTGAAGGAATCCCAAGCAGGGCTGCTGCAAGAGTTCCATAAACATTGGGTTTGATGGTATAGTGAAGAATCACATCGGGTTTTACTGCGCGGTACTTTCCGATCAATTCAAAAATAAGAAGTGAATCCTTTATAGGATTGGCCCCGCGACTATCCATCTTCAAATCATGATGAACGCAGCCTGATTCGGTAAGAAAATGAGTATAATCGTCATTAGGAGCTATGGTATGCACCTCATGGCCCTCTGCCAAGAGAGCCTTAACAAAATTCATCCTGAAATTGTAAATATTCCAGGAGGTGTTCAATACAATTGCTATTCTCATTCTTTTGCCAACTATGCCCGCCTTTGACATGGCTAAGGTTTAGGTTTTTAAATGGGTTAAAATCACCCAAATACAGTGTTACATTCTGCAAAAGTAGGAAAAAGTAACCTTTGGCATGAAGCAACTTTCAGATAAGTTTGCAACCCTATGAATAAACCTTTAAATCTTGCTGTTCTCGTTTCCTTGGGCACGCCAAAGACCCGACCCGAAGAAATGCAGGAGCACTTAGATGAACTAGCTTTTTTAGCCGAAACAATTGGTATTAAAGTAATTGAACGATTTTCTCAGAAGCTTCCCGCTCCCGATTCGCGTACGTTTGTAGGTAAGGGCAAGCTTCAAGAGATTAAGGAACATGTTACGCACCACAATATTCGTCATGTATTATTTGATGATGATCTTTCTCCTTCGCAACTCCGCAATCTGGAGAAAGAATTAAATGGGGGAGAGGAATACTCAGTTCGGATCTACGACCGCTCGCTCTTGATCCTCGATATTTTTTTGATGCGGGCTCAAACGGCTCAAGCGCGCACCCAAGTTGAGTTGGCAATGAACCAATACCTTTTGCCACGCCTCACGCGCATGTGGACTCACCTTGAGCGCCAACGAGGTGGGACAGGCACGCGTGGCGGGGCAGGTGAAAAAGAAATCGAGACAGACCGAAGGATCGTGCGCAACCAGATTTCGCAATTGAAGGAAGACTTAAAAAAAATTGACAAACAAAGACAAACTCAGCGTAAATCCCGAAGTGGAATGGTGCGCGTAGCTTTGGTTGGATATACCAACGTTGGCAAAAGCACCCTCATGAATTTGCTCTCGAAGGCAGATGTAAAGGCGGAGAACAAGTTGTTTGCAACTGTAGATGCTACCGTGCGCAAAGTAGTGATTGACGGCATTCCATTCTTACTTTCTGACACGGTTGGATTTATACGCAAACTTCCGCATCATTTAATTGAATCTTTTAAGTCAACTCTTGATGAAGTGCGCGAAGCAGATTTACTTCTTCATATAGTTGACTGCGCTCATCTATTTCATGATAATCAAATCGAAGTAGTAAAGAATACATTGGTAGAAATCGGGGCAGGAAACATTCCAACGATTCTTGTTTTAAATAAAATTGATCTTCTTAAAAATGAAGATGGGCCGGTAGATTTGAATGCCCTTCAGGGCTATTATCGTCAGCATGGTTTTGACCATGTGGTTTTCATTTCTGCCACCAAAAAAGAAAATATAAGAGCTTTTCGTGAGATGATTTTTGACGTGATAAAGAAAAAGCATTTGGCCATTTATCCAAATTTCATTCCTTCGTCCTCTGTAGAGGAATAAAAGAAAGCCACAAACCTTAGATATTCCAAACCTCCCTTACCTTCAGTTTGCAGCTTTCAAATCATCACCTGCGGAATATTTTTATTTTTCTCTCTTTGCATTGATCGGAAATGTACCGAATTGACCCACGCTCATATTGCCATTAAGATCATCATCTTTAATCGTTCCTTTGATGGTGAAACTCATTGTATTTCCATTGAAAGAAACATCATAGGTAATATTGATTTCATTTCCATTAACGGTCACTGACGAGAGCGCAACTTCCTTATTATTTCGATTGCTTATAATAGTTCCGGAATAGTTAGCTCCATCTTTCTTGATCACCAATTTTCCGCCACCTCCCTGCGGTGACTCTACCGCGTAATTCCATATGCCTCCGGCATCAATCACTTTTGCAGGATCGGCTGCAGTCATCTTTAGGTTTTTTTGTCCACCCTGAACACCACCTCGCTGGCCACCGCCACCCATTTGTCCGCCTACTTGTCCACCAGCATCATCACCTCCTCCATTATTGTCTTTCAAGTCATCGTTGTTGATCGACATCTTGCTCTTCTTAGGCTGACTCATGGTAAGCTTGCCAATGCGATAGTTGAATGTGACTTTAAAATTAAAATTGTAAAATGTGTTAGCGCTTTGCTGATTCAAAATGGGCGACACACTTGAAGATTTAACGGTAATGGAAGGAGTCGCAAAATTTTCTGCTCCTAAACCAATGCTGCCTCTTTTCTCATTGAATTCTTTTTGGATGCTTAAGCTGTAGATTCGAAAGGCACCCTGATATCCTTGTAGTGTTACCTGGCGTCCGCGATAGAATCCGAAGAATTGTAATCCCCAACCTTTGGTTATGCTATAACTGCCAAACATGCGCGCATTGAATACCCATCCGTTGTTACTTCCAGCGTAAATGTCAGAAGTCGAAGTTGCGGGGTTTTTAAGGACGGCATAATAGGCGTCAGAACCACCGCTTAGTGAAAATTTATTAGAGATGTTAACGTTGGCGAAAATGCTTACTCCATAAGCATCTTGAATCCCAATGTTTTTATACGTAGTGTGCACCACGCCATTTGCCTGCGTATCTCGCACTTGAGTAATGGCGTTATCAGTATTGCGCATGAAGGTTGAAAAATTGATGGTCGTTCCTTTGATGAACTTGTTATAAGACAATTCGTAATTGTTAGTATACTCAGGGCTCAATGTCGGATCTCCATTTGAAGTACTTTTAGGATTAGATACCACAAGGTTAGGATTCAAATTCTGAATAGAGGGTCGTTGAATTCTTCGATTGTAAGAAGCCTTAATCATGCTTCCGTCATCAAGACGCTTCGAGATGTTAAGGCTAGGCACTACCACGTCATATGTCGTTGAAAAAGGTCCTGAAGAAGTGGTCGCTGAAACGGTGGTGTTCTCATACCGAACTCCTGCTTTTAGTGAATATTTTTTAGCGGTACTCAGCGAGTAAGAGGCATAGCCAGCGGTGATATTTTGAGTGTAGTCAAGAGCATTGGACTTATAAAGGCCGCCAGAGTAAGGAGCGTACACGCCATCAGAGGCTGCTTGCTCATAAGTACCATTGCTTGTGGCTTTGCGTGCAATGTCTTTGACCCCAATTTCAAACAATTGATTATCACCAATTGGAGTTTGGTAATCGGCTTGCAAAGTAGCCTCTGAGTTCTTTGTCGGGTTGATGTTCCTGAGGAATGCTGTAGTAGTAGGATCAGTGGAACTTGTTGTATTGGTGACTACATTATTTTGTCCATCGCTTTGGCTGTACAAAGTCAAAAGGTTGAATTCACGATTTTGCTTCGCGAAAAGATGGGTATAATTCAAGCTGGCGTCAACTGAATGAGAGGTGTTTAGTGTACTAATATTTTTTAATGACGAGTTTGTTAATGAATCTATGTAATTGGTAGATGCGTCATTGATATAAGATAAAGATGAAAGACCGTCTTGGTAGCTATGACCATCGCGAATTCCGAATCTTAGTGAGCCCGTGAGTGAGTTATTTTTGTCGATGTCATAATCCATCCCTAAAGTATAATTTCCAAAAATATTTTGCTGGCGCGTAGATGCGGATTGCACAGTTGTGTTAGTCGTATCATTTCTGAACGTAAACTGATTATTAGAAAACTTTCCAGGAGTGTTGTACTGAGCGCGGCCAAATCCTCCCAAAGTCAATCCAAGTTTTCCTTTTCGATAACCACCTTGCAGTCCAAGATTCGAACCACGAAATCCGGAACTGCTGTTGATATTCATTGTCAATCCTTCCAACGTATTTTTCTTGGTAATGATGTTAATGATACCTGCCGTTCCTTCCGCGTCATATTTTGCCGAAGGGGATGTGATTACTTCTACTGTTTTTATTTGGTCAGCGGGAATTTGTTTGAGAGCATCTGAAATACTGCTTGCGGTAATGGTGGAGGGCTTGTTGTTGATGAGCACTTTAATATTTTGGCTTCCGCGAAGTGAGACGTTTCCATCCAGATCGACTGTCAACAAAGGAACCCTTCGCAATACGTCAGTAGCATCTCCACCTTTTGCCGTTGCATCATTCTCGGCATTATACACCAATCGATCTACTTTTTCCTCAACTAACTGCCTCTGTCCAACAACCTCTACTGCTTTTAACATTGTTACAGATGGACTCAGCGTTATATTGCCAAGGTCGATGTCATTGTTCTTATCCGTCAATTGTACTTTAATATTTTTAGTATTGTATCCAATGAAAGAGACTGAAATAAAGTAACTCCCAACTGGGATTTTGGTGATTTCGAATTTACCCTTGTCATCGCATATATTTCCGTTCACCGGTTTTTTGGAAGTTGCATCGAGCAAAGCCACGTTGGCGAATTCTACAGCAGCGCTATTGATTGAGTCGAGGACAACACCCGATATTTTGCCGTGATCGGCAGGTGCAAGAGGTTGTGCCAACGCGCTTGCGGAGACTAGTGCAAAAAAAACAACAGCTAATAATTTCATTTGTTCAAGGATAATAATGTTCCGTTTCTTGGTCAATGCCTTTATACTGCAAAAAAGCGCAAATGGTTTTCTTTTTTTTGTGTTTTTAGACGGAAGACATTGAATGCTCGACATCTCGGCAATACTATCGACACTCTCAACCATCCCGGAGATGCATGGGTCCATCGAAAAAGTTGTGCATTGTGTCTAAAAAATTAGATGTCAGAGTACAAGAATTACAGGAACGGTTACCTTGGCAGCGAATCGAACGTTAGTAAAATTATATGGCAAGTTTTTTTCAACGCAATCGTGTCTTTTTATTGCATCTGTCGTTTTGGTGCTTTTACGTTTCATTCTATGCCTATGCTATCAGCTCACGCCCGGGAAGAGAAATAAGCCTTACGCGACTCTCGCTTTCACTTTCGATGCAACTTTCATTTGCCATGTTGGTGACGTATTTCAATTATTTTGTTTTGCTACCGCGTTACCTTAAACATCAAAAAGCGTGGAAATATTTTTTAGAATTCGTTATCCCCTTCGCGATTTTAATCTTCGCGCGGGTGCAGATGCAGCGGTCGGTAATGGAATCGTTTGATATCCACGAACGCTATTATTACACCAACTTTTATGTGGTTCAGCTTTCGTTCGATACTTTGCTCATTACCATTTTTGTGGGGATGCTTCGCTTCGCTACGGGATGGTTTGAGTTGGAAGCGAAACGTAAACAGATGGAGAATGACAAGCTGATGAACGAACTGAAATTTTTGAAGGCGCAGATCAATCCGCACTTTCTTTTCAATACGCTCAATAATTTGTACTACCTCGCTTACAGTCAATCATCCAATACTACGGAAGTGATTGCTAAGCTTTCGCAGATGATGCGTTACATGATCTACGATTCAAATTACCAACAAGTGCTGTTATCCAAAGAAATCGAGTACATGCAAAACTATATCAGCCTTGAACGGTTGAGATTGAATAATGAAGTGCCTATTGATTTTGTTGTGGAGGGCGAGACTGAAAACAAGTTGATTACTCCATTGATCTTTATTACATTTCTTGAGAATGCATTTAAGCATGGCATCAGCACAAACAATGTTGACTCATGGGTGAAGATCAATATCAGGGTTGAGAATAACGAGTGCACTTATACTGTAGAGAACAGTAAATTGAAAGCAGTGGTAGAGAGTAAAGAAAAATCAGGAATTGGATTGCAAAATTTAAAAAGAAGACTTGAATTGAGTTACCCGGAAAAATATAATTTAATAACCGATGATCAGTCAGATCGTTATTTTGTGCAACTCAAACTAAGCTTGTGAGCATCTCGTGTGTGATCGTTGATGATGAACCATTGGCGCGAAGCCTTCTGAAAGATTATGTCTCAAAAGTTCCCTCTTTGAAGTTAGTCGATGTCTGTTCAAGTCCGGTTGCCGCGATGGAAGTGCTCAAGGCAAATCAAGTTGACTTACTTTTTCTGGATATTCAGATGCCTGAGATCACCGGCATTTCTCTTTTGAAGATCATGAAAAAAAGGCCGCTTGTAGTTTTGACCACAGCCTATTCAGAATATGCTCTTGAAAGTTATGAGCTCGATGTAGTGGATTATTTACTCAAGCCTATAACTTTTCAGCGCTTTCTTCAAGCGGTTGATAAAGTAAGCTCGCGATTGCAGCAGCCGCAGGCCCCAACTGAAAAAGTGATTCCGTCACCATCCCAACCTTTCATATTTGTGAAGGATGGAACAAAGTTGGTGAAGGTGAAGTGGGAGGATATTTTATACATCGAAGGGTTGAAGGATTATGTAACAATCCACACGCGTCAGCAAAAAATTGTCAGCCTTCAGCGGCTTAAGACACTGGAAGACCAATTGCCTTCTGAGCAATTCATTCGCATTCATAATTCCTTCATTGTTGCGTTAGGCGCAATTGATTCCATCCAGAAAAACGAAGTGCATATCGGTACTGCAGCATTACCGATCAGCGATTCATACAAGAAGCCTTTTCGCGATTTTATTGAAAAGAATCATTTGCAATAATCTGAGCAATCAAATCTTGAAGCCAGAACGAATTACTTCCGCTCAGTGGCGAGCACGACCTTGATTTTATTTTTCACACCGATCTTGAGAACATCAACGAGATCCTGGATTTCTAAATCGCGAGGAATATGAAGCACTATGGTAGGCTGTTCCAATCCTTTTGTCGCTTTGAGGAGTTCTTGCTCCAGTTGACCCAGCGGAACGGCTTTGTTATTGATGTAAAATTCTTTTGTCTTTGTTACAGTGAGCAGAATTGTCTTCTTGTTAAGTGATTGTGTCTCGCTTGATTTGGGCAAAAGCACTTTAATGACATTCGGGTTTGCTATCGTGGAAATGATCAGGAAGAACAACAACAGAAAGAACATGATGTCATTCATGGAAGAAGTTGCTACTTCAGCAGCGAACTGATGCCTTCTCTTAATTTTCATTTCGCGGGAACTTGCAGTGAACGAAGGAACTCAAATACATCTTTTTGAATTTGAAGCGTAAACCGGCCAATGCGTAACTGTAATAGGTGATAGGCAACGTATGCAATGATGCCCACACCAAGACCAGTTCCACTGGTGATCATCTTTTCGTACAAGCCTCCCGAGATGGCTCCAATGCTGAGGTTGTCAGTAAGGGAAATGTTATAAAATATGTGGATGATGCCGACTATTGTCCCTATAAATCCAAGCATAGGTGCAATACCCGCAATGATTCCCAGATAGCCAGTGTTTCGCTCCATCATTGCAACCTCAATATTGGTTGCCGATTCCATCAATGATTCTATTTCCCTCATTGGGCGACCGATACTGTCGAGGCCGGCTGAAATAATTTTTCCGGTAGCCGAGTCATCGTCTTGAGCATAGCGTTTAGCCTCAGCAATATTTCCTGACGAAAGCGACCGCATGATTTTTGAGATGAAATTGTTATCACGGCTGAGCGCAGAACGTAAATACAAGTAACGCTCAACAGCCACGTAAATCGCTGCGACTGAAAGTAGCAAAATAGGAATCATCACAATGCCACCTTTCATTATCAGTTCAATGAAGGTGAGTTCGTCTTGAGGAGGTGCCGCGATTTGGAGAATCATTATTTCGAATTTAAAAACTAACATCAAAGTTGACTTAACGAAAAAGTTGCTCAGGGATTGCGATTCAACTTTATCATCCTGTAAAAATAACAAGGGCAGGGAGAAGTGCCATATTTTATTTTGGACTTTCCCTGCCCTTAAAAGGCGGTGCTCAATTTTACTTACTTCTTGGCTTTGGCTTGGGCTTTTGCTGCGGCTGAGGGTTATTGATTTCTTTAAGAGCCTGTTTTACGTCAGCATTTTCGGGATCAAGTTCAAGTATTTTGTTCAAATACTCTTTTCCTTTCGGGGTTTCCTGGTTGAAAAGATGATATCCTGCCATATACTGATAGGCTGTTATCAAATCGCTTTTGTTTTTGTCCTTTGTTGGCTCGGCTACCTCAATCAATTTTTCATAATATGGCTTAGCCAGCCATTCGATTTTTGCTTTTGGATCACTTAGATCGCCATCTTGTGCCGCTTTGGAACGAGCTGACCACAGATAGCCAAACGTGTATTTTGGCTGAAGCTCAATTACTTTTGCAAAGGCACTGTCAGCATTAGCATATTTCTTTTGAAGATATAATGAGCGCCCTAAGGTAAAATAATCGTTAGTGAATGGTGTTTTACGAACCTTGATTGAAGTGCGGCATACCCTTTCTGCCTGGATGTAATTCTTCTTATCGAAATAATATTTGATCAATTTCTGAAGAATATCATTTTGATTTTGATCTATTGAGATACTTTTTTCCAAGGCATTCATCCCTAACGAATCTTTTCCTTGTCCGATTAACAAATCAGAGTAATTGTTGTAATCATCAGCATCCACTTTGGTGTCAGGGTGTTTCAGATACTTCTCGTACACTTCCTGACATTTGGCAAGGTTACCTGCCTTAAGCAAGGACTGAGCGTAGAATTTCAGCACAAGTGAAGAAACATCAGTTTTTTTAGCCAATTCCTCAAATTCTTTGTTAGCGTTATCAAAATCTTTCGCCATGAACAAAAAGAATGCGTAGCGGAAGCGATCATCTTTATCCGGGCTGTCTGTAAGGTCAAGGTAGGCTTTATAATATTTTGCTGCATTTGGACCATCTTTCTTCTTGTAGTAAAGCTCGCCTAATTCGCGATGTGCTTCCGCAAAGTCGGGATCAATCTGTACAGCCTTTTTGTAGTGCTCCTCAGCCACAGGCATGTTGGTGTTCATGAAGAGTTCTCCTAACTTAAATTCAGCGACAGCAAGCTTAAGGTCAAGTTCACCTGCACGTTCATAGGCGCTTGCACTCAAGCCCCCTTGTCCCATTACTGGTGCGTGGGCATCGCCAATAAGCAAATAAGTTTGCGCGTTGTTTTCGTCAATCCCTTTTGCGCGCTCCAACATAGCCAAAGCGTCTTTTTGGTGGTTTTTATCTACCAAGTATGCTTCGCCTATCGCGTTAAATGAAGCCACATTTTTTTTACCGAGACTAATGGCCTTCTCGAACTGAACTTTAGCTTGAGTTACATTTTTTTCGAGCATAAGAATATGGCCTACTCCAACATAGTTCAAAGGTTCTTTTGGGTCAGAAGAAACACCTTTATCAAAAGAGGCTTTTGCTGCTGCCTTGTCGCCTGCCAATAGCTGGGTGTGGCCCAAATAGTAATATAGCTTTGCAGCGGTAGGGTAGGTAGTTATCGCTTTTTGCAATTCTTCTATTGCGGCCTTCTTTTTGTCTTTGTTGAGCAACTGCTGTGCAGCTTTGATCTCGGCATCTTGTGCAATAGAAAGAACAGCTCCTAGACAGAAAGCAGTCGTTAATCCCACTTTGCCGTACGACTTCATTAGATCAATTAATTTTTTCATAGACTTAAAATTCAAATTTTATCAATTGGAGCTTAAAGAAACTACAGCGTATTCGATTTTCCAAGGCATTCATTTCCATCTATGTTAGAATACCTCCAATTTTCATTATTCTCCCGCTTTTGGAGCTTTAACTCGGAAAAACCGTGCCAGTTATTTTGTGGTAATTTTTTGTATTGGCTCTCTCTTTATTTCAACCAAGCGCACTGGCGCTGTGGCAGGCACTAAGCCCGACTTGAGTACAATGCGCTGGCCTTTATCGCTTGCAACATAAGCGATGAAGCCGCTACCAAGTCCGGTTCTCGCCTCTCTGCTAATGATGTAAACTTCACGCGACAATGGATATTTTTTCATCGCGATGTAAGCCTTGTAAGGTTTGAGATAGTCATCATCTGTTGAGATGCCCATTACTTTTATGTTTTTCAGAAATTGATTGGCCGAAGGATCGTCTTTGTCGCTGATCCAGCTCAGGCCAATTAGACCAATTGCATTTTTTGTCTTTGACACGTGAGCAAATACTTCCTCATTGGTGGATGCCGCGAAACAAAATGCTGGAAGAGTGGTTAGACCTAAAGTATCTGTGAGGTATCGGATAATCCCTGATTGAGGACTATCAAAGACCAGTTGAAGTTCACCGAGTTTTGAGGGCGGAAAAAGTTGTTTCCATTCGCTGATGTTTCCTTTTAAAATGTCTGTTACCTGATTCCATGCGATCAGACTGTCAGGATTGTCCTTGTGAACGATGAGGGCTATCGCCTCCCTTGCCACTAAAATTTGTGCGCCTGGAATTTTAATTGAATCAAGTTTTTGTTTTTCCTGAGGATAGAGTTTGCGCGTGACAATGGCCAATCGCACGCTGTCTTTTAAAAGATCTTCGATGGCAGCGTTTTCAGAAACGTATTTGGCTTTAATATGAGCGTAGTGATACAGTCCTTCAAATCCATCAATTTCAGCTTGAAACAATGGTTTCAATGATTCATCTACACTAATGGTGATTTCGCCTGTAGTTGGAGTATCTAAGATTTTGCCGCTCTTATCGCGATCGCGGCAGGCGACAACCAAAACGAATAGTAAAATCAGTACCTTAATTTTCATGGCTTGTGAAATACTTTTGATAGACGCGATATCCGCGAAACAACCCGTAGACGATCATGATGCTTCCCATGATCAAAGTATATTTTCTTGGGATGTTATCGAATAAGGGTGAACCTCCCAGCATCACAGCGCCAATCATGAGGTAGATCAAGCTCATGAAAAGCGCAAAATATTTTGTAACAGATTTCATATAGGTTTAAAGTAAAACTCCTGCCGGAGCAGGAGTTTCGTTTTTTTATTCCGACAACTTAAAGCCGACCGGCAGTACGTAGGCTTGTCGCACAGCTCTACCTCCTTGTTTGCCTGGCTTCCATTTCGGCATGGCGGATACAACACGCATAGCCTCTTTATCGCAAGCGCCATCAAATCCTTTTAACAAGTCAACATTTGAAATGGTACCATCCGGTTCGATTACAAACTTTACCGATACCTTTCCTTCCAAGCCCATTCTTCTCGCAGATGGTGGATATTTCAAATTTCTCTCCAACCATTTTGAGAGTGCTGCCATACCTCCAACAAACTCAGCTGACTGTTCTACAAAATTGAAAATCTTGTTACCATCGCCTTCGTCTTTCACTACTTCTTGAACAGGTTCATCAAAAACTACTTCACCTGTACCTTCAATATTTTCCGAGCCAGTCTCATTTTTCTTGATCTCATCAATTGTCGGCATTTTCTCTTCCTCTATTACTTCTTTCTCTGTCACTTTAGGCGGTAAGAACTTGATGATCGTTTTTACCGGTGGCGGAGGAATATCGGGTGGTGGTGGCTGATCAGGTGATATTGGTGGTGGTTGCTCTAATGAAACCTTAGTAATCTTTTTAGGTTTTTTGTCCAAATCATCATCACTTTTCAAAAGGTTTGCAATGGATGGATAAGCCAACGCAAAGCCCATAACGACAAACGCAAGCACGGCTGAAAGTACTACATGCTTGGAGTAAATCTTACGGATGAAGTAGGCTCCGTAAGCCTTGTTTCGGTTTTCGAAGACTATGTCTTCCCACTTCTTCGGTGTTGCTTCGGTGCTCATATTTGAGATGCTTCTTTAACAATGTCTTTATCGGCCGAGGTGATATCAACAATAGCGTACCGCTTAATGTTACAAATAGTCATCTCGTCAAGAATGTCAACCATGTTTTTATACTTGGACTCATCTGATGCCTTGATTAACACAATCATTTCTCTGATCTCCGCATTTTTCTGTAACAGCACTTTACGAATGCCATCTTTAGAAAAATCAGCTTTCTTAGCCTGCGGTTCGGTTATACCAATATACCAATACACTTTGTCATCAGATCCAAGTACACAGGTTAAGACCTTTTTCTCATTCACCTCAGTTTGTACGTCCTCTTTTTTAAGTTTCTCAGGCATGGTGATTTCCATGGTCTGAGGCTTTGATAGTGTGGTGGTTAAAATGAAGAAAGTAAGCAACAAGAATGCTAAGTCCACCATAGGGGTCATGTCTATTCTGGTGGAGGTTTTCTTACTCCTGACTTTCCCGCCTTTCTTATGGCCACCACCGCCACCGCCTTGTATTTCTGCCATGTTATTTCTTTTTTAAATTTTACTTAAGACGATTTCTTTGGTGCCATTTCAGCCGGTGCCTTCTCGTCACCTGTAATCAGGTTAAACCGGTTCACTTTGCGATCAAGGAACGTGTTGATTACTTTCTTCACAACCGGATACGTAGCATCCCCATCACCTTTAATCGCAATTCGTGCTCTGTTGCGACTGGCAATCCGAGCTTGATTCACCCAATCACCAAGCTCATTATGAAGAGAATCACACGGGATTCCAGGCTGTACTAGCTCTTTTCGCTGTTCTCGAGGCATTGAAAGGAATTCCTTCAGACTTCCAATAGGAATTCCAAAACTTGCCATTACAGCAAAATCATGTTCTTCTTCCGGAGTAAAAGAGATATTGTACGCTTGCCCGATATTCCGAAGCATTTCTGCCCTGGTAAATTGACCATCAACATTGAAGAAGACTTTATTGTCCTTGCTAATGCCGATTGTGATCATATCCCTTTCGGGAATCGGAATATCTGACACCGAAGATGGAATGCTTACTTGCACCGGCTCATCTGGTGTAGCCGTAGCAGTGAGCATGAAGAACGTAACGAGCAAGAAAGCCAAATCCACCATCGGAGTCATATCGATGGAGGGCGTGCTTCGGTGCATCTTTACTTTTGACATATCAATTCAGTTTAAAATTAGGCTTTTGCCTGTCCAGTGAAATTTTGAATAATGCTAAATCCTGCTTCATCAATACCATACGTGAGTGCATCGATTTTGCTGGTAAAGAAGTTATAGAGGATAATCGCGATAGCTGATGTACCGATACCCAAAGCTGTGTTGATCAATGCCTCGGAGATACCGTTTGCCAACGCTACTGAATCTGGTGCGCCCGCAGTTGCAAGGGCCGCAAACGATTTGATCATACCCAACACCGTTCCCAGCAGACCTAGTAAAGTAGCAATAGAAGCGATTGTTGCGATGATCACCAGGTTTTTCTCTAACATCGGCATCTCGAGCTGTGTGGTCTCTTCAATGTCTTTTTGAATCAACTGTACACGTTTATCAACCTCAATAGTATTGTTTTTAGAAAGCTCAGAATATTTTGCGAGTCCAGCCTTAACCACATTGGCAACAGATCCTTTTTGCTTGTCGCACTCAGCTACAGCCTGATCAACATTGTTGGCGGCCATCAAGTTTTTGATCTTTCTGATAAAAGTTTGAGTGCTGCTCTTGCCCTGAGCCATCATGATTGTAAGCAAACGCTCAATTCCGAAAGTGAGTACCATCATCAACAAAGACAAAAGCATTGGCACGATTGGACCTCCTTTAAAAACGATACCGAGGTAATTGCCCGGCAGGGGGTGATTGTGATTATCGCCACCTGCAAAATTTGAGCCGTCACCTAGCACGAATAAATAGATGACAATGGCAAGGGCAATTTCAACGGGAATCACCACTGCGGCAAAACCTGATTTTAAGCTATCGCCTAATGAAGAGGAGGACTTGGACTGAGTTTTCATAAGTTAAAGTATAGGTTATGGTTTAAAAGTAAGGATTTTAAAACTTTTTAGGGGGCTAAAGATGCAAGGCAGAAGTGAAATCCACAACTGTATGCAAGATAAAAAGCCAAATAATCAACTTTCGGTGCGCTGCCCTTACAAGTGGTAGCAAAAGGGATAGTTGAAAATTTATAAAATCTGGCCATAAACCTGCACTTATAATTGCCGAAGGCACTAAAAGTCACACGAGAAGGCCAATTATTTTTTTTATCAATCATTTAGCTTTTTCCTGACGTGTTATCATTTGTTTTTTTAAAACTGAAATTGCCAGAGGAAGCATCGAGATGAAGATCATTATTAATGCAATCAATCCGATGTTGTCTTTTAAGTGTTCGAATCTGCGTCCTAGCCAATATCCAGCTGTTACTACCGTCACCACCCACAAGGTGGCGCCAAGAAGATTATAAATCCAAAACTTCTTGGCATCAATTCTTGCAATTCCCGCAAGGATAGGGAGGAATGTTCGAACAATCGGAATAAATCTACCAAAGACAAAGGCCATCATTCCGTACTTCTGAAAATATTCCTGAGTAAGATCAACATACTTTTTCCGGTAAAAGAGATTTTCTTTTCTGTGGCTGAAAAAATCACCGGTCCATCGTCCGAAGAAAAAACCCGCGGCAGTGCCGAGTGTTGCAGCGATGATCAGCAAAGGGATCAATTCGGTTGGCGGAAGGGACAGATAAGGGCCATCACACATGATTCCTGCAGTGAATAAAAGGGAGTCACCGGGAAGAAAAAAGCCGAAAAATATGCCGGTCTCAAAAAAGACTACGGTTAGCAATAAAGCAACGCCACCGATGTGGATAATCGTTTCAGGGCTTAATTCTTTTGGCAACAATTCTAACAGCATTTGTATTCGTCCTGCCCGTGGCTGGTTTATTGTTAAAAAATCAGTTCTTAAAATAAAGGCTTAGTTCGGTGGCGAAGAAATGGATCAACTGCACTCTTCCAAAATTGACCAGCCGACAAAGACATTTTTATTTTGCGCAAAGTACAAATTTTGGGCAAAAGAGGCTGTAAAAGGTTTCTTTTCCAAATGGAATGTCGAAAAAAGCCGTCAAGATGTAATTTTAATTGTGCTTATGAATTATTTCAAAAGCCTGCGTCTTGCACACCGAAGAACTTCAGCACGCAGGCGCATCAAAAATCATCTGCTATCTCCTCAATCTTCTTCTTTTTGTCGGCATACATGATCTTGATCACCGGGTGCGATTTGTAAATTAGTTTCACTTCTTTGTGATGGCCTTTATAAACCAGGCTTATTTGGTCTGGCGCGCGCCACGAGTAAGTTTCAGTGCGCAAATTATAAGTTGCTTTGCCATACGATTTCTCAAGTCCTCGCATGATGCGGGGGTCTTTTGGAGTGGTCACAATGATTTCGTAGATCAAGCCTTTGTACACTTTCAGCTCTACACTTTTCACGTCTGCGTCACCGATTTTTTCATAGGAGGGATTTTTTACTGCGTAGAGTTTGGCTTCAAACTCTTTAAGTTCAGTAAAATCTTTTTGAAACCGCGCTCCTTTCACACTGTCTACAGAGCTTCCAAGTTTGATGTCTTTGAATCCGTTTCTCCGTGCAAGTTCATTCACATCTTGGCCTTGAACACTATAAGTTGCAGCTACTAAAAAAAGAAAGACAAAGCGTTGAGTCATGGTTTGAGTTCGATGAATTGAATGGAAAAACTGACCTGGGTTTTATCCCAAAGGAAAAATATTTCAGCAGTATCTGTCTTCTGATCAATGCGAATGGTAAAGGGTTCGTAAACTACATTTTCCGGAATGGATTTTACCGGTATGTCAAATCTCATCACGTCCATTTTTTGATTGTAATTGTAGGCACCCCATTGGCCAAGGTCTCGGTTGAAAATGATGGTCCATTTTCCTTGCCGGGAATGGAAAACAAAGAATAGGTTCCTGCTTTGAGTTGAGTATTGTTAACCAAAAGGTCCTGCGTCAGGGTGATTTCTGTTGCTTCGTTTGCGCCCAGGCGCCACACGTCTCCGAAAGGAATAAGCCCCCCAAAAATTTCACGACCGCGTTTCTGAGGTTGTGAATAAACGATTTTCAAATAAGCGTCTTTGTAACGAATTGAGGCAATTGCCAAAGGACTAGAGCGTGGCTTCAGCGCTTCTTGAGCTGCAGCAGTGAATGAGCAAATTACAATTAGTCCAGAAGCAAAAATCGAACTTCTCATGATGCCAATTTTGATCCGCGAAATATAGGGAATTGAATTCATTCGCTACTTTTGAAAGTTTTCAAATTGATATTGAATGACAGTACGCCCTGCTTTTGACGACATATATATGGAGTTGGCGGTCAACCTCGCCAAACGTTCACACTGCATCAGGCGGCATGTGGGTGCCGTGCTTACTAAAGACACGCGCATCATTTCCATCGGATATAATGGCCCGCCCAGTGGTACTCACAATTGCGATGAGCAATGGCCGGCCGAGGGGTGTCCGCGCGACTCTAAAGGGAGCTGCTCTCTTGCCATTCATGCTGAGCAAAATGCTATTCTCTATGCGGTGAAGAACAAAACCTCGGTTGAAGGAGCGACTTTGTATGTTACGCTTTCGCCATGCCTGGCTTGTGCGAGGATAATTTATAGTATGGGAATCAATCAAGTTATTTATTTCAACTCGTATGCCGAATACAAGGGCATTGCTTCTGATGAAGGTGTTGATTTCTTAAAGACCTTTGGGATAGAATGCAAAAAATACGAAGGCAAGCTCGACAATGTGACCCACATGATCTGATAATAGCATATGCCATTTCCAGGTATTTTTGGATCGAAAGCTTTTCTATTCTCTCGTAATGCCCTAATTTCATAGCGTGAAAAAACACCCTTTTGATTTTTTAAGCCCGAATCCGGAAGAGCGCAACCAAGTAGGCTTAATGTTGGGTACGGGTTTCTTTTTTGGGATTTTCATAGCTACTTTCCAAGTAACTGCTGAGTCTCTTTTCCTTAACCAGATGAGCAATAGGCTTAATGAGGCTTTTTTGTACTCCGGTATTTTTGGAATTTTTTCGACCCTTATTTTTACTTACTTCCAGAACCGCATTCGCTTCATTGCGCTTACCATCAGTAGTCTTGCCGTAATCTTGTCTATAACTTCGGTTGTTTATTATTTGTATCGTTTTGGCGATCCCGCACAGCATAATGATGTGCTTTTTCTGATGTACTGCCTTACCGGGCCCACCACGGCAATATTGCTGTTGTGCTACTGGGGCATTTTTGGAAGACTCTTCAACTTTAAGCAGTCTAAGCGAATCATCGGTTGGATCGATACCGGTCAATTGATCGCCATTATTGCAGCCAATTTTTTTGTTCCTCTTACCACGGGCTTTTTTAAGAACACAAGTGACTACTTAGTCATTTGCAATTTGAGCATAATAGGAGCGCTCGCCTTTGTGATTGCGATTGCAACAAAATTTACCATTACCAAGAAAATGGATGTCTCTTTGAAACAAGAGACAAGGTTTCGTAGAATGTTTAAGGATAAATACATTGTGCTGCTGGCGTGGTTTCTGGTTACATCCATGGTCACCTTTATTTTCAATCAATACTCATTTCAAACCTTGCTTAATCGGCAGTACCCGGTTCAGCGCGATTTGACAAACTTCATTGGTTATTTTAATGGTACGATCTATTTGCTGAGTTTGGTGATGCAAACGTTTGTCAACGACCGGTTGATAAGCACATATGGTTTGCGGGTTTCCCTTTTCATATTGCCTGTGGTCACTTGCATTTTTGCATTTTGCTCTGTCCTCTCAAGTGCCATTTTTGGATTTTCAGTTGATTCGGGTCAGGCGTTTCTTTTTTTCTTCCTTTTTGTCGCACTAACTCGATTGTTCAATAGCATGCTTCGCGATTCTCTTGAAAATCCGGTTTACAAACTTATGTTCATTCCTCTCGACAGCCGCTACCGGTTTGGAATTCAGTCCAAAATTGAAGGAGTAATCAATGAATCAGGCAGGTTCATAGCAGGTCTCATCGTATTTGCATTTAGCCAGTTCTTGTTTTTCAAAATAGTATGGATACCTATAATGGTTCTTGGCCTTGGGGCAGTTTACATCACGCTTGTTCGGAATTTGCATCAAGGGTATCGGAGTAAAATCCGGTCCAAGTTGGAAAGCTCAGAATTTCATGAAGACAAATTGGAGGTCGGCTTTGCACAAATCACAACAACGTTAGAATCGCAACTGACCGACAGAAAAACTTCGAAGGCAATCTTTTCATTCAAGCTTTTGGAAAAACTTAATCCATCAAAGGTGAGCGCATGGGTAAATGCGCTGATGAAAAACCGCCAGGAAGAGGCGCAAGACTATGCTCAGAGAAGAATGAATGAGATGAAGGGGCTTTCCGTTTCAGAGAATTATGTCATCCGAATCGGTAAAAATACCAATCGTGATGGAAAGAATATTCTGACAGGGATAGACCTGGAGCAGGTGCTGAGAAGCGGTGGGGAAATCACTAAGTTGAGGATTCAAAAATTGGCTCGTTCAACTGACGCTGGTGATCGCCACTATTCAGCTGAATTGCTTCTGCATTCGTCTTCAAGCGAGAGTACTTCTTTTCTTATTGAGCTTTTGAATGATGCAGACCCTAAGGTGAGAAAAACCGCTTTGGCTACTTCTGCAAAAAAATTTAATGGTGAAGTAATCAATGCGGTGATAGAAAACCTTAACCATCCGCAATACTCCAATCTTGCCATGAACTCACTTGTACTGATGGGTATTGCTGCGCTGAATTATTTGGATAGTAGTTTTTATCGATCAGGCCAGAACACGCAAATTATGTTGCGTATCGTGCAAGTGCTTGGGCGCATTGGGGGAACCAGAGCGAAGGAGCTGTTATGGAACAAGATTGATTATCCTGACAAGGTTGTCGTGTCTCAGGTGCTTCTCTCATTGGGCGAATGCGGATTTAAGGCCGGCATAGCACAGGTTACACGCATCAAATATGCCATAGAAACCGATATCGCTGACTTGACCTGGAATCTGGGGGCTATCCGCGAATTAGGCGAAGGCCAACCAAGTGACCAAGTAAGACTCGCCCTTCGTCAGGAGATAAGCCATGACATAGAGCACATTTACATGCTGCTGGCCATGTTATACGATACAAGGTCAATTCAACTGGTGAAAGAAAATATTGAGAGTGGAACATCAGAGGGAACAACTTATGCGGTTGAGCTGCTTGATGTTTTTCTTTCTGAGCAATTGAAAATGAGAGTGATTCCCGTACTTGACGATTTAAGTGACAGCGAAAAAATTAAAAGACTCGAAGTATTTTTCCCACGAGTAAGCCTTGACGCCAAGTTGTCATTGAAATTTTTGGTCAATCGCGATTTTACTCAAACCAATCGTTGGACAAAAGCCACCGTGATTCATCAGATAGGTATTCAGAAAATTGCAGACTTTAAATTGGACCTTATAGCGCAGCTTTTCAACCCCGATCGGTTGATTCGCGAGGTGGCAGGCTGGTCTCTCCATCAAATAGATCCAGGGCATTATTTTGCCAATGCCCCCCGGCTTGAAGAAATCCAAAAACGCTGGCTCGACCGAGCGGTGCTGAAAGATGTGCCGGGTCATAAGCTGATGTTGTACGAGAAAATAATTTTTTTCCAAAGCATAAGCGTGTTTTACGGGATCCCCGGCCTGATCCTTTCGTACCTTGCGGATATTTCTAAAGAACAAAAGCTATCATCCGGCGAATATTTATCGGTAGATGAGCGATTGAACAACGACTTTTATATTCTTTACAGCGGATCAGTGCAGTATTTCGAGAATAGCCGGTATGTTAAGGATTTTCATAAAGGTCAGTTTGTTGGGGAGATGCTTTCTGCGCCAGGCTTTATTAATACCAATTTATTGGTTGGCAAGGAAGACTCTACATTGTTAAAGATCAACAAAGACCAATTCTATGAGATATTGTCCGACCATGTAAAGCTTACGGACAAGTTTTTGCAGTTTATTTGAATTTGATGCGTATATTAAGTTTTTAAACTGAGTATTTATATCTTTGATTTTTTGGATGTTGTGAGTTTACCTGTCTATGTAGACTTCAACTAACAAATAGATACTTTTAATTTATCCGATGTCCAATTTACCTGTCAAAGTTGGCATGACAGAAGAGTCGGTTTCTGAAAATAACTTCTCAGAAGCACAGCTTGATATTAACCCATTTCCTGGGTTACGCGCCTTCACTATGGAGGAGTGTTACCTATTCTTTGGGCGCGAAGGTCAGGTGGATGATATATTGTTGAAACTATCCGCCCATCGATCAATCACCGTGATGGGCTATTCAGGAAGTGGTAAATCGAGCTTAATGTATTGCGGGTTGCTTCCCGTTCTTTATGGGGGATTCACGACTGAGACGGGTCCATTCTGGAGCATCCTCACCACTCGCCCGGGAAATTCGCCTATAAATAACCTAACGGAATCTATTCTTCATTTTTTGATTCAGTCAGAACGAATTGAAGAAGAAGACAAGCATATACATCGTGCGATTATCAGTTCCGTACTTAGAAGTGGCCCGGATGGGTTGATTGAATTAATTCGATTTGTTCAGAAAGACGAGAACGAAAATATTTTTCTCTTGTTCGATCAATTCGAAGAACTCTTCAGGTATTCGGAAAACGCAAGTGAGGAATATGTTGATGAGGCTACTGCTTACGTAAACCTGATCCTTCGTGCAGTTTCACAAAGAAGAGTGCCTATTTACATCTCTTTGAATATGCGCTCCGACTTTATTGGAGACTGTGCTGAGTTTCCGGGGCTCACCGAAATGATCAACGCGAGCAATTACCTGGTTCCCCAAATGACTCGCGAACAAAAGCGTATGGCGATTGAAGGGCCGGTTGCCGTGAGTGGTGCAAAAATTTCATCAAGGCTTGTAAAACGATTGTTGAGCGATATTGGTGACAACCAGGATCAGCTCCCGATTCTTCAGCACGCCATGATGCGCACTTGGGAATACTGGCAAAACAATCATGATGCAAACGAACCCATTGATATCAGGCATTATAATTCCATTGGGAAGATAGATCAGGCGCTGTCATTGCATGCGAATGAAGCCTTTGAAGAATTAAGCCCCCGCCAGAAAGAAATTGCTGAGATTCTTTTCAAAACCATAACCGAACGAAATCTAGATAATAATCAAGGACTAAGAAGGCCGGCCAAAGTAGGGTTGATAGCCGAGCTTACCAATGCGCAGGAGAAAGAGGTGATAGATGTGGTTGATAATTTCAGACGGCCAGGTCGCTCTTTTTTGATGCCTGGAGCCAGTGTTGCGCTCAGTGCAGAGTCCGTGATCGAACTCTCTCACGAAAGCTTGATGCGGATCTGGACAAGGCTTTCATCTTGGGTGGAGGAAGAGTTTGAATCCGCACAGATGTACAAGCGGGTTTCAGATGCTGCTGCCATGTACCAGATTGGGCGCACAAGTTTGTGGCGGCCACCCGATTTGCAATTGGCACTCAACTGGCAGAAAAAACAACGCCCCACTCGGGCGTGGGCCCAACGTTATGATGTTGCTTTTGAGCGAGCCATTGTCTTTCTGGACACCAGCCGAATCACTTATGAGGCCGAGCTCAAAAATCAGGAAATGCTCCAGCGAAGAATGCTGCGCAGAGCACGGGCCACAAACTTGGTGTTGGCTCTTTTCCTGATGGTAGCTATTGGTTTTTTCTTTTACGGATTGATCAACAGTATAGCCGCAGAGCAGAACCTGATTATCGCCAATGCGCAAAAAGACAAGGCAGAGCAGTTGAGTAAAGAAGCACGAGAACAAAGAGACATCGCTGAAAAAAAATCACAGGAAGTCATTCGCAACCAATCTCAAATAGAAAGGCAGCGTGATCTTTTGGAGCAATCAAATAAAGAATTGGGTCATCAAATTTTTAGAGCCGACAGCCTCAGAAAACTGGCCGAAAAGAATTTTACTGAGGCAGTCTTTCAAAAAGAGAACGCTGAGCTGCAGTCCAACATTGCTACTATGGAATCGAAGCGGGCAGATAGTTTAAAGGCGATATCTGACAATCGTTTGATGCTTTCCATTGCTCAGTCATTGGAAGCTAAATCAGAAGGGATTGATGACAAAGATTTGGCTGGCTCTACTGCCCTTCAGGGATATGTGTATCACAGGCAAAACGGAGGAAAAAAAAATGACCCTTACGTTTTCAGAGGCCTCTATTATGCCTTGACTAAACTAATGGGTATCAATTATAATATTGTGAAAATTCCTGGAAATTTCAAGAATAAAATGTTTGCAGTGACCACATCCAATGTTTCATCAACTTTTTTCGTCACCGGAAACGATGGTCGTATTTTTCAGGGTGATTATGTTTCACAAAAGGCAGATAAACTTTTAAACGAAAAGAATTTTCCCAACCGCGTGCTAGCGCTGAGCATTGATGAGAAATATTTAGTCAACGGAAGTGATTCAAGTTATGTCGAGATTTTCAACTTGGAAGAACCCGGCAAGTCTCCGGTCATTGTTTCAGGGCACACGGGTTTGGTCACCGACATCAAATTCCTTCCGGATAATTCTGGCTTCATCTCATCATCCTCCGACAAGACCTTGCGCCTTACAAATCAACTGACCGGCAGCAGCAAACAGATACTTTCTCTCCCTTTCGATATAAGATCAATCGACATAAGCACAAATGGAAAATTTCTTGTGGCAGGTTCTACCTCTGGTAAACTGGTTCTCGTGAATTTGAACGATTACTCTTATAAGGAATTAAGGGATGAGTCACCCAATCGAATACTTTCAGTGGCTTTCCATCCTAAAAAACTTACCGTTGCTTATGGAGTTGAACTAATAAAAGAAAGAAGAGGCACGGTGAAATTGTTTGACATCAACGCTATGAAAGTGGAGAAAGAATTGGGCGGGCACAGGGCAGCAATTTCTGATCTTGAGTTCAGTCATGATGGATTGTTATTGGCCAGTGCAGGCCTTGATCGTAAACTCCAAATGTGGGTGGTTGATCACGTTAATGACTTGCCCATTGTAATGGACAACAATAATGGATATGTTTGGAAACTGGCCTTCTCTAAGAATTCTGATCATCTGTTGGCTTCTTGCAATAACGGAGAAATCAGGATTTGGCCTACCGATCCTAAAACTCTCGCTGATCAAATTTGCTCGAAGTTGTCACGCAATATGACTGTTGAAGAATGGGGCATTTATGTTGGCAACGATCTTCCGTACGAGCAAACTTGTTCCAATCTGCCATCACTAAATAACAACTGATGGTGCGATTTATATCATTTCTATTTCTTGTCTTACTCTCAACAGCCGGCTTAAGTCAAAGCGCAGACTGTGAGCAAACCCTGAATCAAGCCAGCGCTGAATTTGATGCGGGACGATTTTATAACCTACCCGGTATTCTCAAGCCTTGCCTGGATAACGGCTTTTCGAAGGAGCAAAAAGTACGTTCGTATCTTTTGCTCACCCAATCCTATTTGATCTTAAATGATCCGATAGCTGCGGAAAACAGTTACCTGCAGCTGCTCACAGCAGATCCTGAATTTGTAACAAATCCCTCACGAGATCCGGTTGATGTTTATTACCTCAGTAAAAAATTCACAACTACTCCTGTGTTTACTCCGAGTTTCAGAGCAGGGATTAACACTTCACTGCCCCGGACCATTTATTCGATTAACACCATCGCTTCGCCAACCAATGATGAAAATGTTTATAAGATTGGATATCAGTTGGGCGGGGCTCTTGATTGGAACCTTAACGAACGCTGGAGTATCTGCTTTGGGCTTGGCTATTCTCGGAGGTTGTTCAAGGTCAATTTGAGCAATGCAGATGCAGGTATGAAAAACACCTTTATTGAAAAACAGGATTGGATTGACATACCAGTGTTCGTAAAATACTCAGATGATTCAGGCAGGGTCAGACCTTTCGTGTACGCGGGTATTTCTGCAAATCTTCTCTTGGGGGCAAAACTGTCGGCAGAGGCCATTGACTTTAATTCACCAAGCACAGGAGTGCAACAAGTGTCGCAGGGACCAGATGTTCCCATTACTTATAAAAGAAATTTCTTCAACAGGTCAGTTGTGATAGGCGGGGGGGCAAAGTATAAGGTGGCTAAAAACTTTTTGTTTGTAGATGTTAGATACCTCATGGGATTGAATAACATAGCAAAGAATACCTACACTGACAGCAACGGACAATTCGATAAGTTATTGGCCGACTACCCGTACGCATCGGATTTATTCAGATTGGATAATCTTTCTTTCACGATTGGGTATATAAAGCCGCTGTATGATCCGCGTAAAAGGAAGCCAGCCGTTGCTGGGATATTACAAAAATTGGGATTAAAGAAGAGTAGAAAAAAATGAAGAGGTATTCCATAATATTTATTTTTTTGATTCTGGCTTGTGACACACCATCAAGCATCAAGCCTCCGGATAAAAACTATTTTGTTAAATATTTTGGGGGAGAGGGAAATCAGCAAGCAGTAGGGCTGATTGTAAATGCTGATGGTACATTTTTTATTCTTGGGAATTCCAGAACATCGATCAGTGCGAGTCAACAAGTCTATTTAGCCAAAGCAGATGCCCGTGGAAATCTCATTTGGCAAACAACTTATGGTAAGAACAATACCGAAATGACTGCCCAGGATTTTGCGCTGACGAACGGAACATTAGTGGTGGTGGCAAACAAGCTATCTACGTCTACTAATAATGTAGATGTACAATTAATCCGCTTCACGATGACCGGGGATACAATACAAAGTGCGGTGCTGCAGATTGATCCGCAGTTAAGCCCTACGCCTAAAAACGAATGGGCTAAGTCATTGACTGTTTTAAATGATGGAGGTTTTTTGGTATCTGGCTATACAGATTACGTTGGGGCAACTACTCACCAACAGCTTGCGATGCATTTGCGCACTGACATTAACTTCAAACAGCGATTGACATCGAACGCATGGATTCCAGCCTCAGGACAGGGTAACTTCAACTTAGCTGCGAAAGGGTTTCAAACCTTAAGGGATACTATATATTTTTTTGGCTCAACTGACGGCCCAAGTCCCCCCAGTTTTGACTTAGACCTTTGGGGTTTCGGACTCAACTCGAAAGCTCAGCCAATTGGAGCATCATCCAGTTCTACCTATGTTGTTAATGGTTCTGACGAAACCATGACCAGTGTTATAAAAGCCACCTTGGGCGGCTACCTTTTAACAGGGGTATTGGTTGACAAGACCAACCAGAATCTTAGTCTTAAAGTAATCAAGATAAGATTTGACGATTTAAAATTTGGACCTAATCCGATTGATGATATCCAATTTAGCTATTTGAATTCATTGCCAGAAAAGGGCCCGGTTCACTATGCCACAGCCTGTAATTCCGGTTCAGGTTATTTTGTTCTTGCAAATTCTTACAATACAGCAGGAACGAGTGATATGATCTTGCTTAAGCTTGATGTCACGCTTCAAAAGGCCTGGGACAATCCTGTGACTTTGGGCGGAGATGGAGAAGATACAGCAGCAGCGGTAGCCGAATTGCCAGATGGTCACATTATGGTACTGGGAACTATTCAACTAGGCAACCCTCCTGAACAATTTAAAATCGCACTAATGAAGCTTAATTCGGCAGGTGGACTTTCAGATTAGGATATAGGGCTTTGAAAGGGGTTACTTTTGGAGGTATATTATTATTTAAATTTTAGGTTAGTTGGCTTGGATTTAATCTGCATTACTTTGGGAAATCATCACCGTTTATATGTTATTCCATATAAGCTGCTTTTGGCGGCTTTTCTTGCTTTAAGCTTTCAATTCTCATTCGGACAAGGAAATTTTAACTCTGCGGCAACCGGCAACTGGAATGCCGCTGGGAGTTGGACTCTAGTCTCTGGTGTCGATGGAGATGGAGTGCCCGATGCAAATGACAATGTCACCATATTAAATGGCCACAACATAACGGTAAATGTGGCCAGCAATGTTAATACGTTTATCATTAATAGCGGTGGTACCATAACTGCCACCAATGCGCTCACCGCTACCACGCCACCAAACACCGTTAATTCTGGCGGAACATACATTCACAATCAAAACGGAGGTACAATTCCTACGGCAACATGGGGTGCAACTTCTACGTGCTCGATTACGGGGGCAACAAACACTTTTCCAGCTGCAGGCTTTGGTCAGACTTTTGGCCATCTGATTTGGAATTGCGTGCAAACTGCCGGTTTGACATTCAATGCTACCCCAGTCATCGCAGGAGATTTTTCAATTCAGAACACGAACGGGCAACAACTTAGAGTTACAAACTCAGCTGCTATCAGAACGATAAATGTTACCGGTAATTACAATCATTCAGGCAATTCCGTTTTTATCATTGTCAACAGTACGGGCGCAGGTACTCTCAATGTAGGTGGAAATTTTAATCTGACCGCAGGAACCTTTACTCTAAAAACAAACACAGGGGCGGCTGCACTCAATGTAACAGGAAATTTTAGCGAGTCGGGCACTGCTAACTTCAATACGAGATCAAATGCGACATCTACTGCGGCTGCTACAGTTACCGGTAATTTTAGTTGGTCAGGTACCGGAACCTACAGTTTGTGTACGATTGCAGGGGCAACAGGCAATTTAAATGTGGGTGGTAATTTTACACACACTACAGGAACAGTATCGGCTGCTGCTGGTACCGGCTCAATAACTTTTAATGGAGCGGGAACTCAGACATTTACTTCGGGAGGAACCCTTTCTGGCGGAATTAACTTCACGGTCAATTCAGGTGCTACACTTCAGATGGCTGCCGCAGGCACAGTGATCAGCAGTGGAAGTAGTGGCACTTTCACTTTAAGCTCGGGCGCTACACTTGGAGTAACATCTGCAAATGGTATTACTACAGCGGGTGCCACAGGGAATATTCAAGTAACCGGAACCAGAACTTACACAGCAGGCGCAAACTATATCTACAACGGAACGGGCAATCAGGCAGTCGGAAACGGATTGACTCAGAATACTCCGAATAATGTTACTATTAATAATCCTGGAAACACCGTTTCATTGGGTACGTCCACATCAATAGGAGGTACTTTAATAATCACCGCAGGAACTTTCGATGCGAATACCCAGACCAACACAATTACCGGTTTAACTACTGGTAATGGAACATACTTGGCATCAACCGCCTTACAGACTTTCAATGGAGGGTTGACTATCTCAGGAGGTACGTTTACCGGATCCACCGGAGCCGTAACGACTACCGATGTTACATTCAGCAGCGGAACACTGACTGCTCCATCAGGAGTCTTCAATGTTTCAGGTAATTGGTCAAAGACGGGGGGTACATTCACTCCAGGATTGAATACCGTAACCTTTACTAAGGCGGCTGGCACACAAACTTTAAATTCAGGAGGATCATCATTCAACAATATATCCCATACCGGGGCAGGCACTTTGCAATTATCGGTAAGTGCTCTGACCACAGCAGGAACATTCACTAACGCTTCAGGAACATTTGACGCGAATACGTTGGCTCACACAGTTACGGGGCTGGCTACTTTGAGCGCAGGAAGTTACCTGCCATCCATTGCTTTACAGACATTCAATGGTGGTTTAACGATATCGGGTGGTACGTTTGCCGGATCCACCGGGGCCGTAACCGCTGGTGATGTAACCTTGAACAGCGGCACACTTACTGCTCCTTCAGGCATATTTAGTGTTTCAGGCAATTGGCTAGAAACCGGAGGTACGTTCACTCCGGGATCGAACACCGTGACCTTTACCAAGGCGGCAGGCACACAAACTTTAAATTCAGGCGGGGTTTCATTCAACAACATATCCCACACTGGAGCAGGTACGTTGCAATTGTCAGTTAGCGCATTGACTACTGCTGGAACGTTTTCAAATTCTTCGGGCACTTTTGACGCGAATGCGCTGACCCACACGGTTACGGGTCTGACTACGTTAAGCGGAGGGAGTTACCTGGCATCGACTTCACTTCAATCATTCGATGGAGGATTGACTATATCGGGAGCTGCGTTTACCGGGTCAACCGGAGCTGTAACAACTACTGACGTTAACGTGACGAGTGGCACGCTTACAGCGCCATCCGGAGTGTTTAGTGTCTCCGGAAATTGGTCAAAGACGGGAGGTGCGTTTGCTCCTGCAGCGAATACAGTAACCTTTATAAAAGCAGCCGGCACCCAAACAATAAATTCCGTAGGCACTTCCTTCAATAACATTTCCCATACAGGTGCAGGCACACTGCAATTGTTTACCAGCGCTTTAACTGTTGGAGGAACTTTCACTAATTCATCAGGCAGCTTTGACGCGAATGGATTGGCGAGTACGGTTACTGGCCTAACTACAGTGAGTGGTGGATCTTATTTGGCTTCGACAGCAGTCCAGACATTTAATGGAGGGTTAACAGTATCCGGAGGAGGCTCCTTTAGCGGATCATCAGGAACGATTTCTGTTAACGGAAATCTTTCCATAGGTGACGGATCTGCTCTGTCGATTGCGGGTTCTGATTTTACAGTCACAGGCCTTACTCAAATAGGCGGAGGTGCCAGTGGTAATCTATCGATAACGTCTTCAACAGGCACTAAAACTTTTGAAGGACTGATCACACTTTCTGCTGGTGCTACATGGAATAATTCAGGCAATTCGGATGTTATCTTCCGAGGAGGCATATCCAGAAGCGGTGGCACATTTACAGCCGGTTCAGGAGTTCATACATTCAATACAAATTCGCAATCGCTGACAGGAACATTCTCTATTCCGAACGTGACCGTCACAGGCATTTCACTTACCAATAACAATAGTCTTACAGTGACAAATGCTTTGATTGGGACGGGCAATTTCACCCAGGCGCCAAATGCTACATTGGTAATCACAGGATCGTCTGCTGTTTCATCCATTAACGCAAGTAATTCTGGCAACTCAGTAACATTTAATGGCTCTTCTCAAACTATCAATACAGGTACTTACCATGATTTGATTATTGCCCAGTCAAGTGGAGATGCATTACTGGCCGGCAGTACCACCGTGAACGGTACTTTGACACTAAGTGCTGGAAACATAGATATAGGATCAAATGATTTAACAATAGGTTCATCGGGGGCGATTTCCGGAGCCACATCAGCAAAAAGAATAATTGCCAGCAGCACTGGGAAATTAATAAAAGTACTGACCTCGATAAATTCCCTATTCACGTTTCCAATTGGTGACAACACATTTTATTCTCCGGTTGATGTGACAGTTACTTCGGGAAGTATTGGAGCCACTTATTCGCTGAGTGCGTCAGTTGCCGATGCTAAACATTCTTCAAATGTCAGCGCTGTAAATTATTTAACCCGTTACTGGAACATTACTCAAACCGGTGTCACGAGTTGCATCGCATCAATTACAGGTACATATGATATTGCCAGCGATGTGGTAGGCACAGAAACATCCATAAAAGCGGCTCAACTAAGTGGAGCTTTTAATCAGACTTCCAATCCCTGGGTTAAGTTCTCAGCGCTCGGTGCAAGTACACTGAATGCAACCGGGGCATCCCTTACTTCTGGGCTTACTTCTGTTTTCACAGGCATCACAGGGGCTAATCCATCGGCTAGCATTACAGGCGGGGGGGTATCGATATGCTCAGGGAATTCGGTGGCATTAGGAACTACGGCTTCTGGCGACCCTACATTGATTTATTCGTGGTCTCCGTCTACGGGATTAAGCGCTACTAATGTTCCCAATCCAACTGCATCTCCAACCTCTACAACGGTCTACACGGTTACAGTTACAGATGGCAATGGCATTACGAACACTGACAATACAACCATTACAGTTTCAAGTCCTCCTGCAGCACCTTCAGTATCCTTTCCTGTTAATAGTTATTGTATTGGGGCAACGATCACGCCTCCCACAGCTACGGGAACAGCACTTCAATGGTATAGTGATGCAGGATTGACCTCAACACTTTCAACTGTTGATCCTGCAAATCCTACAGCTGCTGAGTTAGGATTTAGCAGCGCAAGTGCGGGATCAACTACCGTTTATATTACTCAAACTACTGGCGGATGCCGAAGCACGGCAACTGTAGTGACGCTAACTATTTTTTCAAGTTTTACGGCTAGTATAGTGAGCGATGATGCGGACAATACAATTTGTGCTGGCACTAATGTAAGATTTACAGCTACGCCTTCGGGTGGGGCGAACTATGATTTCAGAGTTAATGGTGGATCAGTTCAGAACGGGGCTTCAAATATTTACAACTCTGCAACGCTCGCTAATGCCGACCAGGTAGATGTTATTGTAACAGTATCGGGAGGTTGCAGCGGTACCAGTTCAGCTATCACAATGACAGTTGTTGCTAGTCCCACTGTTAATGATCCATCCGATATAGTCATATGCACAGGTGCCACTACGGCAGCAATTAACTTTACAGGCACGGGAACATCTTATACATGGACTAATAATAACACCACAATTGGATTAGCGGCAAGCGGGGTGGGAGATATTACCCCCTTTGTTGTGTCAAACCCGGGAACATCGCCTCTCGTGGCCACTGTTGTTGTTACCCCTAATAACGCAACGTGCTCTGGAACTACGCAGAATTTTACGATCACTGTAAATCCTACACCCACATCATCCAATCCCGGAGACCAGGAGTACTGTAATGGTGCTGCAACGGGTGCAATTTCCTTTTCGGGAACAGCGACAAGTTTTGATTGGACAAATAGTGACGCATCAATTGGTCTTGCTGCTAGTGGAACAGGCAATATATCATTTACAGCAACTAATCCTGGAGTGTCCTCGGTGGTTGCAACTATTGTTGTAACTCCAAAATATGGAACCTGTTCAGGCGGTACTCAGACATTTACGATTACAGTTGACCCGACACCAAGTGTGGGAGCTGTTTCAAATCAGGCGGTATGTCATGGAGCGGCAGTTGCAGCCATTAATTTTGCCGGGACAGCAACATCTTTTGATTGGACTAATTCTGATGCAACAATAGGATTGAGCGCCAGTGGTTCGGGAAACATCGCATCGTTTGCAGGTTTTAACGCTGGAGCTGCTTCAAAAATTGCAACCATTCAGGTCACACCTAGCTATGGTACATGTACCGGTAGCCCGCAGTCTTTTACTATTACTGTTGATCCATTACCCACAGTATCGAATGCAGGGCTGGACCAAGATCAGTGTAACAACGGGTCGTTCACTTTAGCAGGGAACAATCCGACTGTGGGTAGCGGGCTGTGGACGATCGTTGGGGCACCGAACGGAGCTGTAATCACAACTCCTGGCTCGAATAACAGCACGGTCACTGGTTTGATTGCGGGCAGCAGCGTCACATTGAGGTGGACGATCAGCAGCGGGGTCTGTACCCCAAGCACTGATGATGTAGTGTTAACGAATTATTCCTCGGCCGCCCCGAGCGGGCTGATCGCGGGCTCCGATATAGTACAGTGCAATAATGGAAGCTTCACTTTGGCGGGCAGTGCGGCCACGACCGGCACAGGGTTGTGGAGCGTAGTGAGCGGAGCGGTGACGATCACCACCCCTACTTCGAACACGAGCACAGTGACAGGCCTTGCGGCCGGGAACAGCGCCACGTTACGGTGGACGATCACCAACGGGAGCT